>CAWGTW010000001.1:0-128443 GCA_963825565.1 Ilumatobacteraceae bacterium
ACACGACCACTCCCAGCGCGACAAGTGCCGCCCCCGAAACCACTGGACTCTCGCGCATCTCTTCCCCTTCGATCGGCAAACCCGGTCGACAGTAGGTCAGGGCAGGACTACCAGCCGAGATGATCATCCTCGGGTTCGTCGTCATGGTCATGACCTGGCTCGTGGTGACCGCGTCGTGAGAACCGGGTTCGAGTCTCCTCGTCAGTCGGCGGCGGCCCAGGCGATGGCGTCGCTGCGGTGGTCGAGCCCGAAGACCTCGAACTTCCCAGGCATCATCCACCCGAACATGCCCAGTGCGTGGCGCACCCAGTCGGTGTCGGTGACCACGGCGACCCGGTGCAGTTTGCGCATCTCTTCGACACCCATCTTGGCGTCCTGCCATGCGGCACCGGCGGTGTAGCCGTCGAAGCGCTCCCCGAGGACATAGACGAATCGCACCGGACCGTCGATGGCGTCGATCGCGGGGTCGAGCGTCTGCTCGTAGTCGGCCGACGTGACCTCACCAACAGCTTCGAAACCGATGAGTCCATCGGGGAGATCGGTGAGTGCTTCCAACATGAGGTCCTCCTGAAGGTTCGCAACGGTGCCGTCAACGATCGTAGGTCACCGCTCCGAGGTTCCCAGCGAGAACACACATTTGTTCGATTTTGACTTGTATTTCGTACGCACGTTTGCTAGCGTCTTACCCATGTTCGCCGCGCTGGTCGAAGAGCTTCAACAGCTCGACAACGACGGCGTCACCGAGCGTTTGCGCAACCTGGAGCTGGAGCGTCGGCGCATCGAGGCTGAGACCTCCGCGTTGATCTCGCTCGCTCAGGCCCGGCGTGTGCCTCGCGACGACGGCCACCACGGCGTTGCTGGATGGCTACGTGCGAACCTGAACTGGTCGGGCGTCCAGGTCGCCGGCGCGAAGAAGGTCGCCGGTCTGCTCGACCAGTACGAGGTCGTCGGCGACGCACTGCTCGCCGGCCTCGTCGGCACAGCGCAAGTTGCAGAATTGGCCCGGGCGGCGCGCAACCCGCGCTGCGGCAGCGAGATAGGCGACGTGCTGGACATCCTGCTCGAACACGGTGAACAGCTGCCCTTCGACGAGTTCCGGCGCGTTGTACGGCGCTGGGAATCGCTCGCCGACGAAGACGGCGCCGCACTCGACGACGAAGCCAACGAGGTCAACCGCACCGCAGCGCTGCACGAGCGCGACGGCGCCATCGACCTCACCGCCAGCGGCGGCTCCGCGCTCACGACCGCCGAGATGCTGGGCATCTTCGAACGATTCGTCGAAGCCGAGTTCCGAAAGGACGTCGCCGCCCGCACGGAGTTGCACGGGGCCGACGCACCCGCCTCACTGCTGCCCCGGACCGATGCTCAACGACGCTTCGACGCGCTTCACGAGATCTTCCGACTCGCCGTGTCCGCGCCCCCGGGAAGCCGGGCACCGGAGCCGATCGTCAACATACTCGTCGACCAGCACACCCACGAAGTTCTGCTGGCCCGACACCGCCTCATTCCGTTCCCCGACGACATCGACGCATCCGACCTCACCAAGATGCGCTGCGAGACCGACACCGGAATACCCATCCCGCCCGAGGCCGTGTTCCAGGCCACGATGCAGGGCTACGTCCGCAGGATCGTGGTCGACGACGACGGGGTCGTGTTGAACATGGGACGCAAGCGACGCCTGTTCACCGGCGGCGCCCGCACCGCGGTGAAGCTCATGGAGTGCCACTGCGGTCACCTCGGCTGCACCGTCAGCTCGCACTACGCCGACGTCGACCACATCGACGAATGGGACCGCGACGGAGGATCCACCGACGTCGAGAACGGTCGACCACGGTGCAACGGCCACAACCGGGAGAAGACCCGACTCGGCCTCATCGACAAACGCACCCGCGGCGGTCGCATCGTCACGTATCGGCGAGATGGCACCGCCATGCTCCCTGTCGGATGTCGACCACCCGACGACGACGAACCCGACGAACCGAACGATTCCGGTTTGGCCCGTCTGGCCCGCGAACTCCGACCGCTGCTCGAGTAGCGAAACGGGGTGTCACGGCCGCTCACCGGTTGAGTCGGCGGAAGAACTTCCTCTGCATGGAGTAGAGGCCGGGGAACTCGCCGTAGAGCCGGTCGTAGGTGGCCCGGTTCGACGGGTCCGGGCGAAAGGTGCGCTGCACCGCCACGAGTTCGCGAAGTTCGTCCGCCCTCACCCGACCCAGCGCCATCCCTGCGCTCAGGGCCGCACCGCGCAACCCGCAGTAGAGCGGGTCGGCCACCTGTTCGATGGTGCGGTCCATGGTGTCGGCGTGAATCTGGCACCACACGTCGGACTGCGCGCCTCCACCGATGATGCGGATGTTGTCGAGGCGCCCGCCGACGAACTTCTCGACGGCAGCCAGGAGCCACACGTTGTTGTAGGCCACCCCTTCCATGACCGCTCGAATCACGGGTAGAGGGCATCCAGCAAGGCATCGCCATCGGACATACGCGAAACTTACGCCTCGACGGCTGTCCAGCAGCGGGTCGTCGGCCGCCCCGAATCGCCGACATCGCGGTGCCTCGGATCGGGTGACGCTACGTCTGGCTCACCTCCCCGACGATGTGGTGCGATCGGTCATGGAAGGGCTACAAAAATCGCCACCGCCATTGCAACGCACGCGCCTTGTCGCTGGGGCCCAACGTCCGCTGTGACGTCAGTCGGGGTGTTCGACTGCTCGGGTTTGCCACTCGCCGTATGCCTGTTGTTTGAACGCGTCGCTCAGTGTCGATTCCTGGACTTCGTCGATGAGGTCGTCAAGATCCTCGATGTCCTGGTGCTCGGGGCGCATCGGCGATTTCACGTTGCGTGTCACCACGACCGGGGCGAGCGCGTCGACGCCGGTGGCGGCGGCGTGGAGCCGCACGAACCAGGGCAATGCGAGTTCGGGCCAGGCGAAGCCGACGACGTCGACGATGCGGGCTTTCTCGACGAGGTGGGTCATGTCGGGGATTGCCCACCACGCCGGCCAGTCCAATCCGACGCGGGCGAACTCGCGCTCGATGTCGGTGCCTCTCGGGAACCGGACCTGCGTGGACCACAAGAATGCGCCGCCCTCAACCGGTGAGGGGTCGACGGTCACCGTGATGCCGTCGCCGCTGTTGAACATCTTGGCGAAGCGTGACGGTTCTTTGGCGGAGAACTCGAGCGTCGTCACCTGATACGACACCGACGCCGACTCGGGAATCGGCTCCGCGAGCGCGATGGCGGCCTCGACGTTCGCCGCGGTGATCTTCACGGGAGCAGCACTCTTGGACATCGCCGAAAATGTATGTCGACGACCGGCGACGATCAATGCCCGATCAGGCCGTCAGCCAGCGCCGAATCACGTCGGGGCCGCCGGTGGTCGTGCCGACGCCACGGGTGCCATACGGCAGGCGGAGCCGGGTGCGGGAACCGTTGGCCAAGGCAATGGTGATCACGTCGTCGTAGGCGTTGATCTGGCGAGCGGTGCCGTCGGGTTTCACACTGCGCATCGACACCGCAGCAATGTCGGCCGAGCCCAGTGCGCGGGAGTCGCCGTGGGCGGCGCCGTTGATGTCGACGGGTTGGAGCAGCAGTCGGTCGCCGGCCAGCAGCACCACTACGGGGATATCACGCGGCAGCCCGAGGACGATGCCGACGGCGCGTCCGTCGACCGGTTGTCCCGGAGCGGCCCGCTTGGCGAGTTGATCGAGTGTCGTGCGAATCGCAGGGCCGGCATCGGTGGTCCACAGCGGGTATCCGGGGTGGTCCTCGGCGTATGCAGGCGCGACGAGGCGGTGCGATGTCGGCAGGTCTCGCGCGTCGCAGATCAAGTTGCCGATCCACCATGTGGCCGCGCCCACGCTTGCACTCACGATCGTGAGGCCGACCGCCAGAACCACTGATGCGATCGCGATCTCCCCATAGAGCAGCGATGAGATCGCCAACGTCATGGCCGCCACGATCCCCGCTCCGGCCGCGACGACCACCACGTCGTCGCGTTCGCGCCCGAACCAGCCCGCCACGACACCGACGCCGGCGAGCATCACCACGATCGACAGACCAGCGACGATGAACACCGCCTCATTCGGGCTCTCGGCGCCGGACCACGAATGGACCAGCACCCCGACCGCAGTCCCGATCAGGCCGACCACCGCTCCGATCGTCAGCAGTGTCCGAAACCGCATCGGCGAAGTCTGCCAAACCCGGTGCCACCGGATTCACGTCGAAGACATCACCGTCACCCGATACGCGATGGTCATCGTGAGGTCACCACCGAACAACCGTCCCTGCACATAGGGCCACCCGACACCGGGCTGGTCCTCGCCGGGGACCAGGGTGCCGAGCACCTCGACGATGCCGTACCGGAAGGTGTTCTCCGCACCGGTCGAGATCGGCATCCGGGCCACCCACGCCTCCGCCACCACGACAGACCCCTCGATCGGGAGTGGGAGCGGATCGGCCACGTAGAAACCCACTGGCGTCCCGTCCGGGTCGCTCGACACGACACGGAACCGACGGCCACTGTCCGGCGGCACCACCTCGACGGATCCCGTGAACACCGTCATCCGACGTGGCGTTCCATCGGTGGCCGTCACCTCGTACTGGAGCATCGGTTGGGCAGCTGTCGCAACGACCTGCATCCCGCAGATGCTACGACCCACACCCAATCCGGACCGCCAGCAGCGGAGGCCGTCGCACACGTGTCACCGACGACATGCACTACACCCGTGGCAGCGACGCGCACGAGCAACTTTTCGACCGGCGCGTCGACCCGCACGAAACCGAGGAGCGCGCCGCCTCCGACTGACGCCGGCTCATCGCTTCCGGCGGCATCCTGATCGTCGAGGCGTGAGCCGCTCCGCCTCGCCGTCGGTCAACGGTTGTCGGCGAAGTGCTCTCGCATGATCGGTGCGCCGTTCGCAGGCATGTCGACGACGGCGATGTCGGGCATGCGGATCGATTGCCAGTAGGAGAATGCGCGTTCGGAATCGATCGCGGCAAGCTCCATCAACAGCGATGTCAGTGCCCGCCCCCCACTGCACACGACGATGTCAACGTCGGGACTGGCACTCGAGATTGACCTCACTCCGGCAAGGAATCGAAGGGCCGCCTCCCGTGATGGCTCCCAACCAGCGGCTGGTGAAGATGTGGGCGACGCGAAGAGGCGACTGACGCTGGAGAGGAACTCCGCGTGTGGCAGCCAAGAAGCGTCAGTTTCACGAAACGCATCATGGATGACGATGTCGACGCCGAGCCTCACGGCTGTCGGGCGCAATGTCTCCACCATCTTCGGTTCTGGTCCAGCCGCCAGGACTGTGGCGGTGGCAAGCCACGGCGACGAGACGAGTTCGGCGGCTTGGCGGTGGCCGTCTGCGGTGAGCCCCCACGTCGTGGGAGGCGTGGCGGCGTCGACTGCGGATCGGCAGTGCCGAACGAGGACCACGCGCACACCCGCAGAGTACGGCGTCGAGCAACTCGTCGAGGCTCCACCACCGATGCTGCACGATCGACTGCCGTTCGATGTCGTCCCAGCCGTCCGAGCTCACATCGAATCGGGTGGTCTTCACGATGAAGTACGCCTCGTCGGCACGCCAACGCCGACCATTGAACTGGAAGTCGAACTCGCGACGCAGCACGATCGGGCCCGGGTCGTCGATCACGTATCCGGTTTCCTCGTACACCTCTCGCACCGCTGCCTCCTCGAACGACTCGGCCGCATCGAGTCCACCTCCGGGAAGGAAGCGGACCCGTTCAAGCGTCAGGCGGAGCGACGGGCAGGAGGGACGGTCAGTCCGATTGCTGGGACGACCAGTGTGTTGGCTGCCGGTGGCGGCCATGCCGATGCATTGGTCACGTGACCTGCGGCCTTCGAGATCAGCGTGGCGAGTTCCTCGATGTCGGTGATGCGGACGGGTGTCGCGGCGTCGCAGTGGTCGCCGTCCCAGTGGGAGAACACGATGAGTTCACGCGATGCGTGCCACGTGACGCGGAGGAACTCATCGGACCCGAGTGCTTGGGGCACCAGGACGCGGTGTCGCTCGTTGTTCCCCTTGATCCCCATTGCGACCACATTCGTCGCTGGCCAACCGCCCGTCAACCTCGTGCACGATGTCTTGGTCATCCGGTCAACGCTCGATGCCGAGATGCCGAGGTCAGACCTGGTGGAGACGATGGGAATCGAACCCACGACCCCCTGCTTGCAAATCCGAAAAATGGCGATATCAGCGAGTTTCGGCTCGTACCGGATCGTGTCGGATTGTGCCATCTAGCAGGGATGATGTGTGGACAGGCTGACACTGCTCGGACAGGGCGACACAGCCCGGTGCACCTCGGATTGATACATCTCTGATACATCGACCGCCTCCTGCAGAAGTAGTCAGGAGACACCTGCCCGATTCTCGACCGATTTCGACCGATGTATCGGCCCATGTATCAGACGGCCGCTGCTGACGACGCCGTGCCTGAATCCTCAGGGCCACCTGGCGGCATCGTTCCGGGCGAAGATCGCGAGATTATGCGGTGGGCAGAACAGGCTCGGAGGCCGCACAGTTCGCCGGTTCCGTGGCGCGGATGGGAGTTCTCCGAGTCGCGGTTACCGGGTGCCTTTGAGTCGGCGGTAGCGAACATCCGTACGTGGTGGAGGTCGATTCATTCTGTGACCGCTCGTCGTTGTCGATTCCGTATCGGGCGTCGATGGCGCTCCCGTGCGCGGAAGCTCAGTGGCGCGATGAGGAGCACTCCGGGGCCCGTCGAGACGGTCGCTGATGCCGTGCTCGCGCAGTGCCAGCCAGTAAGTCGCAGTGTTGACCGCGACGACCCGCTGTCCATGGCGCACCTCCGGAGCGTCAACGAACCCGCACAGACCAGAACTGGTGCCGACCTGCGCCAGTGCTTCGACATCGGGCAAATCGACACGAGCGAACGCGTCGCGGACGTCCGCCTCTCTGATGCGCGCCGTGTACGTCCGACCCTTCTGCGCACTCGCGAAGCGGGCCTCGCTCACCACGAGATCCCGTGTGCAGCGAAGTGGGGCGTCACATTGACGTTCGCCGCCGGCAGGAAAGGCGTGACCGGACCGATCCGCTGCGCGCCGAGCGCTCTCAACGCCTCGGAGACCGCGTCGGACGCCATCGTCACCGGGAGCCCCGTCCTGTCCTCGACGAAGCTTCGCAGCTGCGCCGCCGCCGTGACGCCGTCGGCCAGGCATCGGTGATCCTCGTCGGCGACTCAGGAGATCTTCGGGGCGTCGGCGTCGACGAACTGGGTTCGGAGTTCGCGTTTGAGGACCTTTCCGGTGGCGTTGCGCGGGAGCGCCTCGACGATTGCGATGTCGTTGGGGATCTTGAACTTCGCCAGCCGACTGACGCAGTGCTCGACCACGGTTGCCCGGTCGAGTGTGACGCCTGGCTTGAGCGCCAGTACGGCGAGCCCGACCTCGCCCCACTTGTCGTCGGGCACTCCGATGATCGCCGCTTCGGCCACCTCGGGGAGTTGATAGAGCACGTTCTCGATTTCGGCGGGGTAGACGTTCTCGCCACCGGAGATGTACATGTCCTTCCACCGGTCCACGATGTAGATGAACCCTTCGTCGTCCACGCGGGCGGCGTCACCCGTCTTGAGCCAACGGCCCTCGAACGCATCGGCGGTCGCATCCGGGCGGTTCCAGTAGCCGGGCGTGATGTTCGGCCCGGCGACCCACAACTCACCAATCTCGTCGGGGCCGCAGTCGTCACCGACGTCGTTGACGATCCGAGCTTCCGCGTGCAGCAGCACCTTGCCGGTCGAGCCGATCTTGCGCAGCGCGTCGCCCGCATCGAGGAAGATGCAGGCCGGGCTGGTTTCGGTCATCCCGAAGCCCTGCATGAGCGAGACACCGCGTTCGAACCAGTTCTCCATGATCGTCAACGCGCACGGCGCCCCGCCGACCCCGGCAATTCTCAGGCGCGACAGATCGGTCTCGGCGAAGTCCGGATGCTGCATCATGAACTGGTACGGCGCCGGCACGGCGAAGAAATGGGTGATGCCCTGGGCCGGGTCGCCCAGCACCCGCAACGTCTCACCCGGATCGAACGCCTTGAGGATCACCACCGTGCCCCCGGCGTGCAGGACCGGGTTGCAGAAGCAGTTCAACCCGCCGGTGTGGAACAGTGGCAACACGTTCAGGTGCACCGTGTCGAGCCCGATCCCGCCGGGAATGCCGAGGTTGACGGAGTTCCAGAAGTTCATGCCGTGGGTGATCATCGCCCCCTTCGGCAGCCCCGTCGTTCCCGACGTGTACATGATCGTGATCAGGTCGTCGTGAGTGAGATCGGCCCGCCCGCCGTCTTGACCGTCGAACCGGGCGAGGACCTGCTCGAACGGGCTGGTCGCCTGGCCGCCGTCGATCGCCAGCAACTCACCGATCGAGCAGCGCCGTTGCAGCTCCTCGGCCGCCTCGGCGAACGAGATGTCGTGCACCAGCAACATCGGTGAGCTGTCGTTCAGGATGTACTCGAGTTCGGTGACCGTCAAGCGCCAGTTCAACAGCACACAGATCGCCCCGCGTCGAGCGCACGCGAACTGGATGTCGAAGTATTCGACCCCGTTGTGCGCCAACACGCCAACGCGGTCACCGCGCCCGACCCCGATCGAGGCCAGGTATGCAGCCATCGCGTCGATCCGACGGTCGAGCTCGGCGTAGGTGAAGCTGCGTCCGCTCCCGAGGTCGCGAACAGCCTCCTTGTCGGGTCGTTGCCGGGTGTGATGCGCGATCCAGTCGTAGGCCCGAACCGGCCCATGGCCAACCGGCCGTGGTGACGTCAACGACGCGACCTGATCCGGATCCGCGACGAATTCCAACGACGGTGCTGCTGATGGTGCCATGTGCTCTTCCTCTTCTTCTTCTCGGGCAGTGTGCAGCGCCCATCCTGCGGCCAGTGCCCGCAACGTTCCCGGTGAGGTGAGACCACCACATGATCCCGTGCGGGTGCGAGCCAGAGCAGAGGTGGCGCTGGTATGGCGTCGTCCTCCGCGGGCGGCCGTCCTGAGGTGGACGGTGCGCCCGGGAAAGAGGGCTGTCTTCGCGAGGTGTCGTCGGTCAGGTCCCCGGGGCCCGGTAGGCGGGTGACTTCTTCACTGCGGCGTCGACTTCTTCAGGCGTGAGCAGCGGGATGGAACTGACCGAGTCGGTTGCGCCGGTCGAAGCGACCGTCATGGCGATGGCGGCGAGGCTGACCTCGTCGGGAAGGTCGCAGATGATGGTGATGTCTTGGTGACCAAAGCTGAAATAGACCGATTCGACGGTTCCGCCGACGCCGGCGGCGAGTGCTTCGACCGCAGCTTTACGGCTGGTCCCGCCGTCGGCGAGCAGACCTTTCATGCCGTCGGAGGAGTAGTTCGCACTGATCATGTACTTGGCCATCGAGGCCCCCTTTGCGTTGGGCCGGACCTTGTTGACCGGCATGACGCCGACGATTTCACAACGCGGTGAGATCTCACCCAGATCTTGGCGAGACCAACGAGAATCCTGACGATCGACGGTGAAGTGCTCCAGTCGTGCGGCGCCTAGCATTCGTGGATGGGGCTCAGACCGAAGACCACGGGGGCCGACAGCTCATGGGGCTGAGCTACTCCGTCCTCGGTCCACTCGAGGTGCGCGACGGCGAATGCCTCGTGCCGCTGACGCGTGCAAAGGACCGGGTGCTGCTCGCGACGCTCCTGATTCGCGCCAATCAGGTCGTGTCAACCGATCAGCTGCTCGAGGTGCTGTGGGGCGACAACCCCCCGGCGTCCGGGGCCAAAGCATTGCAGTTCCACATCTCGTCGCTGCGCGACGTACTGAATCCTGGCCGCACTGGCAGTGCGAGTACGTGCCTGCAGACTCGGTCTCCGGGTTACGTGCTCGAAACAGCCACGCACGACATCGACGCGCACCGCTTCCGCCAGCTGGTCGACCATGCGCGCACCGTGTTGTCATACGACCCAGTCGAAGCTCGACGGTGGCTCTCGGAAGCTCTGGCACTGTGGCGGGGTCCGGCCCTTGCCGACTTCGCGTTCGCAGACTTTGCTGCGGCCGAGATTCGCAGCTTGGAGGAGGAACGGCTGGCGGCCAGCGAAATGTTGTACACCGCCGAGCTGGCCCTTGATCACCATGTCGATGTGATTCCTCGATTGTCTTCTCTTGCCACCGAGCATCCGTATCGCGAGAAGCTTCACGCGCTGCTGATCACCGCGCTGTACCGGTCGGGACGGCAAGCCGACGCCCTCGAAGTCTCCCAGGATCTGCGTCGGCGACTTCGTGACGAACTCGGCCTCGATCCATCGCCCGAACTGGTTGCCCTGGAATCCGACGTGCTGCTCCAGAGCGCGTCACTTCTGCCTCCCTCGGTCTCGGAACAGGACATTCTCGAACACCGAACGACGTCGGCGCCCGTCACGACCGGATCGCCACGACGCCTCGGCAACCTGCCGCTCGCCCTCGACTCGTTCGTCGGACGCGAGAGCGAGCTGGCCGAGATCGAGGGGCTCATGAAGCGGCACCGCCTAGCGACACTGGCCGGTCCGGGCGGGACTGGGAAGACGCGTCTCGCCGTGGAGGTGACGCGGTCGCTGACGGAACGCTTCGCCGATGGGTCCTGGTTCATCGCGCTCGCATCCGTCGGTTCGTCGGGACTCGTCCCCACTGCCATGGCGGAGCCGTTCGGGCTGCGGCCGAGTGAGCTCGAAGTCGACGAGCTGCTCGTGCAACACCTCCGGCACCGGCAGGCACTGCTCGTCGTCGACAACTGCGAGCACGTGCTGGACGGCGCCACCGAGATGGTGCGTCGGATCCTCGAGGCGGCACCCGAGGTCACCATCCTCGCCACGTCGCGAGAACCGCTGGGACTGCCCGGCGAGGCAGTCCTCCGGGTACCGACCCTCGGGCTCGAGCCGACCGGATCTGGTCGGTCTCCGGCCGTCGAGCTGTTCGTCGAGCGGGCCGAAACGGCCCGGGTCGGCTGGTCGCCGAACGACGAGGATCTCGCCGCCATCGCGGCGGTCTGTGATCGGTTGGCCGGGATCCCGCTCGGGATAGAGCTCGTGGCGGCACGGATCCGCAGCATGACACCGACCGAGATCCTGGAGGTGCTCGACTCGTCGGGCACCACCCGGTTCGCCTCGATCAGGTCCGAGTTCGAACGCAACCGGACGCTCGATGCGACGATCGACTGGTCGTTCCAGTTGCTCGCCGAACCCGAACGTCGGGTGTTCCGGCGACTGGCATTGTTCGCCGGCACGTTCGACCTGGCTGCCGCCCGATCGGTCTGCAGCTGCAGCGAGATCGATCAACTCGGGGTGGCGGAGAGCATCGATGCACTCGTGGACCGGTCGTTGGTCGTCGCCGAGCACGATGCCGACGGGACCCGCTTCCGGCTGCTGGAACCGATCCGCCAGTGGGCGCTGGGGCGGCTTGCTGAGGTCGGCGAGGTCGACTACGTCCGGCGTCGGCACGCCGACTGGTATACGGATCTCGTCGACGGCCTGGCTCCGATGACGATGGGGCACGAGCAGGCCTCGGCGTTCCGGAGGATCCGTGCCGACTACCCGAACATCCGGTTGGCCTTCGAGACCCTCGTCGAGTGCGATGAGCCCAACGGTTACCTCGATCTGGCCTTCGGCCTGTACTGGTTCTGGGCCCACGAGGGTCTGCACCTCGAGGGATACGAGAGGTGTCTGCGGGGGCTCGATCTGGCCGCAGGGTCGGGGGGCGATCTACGGCGCCAGGCTCGGGTTGCGTTGGTGGGCACCAATTGCGGGGCGTGGACCGGGCGGCCCTCAGCGCTCGACATCGCCGACAGGTTCGAGGAATTGGCGGCAGAACTCGGGACGGATCACGCCATGGGCTGGGCCCTGCTGATGCGGGGCGCCGTCGCGCTCAATCTCGAAGGTACCGAGAACGGCCGTGCCGGCGCCTTCCTGGAGGCGGCACGGGAGCGGCTGGATGCTCGAGATGAGTCGACCTGGTTCGATCCGCGTTGGGAGCGAGCGATCCAGCTCCTCATGTATGCGGCGACGCTTCCCATTGGGCCGGCTCGCGTCGAGGAGTTCGAAGAGGCCGCCGACCTCTTCGAGACCGTGGGGGACTCCGCCGGGCTGGCCATGCACTATGCCCAGAGTCTGCAACTCGTCGAGTTGCTCGGCGAGGAGCGGACGACGGACCTGATGCACAAGGGCATGTCGATCACCACGTCGCCCAGCTGGGCGAGTCGCTGCCGCTCCCGGGCCGGCCTCTTGCACCAACGACGAGGGGATCACATCGCTGCCGTGGCGGAACTCGACGCGGCACTCCGCTACGAGATCGACATCGGGGACACCCGATTCGGCCGGGATGCCCGACCGCTCGCCGTCTCGCTCGGGGAGATCGGCCGCCTGCACGAGGCAGAGCAGCTGATGTTGCAGGTGATCGATGTCGGACTGCAGGACTTCAACGAGACCGAGCCGCTCTACACGCTCGCCGCTGTGGCGTCCCTCCTGGTGGTGCGGGGCGACGACGAGCTCGCCGCGCAGGCGCTCGGCCGAGCGGGTGGTCAACACGATCCCTACGTCGTGTATCCGGCCCGGACCAGGGCCCGTCTGGTGGAGCGGCTGGGCGAGGACGCCGTCGCCGCCCTCGAGGAAAAGGGTGCGAAGCTCGACCCCGCGAGCCTCCTCGACCGCGTCCGCTCGATGCTCGCCCCCGGAACTCCAGGCAGTTCCCTGGGCTCGGCTTCCGGCATCCCACACGCTCGATAATGCCGCTCGGGATTGCACCTGTGATGCCATTTCGAACGCCCGACTTCGGCCCTGATGCGACATCACGAAATGGCGTCCCCAGGCAGGCGGGAGGTGCGAAATTGACGCGTGAACCCGAGTCACACCTGAGAGATGATGGATGCAGCGAACCGATCCGGGGCCGAGGGATCTTCGTTTAGGAAAAGCGCTGGTTCGACGAGCTCCAGCTCCATGACGACCGGACCGTCGGCCGTGTCGACGAGGTCGACGCGTGCGTAGGTGCAGCGACCAGGCGCCACCGCCAAAGCGGCACGCGCGACTGCGATCTCGCCGGAGGTGGCCTGGTGGCGATGAACGCTTCCACCGTGGTGATCCTGGACCCGATACTCGCCTGCGAGCGGCACCTTGCGAACCGAGTGGCTGAGATCGCGTCCTGCGAACAACAGCGATCTCTCTCCGCGGTCGAGAACAGACGACACGAATGGCTGCACGAGCACATCACCGGACAACGCCAGATGTGCCAGATGAGCGGCCAGACCGGCGTCGTCGGCAGCAGCTCGCATCGCGCCGATCGCACCGATCGAGACGGCGGGCTTCACCACGAGCTCGAGCGACCCCGGGAAGAGTGCCGGGAGGTCTGAGAGCGCGCTTGCCTTCGCCACCACGACGGTGGGCACGGTCGGCACACCGCGTTCGATGAGTTCGGTGAGGTACCGCTTGTGGGTGTTCCAACGCAACACGGACGCGGGGTTGACCAGACACGAGACGGACTCCACGGCATCCGCCCACGACAAGAACTCGTCGAGCCGCTCGAAGTAGTCCCACGCCGAGCGCACCACCACCAGATCAACCGACGACCAGTCGAACTCGGCGTCCCACGCAAGCACCTGTGAGCGCACGCCGCGCTGCTCGAGCGCAGTCACCAGCAGATGTGACTCTGGGTCCGGCTTCGGCATCGACGAAGCCGTCACCAGCACAATGGTCTTCATCGCCCCATTGAAGCTGACGCCCAACGCAAGATGACCTCCACGGGGATCGTGACCGTTGGTCCCCCATGCACCACCAGATAATCAGCGCCCGATAACCCAAACCCGGCAGCTCGACAACCGCCGCAGAACGGCCCTTACGTGACGATTCTTCTATGTTCGTCAAGTGGTGATTTCGGGTCCCGTGGGGTGCTCGAGGAGTCGCCAGACTTGGCGGGCGATGTAGCGCTTGACGCAGCGGGTGATCTCGCGATCTGTTCGGCCTTCGGCTCGTCGCCGAGCCCGGTAGGCGATGGTGTCCGGGTCGCAGCGAGAGCGGGTCATGGCGACGATGTAGAGCGCGTGGTTCAGCTGGCGATCGCCGTATCGGTTGAGTCGATGACGAGTCTGTTCCTGGCCGGAGGTCGCCGGAAGCGGAGCGACACCACCCAGACGTGCGAACGCTGCTTCGTTTCGGCAGCGACCAGGATGGGACCACGCGATGTAGAACGCCGCCGCGGTGACATGGCCGATACCTGGTTGATCGCTGAGTTGTGGGGCGACATCTTTCAGGAGGCTCCGGATAGCGGAGTCGTGAGTCTTGATCTCGTCGGTGAGATGCTGGACTCGCCGAGCGAGGCAGCGCAAGGTGCTGCGGGTGGAAAGCTCAGCGACGGGACGTTGCTTGGAGTCGCGCATCGCCGCGCATCTCTTGATGAGTGCTCTGGTGGTGAGACCGCGTAGCTCGCTGCGCAGCGAGTCGTCCGAGGTCACCAAGAGTGCTTTGAGTTCATTGATCGCAGCGGTGCGCGCTCGGACTGCTCCTGCCCTGGTCACGGTATGCACGCGCAGGGCCTCGCGGTGCCCGTCGTGGATGCGTGGCTGATGCAGGCGTTTGCGTCCGAGGACTTCGCGGGCGGCTCGAACTGCGTCGAGTTCGTCGGTCTTCGCGCCGTCTTTGGTCGCTCGCTGGTGGGGTCGGTCGAACTCGATGACCCATTCGCCCGAACGGGTCAGCGCGGCGGTCAAGCCTCGCCCGTAGCTGGCGGTGCCCTCCACGGCCCACGCTCGCTCACCGGCTTCGGTGTGGGCGTCGGCCCAGTCGAATGCTTCGTTGTAGCCGTCGCTGTTCGCTGCGAACCGTTCGGTCGCGATGACGCCGGTGGTGTGGGCATCAACGATGGCGGCGGTGATCCAGTCTCGGTCGGGGTCGATGCCGATGACATGGTCGACCAGTTCTGCAAGCATGGTGATTGGTGCCTCCTTGTGAGCGCTGAATAGGTCAGTGCCGGCCTGGGAGGAAACTGCTACGACAGGACTGTGATGGGTCACACCCGATGAGGGTGGACAGGCTTCTGATCAGGACAGCAACAGCGGCCAGGCCGGCACCGGCGACCACAGCGGACGAATCGCCACAAGTGCACCAACCCAACCGGTCGGGCAACGAGATAATCGGGTCACGCTGGGTCACCGGCACCAACACTGGCCGATCCTTGAACCGGCTCGATCGATACTCACAGCGAGATAATCCCGTCCCGGTCCCCGGCGTTCAGGGACGGATGGGAATCAGTCCGCCTCGGCAGACCAGGCAATGGCGGGAGGATCTACCCGTGCGCAGCGTGGTCCTCCGTCGTCACCAGTGAGGTCGACGCAGGCGAGGAGGCGGCCAATGTCTACAGCCGTGCGCATCACCGGTGCATCGACCCGGTTGAGCATCAGCTTGGCCCTGCGGAACATCTCGAAGTTGTTGTCCGGTCCAACGTCGCCCCAGGTCAGGTAGACGAATCGATCACCGGACTTACCCTGCACGGCGGGCCCGCGGAAGTCGAGCGCTCCGTTGCGCTCGACCACATCGATGTCGATGTCCCACCGCGCGTCGGTCGCATCAGCGCGGGTCAGCTCGAACGGATCGCGCCGAAGCTGGACACCGACGTGGACGTTGTTCATTGTCGAACCGTCGGGTCGCCAGAAGGTGCGACCAGGCAGGTTGGAGCCGACGATGGAGACTCGCATGACGTCGAGTCTTCCACGTGAACCCCTGACCAGGTCCTGGCGTTCGGGGGCGCTTGGGCACGATGGCAATGGGCTGGCCACCAAGCTGTTCGAACACGCCAGGAGACGCCCACGCTCTGGCTCACGCGGCGAACGTACGTAGTCTCGCCGTCATGCTGCATACGACTGAGGAGCTGAAGCGCTTGTCCGACGCCGTTTGGGAGCGCACCCGGCGGCGACTCGAGGGCCTCACGGATGAGGAGTACCGCTGGGAACCCGCACCAGGATGTTGGTCGATCCGAAAGCGACGGGACGGTACGTCGTTTCACGAGTGGGCGCCGGTTGTTCACCCCGACCCGTTCACGACGTTGGCCTGGCGCCTGTGGCATCTGATCGACATGTACGGCGAGGATCGAGCGCCGCGGTGGCTGGACGTGCCGCCCCAAGGCGAGGCGGTTGGACTGGACGCGCCGGACCCCACACCACCGGCCACGGCGTCCGACGCGTTGGATCAGCTCGACCGCGCTCACGCGCGTTGGGATGCGCACCTCGCCCTGGTGGACGACGAGCGGCTCGGCGCTCTGATCGGTCCTGTCGGCGGTGAGCACGGCGACGGCACTCGAGCCGGCTACGTCCTGCACATGCTCGATGAGTTCATCCACCACGGCGCGGAGATCTCGATGCTGCGTGATCTGTATCGGTGGCAGCGACCGATCAGCGCTGACCCGTTGACCGAGCGGGCGATCCGGGGCGATGACTCGTTGCTCGCCGACATCGCGTCCGTCGATGCTGGGACCGCATCAGCGTTGCTGAGCACTGCAGCAAGCTTTGGGCGGTGGGCGCTTGTCGAGGAGTTGGTCGACCATGGCACTGCTCCCGCCGTCTCAGGGCGTACGCCAGCACACGCCGCTGCCGGCGCCGGCGAACTCGACCTGCTCCGCAAGCTCGTCGATCTCGGCGCCGACCTCGGCGCCCGCGACGACGACTTCAATTCCACGCCGCTCACATGGGCCCGGTTCATGCGACGCGAACACGTCGTCGCATGGTTGGAGGGACAGAACGCTCCCGAGTGACCGTGATCCGTCTTCGTACTGGGACGCACCGATGAGGTGCCGCCCGGTCCCGGCGGTTGGGGGCAGCGAGTGATGGTCAGATTCGTGTTCCGATCCAGAGCCACGTCTCGTAGGGGACAACCATGGTTCGGTCGGTGAACTCGGATCGCACGATCCGTCGAAGGTCGGCGATGAGCTGATCTCGCTCAGCATTCGCAAGCCCGACGATGTAGCTGTGGCTGGCCTGGTCGATCATCCAGAGGTCGATCGGGATCTCGCGAATCCATGAGACGGTGACACGCTGGTGAACGACGAACAGCTCATGAGCCGCCATCGTGGCGCCCCAGTCTGTGTCACGCTGCCCGCGATGGGTTCCGGGGCAGGAGCGCTCGATTGCAGCCCAGTAGTTGTCGAACCATCGCTGCCCATCGGCGCGGGCGTGCGACCACCACGCGGCACACCTGCCGCCCGAGCGAACCACTCGAGCGACTTCAGCGACACGTGTCGCCGGATCCAGCCAATGCCAGGCCTGAGCAAAGCACACGAGGTCCACTGCGTTCGATCGCACCGGAAGCGCCGCGCCGTCGGCGACGACAGCGACCAGACCCGCGGTGTGTGTCGTCGCTCGACGAAGGAGTTCGCGACCGGGATCGATCGCAACCACGTCCGCGTGCCGGGCGATGAGTGATCTCGTGGCGATCCCGGTTCCGGCGCCGACGTCGAGCACTCGGATCCCGGCGAGCGGCCCAAGCGCGTCGAACACCTCATCCGGATATGAGGGACGTGCAGCGTCATACTCCTCGGCGACTGCTTCGAACGAAGCCACGCGACCATCATTGCTCGTCGGAATCGGGGGCAATGCCCTCCCGGCGGTTGGGGACACCCGCCGTCTGTACTGTTGCGCCGTGAGACTTGGGGTCATCTCCGACATCCACGGCGTTGCCAGCGCACTTGGCGCGGTGCTGGATGACGGTGCACAGAACGGGGTCGATCGCTGGTGGGCGCTCGGCGACCTCGTCCTCTTCGGACCGCATCCGGTCGAGGTGCTCGAAATGCTGACCGAGCTCGACGACGTCGCTTTCGTTTCAGGGAACACTGATCGCTACGTGTTGACCGACGATCAACCGCATCCGCACGCAACCGCTGCCGACGCTATGGCAGACGCAGATCTTGTACGTCGGTATGGCCTGATGGCCGCGGGGGCGGCATGGACCAGAGGAGTGCTCGATCAAGGTGGCGTTCTCGAATTCCTCGATGACCTCCCGGAGTACCAGACAACGCAGTTCGAAGACGGCACCAGGCTCCTAGGGGTGCATGCGTCGCCGGCATCGGACGACGGATACGGATTCGACTCGACTTCCGCCGATGATGAGATCGCCCGCCTCCTGGCGGGATTGGACACCGACTGGGTCGTGGGCGGCCACACGCACGATCCGACGGACCGCTTCGTCGACGGCATCCGCGTCCTCAACCCGGGCAGTGTCGGACTGCCGCGAACGATTGGCTTTGCGAGTTGGATGGTCATCGAGAGCAAGCCCGATCGGACCGAGGTCGAACATCGGTTGGTCGAGTTCGACGTAACTGCCGTTGTGGACGCCCTACACCGTCGGCGTCACCCAAACCGCGAATTCATAGCTTCGGTCCTTGGGCGAGGCACGTTCGTCGAGAGCCACTGACCTGCCTACCCAGTCCCGGCGTTTGGGGGCACATGCCGAGTGACTGGGCTCGATGTGGACAGACTGAGCGTGTGGGGCACGAGGCAGTCGAGTTGGACGAGATCGTCCTCGGTCGGGTTCGTGAGATCTGTGAGCGCTTCGACGGCGTCGATGAGGGCGCCCTCCAGGACCGTCCGCTGTTCCGGGTCGGGCGGCGTCGTTTCGCGATCTTCAACGGGTTGACGTCACCCGGCCGATCACGGTGGGATCTATCGGGCCGCTCGCTGCACTTCCTCGCAGATCCCGCCGAACTGCGAGCGCTGCGCCACGACGGGCGATTCTTGGAGTCGCCGCACCATGGGACTCGAGGGTGGATGGCCCTTCGAATCGACGAACCCGAAGCTGTCGATTGGGTCGAGATCGCAGAACTCCTCGAGTCCGCCCACCGGTTGGTGGCCCCGCGACGTACCTGATCGAGCGGGCTCTCAACCGCAGCGGTATGTGGCACGGGGTTCACGCCTCGTCGAGCAGTGAAGCGACGATCTCTGTCTTGCCTTCGGTGTAGGTCGTGCGGTCGTCTCCGACTATGTTGACGAGCCGGAGCTTGGCGTCCTCGTATCGCTGTCGCGCTCCAGGGCTGCGGCGGAGCAGGTCTCTCAGTCGCAAGTAATTGCGCCACTGTTCGCCGAGGTGTTCGACGACATGGGCATGGGCGACGCGATGCCAAGGCGCAGACTCGAGCACGAACACGTGGCCGCCTTGTGCGCCGGCATCGCCTCGGTAAATCCATCCCGCCGACTCCAGCCGGCTGCGTACGGGCGTGAGTTCCTGATCCACCGGCGCACCGATGGCGAGGTCGATGATCGGCTTTGCGAGCAGTCCTTCGACCGACGACGAGCCGATCTGCTCCACGCCCACCGCAAACCCCGCGAGCCGATCTGCCACCTCGAGTCGTAGGCGTGCGCCAGCCTCGACCCAGTCCATCGTCGTGCGGTCCAGTCGCAACGAGTCGTAATCGAGACCGAGACCAATGTCAGCGAGCGAGTCCACTCCGGCATCTTGTCGAATCATCGGCGGCCCGGGTCGCCAGCCCGCGCAACCGGCGGTCGGTGACACGCTGCGAATCGTGCGATGGGTCGAGCGGTCAGCGCGCAATGATTCCGTTCATGAACTCCTATTTGTCCGTTCGTGAGGCGACGGCTGCCGATGCTCCGACTCTCGCTCGGCTCAACTCCGTCGTGCAGTCTCTTCACCACGACGCCTACCCGAACCGGTTCCACGAGCCAGACGAGGTGCGAGTCGAGCAGTTCTATCGCCAGCTGCTTCAGCCGGAAGGAAATCCGCACGGCGCAAGAGCGAGATCGTGGCTATGCGTTGACATCGAGGACAAGGCGGTTGGCTACGTCCTGGCCATGCTTCGGGAGCGGCCTGACAACCCGTTCACGAAGGCGATCCGTTGGATTGAGCTCGACCAAATCGCGGTAGTGGACGAAGCGTGTGGCGGCGGCGCTGGCCGACTCCTGGCGTCGGTAGTGATCGACTGGGCTCAGGACCTTGGCGTTGAACTGATCGAGCTTTCGGTCTGGGATTTCAACGAGGGGGCGCGAGCCTTCTTCGGTGCAATGGGTGCTCAGCCGTTGTGGCATCGCCAGCAGGTGAACCTCGAAGCGACGTAAGCGGCAAGTCGTACGGGCTACTGCCGTGACTTCGAAGTGCCGGCCGACCGCGTTGCCGAAGTGCCGGGCAGGCCACTCGATAACACCCGCCCCGTAACCCGGTGGTGCCACTGCAACTCGCGCCGCATCACGGCCCAAGCCGAGCACACGATAATCCCGCCGCCATCGGGAAGCCTTGAGCCTGGATGCACCGACGCGATGCTCGCTGGCAGCGGGTTGCGAGCCACTGCTGCCGCCTCCGGCGGGCGTTCCGTCGCCACGCAGGCACCTTCCGGAGGGGACACTGCCTGCGAGTTTGCGTTAGCCGGTCTTGCATCAGACTGGATGCGGGTTCGATGCCTGACAGGTCCTTCGTTTCGGTGGATTCAGGTTGAGAGCGGAGAACGTCACGTCGATGAGGCGGCTATCTCCCTGATCCAATGATCGATGGCGTCATTGGTTTCTTCGAGATCGAACGCGGAGGGATCGAAAATGCCACCGTTCAGTTCGCGCCAATGCCGGTAGGCAGACCCGCGTCGGGTTTTCATGGCGGCCACGAACGCGTAGTAGCCCGAAAGGGCCACCGATGTCTTCGGGTGGGCCAGCTCGTCGACCATGAGTGCACCGTAGGAAGGGTTGCTCCCCGCGTTTGGCGACGATTTTCTCGACGGTCGCTATGACGACCCAGTTGTCGCCGTAGTCGTAGATGTAGCCGAGCGTGTCACCAGCGTTCGCGATTTCCCTGAGTGATACTGATCCGGCACGGTCGCGTTCGGCGGCGACCTGTTGGCCGCCCGCTGACGGTGGGTAGCGGTTCAGGTGCCGTCGTCGTAGAGGGCGACCAACGTGTTCGGCCCGACGATGCCGTCGACCGGCAGGCCCACGGACGCCTGGAAGTCGCGCACCGCTGCTTGCGTGCCGGGCCCGAACTGGCCATCGACGGTCAGCGAGATGGACAGCTTGTAGTTGAGCTGGTCCTGCACCTGCTGCACGCCCTCGCCGCAGTCACCGAGCCGCACGGACACGCCCGACACGTCGCTCAGGCCGAGGATGTTGCCGACGTTGCGGCATGCCACGGTCGTTGGTGCGACCGTCACGGGCGCGACCGTGGCCGGTGGTGTGGTGACGGGGGAGGCAGTCGCCGGAGGTGCGGTCGTCGGCGCGACCGTGGTTCCGCCACCCGCCGCCACGGTGGTGCCGCTGTCCGCGAGCGTGGTCGAGACCGAACCGGCGGTCGTGGTGGATTCAGCCGCGCCGACGGTGGTGGCGGACTTCGACGCTGAGCTGCTGCAGGCGGCGAGCGCCAGCAGCAACGAGCAGGTGGTGAGGGCGATCCGTGCGGTCATGCTGCCAGCTCACCACATGGGGCAGTACCAGGCCCGGTACTCCCGAAGCTGTCGCTAGGGGCAAAGTAGGGCGCTGGCTCGTCGTACGGTGGTTGGAGGCCCAGTACTCCCGAAGCTGTCGCTACCCGACAAGTAACTCGTCGGTAACTTATCGGGCCTCAGTTCTTGCGTTGGAGTGTGCGGTAGACGGTTGGCCGAGGCCTCCGCTCAGAGTCAAGCGCCTTCGGGGCCAAACTCAGTGCGGTGGCCTTGTCCGCCGAGGCGAACTGCAGCCGCCTGTTCATGTCGAGGGTGAAGCGGCCGTAGGGGTTGATGTGGGTCCAGAACAGCGGGGTGAGTGCGCGGCGGTCGGTGTCGTCGAGCCGGTCGTGGTGTTCGGGGTCGCCGAGGACGCTCTGGAGGAGCAGGGTGATGACGTGGACGAGGGCGGCTTGGAGGAGGTGGAGGGCGAGCATGCTGGTTTCGGTGTGTTCGCGGTCGGCTCCGGTGAGTTCGCTGTTCTTACCGTAGAAGATGACGCCGTTGGCGGAGTTCCAGTTCTCGACGACCTGGAGCCCGCCGGGGACTTCGCGGCGTAGGTCGTCAACACCAGCCGTCACCGCAATCAGGCCCAAGTTGCGCATCACGGAATACCATTCAGGTCGACAACACCGGCTGTCCCCGAGAAGGCGAGTTGCTATGAAGTCACTCCTGCCCAGTTCGCGCTTCGTCGTGTCGTCGAGTCTGATCGTCGTCGCGATGTTGTCGGCATGTGGTTCGAACGCCACGACCTCGGATCCGGCGGGATCGTCCGCCGCGGTGGTGTCGTCGGCCGACGTGCCGGTGCCCGTGTCCGGACCTGAGACCGACGCCGAGCCCGACGGCTCGATCGTCGACGACCCAATGACCGAGGCTGGCGACGCGTGCGCGTTGTTCGCGCTCGACGAGGTTGCTGCTGCTGCGGATAAACCCGTGACCATCACGGAGGGCAACGATGACCTCGGGCAATGCGACTACCAGGACGACGACGGCTTGCCTGCAGCGACCGTGCTTGTTCAACCCGATGACGGCGAGCAACTCCAGATCGGTCGGATCGTCCTCGACTCGCTCGCAACATCGGTGGACGAGATCAGTGTTGTCGGCTTTGCTGGCGTCCACGGCCACGACCTCGATGCCGGTTTCGCGATGTACGACACCGCAACTGTCAGTACCGGCGCAATCATCGTGTCGGTGTCGTTGTACGGCGGTGAAGCATCCACCCGGTCGGCCAGCGTTCTCGCGCTCCTCGAACTCGGCGTTCCCCGCCTTTGACGCAATTCACCTTTGAGATCCACCCGCGATTGCGACCATCTTGATGGCTCTCGCGGGTCAGCCCAACCGACTGCGGCAACGGTGCGCCGTCGCAGAGCCGGCCGCTGTGCGGACAGCATGAGGCTGCAGCGACTCGGCTCCGCTCTCGAGGACGGCATCGACACATCATCCGCTGAGACAATGTGCCGCGGGACGATCCGCGACCGTGTCATGATCTCGGGTCATGGCACACCAGTTTCGACGGCGCATCCTTCTCGTTGGCGCGGTACTCGTGTTCGTCACTGCCTGTGCGTCATCCTCCGACTCCACGCCGGTTCCCCCGGTCGACGCCGCGGGCGATCCCGGGCGAGCGTCGTCACCGACGCAGCCACCGGAGACCGAACCACCGGAAACCGAACCACCGGAGACCGAACCACCGGAGACCGAACCACCGGTGACGACGACGCCTGGGCGCGACTGCCCGGTCGGGACCTGGCGGATCAGCACCGACGCGTTGCAGGCGTTCTACGACACCGTCAACTCGGTGGCGGGGACCGACCTCACGTTCGCGGGACGGGTGATCTTCACGCTGGGCGCTGACCGGAGCTTCACGTACTCGATGCCCGACTTCGTCGTCACCCAATCGATCGACGAGGTTCCGACGTCGGTGACGCTGCTCGGCGACATCACCGGTACCTACCGCGTCGTCGATGGCAAGTTCGTCACGACGATCGTGTCCTCCGATGTCGAAGCGATCGGCAGCGGCGCCGACGCGAGTTATCCGGCGTCGTTCCTCCAGTCGTTCCTCAGCGACTTTCCGGTGAACAACGCCACGTTCTCTTGCGACGGCGAAGACCTCGTCGTCGATTTTCCCGTCGTCGGCACGACCGCGTCGGTGCGGATGGTCCCCGCCTGACCACGCCGGAATCCCACCCTCCGTTGTTGTGATTGAACATCGCGACATCCGACCTTTCCGTTACACGATTGACTGGCCGGCCGCTCGATGTCGGACACGTCGGCCTCGATGTCGAAGCCGGCTGGCGCGTCGAACGTCGAGTGATCTGCGCTGCCCGGTCCGCCTCCGAACTGACGTGCATTCTGGAGCGGGCACCCACCGCGATACGTGCCGATCAGGAGCGGGGCGGGTGGCGGCAGAAGAGTGTTGTTCTGGAGCGTCCTTTCGACTAGTGCTTGCACGCACCCGGCGGGCGTAGCACGTCGATGGCGGCATCGAACGTGGCGAGATCGATCGAATAGGTGGCCGAGCCGGCGCGGCGATCAGCTCGTCAGTCGCGAGGGGTCAGCCGCAGGCGTCCTGGGGTGGCTTGCCGCGAACGTCGCCGATCGAGAGCGAGCGGTGTCGAGTGGATCGCGCGGCGCTTGCCACTGGGGCTCACACCATCGACTCGACTCGCGTCTTGACGTAGTGCCAGTCGAACCAGGGGTCGTCTCGGAGGGCACCCGGATCCCAGCCACCGCTCTTGATGCTCCGCGAAATGGGGGATAGGTCTTCATGCCCGACCAGACGCGAGGTCTCCCACCAATCCTCCGGCCAGCCGTTGCGGTTCGCGATGTCCACAGCAAGATCGGCGACGGAGTCGTGCTGGGCTTTGCTGTAGCGCAGACCGGGTCGCATCGGTAGTGGCGGATTCGCACCTGCATAGTGCTTGCACCATGGAACTACGACCGGGATCATCTCGACGTGGATGTACGGCGGGTTGGCGTACCGCGTGCCCGGCAGTAGCGACGTCGGTGAGCTCGCCTTCGGCCACCGCTGTCTCCAGTGGGCGGCAGTCTTGGTGCTGATATCACTCATCCAACCGCCGGATCCCGCGATTGAACGTTTCTGCTTTTCCATGCCCACACCGTGGGCTTGGAAATGTTCGTCCGCCACCTGTATGAGCTCATCAGCGGCGCGCCCACCCCAGCCGCACACGTAGTGCGTGCCGTGGCTGCGGAAGTAGTGAGCTACGGCGCCCTCCATCACATCGTTGCCGGCGGCAATCTCGTCGCAGGGGAGCTTGCCCCCGGTCTGGTGCACGACCAGCCCGTACACCTGTCCTTGCCAGCGCTTGGGTCGCCGGCGGCCAGTCCACATCTGGTCGGCTCGCCGTGCGATCGGGGACACACCGGGTGGCGTCGATTCGCTGCCTGGAACCGTTGGGCGTCCGAGCCGGGTCACAAGCCTGATCTGCGGTGAGACCATCGTGTCACGGATCGTTCGCCACTCGTCTGCAAGGGGCGCGAAGTCCGGCTCATTCCGGCTCAGAGGTCGGCCCGATCGCTCGGGGTGCCTGTTCAAAAACAGCATGTTGGTGAGCTTGTTGACGTCTCGTTCTCCTCTGGCGATCGCAAGTGCCAGCGCTCCCGCTTCCCAGACGTTGCGAAGCGACAGTTCTTCTTCTTGTGCAAGGAATGCGACCCCTGCCCCGATCTCTTCCTCGGGTGGTGGACTCGCCTCGCTGCGCCGACTGTCACTGGCCGCGAGCTCTGCGCCCATTTGCTCCGCGAGATCGTGGTTCAGCTCCTCGTCATCGCCCATGTTCGCGGCGAGCGCAAGGCTTTCGTTACTTCTGTGCATCTCCTGAACGCCGTATGCGGTCAATTCGAGTTCATCGTCGGCGAAGAAGTCCTCCTCATCGAACTCGGCCTCCAGATCGGCCGTCTCCCATTCGTCATCGAGGTCGGCCGCAATTTGAGACTCGTCCACATACGTTTCAGGTGCCTCCTCCCAGTCGTCGACGGGCGACTCGCTATCCTCGAACTCCTCGAGCAATTCGCCAGCCGAAGTGTCCTCGCCGGCTTCGTTCTCCGCGCCGGGAGCCCTGATCTGAACAGCGTCGTCCGGCAGAGTCAACACACGGTTCTGGACGAAGAATGCGTTCTTCTTTGGGTCGATTCCGCCGATGTCGCCGATGAACGTCCAACTCTTGCTCCGAGCGAATCGGATGGTGTAGTCGAGCCACTCCTGTGTGCTCGCCCGACGGCGATGTCGTTGCCGGAAGTACACCATGGTCGACGCGAATTCACTCGCCAGTCCGATGCCCGGATTCGGGAGCTGGCCGGTGAGCGCTCGGGTGGCGAGTTGTCGAGCCGATGCTTTCACCGCGTGCCACGGAGCTCGCTGGATTCGGAGATGGCGAACCAGCTGACCCTTCGGAACCTCGGTTCCGGGGTACATGCCACCGGTCTTGATGTAGACCGCGTCGCCTTTCAGATAGTGACGCTCCGCAGCACGGCATTTGTGCAGCACCGGCTGCAGTGTGGTCGAGTAACGCCGGATGAACGCCTCGAAGCTCGGGTACTTACTGTGGGTGAACAGGGCGTACCGGTTGAACATCGCCCACAGGACAGCGGCGTTGTCCGGATCGTCATTGCCGCCAGCCTCGTGGACCATCAGCTTGGCGGTCCAGATGAGGTCGTTCATCGTGAACTGATATCGGAATGACCGCCGTCCGGGCATGTCCAAGACGAGCGTCGCCAGTGCGACATCGGGTGTTCCGTCGCTCCGATCTTCTGCGCCCGCGACTGCACCGGTCGGCGGGCTGGTGCCGGGTATCGCGCCGAGGGCACTCCATGTGTTCGGCCCGACGATGCCGTCGGCGTCCATGCCACGGGCCGACTGGAAGGCCCGCACGCTGCGTTCGGTGGCTGCTCCGAAGTCCCCGTCGGTCACGGTCGGGAAGCCAGCGGCCGTCAACGCCGCCTGGAGGTGCGCCACCGCACCTCCACGGGCCCCCCGGCGGAGCGTCGGCTGGCTCGATCCTTCGGCCTCGAACGCCGCCTCGAATTCATCCTCTCGGAACGGGGAGTCGATGCGGACGTCGTACTCGCCGAGGCTCATGGCTTCGCGCCGTTGCTGGAAGCCATCGGAGTCGGTTGCGGGATTCGGAGGGGCTGCGCAGGTGCGTTGCGCAACGTCCCAAGAGGACGCTCCTTCACTCGGTCACCGGTCGCCGACTGCCACAGGTTGATGATTTCGTTCATGTCAGTGGTCAACGGCGTCGTGCCCGTGAAGAGCGCCGCGGCGCCGGCGGGCTGGCTGAACAAGCCAAGTTCGATGCTTCGCAGCACGGTCGCCGCCAACGGCGCGAGTTGGATCAGTTCACGCGTTCGGGCGGCCGGCTTCATGTCGACTCGCGAGGCGATCGATCGAAGCCGCTCATCGGCGAACGTCCCTTCGGCCTTGAGGTCTCGAACGATGGGTGCGTCCGACTCCAAGGTCAGATCGAACCAGCTGAGCAGCGCCACGTATGCGAACTCCTCACGAGCCATCAGGCCGCCCTTGCGGCGGTCGTTCATCATGTCCTGTAGGGCCCGACACAACTGCGCGACGTACGCGGGATCAGTCGGGTTCGCTCCCGAGGCGTTCGAACGGTTCTCGAGCCCCATCCAGACCTGCCGGAGCAGCTCGGTCCACTTGGCCCGGAAATCGGCGTTCGCCGTGAGGCCTGGACTCTTCTTCCACGAGTCCGCCTCGCTCGCTCCAGGAGCGGTCGAGGGATAACCGTGGGGGAGGTCGAACCCGAACATCCGCCAATACGACTGGCGGCGATTGACCCTCGCGTGTGGCCGCAGTTCACTCACGACCCCGCCGATCGAGAACAGTGGTGGGTCGCGGAAGAACAGCTCCTCCGTCGTTCGTAGCCACTTCACGGTCGGAGGTGTGAGCTGCCCCAACCCCTCACCCTGGATGAGGCGGCGCATTACTTCGGCGAACACCTCGATCACGCCGGTCGATTCGATCAGGTAGGCGTACATCAGGTGATGCCAGATGAGGCCCGTGCGGGGGAATGGGAACGTCTCCTCGGCCCATGCGTCGGGGTTGGCGGCTGCGATGCCGGACGGGACGAGGAGCGGAGCCGGCGGTGTCTGAGTCGGCAGGTCGAGATCCGCGATGATCGTCGATGAGCCGAGAAACGTTCCGGTCGCGCCTGGAACCGGTGGTATCGCTGCCCCGGCTGCCCAGCTCTCGTCGAGCCATCGTGCAAGCTGGATTGGATGCACCAGGAAGACGTCCTCCCGGGTTCGAGGCGGCCCGACGGCCTGGAAGGCGTTGGCGAGGTGGTGGAACATGATTCACTCTCCGGACGGTTGGCTGGTCAGTTGAGCAGTTGCCTGCCGTCGCGCCCTGGCAGGAGCCTTCTTGGCAGGCGATTTCCTGGCAGGAGCCTTCTTGGCAGGCGAGTTGCTCACTGCGGCTGCTGGCGGCTTCGGCTTCTTGCGCTTCTTCGGCCGTGGTACTCGCCCAACGGTGACGTCGCCTGTCCCCAACCGGACGATGAGCGACTCGATCACCTTGTCTTGGTCCGCGCGTCCCAGTGAGACACGCCCGCGGGCGTCGACTTTTCCGGCGACAATCTTCACCGAGGATCCGGCGAGTGACGGATCGGGTTGCTCGAAGTACATTGTGACGGGCGTGTTCGTGTCGGCCTGCGTCTCCGAGCCATCGCCATCGACCACGATGATCGTCAGTGACGTGTCGTTGCGCTCGGCTCGCACCGATCGCTCGGCCGACGAGACACGGCCGACGAGTCTCGACACGACTCGATAGCCCAAGTCGGCCTGATCGGTCAACGCATTGTTGGGTGGATTCTTCTCAGCCACGTGATTCTCCTTCGCGATGGATGTTCAGGTTTTTCGCTCCAATTGGGCGGAATCTCATGCCGCCGTCCTTGCGTGCATGCGGCTCTGGCGGCCGAGCAACCGGACCCAATCGACCAGTGCGTTTCGGTGTTCGACAGCGCGTGGCGGATCGAGAACCCCCCGTGTCGCGAGCAAGGCGAGGATTCGCACGGGGTCTCGGCGCTGGAGGTATGTGGACGTGAGCAGCGTTCCTCCCGCCTCCTGCTCGAGCGCTCCCAGGCTCGTCGGAGACGTTCGTCGTGGATCGACGAGATCGCCGAAACTCATCCCACGGAACGAGCGCATGGGTGTCATCGACGCGATCTCGATGATCGTGTCGAGCGATTCGAGCACCCGTGCCGTGACCTCGCCGGTCGGCCCGGCATTTGCCAGAGGGTGACGTTCGGTCCAGGTCGCGGCGAGGTCGTCCCACGGACCTGCGCCGTGCCACGCCCGCACCAGGCCGACGTTGAACAGTGTGCGAACCAACCCGGGCGGATGCGGGTCGCCAGGCCGGATCCGGAACACATGACGCGACGTCCCGTCGACCACATTGGCCAACGCAAAAGCGGGCACCCAGCCCGCCTGATGCACAGCGTGGACGTCGGCGCCGAGCTCGGACGCCCATGAACTCACCAACGCTGCCAGCTGCGGCGAGCGAGGAGCTAGTGCGTCGTGCAGCCGCTGCCTAAACTCATCGTTGTATCCACTCAATGCGAGCACCTGGTGGCCGGTCTCGTGCAGCATCGCCGTAGGAAACGTCAGGTTGTGACGGGTGAGCTTGATCGCAGCCACTGGCGACGGGTGCGATTGGTCCCACAGCCGGATGCCGTACCGAAGGATGCTCGCCCCTACACCCTTGTCGTGATAGACGAGCGCCGGCGGGCTGGTGATTCCGAGTGGTGCCAGCGTCATCGTCATCGACTCGCTGGCGAGGACGTCGTACCCCTGCAGCAGCTCCGCCAGTTTGGGGTTCGTGCGGCTGTTCACGGCGTCGCCGTAGAAGTCGAGCAGCGTCTCCGCTCGCAGATACCGGCTCCGGAGTCGAAGCAACCCCTCCCTGACCTGGCCAGCCGACCGGCCGGCATCGAACATCCGGGCCACCGACGCCGCCTCGGCCTGCAGCGCTTGAACCACACCAGCCAGGCGCGCACGAACCTTGTGCTGGAGGTAGTGCTCGAGCGCCTCCCAGGCAAACGGGGCCGCGATCGTTTCCAGGTCGGCCAGCGCGTCCACCGCGAGCTGCCAATGTGTGAGCTCGGCTCGCAACTGATCTAAACGCCGATCAGTCACGGTGTCGCCCCGCCCGGATCGTGAGCGTCGGCGCACCCGGATCGCCGGCGCCGATCGCCTTCTTCGACGAGAACGGGAATGATGCGGTGAACGTGAGTCCAGATGCAGGATCCTTCGCGGCCGCGCTCAAGGTCGCGCTGATCGTCGGAAGCTGTTTGGCGAGAGCGCCGAGCAGCGCCGTCGAACAGTTGGTTGCTGAGCGCTGCGAGTGCTGACTCGTCAAGCGTGATCTTCCGACGACTCAGCATTCGGCTGAGTCGCTGGGCGACCACCCGACGCATCGGATCGGACGCGATGGAGCTGAAGGTCGAGACGATCTCACGGTGTCGCTGTTGCGACGCGTTCGCTGCGAGAGCGGCCGCCCGGCGCTCGCTGACCCAGATGTGGAGCCGGAGCACGGGCTTCGAGCCGCCGATGTCAAGTCGGATCGACACCGGCGAACGTCGCCGCAACTTCTTGCCCCGTGCGGTGACCCTCACGAAGCGGCGGCGGGCCCCTCGACCTCGCCCGGACCTCTTCATCTCCGACGACAGCGGCAGGCTCGCGGCTTCCTCCAGACTGTCGAACTCCAGCGTTGCATCGACCGAAGACTCGTCCGCCTCACTCTCGAACGCGGCGACATGGCCGACGGTCGACGTCGGGAGGAGCTCGTACGCCTCGAACTCCACGTCGACCGGCCAGTTGGTCTCGTCGGCGTCCGCCAGTCGTTCCTCGAGCGTCTCGCCGTCCGAGAACACAACCTCACGCGCCATCGGCTGGGTCATCCGAACCGGAATCGTCTGACTGAACTTCTTGTACCGGTACACGGGCGACGTCGTACGCGGCATCATCACCCAGACGCCGGTGTCGTTGCTTGTGCCCCCTCCCGACACATCCGGCCTGAGGAACGCGGCCGGGAAATGGCGCGTCGCCGCCCGATGGAACGCGTCCTGCACGGATGCTTCTAGGAATAGCTCGTTCTCGAGCAGCTCACCGGACATCGAGAACACTTCTGACAGCGTGTCTTCGACGGTTGCCACCATCGCCTCGGCGCCCAGCCGACCGGAGCTTGCCTCGGCCTCGAGTCGAAGAAGCGCCAAGCCCTTGTCGGCGATCTGGACCGACAGCGGTTTCGCGAGCTGCCTGCCAACCACCGGCTTGATCAGCTTGGCGAGCAGCGAAGCGACGAAGTTGACGACTCGCTTGCGGCCGGCGACTTTGATGCCGATCTTGACGATCGGATACAGGGCCGCCGAGACGAACTGCTCCATCTCGGCAGTCGGTGAGTACCCGGCGTCCGCTTCCAGCAACTGCTGTGTGAGGCGCTCACGCGTGCGACATCCAATTGCCCGGCGGCATTCGGCTCCTCCTCATCTTCGGCGAGTTCGTGCGCGAGTTCGGCCTCGAACGCGCCGAAGGAGTGCTCGTCGCTCATCGTCATGGATTCCGCGACCGTCGCGTCGAAGTCGGCGGCGAAGAACTCGAACTCGTTCTCAAACTCCCTTGCGGGACGGAGCCCGTACCGTCTCGCGAGACGACGAGCCGGCCCTCGCAGGCTGCGCGGCAACCGGCCGATCGCCTTGCCGAGGACACGTCGGAGCAACGGCTTGATGAGGGGCCGGAGACGCCGGAGGATGATGCCGAGCGGCATCACCTTCGATGCAATCTTGATTCCCTTCTTGACGACGTTCTTGGCCGCTTTGGCGATCTTCTTGAGCTTCTTCTTCAACGACCCGAAGAACAGTTCTTGGGCGTCGAGTGGATCCGTGAACGCTTCGAGAGTGGGGAAGCCGGCAGCAAGAGCGGTGTCCAGTTCTTCATCGGTGACCGATTCAACGGGTCGGTCGAGGAATTGATCCTCGAGTTCACCCAGGAGACGGTCCGCCTCGGAGCCGATCGACTCCATCCATGCCTCAGCATCGGTCGGGTCTAGCACCGGAACGAATGCTTCGGAGTTCCACGCGGTCGGCGCTCGCATGTAGCGAGCCGTTGCCTCGGCCGCGAGCGCTTCGAGCGCCTCGGTGAACTCCTCGTCCTCGAGTTCGGCGAGCAGCATCTCCTCGACCTCGGAATCCATCGCCGCCGCATCGTCGGTGACGAACGACTCGCTGAACGGCGAAACGTCTCCGAACGTGATCTCCGGCGTCCGGGATTCGTCGGCTTCCGTCATAAGCAGTTCGTTCTGAGCGAACGGGCTGCTGAGTGAATCGCTCTCTGCGGAAGCGAACTCCCACTCGTCGATCGGCTCGGTGTAGAGGGTCGCCACGTCCAAAGTCTTCATCGGCTGCTCCTGTCGCCCGGTCACGTCGGCCCGCGGATCGGGCTCGTGAGGGGACCGTACGGGTCGAGTGTCAGCCGAGCGTCTCAGTCGGCGTCGTGGTGTCGTTGCGACGTCGAGGGCCCGACACTCGGGTCGACGGACTGCTTGAACTCCGTGAGCCAGCGACGAAGTTGCTCGACGGCATCGTCGATCGACGTGAAGTGGCGGTCGGACGTGGCCTCCTGTTGATCGTTGATCATCCTGATCAACAGGTGGGACGGTTGGTTCGCCTGTGGCCATGCCCGCACGACGGTGACCGAGCATTCGTCGCTCATGCGGCCGACAGTACGAACCGGCAGTGTCTCCAATCGTTCCAACGCCGTTGTTTCTGCGTCGTCCCCTGGTGCGGCCAGGGCCGCGAACGTTTCGTTGACGAACTTTCAACGGTTCGCGACGCGCCTCTGTGCGTACTCTATTGACGTCGACGGAACCGGAGGGTCCAGTGCAGGCGCCAACAGAAATTCAACTCCTTGGTTGCTTCAAGCTCTATACGCACGGGACGGTGGCGCGCATCCCGTTGCAGGCACAGCGACTGGTCGCGTTGCTTGCTGTCCGTGATATCGCGATCGGGCGCCATCGTCTAGCGGAGCAACTCTGGCCCTACACCCCACAGCACCGCGCCTACGCCAACCTTCGCACCGCGCTGTGGCACGTGCGTGGTCAGGCACCCAGCACGGTTGAAGTGTGCCACGACTCGGTCGAACTCGGTGCACAAATATCCGTGGACTACCACGAACTCCAGAGATCTGACCAGCTCGGCGCCACAGCCATGGCCGACCGTGAGGTGATTGGTTCTCTCAAGGCGGAACTGCTGCCTGGATGGGACGAGGATTGGCTGACGATCGAGCGCGAGCGCGCCAGGCAGATGCGGATGCGTCGGCTCGAGCGGCTGAGTGGTGAGCTGCTCTCGGCGGGGCGAACCGCCGAAGCTATCGACGCCGCGTTTACCTCGATCGAAATCGAGCCGTTGCGTGAGTCGGCGCACCTCGCCCTGATCGAGGCACACCTGGGTGGCGGCAACCGCGCCGAGGCAGCCCATCACGCAGAACGGGTCCGAGCGCTGTTCCGCAAAGAACTCGCCATTGCCCCTTCGGTGCAGTTCTGCGATCGCATTTCCGAACTGGAGCTGACGACTTCTGTGTGACGTTCGTCTCGTCCGTCGAGCGTCGTTCGACAACGCTCTCGAATCCGCGCGGCGACCCTTTGGGATTGTTTCTGATCGTCACCCGAACATCGCAAGTCTGAAGTTGACCCGACTCGATGGACACCACGATATTGCCCAGCCTTCTTGCGCATGGCTCGGTGGAATGGGTGTTGCCGCTTCTTGGTGGTCACCATCGCGATACCGACCAGCACGATAAGGGACAGACCGATCAGAACGATCGAAGATTGCTCCATCTTGCCCGCTCCGTATCCGGCACTATGCGCACGAGCGGGTGCCCAGCCCGGCTGTCGCTCTGTTGCGGCGACCGTCCGATATCGACCGCCTGACTGTTCCGGTCCACGTGGCCGTCCTGCCGCCGGCAGGACGAACCTGGGACCCCGGCGGGTTTCGGCTGGGTGTCGTGTCAGACGTTCTCGGCGAGCAGGCGGTCCATGGCTGATGCTGCGGCATCGATCGACGGACGAACTGCGTGGCGGTAGACCTCCATCAACATTGCGGTGTCGGTGTGTCCGAGAACGTCGGCCACCTGCTCGATCGGCACTCCTGCGGCCGACAGGTTCGAAGCGGCGGTGTGGCGCAACTCGTTCGGCGTCACACTTGGCAGCTCGGCCTCAGCGGTGATGCGGTCGAGTTCACGGCGAACATTGCTCGCCGACAGGGGAGTGCCTGCACGAGTGGCGAAGACGAGTCGAGGATCTGCCCAACGATCCGCGGCGAGGCGCTCGAGTTTCTGATTGTGCCGATGCTCTGTGAGCATCCGGACCACCTCGGCGGGCAGCGACACAGCCCGGTGGGCGCGCCGCGTCTTGAGCCGATCGACGAGCACCGGGGTGGTGCCCTCGTTGCGGACTGCGGTCCGGATGGTGATGATGCCGGACTCGAGGTCAACGGCATCCCAGCACAATCCTGCGGCTTCGCCAGGCCGGAGACCGACCGTGGATTGGATGGCGAACATCGCCCCGAGACGCTCACGAGTGCAGGCGGTCAGGAACGTTCGCAACTGATCGGCGGTGAGGGCTGTGCGCTCGGCAGTCGGTCGGGCCCCAGGAGTGAGCTTCGCGATGCCGGCAACGTTGCGGTTCACGACGCCTCGGCGTTCCCCGAACTCGAGCGCCTGCCTGAGTGCCGAGCGGAACTTCTTCAGACTCGTACGGGCGTGACCGGCCGCGGACATCCTGTCGAGCCAGCTCTCGACGTCGTCGGTCGTCAGTTCGCGCACGCGGCGCTTGCCGAGCCCGGTGACGATGCGGCCACACGCCCAGCGGTAGGCGTCAACGGTCGAGGGTGCGATCGATCGGCTCGCCACGTCGCGGCTCAACCACTTTTCGATGAGCTGGGCGACGGTCGTGTTGCCGTCACCGACCTGCTCGCCGCTGTCTCGCGATCTCGTCAGGGCGTTGAGCTTCTGACGCGCTTCCGTCTTGGTCTTGGCCGTGACCTTTCGGCGCTTGCCGTCGACGACAACCGCGCCGACCCAACGGTTGCGTGCCTTCTCTTCGTACAGCGTGCCCTCCCGGGGAGCACGTCGTCGCTCTGTCTTCGGCATCTAGCCCTCCAGGACCACGTGGGGGTTCTTCGGGGGGTTCTTCCACACGAATTCTGACGAACATCAGCGCACAATGGAGAACCCCCGAAGAACCCCCACGCTGGTGCTATGCCATTCTACCAGGTCTTTTGGATGCCCCTGGAAGACCTGGGGGACAAGAGGTCGGGAGTTCGAATCTCCCCAGCCCGACACGAAGTACCAGGTCAGGGGCATTGCTGGTTTTCGGCCCGCGGCATCTTGTCGGTGGGGGTTCTTCCGCGACCGTTTCCGTCTCGTCGGTACCCGTATCTCTCCGAGGTGCTCGAGTATCTGGCGTCCGGGATGTCGACCCAAGAGATCGTCACCGACTTCGCCGAACTCACCAGTGACCACGTGCGGGCCGCACTCGAGTTCGCAGCGGTTCGCGAACACCGCCTCGCCTCGCCGGCGTGAAGCTGCTGTTCGATTGGTGATCTCCGATCACCACGAAGGCCTCAAGTCAGCGACTGACCACGCCGACCACGACCGCGCCAGCGTGTTCATCAACCGCTCGTATCGCGAGCGGCTGCCGAGCCAGGTCCTTCAGATGGGCCTGAAGGCGGAGATGGTCGCGCTCCCATCCTCGACCAGCACGAGTGACGACTCGGGCACGGACTGCCAGTGCTCGGCCAGATCGTCGAGCGGTTCCGAAAGCACGATCACGCCACCCTCTGGGATGGTCTCGTAGGACTGGTCGACCTGGCGCAGCGCATGCGGGTGCAGGCTGTGATACAGCGTCCGCGAGGCGCCATGGCTGGAGTAGCGCACGGCCCACAGTCGCTGCCCGTCGGTGGCGCACGCGCTGAAGAAGATGGGCTTCTCGATGCCCGCCTCCGTACGAGCACGCTCGACGAAGCCCATCGTGCTCGCCAGTGCTGCGGCCGGGTCATCCCGCAGTCCAAAGGTCAGGGCCAGGAAGAAGAGGGTCTCCGAATCAGTCGAACCGCCGATGTGCCCGAACAGGTCCGGGTCCACCTCGAGCATCAGCTCACGCTTGAGGCGCCCGAACTCGGGCACCGAGCCGTTGTGCTGGAAGAGCCACCTCTCGAACCGGAACGGGTGGCAGTTGGAGTTCTGGATGGGAGTCCCGGTGGCCGCCCTGACGTGGGCCAGGAAGAGGCCCGACTCCACGTGGTCGGCGAGCGACCTCAAGTTCTGATCGTTCCAGGCCGGATGCGTCTCGTGGTACACCCCGGGCGTCTCCTGGTCCGAATACCAGCCGACGCCGAAGCCATCGCCGTTGGTGGTCTCCACGTTCTGCCGCGCGTGGCGACTCTGGTCGATCACCGAATGCTCCGGACGGGTCAGCAGATCGCTCATGCGCAGCGGTGGTCCGGAATAGGCGAGCCAACGACACATGAGATCGCTCCGTTCTAGGCGGGCGCGGCCGAGTGGGCCGCGCCCGGCCGGGTGATGACCAGGAAACCCCGGCTCTTGCCGGACGTGGAATCGAGCCCTTGCAGGGCCGCATGCAGCATCGGCGCACTGACCCAGCAGGGCGGTGCCTTGTAGCGGGCCACGTCCATGAGCAGAAAGCGGTCGTCGCCCTCGTGGTAGGCCGCCAGCGGCGAGAAGTGTCCACTGCCCTTCTGGTGCAAGGTCTTGCGATTGAAGTCCACGATCACGCGCTGGTCGGACGACGTCAGGACGCCGACCAGGGTCTGGCGGCACGTCTCGAGGTCCAGATCGCTGCCGAAGTAGGTGTCAACGCCCACGTGCAGCGCCTCCAGGACGACCGCCAGCTGCTCCAGCGTGTTGCCGCCCTTCTCGACATCGAGAGGCCGGCGATGGTGGAGGACCTCGTCGGTGAAGATGTTGTCCTGCGTGAACATCTTGTACGGAAAGATCTGCGGATCGTCGGGGGCCTCGATGCCCAGCGAGTTGAGCACGGTGACGCTCGCAGCGACGCCGCAGTAGGTCAGGAACTTCTCGCTGATGAAGTAGCGGCAGATGGGCCAGAAGTGGCCCTTCACCGTGGCTTCATCGAAGAGCTCGGCACCGCGCTCGGTGTCGGCATAGATGATCGCATCCTTGACCATGAAGTCGCTCTCCTCGTGGGCACCGTTGGGATGACCCAGCGCAACATAGTCCTTGCGCAGAGCGAACGTACGGCCTTGCGAGGACCGGGTGTGTACGGTCTGTCATGTCGTACCGCCGCGATGCCTTGCGGCCAGTCCTGGTCGGCTCGGACGGCACTCGCCGACCTGACCCCGGGGTGGACCCCGTACGTGAGCGGCATCGTGATCGTTGGGACGTCGGACCCTTGACCAGGAGGTGCCTCCCGCCCCGCAATGGGGTACGTGAGTGACCTCAGCGGATTCGCTCGCCAGCTACGCGCGATCCAACTGCGCGACGGCGAGACCATTGCCGACGCGTGGGTTGCGGGCATCCCGCTCGGGAGGACGAGCAACGGAACCAAGGTCGGTGGAACACTCGTGCTGACGGATCAGCGCCTGATCTTCCAACCCCTCCAACTACCGGCCGGCGTCTCGCCCTACGACATGGACGCCTGGATCGACGGTTCATGCTTCGCCCTCGAACTGGCATCGATCCGAGACGTCGCCGTCGACGAGGGTCGTCGGTCGGCGATCGTCGTCACCGGTCCCGACGGCACGATGGCGCTCAACGTCGGCGCGTCGCGCTGGACGACGATGTTCAGCAAGAAGAACCTCAGGGCACGAGACGAGGCGCTGACGACGATCCGCGGCGTGATCGAGCACGACGAGTAATTGCACGCCGCCTGGACGCAGCGAGAGAGCTCCGCGCTTGGAGCGGGGCGCGGTGTCCGGCAACGTGAGCCGACGTCGGGCGACGGGAGGTTCGCTCCGTTCACGAGGCCCCGACCGACGCTGGTCGCACTGCCTCAGTGGGGGCCGAGCTCGTCGCGCCATGCGTGGCGCGGAGCGAACCCGACGAGCCGCTTGGCCTTGTCGTTGGCGTAGAACGTCTCGTTGCGACCCAGCGCTCGACGGCGGGGGACACCGGCGTAGAAGCGTTCGTACACCTCGTCGCTGGTGATCCCGACCGACGTGTCGTCGTTCGAGACGTTGAAGACCTCGTAGCCGAGGCCGTCGGTGCGCAGGCAGCAGTCGACCATGTGGCCGAGATCGCGGGCGTCGATGTAGGCGAAGATGTTGCGGCGCCGGAGGCTGGGGTCGGCGACGAATGCGGGGAACGTCGGTCGAGTACTCGTGCGGTTCGATCACGTTGTTGATACGCAACCCGTAGATGTCGATGCCGGTCCGCGCCTGAAACGATCTCGCCGTCGCCTCGTTGACGACCTTCGACATCGCGTAGCTGTCGTGCGGCACCGTCGGGTGCTCCTCATCGATCGGCACGTACTCGGGCCGAACCTCACCGTCTGCAAAGCAGATCCCGTACGTCGTCTCCGAACTGGCGAAGATCACCTTGCGGATCCCCAACTTCACTGCGGCGTCGATGACGTTGTACGTGCTGAGCGCGTTGATCCGGAACGTCTCGTTGTCCGGCCGGACGAGGATCGCCGGGATCGCTGCGAAGTGAACGACGGCGTCGTAGCTCGGGACACCGGTACCGGTCTCCAGCTCGTCGAAGCCGGCGTATCCGGACAGCGCGTTGAAGACCTGTCCGGCATCGGTCAGGTCGATGCGGAGGTCGGCGACGCCCGGGTGACCGAGCGGCACCAGGTCGCCGTTGACGACCCGGTGTCCCTGCTCGACGAGATACGGGATCGCGTGCCGACCCGCCTTGCCGCTGCCACCGGTGAAGAAGACTCGCATGCCGCCGATCGTACGGACGGGAGCCGCTCCTGCGGCGATCGGTGGCGAGTCGACGCCCGCGCCGTGCTCACCGCACGCGAAAGCTGTAGACGGTGACCTGGCCCCAACCGCCGGCGTGACCGCGTCGGCGGCCCCGGTCCGGCTCAGCCCTCGGTCAGCTTGGCAAAGGTGAGCGGGCCGACGACGCCGTCGACGACCAGTCCGTTGGCCGCCTGGAACTCGATGACCGCGACGTTGGTCTGCGCCCCGAAGTAGCCGTCGACCACGATCTCGGCCCCCTGGTCGACCAACGCCTGTTGCACCTCGGTCACCTTGGCCCCCTTGTCGCAGAGCCGTACCGGGAGTTCGGGCTGCTCGTTGAACGTCGGGCACTCCGTCGACGGCGGCGCCGTGGCCGCGGTCGACGGCACGGGGGTGGTCGTCGTGGTGGCGGTCGGGGCGGCTGCCAACGTCGTGGTCGCGGCGACCGCGATCGTCGTGGCCGTCGTCGTCGAGGTCGCGGTCGAATCCGATCCGCTGCCGCAGGCGGTGAGCGCCAGCGCCAGTGTGACGAACGCGGCGCCCGCGGTCCGCCGGACGCCGAGCCGTCCGGGCCATGCGGTCGGCGTGCGCTGCGAGATGGTGCCGTGCGATTCGCTCATCTGAGCCCCCACTTTCGAATCGTGTCCACCGATCTTGCCACATCGCCACCGCTGTGCTCGACCGCGACGCTCAGGTCCCGGCGCGGATCGACTCGATCAGCTCCTGCACCACCAACGCTTCGGCGAAGGTGGGCATCGCGTTCGGTCGACCGTCGAGCATCGCCGACAGCTCGCCCAGTTGGGCGTCGTACGCGGCGGCGCCGAGCGCGGCCCGGTCGGCGCCGAGCAGGTCGGTCCACGGCCCGCCGCCGGTCGACTGCAGGCGATACCAGTCGAGCACCCGCACCGACGCGTCGGTGCCGCGGACGGTGAAGTCGACCACGTCGGGACCGACCCCACCGCTCGTGCCGGTCACCAGCAACGGCGTCCCGGCAGCGTCGAAACGGGCGATGGCCTCGGTCTCGCAGAGCTCGCCGTCCGGACCGTCGGGGAACCCGACGCTCGACGTCTCCAGCCGCAGCGCGCCGAACGTCCGCAGCGCGAGGAACAGGAAGTGCGAGACGACCTCGCGGATCCAGCCGCCCTGGTCGCGCAGGCGCAGCCACTGGGCCCTGGCATGCCACGCGCGCGGCCACTCCGCGAAGTGCAGCCGCAGGTCGCCGCGCACGACCGACCCGAGCTGTCCGGACTCCAGCGCGGAGAGCAACCCGACCGCGGACGGCGCGGCGCCGAACACGAAGTTGACACCGGCCGGCAGCCCGCTGCGCTCGACGAGATCGACGAGCGCGCGGCTCTCGGCGATGTCGATACCGAGCGGCTTCTCGCAGAAGACCGCCACGCCGGCATCGACACACGCCTCGACGTAGGTTCGATGGAACGCCGGCGGAACCGCGATGTAGACCGCATCGCTCTCGGCGATCACCCCGCCGGCGCCGCCTGCGATCGGCACCGCGTCCGCGTGCACCTCGCAGGCGAGCGGGTCGGGGTCCCACGCCGACACGAGGTCGAAGTCGGCGTGGCGTCCGAACTGCTCGACAAAGCGCGACCCGACCGTCCCGAGACCGATGATGCCGACGCGATGCACCGTGCGCTTCGCCGCTCAGCCGTCGGCGACGACGTCGAGTACCGACCGCAGGAGTGCCGACGGCACGTTGACCGTCGCCCGCGCTCCGGCCGCACGGGCGTCGGCGAACCGGACGTCGGCGAACCCATCGGCACCGATCGCGTCGGCTCGGCCGGTCTCGGCCGAGCCGGGCACGGGCGTCTCATCGTCGGCATCGCTGTCGTCCGCGTCACTGTCGTCGGCATCGCTGTCGTCGGGATCGCTGTCGTCGGCATCGCCGGTTGGGTTGATGGGCTCGCCGTAGACGATCAGCGGTGGCACGGTCGGCGCGCCGGCCAGCATCTTCAGCAGCTTGATCCCGGCCCGGTCGTCGACACCGCCGGAGGCGACGGGTCGGGCGAGGTCGGAAACGACGAAGTCGTACTTCCGGCCGGCCAGGAACTGGAGCGCCTGGTTGGTCGAGCGGGCCAGGTCGATCTCGACCCGGAGCAGTTCGAGCATCCTCCGCTCGTGGACCTGCGCGTCGGGCTGGTCGTCGACCCAGAGGCACCTGCTGCTGAGCAGCTCGGGTGACGCGGCGAGTGCGGTGCCGGCACGGTCGACATCGGCGGCGATCTCGGCGGCGGACAGGGCGCGCAGCTCGCCGGCGGCGCCGACCTCGTCGGCGAGCTGTTGCCTGGTCGACCTCCCCACCGTGAACCGCGACCGGCTTCCGGCGGCGCCCTGGAGCTCCAGCCGGCGGCGCAGGATCGTGTGCGTGAAGTACACCGCGTATCCGATGACCAAGATGCCGAGGATCAGGACGACGACGTTTGCGCTCATGTGGTGACTGCCTCCGTTCGAGCGCTGCGATCATGCCACGGCCACGGCCACGGTCGCGGGCATGGCCCGGGAGTGGCGCTCGACCACGCCCTGGTCCTGCTCTTGGCCAGAGCATGCGGAGCATCGGCGGCCGGCACGCGAAGATGGAGCCATGACGGACCCGGTTCTCGTCGCCACGCACGCCAGCGCCGACGCCGAGTTGGTGATCGCCCGGGCGGTCGGCCTGGCGATCGCCCTCGGCTCCGAGCTGCACGCGGTGAGCGTCGTGCCCCCGATCGAGATCACGGCACCGGTCGGGGAGGCCGGCGCGGCCGCGATCACCGACGTCGAGCACGGCCTCGAGGACCGGGCGGCCGCCGCGGTCGAGCGCGTGCGGACGATCGGCGGCGAGCGGGGCCTCGACGTCGTCGCGCACGTCCGCCGGGGTGAGCCGGCGGCGATGATCGCCGGCGTCGCCGACGAGATCGGGGCGGCGATGATCGTCGTCGGCAGCCGCGGGCTCGATGCGGCCGGTCGCTACGTCCTCGGCAGCGTGCCCGAACGGGTGCTGTTCGACCCCCACGACCACGACGTGTTCGTGGTGCGCACGACCGGCGGCTGAGCCGCAGCCGCCTGCGTCAGGAGCCGTCGCCGACCGAGCCGTCGAAGTATCGTTCGGCGAGCGCCCACGCGTCCTGGCCGACCTTCGCCCCCATGATCCGGCCGCCCAGGTCGTCGGCGGGCACATGGATCCCGCCGTACAGCCGCGAGATGCCCGCCTGGTCGGCCGCGTCGCGGTACCCGGCCCACTGCAGGACGATGTCTTCACCCGGTCCGGCCTCGAACTCGAGGTCGCCGGCAGGGATCGTCCACGTGCCGAGTCCGCCGGGGAACCAGGGGCTGCCGGTCAACCCGGTCAGCACCTCGGCGCCCGCCCGCGAGAACGCGCTGTGCCCCGAGACGTAGCCGGCGAAGGCCGGGGTGACGAACGTCGTCTTCTGATACGGCACCCAGCTGACCGCCCGGATCCAGTCGACTCCCGCGGTCCCCGTCTCGGGGTTGCCGGGGTCGCCGGTCCAGGTCCGGATCGCGATCTCCCCTTGGCGCCGGGCGAGGCGGGCGTGGCGCTCGCCCTCGGCGCTCGATTCGGGCGTCACGACCTCGATCAGGCCCGGGATCAGCGGAAGGCCGTCGGGATCGTACGACGGCCCGTCGGGGTCGGACGACTGCCCGAGCCCGCCCATGTAACGGATCATCGAGATCGGCCGGACGTAGTCGTAGTACCCCTTGGCGCCCCAGGCGGCCACCGCGGCGTCGTGCATCGCCCCATTGAGCGCGAAGTACATCTTCACGTCGTATTCCAGCCGGTCGACCTCCGGGCCGGCCCCGCCGATCCGCAACTCGACCGCTGGGTTGTCGGCCGCCGCGTTGGCGAACGTGTTCCAGTGGCCCGGCGGTGTCTCCGAGTTCGGCCCGTCGGCCCAGAACTCGGCCAGCACCCGGGCGAAATCGGCGCGGGGCACGATCTCCGGTTCGTACGGCTCGCCGGTGACCGGGTTGACGTCGTAGCCCGTCCCGTCGTACGTGCCGAGCGGGTTGTTGCCGTCCGACGCGGGGGAGATGTCGATCATCACGCCGTCGGCCGGGTCGAGCAGGCTGCTGTCGCGGATCACCTGCACGGCCCCGTCCTTGAACGCGGCGTCGGTCTCGGGGTCGTCGAGGTACGGCGGGGGGCCGGGGTCGATCGGCAGGCCGGAATCGGGGTCGGGAGGGAGGGCGAACGGGGTGACGTACCCCCAGTGCGAGCCGACGAACTCCTGCTCGGCGGTGTCGAGCTCGAGCCCGTTCTGGGTGACCATGTCCTCGAACGCCAGCGGCTGCCACCGGTTCGGGTCGTTCATCTCGGTGCCGGCGGCGACGACGAGCATCGGCTCGTTGACCGGCTCGTAGTCGGGATCGCGGAACGTGTCGGCCTCGTTGGAGTTGTCGGTGAACCCGAACTCGATGATCGCCGCGGCGATGCGGTTGCCGAGCGCAGCGGGGGAGTCGCCGTCGGTCGTGACCACGTCGGTCCGATAGCACAGGGCTGCCATCGTCTCGTCGAGTTCGGCGAGCGTCTCGTCGGCCCCGAACCGGCTCTCGTACCGATGCGCGAGCAGCCGGTACGCGGCGTAGCTGATCGCCGTCTCGCGCGCCGCGGTCACGTCGCCGGCCGTATGGTCCTCGTCGACGAAATACCCGACCGCGGCGTCGTCGTACGCTGCCCACGCGTCCCACATCGCCGCCGACACGTGGAACAGGTTGCGCGAGTGCATCGTCGGCGCCGGGAAGTCACGGCGGATTCCGTCGAGGAGCACCTCGTCCCACATCCGCGCCACCGACCAGCCGTCGGGGATCGAACGCTCACACCCGTCGACCTGCGGGTCGGCACCACCGTCGTCGCTCCCGCCGCAGCCGGCGGCCACCATCGCAAACGCTGCGGCAACCACCAATCCCCGCCCCGCCCGTTGTGCTGCACGACTCACGGATCGGACTCTATGGGCTCGGCCGGGGCCGTTGGTAGCGGCCACCGGTGCGTCGCGGCGGTGACCTCGCAGCGCACCGCTCAACCGTCGAGTTCGTCGAGCAGGTCGAGCACCTTTCGTTCGATCTCGTCGCGGATCGGGCGGACCGCCGGCACCCCCTGCCCGGCGGGATCGTCGAGCGGCCAGTCCAGGTATCTCGTGCCGGGGTAGTACGGGCACTCGTCGCCGCATCCCATCGTGATCGCCACGTCGGACGCCTCTGCGGCGGCATCTCCCAACTTCTTCGGATGAGCGCGCATCGCCCGCGGGTCGAGCCCACGCTCGAGCATCGCCTCCACGACCGATGGGTTGACGTCGTCGGCGGGTGCCGTGCCCGCCGAACGCACGACCACACGGTCGCCGCCGTGGTGCATGAGGAACGCCGCGGCCATCTGCGAACGGCCCGCATTGTGGATGCACACGAAGCGCACCTCGGGCCTGCGATCGGCGGTCATCACGAACTCCTTTGGTCAGGGAACAAGAGGCGCACGAGGACGAACGCGAGCACGGAACCGAGCAGCTGCATCGCGACGGGGGATCTGCGCCTTCGGGTTGGCGAAGCTGGTCGAGGACGTGAAGAAGTGGGTGCCGCCGATCCAGACGCCGGCCGCGACCGCGACGACGTACGGCTTGCCGTAGCGCGACGCTCCGTAGATCACCGGCAACCACCCATCGCCTCCGCCGCAAGGCGCGCCAGCATCGGTGCCGGCGGTCGCTCGGAGGCGAAGGGGGCGTCGGAGGTGGTCACGGAGCAAGTACGGTGGTCGTCGTGCGGGCGGAGGGGTAACCCGCGTCCATCGACCAGGATCAATATGACCACCGACATCGTCACCTCGAGTTCATCTGGAAGCGATGGCCTCGACGACGCCGGGGGCTGCCTGGCACCGTCCGCACTGGACGAGGTCGTCGACGCCCTCGCCGACGTCACGACGACCGAAGCCGCCACGGCATCCGGCGCCGGCTGACCCGCCGATGTGTGGCCGGTTCGTCTCGACGTCGCAGCCGGACAAGATCGCGGCCTACTTCGGTGCCGAGGTGGCGATCGACGGTCTCGGCGAGAACTTCAACGTCGCACCGACGCAGGACATCTACGGCGTGGTCACCGGTTCCGACGGTGTCGCCCGTGTCGAGGCGTTCCACTGGGGGCTGATCCCGAGCTGGGCCAAGGACCGCAAGATCGCATCTCGGATGATCAACGCTCGCGCCGAGACGCTCGCCGAGAAACCTGCCTACAAGGGATTGTTCAAGAAGAAGCGCTGCATCATCCCGATGGACGGCTTCTACGAGTGGCGGCCGGGCACCCCGGACGGACCGCTGAACGCCAAGGACAAGCCGCTCAAGCAGCCGATGTTCATCCACCGGCTCGACGGTGAACCGCTGGCGGTGGCCGGCCTGTGGTCGGCGTGGAAGGACCCCGCCGACCCGGAGGGACGGTTCCTGCACAGCGCGACCGTGGTCACCACCGCAGCGAACGCGACGATGGCGCCGGTCCACGACCGGATGCCTGCGCTCGTGCCCCCCGCCGCGCTGGGCCGAGTGGCTCGACCCGGCCAACGGCGACATCGAGTCGCTGGCCTCGGTGCTCGAGCCCCGCGACGACGGGATCCTGACGATGCATCCCGTGTCGACCGAGGTGAACAACGTCCGCAACAACGGCCCCGAGCTGCTCAGCCCGGCGTGAGCGACCCGGCGTCGTGGGTCAGCCGAGTGCGTCGCGTATCCGCTGGGCGTTGGCCTCCAACTCGTCGCGATCGACGTGCGCCGCGGCGTTGGCGAAGCTGAGCTGGCCCATCTCGTCGGTCGGGATGACGTGGACGTGCGCGTGCGGCACCTCGTACCCGGCGATGATCACGCCGACGCGCGCACACTCGAACGCCCGACGCTGCGCCAGGCCGATCAACCTGGTCACATCGAACAGGTGGGCGGTCAGCTCCGCCGGTGCGTCGACCCAGTGGTCGACCTCCTCGATCGGCACGACGAGCACGTGCCCCGGTGCCATCGGATTGATCGACATGAAGGCGACGCAGACGTCGTCACGCCAGACGAAGGTGCCCGGGAGGTCGCCCTCGATGATCTTGGTGAAGATGGTGCTCATCGATCGTTCGTCCCCGCCGCCGTCCCCGCCACAATACGCTGTCGGCCGTGACCGCACCCGAACCGGCTCCGGCGACGCCCGCCCCGAGAGCCCCGGCCGAGGGCATGGCACGGTTCCTCGACGGTGTCGTCACCGTGCCGAACGCGATCACGCTCGTCCGCCTGCTGCTGCTGCCGGTCTTCCTGTGGCTGCTGTTCGTCCAGGAGAACCAGGCGGCCGCAGCGTGGCTGCTCGGGGGGATCAGCGCGACCGATTGGGTCGACGGCTACATCGCCCGGAAGTACGACCAGGTCAGCGAGTTCGGCAAGGTCTTCGACCCGACGGTCGACCGGCTGCTGTTCTTCGTCGCGGTTACCGCGATCCTGATCGACGGCTCGATGCCGGTGTGGTTCGGCGTGATCCTGCTCGCACGGGAGCTCGCGGTCGGGTTGATGATGATCATCGCCACGGTCGTCTACCGGATCGACCGCATCGACGTCACGTTCCTCGGCAAGCTGGCGACGTTCCTGCTGATGTTCGCCGTGCCCGGCTTCCTGATGGGCAGCAGCGACTTCCCCGGCGCAGCCGGGTTCGAGGTCGCCGCGTGGCTGATCGGCATCCCCGGACTCGCCCTCAGCCTGTGGACCGGTGTCGCCTACGTTCCGAAGGTTCGTGCCGGGTTGGCGGCCGTCCGCCAGGGATCGCGCCCGAGCTTTCCCGGCGGCGGCTGATCTTGGCTACCGTGACCGCATGAACATCCCCGACGAACTCCGCTATTCGACCGACCACGAGTGGGTTCGTGTCGACGGTGACGAGGTCACCATCGGGATCACCGACTACGCGCAGGATTCACTCGGCGACGTCGTCTTCGTCGACATCCCCGCGATCGGGGCGGCACTGGCCAGCGGTGAGTCGCTGACCGAAGTCGAGAGCACGAAGTCGGTCAGCGAGATCTACGCCCCGGTGACCGGCACGATCTCGCGAGTCAACGGCAACCTCGAATCCGAGCCGGAGCTGCTCAACAGCGATCCGTACGGAACGGGATGGATCTGCTCGATCACGATGTCCGACCCCGCCGAGCTCGACGAGCTCCTCGACGCCGCTGCCTACCGCACGCTCACCGAAGGCTGACGATGACCACCTACGTGTTCTGCAACCAGTGTGGCCACCGCAACCCGCCAGAGAGCAGCTTCTGCTCCAGCTGCGGCTCCACGCTCGACTTCGTCGACGACCGCACGATCACGCTGGCCGCGGTCGACCCGCTCCAGGAGCCACCCGGCGGCGAGAGCGACGTGGTCGTTCCGATGGGCGAGCTGCCCGACGTCGGCGTGCTGATCGTACGGGCGGGGGCGCAGGCAGGTTCGAGGTTCTCCCTCGACGGCGAGCTGACCCGCCTCGGCCGGCACCCCGACAGCGAGATCAGCCTCGACGACATCACCGTGTCGCGGCGTCACGCCGACATCGAGCGGACACCGGAGGGCTACGTCGTCACCGACGCCGGCTCGCTCAACGGCACGTACGTCAACCAGGAGCGGATCGACAAGATGCTGCTGCGCCACGGCGACGAGCTGCAGATCGGCAAGTTCCGGCTCGTCTTCTTCGAGCGCGGCGATGGCTGAGCAACCGGCCCGCGGCGCCACTGCGAGCCACCTGTCGATCGGCGAGGTGCTCGGGCTCCTCCTCGAGGAGTTCCCCGACATCACGATCTCCAAGATCCGGTTTCTCGAGAGCCAGGGGCTGATCGACCCCGAGCGGACACCGTCGGGTTACCGCAAGTTCTACGACGACGACGTGGAGCTCCTGCGCTGCATCCTGCGCGAGCAGCGGGAGAACTACCTGCCGCTGAAGGTGATCAAGGACCGGCTCGACTCCGGCGAGATCGACCCGACCGGGGAGACCGAGCGGCCGCGCGGGATCCGCAACGTGTCGGAGGTCAACAGCCATCCGAGCGCCCACCGGGCGCGCGCCGACGGCGCCGACAACGACCACCAGGGAGCGACCGGAGTCGCGGCGTTCTTCGCCGCGAGCCCGACCGGCGAACCGACGAGCGAACCGACGAGCGAACCGTCAAACGGAGCTCCGGCGCGCGAGCAGACGCCGTCCGGCGGGTTGACCAGGCCCGGCCTCCGGCTCACCGCGGACGAGATCCGTTCGATGGCCGGCCTCACTGCGACCGAGCTCGACGACCTGCTGTCGTACGGCGTCATCGCTCCCGGACCCGGTGGCGACTACGGCGAGGACGCGCTCGAGGTCGCCACGATCTCCAAACGGTTCCTCGACGACGGGGTCGATGCGCGGCACCTGCGCGGGTGGCGAGTGGCCGCCGACCGCGAGGCGGGGTTGTTCGAGCAGCTGATCCAACCGTTGATCCGCCAACGGAACCCGACCTCGCACGCGGCAGCGCTCGCCCGGCTCGCCGAGCTCGAACAGCTCGGCGGGAACCTGCGCTCGGCGATGATGCGCACCGCCCTCGCGCCGCACCTCGCCGACTGATGCCCTCGACCGGACCGGTCGGCCGCGGGTCGGCTACCGGCTCGAAAGAAGTTCCCGAGCCGAGACCACACGCCGCGGGCGGGAGGGGTACGCTCGGCTCGTGGTCCCGCTGGAGCTCGTCGGCGTCCGGGTGGAAATCCCGGCCAACACGCCCATGGTGCTGCTGCGCGAGCAGGACGGTCGGCACCGGCTGCTGCCGATCTACATCGGCAGCCCCGAGGCGTCGGCGATCCACTACGCGCTCGAAGGGGTCGAGCCGCCGCGGCCGATGACCCACGACCTGTTCCTGCTCGCGCTCGACGAGCTCGGCGCCGAGATCACCAAGGTCGTCGTCACCGAGATGCGCGATCGGACCTATTACGCAGAGCTGCACCTCGCGTCGCCGAGCGGCGACAAGGTGATCTCCTGCCGGCCGTCCGACGCCATCGCCCTTGCCGTCCGTTGCGCCGCCCCGCTGTTCGCCTACGAGTCGCTGATCGACGAGGTCGGCCAGGAACCGCCGGCCGAGCCCGAGGACGAAGCCGAAGAGATCATCGACGAGTTCAAGGACTTCATCGAGAACGTGTCCCCGGAGGACTTCGGGGCCTAGCACGACGCCCCGCACATCGTCCCCACCGCACTCGCGGCGCCGGTCGATGTCGCGCACTGCCAAGGCCACGAACCTCCCTGGGGAGAGCCGCCCGCGGAGGCTCAGTGGGTGGCGGCCCAGATGAACTCGCAGACCGCTTCGAGGCCGGCCATGTAGTCGGCGCCCATCAGCGTCTCGCCGGTCAGGCCGCCCATCACGGAGAACTTGTACTTCTCGTTGGCGGTGTCGAATCGGATCTCGGGGATCGATCCCGACGTGATCGACGCGATCTGGTGTGACAGCCCACCACCTGAGCCGTCGATCGACGACTTCGTGATCTCAGAGGCGCGAACCGAGATCGGCGAGCCCTTCGCCGCGAACTTGCGATCGAGCTCGACCATGACGAGGCGCTGATCGGTGGCCCCGACGGCGAAGACCTTTCCCGAGAAGGCTGACTTCCGCGTCGCATGGATCGCTCCGGCCAACTGCTCACCGGGAACGAGTGCCGGCGTGAGCGCGTCGCGGACCCGCTGTGCTCCCTCTGCCTGCTTGTCGGCGAACATCAGCGGAGTCCTCGTCGTCCCATTCGTTCGATCGAGCCACACCGCAGCCGCCACCGCATGAGTAGCCGGTACTCATTTCGAGCGCCTTCACGACGACCCGAGCGCAGATGCCAACTCCCTGCGGCTGCCGATGCCGAGCTTGTCGTAGACGTGCTGCAGATGGTTCTCGACGGTGCGGACCGACACGAACAACTGCTCGGCGATCTCGCGATTCGTACACCCGCCCGCGGCGAGTACAGCGATCTCCCGCTCGCGGCTGGTCATGCCCGGCGGCGCGACTCGCGCGACGACGCGGTGCCCAGCGGTCCCGAGGGTGAGCAGCCATTCCTCGCCCGTTCGTCGTTGCATCTCCCTCGCCGAGGACCGGCAGCGGGTCGCCGATCGTGGTGAACGGTCGCGGTCGTGCAGGTCACCGGCGCGCTGGTACGCCTCTGCGGCGTACTGATCCGCACCCAGTTCGCCGAAGCCGGCGCCGGCCGATTCGACGCCGGTGGCGTCCATGGCCGCGGTCGCATGGATGTAGGCGGCGCGCAGTGGGGCGAGCCGACCCTGCGCGACGGCCAGTCGGTCGAGTCCGGGGTGCCCGGTCACACCGCCGAGGCGGACGATGTCGTGCAGCACCGCGCCACCGAGGGAGATCGAGTCGCAGGCGAACGCGACGTCGGCGATGCAACTGAGGCGCGCGATCGCCGCGTCGACGTCGCCGCGCGCTGCGAGCAGCCAGCCCTCCGCTCGGTCGACCTCGATCGCCATCATGCGCGCCGGATGCTCCGAGACCGCGGCCAGTTCCCCCCAGACCCGCTCGGCCGTCTCGGCGTCACCGACAGCCGCCGAGGCCTGCACGACACCGGCCAGCGCCCACCGGCGCGGACCCGCCGAGTGCAACCAGGCGAACGCCGCGGCCGACTCCTCGAACAGCGCTTGCGCCTCGGTCGGCCGTCCGCGGATCAGCAGTGTCCGGCCCAGCGTCAGCGCGAACCAGGCCTGACCGTGCCGGACTCCGTCGTCGATGCTGACCGCGTGGGCGAACCGGGCGAGCTCCTCGGAGAGCCCGAGTTCCCCCGATTCGCTGAGCGCCAACGCCCGGGCGACCAGGTGGATCGACGGGTCGGACATGCCTTGTTCGGGAGTCAGGCCCGAACCGATGGCAAACGCCGCCTCAGCGAGGTCTGCGGCGTCGACGCTGTGCCCGTCGAGGGACATCGACACCGCGCCGGCGATCGCTGCGGTGACGAACACCCGCGGGGCGTTCGTCGGCGAGAGCAGCGGCCCCGCGATGTCCAACGCCCGTCGGAAATCACCCTGGGTCGCAGCGAGCACCGCACGTTCGGCCCGCACCTCGTCGCTCCAGGGCCCTGGCGGCAGCGATGCCTCGACATCGACCAGCACGCGCTCGGCGGCCGATGCGTCACCGAGACCCCAGAAGGTGACGACGGCTCGCTGGATGGCGACGAGCGCTCGATCGATGGCGTCGAGGTCGCCGCCGAGCTCCCGCAGGAGCCGCTCGGCCCGCTCGGGCTGACCGAGCTCGGTGAACGCCTGGCTGAGCACGAGCACCGCGTCGGCGCGGCGATCGCCGGCCGCGCGCGAGGCCAACTCGATCGCCAGCCACTCGTTGCGGTCGTAGAGGGCTCGCCGGGCGGCGAGCACCATGTCGTCGGTGACGACCTGCCCGCCAGCACGCAACTGCCACGTCGCTGCCTGGACGATGTCGTCACGCCGGCGCATCGCAGTGGACTCGATCATCCCGAGGAGGCGGGCGCAGTGCAGCGCCGAGCGGGTCGCGCCGACCTGACGGCGGGCGATGTCCCCGAACGCAGGATGGGCCAGCCGGACGTCGCGCCGCAGTTCGTCGATGACGACCTCGACGAGCCCGCTACGCTCGGCTTCGTCGAGTACTGCGGGACCCACAGCCGACAGGAGCGCCTCGAACGGCACCGGTTCCCCGAGGGCGATCAGCTCGACGGCGTCGCGGACCGGGTGGGGGAGTGCATCCAGGCGGCCGCCGATCAGCTCGTCGAGCCGTGCTGAGCGCGGTGGTCGGATCAGCCGCCACATCGCATCGCGCTGGACGAGCGAGCCGTCATCGATCGATGACCGCATCAGCTCACGCAGGAACAGCGGCGATCCACGGGTGAGCTCCCACAGCCGCCGCCGGGTGCTGCTGTCGATCGGTCCGGGGATCACGCTGGCCAGGACCTCGTCGAGTTGGGCACGGGTGAGGGGAGCCAGGTCGATGCGCACCGCGTGGTCGTCCTTCCACAGCGTGGTCAGCGCGGCAGGAGCCGGAGCGCCGGCCCGCATCGTCCCGAGGAGCACCAGATCGCCGTCGACCACCATCGAGCCGATGACCGCGGCGGCATCACCGTCGAGCAGATGCAGGTCGTCGACCACGATCAGGGGGACCCCCTCGGCGCCGACGAGGTTGAGCACCGGCACCGCAGTGGAGAAGGACGCGACCAGCCGGATGACCCGTCGACGTTGCTCGCACCGGTCCGCGATCTCGCGAGCGAGCTGGGTCTTGCCGATCCCGGCCGGCGCCGAGAGGAGCACGCTGCGACCAGCATCGATGAGGTCGAGACACTCCGCGACCTCGCCCTGACGCCCCACGAACGGCCAGGGTTCGGCACGCATCGGCAGAGACTACGCAGCTCGCCCGCTCGTGCACGCGACGGCGCTGGCAAATGAGTAGCCGCTACTCATGACGGCGCATCGCGAGTCGATGACGATCGCACCACCGACAGAAAGAGGCGCGATGGGTCTGTTCAAACAGGTGAAGCAGATGAAGGATGTCGTCGCCGAAGCGCCGAACATGGTGAGCAGCGCGATGGCGATGCAGGACGCCCAGGCGCGGGCCGCCCAGGCCGCGGCAGCGGCGACCACCGCCACGGGAGCACCGGCCGGAGCTGAAGCCGCCCTCGACGACCAAGCGATCGCCGGCTTGACGCTGGCGACCTACGCGGCGGTCTGCCGAGCAGGCACGGAGCGCGGGGTCACCGACGTCGCGGGCGTGGCAGCGATCGCCCGGGAGCGAGGGATCGACCAGGCGGCGTGGGAGGCGGGCATGAACGGCTGGAATGCCCGGTTCGCGACCGACCCGACTGCTGCGATGAGGTTCAACACGCTGTGGCGGGGCGTCGGCTGATGGGGTTCATGAAGGATGTTCGCGACCTGAACAAGCTGGGCAAGGAAGCCCAGAAGGGCTGGGACCCGGCTGCCCAGATGCGTCAGGCGACCCAGCAGATGCAACAGATGTCGGCCCAGTCCGAGCTGCTCACCTCGGGGACGCCCGCTCCGGCCACGATCACGGCCCTGCGGGACACCGGCACGTTGGTCAACTACCAGCCGGTGATCGAGGTCGACGTCACCGTCATGCCGCCGGGCGCTGTCCCGTTCCCGGCGACCGGGACCGTCGTCGGCCACGCGGTCCTCGCGTCGATGCGGCCGGGGGTCAGCGTGCAGGTGCGCTTCGACCCGGGAAACCCCTCGATCGTGGCGTTCGGCTGATGCGCGCAAGGCTGACGACGAGGCGAACGGGTGCGACCAGGCGAACGGGTGCGGCGATGCTGATCGTCGGCGCACTGATCGCGACGGTGCTCGGAGGCTGCGGCGCGGCCAAGGACGCCGCTGTCGATCGTGCGCTCGAGGGGAGCGATGTCGAGATCAACGGGCTCGGCAAGGAGATCCCGTCGAGCTTCCCGGCGGACGAGGTGCCCCTGCCGTCGACCGGCGCCGAGCTCGAGACCGCGGCCGCCGCGGCGGGCATCTACACCATGCGGTATGCCGTGACCGACCCGAAGGCGGCGTCGGACGCGTATCGCGACGTGCTCGTCGCTGACGGCTTCACGATCGAGACCGAGTTCGACCACCTCGGCGGTGATGGCAACAACATCGGATTCATCGCGACGAACGGCGCGTGGTCGGTGACGTCGTCGGCGTTCGGGCCGGGCACACCCGACGGCTTGTACGAGGCGGTGGTGGTACAGCCACAGACCTGACGTCAGCGCACACCCGTTCCCCCCACCCTCACCCTCACCCTCACCCTCGATCATCGGTCGAGTATGAAGTTGAAGACGAGGCTCCGGTCGCAATGGTTGACGGATGACCGGCAGGTACCGTAGTATCGCCTGTCTCACATCTGCGTAACTACCGGGCTGTGAGCCGACCCGCCGCCGGTGTGGTCGTGACGTGTTCGCCGCCGGTTGGGTGGCGCGAACGGGAGGCAGACAATGGACACCGCACCGGGCACCGAAGCCCTGGTCGACCGGCAACTCGCCGAGGAGATCGGCTACAGCGGCACGCAGACCGCGAAGGTGGTCGGGATCTCGTACCGCCAGCTCGACTACTGGGCCCGGACCGACCTGATCCGCCCATCGCTCAGCGATGCGAAGGGGAGTGGCAGTCGCCGCCGGTACTCCTACAGCGATCTGCTCGAGCTGAAGACGATCAAGAAGCTGCTCGACGCCGGCATCAAGTTGGAACAGGTCCGCAAGGTGTTCGAGTACCTGCGGGAGAAGGTGGCGATCGACATCGCCGCCGCGCACATCGTGATCGACGGCGGGTCGGTCAACCTGTACGACGGCGACGAGCTGATCGACGTCCTGCAGAACGGGCAGGGAGTGCTCAACGTCTTGTCGATGGGCGGCGTGCGCAAGGAGCTCGAGGACGATCTCGCGCCGCTGACGCTCGAGCGCGAGCTGGACGGCGCGTCACGGCAGACCGGATGACCCTCACCCGGTCACCGCTCGCGGAACGCCATGAGGAGCTCGGCGCCAACCTGGTCGAGTTCGGTGGCTGGGAGATGCCGATCGCCTACCCCAGCGGCACGATCGAAGAGCATCTCGCGTGCCGCAACGCCGCCGCCGCGTTCGACGTATCCCATCTGGGCACGGTCCGCGTCGAAGGAGACGGCGCGTTCGACACCCTCCAGGCCGTGCTGACCAACGACCTGGGGAAGATCGCGCCCGGCCGCGCGCAGTACACCCATCTGCTCGACGCGGCCGACGCCTCGGTGCTCGACGACATCATCGTCTGGTGGCACCCGGGGGAGCACAGCGTGTTCGACGTGATGCCCAATGCCTCCAACACCGACGACGTTCGGGCGGCGGTCGGGGGGACCGACATCACGCGGCAGCGGGCGATCATCGCCGTCCAGGGGCCTGAGGCGAAGGTGCGGGTGGCGTCGGTGTTCCCCGAGGCCGGCGCGATCGGGCGATTCCGCGTCGGGTCTGGCACCTGGCGCGGCGTCGAGTGCACGTTCGCCGGCACGGGCTACACCGGCGAGCCCGGGGTCGAGATCGCCGTCCCCGCAGCCGCCGCCCCCGAGCTGTGGGATGCCATCCTGGCGGCCGGCGTCGCCCCGGCCGGGCTCGGCGCGCGGGACACCCTGCGCCTCGAGGCCGGGCTGCCGCTGCACGGCCACGAGCTCGGACCCGGTATCACCTCGCTCCAGGCCGGCCTCGGTTGGGTGGTCGCCTGGGACAAGCCCCAGTTCCACGGGCGGGCCGCGGCGATCGCCGAACGCGACGCCGGGATCGCTCGCCGCTTGACCGGGCTCGCCACCGACGGCCGCCGCCCCGCCCGCGCCGGTTGTGTCGTGCTGATCGACGGTACGGCGGCGGGCGAGGTCACGAGCGGGAACTTCTCGCCCGTCCTGGGCCACGGGATCGCCATGGCGTTTCTACCGCCCGACACGCCCGACGGCCAGCCGGTGACGATCGACGTGCGCGGCAAGCCGCTCGCCGCTCACGTCGCCAAGATCCCCTTCGTCGGCTGATCCCCGGGCACGCACCCGGTCAGCACGTGATCACGCTGCGCACATGGTGCGCACGACGATCACGTGTCGGGAGGGGGAGCGGCCTGCTCGGCGGGGGACCGACGCCCGGTCGCGCTCCGCTTCTTCGTTGCGGCGCGCTTGGGTGCGGCGCGCTTGGTTGCGGTGCGCTTGGTTGCGGCGCGCTTGGTTGCGGTGCGCTTGGGTGCGGCGCGCTTGGTTGCGCCAGTCGTCCGTTTCGCGGCGGGCCGATCGGCCGTGCGCGTCGCCGCTGGCGCAGGTGCCTGCTCGTCGTCGTCCGGCTCCACGTCGTCATCGAAGTCGTCGTCGAAGTCGTCCTCGAGCTCGTCGCGGAGGGTGGCGGCGGTCTTGGCCACCGACGACGGCGACGTGCCGGGGAAGCGGAACGCGCCGAACAGGCCGCCGGCGGTCTCGGCGAGCTGGGTCAACGGGCCGAGCCGGTGCGACATGACGGCGATCATCTCGTTGAACTGGGCGATCCGGGCGGGGAGCTGCTGGAAACCAGGCGTGGCGATCGCCTCGGCGATCTGGTTGAGCGCGGGTGCGGCTGCCATCGCCGGGCCGCTGACGACCTTCATCAGCTCGTCGGCAGCCTTGACCGAGCGGGTGAACTGGGGGACGGCTGCCCGGATCGGCTCCTCGACGTCGGCGAGCAGCGAGTTGATGCGCTCGGTCGTCTCGTTGAGGTTGGCCATCGTGCGGTTGAAGTTCTCGACCCCGCGCAGGAACTCGTCGACCCCGGTGCGGAACTGCTCGACCGAGCGGATCGTGCCCGCGATCGGAGCTGCGAACAGGGTGAAGATGTCGGCGAGCGGGTCGTTGTCGGGCATGGGCCTTCAACCTACCGATCGGCCGACGGACGCACGCTCATACGCCTCGAGGGGCTCGCACGAGCACACGAGGTGCCGATCGCCGTAGGCGCCGTCGATCCGCGACACCGGCGGGAAGTACTTCGAGACACGGAGCGCGTCGAGCGGGAACGCGCCGAGCTCGCGGGGGTACGGGCGATCCCATTCGCCGAGCAACTCCTCGGCGGTGTGCGGGGCATGCCGCAGCGGGCTGGATTCGACGGCGATGGCGTCGTTCGCCACCGCGTCGATCTCGCCGCTGATCGCGATCATCGCATCGCAGAACCGGTCGAGCTCCCGCAACGTCTCGCTCTCGGTCGGCTCGATCATCAGCGTGCCGGCGACCGGAAAGCTCATCGTCGGGGCGTGGAAGCCGTAGTCCATCAGCCGCTTGGCCACGTCGTCGACGGTCACACCGGTCGCTTTGGTGATCGGGCGAAGATCGATCACGCACTCGTGGGCGACGCGTCCACGAGCGCCGCGGTACAGCACCGGGAAGTGCGGATCGAGACGCGCCGCGACGTAGTTGGCGGCGACGATCGCCGCATCGGTCGCCGCGGTCAGGCCGGTGCCGCCCATCATCTCCAGGTACATCCACGAGATCGGCAGGATCCCGGCCGAGCCGTACGGCGCGGCCGACACCGGGCCGACCGCCTGCTCGGCGACCAGCGGGTGGCCGGGGAGGAAGGGCACGAGGTGCGCACCGACGCCGATCGGACCGACCCCCGGTCCGCCGCCGCCGTGCGGGATGCAGAACGTCTTGTGGAGGTTGAGATGACTCACGTCGGCACCGAACTCGCCGGGCCGAGCCCGGCCGACCAGGGCGTTGAGGTTGGCACCGTCGACGTACACCTGCCCGCCGGCCTCGTGGACGGCTGCGCACAGGTCGGTGACCTCGGCCTCGAACACGCCGTGCGTCGAGGGATACGTGATCATGATCGCCGCCAGGCGGTCACCGAACTCGACGATCCGTCGCCGGACGTCGGCGAGGTCGACGTTGCCGCGCTCGTCGCAGGCGACGACCACGACGTCCATGCCGGCCATCACCGCGCTCGCCGCGTTCGTGCCGTGCGCGCTGGAGGGGATGAGGCAGACCGTGCGCTGGTCGTCGCCGCGCGAGCGGTGATACGCCCGGATCGCGAGCAACCCGGCGAACTCGCCCTGGCTGCCGGCGTTCGGTTGGACGCTGACAGCGGCGTACCCGGTGATCGCCGCCAACCGCTGTTCGAGATCACCGATCAGCTCGAGGTAGCCGGCGACCTGGTCGGTCGGCGCGTACGGGTGGATGTCGGCGAACTCCGGCCAGGTGATCGGGATCATCTCGGCGGTGGCGTTGAGCTTCATCGTGCACGACCCGAGCGGGATCATCGTGCGGTCGAGCGCCAGGTCCTTGTCGCTCAACCGGCGCAGGTAGCGCAACATCTCGTGCTCGCTGTGGTACCGCTCGAAGACCGACTGCGTCAGGAACTCGTCGGAACGTCGCTGCGGGGCGATCAGCCCGTCGGGCGCTCGGTCGTACGCGTCGGCGAGCAGCGGTACGCCGCCCAGCGCAGCGACCACCGCTGACACGGTGTCGAGTGTCGACGTCTCGTCGAGGGTGAGGCCGACCGCCCGGTCGTCGACCCTGCGGAGGTTGAACCCGGCGTCGAGTGCGGCGACCAGCGCGTCGTCGGCCGCCCCGACCTCGACGGTCAGCGTGTCGAACCAGCTGTCATGACGGAGCCGCAGTCCACCGGCGCGCAGCCCCGCGGCGGCGATCGAGGTCAGGCGATGGACCCGTTCGGCGATCCGGGTCAGGCCCTCGCGCCCGTGCCAGGCGGCGTACAGCCCGGCGATGTTGGCCAGCAGCACCTGTGCCGTGCAGATGTTGGAGGTCGCCTTCTCCCGGCGGATGTGCTGCTCGCGGGTCTGGAGGGCGAGGCGCAGCGCCGGTCGGCCGGCGGTGTCGGTGCTGACGCCGACGATCCGGCCCGGCATCGCCCGCGCCGCCCTGTCGTGCGCCGCGACGAACGCCGCGTGCGGCCCGCCAAAGCCCATCGGGACCCCGAAGCGCTGCGCCGAGCCGACGACGATGTCGGCGCCGATCCGCCCCGGCGGCGTGGCGAGCACGCACGCCAGCGGATCGGTTGTCACGGCGGCGATCCCGCCGTGCTCGTGGACGCGGGCGATCGCCGCGGTCCAGTCGACGACCGCCCCGGTCGAGGTCGGCAGGCTGAACAACGCTCCGAACAGCGGCCCCTCCAGGTCGTCGACGTCACCGACGACCAGCTCGATGCCGACCGGCTCGGCGCGCGTGCGCAACACGGCGATCGTCTGCGGATGGGTGTCGGCGTGGACGACGAACCGGTCGGCCGGCGACTTGGACAGCCGGCGGGCCATCGTCATCGCCTCGGCGGCCGCAGTCGCCTCGTCGAGGAGCGACGCGTTCGCCACCTCGAGCCCGGTCAGCTCGCTGATCAGGGTCTGGAAGTTCAGCAGAGCTTCGAGCCGACCCTGACTGATCTCGGGCTGATACGGGGTGTACGCGGTGTACCACGCCGGGTTCTCCAGCACGTTGCGCTGGATGACCGGCGGCGTCAGCGTGCCGGTGTACCCCATGCCGATCAGGTCGGTGACCAGCCGGTTGCGGCCGGCGATCGCCCGCAGCCGGGCGAGTGCCTCGCGCTCGGTCACGCCCGCACGGGGTTCGAGCGGCTCGGGCGAGCGGATCGCGTCGGGCATCGTCTCGGCGAGCAGCTGGTCGACCGAGCCGACGCCGAGGCGGTCGAGCATCGCCCGCAGGTCGGCGGGGGAGGGGCCGATGTGTCGGCGGGTGAACTCGTCGGGCTCGAACAGCTGGTCGATGGGCGTGGGCACGGATACCTCCGGTCGGCGTCGTCCCCCGCTGTCATCGGAACCTGAGAGTTTGACCGGGCCGCATGGGCTGCGACCCGGCTTTCCCCGTGGGCGGAGCACCGGTCGCTGCCGGCGTTCGCTTTCCAGCGTGCCTCGCACGAACGGTCCGGTTGCCTGAGAGATTCCGGGGCGGTTGCTCCTTCGGCGTCGGTGGACCCGACTCTCCCGATCGTGCTGAAATCGGCATTCTCGATTGTGGGCGCCAGGCTAGCCCGTCGCCGTCTGGCCATCGTGCTCTTGCGGTCGCGCCGGCGAGCTGGTCCGATGGGGCGATGAGATCCCTGATCGTGGTCCTGACCGTCGGTGTGCTGCTCGCCTCCGGATGCACCGACGAGAGTGATTCGTTGTCGTCGGGGACCGAGGTCGTGAGCACCGCGGGCACCGAGACCACCGCGCCGGCCCCGGCTACCGATCCGGTCGTGCCGACCGACCCGCCGACGAGCCCCGCCCTGGGAACCGATGCGCCGGCGAGCACGCCGCCTCCGGCGACGACCGCGGCACCCGCTCCGGCGACCACCCTGCCGACCTCGGTGCTCGACACCGACCCGGCGCAGACACAGTGGATCGCCGGGACCGAGGAGGGCGACCCCGAGGTGATCGGCGACGGCGTCAACTGCCTGCCGTTCTACGAGGAGATGTCGGCGGGCACGCTGATCGACGCGGCCTGCGGCCCGTGGAGCTCCTCGGACGGGGTGTACGTCTGGGTGGTCGTCAGGGACGACGTGTCGAACCGGTTCTTCGCGATCGTGTGGAAGGAAATCGCCCCGAACGACTGGGTCCCCAAGCTGCGGCTGCTCGAGCCGGCAGCGGGCACCTGGGACAGCGTCACGATCGTCGCCGCCGATATCGACAGCGGGCCGAACCAGGAGTTGGTGAGCGGGGTGCGCTACGCCGGCACCGGCGGGTACCTCGACGTCGACGTCATCGACATCCGGTCGGGCGACCCGGCGGTCGTCGCCGCGCTACCCGGCCTCGAGTCGGCGACGGTGTACGCCGAGGCGAGTGCAGGCCTGCACATCTGGCTGCCGAACTTCGCCCCCGGCGACCCGCTGTGCTGCCCGTCGAGCTGGTCGGAGTACATCCTGGCATCGGCCGGGGGCTCGTGGGTCGCGAGCGCCGGCGCCGTCGAGGTCCCGATCGAGGCGATCCCGCAACCGTCCCAGTTCTGAACCGGACGGCTCGTCGTCAGACCGGCGGCAGCGGGGTGGTCACGTCGCAGGCGTTGATCGCCTTGACGAACGGGTAGGGGTTGACCGGCTCGCCCCCGCCCGGATGGATCTCGAAGTGCAGATGCGGGGTCGCGCTGCTCCCGGTCGTGCCGACGTAGCCGATGACCTGCCCGGCCTTGACGACGCTGCCGACTTCGATGTTGTCGGCGAACGCGCTCAGGTGGAGATAGGTGAAGTAGGTGCCGTCGTCCTGGGTCAGCCGGAAGCCGTTGCCGGCGAGCGCACCGGGATAGTCCCAGTACTGCTTGCTGATCGTGCCGTTGACGACCGCGTACAGCAGCTTGCCCTGGTTGGCGATGATGTCGACGCCCTCGTGAACCCGGTTGCCGCTTCGCGGTGCGTGCCAGGTGTCCCCGAACCAGCACGTGCCCTGCACCGGGAACACGTCGAGCTTGACCCCGTAGGTCGCCGGCGGTGCAGGCGGATCCATCTTCGTCAAGCCCAGCGCAGCGGCGGTCTGGTCGTCGATCGTGCCGTTGACGGCGAGCTTCTCGCGTCGCTGGAACTTGATGATCGCGCCCGACGTCGCCGGGCCGAAGTCGCCGTCGGCCCCACCGGGGACGGCGATCCCGGCGTTGAGCAGCGCCTGCTGCATCAGCCTGACCCGCTGGCCGACCTCGCCGAACACCGGCCATCCGCCGCTGTTCGTGCTGACCGGCTCGGGGTCGGGCGGCGGGGGAGCGGCCGGCTGGCCGAGGCCCAGAATGGTCGCGCCCCGTTCGGTGACGACGCCGGTCGGGGTGATGCCGTTGGCCGATTGGAACGTGATCAGCGACCGCTTGGTCGCCGGCCCGAACTGGCCGTCGGCCCCGCCGGGGACGGCGACGCCCTTGCCGATCAGCGCCTGCTGCAGCTCTTTGACCTTGGCGCCGGTGTCGCCCTGCTTCAGTCCGACGTAGGGGTTGGTCGACACCGGCGGCGGGTCGGGCGTCGGCGGCGGGGGAGCGGCCGGCTGGCCGAGGCCGAGGAGTTCGGCGTCGCGTTCGCCGACGACGCCGTTGGCGGTCGTGCCGTTGGCCGATTGGAACGTGATCAGCGACCGCTTGGTCGCCGGCCCGAACTGGCCGTCGGCCCCGCCGGGGACGGCGACGCCCTTGCCGATCAGCGCCTGCTGCAGCTCTTTGACCTTGGCGCCGGTGTCGCCCTGCTTCAGTCCGACGTAGGGGTTGGTCGACACCGGCGGCGGGTCGGGCGTCGGCGGCGGGGGAGCGGCCGGCTGGCCGAGGCCGAGGAGTTCGGCGTCGCGTTCGCCGACGACGCCGTTGGCGGTCGTGCCGTTGGCCGATTGGAACGTGATCAGCGACCGCTTGGTCGCCGGCCCGAACTGGCCGTCGGCCCCGCCGGGGACGGCGACGCCCTTGCCGATCAGCGCCTGCTGCAGCTCTTTGACCTTGGCGCCGGTGTCGCCCTGCTTCAGTCCGACGTAGGGGTTGGTCGACACCGGCGGCGGGTCGGGCGTCGGCGGCGGGTCAGGCGGGGGAGGCGTCGGCGTCGGATCGGGCGGGGGAGGCGTGCCCTGGCCCATCCCGAGCTTGGCGGCGGTCGCCTCGTCGAGGACCCCGGTGACCGCGAGGCCGTTCCATCGCTGGTAGTCCGACAGCGCCTTCGTCGTCGCCGGGCCGAACACGCCGTCGGCGCCGCCGGCGACATACACGCCCGCGGCGATCAGCCGCTGCTGCATCTCTTTGACCATCGCGCCCTGCGCCCCCTGGCTGAGCAGCACGGCACCGCCCGTCCCGGCGGTGGTCCCCCCGCCGCTCAGGCCGAGCGCCTCGGCGGTCGGGGCGTCGACCATGCCGCTGGGGGACAGTCCCCGTTGTGCCTGGAACTCGAGGACCGCGGCCTTCGTCGCCGGGCCGAAGACCCCGTCGGCGCCGCCGACGACGGCGATGCCCTTGGCGATCAACGCCTGCTGGACGAGCTTGACCTCCGCGCCTCGGTCGCCCTGACGCAGGCCGACGATCTGGCGCGGCGCGTTCTGTTCGACGGGGACCAGGGCCGCTTCGACCGGATCGCCGAGGCCGCCGAGCAGCAGCCCGGCCGTGGCGACCAGCGCAGCGGTTCGGCCCGCGCGCCGTGACCGGCGGGCGCGCGGCGTGAGGTCTGACATTGACGGTCCTCCGGACATCGTTGCTGGTATCGGCTCGCCCGCTGTGTGGCTCGACTCTCTCTCTTGTCAAGATTGAGTCGAGAACCGTCGCTCAGCGTGGCCGCTGAACCCGCTGCGTATTCACCCGTCTGACCCCGTTGAGCAGGCAAGACGAGCCAACGACCGACACTCTGACCGATGCCGAGGCACATGTCAATCGCGTGTCGTCAAATTGACATAACGATGATTATGGGCGACACGTCAGAAGCGGGGCGGATCGTGTCCGCCGTCCCGGTGTCACGGCGACGGCATCAGGGCACGAGCGCGGCAGCGGGCGCGCCGAGTCGAGGAGATGGCTCAGGTCCTCGGTCAGTGACTGGACGGTGCGCCGATCACCGGCCGCCAGGTCGGCCTCGACGTCGTCGATCGCGCAGGCGAGGACGTACAGATCGTCGTGCAGGCGGTCGAGCTCGTCGCGGGCGATCACCAGCTCGTGCTCGCTCAGCTCGAGCTCGGCGGCTCGCTGGCGGGCGACCCAGGCCCACTGGCGACAACGGCCCGAGCAGAAGCGCCGCGGCCGGCCCGGGCCGCGGCGCTCCGGCAGGACCCGTCGACACCATCGACACCGGCCCGATTCCCCGCTGGCTGGCACCCTGACAGATTTCGTCATGACGTAATTGTAGCCCGCCGGACGCCGGCGCAGCGACGACCAACCTGACGTCGGGGTCGCTTCGTCTGGGAGACTGGCCGCCATGACGCGACTCCCGCCCGCACCGCAGCGTGCCTTCGCCAGCGACAACGCCGCCGGTGCCCACCCGGCGGTGATCGACGCCGTGCTCGCGGCCAACGAGGGCCACCTCCTCGCCTACGGCGACGATCACATCACCCGCGAGTGCGAGAACCGATTCCGCGACCTGTTCGGTGCCGACGTCACCACCCGGCTCACCTACAACGGCACCGGCGCGAACATCGTGGCGATGGCGACGATGCTCGGCTCGCTCCCCGGTCCGCAGCACGCGATCGTGTGCACCGACTGGGCGCACATCGCGGTCGACGAGACCGGCGCACCGGAACGCACGCTCGGGACCAAGCTCCTCGATCTCCCGGCGCCCGACGCCAAGCTCGTGCCCGAGCAGCTCGAGGAACTCGAACCGCTCCTCGGTGTGCAGCACCGCGTCCAACCCGGCGTCGTCTCGATCACGCAGGCCACCGAGCTCGGCACCCTCTACTCCCCCGACGAGATCGCCGCGCTGTGCGAGGTCGCGCACCGCCTCGGGATGCTCGTCCACCTCGACGGTGCCCGGATCGCCAACGCCACCGCCGCCCTCGGCGGGACCAGGGCCGCGCTGCGTTCGTTCACGATCGACGCCGGCGTCGACGTGGTCAGCTTCGGCGGCACGAAGAACGGCCTCCTCGGCGCCGAAGCGGTCGTGTTCCTCGACCGTGCGGCGTCGACGGGCTCGGAGTACGTCCGCAAGCAGGTGACCCAGCTCCCGTCGAAGATGCGCTACCTCGCGGCCCAGTTCAATGCCGTGCTCGACGGCGACCTGTGGATCGAGCTCGCCGGCCATGCGAACGCGATGGCCACCGAGCTGCACCGTCTCACCTCGGTCATCCCCGGCGTCGAGCTCGGCGACAAGCCGCCCGTCAACAGCGTCTTCCCGCGCCTGACCGGCCGAGGTCGTCGAGCCGCTGCGCGAGTGGTGCTTCTTCTGGGACTGGAACCCCGCCGAGCACCAGGTGCGCTGGATGACCGCCTGGGACACGACCGTGGCCGACGTCGCGGCCTTCGCCGAGGGGGTCGCCGCACTGGCCAGCCCGTGACCACGCGCAGCGTCGGCGCGCGGACGCTGCGCACGCTCCGCGTTTGGTTGTGGACTACAATTGACTCGACGGTCGATTTGTCGTAGGGTACCGCTCGGTCGACGACCGGCGCGGTCCGACCACCCGGAGCAGTGCGCCGGGTCACCGCCGATGTTTGGACGCAGGGGGCGACCATGACCGCAGTCGAGATCTCGATCGACCGGACCCGCACCGACGACGACTGGATGGACGCCGGGGCCTGCAAGGGCCTCACCCATCTGTTCTTCCCCCCCGCAGCCGAACGCCCGCAGGCGAGGTCGCGCCGGGAGTCGGCGGCGCGCGACGTGTGCGCCAGCTGCATCGTGCAGGCCACGTGCCGGCAGTTCGCCCGAGAGCAACACGAGTACGGGTTCTGGGGTGGCGAGTCCGAAGACGAGCGCCACGCCGCCGGCTACCGGCTGATCGCGCCGATCGGCGTGCGAGCGCGCACGGCGAGCTGATCGCCCCGGGTGTTCGACGTCGCAGTCCTCGGCAGCGCCAACCTCGACCTCGTCGTCTCGACCGCCCGGATCCCGCAGCCGGGCGAGACGGTGCTCGGCCATCGCTACCGGGAACACCCCGGTGGCAAGGGTCTCAACCAGGCCATGGCGGCGGCACGGAGCGGGGCGGTCGTCGCGTTCGTCGGCGCCCTCGGCGACGACGAGGCGGGGCGGCGGCTGCGCCGCGTTGCCGCAGACGAGGGCATCGACGTCGCGCAACTGCGCGTCGTCGACGGCACCTCGACCGGTCGAGCCCTGATCACCGTCGCCGACGACGCCCAGAACTCCATCGTCGTCGTCGCCGGCGCCAACTCCTTCGTGTCCGCAGACGGTGTGCCCGCGGCCAGGGTGGTCGTGGCCCAACTCGAGGTCCCGGTACCCGCCGTGCTCCAGGCGTTCACCACCGCTCGCGCTCGCGGCGCGCGCACGATCCTCGATCCGGCTCCCGCCGCTCCCCTGCCCGACGACCTGCTGGCACAGACCGACGTGATCGTTCCCAACGAGCACGAGGTCGACCTCCTCGGCGGCGCCGCCGAGCTCCTCGCCCGCGGCGCCGGGGTCGTCATCGTGACGCAGGGGGCGGCCGGCGTGACCGTCCACGAGCGCACACGGACGTGGAGCCGGCCGGCGTTCACTGCGGTCCCGGTCGACACCACCGCCGCCGGTGATGCGTTCCGCGGGGCGCTGGCGGCCCGTCTCGCAGCCGGCGACTCACTCCGCGATCGGTCTGACCTGGGCGTCGGCAGCCGGCGCGCTGGCGACAACCGTCGAAGGCGCGGTCCCGTCGCTGCCGGTCTCGGGAGACATCCGCCGCGCTCATCGAGGCCGGGTGACGACGCTGGTTCCCTCACCGGTGCGACATCGTCACCGCCGCCCAGCCACTCGACACGTCGGTTCGCAGCACGCGCATCGGTTCGAGCGCGTCGAGCACGTGGTCGTGCGCGCCGGCCAGGATGCCGCTGACGACGAGCAGACCGTTCGGCGCCGTCAGGCGGGTGAGGTCGGCGGCGATCGCGACCAGCACCGGCGCGAGGATGTTCGCCAACACCAGGTCGAATTCGCCCTCGACGTCCCCGACCGGTGTCGTGTCGACGTCGATCGAGGCCCTGACCCGGTTGCGGACGGCGTTGTCGCGGGTCGACTCGATCGCCGCCGGCGAGATGTCGACGGCACGGACGGCGGGCGCGCCGAGTCGCGCCGCGGCGACGGCCAGCACACCGGTGCCGCAACCGACGTCGAGCACTCGCTGCCGGCCCGAACGCTGCATCTCGCGCTCGAGCGCGCCGAGCGCGAGCACGGTCGACGGGTGATCGCCGAGCCCGAACGCCGCCCCCGGCTCGATCACGATCTCGATGCGCTCGGCGGGCCGGGTCGCCACCTCGCCGCCCCACCAGGCCGGGACGACCACCAGGCGGTCACCGACCTCGACCGGCCGGGCGTGGTCACGCCACGACTCGGGCCAGGCGTCTGGCGCGACCTCGGTCCGCCACGCCCAGCGCCCATCGAGTGCCGCCACGGCGGTGGCGATCGATGCGTCGTCCCCGCCGACCGTGGACCACAACTCGACGGTCGCTCCCGGCCCGGTGCGCTCTTCGACCGCCCGAACCCCGAGTTGCCACAGTCGATCGGCCGCGAGCTCCGCGTCGGCGGCGTCGACCGAGACGACGAACGACCGCATGCGGTCAACGTACCGTGCTCGACCGCGCCCGGCGCGGTGGCGGGCGGCTGGCAATTGCGAGATGACCACCCCACGATGGAGACTATGGAGATGACGAGGCAGCGCCGATGGTGACGACCGACAAGATCCGCAACGTCGTGCTCGTGGGGCACAACGGGAACGGGAAGACGAGCCTGGCCGAGGTGCTCCTGTACCGCGCCGGCGTCGTGTCGCGCCCCGGAGAGATCAGCCGCGGCAACACCGTGATGGACTACGACCCCGAGGAGCAGGCCCGGGGGCAGTCGTTGTCCCTCTCGGTCGCGTCCTTCGACTGGGACGGCTACAAGGTCAACCTGATCGACACGCCCGGGTACGCCGACTACCGCGGGGAAGCGCTGATGGGGCTCGCCGCCGCCGATCTGGCGGTCTTCGTGATCGACGGCGTGTCCGGTGTGCAGTCCCAGGACATCGTGCTCTGGCGCCACGCCGAGGCGCTCGGGATGCCACGGATGATCTTCGTCAACAAGCTCGACCGCGAGCACTCTTCGTTCGATCGAGCGCTGGCCGACGTACGGAGCGCCTTCGGCTCCCACGCCGATCCCGTCGAGCTCCCGATCGGCGAGGAATCGAGCTTCCACGGCGTCGCCGACCTGCTGACCGACCACGCCTTCGTCTACGACAGCGGCCGTGCCGAGTCGGCGCCGATCCCCGAGGCGCTGTCCGAGCTCGAGCGGGTCGAGCACGAACACCTGGTCGAGGACGTGATCGAGTTGGACGACAGCGCCCTCGAACGCTACCTCGAGGGCACGGAGCCCTCGACCGACGAACTCGAGCGGCTCCTGCATCAGGCCGTCGACGACGCCAGGGTCTTCCCTGTCCTGTGCGGCTCGGCGACGACGCCGATCGGCGCGGACAAGCTGGCCGAGTTCATCTGTCGGGTCGGGCCGGCGCCGGGCGACCGCGGCCCGGCGACCGTGCGGGCGGGTGATCGCGACGTCGACATCGCGCCCGACCCGACCGGCCCGCCGCTGGCGTTCGTGTTCAAGACGACGATCGACGAGTTCCTCGGGCAGATCTCGCTGTTCCGGGTCCTCTCGGGCAAGATCCGCGCCGACGACGTGCTCGTCAGCTCCGGATCCCGCACCAAGGAGCGGTTGCACCAGCTCCTGTCGATGTCAGGTGCATCGCACACCTTCGTCCAGGACGTTGTGGCCGGCGACATCGCCGCGGTCACCAAGCTGTCAGCGACGCGCACCGGCGACACGCTCGCCCCGGAGGGCACACCGGTCGAGTACGTGGCGCCGGCGCTCCCGCGCTCGGTCTACGGCGTCGCCGTCGCCGCCTCGACGCAGTCGGAGGAAGACCGTCTCGCCACGGCATTGCGCCGTATCGTCACCGAGGATCCCACGCTGTCCGTGCACCACGACCAGACCACGCACCAGACGGTGCTGCGCGGCGGTGGCGAGACCCACGTCAGGGTCGCGCTGTCACGCGTCGCCCGCGCCGGCATCGAGGTCGACGTCGACGAGGTCCGCATCGCCTACCTCGAGACGCTCGCCGCACCGGTCGAGGCCGAGGGCAAGTACAAGAAGCAGACCGGCGGTCACGGCCAGTTCGGCGTGGCCACGATCCGGTTCGAGCCGTTGCCGCGCGGCTCCGGCTTCGAGTTCGGCAGCGAGGTCACCGGCGGCGCGATCCCGAAGAACCTGATCCCCGCGGTCGGCGCCGGCGTCGAGGAGGCGATGGCCCGTGGGGGCCGGTTCGGGTTTCCGGTCGTCGACCTGCGCGCGGTGTGCCTGCACGGCAAGTACCACGCCGTCGACTCCTCCGAGATGAGCTTCAAGATGGCCGGCTCGCTCGCCCTGCGCGAGGCGATTGCCAAGGTCGGTAGCCACGTGCTCGAACCGATCAGCGAGATCCGGGTCCACGTGCCGGGGCGCTACCACGGCGACGTGCTCGGCGACCTCAACTCGCGGCGCGCTCAGGTTCTCGGGACGGCCACCGAGGACGACGAGCTGGTGATCGATGCGCTCGTGCCGACGTCGGAGATCGCGAGGTACGCGATCGACCTGCGCTCGCTGAGCGGCGGCAGTGGCTCGTTCGAGGTCGAACACCATGGCTACCAGGAACTCCCGCAGCACCTGGCCGAGCAGCTCGTGAAGGCTCGAGACGACGACGCCTGACCCGGCCTCGCCGCCGTCGGTCAATCGAGCCGTCGCAGCGAGCTCCGGTACTGCGCGATGCGTTCGACGTAGGTGGCAGCGCCGCTGTACGTGTCGGCGATGCGCGCCTTGCCGGGCTTGATCGTGGCCGGTGTCCCCGCTGCCAACGCTCCGGTCGGCACCTCGACGTCGGGAAGCACGACCGAGTTCGCGGCGACGACCGCACCCGACCGGATCACGCAACGGTGCAGGACCATCGCCGCATTGCCGATCAACACGTCGTCCTCGATCGTGCATCCTTCGAGATGGACGAGGTGACCGAGCACGCAGCCGTCGCCGACGCTGGTCGGGTGCTCGGGCGTGGTGTGCAGCACGGCGTTGTCCTGCACGCTCGTGCGTTCCCCGATGTGGATCTCGCCCCCGTCGCCGCGCAGTACCGCTCCGGGCCACACCGACGACAGTGCGCCGATCGTCACGGCCCCGATGATGACCGCGTCGGGGTGGATGTAGGCCTCGCCGTCGATCGACGGCTCGAGCCCGCCGAGTGCGTAGATGGGCATCGGCCGCACCGTACCGGAGCCCGCCCGCCCCGATCACGATGGAGATTGTCGCGCCGACCCGATACCGTTTCGCCTCATGTCCCGCAGGATCGACATCGAGCTGACGAGCGCGCGCTCCGACGGCTCCTTCACGTGGCGTGCCGCCGGAGCCCGCGAGCCGAAGGGACTGCTCGCCGGTTCGATACTGCCCCCTGGGGCCGCGGTCGGTGACGAATTCAAGGTCGAGGTCGACCAGATGATCGACGGCATCGAGGTGCTGTCGGTCGTCAAGGGTCGGGAGAAGGCCTCCCCCGACCTGCTCGAGCTGCTCCCCAGCGACAAGCCGTTCGAGGCGGTCATCGAGACGCGTGCTCGACGCGATCGGGGTGGCGGGGGGCGCGACCGGCGCGACGACCGTGGCGGCCGGGGCCGCGACGGCAAGCGACGCGACGACCGGCCGCCCCGCGGCGACCGGGACCGTGACGGCGCCGGGCGTGGCGGCCGCGACCGCGACGGAGCCGGGCGTGGCGGCCGCGAACGCGACGGCGCCGGGCGCGACGACAAGGCGCGCGCCGGCCGGACACCCGACGGCGGCCGCCCGCGCCGCGATCGCCCACACTTCGATCCCCCGCCCGAGATCCCCCTGCGCCCCAAGCCGAAGCGGCTGCGACCCGGCAAGACCCACCGCAACGAGGTCCTCGCTGCGTTGCCGGAGGATCAGCGTCCGATCGCCGAGGTCGCGCTCCAGGGGATGGCGGCGGTGCGGACCCGGCTCGCCGAGGAGAACCAGAAGCTGGTCGAGGCGGGCAAACCGGTGATGCCGGAGGCCGGCGTGACCAAGATGGCCGAGGAGCTGTTGCCGAAGCTGCGCGTCGCCGACTGGCTCGATCGCGCCGAGGCGGCCCAGCGACAGATGGATCACCTCGATCTGCGCGATCTGCGCAGCGTGGTCGCCGCCGGCGCCGATCCGATCGTGGCCAGGGACGAGTCGACCAGGTCGATCGCCACCGAACTCCAGGCGGCCCTCGTCCGCAAGCAGGAAGAGGAGCTGGCACTGTGGCTCGAGGACGTCGCCGCAGCCCTCGGCGTCGGCCGCGTCATCCGCGCCCTTCGGCTCTCGTCACAGCCACCCAAGGCCGGGTTCATGTTCCCGCCCGACCTGGCGCACCGGTTGGCGACGGCGGCGACCGAGTCGCTGCAGCCGGACGATTCCCCCGACCGGTGGGCCGCCGTCATGGAAGCGGCGGCGTTCTCACCGGTGCGATCGCTGGTCGTGCCCACGACCCCGCCGAGCGAGATCAACGACGACCTGCGCAAGACCGCACTCCGGCTCGGACCGCTGCTGCCCCAGATGGCGGCGCTCCTGGGGGTCGAGGTGCCCCCCGGTACGCCCAAGCCCAAGCCGCTCCGCCCGCAGTACGGCAAGGACCGCAAGGACCGCGGCAGGGACCGCAAGGACGGCGGCAAGGACCGCAGGGACGGCCAGGTCGGCAAGGACGGCTCGAAGCCCCTACGTGGCGCGGGCGCGCGTTCGGGCGGCTCCGATGGCCGGGCGAGGCACGATCGTTCGGCGACATCGGGTGGGTCGCACGCCCCGCCGTCGGCGGGCGACGCGCCCGCCGACGTCGCCGATGTCGACTCCGCTCTTGCACCGGAGCCCGAAGCCGTCGACTCCGCTCCCGCACCGGAGCCCGAAGCCGCCGACACCGCTCCCGCACCGGAGCCCGAAGCGACCGAACCGGCTGCCGCAACTCACACGACTCCACCGGATTCCGCTCCCACGCCGGAGCCTGAAAGCGCCGAACCGGCTGCCGCGACTCCCGCAGCTCCACCCGAGCCCGAAGCCGCCAGCGAGGACGACGGCGCGGGCGCGGAGCCGAATACCGGCGACTGAACCGGTTGGTCGCGCCCCGGGGACCCCACCGGGTTTCGGGGGTTCGGCACCGCCGTCGTACGATCGCCGCCATGACCGACATCGTCACCTTCGAGGCGCTCGACCGCGTCGCTCTGATCACGCTCAATCGGCCAGCGGCGCGCAACGCGGTCAACGGCGACGTCGCCGACGGGCTCGAGGCAGCGATCGACCGGCTGGAAGCGGACGACGACCTGTGGGTCGGCGTGATCCAGGCGAACACCGAGGGCCAATCGCGGCCGGTGTTCAGCGCCGGTGCCGACCTCAAGGCGATCAACTCCGGTGACGGTGCGCGGCTCAACACCGCCCGCGGCGGTTTCGCCGGATTCGTCTACCGCGAGCGCGTGAAGCCGGTCATCGTCGCGGTCGACGGCCTCGCCACCGCAGGCGGTTGTGAGATCGTGCTCGCCGCCGATCTGGTCGTGGCGACGACCCGCGCTGCGTTCGGGCTCGCCGAGGTGACGCGCAACCTGATCGCCGGCGCCGGCGGGCTGTTCCGGCTCCCCCGGGCGATCGGCCAGGCGGCGGCGATGGAGGCGATCCTCACCGGCGTCCCGATTCCGGCCGAGCGGGCCTACGAGCTGGGACTGGTCTCCCGCCTGGTCGAGCCGGGCGAGGCGACCGCCGAGGCGCTGCGGCTCGCTGCGCAGATCAACGCCGCAGCTCCGCTCGCGGTCCGGGCGAGCCGTCAGGTCGTGTTGGCGGCGGCCTACGAGGACGACGAGACGCTCAAGGCGATGACCGACGAGGTGTTCGCCGGCGTCCTGCGCTCCGAGGACACCAAGGAGGGGTTGACCGCGTTCATCGAGAAGCGCGCCCCGAACTGGCAGGCCCGCTGAGGGCGATGCTCACCACGCCTTGAACGTGGTGATCAGCCGGGCCACGATGCCGGCCCGCTCGTAGAGGTTCTTCGTGTGCCGGTCGCCGGGCAACGACTGCCCCTCGACGGCGATCGCGCCCGCCCGGCGGCCACGCTCGATCGCCGCAGCCAGCAACCCGTCGCCGAACCCGAGTTCGCGCGCCCCGGTGTCACCCAGACCTGATCGATGCGCAGGATGTGATCGTCGCCGAGGTCTGCGACCAGGTACCCGACCACGATGTCGTCGATGTGGGCGACGAGCACGTCGGAGCGATCCGCTCGATCCGCCCAACCCGACCCGATCGGGGGATGCTCGACCAGCCAGCGTTCGCCGCCGCGCTGGTCGACCAGCGCGTGACGGGCCTCCGACTCGAGCAGCACGAGCGCGTCGAGATCACGGGCGACATCGGCGGCGCGTACCGTCGGGTCGATCACGGTCGCTCGCGCAACTGCTCGAGCTTGCCGAGGATCGTCCGCCGCTTGCGGTTGGCCAACTCGAAGCGCTCGATCTCGTCGCGCTCGGCCTGCCGCAGGCCCGGCAGTTTCGCAACGATGTGGGCGGCCGGAAGCTGCTCGTAGTCGGGAAGTGCGAGGTCGGCACCGTCGGGCAGATCGGTGACGACCCCTCCCCCGCGATCGACGGCCGTCTCGACGGTCGGTTCGGTGCCGATCCCGCCGGACGGTTCGGCCCCGCTCGCCGTGGCGGCCGATCCTGCGCGGGTCCGGCCGTCGGCGCCGCTGGCACGTCGGCGGAGTTCGCCGACCCCCTGCTCGACTGCGAGCCGACCGACGAACCGGGCGACGAGGAGCTGCTGACGCGCCCTGTCGATCGACGCCGGCAGGCCCTCGACGGCCCGGATCGTCAGGTCGAGCGGGGCCAAGATCGCCTGCTCGACGAGACGCTCCACGCGCGCTCGATCGCCGGAGGTCACGACACCAGGCTCCGGTCGGTCACGGATCGCTGGTCAGGAGAAGATCGGGCAGTCGTCGTCGCCGACCGGGCAGTTGGGCGCACCGGACCGCACGAGGAGGAAGCAGGAGGGACAGAGCTGCTCGTCCTGCTGCTTGGGCTGCAACCGCTCGCCACCCTCGGCCCGCTCGTCGACCTCCTCGTCCTCGTCGTCATCGTCCTCTTCGACGGTGACCATCCGGTCCTTGAGGATGCGGTCGAGATCGGCCTCGACGTCGTCGTCGGCGACCAGGTCGTCGTCGTCGTCATCGTCGTCGTCACGCTTGGTGCGCTTGGTCCGCGGTGCCTGCTTGACGTCTTCTTCCTCGTCCTCCTCGTCGTCGTCGACGACATCGTCGTCGTCGTCGACATCGGTCGGAATATCCTCGTCGTCATCGAGATCCTCGGGATCGACATCGTCGATCTCCTCGTCGCCGTCGGTTTCGTCTTCGATGATGTCGTCGTCAGCCATCTCGTCGCTTCGGTTCCATGGTGGCGCACTTCACGCGGGTGAGCGTGCCTGCGGCGGGATCATAGGCCTGCCGCCCTGGCGGTTTGGGATGCCCGTTCCGTGACTCACGTCACAAGGTGGGCGCCGCAGCCCGAATCGGGGCGGTCAGAACGAGTCCCGCCGGGCCTCGGCTCGCCGCTCCGATTCCAGCCGTTCGAGCTCGGGCGCCTCGGTCGTCATGTGAGACATCGCCTCGGCGACGGCACGATGGCCGGCCCGCTCGCTGATCAGCCGGTGCATCTCGAGCGCGACCCGCCGGTAGGACGGGTGTCCCTGTGGTGACGAGCGCAGCTCGAGCAGGTGGACGGCCTCGCGGGCGTTGAACTGCATGACGTACCGCAACCGGTACGCCATCGCGACGGCGTAGGACGCCTGCGCTGGGTAGTCCGGGTTGAGCGCGTCGTAGAGGGCGGCCGACCGCCGCATCGCCTCGTCGAACACCGGCCCGGCCCCCGCCGCCTCGACCAGTTCCGGACGCGTGTAGCCATGATTCGGGGTCAGCCGCTGCCACTCGATCGTCAGCATGCGGTGGCGCTGCATGTCGCGAAACGCGCCGTAGTCGCTGAGGATGTCGAACCGGTAGAAGCTTCGCTCGAACGCCCGCCCCGGCTTGTGCCGCCGGTTCTCGCGCTCGCCGACGTACGCCCTGATCAGCGCCACCCGCTCGTCGACCCCGAGCTGGCGGACACGGTCGAGCAACTGATGCTCGGGAAGGCTGGAGTGGGAGTAACAGATCGCGGCGAGCAACTTGTCCTCGGCCTCTGGATCGAAATCGACCAACTCGACCTCGGGAGCCGGATCGACCGGCGTCTCGCCGAACAACTGCTGAACCAGCGAGGCGGTGTCCCGCCGGGTCGTTGCGAGGTACTCCGACCAACGCCCACCCCGATCGGCCAGGTCGACACGCCGGAGGAAGCTCGGGATGACCTTGCGGAGCTCGTGCAGCATGAGGTCGGCGTACTCGCGCGACTCGGGCAACGGATGGGCGCGCATCCGGAGCAGCAACGCCTCGAACGCCTGGCCCGTGCCGTAGATGCCGACGTTGGAGGTCGCCGCTGCGGGCAAGATGCCCCGGACGGCGTCGAGCGACTTGGCCCGCGTCGCCATCCGGTAGACGAACTCGCTGTCGGCCGGATCGCGGGCGACGGTCGCCCGGACGTGCTCGGTGACGGTCTCGATGCAGTGGCTGTAGGCGTCGAAGATCCGATCGAGGTCGCCGACGTAGCGCGTGCCGAGCGGGCCGGCGAGCACGTCGGGATCGCGGAAGTAGCGGTACCTCCCACCGAGCCGGCTGTCGTAGCTGATGTAGCGCGTGCTCTGTTCGAGATAGCTCATCAGCCGGCCCCACTCGAGCACCTTGGTCAGCAGGTTCGATGCCTGCTCGCAGGCGAGGTGGACTCCGCCGAGCTGTGCGACCGAGTCGTCGCCGTACTCGAAGAACACCCGCTCGTACAGCTCCTCGGCGCGATCGAGTCCCACCGTCGCGTCGATGCTCTGGTCGCCGCTGATGTCGAGATCACCGACGAACTCGTCGAGGAACAGCCGGCGCAGCGACTTGGGGCTCCGGCTGTACCGGGCGAACAGGGCGCCCTTGACGACCTCGGGCAGGTTGACCAGCGCGAAGACGGGGCCGTCGAGGTTGGTGAAGTAGCGCCGCAGGATGTCGGCTTCGTCCGGTTCGAAGTACTCGGGGACGTACACAGCCACGGGGGATCACTCTACGAGGGCGCGATCGACCGTGCCGGGATGCCGCGAGCCGTTGACCTGGGGCGACGCGAGTGGTCCCGTCGAACGGCCCGGGCGTCCGCGCTGCTGTGAGCGATTACGGTGCGGGCGTGGAGCCCACCGAGATCACGATCGTCGGGTTGGTGCTCGTCGCCTATGCCGCGGTGTCCCGGCGGATCGAGCGCTGGCCGGTCACGATGCCGATCGTGTTCGTCGGGATCGGCGCGTTCCTGTCGGCGACCGGTGCCGTCAACGTGATCGCCGAACTCGGTGCGGTCGGGCTCCTCGCCGAGGGCACGCTGGCCGTCATCCTGTTCAGCGATGCGGTGCGCATCGACCTCCGTCGGCTGCAGAGCTTCCTGGCGATGCCGGCGCGATTGTTGCTCATCGGCCTGCCCCTCACGATCCTCCTCGGAACGGCCGTCAACGCCGTGCTGATCTCGGGCGTCGCGCTGGCCGAGGTGGCGCTGCTCGCGACGATCCTCGCCCCGACCGACGCCGCACTGGGCAGCGCCGTGGTCGAGGACGAGTCGGTCCCGGCGCGCGAGCGGTTGACCCTCAACGTCGAATCGGGCCTCAACGACGGGCTCGCCGCACCGATCGTCGCCGTCCTGATGAGCATCTCGATCCAGGAAGGGCGCTCGGCCGGGTACTGGGTCGTGTACGCGTTCGAGCAGGTCGGCTACGGGACGCTGGTCGGCGCCGCTGCCGGCTCGGGGATCGTCGTCCTGCTGCGGTGGACCAGGGCCAACCACTGGTCCGACGGTCGATACGAGCAGATCGCCACGTTCGCCGTGCCGATCATCGCCTTCACCGGCAGCGCGGCGATCGGGGGCAACGGGTTCATCGCCGCGTTCGTCGCCGGGCTGACGTTCGGCGGTGCTCACCGGCGCGGCACCAGCGGCGCCGTGGCGTCGGCGGAGTCGCTGCACCTCGGCGAGTTCACCGAGGACGCCGCCCAGTTGCTCGGCGTGATGGCGTTCTTCGTGTTCGGCAACCTGTTCCTCGGCGAGACGCTCGGACAGTACGGCCCGCCGGAGTACCTGGCGATGATCCTGAGCCTGACCCTCGTGCGCATGATCCCGGTCTGGATCGCGTACACCGGCACGCGCCTGCCCTGGCGCTCGCGCCTGTTCGTCGGCTGGTTCGGACCCAGGGGGCTGGCGTCGATCGTGTTCGCCATCCTGCTCCTCGAGGAGGCCGCCGACATGGAGTCGAACACGGACCAGATCGTCGGCGTGATCACCCTGACGGTGACCGCGTCGGTCCTGCTGCACGGGATCAGCGCGGCGCCGCTCGCCCGCCGGTATGGGGCATGGGCCGCCCGCGCCGACCTCGCCGACGAGCAGCGCCGGGACATGGACATGCCGGATCTCCCCGCCGAGCATGTTCCACGGGCGCGATGGTCCTGGGCCTGGCGCCGGCCGGAGGCGGCTCAGGAGTAGATGGTGGCGGCGTCCGGGCGTACCGCGATTCCCAGCGACCGTGATCGCCCGACCGGGCGCCCGTCGACGAACACGGCGAGCGCCGACTCGAACGTCCACGCTGCCGAGCGGACCGACCGTGTGGAGATGTCCGGATGGGGGACGTGTCCCCCGTGCGGGAGCCGGCTGCGGGCAGCCCACCGATCGCGAAGGCGCAGGCTCGCAGCGGCGAGCTGGACCTCGACGCGCCCGTCGTTCGGATGGCCGCGCGGCGCGACGTCCCAGACGCCGACGAACTCGGCGTTCATCACCGCGAGGACCTGACCGCGCCACCACGACCCGCGCCACCACGGCTCGCGGGCGATCACGTGGGCGATCGCCTGATGGGTCGCTCCGTCGGCGAGGGTCACCTCGACGAGGTCGACCGCCAGCACGCGCAGCGTCTCGCGGTTGCCGATCGCCGGCGCACCGAGCGTGCGGTGCAGGTCACCGCCCGCCACGGCGCACGGCAGTCCGCTGCCGTCGGTCAGCGCGGCCACCAGTCGGTGGTCGGTTGGGACCACGCGCAGGTCGGAGGGCCGGCTGACCTCGTGACCCCACGGTTGGCCCTTCTCGATCGTCATCCGGCCTCGATCAGGGTCCCGGGGATCGCGCTGTCGGCGACCACGCCGCGGAAGGCGACGTCAGCGGCCCGTCCGGCAGCTCGCCGGGTGCCCGCGAGCGGCGCGACGAGCGCGAGCTGTCGCAGCAGGTCGATCAGCTGGCGGACGTTGCGCACGAAGTCACCGCCGGTCAGGTCCTCGTCGCCGACCACCTCGGCGAACCCCTCGCCGGCGACCCAGGCGTAGGCGACCGCCCCGAACGTCGGGTCGGGGGCCCGGTGCTCGGGGAGGCCCGCCGCGCGCTCCTGTGCTGCCAGATCCTCGCTGATCGCCTCGATCCGCCGCCACCGACGGTGGACGTCCTTCGACGAGAACCAGGGAGCGGGCGGGGGCTCGGGGCTGCGATGCTCGTAGACGACGGTCGACACCAGCGCCGCGACGTCCGGCGCCCCGAGCCCGTCGAGCAGCCCGGCCCCGACGATCTCGGTGACCAGCAGATCGGACTCGTGGAACGTCCGGGCCAGCATCTCGCCCCGGGCGGTGAGCGACCATCCGGCCAGGTCGACGTAACCGAACCGTTCGAGCAGGTCGAGGACGCGATCGAAGTCGCGGGCGAGGGACTGGTTCTTGCCCTGTACGCGGCGCTCCATCTCGGCGATCTCCCGCCCGAGGCGTTCGGCTTCGCCGGCCGCCCGGAGACGCGTCCGTAGGTCGGGGTCGACGGCGACGGGGTGTTGGTCGGCGAGTGGGTGCTCGTCGCGTTCCCCATCGGCTCGGCTCGCCGGACCGGGTCCCACCCGCGCCCTGCGCAGCCGGCGGGCCACCTCGTCGCGGAAGTCCCGGCGGTTCGGCGCGAAGTTGGAGGGCAGCTCGATCCGGCCGAGCACGAACGGCGGTACATCGAAGTCGTCGGCGACCGCCGAGAACCGGTCGGCCCGCTTGTCGATCAGGGTGAGGCGAATCCCACCCTTTCGGTGGGCGCTGGCGATCACGACCGCACTCCCCCGGTGGCCGCCCTTGACGATGCTGATGATCGAGCCGGGCCGGAGCTGGCGCATCGCGAAGACGACCTCGGCGGAATTCGATGCCCGCCGCGACTCGCGCTCGTCTCGCTCGACGTCGCGCAGCGCCCGGTACTCGTCGATGTCGCCGAACGGGCTCTGCGCCTGGGCCAGGAGCTCGTCCCGGGCGGCCCGCCGCCGCTCGAGACGAGCCTCCAGGCGGACGACGTCCCGGTCGGCCTGGTACTGGGCGAACGACAGGTTGAGCAGGTGGTGCGCCTCGTCACGGGAGTGGATGCGGATCAGGTTGGCTGCCATGTTGTACGTCGGTCGGAACGCCGAGCGCAGATGGAACGACGAGCTCCCGGCCAGCTCGGCCACCTCGCCGAACCGCACCCACGGCGACCACAGGACGACGGCGTCACCGCGCTCGTCGATGCCGCGCCGGCCGGCCCGACCGGTGAGCTGGGTGTACTCGCCAGGCGTGAGGCGCTCGTGGTGGTCGCCGGTGAACTTCGTCAGCTTCTCGATCACGACCGTGCGGGCCGGCATGTTGATCCCGACGGCGAGCGTCTCGGTGGCGAAGACGACCTTGACCAGGCCCTCGACGAAGCACGCCTCGACCACCTCCTTCATCGGCGGCACCATGCCGGCGTGATGGGCGGCGACGCCGTGGTCGAGTTGGTCGACGAACCGGCGATGGCCGAGCACCTCGAGGTCGGCGGCCTCGAGCCTGCCCAGGCGATCGGCGACGATCGCCCGGATCGCCCGCCGCTCGTCGTGGGAGGTCAACCGCATCCCGGCGTCGAGACACCCCCGGGCCGCCTCGTCGCACTGGGCGCGGCTGAAGATGAAGTAGATCGCCGGCAACAGCTTCGCATCGGCCAGCAACTCGACGGTCTCGACCCGACGGGGCGTCGCCAGCTTGCGACACGGCGCGCGGGCCGTCGCGACCACCGCCGTTGCGCCGGCGGTTCGGCCGTTCCGAACCGCGGATTCGTCGAGCCGGAGGGCGTCGCGGTTGATCCCGCCGTCGACGAACATCGGCAGGAAGTGCAAGCGGTCGTTGGTCAGGTCGGCGGCCAGGTAGCGGTTCTCCAACGGCACCGGGCGGCGCTGCTCGACGATCGCCTGCGTCGGGCCGCGCACGGTGGAGATCCAGTCGGCGAGATCGGCGACGTTGCTGACGGTCGCCGAGAGGCAGACCAGCCGGACGTGTTGTGGGAGGTGGATGATCACCTCCTCCCACACCGGCCCGCGGTAGGCGTCCTGCAGGAAGTGCACCTCGTCGAGCACGACCAGCCCGAGCTCGTGCAACGCCGGTGAGGACCGCGTAGATCATGTTCCGGAGGACCTCGGTGGTCATCACGATCACACGTGCCGCCGGGTTGATCGAGTTGTCGCCGGTCAGCAACCCAACGGCGTCGGGACCGTGGATCTCCGCCAGGTCGCGATACTTCTGGTTGGACAACGCCTTGATCGGCGCCGTGTAGAAGGCGCGGCGTCCGTCGACCAGCGCCGACGCGATGCCGTACTCGGCGACGACGGTCTTGCCGCTGCCGGTCGGCGCGGCGACGACGACATGACGGCCGTCGTCGAGCGCGTCGAAGGCGTCGAGCTGGAACCGGTCGACGGTGAAGGCGTAGCGAGCCGTCAGCTCGGACCGATCAGCGCGCACCACCCAAGTGTGGCAGCACCGATCAGGTTTCGGCAGGACGCCGGCGCAGGATCAACCAGCCGATCAGCACGGCGATGAAGTACAACACGAGCATCGGGACAGCGAGCATCATCAGCGTCACCGGATCACCGGACGGCGTGATCACCGCGGCGAGGACGAACACCCCGATCGTGGCGTACCTCCAGCTCCGCAGCAGGCGCCGCGGCGACACGACGTTGACCAGTTGCAGGAACACGAACAGCACCGGGAGCAGGAAGCCGATGCCGAAGGCGAAGATCATCAGGCCGATCAGGCTGATGTAGCTGTTGACGGTGAAGATCTCCTGGACGTCCGAACCCGCCCACGAGATGAGGAACTCGAGCGCCCTGCCGACCGTCACGTAGGCGAGCGCGCCGCCGGCGACGAACAGCACGACCGACGAGAGCACGAACGGGATGGCGTACCTGCGCTCCTTCTTGTTGAGCGCCGGCACGATGAATCGCCAGGTCTGCCACAGGATCACCGGGAGGGCGGCGATGATGCCCCCGTACATCCCGACCCGGATCCGCGTGGAAAGGCCCTCGGTCGGGGTCGTGATGAACAGGTCGGGGTCGCAGAAGTCGGATCCCTTCGCGGTGCACAGGTCGATGTAGGGCTGCTTCAGGAACTCGAGCACCTGATCGTAGAACGCGATGATCAGCACCATGCCGACGGTGACGGCCAGCGCCGACCGGATGATGCGCGCCCGCAGTTCGCCGAGGTGCTCGGTGAGCGTCATCGTCGTCTCGCCGGCGGTCTCCTCCGCGACGTCCTGCTCGCTCATGCCCGTGCGGTCTCGTCGGTACTCGACGCGACGCGCCCCCCGTCGGAACCGTCACCGGCCGGGGCCGACTCGGGTGCTGCGCCGTCGCCGCTGCCCTCGTCGACCGTGCCTGCCTCGTTGCCTCCGACGGCGTGCGATCGGGAGCTGCCGGTCGGCGGCGGCGCCGCGGAGTGGAATGCAGGTCCGGAGGGAGCGCGACGCTCGCCGTCCGGACCGCTCCCGACGCCGATCCCGTCTCCACCGGTCGGGTCGCTCCCGGTCGGGTCGCCACCGGAACGCTCGGCCGCCGCGGCGGCGATCGCCCCGCTCGAGTTCGCCGCGGCGATGTGATTGACCGGCGCCGGGGGGTCGACCGGTGCGCCCGGGACGTCCTCGGGGGGTGGATCGCCGAGCGGCGGGTCGCCCTGCGCCGGTGCAGCGGCCCCCTCACCCGCAGTCTGGTCGGGTGCAGGCCCCGAACCGCGGTCGGGTTCGACCTCTCGCTCGGACGCCGCCGACGCAGCGATCTTGTTGGGGTCAGCGGCGTCGCGCACCCGGTTGGCCGTCTCGCGCATCTCGCGCATCGGCTCGTCGAGCGCCGACTTCAGCTCGGCCTGGAAACCCGATGCCCATCTTCTTCAGCTCGGCGTAGGTCTCGCTGAACCGGCGAATCGCGTCGGGGAGCTTCTCGGGTCCGAGGATGACGAGCGCGAGCAGCAGGATCACGATGATCTCGCTGCCCTGCAGGTTGAACACGTCGCGCAGTCTACGGGCCTGCCATCATTCACGGGAGTGCAGCAGCGTCTCCCCTCCCTGCTCGACCCACCGATCACGTTCGCCCACCGCGGCGCCCGCGCGCACGCGCCGGAGAACACGCTCGAGGCGTTCGCAGCTCGCCCTGCGCCTCGGCGCCACCGGCCTCGAGAGCGACGTGTGGCTGACCGCCGACGGCGTCCCCGTGCTCGACCACGACGGCGTCGTCGGTCCGCGAGCTCCGCCGCCGCCGGATCGCCGAGGTCGCGCGCGCCGACCTCCCCGGCCACATCCCCTCGATCGACGACCTGCTCGACGCATGCGGAACCGACTACGAGCTGTCGCTCGACCTCAAGGATCCGGCCGCTGCGCTCCCGACGATCGACGCGCTGCCGCGAACCACGATCCGCTGATGCTGCCGCGGGTGTGGCTGTGCGACCCGGCGATCGACCGCCTGATCGCGCTGCGCCCGCCGACTCCCCGACGTCCGCCTGGTCAACTCGATACGGCTCGAACGCATCAAGGAGGGACCGGAACGGCGAGCGGCGCGCCTGGCCCACGAGGGGATCGACGCGATCAACATGCACCGCACCGACTGGAACGGCGGCCTGGTCACGCTGTTCCACCGCTTCGGACGGCTTGCCTTCTGCTGGGACATGCAGCACGAGCACCACCTCCGCGAGAGCCTGCGGATGGGCGCCGATGCCGTCTACAGCGACGTCGTCGACGTCATGCGCGACGCGATGGCCGCCGAGGCTGAGGTGACGGCGACCGCTAGAGCCACTGCCAGTGGTCGCGGGGCCAGAACACGACGAACGCGCGTCCGACGAGATCGTCCTCGCTGACCGGCCCGACCTGCGGGCTGCGGCTGTCCTGCGAGCCGGCCCGGTTGTCGCCCATCACGAAGACGTGACCGTCGGGAACCGTCACCGCCTCGAAGTCGCCGCCGCAACTGGTCGGTGTGACGACGTCCGGATCGAGGTACGGCTCGTTCAGCGGGCGGGCGGTCGCCTCCCCCGGCGCGGTGATCAGTACGACGCACGAGCGCATCTCGACCGTCTCGCCCGGCAGGGCGATCACGCGCTTGATCAGGTCTCGCTCGGACGCGCCGCTGATCTGGTGGAGCACGACGACATCGCCGCGGTGGGGGTCGTGCAGGCGGTACGAGAGCTTGTTGACGAACACCCGATCGCCGGTCTCCAGCGTCGAGTACATCGACGAGCCGTCGACGACGAAGTGGGCGAGCACGAAGCCACGAACGACGAACGCGACGAGCAGGGCGACGGCGATGACGATGACCCAGTCGACGAACGCCCGGGCTCCGCTCGACCCGGCCTGGTCCTCCTCGGCCGGCGGCTCGGCGGGCGGCGCGGCGTCGTCGTCGATCGCCACCGACGCCGGCGGGTCGACGGACAGGCCTGCCTCCGGGTCAGGGGTGAGGGGCGCGTCGGTGTCGGAGGTCACGAGCCGACCACGGTATCCGGCGCATCGGTCCTCGCGGCGACACGACCCGCCGGCCGCGACACACGGTGCCGAGCCGCTCGGATCACAGGGTCTCGATCAGCCGCTCGACCCGCTCGTCCCGGCTCTTGAACGGGTCCTTGCAGAGCACGGTGCGCTGGGCCTGGTCGTTGAGCTTGAGGTGGACCCAGTCGACGGTGTAGTCGCGCTTGCGCTCCTTGGCCCGCTTGACGAACTCGCCACGCAGCCGGGCGCGCGTGGTCTGCGGGGGGACGTCGATCGCGGTCTCGATGTCGCGATCGGTACAGATCCGCTCGACCATGCCCCGATCCTGCAACTTGTAGAACGGGCTGCGCGTCCGCGAGACGTCGTGATACTGCAGGTCGAGGAGCTGCACCCGGGGATGCCCGAGCGACAGCGAGTGCCGCTCGCGGAACGCGTCGAGCAGCTTGTACTTGATCACCCAGTCGACCTCGCGGTCGAGCTTGAGCGGGTCGTTCTCGATCGTCGAGATGCAGTGCTCCCACATCTCGAGCGCCCGTTGCTCCAGCGGAGGGAAGCCCTGCGTGTCGCTGTAGCGCAGCGCCCGGTCGAGGTACTCGCGCTGGATGTCGAGTGCGCTGACCTCGCGACCGTTGGCGAGGCGGACCGTGCGACGGCACGTCATGTCGTGGCTGATCTCACGGATCGCCCGGATCGGGTTCTCGAGCGTCATGTCCCGCAAGCACCACGTTGTCGTCCTCGAGCATCCGCAGCATGCACGCGGCCGCGCCGACCTTGACGAACGCCGTGTACTCGCTCATGTTCGAGTCGCCGACGATCACGTGCAGACGCCGGTACCGCTCGGCGTCGGCGTGCGGTTCGTCGCGCGTGTTGATGATCGGCCGGCTCCGGGTGGTCGCCGACGACACGCCCTCCCAGATGTGTTCGGCGCGCTGGGCGATCGAGTACGTCGCGCCGCGTGCGGTCTGCAGCACCTTGCCGGCGCCGGTGTAGATCTGCCGGCTGACCAGGAACGGGATCAGGACCTCGGCGTAGTGGCCGAGGTCGTCGTCGCGGCTGGTCAGGTAGTTCTCGTGGCAGCCGTAGGAGTTGCCGGCGGAGTCGGTGTTGTTCTTGAACAGGTAGATCGTGCCCCGGATCGACTCCTCGGCGAGGCGCTGCTCGGCCGACCCGACCAGCTGTTCGAGGATCCGCTCGCCCGCCTTGTCGTGAACGATCAAGTCGTACAGCGAGTCGCACTCCGGGGTGGCGTACTCCGGGTGCGACCCGACGTCGAGATACAGCCGCGCACCGTTCTGGAGGAACACGTTCGAGCTCCGACCCCACGACACGACTCGCCGGAACAGATACCGGGCGACCTCGTCGGGACTGAGACGCCGTTGCCCGCGCAGCGTGCAGGTGACGCCGTACTCGTTCTCGAGCCCGTAGATGCGGCGTTCCATCACGCGTCAACATAACGCACATCGAGTCGTGTCGATCGGCCAGCCGGCGCGTTACTCGCCGACCGAGCGGTCATGATGACGCCGTGGGTTGGCAGTTCTGGATCGACCGAGGCGGGACGTTCACCGACGTCGTCGCCCGGCGCCCCGACGGCTCGACCGCGACGGCCAAGCTCCTGTCGGAGAACCCCCTCCGCTACGACGACGCCGCGGTCGAGGGGATCCGTCAACTTCTCGCGCTCGGCGGGAGCGACCCGATCCCGGCCGACCTCGTCGACGAGGTGAAGATGGGGACCACCGTCGCCACCAACGCGCTGCTGGAGCGCCGGGGGGAGCCGACGGTCTACGTGACGACGCCGCGGGTTCGGCGACGCCCTGCGTATCGGGTATCAGGCGCGGCCCGACCTCTTCGCCCTCGACATCGTCCTGCCGAACATGCTGTACGACCGCGTCGTCGAGGTCGACGAGCGCATCGCCGCCGACGGGACGGTGCTCCGCCCGCTCGACGACGGTGGCGTGCGGGCCGCGCTCGTGGCGTGCCGCGACGACGGGTTCGACTCGGTCGCCGTCACACTGATGCACGGGTACCGGTACCACCGTCACGAGGAGCGCGTCGGGGAGATCGCCGCCGAGCTCGGCTTCGAGCAGGTTTCGATCAGCCACGAGGTCAGCCCGCTGATGAAGCTCGTCGCCCGCGGCGACACGACGGTCGTCGACGCCTACCTGTCCCCGATCCTGCGCCGTTACGTCCGCCGCGTCGACCGGCGACTCCGACCGGGTGGCCGTGGACCGCGCTGATGTTCATGCAATCGAACGGCGGCCTGGCCGACGCGCACCAGTTTCGCGGCAAGGATGCGCTGCTGTCCGGACCGGCGGGCGGTGTGGTCGGCATGGTCCGGACGGGCTCCGCCGCCGGCTTCGACCGCCTCATCGGGTTCGACATGGGCGGCACGTCGACCGACGTGTCGCACTACTCGGGCGAGCTCGAGCGCACCTACGACACCGCGGTCGCCGGCGTCCGCGTGCGCGGCGCCGATGATCGAGATCCACACCGTGGCCGCCGGCGGCGGCTCGGTGTTGCACTTCGACGGCGCACGGATGCGGGTCGGACCCGATTCAGCCGGCGCCGACTCCCGGCCCGGCGTGCTACGGCAACGGCGGGTCCGCTGTCGATCACCGACTGCAACGTCGTGCTGGGCAAGCTCCGGCCGGAGTACTTCCCGCACGCGTTCGGGCCCGGGAGGCGACGAGCCGCTCGCCGCGGCCGCCTCGATCGAGGCCTTCGAGCGCCTCGCCGCCGAGATCTCGCAGACCACGCGCACCGAGCACGGCGTGGCATCGGTGGCGACCGGGTTCGTCGACATCGCCGTCGACAACATGGCCAACGCGATCAAGAAGATCTCGGTGCAGCGCGGCCACGACGTCAGCGAGTACACGCTCGCCTGCTTCGGCGGTGCCGGCGGCCAGCACGCCTGTCTGGTCGCCGATCGCCTCGGGATCACCCGGGTCCACGTCCATCCCCACGCCGGCGTGCTGTCCGCCGTCGGCATCGGCCTGGCCGACGTCCGTCACGTCATCGACCACGCCGTCGAGCAGGTGTTGAGCGCGCGCTGTCTCGATCGGCTGGCGCGATGTGGGAGGGGCTCGAGGCACAGGGCTGCGCCGTGCTGGCCGAGCAGGCCGTCGACCGGTCGGCGACGCGCATCGATCCGGCGCGTCGCGTCTGCGGTATGCCGGATCGGACACCGCGCTGCACGTGCCCGACGGCGATCTCGCGCAGTTGGTCGACCGGTTCGAGGAGCGGCACCGCGCCCGGTTCGGTTTCGTGTCACCCGATCGCGAGCTCCTCGTCGAGGCGATCCAGGTCGAAGCGATCGGGGAGTCGGTCGGCGTCGACCTCGCCGCTCCGCCGGTGGGCGGCGGTCGAACGGTTCCTCGGCACGCACGTCACGTTGATGGCCGGCACCCGGCACGACACCCCGTTCGTCGACCGCGCCGCTGCTCGCCGGCCGGAGCCGTCGTCGACGGCCCGGCGGTCCTCGTCGAGGCCAACGCCACGACCGTGGTCGAACCCGGGTGGCGAGGCGAGGTCACCCCGACCGGCGATCTGGTGCTGGAGCGGATCGCTGCCGCGGGCGGCCACGGCCTCGGTCGGTGCCGCCGTCGATCCGGTGCAGCTCGAGATCTTCAACAACCTCTTCATGAACATCGCCGAGCAGATGGGCGTCGTGCTGGAGAACACGGCGTCGTCGGTCAACATCAAGGAGCGGCTGGACTTCTCCTGTGCGGTCTTCGACCCCGCCGGCGACCTGATCGCCAACGCGCCGCACATCCCCGTGCACCTCGGGTCGATGAGCGAGTCGATCAAGTCGATCATCGCCCGCAACCCCGGCATGGTCCACGGTCAGGTGTTCGTCACCAACGCCCCGTACGACGGCGGCACGCACCTGCCCGACATCACCGTGATCAAGCCGGTCTTCGGCCGGGCCGGGCACGCGCCGATCTTCTACGTCGCCGCGCGCGGTCACCACGCCGACGTCGGCGGCATGACCCCGGGATCGGCCCCCGCCGACAGCACCAGCGTCGAGCAGGAGGGCGTGTTGATCGACAACTTCCTGCTCGTCGACGACGGCCACTTCCGCGAGGAGGCGTTGCGGCGACTGCTCGGGTCCGGACCGTATCCGGCGCGCAATCCGGACCAGAACGTCGCCGACCTCCAGGCGCAGGTCGCGGCGTGCGAGAAGGGAACCACCGAGCTGTTCGGCGTGATCGACCACTACGGGCTCGATGTGGTCCACGCCTACATGGGCCATGTCAAGGACAACGCCGAGGAATCGGTGCGCCGCGTGATCGACGCGCTCCGCGACAGCAGCTTCTCCTGCGAGCTGGACGACGGCAACCTGATCTGCGTGGAGATCCGCGTCGACCATCGGCACCGCTCGGCGACCGTCGACTTCACCGGCTCCAGCGGTACCCACCCCGGCAACTACAACGCGCCGTCGGCGATCGCCCACGCCGCCGTGCTGTACGTGTTCCGCTGCCTGATCCAGGACGACATCCCGCTCAACGCGGGGTGCATGAAGCCGATCGAGCTCGTGCTCCCGGAGCCGAGCATCGTCAACCCCCGGTACCCGGCGGCGGTCGTGGCCGGGAACGTCGAGACGTCACAGCTGATCGTCGACACGCTCTTCGGCGCGCTCGGCACGATGGCCGCCAGCCAAGGCACGATGAACAACCTCATCTGGGGCAACTCGCGCCATCAGTACTACGAGACGATCTGCGGTGGCGCGGGCGCGACCGCACGGCGAGACGGCTGCGACGCCGTGCACACGCACATGACGAACTCGCGGCTGACCGATCCCGAGGTACTCGAATGGCGCTTCCCGGTGGTCCTCGAGACGTTCCACGTCCGCCGCGGGTCGGGCGGTGCAGGCGCCCACCGGGGTGGCGACGGCGCAGTCCGGCGCCTCCGTTTCGGTGAAGCGATGCAGGTCAACGTGATCTCGTCGCGCCGCTCGGTGGCCCCGTACGGGGTGAACGGTGGAGGCCCCGGGGCGGTCGGCCACAACCGGGTGATCCGCGCGGACGGAACGATCGTCGAGTTGCCGGGCAACGCACACGTCGACGTCGAGCCGGGCGATCGGTTCGAGATCGAGACGCCCGGCGGCGGAGGGTTCGGGCGTCGGCTCGCGCCACCGAGCGAGTAGCACCCGTGACGACGCTGGCGAACCACCCCGCCGAGGTCCACTTCACCGCACCGTGATCGCCTGCGACGACCGCGTCAGCTCAGGGCGGCGACGATGCCATCGTGGTCGAGGCGGCGGAAGCACCGCCGCTCGCCCTCGCGGGTGAGCGCGGCGACCTCGAGATCGTCGGCGGGGATCTCGCGATCGGACCCGCCGAGCGCGGCGACGCCGGCGACGATCGCCGCCTGCCGGTCGAGCCCTTCCCTCCAGCTCGCGGCGAGGCGCTCACGGATCGTCTCGGCGTCGCCGCCGATCGCCGCGTAGTCGCGCTCGTCGACGACCGTGCCGTCGTACAGGATGTGGAACATCTGGTCGCCGCTCGCCTCGAGCCCGACCTCGGCGACCAGGATCTCGACCTCCATCGGCTTCATCTCGTGGGTGAAGATCGTGCCGAGCATCTGGGCGTAGCTGTTGGCGAGGCTGCGGGCGTCGACGTCGTCGCGCGAGTACTGGTATCCCTTGAGGTCGGCCGCCCGCACCCCCGCCACGCGGAGCTGGTCGAACTCGTTGTACTTGCCGACCCCGGCGAACGCGATGCGGTCGTAGATCTCGCTGATCTTGCGCAGCGTCTCCGAAGCGTTCTCGGCGACGATCACGATGCCGTCGTCGTCGCGCAAGGCAACGAGTGCCCGTCCTCGGGCGATCCCTTTCCGCGCGTAGTCCGCGCGGTCCTTCATCATCTGTTCCGGGGCGACGTAGAACGGCATGCTCATCGGGCGACCACCTCCGCCACGATCGCCTCGTACCGGCGGGCCAGGTCGTCGTCGCCGACACGGTCCCAGCCATCGGCGTCGATCACCGCGATGACCGGGTAGATCCCGCGCAGCGCGTCGGGGCCACCGGTGGCCGAGTCGGCATCGGCCGCCTCCCAGAGCGCGGTCGCCGCCAGGTCGATCGCCTCGTCACGACTCATGTCGACACGGAAGCGGACCTTGATCACCGTCTCGGCGTGCAGGCTGCCCGACCCGGTCGCCACATGGTCGCGCTCCTCGTACCGGCCACCGGTCGCGTCGTAGGCCCACAGCCGCCCGATCTCCCGGCGCAGGTCGTAACCGGCGAAGATCGGGACGACGACCATGCCCTGGAGGGCGGCGGGTAGGTTGCCGCGCACCATCATCGACAGCTGGTTCGCCTTGCCCTCGAGGCTGAGCGAGGTGCCTTCGACCTTCTCGTAGTGCTCGAGTTGGAGTTGGAAGAGCCGGATCATCTCCATCGCCGGTCCCGCCGTGCCGGCGATCGCCACGCCGCTGTGGCGGTCGGCCTCGACGACCTTCTCCATCGAACGGTGCGAGATCAGGTTGCCCGAAGTCGCCCGGCGGTCGCCGGCCATGACGACGCCGCCGTCGTAGCGGAGCGCAACGCAGGTGGTCGCGTGAGGCACCGCGAGCTGCACCAGTCGCGCCGCATCGGCTCCGGCCGGAAGCGCAGGGTCGTCCAGGCCCAGCCGGCGCAGGAGCTCGGGGAAGTTCGCACCCGGGTCGTCACCGGGGGCGAAGAACGGCATCGCCACCGCCTACTGACCGCCCTTTTGGACGTAGGACTTGACGAAGTCCTCGGCGTTGGTCTCCAGCACCTCGTCGATCTCGTCGAGCAGGTCGTCGAGCTCGGCTTTCAGCTTGTCGCCGGCCTCGGTGACCGCCGGCGCGGCCTCGGCGACCTGCTCGGCCTCGCGCTCGGGCACCTGCTTGGACTTCTGCGTTCGTTCAGCCATGGGGGTGAGGCTCCATCTGTTGGTTCTACTGGCCCAGACGGTCGAGGAGTTCCCCGGCCGTATCGCTCTGGTCGATCAACGTAGCAACGTGCTCGGCGGTACCGCGCAGCGGTTCCATCATCGGGACCCGGCGCAGCGGATCGCGCCCGACGTCGAACACCAACGAATCCCAGTTGGCGGCCACGATGTCGTCGGGGTACTTCTCGAGGCACCTCCCCCGGAAGTAGGCGCGGGTCGTGGCCGGCGGCTGCGTCATCGCCGCGGTCACCTCGTCGTCGGTCACGATCGTGTCGAGATCGACCCGCCGCGCCAGGCATCGCTCGGGTCGCAGATCGTGGTACTGCAGATCGATCGCCTTCAGCCGGGCCGAACCGGGCGCCACGCCGTGGCGGGCCGCGTAGCCGTCGACCAGGCGGCGCTTGGCGACCCAGTCGACCTGATGGGCGACCGTGTCCGGATCGGACTCGAGCCCCGTCAGGACCGCTTCCCAGCGCTGCAGGATGTCGCCGCCGACCGCCTCCCCGACGCAGTCGAGTCCGAACGTGTGCTCGTACTTGCGGGCCCGCTCGAGCAGGCCCCACTGCACCTCGAGCGCGGTCGCCCGCGTCCCGCTGCGCAGCATGATCGTCTGGCGCAGCGTCGGGTCGTGGCTGACGTGGCGGATCGCTGCGACCGGGTTGGCGAGCACCCATTCGTCACCGAGCTCGTCGTCTTCGATCATCGCCAGCACGATGGCCGTCGTGCCGACCTTGAGGTAGGTCGCCACCTCGCTCATGTTGGCGTCGCCGACGATCACGTGCAGCCGCCGGTACTTCTGGGGGTCGGCGTGCGGCTCGTCGCGGGTGTTGACGATCGGACGCTTGAGGGTGGTCTCGAGCCCGATCTCCTCTTCGAAGAAGTCGGCCCGTTGGCTGAGCTGGTACGGGACGTCGTCGTCGGGGCGGCCGGGCAGCTCGCAGCCGACCTTGCCCGCACCGCAGAACAGCTGCCGGGTGACGAAGTGCGGGGTGATCTGTGACGTCAGCCGACCGAACGGCAGCTCGCGGGCGAGCAGGTAGTTCTCGTGACAGCCGTAGCTGTTGCCCTTGCCGTCTGAGTTGTTCTTGTGCACGATGATCTCGGCGCCGTGGTCGAGGACGCTGCTGACGTGACGCATCGACGCGATCACGATCTCCTCGGCGGCGCGGTCCCACACCACCGCCTCGCGGGCCGTCGTCACCTCGGGCGTCGAGATCTCGGGGTGGGCGTGGTCGACGTAGTACCGGGCGCCGTTGGTCAGCACGGCGTTGACGAGGGTCGTCTCGACCTCGGGCGCCGAGCGCGTCGTCGAGGGAGAACCCGCGGGCGTCGTTGGACGGTTGCTCGTCCTCGAAGTCCCAGCCGATCCGGCCCCGCTCGCGCGCGGTCGCCGCGACGTAGGCGTTGATCAGCATCGAGGAGGCCGATACGGGGTTGTTCTCGGCGCCACGGACGACGATCCCGTACTCGGTCTCGATTCCGCAGACCTTGGTCAGCGCCATGGTCGAAACCTATCTGACCGGCAGCGCGGAGCGGCGTGCAACCGCAGGGGCCTACAGGTACTGGCCGGTCTGCACTCGTTCGATCGCCCGACCGCCGGTGAGGTCGTCGCGCTCGGGTTGGCTGACCAGCGTGCGGATGAACACGATCCGCTCGCCCTTCTTGCCCGAGATCTTGGCCCAATCGTCCGGGTTGGTCGTGTTGGGCAGGTCCTCGTGCTCCTTGTACTCCTGCTTGATCGAATCGAGCAGGTCCTGGGTGCACACGCCGCGCGCTCCCCCGCCGATCACCCGCTTGATCGCCAGCTTCTTGGCGCGGCGCACGATGTTCTCGATCATCGCTCCCGACGCGAAGTCCTTGTAGTACAGGACCTCCTTGTCGCCGTTCTGGTACGTGACCTCGAGGAAGCGGTTCGACTCGTCGTCGCGGTACATCTCCGCGACCGTGGCCTCGATCATCTCGGGGACCGACTCGCCGGCGGCGATCGGGATCTCGTCGGTCAGGTACTGGCTGAACACCGCCGTCGCCGCGGCCTCGTTCGGGCGCTCGATCTTGATCTTCACGTCGAGGCGGCCCGGCCGGAGGATCGCGGGGTCGATCAGGTCTTCGCGGTTGGTCGCGCCGATCACGATCACGTTGCGCAACCCCTCGACGCCGTCGATCTCGGCGAGGAGCTGGGGCACGATCGTCGACTCCATGTCGGAGCTGATCCCCGAGCCGCGGGTGCGGAACATCGAGTCCATCTCGTCGAAGAACACGATCACCGGCCATCCCTCGTCGCTCTTTTCGCGGGCGCGCTGGAACACGAGTCGGATCTGCCGCTCGGTCTCGCCGACGTACTTGTTCAGGAGTTCGGGGCCCTTGATGTTGATGAAGTAGCTCCGCCCCTTGCCCTCGCCGACGGTCTCGGCGACCTTCTTGGCGAGGCTGTTGGCGACCGCCTTGGCGATCAGCGTCTTGCCACAGCCCGGCGGCCCGTAGAGCAGGATGCCCTTCGGCGCGGGGAGTTGGTGCTCGGCGAACAGGTCCTGGTGGAGGAACGGCAGCTCGACCGCGTCGGCGATCTGCTCGATCTGGTCGTCGAGCCCACCGATGTCGCCGTAGGAGATGTCGGGCACCTCTTCGAGCAGCAGATCCTCGACCTCGGGCCGCGGCAGCTTCTCGAGGAGGAGGTTCGAGCGGACGTCGAGGCGCAGGTGGTCGCCGCTGCGGATGTGGGTGCCGCGGATCGTGTCGGCGAGTTCGCACACCCGTTCCTCGTCGGCCCGGCCGACGACGAGTACCCGCACCCCGTCGTCCATGACGTCTTTGACCGTCACGACCTCGCCGGTGATCTCCGGCGCCCGGGCGAGCACGACGTTGAGGCTCTCGTTGAGCACGACCTCGGCCCCGCGGTCGAGGAGCTCGTGGTCGATCTCGGGGTGCAGCGAGACCCGCATCTTGCGCCCGCTGGTGAGGACGTCGATCGTGTCGTCGTCGTTCTTGCCGACGACGATGCCGTAGGCCGACGGCGGTTGGCTCAGCTTGTCGACCTCGTCGCGCAGCGTCGCGATGTGCTCGCGCGCTTCGCGCAGCGTGTAGGAGAGCTTCTCGTTCTGCCCGACCGCCTGCGCCAGCTGGCCCTTGGTCTCGAGCAGCCGCTCCTCGAGCGACCGGACGCGCTTGGGTGCATCGGCGAGGCGGGCACGCAGGTGGGCGACCTCCTCGGTCAGCGCCGCGAGCTGTGCCTCGAGTGCGGCGACATCGGCGCCGTGCTGTTCCCCATCACCGGCATTCGACATGCGATCGAATGTACACGCCGGGACCCGAAGAATGTTTGCACGCCCTTCACCGTGTAAACTCTCCCAGAGTCGATCGGGTTCCCCCCGACCACCGCGTACACCAGTACACCGAGAACACCCGAACACAAGGAGTCATGACTGCCATGAAGGTCTGGATCGACCAGGATCTGTGCACCGGCGACGGCCTGTGCGAGGAGATCGCACCCGACGTCTTCACCCTGCTCGACGACGGCCTCGCCTATGTCGTCGAGGGCGACAAGATCTTCGCCGCCGCCAAGGGCAACCCGGAGGGCGCCGAGGGCCTCGCCGAGTTCCCCGACGACCAGCTCGAAGCGGTCATCGAGTCCGCCGAGGAGTGCCCGGGCGAGTGCATCTTCATCGAGCCCTGAACGCCTGCAACTGAGGCGATCGGGCATCCCGATCGAACGAACGACCCCGGCGACGAGCCGGGGTCGTTCGCGTGCTGCGGTCCTGCGTGGGTTCAGACCAGTTGCGGCTCGTGATCGTCGGTGGCCGGCGCCGGCGGCTCTTCGGCGATCTCGCCCTCGGAGATCCCGAACCGGTCGTGGAACCGGCGAAGCGGGCGCGGCGCCCACCAGTTCGCGTTGCCGGCCAGCTTCATCAGCGACGGCACGAGGAGCGAGCGGACGATGAACGCGTCGACCAGCACCGCCACCGCCAGGCCCAAGCCGAACAGCTTGATGAACGTCACCCCCGAGGTGGCGAAGGCGAAGAACGTGATCGACAGCAGGAGCGCCGCTGCGGTCACGAGGCGGCCGGTCCGCTCGAGGCCCATCGCCACCGCGAGGTCGTTGTCGCCGGTCCGGTCGTACTCCTCTTTGATCCGCGAGAGCAGGAACACCTCGTAGTCCATGCTCAGTCCGAAGGCGACGCAGAACATCAGGATCGGCATCGACGTGTCGGTCAGACCGGTTGCCGTGAAGCCGAGCAGGTCCGCGCCGTTGCCCCACTGGAACACCCAGACCATCAACCCGAACGTGGCGGTCAGGCTGAGCATGTTGAGCACGATCGCCTTGAGCGGCACGACGACCGACCCGAACATCATGAACAACAGCACGAACGTGGCGGCCATGATGATCCCGGCAGCGAGCGGCACCCGGGAGAAGATCGCCTGGTTGGAGTCGACGACCGCCGCCGACCGGCCACCGACCGCGACGACGTCGAACGCGGCGTCGAGGGAGCGGATCTCGCCGATCATCCGCTCCGCCTCGGGCGACACCGGCTCGACATCGGGGACGACGTTGAACCGCACGGCATCACCGCTCGCCGACGCCTGGGTGGACAGCGCTGCCAGCGACGGGTCGGTCGGCGCGACCGGCTCACCGCCGGCGAACCGGCCGACCGGCGCGTCGACCCGGGCGACCCCAGCGACTGCCGACAGGGCGGTGGCGTACTCGACGATCGCTCGGTCGGTCACCCCGCCGGTAGCGATGATCGGGAAGGCGTCGGCCTCGGCCGAGTCGAAGTCGGTGCGCAGGATCTCCGATGCGACGCGGGCCTCGTTCGCCTCGGGCAGCACCCGGTCGTCGGCGGTGCCCCACTCGACGCTGAGGAACGGCAGCCCGAGCGCGAGGAGCAACGCGATGCCGGCGACGGCGACGGCGCCCGGCCGCTTCATGACCGAGGTGGCGACGCGGTGCCACCCGCCGTCACCGACCTCCTTCGGCCGATGCTTGAACACCCGCCACGCGTCGACGCGCGGCCCGAGTACGGCGAGCAGCGCGGGCAGCGCGACGACCGAGATCACCATCGCGACCACGATGACGCCGATGCCGCCGTAGGCGAACGAGCGCAGGAAGTACAGCGGGAAGATCAGCAGTGCGCTGAGCGAGATCGCCACGGTCATCGCGCTGAAGGCGACGGTCCTGCCGGCGGTCTCGACCGCGCGCACGACCGCGTCGTCGACGCTGCGACCGCGGTCGCGCTCCTCGCGGAATCGGCTGACGATGAACAGCGAGTAGTCGATCGCCAGGCCGAGCCCGAGCGCGGTGACCAGGTTGATCGAGAAGATCGAGACGTCGGTGAACTGGGCGACGAGGAACAGCGTGAAGAACGCCCCGAAGATCGACACGATGCCGACGAGCACGGGCAGGCCGGCGGCGATCACCCCGCCGAAGACGAAGACGAGCAGGATCAGCGTGAGCGGGATGGCGATCGACTCGGCGCGGGCGAGGTCGCCCTCGATCGTCTCGCCGACCTGGGCGAAGACCGCCTCCTGGCCGGCGAGCTCGACGGTGACGCCGTCGAGCTCGAGCCCGGACAGCTCCTCGATGACGGTCGCCACGCGCTCGGCGCGCAGCGGATCGTCGGCGTCGCCCGGGAAGCGGAGCAGGATCAACGCCCGGGCGCCGTCGGCCGATCGGAGCGACGGCGGCGAGCCGAGCGACCAATACGAGGCGACGTCGTCGGTCCCCTCGTGGGCGGCGACCTCGGTCGTCAGGGCGAGGCCGGTCGCGACGACGGTCGGGTCGTCGACCGAGCCGTCGTCGGCGGTGACGATGGCGACCAGGTCCGCCGCGCCGGTGTCGAACTCGCGATCGAGGAGCTCCGCGGCGCGAACCGACTCCGAGTCCGGGTCGTCGAAGCCGCCGTTGGTCAGTTCGCCGAAGACGCCGGCCCCGAAGCCGATGGCGACGACAAGCGCGAGGAGCGTCGTCACGAGCAACGTCTTGCGGCGGCGGACGACCAGTTGGCCGAGTCGGTGGAACATGAGGAGCGGACCTTTCATGAGGGGAACGGGGAGGGAGCCGGCGAGCGGTCGGTGAGTTATGTGAACACCTGTTACCTGATCACCATTGATAGTTAACATATGTCCATGTACGGATGTCAACGACTATGATCGTGACCATGGCCACACCGACCGCCACACCGACCGCCACACCGACCGCGACACCGACCGCTCGACAGCGGTACGCCCGAGGCGAAGGTGACCGGCTTCGAGTCGACCTGCTCCACGCTGCCGCCGAGCTGATGGCGACCCACGGCTCGCTCGACGGCATCTCGCTGCGCGCGGTGGCGCGGGAGGCCGGCGTGTCGCCGACCGCTGTCTACCGCCACTTCGACGACCACCTCACGTTGCTGCGCGAGTCGGTCGCGCTGTGCTGGAGCAACTTCTACGATTCGATACGTCAGGCGCACGACAGCTCGGACGACCCGTTCGTCGCGTTCATCAACGCCGGTGATGCCTACGTACGATTCGCGATGGACCACCAGGGCCAGTACCGCGTGCTGTTCTCCAACCGGATCGACTTGGGCATGTCCGACGACGACCTGCACGGCGCGATGGACGTGCCCGACGACGGTGCCACGTCGGCGGGCATGTCGGCGTTCCAGATCCTGATCGACCTCGTCACCAACATCCTGCGCGCCCGGAACGACGATCGCGACCCGTTCTTCGTGGCCGTCCAGGTGCACACCTGGATGCACGGCATCGTCGACCTCTGCGGCAACCATCCCGACGCGCCGTGGCCGCCGGTCGCCGACCTACTCGACGGCCTGCGGAGCGCCCTTCGCCTCGATCCGATCGCCTGACCTGCCGGCAGGCGGTCGACCGGGGCCTTACCGGCCGAGGCGCCGTCGAGCCGCGCGCGCACCGCGCGATCCGCGACCCGGCGGCCCCGGGCGATCACCGCTCTCGCGGATCCGCCGCGCGCCTCGGCCGCTCGTGCGTTGTCGATCGTCATGTGCAGCACCTTCATCTGCTCGTCGGCCAACTCGCAGTAGACCATCCCGAAGGCGGTGCGCGGGTAGTACTCGCCCCCGTTGGCCGCTGCCGCCCGCTCGCGCTCGCGCTCCTCGGCGGTCCAGGCCTCGAGCTGTTCGGGATCGTCGAGCGCATCGGGCCGGGGCCGCAGGAGCGCAAAGGTGAACGCAGCCCGCGCCGGGTCTCCCCCGATCGACGCGGTGTCGAGCTCGACGATCCGGGCCAGTGCCGCCGAACCTTCCGGGGTCGCCCGGTGCTCGTGCAACGCCGCGTTCCCGAACAGCAGCTGGTAGGCAATCGGGCCGCCGACGGGCACGAGCATGTCGGCGTCGAAGTAACGGTCGAGCGTCCGGAGGATCAGCTCGGAGTGGATCGCCTCGGTCGGATCGACGGCCAGCATCGTCGGCAGGTGCGGGTAGCAGAGGGCGTCGTACCGCAGGTGCTCGGGAAACGAGGCGTTGAGCTCGAGCACCGTGGCCCACGTCCGCTCGTCGTACTGGTTGCGGTGTGCACCCGTGTAGTCGAAGTGCACGAACACGCCGTCGCTCGCGATGACCTTGCGTGCGCCCCTGATGACGTGGTCGATGTTGGCGACGTGGTGCAGGGCGGCATGGTTGAGGATCATGTCGAACGGCCCGTCCGGAAGCGGCGCGACGTTCGTGTCGAGCTCGACGTACTCCGCCGGCATACCGAGTTCGGCGGCGTCCCGCCGTGCGGTCGCGAGGTGGTCGGCGGCGACGTCGACACCGACGACGCTCTTCAGCAGACCGCGTTCGAAGAGCGAGCGCTCGACCCAGCCGACGCCGCAGTTCAACGAGAGCACGCGCTCGAACGGCCCGTGGAGGCGGGCGAGCCAATCGGTCCAGTGCTCCTCGGGATCGCCACTGACCGCGGCGTTCATGTGGCGCACCACCGGCTCGAAGTCGAACCAGGAGATGTTCTGCTCGTAGTACGCGCGGTCGGACGAGGGTACGACGGTCTCGGACATCACTGCGACGTTACCGCCGGCCGGTTCCGGCGGGTCCGTTCATCCGCGTCCGAGGAAGCGGGCGACGCTGAGGAAACCGGTGTGGGCCACCATCCGGTGGTCGGGGCGCACCGCCTGGCCGTCGATGTGCCAGCCGCGGTGCAGAACCTCGACGGTTCGCCCGTCGATCCACTTCCCCCTGAGCGCCTCGCGCACCTGCGCGGCCTGGGTGATCGACGGCGTGTACGCGACGAGGATGCCGCCAGCGCGCAGCACACCCTCGGCGTGGGGGACCACCTGCCAGGGCTCGGGGAGATCGAGCACCACCCGATCGAACGGGCCGTCGGCGTCGTCGATCCCGTCGTAGGCGTCTCGCACCGAGATCCGGTACCGATCGAGCACGCCGTCGCCGAGGAAGCTGCGAACGTTGGCGCGCGCCCGGTTGGCGAAGTCCTCGCGCAGCTCGTACCCGACGATGTCTGCGCCGTATCGCAGCATCGTCATCGACAGCGCGCCCGAACCGACGCCGGACTCGAACACCCGCGAGCCGGGGCCGATGTCGGCGAACATACAGATCGGGGCCAGGTCCTTCGGGTAGATCACCTGGGCGCCGCGCGGCATCGCGACCACGAAGTCCTCGAGCGTCGGCCGCAGCACGACGTACTCCGCGTTCTTCGTCGACCGGGCGACGATCCCCTCGGGGCGACCGACGATGTCGGCGTGTGCGACGAACCCGGCGTGGCTGTGGAACTCGCCGCCGTCGACCAGGTCGATCAGGTAGCGGCGCTTCTTGGCGTCGAGCAGGATCGCCTTCTCCCCGACGGCGAACGGCCCGCTCACCGCCGGCCGGCCTTGCCGAGCACCACGTCGACCGGCACCGGCTCGTGCGCCGCGGACTTCTCGATCAGGCGGCAGAACGCGCAGACCTCGCCCGTCGTCGGTTCGCCGCACCGGGCGCAGTCGTTGAGCTCGCCGGCCGCCGCCGCCGACCGGCCGGCGAGCAGCGGCGCCATCCGGTCGAGGAACCCGAGGTAGAACGCCGACTTCGACCCCGGCGACTGCCGCTCGATCGCGTTCAGCGCGGCCTTGTACCCGAGATGCCGGTTGCCGGCGGCGATCGGGCACTCCTCGACCAGGTAGTCGATCCCGCGCACGACGCACCACGCCGCGGTCTCCCGCTCGGTCAGCCGGACGAGCGGCTTGACCTTCCGCGGGAACCCGTCGGCCGCCGGCAGCACCGGCGCCTGGCGGGCGAGGTAGTCGACGTCCCAGCGCAACGTATTGCCGAACAGCACGGCGGCCTCGTCGTCGAGGTTGTGACCGGTCGCCACCGCGTCGTAGCCACCGGCGAGCGCGGCCCGATCGAACAGGCGCCGCTTCGACAGCCCGCACGCCGAGCACGGAGCCCGCCCGGTCGCCTTCGCCGCGGTCGGCACGTCGTACCCGTACTCGTCGCGCAGATCGATCTCGCGCAGGTGGAGCCCGCGCTCGTGTGCGAACCGGCGCGCGTACCCTCCGCTCTCGTCGGAGTACTCGCCGATCCCCAGGCCGACGTAGAGGCCGTCGGCGTTGTAGCCCGCCTCGACGAGCATGTCCCACAGGGCGAGCGAGTCCTTGCCGCCGCTGACCGCGACCAGGACCCGGTCACCCGGCGACAGCATGGCGTGGTCCTTGATCGCCTTGTCGACCTGACGCCGGCAGAGCTGCTGGAGGTGCTCGGCGCAGAAGTTGGCGTTGTGGCGCGGCAGGTCGATCACCGCGGGCCCCTTGCAGACCCGGCACTTGCTGCCGACCGCGGTCATCGCCGGCCTAGACCGCACCGCCCGAGATCACCGGGCGGATCTCGATCAGGTCGTCGTCGGCGAGGCGGGCGTCGCCGGGGACGAGCGTGCCGTTGCGGATGACGAGGTGCGACTCGCGCTCGAGGCCGAGCTCGTCGAGCAGCCGGTTGACCGAGCGCCCGCCGTCCACGTCGACCTCCCGCCGGGGATTGCGGAGCTGGACCTTCACGAGTCTGCGTCGGCGCCCCTGGCCGCTGCCACGTCGGCGAGCGCCTGCTGCTCGAGGACCTTGCGGGTGATGCCGGTCCGCTTCTGCGCCTTGGCGCTCAGCGGCTCCTCGACCCGGACCTTGAGGAGGTGCCCCGGCTTCAACCGCTCGGTGGCGATGTGCTCGGGCTGCTTGGCAAACCGCTTGGGGACGTCCTGCGTCAGCAGGAGAACGAGACCGACCAACTGCCATTGCCGATGCCCCCCGAACACGCCGCGCCGAAGCGCGTTCGTCCGCAGGAGCGTCGTGCCTCCGACGAAGTAGACCGCCATCGCACGCCAGAAGACGCTGCCGCCCTCGACGCCGCGCTTCGACCGCGGCCCTGCGGACGACGGCCTTGGGCCGCAGCGCATACGGGACGAGCGACATCAGACCCTGCGGATCTCCACGATGGCGCTCTTCTTCTTCCCCGACCGCTTCCCGAGGAGGAAGAACAGGATCAGCAGCACCATCCCGCCACCGGCGGCGACGGTCGCGATCGTCGGCTTCTTGCGCTCGACCGTGCCCTGGATCTCACCCTGGAACGCCTGCAGCTTCTGCTGCAGGTCGTCGGGCGTGATCTTCGGGGTCGGCTTGTCGGTCGCCTGGTCGTTCGCCATGTGACGACTCCTTACTTCGGTTCCTTCGTGAGATGGGACTGCTGGATGCGCTTGATCGTGACGTACAGCAGCACGGCGGCGACGACGAACACGAGGAGGTACGGCGCCCACGACCATGCGCCGTCGGTCGCCCAGCTGTCGAACTCGACCTGCACCAGCCGGAGAAGCCCCAGCAGCACGAACACCAGCCCGAGACCGAGGGCGAACGCACCGGCGAACCCGAAGCCGAGCCAGCGCCCCGCACCCTTGAGCGGGCCGATGGTCTCCTGCTTCGCGTAGGCCTTGACGAAATCGATCACCTCGCCGAGGGAGACGTCGTCGGCGGCGTTCGGCCGCGATTGCGTGGTGTCGTTCGTCCCTGGCACAGCCCCCGTTTCTATCACGAAAGGCGGAACTTCAACATGGCCTCGACATCGTCGAGCACCGCATCGAGGATCTCGAGCCGCGCGGCGGGTCCCGGAGCGGCGAGCAACCGGTAGCGGTCGGCCGGGCCGATCGGCGCCAGCGACGCCAGGTGGTACGACGCGACGAGGGGATCGTCGGAGATCTCGGTGTCGGTCAAATCGACCGGACCCTCGCCGAGTTCGGCCGCGAGCGCGAGCGCGGCGCGCACCCGCCGTGGGACGCCGCGACCTCGACCGCGAGGCCCGCCGGGTCGGGGTCCTCGTCCGGCCAGTCGTCGACGTCGGCCAGCGGGTACGGATCGTCGGGAAGCCACGCGTTGACGCGGATGCGGCGCGTTCCGACGGTGACGAGGGCGTAGCGCCCGTCGTCGAGCGCTTCGACCTGGATCATCTGGGCGATCGTGCCGATCGAGGCCCGCTCGTCGCCGCCGCCCGCCTCGCGCCCATGCGTGATCAGCGCCTGCCCGAACTCGGGGACGCCATCGGCGGCGAGGCAGTCGACCACCATCTGCCGGTACCGCTCCTCGAACACGTGGAGGGGCAGGATGCCGCCCGGCAGCAGCACCATGCCGAGCGGGAACATCGGGATCACTGCCACCCCCGAGACGGTAGGGCAGCAGCCGCGCCGGTACTCAGCGGGGCCCGAGATCGGTCTCGGAGGGGCCACCCGGGTAGGTGGCGAGCCGATCGCCGAACGCCGTCCAGAGCGGGGCGAACCGGCGTTCCTCGGTGATGTCGGGGGTGTTCAGGATCATCACGAACTCGATCGTCTCCTCGACCGGGGTGCTGACGTAGCCGGCCAGGGCTTTCGCCCCGGGCGGGTCCTGGTCGAACGGAGGATTCCCGAGCGTGCCGGTCTTGGCGTGCAACACGCCGGCCATCGGCGACTCGGTGAACTCCTCGGCCAGCGTGCCGGAGACCCCGGCGACAGGGAGCGCCGCCTCGAGCGGGCCGCCGGCCTCGCGCTGCAGCACGGCGAGCAGCGCGCTGCATGTCAGCCGGTTGTCGGGGCTGAGGCCCGAGCCGTCGCGCAGGCGCACCTCGGCCATCGGCACGCCCCAACCGGTCAACGTGGTCGCGACGACCTCGAGCCCAGCGGCCCGGGTCCCCTCGCCACCGCCGACGTAGCCGATCTCCTTGAGCAGCAGTTCGGCGGTGTTGTTGTCGCTGGTCGTCAGCATCTCGGCCAGGATCGTGCGCAGCGGTGCCGACTCGACCGATCCGATCACCGGCGCATCGCCGTCGGCGACCCCGCTCGCCCACCCGTTGTTGACCCGGATCCCCCGGTTGCCGAGCAGGCGGGCGAACTCGCGGGCTGCTCCCTCGTTCGGATCGGACTGCCGGCCTGAACGACCGAGCACCGCGCGTCGTTGACGAGCAGTGCGTCGTACGGTCCCGCCTCGGTTCCGGCGACGCCATCGGCCCAGGAGTCGACCGAGAACTCGTCGTCGTACCGGGTGCCGTCGCCGATGACGGTGCCCGTGATGCGGGTGACGCCGTTGGCGACGAACGCGTCGGCGAGGCGATCGAGCGACGTCGTGTCGAACGCGGGGAGCCGATCGTCCTCGATCGGGTAGTCCTCGCTGGTCAGCAGCGGGTCACCGCCCCCGATGAGGAACACGTCGCCCTCGACGACCCCGTCGACCGGCGCCGGAGACCGCGACGCTGGTGGTGAACCGGTAGTCGGGTCCGAGGACGTCGAGCGCCGACGGCGCCGACGAGCACCTTCTGGGTACTCGCCGGGATCACGCCGAGGTCGGCGTTGGTGGCGAGCCACCTCGACGCCGTCGACCGACACCGCGGCGCACGACTCGTCGCTGACGAAGGTGAACACCGGTACCAGCTCGTCGGCGAGCCGGCGGGCATTGGCCACGTCGGAGACCGACTTGCGGCGTCCGTCGGTAGTCGAACAGGGCGGTCGGCAGGATCGGCGCGACCGGGCGGTCCGGCCCGTCCGGCCCGTCCTCGGCCGCGGTCGTCTGCACCTCGTCGGCCGCGAGCTGCGCGGTCTCGTAACGATCCGCCTCCGCGTCGGACCAGCGGAACAGGACGAGCAGCCCGACCGTCGGGAGGGCCATGATCGCCAGCAGCGCGAGCAGCGGTGTTCGGGGATACCGGATCGGCGCCGCGACCAGGTCGACTCTCATGCCCACGGCGGTCTGTCTACCCGCTCGGCGTGGCCGATCGGCGTCACGTCCGCGGACCGAGCTCGGCCGGATCGGCGCCGGCCGGATAGGTCGCCAGCACGTCGGCGAGCGCGTTCCAGAGCGGCCGGTACTCGCTCTGATCCGAGATCGTCGGGCCGTTGAGGACGAGTGCGTATTCGATCGCGCTGCCGCCGTCGATCGCGACGTACCCGGCGAGCGCCTTGACCGCCGGCGGGTCGGCGTTGAAGGGCGGGTTGTTGAGCGTGCCGGTCTTGCCCGACAACCGGCCGGCGACCGGATGGTCGACGAACACGTCGGCGAGCGTGCCCGATCTCGCCGGCCACCGGCAGCCCGGCACCGATCGGGCCGTCGACCGAGAGCGCTGCAGCAGCGGCGAGCAGCGCGTTGCAGGTCAAGCGATTGTCGAGGCTCGAGCCCGGAACCGTCGCTGAGACGACCAGCCGCTCGTGTCGATCGCCCCACGCGGCGAGCCGGTCGCGCATGACCGTCGACCCCGGCCTCCCGGCGTCCCGCTGCCGGCCCCGGCGAGGCCGATCTCCTTGACGAGCAATTCGGCGGTGTTGTTGTCGCTGTTCGACAGCATCTCGCCGACCACGTCGGTCAGTCGGGGCGGACTCGATCGGCGACGATCGATGGTCGTCGGGCTCGGGGCCTGACCGGCCGACGCGCCGCCGGCGATCGACACGCCGCGCTCGACGAGCAGCCGGGCGGAACTCGCGCGCTGCGCCGGCGTTCGGGTCGGTGGCCCGTTGGTCCTCACCGAGGACGCGCGGCGTCGTTGGCGAGCAGCGCGTCGTACGGCCCTGCCTCCAGGCCGGCGACGCCGTCGCCCCAGCCCGGTGCGAAGAACTCGTCGTCGTAGCGCGAGCCGTCACCGACCACCCCACCGGTCACCTCGGTGACGCCGGCGGCGACGACCGAGTCGGCCAGCGCGTCGAGCGACGTCGGCGAGATGACCGGGTAGCGCTCGAGGTTCGAGGTCGGGTACCACGCCGACGACAACAGTGGATCACCGCCCCCGACCAGGTACAGGTCGCCACCGACGACCCCGTCGACGGGCGGCGAGCCCGACGGTGACCTCGGTCGTGTAGCGAAACGTCGGACCGAGGACGTCGAGCGCGACGCCCGCCACCGCCAACTTCATGTTGCTGGCCGGGATGACCGCCAGGTCGGAGTGCTGGGAACCGATCGGGACACCGTCGACCGAGACCGCGACACACGATCGGTCGTTGACCGAACCGAGAAACGGCAGGAGCTCTCGCTGGAACTCGGCGATGTTGAGGTCGCGCGAGACGATCGTCGGCACCCGCCGCAGCGTGAAGAGCTCGGTGCTCAGCGGCGGGTCGGCCGGCGGCGGCGCGAGGATGGTGGTCGGCGGCGACGGCACCGCCTGGCCGGCATCGACGCGCGCATCTGACCACCGGTAGACGGCGAGCAGCGCGAGCGCCGGCACGACGGCGATCAGCCCGAGGACGATCAGCGGCCCCGGTCTGCGCCGCGGCTCGGGCCGCCCACCCGGGCTGGGCCGGAGGGCCGGACCCGCGGTCGCCCCGCTCACGAGCCGCCGGCCCGCCGCCGGCCGGCGCGGACGAGGTGGCCCAGCGCGATGACGGCCCGCTCGCCGCTGGGATAGCAGAGCCGCCCGGTCGCCCGCACGGTCGCCGGCCCAGGGTTGGCGGGGTCCGCGACGGCCAACTCGGTCGCGGTCAGGATCGGCTTGCCGGTCTGCACGCTGAGCTCGTGCGCGGCGGTTCGGCGAAGCGGGCGTCCTGCCGCTCGTGGTAGGCGACGATCCGCTCCAGGCCGTGGCCCGGGTAGAAGGGGCCGTCGCGCAGCATCCGGGCCTGGTTCGACTGGATGCCCAGGCCGAGGTAGATGACCGCGTCGACGTCGGGGTGGCCGGCGATCAGCTCCAACACCTCCGGGATCGTGTCACGGGTCTCGCCGCCCGCGCAGTCGATCGGATTGTTGCGGCTCCAGCGCGGCGGGAGCTTGGCGTCGATCGCCTCCCGCAGGTCGGCGGGCAGCTCGAGGAGCACGAGGTCCGGGTCGCGGGCGATCGCGTCGGCGGTGACGACGCCCCACCCGCCGGCGGTCGTCATCACGATCGTGTTCGGCCCCGCCGGCAACGGCTGGGTGGCGAACGACGCGGCGGCCTCGAACGCCTCGGTCACCGTTGCCGCCCGGATGATGCCTGCCGCCCGGCACGCGCCGTCGAACACGCGGTCGTCGGTGGCGAGCGCGCCGGTGTGGCTGGCGGCGGCCTGCGCACCGCCAGCGGTGGCACCGCCCTTGACGAGGACGAGCGGCTTGTGGAGGGCCGCCTCGCCCAACCGGGCGATCAGCGCTCGGCCGTCGGTGATCCCCTCGACGTAGGCCAGCCCGACGGCGGTCGCATCGTCCTCGGCGTACCACTCGAGGTAGTCGGCGACGTTGACCGCCGCGGCGTTACCGGCCGAGACCGCCCGGCTGATGCCGACCCCGCTCGCCCTCGCCATGTTGAGGAAGCTCGAGACGAAGTTGCCGCTCTGGCTGGCGACGCCGATCCGGCCCGGCGGCGGATAGGGCGCGACGATCTGAGCGCACAGACCGACCGGTGTGCTGACCACGCCCTGACCGTTCGGGCCGGCGAGCAGGATCCCGAGCTCGTCGGCCAGCGCGACGAGGGCGTCCTGCGCCGCCCGACCGTCCGCGCCGGCCTCGCCGTACCCGGCCGACGTCAAGAAGGCGGCGCGGATGCCCTTCCGGCGCGCACGCCCGCAGGACCTCCTCGTTGGCCGACGCAGGAGTGCAGACGAACACGAGATCGATCTCGCCGGCCGGCAGGTCGTCGATGTCGGCGACCGTCTGGACGCCGAGCACCTCCTCGCCGCTCAGGTTCGTGCCGTAGACCGCACCGCCGAACCCGCTGGCGAGCAGGTTGTGCAGCGACACGAAGCCGAACTTGCCCGGGTGGCTCGAGGCGCCGACGACGACGACGGCGCGCGGCTCGAACAGGGCGCGGAACCGGTCGCCGGGGGGCGAGGGACGTGGCACCGCCGTCGGCCCGCCAGGCGCGCGTCGATCAGCTCGACCAGCGCGTCGACGGCGACGACGGCGCCGTCGGGCCGCACGATCACCGGGTTGATGTCGACGCTGCCGACGTCGGGCCGCTCGATCGCCAGCCGTCCGAGGTCGACGAGGAGCCGGGCGAGTTGGGTCCGGTCGACGGCCGCGTCGCCCCGGAACGGGCCGAGCAGCCGCTGGGTCGCCAGCCCGCCGATCAGGTCGGCGGCGACCACCTCGTCGAGCGGCGCAGGCCGGAACACGACGTCGCCGACCGCCTCGGCGAGGATCCCACCGACGCCGAGCATCACCGTCGGTCCGAACTGCGGGTCGCGGAGGAACCCGGCGATCAGCTCCCGGTTTCCGGCGATCATCGGCGCGACGAGCACCTCGACGTCGCCGTCGTCCGCAGTGGCCGCGGCGAGCAGCTCGGCCGCCGCCGCTTCGACCATCGCCCGGTCGCCGAGGCGCAGCCGCACCAGCCCTCGCTCGGTCTTGTGGGCGATCCGGTCGCCGTTGAGCTTGGCGACGACCGGATAGCCGAGCTGATCGGCAGCGTCGCCGGCGGCCGGCGCGGTGGCGACGGCAAGGTCGGGCGCGATCGGGATACCGAAGCCGGCGAGCAGGCGCTTCGACTCCCGTTCCGACAGCGTATGCGAGGGGGCCACCGCAGGAACCGTACTGTCGCCCTCGCCGCGTTCGACGTCTTGTCCGCCGGTTCGGCGGCGATCACGCCGGGACGAGCGCCGCCCGGAAGAACTCGATGATGTGCTCGCTGCGCCGTTCGAGCGCGCCGGGCGCCAGCGGGTCCTCGTCGAGCAGTCCTTCGAGGAACGGCGCGTCGGAGAAGTAGCTCAAGAGCGCGCCGTAACCGGTGAGGAGCAGTTGGGCAGAATCCTGCTGCCGGAACGTACCGGCGGTCATCTCTCGGTCGAAGAAGTCCACCGCCCGGTCGAACAGCGGGCGCAGGACGCCGGCGAGGTCGATCCCGAGGTGGGCCCCGCCGTCGATCGCCTCGCGGCGCATCAAGGTGACGTAGGACGGGTTGTCGGCGAAGAAGCCGAAGCCGGCGCGCAGGACCTGCTGGACCTTGACCCAACCGGTCTCGGCGGACTCGATCGCCTCGGCCAGCCGGGAGAACCAGTCCGACAACAGCCGCTCGAAAACCTCGCCGTACAGCGCCTCTTTCGAGGCGAAGTGGTGCAGCAGGCTCGGGCGGCGGATCCCGACCTCGGCGGCGATGTCGTTGAGCGACGTGCCGCTGTAGCCGGCGTAGGCGAAGCAGTGCATCGCCGCGTCGAGGATCTGGTCGCGAGTCGAGCGGTCGGCGGCCCTGACGGGAGAGGGATCGGTGGTGGCCACGGCCGTCGCAACGCTACTCGATTCCCGACCACCGCGCCCTACCGACCGGTAGGTAGGCCTGCTAGTGTCGGTGGGCGATGCGGACCGTGTTCCTCGCCGTGCTCATCGGCTTCGCGATCTCGACGATCGCCAACGTCGCCACCACCGTCTACCTGCACCGGACCCTCTCCCACCGGGCGTTGACGATGACGCGCCCGACCCGAGCGGTGTTCCGGTTCCTGACCTGGGTGACGACCGGCATCCGGCCGAGGCAGTGGGTGGCGGTCCACCGCAAGCACCACACGTTCACCGACGTGGAGGGCGACCCCCACTCCCCCGTCCTCCACGGGTGGGTCACCGTGCAGATGAAGAACGTCGCGATGTACCGACGCGAGGCGCGCAACCCCGAGACCGTCGCCCGCTACGCCAAGGACCTCCCGGCGACGCGGCTCGACCGGTGGGCGTACGACCACGCGCTGCTCGGGCTCGGGATCGGGGTGGCGGCTGCGGTCGCCGTGTTCGGGTGGTGGGTCGGGCTGCTCGCCTCGTTCGTGCACCTCAACATCTACCTCGGTGGATCGGCGGCGGTGAACGCGATCGGCCACCACTTCGGTCGCCGTCCCTACGACAACACCGCTGGCAACCTGCAGTGGCTGGCCTTGATCACCGCCGGCGAGGGGCTGCACAACAACCATCACGCCGCACCGACCTCCGCGCGCCTGTCGCACCGCTGGTTCGAGATCGACCCCGGGTGGTGGGTGGTCAAGACCCTCGCCGTGTTCCGCCTCGCCCAGGTCCGCCTCACCGACCTGAAGCTGAAACAGCCGGCCGCGCCCGCCCGGGCCGCATAGAACGTCGGTCAGCGATCGGATCATTCAAGAAGGCCCCGGAGTCGGGATCGGATCGTTCACTCGCCGGGCGCGAGACGAGGAAGCTGACGTCGGTCAGCGACGAGCTCTCGCAACGCCGCGAGCGCGACTCGGGTCCGCCCACACGCCCACCGCGAACGAGCCCGATCATTCAAGAAGGCCCCGGAGTCGGGATCGGATCGTTCACTCGCCAGGCGCGAGACGAGGAAGCTGACGTCGGTCAGCGACGAGCTCTCGCAACGCCGCGAGCGCACGACTCGGGTCCGCCCACACGCCCACCGCGAACGAGCCCGATCATTCAAGAAGGCCCCGGAGTCGGGATCGGATCGTTCACTCGCCAGGCGCGAGACGAGGAAGCTGACGTCGGTCAGCGACGAGCTCTCGCAACGCCGCGAGCGCACGACTCGGGTCCGCCCACACGCCCACCGCGAACGAGCCCGATCATTCAAGAAGGCCCCGGAGTCGGGATCGGATCGTTCACTCGCCAGGCGCGAGACGAGGAAGCTGACGTCGGTCAGCGACGAGCTCTCGCAACGCCGCGAGCGGACGATCCGGACCGACTCAGGCTCAGGCGGGTGGGTAGACGCCCATGCCCTGGGCCTTCTCGGTCTGCCAGAAGATGGCAGCGATCTCGTCGATGTAGGCGACGAGCTGCTCGCCGACCGCCGGGTCCATCGACTTCTTGGCCTCGCCTGCTTGATGGATCGCCTTCCAGAACAGCTCGTGGAGTTGCGGGAACTCCTCGAAGTGCGGCGGCGCGAAGAAGTCGGCCCACAGCACCATCAGGTGGTGCTTGGTCTCCTCGGCGCGAGCCTCCTTGATCGAGATGCAGCGGGCCCGGAACACCTCGTCGTCGGAATCGTGGTACTTCTGCGCGGTCTTGACGACCGACAGCGCCTCGATCTTGGCCTGCGCAGGGTCGTAGACACCGCAGTACAGGTCGCAGTGGGCGTGGGCGGTCGTTGCCGATGCGAAGAGCTTGGCGAACATTGGTGATTCTCCTTGGTGACGCGTCGAGGGGATTTTCAATCGACCATACACTGCGATCGATGCTTCGGTGGAAGCCTGCCCCACGACGGTGGACGCCGCGCCGGTTCGTCGTCGCCGATCGGTCGATGGAGCCGGTCCTGGTCGACGGCCAGGGGTTGATCACCGTGCCGTCGACCCGGGTCCGACGCGGCGAGTTGCGCTGTGTGGAGCATCCGGACCGACCCGGTTTCTGGCTGGTCAAGCGGGTCATCGACGTCGGCTCGGACGGCACGATGACGATCGGGTCGGACAACGCGGACGCCCCGGCGGTCGACTCCCGATCGTTCGGCCCCGTCGCTGTCGCCGGCTCGTACCGCGTCGTCGTGCGCATCCCCCGCCGCTGGATGTGAGCGACCGTCGCCCGGTCCGTACGATCGGCGTATGGCGATCTACCTCTGTCACGAGCGGCCCGATCTCTACGAGCACGGTGCCGCCGTCCTCGACAGCCGGCCCGGCGCGGTGGTCCTGTCGCGCTCCGCGTTCCATCCGGGCGGCGGCGGCCAGGCGAGCGACATCGGATCGATCGAGTCGAGGGGCGCGTCGGTCGCGGTGACCCATGTCGAGCCCGACGGTGACCGGTGGTGGCACGTGCTCGACGATCCGGCCGCGGTACTCCAACCGGGCGACGACGTGTTGGTGCGCGTCGACGCCGACCACCGGCTGCGGGTCGCCTCGCTGCACACGATGAGCCACGTGCTCAACGCGTTCGTCTACGACGAGTTCGAGGGGTCGCTGGTGACCGGGGCGCAGATCAACGGCGACGGCACCGGGCGGATGGACTTCGACCTCACCGCGATCGACAACGACCGGCTGCGCGCCCTCGAGGCGCCGGTCAACGACGTGATCGGCCGGGGCCTGACCGTCGAGGCCGTCTATGTCGATGCCGCCGAGGCAGCGAGCACACCGGGGCTGGTCCGCTCGATGTCGGTCGCTCCCCCGCCGACCGACGACGGGTTGCTCCGGTTGATCGACATCGACGGCGTCGACCGCCAGGCGTGCGGTGGCACCCACCTGTCGAACACCGCCCAGTCGCGCCCGTTCCGGATCCTCAAGATCGAGAACAAGGGCAAGCACAACCGCCGCATCCGGTTCGCCTTCGCCGACTGATCCCGCGAATGGTCGGCCCACTGCGCCTGGGGCGGCGGCATGGCTACGCTCCGGCGGATGCAGATCGTCGCCGCGCTGTTCGTCGAGAACTTCGAGTTGCGGCAAGCGCCGGGACCCTCGACGCGGATCGACATGACCGGGGTGTTGTTCTCCCAGGCGGCGCCGGACCCGGCGCCGGTCACGGTCACTCCGCACCTCGTCGGGCTGATCTACTGCCCCGAGGACGAGTCGGGCAGCGGTGTGTTCGAGGTGATCTTCCGCCGCGGGACGAGCGAGGACAGCGAGCAGATCGCCCGCAACGTCAGCCCGTTCACGGTCGAGCCGGGCAAGTTCACCTACCGCCTCGTGCGCGGCGAACTCGAGTTCCCCGAGTACGGCCAGGTGTTCGCCCACTGCCGCGTCGACCGCGGCCCCTGGCATCTCGTCCCGTTTACGCTCCTGCCGCCGGTCGACGAGCCCGACTACCCTCCACCCCGTGCCGCTGACCGCTGAACAGGATGCCCTGGCCGTCTCGCTGATCCGCGGGATGGCGATGGACGGGCCGCTTGCCGCGAACAGCGGTCACCAGGGCACGGCGATGGCGCTCGCCCCGCTCGGCCACGTGCTGTTCAGCCGGGTGATGAAGCACGACCCCGCCGACCCGCACTGGCCCGACCGCGATCGCTTCGTGCTCTCCAACGGGCACGCGTCGATCCTGCTCTACACCCTGCTGTACCTGAACGCCTACGGCCTCGAGCTCGACGACCTCCGCACCTTCCGCCAATGGGACTCGGCGACCCCCGGGCACCCCGAGCGCGGGCACACCGCTGGCGTCGAGGTGACGACCGGGCCGCTCGGTCAGGGCCTCGCCAACGCGGTCGGCATGGCGATCGCCGAGCGCAACCTGCGCACCCGCTTCGGCGCCGGCGCGATCGACCACCACACCTGGGTGATCGCCGGCGACGGCTGCCTGATGGAGGGCGTCAGCCACGAGGCGGCGTCACTGGCCGGGCACCTCCGCCTCGACCGCTTGACCGTCGTCTTCGACGACAACCGGATCACGATCGACGGCTCGACCGACCTGTCGACCGGCGACGACGTCGCGGCCCGCTTCCGGGCCTACGGCTGGGACGTCGTCGAGCTCGGCGAGGCGAGCAACGACCTCGACGGGTTGGAGCGTGCGCTGCGCGCCTCGACGACCACCGATCGCCCGACGCTGCTCGTGTTGCGCACCCACATCGGGTTCCCGTCGCCCGACCACGTCGACACGCACGGCGCCCACGGCAACCCGTTCTCGGCCGACGACGTCAGCCGCACGAAGCACCTGATGGGGATTCCCGACGAGCCGTTCTGGGCGCCCGACGAGCTCGTCCGGGCCACGCGGCGCCATGCGTGCGAACGGGGGGTGGCAGCCAGGAACGCCTGGCTCGGCTCGAGCGGCCACGTCACGACCAGCCCCGAGTGGATCGCGGCGTGGAGTCACAGCGGCGTCAAGGACTGGAACACCGACCTCCCGGTCTTCGAGCGAGGTGCCGCGGTCGCCACCCGCAAGGCGATCCAGCAGGCGCTCGACGCCACGGCCCACGGCCTGCCGGGCCTGATCACCGGGTCGGCCGACCTGACCGGGAGCAACGGCACCGGCGTGGCGATGTTCGACGTCCACGACGCCGCCCACCCCGGCGGGCGCCAACTGCACTTCGGCATCCGTGAGCACGCAATGGGGTGCGCGCTCGTCGGGATGGCGCTGCACGGCGGCACGATCCCGGTCGGCGGGACGTTCTTCGTGTTCGCCGACTACATGCGCCCGCCGATCCGCCTCGCCGCGATGTCGGGGGCTCCGGCGGTGTTCGTCTTCACCCACGACTCGGTCGGCGTCGGCGAAGACGGCCCGACCCACCAGCCGGTCGAACACCTCGCCAGCCTCCGGGCGATTCCCGCCCTGCACGTGATCCGCCCGGCCGATGCCAACGAGACCGTGCACGCCTGGCTCGACGCGGTCACCTGCGCGCAGCCGACCGCGCTCGTGCTCAGCCGTCAGAACATCCCGGTCACCACCGACGGGTCAGCCGTCCACCACGGTGCGGGCGTGGTCCAGCGCCCGGAGGGCGCTCCCCAGGTCGTGCTCCTGGCGACGGGCAGCGAGGTCGCCGTGTGCGTCGAGGCGGCCGGCGTGCTCGCCGAGCGCGGGGTGGCGGCGAGCGTCGTCAGCATGCCGAGCTGGGATCGCTTCGAGGGCCGACCGCGGGCGTACCGCGACGAGGTCCTCCCGCCCGGGGTGCCGGTCCTGTCGGTCGAGGCGGGAGTCACCTTCGGCTGGGCTCGCTGGGCCGACGACTCGATCGGGATCGACCGATTCGGAGCCAGCGCCCCCGGCGCGCTGGTGCTCGACCGGCTCGGCATCAACGTCGATCACGTCGTCGCCCGAGCGACGGCGCTCGCCAACGCAAAGGACCACGACACCACATGACCAACTCCCTGTGGACCCTGCACGACGACCACGGTCAGAGTCCGTGGCTCGACAACCTCAAGCGCGGCTACCTCACCTCCGGGCAGCTCGTCGCGCTGCGCGACCGGGGGGTGCGGGGGCTGACGTCGAACCCGTCGATCTTCCAGAAGGCGATCCAGGGGTCGACCGACTACGACGAGCAGTTCAACGAGATCGCCGCCGACGCCGGCCCGATCATCGACGACTACTGGTCGCTCGTCATCCGCGACATCCACGGCGCGTGCGACGTGTTCTCCAAGGTCTACGACCACTCCGACGGGGTCGACGGCTACGTCAGCGTCGAGGTCGACCCCGGCCTGGCCCACGACGGACCCGGTACCGAGGCCGCGGCGCGCGAGTTGCACCAGCGGATCGACCGCCGGAACCTGATGGTCAAGATCCCCGGCACCGAGGAGGGCCTGGCGCCGATCGAGCAGATGATCGCCGAGGGGCGCAACATCAACGTCACGCTGATCTTCAGCCTCGATCGGTACTCGAAGGTGATGGAGGCGTACCTGCGCGGCCTCGAACGGCTGGCCGCCGACCCCGACGCCGACCTGTCGCGGGTCGCCAGCGTGGCGAGCTTCTTCATCAGCCGCGTCGACACCGAGGTCGACCGCCGCCTCGCCGAGCACGGGTCGGACGCCGCGCTGGCGTTGCGCGGCACGGCCGCCGTCGCCCAGGGCAAACTCGCCTACCAGCGCTTCCTCGCCACGTTCTCAGGGCCACGCTGGGAGGCGCTGGCGGCGCGGGGCGCACGGGTACAGCGGCCGCTGTGGGCGTCGACGTCGACCAAGGACCCGGCCTACCCCGACACGCTCTACGTCGACGAGCTGATCGGACCCGACACGGTCAACACCCTGCCCGACGCGACGCTGGAAGCCTTCGTCGACCACGGCACACTCGGCCGCCGGGTCGACGCCGACGTCGCCGACGCCGAGGCGGTCTGGGCCGCGCTCCCGACGGTCGGCGTCGACATGGACGACGTCGCCGCCCAACTCGAACGCGAGGGCGTCGCCAGCTTCGCCAAGGCCTTCGACGAGCTCCTCGGCGCACTCGACGCCAAGGCCGCCGGACTCCGCCGCTGACGACGCCTCTCCCAGCGCGTCCACTCCCCGGCGGGAGTCGGGTTGTTCAGGCCGCGTCGATCTTCACCGTGATGCGGTGGTACCCCTGGGCGCCGTCGGGGGCGACCGGCTTGGGTTCCTCGGGCTGGGGGTCGCCCATCCCGTCGATCGCCCGGGCCTCGACGACGTGGTCGCCGGGCGCGGAGTCCCACCGGTACACCCACTGGACCCAGGTGTCCTCCGACGGCACGCCGCCCAGTTCGGCGTCGCGCCACTCGCCGCCGTCGATGCGCAGCTGCACCGCCGACACTCCACGGTGGACCGCCCAGGCCACCCCGCCGAACGCGACCTCGCCGGCCCGGCGCTGCCCGTTGCGCGGGGTGTCGATCCGGGCCATCGTCTTGACCGGGCCGCGCTTGGCCCACCCGCGGGGGATCCAGTAGGCGTCGAAGTCCTCCCAGCGGGTGAGGCGGATGTCGGTCACCCACTTGGTCGCCGAGACGTAACCGAACAGCCCCGGCACGACCATCCGCACCGGGTACCCGTGGCGGGCCGGGAGCGGCTCGCCGTTCATCGCGACCGCGAGCATCGCGTCCCGTCCGTCCATGATCGCCTCGATCGGCGTGCCGCACGTCCAGCCGTCGATCGACCGGCTGACCACCTGCTCGGCTCCGTCCTGCAGGCCGGCCTCGGTCAGGATGTCGCTCAGCCGGACCCCCTGCCACCGAGCGTTTCCGACCAGGTCGCCGCCGACCTGATTCGACACGCACGAGAGCGTGATGTACCGCTCGATCTGGGGTCGGGCCAGCAGGTCGTCGAAGGTCAGCTCGATCTCGTTGTCGACCAGCCCCGAGATGGTCAGCCGCCAGGAGTCCTTGCTGACCTGGGGGACGACGAGCGCGGTGTCGATCCGGTAGAAGCGGTCGTTGGGCACGACGAACGGGGTGATGCCCTCGACGCCGAGCTCGGCGTCGGCGGGCAGCCCGGCCGCCACCGACTCGGGCGCGGGGAGGTCGAGGGCGGCGCGCTCGCTGTCGACCTGGAAGCGCTCCTTGAGGAGCCGCCCGATCCCGCCGGCGAACGCGGCCACCGCGCCGATGCCGACCGCCCCCTGGATGAACTGCCGGCGATCGGGCCCCATCAACGCCTGCCGGCCCTGCGGATCGGCGGGGGCCGGCTTGGGCCCGAGATACCAGAGCACGGCGATCGACACGCCGGTCCCGACCAGCGTCGGCAGCAGCTTGCCGAGCGTCGGCTCGGGCCGGATCAGCACGGCCCACGACCCGATGACCCCGATCACCGCGGTCATCGCGTAGGCCACCGTGCGCCGCGCCGCGCATCGCCAGCACGCCGACGATCGCCCCGAGCCCGAGGACGACGATCAGCGCGCCGGTGACGAGGACGGCCTTGTCGTTCGTGCCGAACGTCTCGATCGCCCACTCCTTCATCCACTTCGGAACACGGTCGATGAAGACCTGACCGACCGGCACGACCGGCGACGACGCTCCTGCGATCATCCCCGACACCAGCTCGGCGGCACCGAGGCCGGCCCCGGTCGCGACGAGGCCGAGCGCGACGCCGCGGCCCGTCGAGCCGTAGTCTTCCGATTCCATGGACTCTGATGTAGCCGACGAAGCACCCTCGCAGGCGGCTGCGATCGTCGCTGGGCTGGGTGTTTCCGAGAATGTTCGACTTGCTGAAGAACTTGTTTCCGAGGCGCTCGGGCTCATCGCCGACGAGCCTGACACGCTCGACCTCAAGATCGCGACCGCGGCGCTCGCCGAGATGCGCGACGCGTACGCCGTCTTCGCTCCGTACAAGGACGAACGCAAGGTCTCGATCTTCGGGTCGGCGCGGACCAAGCCCGACGATCCCCTGTACGCACAGGCGCGCGATCTCGCCGCCCTGCTCGCCGGGCGCGGGTGGATGACCGTGACCGGCGCGGGGCCGGGGATCATGCAGGCGGGGATGGAGGGAGCGGGCCGGGAACGCTCGATCGGCGTGTCGATCCGGCTCCCGTTCGAGAGCGGCGCCAACTCGATCATCGCCGGCGACGACAAGCACGTCAGCATGAAGTACTTCTTCACCCGGAAGCTGATGCTGATCAAGGAGTCGCACGGCTTCGTGTGCCTGCCGGGGGGCTTCGGCACGCTCGACGAGATGTTCGAGCTGCTCACCCTGACCCAGACCGGCAAGGGCATCCCGGTCCCGATCGTCCTGCTCGACGCCCCCGGCGACCCGTACTGGGAGAGCGTCCATCGCTTCGTCGACGAGCAGTTGATCGCCCGCGGCCTGGTGTCCGCGGGCGATACCGACCTGTTCACGATCACCGACTCGTGCGACGAGGCGTGCCGACTGATCGAGGGCTTCTACGCCAACTACGACTCGATCCGGATGGTCGGCGAACGGTTGGTCGTGCGGATGCGGCAGGGTCCGACCGATGCCCAGCTCGACGATTTGAACGAACGGTTCGCGCAGCTGGTCTCGGCAGGGCGCATCGAGCGCGCCGGGCCGTTCAAGATCGAGCGTCGCGACGACGACAAGGTCGACCTCGACCGGATTTCCTTCGAGTTCGCGCAGCGCGGCTACGGCGAGCTGATCACGATGATCGGGGCGATCAACGGGTGGGTCGACGCGACTTGACGCCGTGCGAGTCAGCCCGCCTCGACGTCAGCCCGCGTCGACATCGCAGTCGTCGAGCTGGCGGAGGATCGCGGCCGCCTTGTCGATCGCTCGCCGGGCCTGCATCAACTTCTTGTCCTCGATCGGCCGGGTGAGCTCGCCGTCGGCGACCGCTGCGCGCAGCCGGTCGAAGGCCACGTCGTCGATGTCGGCCGCGATCGATTCGAGGCGGTCGACCAGCCCGTCGTACTCCCCCACCACGACCTACCCAGCGACGCCCAGGGCCTCGGCGACGATGTCGACCGGGTGGCGGACCGAGACCCCCTGCCCGGCGAGCGCTGTGCCGAGGTGCATCGAGCACCCGGGGTTGGCACTGGCGACCACGTCCGCCGAGGATGCGGCGCGGGCGCGGCCGATCGACGCCAGTTTGCGCTCGCGGATCTGGCCGGACAGCTCGGGCTGGAGCGCCGAGTAGGCACCGCCGGCACCGCAGCAGAGCCCGGCGTCGTCGAGCTCGACGACCTCCGCGACATGGGCCAGCAGCGTCCTGGTCGGTTCGTGATCGCGCTGAACGTGGCGGAGGTGGCACGGGTCCTGGACGATCACCGGGTGGCGGGCGGCGACCGGTGGGGGCAACCGGTCGACCCGGGCCGCGAGCCAGGCGCCGGCATCGACCACCCGTGCGCTGAACGCCTCGGCCTCGACTGACCCGAGCAGCGCGCCATACTCCTTGAGGATCGCCCCACAGCCGGCGGAGTTGACGACGATCGGTGCGTCGCCGGGCATCGATGCCATCGTCCTGCGAGCCAGCGCGAGCGTCTCGTCGTGCAGCCCGGCGTGCACGTGCAGCGCACCGCAGCACGCGCCCTGCGATCCGGGGATCGCATACGTGGCCCCTGCCAGCCCGATCAACCGGGCGGTGTTGACGTGGGTGTCGCGCTGCCAGGCGTCCATCACGCAGCCGGTGAACAGCCACACGTCGCTGCCGGTCGGTCGGAGAGGCGGTGGCCGGCGCAGCGGCAGCGGCGCGAGGCCGAACCGCTTCGGCACGAGCCGGAGGCGCTGGGCGGCCGCCAACACGGACGACCCGGCGAGCAGCAACCGGTGCCGCCCGAGCACGCCGAAGCCGATCCGCTGCCATCGCGGGACGACCCGGTGGGCGCGGGCGAGCGCCGTGCGGGTGCCCTCCATCAGCGCGCCGAACGGCACACCGCTCGGGCAGGCCGGTTCGCAACCCCGGCACTGCACGCAGGTCTCGATGAACTCGACGAACTCGGCGTCGGCGGCGAGCCCGTCGTTCTGGACGGCGCGCATCGCGTCGATCCGGCCGCGCGGCGAGTACCCCTCCTCGCCGGTGACCCGGTAGGTCGGGCAGTGCGGCAGGCAGAGCCCGCACGCGACGCAGGTGTTGAGTTGCTCGGGGTCGAGGTGCAGTGCGATCGGTGATCTCATCGCCGCCTCGGTGACGCAGGCATCGATTGGACATCGTACGTTGACCCTCGTGCCCGAAGGCCACACCATCCACAAGATCGCCCGCGACCAGACCGGGTGGCTGGTCGGTGGCCCGCTGCGCGTGTCGAGCCCGCAGGGACGATTCGCGGAGGATGCCGCACGCGTCGACGGTGCGACCCTGCGGCGCATCGAGGCCTACGGCAAGCACCTCTTCTACGAGTGGGACACCGGCGAGATCGGGCACGTGCACCTGGGGTTGTTCGGCAGGTTCCGGGTCCACCACGGTGACGAGCCCGTCGAACCCAAGGGGGCGGTCAGGATGCGGCTGGTCGGCGAACGAGTGATCGTCGACCTCAACGGACCGACGGCGTGTTCGGTCGATCCGCCGGCGGTGCGCGACGAGATCGTCGGACGGCTCGGCCCGGACCCGCTCCGCCGAGACGGCCGGCCCGAGCCGATGATCGACCGGATCGCCCGCAGCAAGCGCCCGATCGGCGATCTGCTGATGGACCAGTCCGTGGTCGCCGGCATCGGCAACGTCTACCGCGCCGAGGCGCTGTTCGTCACCGGCATCCACCCGCGTCGACCGGGGAACACGCTCCACGAGGCGGAGACTCGGGCGCTCTGGGACACGGCAACGGCGATGCTCCGCCAGGGCGTCCGCGACGGCCGGATCGTGACGGTGCGCCGCGACGAGCTCGGCCTGCCCCGCGGGAGGCGCATCCCGCGCCGTGAGGCGACCTACGTGTACCAGCGCGACCGGTGCCTGCGCTGCGGCGACGCCATCCGCACGATCGAGATCGCCAACCGGACGTGCTACTACTGCCCGACCGATCAGCCCCGCTGAGCGCCGACCGCTGGCGTACGCTTGCACGATGACCACCGTGGAGAAGATCCCAGCTGTCGTCGATCGGGTCCGCCGCGGCTTCGAGTCCGGCGTGGTCCGCAGCCGCGAGAGCCGCATTACCCAGCTCCGCCAGCTCCGGCGGCTGCTCGTCGAGCAGGAGGATCGGGTCGTCGAGGCCCTCGGTGCCGATCTCGGCAAGCCGGCGATCGAGGCGTACATCGCCGACGTCGTGTTCACGGTCAACGAGATCGACCACACGCTCAAGCACCTCGCCAGTTGGCTCAAGCCCGAGCGGGTCAAGGTCCCGCTCAACTTCAAGCCCGCCACGGCGACGATCACACCCGAGTCGCTCGGCACGGTCTGTGTCATCGCGCCGTGGAACTACCCGGTGCAGCTCCTCCTCTCCCCGCTCGTCCCCGCCCTCGCCGCGGGCAACACCGCCGTGCTCAAGCCGTCCGAGGTCACCCCGACCGTCGCCGCGCTGCTCGAGGAACTCGTTCCGATGTACCTCGACGAGCACGCCGTCGCCGTCGTCACCGGGGGGGTCGAGGAGACGACCGCGCTGCTCGAGGAGCGCTTCGACCACATCTTCTACACCGGCAACGGCACGGTCGGGCGGATCGTCATGGCCGCTGCGGCGCGCCACCTCACGCCGGTCACGCTCGAGCTCGGCGGCAAGAGCCCGACGATCGTCGCCGCCGATGCCAACCTCGCGGTCGCTGCTCGCCGGATCGCGTGGGGGAAGTTCCTCAACGCCGGCCAGACCTGTGTCGCCCCCGACTACGTGCTGGTCGAGGAGTCGGCCGAGGCCGAGTTCCTCGAGGCCCTGCGGGCCGCGATCACCGAGTTCTACGGCGACGACCCGAGCTCGTCGCCGGATTATGCCCGCATCGTCAACGAGCGCCACCACGATCGGCTGACCGCGCTGATCGACGCCGGCGGGTACGACGTCACGGTCGCCGGCGGTTCGGGCGATCGCTCGACCCGCTACCTCGCGCCGACCGTGCTGGCAGGCGTCAAGCCGGACGCGGCGGTGATGAACGACGAGATCTTCGGGCCGATCCTCCCGGTGCTCACGGTGTCCGACATCGACGAGGCGATCCGCTTCGTCAACGATCGCGACAAGCCGCTGGCGCTCTACGCGTTCAGCTCGAACGAGCGGACGACGGAACGGATCGTCGACCACACCAGCTCGGGCGGCGTGACCCTCAACCACACGATCCTTCACCTCGCCGTGCCCGATCTCCCGTTCGGCGGGATCGGGGCGAGCGGAATGGGTTCGTACCACGGCAAGGCCGGCTTCGACGTCTTCAGCCATCGCAAGCCCGTGCTCGCCAAGCCCGCCCGTCCCGACCCGTCGCTGATGTACCCGCCCTACACGAGCTGGAAGCAGAAGATCGTCCGCCGGTTCATGTGAGCCCGGCGGTCAGGGCGCGGCGTTGGGACCCGACCATCCGCTGAGCAGCAGCCGCTCGAGCGGCGGAACCAGCGCGTCGACGTAGAACGCCTCGCCGAGCGGGCCGAGGTGGACGCCGTCGGGCGGGTCCGCGAAGCCTGCGAACAGCGCCGGGTCGGTGCCGGGGATGCCGTCGGCGTCGGCGCCGGCGAACGCCTCGAACAGCAGCGGGAGGTCGGTCGCCCGGAGCGCCTCGTTGAACAGGCGGATCCGTTCGGTCGCCCGCTGAGGGTGATCGAACCCGCGATCGAACAGCTCGTCGTTCACCGGGAAGGCGGGGAGGAGCACGGCGTCGACCCCGAGGTCGTCGAGGAACGCGACCAGGTCGGTCAGCGCGGCGATCACGCCGGGGATGACGTCGTCGAGCGTCTCGATCGGCACGCTCGACACGTCGATCGCACTCGTCGCGATGATCGCCAGATCGGGCAGCGTGGCCGGATCGGCTCCGTCGAACGACGTGTGGACGAAGTTGACCAGCGTGTTCTCGCCCGGGTTCGACGGGACCCACGAGTCGACCAGGATCGCCTGGCCGGCGCGTGTCCGGTTGACGACCTCGACGTCGGCGAGGAGCGGGTTGGCGCGCAGCCGGTCGTGCACCGAGTCGACGACGCTGTTGTAGCGGCCGTTGGGCAGCCCGGCCGTGTTCGCCAGCAGGGAGTCGCCGAGCACGACGATGCGCTGCGCCGGCGACTCGAGCACCGGCTGCGGGCGGGCCGGTGCCGGCGGCTGAGCGTCCTCATCGCCGGGCGCCGCGCCCACCGTCGTCGACACCACCGTCGCCGACACCACCGTCGTCGACACCACCGTCGTCGACACCACCGTCGCCGACACCACCGTCGCCGACACCACCGTCGTCGACACCACCGTCGTCGGTACCACTGTCGTCGGCCGCACCAGGTCTGCAACGGTCGACGACGGCGACGCAGCCGGCTCGGCGGAGCGCCCGGAGGCGGCGGGGCCGCCGCCGGCGCACCCGCCGGTGAGCAGCGCGGCGACGGCAACCGCGAAGCGGCCGAAGCGACCCGAGCGGGACGCGGTCACGCGGTCAGATCGTCGAACCACACGCCGCTCGACTCGGTGCCGGTGTAGTTGATGAAGATCTCCTCGCCGACCGCGATGTCGCGCAGCGCGGTGATCACCAGCTCGTCGGAGTTCTCCAGCGTCGTCGCGTTCGGGGCGAACGAGTGGTTGTAGAGCGATCCGTAGCCGAGCGCCAGCGCGGTGCAGCCGTCGCCCCACGTGAAGACGTAGCCCTCCGCCCCCTGCTCCAGCGCCGCACCGCGGGAGTCCTCGGCGATCAGCATCGGGCACCGCTCGACGACCTCACCGCGGGCGAAGGGCCGCGCCGCGAATACGCCGCGACCGGCGCCCGTCGGTGACTCGTCGACGCGGAGATGCGGTGCCACGGCCTGCCATTCAATCGGGGATCGCCGGCGGACCGCCATGCCCGGCCGGTTCACTGTGCATGCCATGCCGGAGCGCCCGGCTCGCCGCGCCAATACCGGAGGCGGAGGTCGGCCTCCGGTCGCGGATCGGGACCGGCCACCGGGCCGGACGGCGGCGTCGCCATCGCCGCCCGCACACGCATCAGCGTGGCGGCGACGAGCCGGAGCTCGGCGAACGCCTCGGCCGCACGGTCGCCCCGCGCCGACCACCCGTACCCGTCGGAGAACGCCTCGTACACGCCCGGTGGGCCACCCCATCGGGCGGTCCAGGTCATCATCGGCGCGTGGTCCCAGCCGCGGGGTGCTCGGCACAGCAGGTCCCAGTCGATGAGCACCGGCCCGTCGGCCGCCATCATCACGTTGCCCGGGTGGACGTCGCCGTGGCACACGACGACCTCCTCGAACGCCTCCCAGCCCGGCCACCGTTCGACGGCGGCGACGAGTCCGGCATGCGCTGCGGCGTCGATCGCCGGGGCGGTCTCGGCGAGCAACGCCGGGAAGTCCCACCATTCGAACGCGGCCGGCGAAGGCGCTGGGTACCCGGCGGGGACGACCTCGGGCGGCAGGTCGTGGACTCGACCGACCATCGCGCCGACCGCCCTCCAGTCGATCGGTTCGCCGGTTGCTTCGATGCGCTCCCACACCGTGACCGCCAGCCCTCCGACCTCGGTGCCGCCGGACCACACCGGTCGGGCGACTCGCAGGCCGGCCGCGCCCAGCCGCTCGGCGAGCTCGATCGAGGCCGACGCCGGCGCGGTCGGCCGACCGACGCGCATGACGACGTCGCCCGCTGAGAAGATCGCGTTCATTCCGACCCGGAGCAGACGGGGCCGGGGCAGGCCGAGCGCGTCCGCCACCTGCGCCGCGGCCTCGGTTGCCGCGGAAAGGTCGCCGACCGGGCGGTCGACGTACGGGCGGTCGACGGTTGGGCGGTCGACGGTTGGGTCGGAGTCGCGCATCACCGCTGCGGACGCCACCGTCAGCCGCGCTGCCAGCACGTCGATGCCGGGGTTCAGCCGACCGGCGGGATCGAACTGCCGCTTGATGCGGCGGTGCAGCTCGACCACCGCCGGATCGACGGGGCGCGCCGGCGCCGGCCGCTGGTGGTGCACGATCCCGACCGCGACCTCCGCGACGAAGCTGCCCGCCGGCTCGGCGCGCAGTGCGGCCAGCTCGGCGGGTGGCACCGACCATCGACCGCCGTCGGGCAACGCCGGTGGGCCGTCGACCTCGGCGAGTCCGGCCGCTGCCGCCTGCTGCTCGACATCGGATCGCTCCCCCTCCAGGCGGACCCAGGTGCGCGCCCCGTTCCACAGCACTGCGACCGGCCGGTACAACCTCGCCCGGATCGACCACGGATCGTCGTCGCCGGCGTACCACCGCTCGAAGCGGGCGGTCGGGCGGGTGCGCAGGATGACGTCGCCGATGAACCCGAGCGTGCCGCGCGAGCCCACCAGCAGGCGGCACATGTCGAACCCGCTGACGTTCTTGACGGTCGGCCCGCCGATCTTGACGATCCTGCCCGCCGCCGAGACGTACCGCATCTGCAGCACCGTGTCGCGGCACGGACCGTACCCCAGCCGCCGGATCCCGCTGCGCCCGACCGCCAGCGCTCCGCCGACGGTTCCCGACGGCGGGAGCGCGACCCGCTGCCCGTGCGCTGCGAGCGCGTCGTCGACCTCGTCGACCGGCGTACCCGCGCCGCAGCCGATCGTCATCTCGTCGGGCTGGATCCACTCGATCCCGCTCGGACCATTGACCGTCCGGACGCCCGGGACCGCTCCGCCCCTCGTGCCGAGCCCGGCGATCGAGACCGCGCCGTCGGTGCCCACGTCGGCGGCGAACTCCTCGAGCGTCAGATCCACGCACCCTCCGGGATCTGGTGGATGTCGCCGCAGGTCGCCGGGTTGGGAAGCACCTTGTCGGGGTTGCAGAGCAGGTGCGGGTCGAACGCCTGGCGGAGCGCCTCCTGGGCGGCCAGGTCGACCTCGGAGAACATCAGCGGCATCAGGTCGCGCTTCTCCAAGCCGATCCCGTGCTCGCCGGACAGAACACCGCCGGCGGCGACCGACACGCGGACGATCTCCTGGCCGGCGGCGTGCACGCGCTCGGTCGTGCCGGGCTCTCGCGCGTCGTACACGAGGAGCGGGTGGAGGTTGCCGTCGCCGGCGTGGAACACGTTGAGCACGAGCAGGTCGTGTCGGTGGGCGATCTCGATCACCTGATCGAGCACCTCGGGCAGCCGGTGCCGCGGGACGACGGTGTCGTGCAGGTAGTAGTTCGGCTTGATGCGGGCGATCGCCCCGAACGCGGACTTGCGCCCCTTCCACAACAGCGCCCGCTCGGCCTCGTCGGCGGCGACGCGGATCGTGCCGACCGACCGGCCGGCGGCCAGCTCGCGGATCCGCTGCACGTCGGCGGCCACGCCCCCGGGGAGCCCGACCACCTCGACGAGCAGCGCCGCCGCCTTGTCGACCGGCAGCCCGGCGTGCAGCCACGCCTCGACCGCCTGCAGGCACAGCTGGTCCATCATCTCGACCGCCGCCGGCACGATCCCGTCGGCGATGATGTCGCTGACCAGGTGCGCGCCGTCGGCCACCGTGTCGAAGTCGAGCAGCATCGTGGCGACGTCGGGGGCGTTCTGGGTCAGCTTGACGCAGATCGCCGTCGCCACGCCGAACATCCCCTCGCTGCCGACGAACACCCCGCGCAGGTCGTAGCCGGCCGGCTCGGGGTCCTCACCACCGAGCACTGCGAGCGAGCCGTCGGGCAGCACGACCTCGACCGCGTGGATGTGCGAGCTGGTGACGCCGTCGGCCAGGCAGTGCGGGCCGCCGGAGTTGTTCGCCACGTTGCCGCCGATCGAGCAGGTCTGCTGGCTGCTGGGATCGGGAGCGAAGTGCACGCCGAGGTGGGCGACCTGGTTGGAGAGGTCGAGGTTGAGCACGCCCGGCTCGACCCAGGCCAGCCCGTTGACGTGATCGACGCTGCGCACCCGGTTCATCTTCGAGGTCGAGATCACGATCGCGCCATCGCAGGGCACCGCCCCGCCGGCCAGCCCCGTACCGGATCCCCGGGCGAGGAACGGCACGCGGTGCTCGTTGGCGACCGCGACGATCGCCTGCACGTCGGCGGGCGTCTCCGGGAAGCACACCGCGCCGGCGGCACCGACCATGTTCGACGAATCACGGCGGTAGAGGCGCTTCTCGGTCTCGCCGTCGCGCACCTGATCGGGGCGCAGGCGGCGTCGCAGCTCGGCGACGACCGCTCCGATATCGGACCGGGTCCGGGCCGGGGAGGTCGTCGACATCGTCGGTCGGCCGCCCTACTTGCGGCGCATCACGATGACGCGACCCGACTCGACGGGGACTCCGTCGACGAAGACCTGGTCGCCGGGGTCGACCTGCTCGTCGAGTGACACGAGGCGGCCCTCGCGCCGAGCCCGGAGTTCGTCCTCGTGCTGCTGCATCACCTGGCGGCCCTCGCGGATCGCGTCGACGACGTCGCGCCCCGTCTCCCGGGCCTTGGCGACCGCACCGCGAGCGACCGTGCGCGGCGCGATCTGTGCAGCGGTCTGCTTGACCTTTCGCTTCGCGTAGCTGGCGCCGGCGACGCCAGCGGCCACACCACCTGCGAACCACGTGACTCGTCTCATCATGCGCGTCGTCTCCCTCGGTGCTTCGGTAGCTCATCGTGGCGGTCGGCCACTTCGATCGTCGAACCTGCGGGCAGGGTGCCGCGACGCGGCGGGTTGCCGCGCAGCCGCGAGAACGCCCGCGACGTCCCCTTGGCCAGGCCCGCCGCCTTGATCACCGGCGACGAGAACGCCGTGCGGGCCACCCGACCCGACACCGCGTCACCGATCGCCTCGGCCGAGCCGAGCACCCGATCGAACCGCTCGAGGTCGGTGCGCGCCTCGTCGACGGTCGATCTGGCCTCGTCGGTCGTCGCCCGCAACTCGGCGAGCAGCGGCCGGGTCTCGGCGTGCAGATCGGCAACCTCCCATTGCAGATCGCGCAGCGTGTCGAGCACGCGCATCAGCACGACCACCAGCGCGGCGAACCCGATCGCGCACAGCAGGGCCGCCAGCACCAGGACCAACTCCCCCGCGGTCATGTCACTGCTCCGCCGCCGGTCGACGTCGCCGGTTCATCTGCTCGCCGATCCGTGCCTCGGCGCCGTGGGCGCTCGGTTCGTACCAACGATGATCGCCGAGGCCTGCTGGCAGGTAGTGCTGATCGACCCAGCCGGACTCATCGTCGTGAGGATACTCGTACCCGACGCCGTGACCGACGACCGCCGCGCCCTGGTAGTGGGCGTCGCGCAGATGGGCCGGCACCTCGCCGATCGCGCCGTCGCCGACCGCCCGGCGGGCGTTCCAGATCGCCAGCGCCGAACGGTTGCTCTTCGGGGCGGTCGCCAGGTAGATCGCGGCCTGCGCCAGGTTGAGCTGCGCTTCGGGAAGGCCGACGTGCTCGACCGCGTGGGCCGCGGCGACCGCGACGAGGAGCGCTTCGCTGTCGGCCAGGCCGACGTCCTCGCTGGAAAAGATGATCATCCTGCGGGCGATGAAGCGAGCGTCCTCACCGGCTTCGAGCATTCGCGCCAGCCAGTAGACCGCGGCGTCGGGATCCGATCCGCGCATCGACTTGATGAACGCGCTGATCACGTCGTAGTGGTCGTCCCTGCCGTAGCGCAGGGCGCTCGTGCCGAGCGCGGCCTCGACGTGGGCGAGGACCACGTGGCCGTCCCCCGACAGCGCTGCGGCGACCTCGAGCGAGGTGAGCACCTGCCGCCCGTCACCACCCGCGCGCTCGACGAGCAGGTCGATCGCGTCGTCGTCGGCGGTCACCCCTTCGGCCTCGAGCCCGCGCCCGACGAGCAGGCGGATCGCCGGATCGTCGAGCGGTTCGAGGCGGAACAGGGTCGAGCGGCTGCGCAACGGCGGGTTGATCTCGAAGAACGGGTTCTCGGTCGTCGCGCCGATGAGGGTGAGCGTGCCGTCCTCGACCGCGGGGAGCAGCGCGTCCTGCTGGGCCTTGGAGAACCGGTGGATCTCGTCGAGGAACAGGATCGTGCCCTGCGCCCGCTCGCCGAGGCGGTGACGGGCCCGCTCGATCGTGTCGCGCACGTCCTTGACCCCCGCCGTCACGGCGGAGAGCTGCTCGAACGCCCGGTCGGTCGTGCCCGCCACGGCCAGCGCGAGCGTCGTCTTGCCGGTGCCCGGCGGTCCCCAGAGCAACGCCGACGTCAGCCGGTCCGACTCGACGAGTCGGCGCAGCGGGCGCCCCGGCCCGACGAGATGCTCCTGACCGACGACATCGTCGATCGACCGCGGCCGCAGCCGAGCTGCGAGCGGTGCCCGGCGCAGGCGCTGTTCCTCGGCGGCCGCGGCGAACAAGTCGTCGGTCATCGGCGTACCCCGGCGGGCGCGAACGGTGCCACGCTCGTCCTGCTCCGCTCAGACGCCGAGCACGCGGGCGTACACCGCTTGCCGGAAGTCGACGACCTGCTGGACGAGCCAGGTCGGTTCGACCCAGCGCCACGCGACGAACTCGACGCCGTCGGGTCGTGGTACGACCTGGTCGTCGCGCACCCGGAACGTGTACCAACGCTGCACCTGGCCGAGCCGCTTGCCCTTGCGGCGGAGGTGCTCGGGCCACTCGTAGACGGTCCACTCCGGATGCTCGCCGACCAGGTCGACGTCGGCGGTGTCGAGTCCCGTCTCCTCGCACAGCTCGCGCCACGCGGCGGTCTCTGCCGGCTCGCCCGGTTCGATCCCACCCTGGGGCAACTGCCACTGGTCGGGCACGTCGCTCCGCTCGAACGCGAGCACCTGGCCGCGCGAGTTGCAGACGACGGCCACGACCCCGGCTCGGAAGTTTGCGCTCGGCACGACGCCGACTGTACCGGCCCGCCGTGCGGCGTCGCCCGGGTTGGGTCGATGGCGGGTCAGCGGCCGACGGCGCGCAGCCGGTCCTCGACGTCGGCGAACTCGGGATCACGGCCGGCCACCGCCCCGAACCAGCGGCGGGCACCGATCGGATCCCCGGACCGGTCGTGCAGGTCGCCGAGCACGTACCACTGGCGCAGGTGGTGATCCCGCACCCGCTTGGGCGGCTTGGTCGCCGGCTCCATCATCTCGATCGCGCCGGCGAGGTCGCCGCGATCGGCCAGCGCGCCGGCGGCGACGATCCGCCCTTCGGCGATGATCTCCTGGGGGGGCGAGACCTCCCGGATCTCCAGCCACACCCGCTCGACCGCCGACCACCGCCGCAGGGCGCGGTAGCAGTCCGCCAGCGCGGGCAGCATCGCCGGGTCGGGGTGCAGGCCGTGGGCGGTCTCGAGCGCCTTGGCCGCCTGCTTGTAGCGACCCAGCCGGTACGACGCGAGCCCGAGCACCTCCTGGACCGCGGCGATCGACGGCGCCTCCTTGGCGATCGACGCGGCGATCCGCCGCGCCTCGTCGTACCGCTCCCGGTCGAGGGCCTCGGACGCCATCGCCAACCGTTCGGAGAGCCGAGCACCGCGCTCGGCACCGAGCTCGCCGGTCAACGCCGCCGCCACGAGCGGATCGAGCGGTTGTGGCGCCCGCCGCGCCGGAGCGGTCGCCGCCCGGCCGGTCGCGGCGACGGCGGTGTCACGGATCGAACCCTCGTCGACCCAGCGCTCGGTCGTGCGCTCTTCGATCTTGCGCCGCTCGGCGGCCGGATCACGTTCCGGGCGCGGCGCCCGACGGGCGTTGACCTCCTTGGCCCGTCGATCGGCGTCGGTCATCGGCGGGCGCGCCGTATCGGGGCGGGATCGCCCGCTCGAACCGGATCGACGGTCGCCGCCCGGCCGGCTCGAGCGCCCGCTCGAACCGGATCGGCCCCCGGAGGTGGAGCGGCCACCCGGACCCGAACGACCTCGAGCACCGTTCCCGGGACGGCCGCCCGAACTCGTGCGTCCGCTCGCGCCCGATCGACCCGACGATCCAGGACGACCCGAACCGGTGCCGCCGCGCGGCGGGCGGCCGCGGCCCGACGACGAGGAGGACGGACGGTCGGAAGGCATGGCCGGTCATGCTACGACCGCGACGGCCGAAGGAGACGGGCGGACCCCGTGCCGAAAACCACGAGGACCCACCGCCGGTGAGGCGATGGGTCCAACGTACGAAATCCGGCGGCGTCCTACTCTCCCAGGGGAACTTCCCCCAAGTACCATCGGCGCTGACAGGCTTAACTTCCGTGTTCGGGATGGGAACGGGTGTGACCCTGTCGCTATGGCCACCGAAATCAGTTGTCAACGAGGCGACGCCTCGA
>CAWGTW010000002.1:0-337574 GCA_963825565.1 Ilumatobacteraceae bacterium
GGACGGAGCGATGACGGACCCGCGCAGTCCGCAACGAGGCTTCTGTGACGCGAATACCTCGCCGTCGCAGCAGCCGACTTTCCAACGACGCCGGCTCGGTGACGACGAGATCGTCTTCGTCGCGCCAACCCGCGCCCATCAGGAGCCGCTCTTGCGCTTGAGTGACCGCCGCCGCATCGGGTGGGTTGGACGGTGAATGCACGCGTTCCGGTCCCGGTTGACCGTTCAGGGTCCGCGGGCGATCTCACATCCGTCGGCGGCGAAGACCGTCTCCTCGCCGACGACGGTTTCGTCATCGATGACGAGGACCCCGGGGGCGATACGGAGGATGCATTTGGGATCATTCTCGAGATGGCCGAACGACGGTTGGACCAGAAGCGCCATTGCCCACGGTCCGTCGGCCGTCGAGCTGCTTCGGAGATCCTTCGCCCAATCGTCCGCGGCGGATGTCGCCATCGTCGCGGTCAGAACAAACCCTGCCAGCACGACGACCACCGAGGCCGAACGAGCGACACGCGTCGGCGGCACGATTCGGCGTCGACCGAAAGCCCACCATCTGTCGAACTCAGGATCTGATCGCCCAAGTGCAGAGAGGATCGACCACAACAAGGCGGCCAACGCGAACAATGAGACGAACACCGGAGTCAGGACCCACCATCTGACCTGAAGGAGCTCGTCCCAGCTGTCTTCGATTCCGGTTCCTCGGACGAGCATCAGGTAGACGAAGTAAACGAGAATCATCGGCGACAGGACCGCAGCGATGCCCGTGGCAAGGAGCAGCGGGTCAGACGCGCCATTCTCGCTCCCTTGCGAGCTGAGCCCCTGTTGGGATCGGGCAACGACCGACGCGAAGACGCTGACGGAGATGACCGAGAGCAGCATGGCGAGGAAGACGACCCCGCCATACACCGCCGCTAGGACTAGGTAGTCCCGAGTCGAGATGCTCAGGTCTTGCACGCTGACGCCCAGCGTCCGAGCGAAGAGGGAAACCGCCGCAACGCCCACGACGTAGCCGTACCCACTGAAGATCGCGAGTACCAACGTTCCGTAGGAAGCCCAGAAACGGTCGGCCATCGCTTCAGCATCGCATACCTTCGCAACCAGCCGATCTCAGATCGTGAAGCAGAGCGCGGTAGCAGAACCGCTATCGCGGTGTCCGTGACCGCGGTCCTACGCGTCCTCTGGAAACGGCGTAGTGACCCCCTCGGTGGTTGACGGTCAGGCTGCTGGATTGTGTTGATGTAGAGCTGCTGCTCGGGCTTCGGCCGGGACGGTGTCGCGGCCGAGGCTGTCGTGGGGTCGGTGATGGTTGTAGTCGATCACCCATGCTGCGATCGCAGCGTGGGCCTCGTCGAAGTCGGCGAAGTCGTTCGGCCAGACGCACTCCTCCTTGAGTGTCCGGTAGAGGCGTTCGATGAACACGTTGCCGTCGGGATGCCGGTAGGCGGCCCGCGACAGGGTGATGCCGAGGGCCTTGGCGTCGGCCCGGTACCGGTCGGCGGTGAACTGGGTGCCGTTGTCATGTCTCAGCGTGACGGTGACGTCGTCGGGGTCGATGCCGTGCGCCCAGGTCGTCGCCCACGCCATGTTGACCGCCTCAATCACATCCGGTGCCCGGCAGCGGCGGGTGAAGCACCAGCCCAAGATCGACCGGTCGTAGCAGTCGATCACCGCGGTGAAGTAGCCGCAGCCGTCCTCGCCGCACCACACCGAGGTGAGGTCGGTCTGCCACAACACGTTCGATACGGTGATGTCGAACGGGCGGCCCTGCGCTTTGGGATGCTTGGGTCGGTGCTTTTTCTGGAGACCCCACGTACGCAGCTTGCGGGCGATGCGCTTGCGGTTCAACGGCCACCCGGCCCGACGCAGCCGAGAGCACAGCTTGCGATACCCGGCCGCTGGATGCCGGCGGGCGAGCACATGCAACGCGGTCTCCCAATCCGTCGTGGCCGGCGACAACGTCGTCGTCTCCCACCCGTCGGGCAACGCCGGCGGCGTCGACCGAAGCTGCACGACTCGGCCGTCGCGATCGCGTGGCACCTTCGGTCGCGTGTAGAGCGATGGGCGGCTGACCCGCAGCACCCGGGCGATCACCGCCACGGGTGCAAGCGCCTCGGCGACCATCTCACGGCCGAGACGACAGCGGTGTCCGCGAGCGCGTTCTCCATCCCGTCGAGCGCGCTCGAACGCCACCGGGTAATCGTCTGCGCGGAGATCCCGAACTCGCGGCACACCTCACTGACGGTCTGTCGGCCGCTCAACACGGCGAACACCGCGTCGCGCTTGTGGGTCTTCGTGAACGGGGATCGTCGTCCCATGGCTACATGTCCTCCTTCGGATCATGCAGCCTGACCGTCACTCATCCAAGTGTCATGGATGCCAAAGGGGTCGCACCGGGCGCGGTTGGTTGCGCCGGACGGATGAGATCAGGCATGACGATGGTCTCTGGCAGAGGGCGGTCGGAGCAGGGAGGGTGATGTGGTGAAGGATGCCGGTGTTGTCGCGCTCGTGCGCCGTGGGCTGTTGCCGTTCGTGGCGGGTGCGCTGGTGGTTGGCGTGGTCGTGTCGCTCGCCGGTGCGACGGAGTCTGGTCGCGCGGTGTGGTCGGTGGCGACGGCGGTCGTCGTTGTCGATCTGGTCATCGTCACCTTGGCGCGGTTGCGCGAGGGACGGGTTGCCGTCGATGTCGTGGCCTTGGTGGCTCTGGTGGGGTCGCTGTTGCTCGGGGAGGAGCTTGCCGGGGTGATTCTGGCGTTGATGGTCGCGTCGGGCGATGCGCTCGAGCAGTTCGCACATCGTCGGGCGCAGCGGTCGCTGGCGGAGTTGCTGTCGCTGGCTCCCAAGGTTGCCCATCGTTTGGTGGCCGGTTCGTTCGAGACCGTGCAGGTCGATGAGGTGATGCCGGGCGAGGTGCTGTTGGTGAAGCCGGGCGAGGTGCTGCCGGTGGACGGTGTCGCGTTGGAGTCCGCGGTGCTGGACGAGTCGGTGCTGACGGGCGAGGCCCGGTCGGTCGAACGCGAGATCGGTGAGTCGGTGCGGAGCGGGTCGCTGAACGCCGGGGGAGCGTTCCGGATGCGAGCCGCCGCATCGGCCGCGGACAGTTCCTATGCAGGCATCGTTGCGCTGGTCCGTTCGGCCGGTGTCGGGCGGGCCCCGTTCGTTCGGTTGGCCGACAGGTATGCGCTGGTGTTCGTGCCGGTCGTGTTCGCCATGGCCGGCGGTGCGTGGCTGATCACCGGAGACTCGGTGCGGGCGCTCGCCGTGCTGGTGGTTGCCACGCCGTGCCCACTCGTCCTGGCGGCACCGGTTGCGGTGGTGTCGGGCATCGCCAGTGCGGCGCGAGCAGGGGTGGTCGTCAAGGACGGCGCGGCGTTGGAGGCGATGGGTCAGACCCGCACCGTTCTGTTGGACAAGACCGGAACCCTGACCGCTGGACGCGCCCACGTCGTCGCCGTGGTCAACGCGCCGGGGTCGGATGCCGCGGAGGTGTTGAGGTTGGCGGCGTCGGTCGAGCAGGCGTCACCGCATGTGTTGGCTGCCACGGTGGTGCACGAGGCGCGCAGCAGGGGCCTGAAGCTGGTCGAACCGCGGGATGTGGTCGAGCGGCCGGGGAGCGGGGTGGGCGGCATCGCCGACGGGAAGCGGGTGTGGGTCGGCGCTGCGTCAGCGATCCCAGAGGAGGCCCGTGAGCCCTGGTTGGGTTCGGCCGAGCGTCGGGCGCGCCGGGAGGGCTGCAGTACCACGGTCGTCGTGATCGACGACAAACCGGCCGGGATGATCCTGTACACCGATGAGGTGCGCACCGACACGTCCCGGGCGCTCCGGGCGCTGCGGCGCGCCGGTGTCGATCGAGTCGTGATGGTGACCGGTGACCGGCTCGAGGTCGCCGAACCGATCGGGCTCTCCCTCGGCATCGACCAGGTCTTCGCGGATCGAACGCCTGCCGAGAAGCTCGACGTCGTGCGCGCCGAATCGGCGACTCGACCGGGAATCACGGTGATGGTCGGCGATGGTGTGAACGACGCGCCCACGCTGGCGTCCGCCGATCTCGGGGTGGCGATGGGAGCCCGCGGTGCGACGGCGTCGTCGGAAGCAGCCGACGTCGTGCTCATCGTCGATCGGCTCGACCGACTTGCCGCCGGTGTCGTCATCGCCAAGCGGGCACGGGCGATCGCCCGCCAGAGCGTCCTGCTCGGCATGGGCTTGTCGTTTCTCGGGATGGGCTTCGCCGCCGCGGGCCTGCTGGCACCCGTCGGCGGAGCCGTCGCCCAAGAGGTGATCGACGTCTTGGCGATCGCCAACGCGCTGCGCGCGCTCCACCCGCCACGATCACAGCGACACGCCAGGGACGTGCCCACGTCATGGAGCCTTCAGCTCGCCGACGGTCACGGACCGCTCAGACTCGTCCTCGAAGACGTCCGATCGGTCGCGCTGCGGTTGGACACCGCGGACGACCCAGCAGCGCTCCGGGCGCTTCAGGACGTCACCGCCCGGATCTCCGAGGAGATCGTCCCCCACGAACGCGACGACGAATCCCAGATCTACCCCGGAGTTGCCGAGCACCTCGGTGGCGACGACCCACTGGCGCCGATGAGCCGCACCCACCAGGAGATCTTCCACCTCGCATCCCTGCTCAACCGACTCGTCGACGACGTATCCGCCGACGGCTTCGACGAAGCCGACCGCAGCGAGGCCCGGCGGATCCTCTACGCACTCGATGCCATCCTCCGCCTGCATTTCGCCCAAGAAGAGGAACTTCTGATGAGCATCGCTCCCCACGACGTGGAGAAGCGCTGACCCGGTGGTGGTTCGACGAGAGCATCGCGATCATGCCGCGACACCGTGTCCGTGACCTGACCGCGGAACTCGGAGCCGGTCCGTACCGCGCCGGAGACGGCGCTCGCCGACCTACGGGGCGTGCTTCGGGCAGGTCCGCCGCCGGTCAGCAGTGGTGCGACGCAACGACCACCACGCCGGCTACTCGACCGCGTGGGCGTAGAACCCGCCGGCAGGCGTTCCGGCTGCGGTACCGTGTGTCGAACATGATCGGTTCGGCCCAGATGACCTCGTCCGGCGGCCGATGACCGCTGCCTCTACGACCACGACGGTCGTCGTTCCCGGCACGCACGTGATGGCGGCCCTCGTCGGGCCGCGCGACCAGTTTCTCCGCCGGGTCGAGCGGGAGTTCCCCGCGGTGCTGATCTCGGTGCGCGGCAACGAGGTCCGCGTCGAGGGGGAGGACGCCGCCGCGGTGGCCGGGGTGGCCCACCTCTTCGAGGAGCTGGTCACGCTGATCCAGTCGGGCCAGCAGCTCGACGACCGCACCCTCGAACGCGTCTTCGCGATGGTGCAGGCCGACGAGCGGCCGAGCGAGATCCTCACCCACCAGGTGTTGCGCAGCAGCAAGGGCCGCCAGGTGAAGCCGAAGACCGCAGGGCAGAAGCGGTACGTCGATGCGATCGCCAACAACGTGATCACCTTCGGCATCGGCCCGGCCGGGACGGGCAAGTCGTGGCTCGCGGTGGCGATGGCGGTCCGTGCCCTGCAGGACAAGCAGGTGCAGCGGATCATCCTCACCCGGCCGGCGGTCGAGGCCGGTGAGCGCCTCGGGTTCCTCCCCGGCGATCTGATGGCCAAGATCGACCCGTACCTTCGCCCGCTGTACGACGCGCTGTACGACATGCTCGATCCCGACGCAGTGCAGCGGCTCCTCGAGCGTCAGGTGGTCGAGGTCGCCCCCCTCGCGTTCATGCGCGGCCGGACGCTCAACGACAGCTTCATCATCCTCGACGAGGCGCAGAACACGACGCCGGAGCAGATGAAGATGTTCCTGACCCGCATCGGCTTCGGGTCGCGTGTCGTCGTCACCGGCGACACGACCCAGATCGACGTGCCCGACGGCAAGAGCGGGCTCGGCGGACTCGAACGCAAGCTGTCGGGGATCGACGGGTTGGGGTTCGTCCGCCTCAGCGGAGCCGATGTGGTGCGGCACCGGATCGTCGCAGACATCGTGGCCGCCTACGAGCGCAGCGATCCGCCGTCGCCGGCGTGAGCTCGTCACCGGGGCGTGCGCCGAGGCCCGCGCCGACCGTGGTGTGCGCGGACGCGCGCAGCCCCGCCGACGCACCGCACGTCGCGCTCGACGTCGACCGGTGGGCACGCCTCGCGGCCGACGTGCTCACCACGGAAGGGGCGAACGGCGAGCTGACGCTCAACTTCGTCGACCGCGCCGACATCGCCGAGCTGAACGAGCTCCACATGGGTGTGCCGGGTGCGACCGACGTGCTGTCGTTCCCGATGCTCGACGAGGACGTGGGCGACGGCGTACCTGCGCTGCTCGGCGACGTCGTGATCAGTCCCGCCGTCGCCGCCGAGCAGTTTCGCGAGCACGCCGGCACGCTCGACGACGAGCTGGCCCTGCTCGTCGTCCACGGGATCCTCCACGTGCTGGGCCACGATCACGCCGACGAGGTCGAGACGATGGCGATGCGCGCCCGGGAACTCGAGCTGCTCTCGGCCCATCACTGGCATGGCCCGCCACCCGCCGCGTTCCGCCAGACCCACGGCTGACCGGTTGCTCCGCATCGGGTCGACCACCGCCGGCTGACTAGGTTCGCCCGGATGGAGATCTCACTGGACGGCAAGGTCGCTCTCGTCACCGGGGCATCGCGGGGCATCGGCAAGGCGATCGCCGCCTCGATGGCCGACGCGGGAGCGAAGGTGATGATCAGCAGCCGGAAGCAGGACGCGCTCGAGGCGGCGGCAGCAGCGATGGGTGGCGAGGTCGAGGTCTTCGCCGTCAACGCCGGCGACGACGGTGCGGGCGAGCGCGCCGTGCTCGCGACGATCGAGCGGTTCGGGACCCTCGACGTCCTGGTCAACAACGCGGCGACCAACCCGTATTACGGGCCGACGCTCGAGGTCGACGAGGGGCGTTACGACAAGACGCTCCAGGTCAACGTCAAGGCGCCGGTGTTCTGGAGCAAGGCCGCGTGGGAGCACGCGTTCAAGGAGCGCCCCGGCACGATCATCAACATCGCCTCGGTCGGTGGCATCCGGGCCGGCGGGATGCTGGGCGTCTACAATGTCACCAAGGCGGCGCTCATTCACTTGACGCGCCAGCTCGCCTCCGAGCTCGGCCCGACCCGTGTCGTCGGGATCGCGCCGGGGTTGGTCAAGACCGACTTCGCCGCCGTGCTCGTCGAGAACTTCGGCGACGAGATGGCGGCCCGGCTGCCGACCGGGCGGCTCGGTGAGCCCGCCGACATCGCCAACCTGGCGACGTTCCTCGCCAGCGATCTCGCGTCCTGGATCACCGGTGAGACCTACGTCATCGACGGCGGCGCCGGCGTCTCCGGCCAGCTGTAGACGCCGGCGTTCAACCGCGGCGCAGCTTGCCGATCGAGGTGCGGGGGAGGGCGCGCACGATCGTCAGCCGCTTCGGCGCCATGAACGACGGGTGCTCGCGCTTGACGTGGGCGCGGAGCGACTCGAGCGTCGGGGTCGACTCGCCGGCGACGACGACCGCCTCGACGATCTGCCCCCAGTCGGGATCGTCGGCGCCGCGGACCAGCACGTCGGCGACGTCGGGATGGTCGGCGAGCGCCCGCTCGACCGCTTCGGGCCAGACGTTCTCGCCGCCGGTGATGATCAGGTCGCCACGCCGACCGTCGACGTGCAGCCGACCGTCGTCGAGCCAGCGGCCGACGTCGCCGGTCGGGTACCAGCCGCCGCGATCCTTCGGGTCTGCCCCGTCGCGGTACGCCCGGAGCAGCATCGGACCCCGGAGCCAGACCTCGCCGGAGGCATCGATGCGGACGCCGACGCCGTCCAGCGGCACCCCGTCGTAGACGACGCCGCTGCCCGACTCGGTCATGCCGTACGTGGTGACCGAGTTTGCCGGCCGGTCGGCGGGCGGGCGGCCACCGCCGAGGACGATCGTGCGGAACAGCGTGGGATCGATCCGCGTCAGCGCGGCGGCGACGAGCGACACGAGGGTGGCGCCGGCGGACTCGACCGCGACCGGCTCGAAACCGGGCAGGACGGTCAGCGCGGTCCCGCTGTGCAGTGCTCTGGTGACGACCGACAGCCCACCGACGTGCGACAGCGGGAGGCAGGCGAGCCAGTGGTCATCGGCGGTCACCGCCAGCCGATTGCTCGTCGCCTCGGCCGACGCGGCGACCGCCTCGTGGGTCAGCACGACCCCCTTCGGCCGGCCGCTCGTGCCGCTCGTCGCCACGACGAGCGCGTCGCCCGGCTCGACCCGGTTTCCGACCCGCATCGCAGCGAGCAGCCGGTCCTTCGCCGCCGGGGGCAGGCGCTGGTCGATCGGGAACGCAGCGTCGCCCGTCGCCCAGACGTGCTGCAGCTCCTCGACGAACTCCGGACCCGCTGGTCGATCGATGGCGACCAGCCGCGCAGTCATCGGGTAGCCACTCAGGCGGTGACGGGATCGATCGGGGTCAGCGTGCCGACCAACGCCTCGACCTCGGCGGCGATGGTCAGGCAGCGCAGGTCGGTGAAGCGGTCGCCGATCACCTGCACCCCGACCGGCAGGCCGTCGGCGATGCCGGCCGGCGTGACCGCGGACGGGAGCCCGAGGAAGTTGGCGTGAACGACGGGGCGGATCGTGTTGACCATCATCTCGATGCCCGAGTCCTCGATGTCGGCACCGTGGGGGAACGCCGGCTGCGCCCACGTCGGGGAAAGCAGCACCGGATGCTGCTCGAAGAACGCCGACCAGTCGCGCATCATCCGGAAGCGCTCGGCGTGCATCAACTGCATCTCCGGCGCCTGCGTCGGCGGGACGTCGGCGTCGAACGCGGCGATCAGCCGCCGCCCGCCGTCTCCCATCACCTGATCGAGCAGCTCGCGCATCGCCCGCAGGTCGGCCATCAGCAGGACCTTCCAGAGCTCGATCGCCTGCTCATACCCCGGTGGGACCGCTTCGACCACGCGGTGCCCGGCGTCGTGCATCCCGTCGGCGACGTTGCGGATCGCCGCGGCGATCGCCGGATCGGTCGCGCCGCCCGGCGGTTCGGGCATCACTGCGATCGTCAGTCGCTCGGCGGGCGATGCCGCGTCGGTCAGGCGCACGGGGAGCGACCGGGGGTCGCGGGGGTCGGCGCCGGCGAGGATCCGCAGGCCGGCGCGGACGTCGGCGACACGACGGGCCATCGGCCCCTCGACGACCATCAGCTGCGACGACAGCAGCATGTCCTCCGGCGGGATGACCGTCGCCATCGGCACGACGCCGGCGCTCGGCTTGATCGCCGCGACGCCGCAGCAGTGGGCGGGGTTGCGCAACGACCCGCCGATGTCGTTGCCGAGCCCGATCGGGCTCATCCCCGAGGCGATCGCCGCGCCCTCCCCGCCGCTCGATCCACCGGCGGTGACGTTCGGGTTCCACGGGTTGCGGGTCAGCCCGTGGAGCTCGGAGTCGGTGTGCACGCGCAGCCCGAAATCGGGCAGGTTGGTGCGGGCGAACGGGATCGCGCCCGCAGCTCGCATCCGCCTCACCGTCGGGGCGTCGATCGGGGCGATCGCGTCCGCGAGTGCGATCACGCCCTGCGTCGTCGGTGTTCCGGCGAGGTCGATGTTCTCCTTGACCGTGCACGGGACGCCGTGCAGCGGACCGAGCGCCCCGCCGGCGGCGACCGCCCGGTCGGCCGCGTCGGCCCCCTCCCGCGCCTCCTCGGTCAGCAGGCGGACGATGGCGTTGAGGTCGCCGTTGACCTGCTCGACGCGGCCCAGGTGGGCCTCGAGCACCTCCCGGCTCGTCACCTGTTTCGAGCGGATGTGTCTCGCCAGCTCGAGTGCCCCCATTTGCCACAGCTCGGTCATGGCCCCATCATGGCGCACGCATGAACCGCTGGATCATTGGAGCCCGACCCCGAACGTTGCCCGCCGCCGTGGTGCCCGTCGCCATCGGAGCCGCTGCGGCGGCCGGCGACGGTGAGGTCGTGTGGTGGCGTGTCGGCGCGGCGCTGGTCGTCAGCCTCGCGCTCCAGGTCGGCGTCAACTACGCGAACGACTACAGCGACGGGGTGCGCGGGACCGACGACGTGCGGGTCGGCCCGGCGCGCCTCGTCGCCGGCGGCCTGGCCGACCCCGGAGCGGTCAAGCGGGCGGCGATGCTCGCCTTCGGGGTCGCGGCCGTCGCCGGGCTGGCGATCGCCGTCGACACGTCGCCGTGGCTGCTCGCCGTCGGGGCCGCGGCGATCGCCGCCGGCTGGTTCTACACCGGCGGCCCGCGGCCCTACGGGTACCTCGGGCTGGGCGAGGCCTTCGTGTTCGTCTTCTTCGGGTTGGTCGCGACCGCAGGCACGACGTTCGCCGCGATCGAGCGGGTCACCGCACTGTCGATCGTCATGGGGTGCGCGGCCGGGTCGCTGGCGTGCGCGCTGCTCGTGATCAACAACCTGCGCGACATCCCGACCGACCGCGACGTCGGGAAGCGGACCCTGGCAGTCCGGCTGGGCGACGGTCGCACCCGGCACCTCTACACCGCATTGATCGCCGCGGCCTACGCGTTCGCCGTCGCTACCGCCGCGTGGCGCTGGCCGGTGCTGCTCGTGCTGTTGTCCGCACCGCTCGCTGTCGCCCCGGTCCGCGCGGTGCGCGGGGGAGCGGCCGGGCGCGAGCTGATCGGCGTGCTCGGTGCGACCGGGCGGCTCCAGCTCGGATTCGGCCTCGCCGCCACCGTCGGCCTCGCCCTCGGCGCGTTCACACCGGGTGTCTGACACCCGGTGTCAACGCGTGAGCCAGGTGGTGATGGCGCCGGCGGTGCGCGCCGGTTGCTCGAGATGGACGCTGTGGCCCGCGTCGGCGATCACGGCGAGCTCGGCGTCGGGGAGTCCGGCGGCGAGGCGCTCGCCGAGCACCTGGAACTTGGAGTCGCGCTCGCCGACGAGCACGAGCACCGGGGCGCGGATCGACGCGAGCCGATCCCACAGCGGTTCCTGTGTCCCGGTCCCTGCCAGGCGCAGGCTCGACGCCAGCCCGACCGAGGTGTTGTGGAGCCGGTCGGCGCGCATCGCCGTCGCAGGGGTCAGGTCGGCGAACAACGGGTTGTCGAGCCACTCGTCGACGAACCGTTCGACGCCGACGTCCTCGATGCGTCGGGCCAACCGCTCGTCGGCGGCCCGCCGCGCCGATCGTTCGTCTGCGTCGTCGATGCCGGCGGTCGCACCGATCAGCACGAGACGTTCGACCGCAGCAGGATGGGCGAGCGCGGCGTGGAGGCAGACCCGACCGCCCATCGAGTAGCCGACGTAGGTCGCAGAGCCGCCCCGCTCGACGAGGTGATCCGCGCTGCCCCACAGGTCGGTCCGGACCGCAGCCGCTGCTCCGTGGCCGGGGAGGTCGACCGCAGCGATCTCGACGCCGTCGATCGCGTCGCGCAACATCGGTGCGATCGTCGCCCACGACCCGCTGGTCTGGGTGAAGCCGTGGGCGAGGACCAGCCGTCCGACGTCAGGCATCGCCGGCCGGGGACGGTACCGCGGCGAGGTCCTGGGCAGCCTGATCGGCCATCTTCGCCAGCACCCGGGCGAACGTCTCGGGGTCCTGGGCCCCCGGCACCGCCCACCGTCCGTTGAACACGTAGGTCGGGACCGCGGTGATGCCGTGCTCGGCGGCCTCGGCCAACTCGGCCTGAACCTCCGCCGTCCCGCGATCCGACGCCAGGAACGCCACGACCTCGGCGCGGTCGAAGCCGACCTCGGCGGCGCAGTCGGCGAGCACGTCGGGGTCGCCGATCGCCAGACCGTCGACGAAGTACGCCTCGAGCAGGCGCTCCTTGAGGCGCTCCTGCGCAACCGCCGAGTCGGACCGGGCGGCGAGCCACAACAGCCGGTGGGCGAGCAGCGTGTTGGCCCGCAGCGCCTTGTCCAAGTGGAATTCGAGCCCGTCGGCGGCGGCGGTCGTCGTGACGTGGGCGATGATCTCCGCGGCCCGGTCGGCGCCGCCGAACTTGCGGGTGTACGCCTCGAACACCGGGGTGGACACGCCGGGGGCCGCGGTCGGGTCGAGCTGGTAGGGCCGGTAGGTGACGACGACGTCGGCGTCGAGGCCGTCACCGACCAGGTCGAGCGCCGCCTCGAAGCGGCGCTTGCCGATGTAGCACCAAGGGCACACGACATCGGAGTAGACGTCGACGGTCACGGTCGGTCGGGTTGCGTGGTCGGGCACGATCACCACGGTACGCCCGTATCGTCTGGCACCGATGGTTGGCGGCGAAACCCCGGCGCAACACGACGTCCAGGCGACGTACTGTGCGACGCTCGTCGACGAGTGGGTCCGCCGGGGGGTACGCCACGCGGTGATCGCCCCGGGATCGAGATCGACGCCGATGGCGCTGGCGATCGCCGCCCACGACGGCGTCGCGACACACGTCGTGCACGACGAGCGGGTGGCGGCGTTCACCGCGCTCGGGCTCGGCCTCGAGCGCACCCCTGCCCTGCTGTTGTGCACGAGCGGGACGGCGGCGGCGAACTTCCTCCCGGCGGTCGTCGAGGCCGGCCTGTCCGCCGTCCCGATGCTCGTACTCACCGCCGATCGCCCCGAGGAGCTGCGCGGCGTCGGCGCCCCACAGACGATCGACCAGATCGAGCTCTATGGGCGTCACGTCCGCTGGTTCGTCGACGCCGGTGTCCCGGCGGCGGCGGATCGGGGCAGGTGGCGCCCGCTCGCCGCCGAGGCCTGGAGCCGCGCTGCGCACGGGCCGGTCCACGTCAACCTCCCGTTCCGTGAGCCGCTGATCGGGGCCGCCGGAGCGCTCCCGCCACCGATGACGACGACGACCGAGCCGTCATGGCGCTCGACCACGCCGGCGGTCGATCCGGTTCCCCCCGGCATCGACCGCCAGCGCGGCGTGATCCTCGCCGGCGGGGTGAGCGGTGTCGACCCGGCCGACGTGCGCGCGCTGCACGAGATGACGGCCTGGCCGATCCTCGCCGATCCGACGTCGGGGTTGCGCGGCGAGCCTGGCGCGGTGACGACCGCCGATGCGCTGCTGCGTCATGAGCGGTTCGCCGCCGATCACGCGCCCGACGTCGTCGTCCGGGTCGGCCGCCCCGCGGCGTCGAAGGTGCTGGCGGGCTGGACGGCGCGGCGCCGGTCTCACGTTGATCCAGGTCGGCGGGCCCAGCCGGATCGATCCAGCGCACAACGTGACCGCCGTCTGTTCGATCGGCCAGCTCCTCGCCGCCGAGCCGGTCGGCGCGACGGGGACGACGTGGCCGGCTCGCTGGCGCCACGCCGAGCGGCGCGCCGAGGAGGCGATCGCCGAGACGCTGGCCGGGTTCGGCGAGCTGACCGAGCCGGGGGTCGCCCGGACGCTCGCCGACCATCTTCCCGCCGGAGCGGTCCTCACCGTCGCGTCGTCGATGCCCGTTCGCGACCTGGAGTGGTTCGGCGGCCCGGCCGCGAGCGCGCACGCCAACCGGGGCGCCAACGGCATCGACGGGGTGCTGTCGACGGCGCTCGGGCGGGCGCTGGGCGGCCTACCATCGGTCGTCCTGCTCGGCGACCTGGCGTTCGTCCACGACTCGAACGCGATGGTCGCCCTCGCCCGCCGGCATGCCGACCTGCGCATCGTCGTCGTCGACAACGACGGTGGTGGGATCTTCTCATTCCTGCCCCAGGCGACCGAGCTGCCCGCCGGCCGCTTCGAGCAGTTGTTCGGCACACCGCTCGGCACCGACGCCGTCGCGCTCGCCTGCGCCCACGGACTCTCGGCGGCAACGGTCACGACGGCGGACGAACTGGTCGAACGTCTCGGCCGCCCCGGCCCGTGGGTCGTCCGCGTCCCGTCGGATCGGGCGCGCAACGTCGAGATCCACCGGGCGCTCGACGCCGCCGTCGCCCGCGCCCTGGGCTGAACCGCGCCCCACGGGTGCTAGGGGCGCACGATGGCGCTGAGCATCGCCTGGAACTTGGCCTGGGTCTCGGCCAACTCGGCGTGGGGGTCGCTGTCGGCGACGATGCCCCCGCCGGCGACCAACCGCGCCGACCGCCCGTCGGCGGCGATCTCCGCGCAGCGGATCGCCACCGCCCATGCCCCGTTGCCGGCGGCGTCGACCCAGCCGACCGCGCCACCGTACCGGCCGCGGTCGAAGCCTTCGACCCGTTCGATCAGCTCCAGCGCCTCGTCGCGCGGGTGGCCGCCGAGGGCCGGCGTCGGCGACAACGCCCGCACCAGCTCGACCACCGACGGACCCGGCTGGCTGAGGCGGCCCTCCATGCGTGTGCCGAGGTGCTGCACGTTGGCGACCGTCACGATCGACGGTTCGGGCTCCTCGTCGAGATAGCTGGCCCATGGCAGCAGCGTGTCGTGTACGACGTCGATCACGACCCGGTGCTCGATCTGGTCCTTGGTGCTGGCGACCAGCTCGGCGGCGATGCGTTCGTCGGTCGCCGGGTCGCCGGTTCGAGGGGCGGTGCCCGCGAGCGGGTGCGAGCGGACGATCGCGCCGTCGACCTCGACGAGCAGCTCCGGCGAGGCACCGATCAGGCCGTCGACCGCGAAGCGGTAGCTCGACCCGAACGTGGCTTTCAGGCGCAGGAGGACGGCGTGGACGTCGATCGGCCGGTCGCAGGTCACCATGATCGGCCGGGCGATCACGGCCTTGGTCAGCCGGCCCGCCCGCACCGCGTCGCGCGCCGCGCGGACCGCCGCGAGGTAGTGGTCGACCGGGACGGCCGGCTCGATCCGGTAGCCGGCGGCCGCGGTCGCCGGTGGGCCGGGTGGCGCCAGCACATCGGACGGATCGGCGTCGTCGACCACGGTGATCCACGGCTCCCCGTCGGCCGACTTCCCGATCGTCACCGATGGGACGATCAACTCGGCGGCCGCGCCGGGCCGGAACGGCAGGCAGCCGATGGCCAGCGGCGTCACGCCCTCGACGCCGGCGTCGTGCTCGATGCTCCCGAGCCGGGCGGTCGTCTCGTCGATCGGCCACCGCGCGGCGATCCCCCGCCCGGCGAACCCGACGCCGTCGCGGACGAACAGCACGCCGTCGCCGGCGGCGATGTCGTTCAGGTCGGGAACGGCATCGGTCAGCTCCGCCAGCGGGCGGGTGATCGCCTTCATCGCGCCGGGGCGGCGCGTGTGGCGACCATCAGCTGGGTCAGCCCACCGCTGAGCTGTCGGTGCGTGGCGTCGGTGAACCCCGACGAACGCAGCGATCCGAGCAGCTCGCCGGGCGACGGCAGGTACGCCACGCTCTTGGGCAGGTACCGGTACGCAGGGCCGTCGGACAGGGCCGCCCCGATCCGCGGGACGACCTTGCCGAAGTAGATGTCGTTGCCCCGGCGGACGAACCGGTTGGTCGGGATGCTGACGTCGAGCAGGGCGATCCGCCCGCCGGGGCGGACCACCCGGCCGAGCTCGTCGAAGAACGTCGGCAGGTCGAGCAGGTTGCGCAGCGCGAACCCGCAGGTGACACCGTCGACGCTGGCGTCGGGGAGCGGCAGTTTCAGGATGTCGGCCTGGACCCGGGGCGCACCCGAGCGGTCGGCGGCGAGCATCCCGAAGCTGAGATCGATCGAGATCGGCCGCACGCCTGCGCGCGCGAGGTCGAGGCACAGGTCGCCGGTACCGCTCGCCAGGTCGACGACCGTGCTGCCGGGCGGGAGGGCCAGATCGCGCACCGCCCGCCGCCGCCATCGCACGTCGAGTCGGAACGAGATGATCCGATTGAGCCGGTCGTACCTCGGCGCGATCGCGTCGAACATGTCGCGCACCGCGGCGACCTTCTCCTCACCCTCGGGCAGGCGCTCGGTGTCCCAGCGGCGGGTCGGACTCGTCTCGGTCACCAGGTCGAGGCTACGGGCACGGTCGGGCGGGCGCGCTCAACCCGATGCCGTGCCCGGCAGCGTGCCGGGTCCTTCGCGGTCGATGCGCTCGACCTCGGCGCGCGCCTCGGCCAGCGCCTGGAGCCGGATGTCCGCGTCGGACACCGCTTGCTGCAGCAGCTCCTTGGAGTCGCTGACGCTCACGCTGCGGCTGAGCGCGGCGACGGCATCCTCGAGCGCGGCGACCGGTGCCTCGAACTCGGCGACCGCGTCGGCCCGTACGCGTTCGGGGAGCGCGGCCGCTGCGACCAGCCGCTCGTCGATCGCCAACGCCTCGGCTTCGATCTGGCGCACGCGCTCGGCCAGCCCGAGCTCGACCAGACGCGGGTTGGCACGGGCGGCGTCGACGGCAACCCGCAGCCGGCGGTGCAGCTTGGCCTCGGGGGTGTGTGCGCCCGCCCAGGCAGCGGGGGCCGGTGACCTGACCCCGGGCACGACCTCGTTCTGCTCGGCGAACTCCTTTCTCGACCGCACGGCAAGTGCTACGCCGAACGCGACGACGGCGGCGAGCACGAGCACGAGCAGGACACCGACGATCATCCCGACCCACCCCCGCCGGCGGAGATCGCAACGATGATCAGGACGACGAGCACGACGGCGATGGAGACCGCGATGGCGATCTTGACCTTGCTGTACGGCCGTGCGCCGTGTACCTCGCCGGTCACGCCGTTGATGTACACCTGGAACGGTCGCTGCTGGTAGATCACCGTCAGCAGCCAGATCGGCAGCAGCACGTGCTTGTACGTCATCTTCTGCCAGTTGATGTCCATCGACGTGATGCGTTGCTGGTCGCCGCCGATGTCGCGCCGGACCGTCTGCTGGATCTCGGCCTCCATCTGCCGGGTGGCATCGGGCAGGCACTGCTCGACGTCGCGGTCGTAGGTGCGGCACAGGTGACCGGCGACGTACTCCGGCGAGTACGGCCGGGCGGTCTCGGTCGGCCACGGTTCGAGCTTGTCGACCTTGCCCCGGTCGAGGCCCTCGTTGGCGAAGATCGGGATGTCGTCGAAGCTGTTGCGGACCGACCCGCGCACCGGCGTCCAGTCGGTGCGGACCTCGGTGCGCTTGTTGTCCCCCTGGCCGACCGTGACGGTGTAGTTGTCGCCCCGCTGGCCCCGATACAGCGTGAACGTGTCCGCGTCGTACGTGAAGTACGCCATGTAGACGCTGGCGAACGAGCCCGTCCGTCCGTACGTCTTGAACTCCGACGGCGCGAACCATCGGCTCTTGATCCACTTCTCGATCAGCGCCGTGGCCTGCCGGGGGTCGACCGAGAACGGCAGCAGGCCGTCGACCGGCAGCCGCTCGGGGGCGGCGTGGACGTCGTCGCGCTGGATCGGCGTGGCGCAGTACGGGCACTTGTCCGACGTCAGGCTCCCGGTGAACGTCGTGTGCCCGCCGCAGTTCTGGCAGACGATCTCCTTTTCGTCGGCGAGGAACTGCGCGGCAGCCGACTTGCGCTGGCGGAGGAGGGTGAGCGCCTCGCGCAGGTCGCGCTCCTCGACGCTGCCGGTGACCTCGACCAACTCGTGGGTGTTGCCGCAGTGCCGGCACTTGAGGAGCTGCGTCGCGATGTCGAACTGCGAGCTCGCCGCCACACGCCGTGCACGGGTAGGTGCGGGTGGCCTCGGTGGCGTGCTTCATCGCCATCGACTCTGCGGGTGCAGCCGACCCGTCGGCCTCCGAGGTCGGCTCTGCGGACCCGTCGACCGGTGGCGGCCCGGCGAGCGCCCCGGGATCGGGGATCGGTGGCGGGAGGTCCGCGTGCTCCTCGCTCACGGTGTCACTCCGGAACGGGAGGTGGAGTCGGCGCGGTCGGGGGCATCGGCGGGGGCGCGGCGAACAGCGCCTGCAGCTCGGGGACGGTCTGCGCCGCCGACCAGCCGGCCATCCCCTGGCTCCAGACCAGCGTCTGGCCCGTGACCTGGCCGTTGGCGATGCCTGCCTGCATCTGGGCCATGTTGTACGGGCCGCCCGGCGTGCCGCCGTGGTCGACGTGGAACAGCTTCTGGCCGGGCAGCGGCGGGGGAGCGGCACCCGCCGGCGGGGCGGCGGGTCGAGCCGGCTGGGCGCTCGGCGCGCCGATGCCGCCCATCTGGTTGGCCATCTGGCCGGCCATCGCGACGCCCATCCCCATCTGCATCATGTCGCCCATCACCGAACCGCCCGGGTTCTCGGCGGCGGCGAGCATCGCGTCGGCGGCCTGCGCCTGCTGGTACTTGCCGAGGTCGACGTTCTCGACGAAGCCCGACGCCTCGACGCCCTTGGCGACGCCGCGGGTCATCGCCTGGGTGATCTCGTCGGGCAGCGAGATGTTCATCGTCATCTCGGGGATCGTGCAGCCCGAACTCGTCGTCGACCCGCTCGTTGACGAACTCGCGCGAGCTTGCCGGACAGCTCGACCTGGCGGCCCTGGAGGTCGATCGCGCCGAGCCCGGTCTCGAGCACCATGTCGGAGAACGCCATCGAGATGACACGCCGGAGCAGCTCGGTGATCTCGTCGGCCTCGACCGCTGAGTCGGTGCCGATGACCTCCTTGAGGAAGATCTCGATGTCGACGATCTTGACGACGCACAGCCCGTTCGCTCGGACCTGGACCATCTTGAAGTCGGGGTCGCGCACCGTGACCGGCTGCGGCGTGCCCCACCGGATGTCGGTGACCGGGCGGGTGTTGATGAAGTACACCTCGCTGCGGAACGGGCTGTCGAAACCGTACTTCCAGCCCTGCAGCGTCGACAGGATCGGCAGGTTCTCGCTCTTCAGCTCGTAGTTGCCGGGCTCGAACTTGTCGGCGAGCTGGCCGCGGTAGACGAAGACCGCCTCCTGGCCCTCGCGGACGATGAGTTGAGCGCCGTTCTTGATCTCGTTCTGATAGCGGGGAAAGCGCCAGGCGAGCGTCGATCGCGAGTCGTCGATCCACTCGATGATGTCGACGAGCTCGCCCTTCAGCTTGTCGAGCAGTCCCATGTCGCCTCCCTGTTCCAGCCGGTCGTTCGCGTCCCTCGAACCATAGGCCAGACCGTTCGGCGCGGGCGAACCCCGTCCGGTCAGGACTCCGCGGCCAAGCGGGCCGCCCAGCGGTAGTCGGCCTTGCCGCTCGGTGAGCGCACGACCTCGTCGACGTAGGTGATCACCTTCGGCAGCTTGTAGCGGGCGATGTGCCGTTCCGCCTCGGAGAGCAGCGCCCGGTCGTCGACGTCGTGGCCGTCGCGGAGGCGCACGATCGCCACGACCTCGTGCCCCCACCGCTCGCTCGGGCGGCCGACGACGAGGCAGTCGTACACCCCGGGGTGGGTCTTCAGCGCGGCTTCGACCTCTTCGGCGAAGATCTTCTCGCCGCCCGAGTTGATCGTCACCGCTTCGCGGCCGAGCAGCTCGACGACGTCGGGTCCGAGCAACCGCGCCCGGTCTCCGGGGACGGCGTACCGCACGCCGTCGATCAGCGGGTACGTGCGAGCGGTCTTGTCGGGGTCACCGAGGTAGCCGAGCGCCAGGCGCCCGGTCTTGGCCAGCCAACCGACCTCGGGTTCGGCCGGCGTCAGCACGCGGTCGAGATCATCCGAGAGCACGACGTTTCCGGGGGTCAGCTCGAACGTCCCGGTCGTCGAGCCACCACCGGTCGAGACGTGCGAGACCTGCCCGCCGGCCTCGGACGATCCGAGCCCGTCGACGATCATCAACGTCGGGAGGTGGGCGAGCAGCTCGTCCTTCAGCGGCGCCGACAGCGGGGCGCCGCCCGACAGCAGCACGGTCAGCGATGCGAGGTCGTAGCGCGTCCGGTCGAGCTCGTCGACCAGGGGTCGAGCGAAGGCGTCACCGACGATCAGCAGGAAGTTGAGCCCCTCGCGCTCGACCGTCGACCAGATGTCGGCCGGATCGAGGTGCTCCGGCCGGCTCTGTACGAAGACGGTCCCCCCTCCGATCCACGTGCGGAACGCCATCCAGTGCGCGGCGCCGTGCATGAACGGAGGGGCGAGCAGCGCTCGCAGCCCGGCACTGGCCTCGGCGACGAACTCCTCGACCGTCGTGGCCGTCCGCGACCCGCCGAAGCACTCGATCAGCGCATCGCCGTTGCGCCACATCACGCCCTTGGGCATCCCGGTCGTCCCGCCGGTGTACAGGATGTAGAGGTCGTCCGGGTTCCACTCGACGGCCGGCCGGTCCGGCGACGCCGCGGCGAGCGCGTCCTCGTACCAGACGGCGCCGGGCAGGAGCGCGTGGCCCGAGTCGTCGGCGACCTGGAGGATGACGTCCAGGTCCGGAAGGTCGTCGCGCACCTGTTCGAGGATCGGCGTGAACTGCGAGTGGATGACGATCGCCCGCGCCGCGCAGTCGGCGAGCAGGTAGTGCAGCTCCTCGGCCACGTAGCGGTAGTTGACGTTGACCGAGCCGACGCGGGCCTTGAGCGCTCCGAGCATCGACTCGAGGTACTCGTTGCCGTTGTACAGGTAGATCGCCACGTGGTCCTGGCCGCTCTCGTGACCGGCGAGGTCGGCACGCTCGGTGTGGCAACCGAGGCCGGCATCGATCAGGTGGTTGGCGAGGCGACGGGTGCGCTCGGTGACGTCGGCCCAGGTGAACCGTCGATCCCGGAAGACGAGGCAGTCGTCGTCCGGTCGGCTGGCGGCGATCGCCTCGTGGACCGCCGCCAAGCTGATCTGCGGCGGGCAGACGGCAGGCATTGGGGCACCGTAGGCAGGCGGCACAGGTCGCCTCAAATCATCGGACGCGCGACCGGCGAGACCGATCGCGCACCGCTCGACCCGCGCTGCGATGATGTCCCGGTGGTCACGACATCGGACTCGGCCGCGCTCGGATCGGGCGGCGTCGTCGCAGCCGGCCACCGGCTGACCGCCGAGGCGGGCGCGGAGGTGCTGCGAGACGGGGGGACGGCATACGACGCGGCGATCGCCGCGCTGGCGATGGCCTGCGTCTGCGAGCCGGTGCTCTGCTCGCCCGGCGGCGGAGGGTTCGCGATGATCCGCGACGGCGCGACCGGCGCCACCTCGGTGATCGACTTCTTCGCCCACACCCCGCTGGCCCGCACGTCCGACATCGAGGCGGTGCGCGAGGTCCACGCCGACTTCGGCACCGCCACGCAGGCCTTCCACGTCGGACCGGCGACGACGGCCACGCCCGGGTTCTTCGATGGCGTCGAGGCGCTCCACCGCGCGGGTGCGACCGTCCCGCTCGCGGACCTGGTCGCGCCGGCCGCACGAGCCGCCCGGGCCGGGGTGCGGGTGACGCCGTTCCAGCACCATCTCTCGACGGTCGTGTCGGCGATCCTGATCGCCACCGAGTCTGCGGCGGGCCTGTTCGCCCCGGACGGTGGCGTGTTGCCCGTCGGCGCGGTGTTCCGCAACCCCGGTCTCGCCGACGCGCTCGAGATCATGGCGCGTGAGGGGTTCGGTGGCAGTGCGGTCGGTCGGGCGTGCCTGCGGTCGCAGCGGGGACGTGGGTACGTGACCGCCGACGACCTCGCCGGCTACGAGGCGGTCGAGCGGGTGCCGTTGACCGTGGACGTCGGTGGAGCGGCCGTTGCGCTGAACCCGCTCCCCGCCGCGGGCGGGGTGTTGATCGCCCACACGCTGGGCCAACTCGATTCGTCGCGCCCGGTCGACGTCGCCCGGGCGATCGCCGCGACCGGTGCCGCACGGCGGCACGGGGACGGCAGCCTCGTCGATCTGTCGACCGTGCCGTTGCGCCGGCGCGGCACGACCCACGTGTCGGTCGTCGACCGCAGCGGGACGGCCTGCGCGGTCACGGTCTCGAACGGAGAGGGCAACGGCGAACTGGTCGACGGGTTCGGGTTCATGCTCAACAACATCCTCGGCGAGGAGGACGTCAACCCCGACGGTCCTTCGAGCTGGCCGGTCGACGCCCGGCTGTCGTCGATGATGTGCCCGACGATCCTCGAGGCGCCGGACGGAAGCCTCACGACACTCGGTTCGGGGGGATCGAACCGGATTCGCTCGGCGATGTCCCAGGTGATCCTCCGGCTGTGCCTCGACGGCGTCGACCTTCGCGCGGCGGTCGAGGCGCCTCGCCTGCACGTCGAAGGTGAGCATCTCGACTTCGAGGACCGCTTCGACGCCGGCGTCCGGGCCGAGCTCTGCGAGATGTTCCCCGATCATCGGGCATGGCCACGACCGGACCTGTTCTACGGCGGCGTGCACGCCGCCCGGCGCGAGCGGGACGGCGCGTTCACCGGCGTTGGCGACGCCCGCCGCGACGGGGTGGCGATCGTCGTCGGTCGCTGACACGGCGGGCCACCGGCGAGGACATCGGGGACGCGCACGCGCCCGGACGTACTCATCCGATCCGGAGGGCCTCGAGATGCTACTCGTAGTAGCGGTAGACGACCTGGGCGACGCAGGACGGCTTGGTGGCGCCTTCGACCTCGAACACGGCGGTCGTGGTGACCTGGGCGCCGCCGGGGATGTCGTCGACCGCGTCGAGCGTCGCCCCGGCCCGCAGCCGGGACCCGACGGGGACCGGCGACGGGAAGCGGATCTTCTCCGCGCCGTAGTTGACGCCCATCGAGATGCCGCTGACGGTGAAGATCTGCGGCAGCAGCATCGGGGCCAGCGAGAGCGTCAGGTACCCGTGGGCGATCGGCCCGCCGAACGGTCCGCTCTTGGCCCGCTCGACGTCGACGTGGATCCACTGGTGGTCGCCGGTCGCCTCGGCGAACGTGTTGACCATCTCCTGGGTGATCTCGACGTACGGCGAGTACCCGAGGTGCTCGCCGACGAGGGTCTTCAGTTCGGCAATCCCGTTGATCGTGCGGCTCATGGCCACGAGCTTGGCAAACTGACGCGGTGACCGACGAAACGCAGGGCTTCCGATCGGGGTTCGTCACGTTGGTCGGCCGGCCCAACGTCGGCAAGTCGTCGCTGGTCAACGCGATCTGCGGGCACAAGGTGAGCATCGTCTCCGACAAGCCGCAGACGACGCGCCACCGGATCATGGGCGTCCACACCCGGCCCGACAGCCAGGTCGTGTTCGTCGATACGCCCGGTCTGCACAAGGCGGTGACCGCGCTCGGCGAGCGGGTCAACGCGACGGCGCTCGACAGCGTCAACGACGTCGACGCGACGTGTCTCGTGCTCGACGCGACCAAGCCGTTCGGCACCGGCGACCGCTGGGTCGCCGATCGGATCGACGTGGCGGAGGCGATCGTCGTCGTCAACAAGACCGACATCGCCACACCGGCGCAGGTGCTGGCGATGCTCGGCGCAGCCGCTGACCTCGGCGCGGCAGAGTACTTCCCGGTCTCGGCGACGAGCGGCGACGGCTTGGACGCGCTCGTCGCGCACCTGACCACGCTCCTCCCGATCGGCCCGAAGTTCTTCCCCGACGACGAGGTCAGCGACCTGCCCGAGGAGCGGCGGGTCGCGGAGCTCGTGCGCGAGCAGTTGCTCGCGGTCACCCGCGACGAGTTGCCCTACTCGATCGCCACCCAGGTCACCGAGTGGGAGTGGCCGCGGATCAAGGTCGAGATCCTCGTCGAGCGCGAGAGCCAGAAGGGGATGGTGATCGGCAAGGGCGGCCTGATCCTCAAGCAGGTCGGCGAGCGGGTGCGCGCCCAGTTGCCGGCCGGCGCCTACCTCGAACTGCGGGTGAAGGTCGACAAGGACTGGCAACGACGCCCCGACCGGGTCGAGCGCCTGGGCTACTGAATCGCGGTCGCTCAGCTGTCGGCTGTGGTCGTGACGGTCACCGGCTGACCGTCGGGGTCGACGGTGACCGCGTCGACCAGCATGATCGCGTAGTCGTCGAAGGACAGCGGCTCGCCGGGCTGGGAGAACAGCGCGTTGCCCTTCGGGACACCGATCGGCTCGCCGGCGAGGGTGAACGCGACCTGGCCGACGCCGCGCAGGTTCTGCGTGAACGTGAGCACGATCTGGGCGAACGCCCGACGCTGGTCGCGGGTGTCGATCTCGGCGAACACCCCGCTGTCGAGGTCGATCGTGACCACGCCGGCCGCCTGGTCGGTCGTCACGATCAGGCCCGGCTGGACGAACGTCTCGAGCACCGAGCCCTCCGGTGGTCCGTCCTCGAGGAGGGTGACCAGCTGGTTGCGGCTGTATCCCTGGGTCAGCGTCTGCTCGACCGGCTCGACGTCGCCGCGCGAGATGAAGTAGGTCAGCACGGGCTCGAGTTCGGGTGCCGCGATCGTCGTCGTCTCGATGGTCGTCGGCGGTGGGGCGTCGGGCACCGTCGTCGTGGTCGTCGTGGTCGTCGTGGTGGTCGTCGTCGTCGACGTGGTCGAGGTCTGGCTCAGGCCGGCCGGGATCTCGACCGGCTCGACCTCGACGAAGCTGGAGTCGCCGGTGGGGACCCCGCAGGCGACGAGGGCGGCGGTGAGCGCGCCCGCCGCCAGTGCCCACACGGTCGTGCGGCGCGGCGTCATCGGTGCACCTCGACCGGGAGCTCGACGACGAACCGGGCACCGCCGCCCGCCCGATCCTCGACCCACGTCGCGCCGCCCATCGCCGCCGAGTGCTCGACGACGAGGGCCAGCCCGAGCCCGGTGCCGGTGCGGTGGCGCGAGGCGCTGCCCCGGGCGAACCGCTCGAAGATGCGCTCCCGCTCGCTCTGGGCGACGCCGGGTCCGCCGTCCTCGACCGCCAACCGGAACCGTCGATCGCGGACGGGCGTCAGCTCGATGCGCAAGACCCCGCCGCCGTGGTTGCGAGCGTTCTGGAGCAGGTTGGCGAGGATCCGTTCGTAGCGCAGCTTGTCGAGCACCGCTTCGGTCGGCGTGCGTCGACCGACCTCGACGGGCACATGGGGTTCGCCGTATCGGGCGGCGATCCGTCTCGTCAGGTCGACCAGGTGGACCTGCTCGAGGTTCAACTCGGTGGCGCCGGCGTCGAGCCGCGACAGCTCGAGCAGGTCGATGACCATGCTGTCGAACCGGCGAACCTGGTCGACGACGACGTCGAGCGCCTGCCTGGTTCGCTCGGGGATGTCGTCGCGGATCTTGTCGAGCACCTCGACCGCCGCGGTGAGGGCGGTGATCGGCGATCGCAGTTCGTGGCTGACGTCGGAGGCGAACCGTGCCTCGCGTTCGATCCGCGCCTGAACTGCGTCGGCCATGTCGTTGAACGAGCCGGCCAGACGGTTCAGATCGGGGTCGGACGACTCCTCCAGCCGGGTGTCGAGACCGCCGGAGGCGATCTCCTCGGCCGCGTCGGCGACCTCGCTCAGCGGCCGGAGCAGCCGTCGGCTGGTCGAGAACCCGAACAGTGACGCCAGGACGAGCGTGCCGGCGGCACCCAGTCCGAGTGCGGTGAGGATCGCGGCCAGGGTCCGTTCGGTCCCGCTGACCGGGAACGCCTCGAAGTACCCGCTCTCGTGCGGGGCGATGTAGATCCCGACCATCGCGTAGGTCTCGCCGTCGATCGAGGCGTATTGGGTGCCGTATCGCTTGGCGCGGACCGCGTCGACGAGGCGATCGGGGAAGTCGGTGATCGGGTGGACCGTGTTCGTCCCCGCCAGCGTCTGCTCGTCGGAGATCAACACGGCGAAGCCGTCCGGGTCGGTCTGGAGGCTGTTCTCGAAGAACACCCCGACCTGCGCCGGGTCGGCGTCGAGCACCTCGCTGACCCGCTCCGCGTTGTCGATCGCCTGGTTCTGGGCGGAGTCGGTGCGATCTTGGATGAGGTTGCTCCGTGCGAACCCGTACGTGACGCCGACGAGCACCGTGCCGGCCAGCAGGGCGATGAAGGCGAAAAAGAGCGTGACGCGCGCCCGGAGGCGGAGGGAGCGTTTGCGGGCCACGGCCTCAGTGTTGCAGGCGGAGAGGTCACACCGCTGCCGGTGAGGCACCAGGGGGAGGAAGGTACCTCACCGGGGCAGCGTGAACACCTGTGATGATGGACGCCGTGTGTGACAGGGTGACGCTGGAATTGTGCGATTTCTGTAACAAAGGAGGATTTCGGCCAGAATGAACAGGCGCGACGCGGGGCTCGCAGCCGGCCAAACCCTCAAGTGCACGTTCGGGCCACACCGATCGAACGTCACGACCACCCGCCCGAACCAGCGAACTCAACGACGGGGCACCGATCACCATGGAATCACTGCTGTTCATCGAGGACGACGACGGGATCCGCCTGGCGCTGACACTCGCATTGGAGGACGAAGGCTATTCGGTCGTCGAGGCGGCCGACGGCGCGGCCGGGCTCCGGGAGTTCGAGTCGTCCGCGCCGGATCTGGTGCTGCTCGACCTGCGGCTGCCGGACATGTCGGGCTTCGACGTCTGTCGGGCGATCCGGTCGAAGAGCATCGTCCCGATCATCATCATCACCGCCCAGACCGACACGGTCGACATGGTCGCCGGTCTCGAAGCGGGTGCCGACGACTACGTCACCAAGCCGGTCGTCCCCAAGGAGTTGGCCGCACGGATCCGCGCCCACCTCCGGCGCGTCAACCTCCAGCGGCCGGTGCGGCAGTCGGCATCGACCACGTTCGGTGACATCGAGCTGCGACGCGAGCAGGGCATCGTGCTCAAGCGTGGCGAGGAGGTCAACCTGACCAAGACGGAGTACCTGCTGCTCTGCGAGTTCGCCGACCACGCCGGGGCCGTGCTGTCGCGCGACCAACTCCTCGAGCGGGTGTGGGGGTACGAGTACCTCGGCGACTCGCGGCTGGTCGACGCCCACGTGCGCCGGCTGCGAGTCAAGATCGAGGACTTCCCCGACCATCCCCGGCTGATCGTGACCGCCCGGGGCGTCGGCTACCGGTTGATGGCCTGATCAGCGGGCGTACAGGGCATCGATCTCGCCCGCGAAGCGGGTCAGGATGCCGCGCCGCTTGAGCTTGGAGGTCGGGGTGAGCAGGTCGGTGTCGGGCAGCCATTCCTCGCCCAGTACCTTGACCTTCTTGACCGACTCGGCGTTGTTGAACTCGGCCATCACCTCGCTGACCCCGGCCTCGATCTCGGCGATCACCTCGGGGTTCTCGGCGAGGGCGGGCATGGTCGCCGCCTCGCCCTCGAGTCCGTGCGCCGCCGCCCAGGCCGCCGATGCATCGGGGTCGAGCACGACCAGCGCGGCGACGAACGGCTTCTGCTCGCCGACCGCGCACGCCTGGCCGACCAGTGGGATCATCTTGAGTGCCGCCTCGAGGTTCGCCGGGCTGATGTTCTTGCCGCCGGCGGTGATGATCAGCTCCTTCTTGCGGTCGACGATCCGCAGGAAGCCGTCCTCGTCGATCTCGCCGATGTCGCCGGTGTGCACCCAGCCGTCCTCGTCGAGCGTCTCGGCGGTCTTGTCGGGCAGCCCGAGGTAGCCGGTGAACATGTTGCCGCCCCGAGCGAGCACCTCACCGTCCTCGGCGATCTTGACCTCGACGCCCGCCGCCGGTTGCCCGACGTACCCCGCCTTGGCGGCCGACGACCACGTCAGCACCGCGGTGGTCTCCGACATGCCGTACCCCTCGCTCAGCGGAACCCCGATCGCCCGGAACCACGACATGATCTCGGGCTGGAGCGGCGCCGCGCCGCTGATGCAGATCTCGGTCTCGTCGAGGCCGATCAGCCCGCGAACGGTCTTGAACGCCACGGCGTCGAGGAAGTTCCAGGTGTCGATCTCCTCGGGTGTCGCCGTGCCTGCGGTCATCCTCTCCGAGATCGGCAACGCCACCTCGACCGCCTCGTTGACCGCCTTGGCCTTCTCCGGGTCGGCGGCGAGCGCGGCGTTGACGCCGGCGTAGAACTTCTCCCACACACGGGGCACCCCGATGAACACGTTCGGGTGGACCTCGCCGACGACCTTCGCGATCTGGCTCGTGTCGGGGCAGCAGGTGATCTCGGTCGCGAAGTCGGCGAGGTAGTAGTGGCCGAGGAGGCGCTCCATGATGTGCGCCATCGGCAGGTACGAGACGTGCTTCTTGCCGGCGAAGGAATCGATCTCGGTTTGGTCGCGCATCGACTGGCCGACGCTCTCGAGCGTCCAGGCGATGTTGCCGTGGGTGAGCATCACGCCCTTGGGTGGGCCGGTCGTGCCGGAGGTGTAGATGATCGTCGCCAGGTCGTCGAGCGAAGTGTTCTCGGCCTCGGCGACGAGGTCGGCGGGCTCGAACCCGGCCAGGTCGGCGTACCGCACGACGTCGGGTCCGGCGAGTTCGGAGTCCTCGATGATCACCATGTGCTCGATCGTCGGCGTCGCGCCCTTGACCTTGAGGAACCGGTCGAGGAACCCGACGTCCTCGACGATCGCCACCGACGCCCCGCAGTCGTTGACGACGTACTCGATCTGCTCGGGCGCGGAGGAGTTGTAGATCGACACCGGGGTCGCCCCGCAGAACAGCACGGCGAGGTCGATCGGGTGGAACTCGGGCCGGTTGCGGATCATCAGCACGACCCTGTCGCCGGCCTTCACGCCGAGGTCCTTGAGGCCCGAGGTCAGCCGGGCGGTCAGGTCGGCGAGCTCGGCGAGGGTCCACGACTCCCACTCGCCTGCGGTGTTCTTCCACCGCACGACCGTGACGTCGCCGTGCTCGGCGACGTTGCGGAGAAACCGCTTCGGCACGTTCTGTCCGGTGATCCGCTCGTGGAGTTCCTGGCTCGTCGTCATGGGGAACAGTGTGCCACGCGCAGGAAATCAGCCCGACACCCGGCTCCAGTTCGGGGTGCGTCGTTCGCGGAACGCGGCCATTCCCTCCGCTGCGTCCGGCCCGGAGAACAGCTCGTCGGACAGGGCCCGCATCCGGGCGAACGCCTCGTCGCGCTCGGAGTTCGGCACCGTACGCAGCAGGCGCTTGGTCTCGGCGACCGCGCGCGGGGCGCCGGCGCGGATGCCGTCGCACAACCGGTCGACCGTCGAGTCGACGTCGTCGGCAACGTGGGTCACCAATCCCATGTCGAGAGCGGTCGCCGCGTCGAACGCTTCGCCGGTCAGGAAGGCCGGTGCGATCCGGCCGGGGGAGACCCGCCGCAGGATCGGCACCGAGATGATCGCCGCGGCCACGCCGATGCGCACCTCGGTCAGGGCGAACGTCGTGGCGGCGTTGACGACGACGAGGTCGCACGACGCCATCAGCCCGATCCCGCCCGCGCGCACCGCACCGTCGACGGCGGCGATCGTCGGCCGTTCGGTGTCCATCAGCCGCTCCAGCACCCTGACGAACGGTCGTGAGTCGGGCGGGGCGTCCGAACGCTCCTTGAGGTCGGCGCCGGCACAGAAGGCCGGACCTGCGTGGCCGAGGACGATCGCCCTCGCGTTCGCCGCCTCGGCCGCGTCGATCGCCGCGTGCAGCTCGGCGAGGAGCTGCCGGGAGAGCGCGTTGCGGTTGCGTTGGGAATCGAGCGTGATCCGCGCCACCCCCTCGCCGATCGCCACGCGCACCACCGGGTCCATCCCCCGACGTTAACCATCGGTGTCTGACACCGGTGGTCAACGCATAGGGTCCGGGCATGACCGACTTTCAGAGCGAGTTCCCCGCCGGCGTGATCAGCGGCCAGGCATTGACCGACCTGTTCGACCACGCCAAGGCCAACCAGTTCGCCCTGCCGGCCGTCAACTGCATCGGCACCAACACGATGAACGCGGTGATGGAGACCGCCGGCCGGTTGCAGAGCCCGGTGATCATCCAGTTCTCGACGAGCGGCTCGGCATTCGTCGGCGGCAAGGCGGTGCCGGTGTCGGGCGACCGGGCGTCGATCCTCGGCTCGGTTGCGGGGGCCAGGCACGTGCAGACGATGGCTGCGGCGTACGACGCCCGCGTCGTGCTGCACACCGACCACTGCCCCAAGCCCAAGCTCGGGTGGATCGCCGGGCTGCTCGACGTCGGCGAGGAGCACTTCGCGCAGACCGGCACGCCGCTGTTCAGCTCGCACATGCTCGACCTCTCCGAGGAGCCGATGGAGGAGAACATCGACACCTGCGTCGAGTTCATGAAGCGGATGGCGCCGATGGGGATGACGCTCGAGATCGAGCTCGGGATCACCGGCGGCGAGGAGGACGGCGTCGACAACTCCGATGCCGACCCGGCCGACCTGTACTCCAAGCCCGAGGAGGTGGCCTACGCCTACGAGCGCCTGTCCGAGATCGGCCCCGGGTTCACGATCGCGGCCGCTTTCGGCAACGTGCACGGCGTGTACAAGCCGGGCAACGTCAAGCTGACGCCGACCATCCTGCGCGATGCCCAGGCGTACATCCAGCAGAAGTTCTCGACGGGGGAGAAGCCGGTCAACTTCGTGTTCCACGGCGGGTCGGGTTCGACCGCCGCGGAGATCGCCGAAGCGTTGAGCTATGGCGTCGTCAAGATGAACATCGACACCGACGTCCAGTGGGCGTTCTGGGACGGCGTGCGGGGCTACGAGGCCGAGCATCACGACTACCTCCAGGGCCAGCTCGGCAACCCGACCGGCGTCGATGCCCCGAACAAGAAGTACTACGACCCCCGGCAGTGGCTGCGCGCCGCCGAGGTCAGCGCGAGCGCCCGCATCGAGCAGGCCTTCGCCGAACTGAACAACGTCGGCACGCTGGCCTAGCGGAGCCGAGGCCCGGATGCAGCCGGCACCTCCCGCTTCGTCTGCGATCAGCTCGGAGGCGCGCCGTCGTCGGTGATCGTGCGGAGGAAGTCCTCCACCTCGTGGCGGTGGCGGGTCCGCTTCATCGGGGGGAGGGCGTTGACGATGTCCCACCGGTAGCGAGCCGTGCCGAGACGCGGGTCCATCACGGCGACGACGCCGCGATCGGTCGTGTTGCGGATCAGGCGCCCGCACGCCTGAGCGAGCATCATCGATGCTCGCGGGATGTCGATCTCGGCGAACGCGGTCGGGCCGAGCAGCTCCCGCCGCGCAGACAGCAACGGGTCGTCGGGGCGTGGGAACGGGATGCGGTCGATCACGACCAGCGAGAGCGTCCGACCGGGTACGTCGACGCCCTGGAACAATCCGGCGGTGGCGAACAGGCACGAGTGCTCGTCGTCGGTGAACGCTTTGACCAGCGCCGGCTTGGGGAGGTCGCGCTGGGTGAGGATCGGCAGGTCGATGCGGTCGCGCAGCGCATCGGCCGCCTCGTCCATCGACCGCCAGCTCGTGAACAGTGCCAGCGTGCGGCCGCCTGCGGCGTTGATCAGCGCTTCGAGCTCGTCGTGGACCCTCGCCCGGAACCCGTCGCTGTTCGGATTGGGGAGATGGATCGCGCAGTACAGCATCGAGTTCGCCGCATAGTCGAACGGGCTGCCGACATCGGCGACCTCGACGTCGTCGTCACCGATGCCCACCCGCCGGGCCAGCGAGCTGGGGATCGTCGCGCTGGTCAGGATCGCGGTGTGGTCGCTCCAGACGACCTCGGCCATCGTCGGGCCGACGTCGAGCGGCGCGACCTCCAGCCGGGGGGAGTCCCGCGAACCGGAGACGAACGCCACGTACCCCTCCCGCCCTTCGATCGCGACGTCGAGCTGCTCGATCGCCCTGCCGGTCATCTGCTGCGCCCGCAGCTTGCGCTGCTTGGCGTCCTCGACCTCGGTGTCGATCGCCAGGAGTGCGTCGCTGACCCGTCCGAGCCGCAGCCGGGCGTCGGTCAGCACCTCCTGGATCGAGTCGGGGAGCGGCGTCGGCAGCCGGTCCCCGACCCGCTCGGTCAGCGCGTCGCGCAGGCCGTCGCCGATCTCGGCGATCGACCCGATCAGCTGCGGGTCCTCGATGATCCGCCGGACGATCGCCGCCAGCCCGGCGAACCGCCCCGGGGCGATCTGCACGCCGACCGTGTCGCTCATCACGTCTTCGAGGACGTGGGCCTCGTCGAACACGACGACGTCGTGCTCGGGCAGGATCGCCCCGCCGCTCGCCACGTTCAGCCCGTACAGGTAGGTGTTGACGACGATGACGTCGGCGGCGGCGGCCCGCCGGCGTGCCTGCTCGGCGAAGCACGGCTCCCCCAGCGGGCAGCGCGTGGCGCCGGGGCATTCGTCGCTGCCGACGCTGACCGCCCGCCACGCGTTGTCCGACGGCGACCAGTCGAGCTCGGCCTGGTCGCCGGTGTCGGACGAGCCGGCCCACTCGGCGATCTTCTTGATCTCGGCCCGCGTCGTGACCGCCATCGTGTCGAGCTCGAGTTGGGCCTGGTCGGGGTCGGCCATCTCCCGTAGGCGCTGGAGGCACACGTAGTTGCTCCGCCCCTTGAGGACGGCGAAGTCGAACTCGACGTCGAGGTGCTCGGCGAGGAAGGGGAGGTCCTTGCCGGCGAGCTGGTCCTGGAGTGCCTTGGTCGCGGTCGCGACGACGATCCGCCTGCCCGACGCCAGCGCCGGGATGACGTAGGCCAGCGTCTTGCCGGTCCCCGTCCCCGCCTGGACGATCAGATGCCGGCCGGTGGTGATCGCCTGTTCGACCAGCCGGGCCATCTCCCGCTGCCCGGGTCGGTCCTCCGCGTGCTCGAGGGCGGCGGTCGCGATCGCCAGCAGCTCCGCGGTGCCGAGCGGGGTCGCGGAGTCCATCGGACCGGTTCTATCCGCTCATCGGGTCGTTGCTGCGGTCGACCGGCTCGTTCATGGCCGGGCGGCCCGACCGCGGCGTGGGAGGATGACCAGGTGAGCGAGCTCTATCGCGACACGGGTGTCGTGCTGCGCACGTACAAGCTGCGCGAGTCGGACCGGATCGTCGTCATCCACACCCTCGACAACGGCAAGGTCCGGGCCGTCGCCAAGGGCGTGCGCAAGACGAAGTCGAAGTTCGGCGCCCGCCTCGAACCGATGAGCCATGTCCGGCTGCTGCTCTACCGCGGCCGCGAGCTCGACATCGTCAGCCAGGCCGAATCGGTCGAGCCGCTGTCGCCGATGCTCTCGACGCTCGACCGGGCATCGCAGGGGCTCGCCGTGCTCGAGGCGGTCGACCAGCTTTCGCTCGAGCGGGAACCGAACCCGCAGCTGTACCGGATGACCGTCGGCGTCCTCCGCACGATCGCCACCGATCCGTCCCCGTTGAACGTCCCGGCGTTCTATTGGAAGCTGCTCTCGGCGGAGGGCCTGCGCCCGCAGCTCGACGCGTGCATCCGCTGTGGGGAGTCGGAGCCGGGCACGGCGCTGGTCGCGTTCGACCTGAACGAGGGCGGCGTGCTCTGCCGGTCGTGCCGATCGGGCCAGTCGATCAGCCCCGGCGCGCTGGCGTTGCTGCGCGACATCCTCGGCGGCCGCATGCGCGAGGCGCTCGCCCAGCCCGAGTCGCCGTTGACCCACGAGGTCGCGGCATTGGCGACCCGGGCACTCGAGCACCACATCGAGCGCCGCCTCAAGGCCGTCGCCATGTTCGAGGCACACTGACCGCCGGGTACGGTCAGATGGCGATGCCGGGGCAGGCGACCGTCGGGACGGCGGCGAGCTGTGGGTCGCCGTCGTCGACGCCGAAGACGTGGATGCCGTCGCCGCCCTGGAGCGTCTGCTCGGTCTCCCGCAGGGCATCGCTGCCGTAGATGTTCCACGTGCCGGTGCCGGGACCGTTGCTGATCGCACCGATCGCGGACAGGTAGCGCCAGCCGTCGCCCTCGTAGCACTGCACGCCGGTCATCGTGCCGGCGGTCGCGCCGACGGTGAACTCGACCGGGTTGGCGCTGCCGTGCCAGACGAACCGGAACAGGCAGCCGTCGCTGTCGGCGCCGAACACGCCGAGCCGCAGGGCGGAGGCGCCGGAGCCGACCACGGCGAGGATCTGCTCGGCGTCGCCGGTGTCGACGTGGACCGCGCCGAGCGTTGCTGCGTAGCCGGGGCCGACGCCGGCCAGCGTCAGTTCCGAGACTCCGCCGGCAGATGGGATCAGGCGGATCCGCCACTGGTCGTCGTCGACGTCGTAGTACGACGTGACCGTGTCGTCCGCGCTGCCGTCACCGAAGGCGTCGACGACTGCGTTGGTCACGTTGGCCGCGTTGGCCGGGATCGACGGGTGGAGTCCGCAGGCGGGGAGGTTGGCGACGATCACCGGATCGAACGTCGGCGGGACCGTTCCGAGCTCGATGCCGAGGTCGAGCGTCGGGACGACCGGACCGGGGTCGGGGTCGGGGTCGGGATCGACGGGCTCGTCGTCGGTCACGTCGGCCGGCGCCACGGGAATCGTCGGGTCGGGCGTCGGCTCGGGATCCACCGCGGGCTCGGTGGCCGCCGCTGGTGCGGGGTCCGGGAGGGTGGTGGTCGGGTCGGCGCCGGTGCCGGCGTCGGCGAACGCCACCGGCTCGTCCACCGGGGTGTCGGTCGGCGAGGTGGTCGCAGTGCTACTGCACGCCGCCCCGGCGGCGAGCAGGGCGACGGTGAGGAGGGCGGATTGGAACGTGCGGTGTGTTGTCATGCTCGGGGAGAGCAGCGGACCCCCGAGCACTTTCACTTTCGTTCGAGGTCTCGGGTCAGAGGCTCAGGCCGGGGCAGGAGAGCACCGCGATGTTGCCGACGTCGGCCTCGGGGACGAGGGCGATCGAGCTGGCGGTAGCGGTCAGGTCGGTGTCCGACGCCCGGGACAGCGTCGTGTCCGAGACCTCCCACATCCCGCCGCCCTGGTCCTCGGCATGGCCGAGGGACAGCCCGACCGGCGTGCAGCTCAGCCCGTCCTGATGGGTGACCGTCGCGCCGACGGTCGCGGTGAACGGGCCGCCGTCGCGGGTGAACCGGAACAGGCACCCGTTGGTGTCGGCGCCGAACACGCCGAGGTTGTAGCCGGACGCCGCCGCGCCAGCGATCGCCAGGAACTCGTCGGCCCCGCCGCCGTCGACCTGAGCTGCGCCGAGCACCCGCACGAAGCCCGCGCCCACACCGGGCACGACGATCTCACTCGTCGAGCCGGATGCGAGGTCGAGCCGGACCCGCCACTCCGATGGTCCCGGGTCGAGGTAGGTCGTGACCGTGTCGTCGGCCGAGCCGTCGCCGATCGCGTCCAGCGTTGCCGTGTTGACCTCGAGCGCGCCGCCCGGGATCGCCGGGAACACCCCGCATGGCGGTGGTGGCGGCAGTGTCGACTCGGTGGTCGGGGCGGCGGTGCTGGCCGGCGCCGCCGTGGTCGCCGGTGCGGCGGTCGTTGGCGGTGCGGCCGTGGTCGCCGCCTCGGCGGTGGTCTGCGGTGGTGCCGTGGTCGTCGCACCCGGCAGCGTCGTCGTCAACAGCGTCGTGCTGGTCGTGGTCTCCAGGGTCGTCTGCGACACGCCCGGCGCCGTGCTCGACCCGCTGCTCCCACATGCGGTGATCGACGCGAGCAGCAGGGCGGACAGCGCGCCGATTCCGGTTCGACGGGTCGAGGTCATCGTGCGCCACCTTTCGTTCGTCGCGACCAGCAAAACGCCTCGCGCTCGGTGGTTGTAGGGCCGAAGTTCTCGACATCGCGAAACCGCCTGTGCCTGCGCCGTCGGCGGCCGTAGCCTGTCGTCCCTATGCCGGCGACCGACCTCGACCAGATCGTCAACCTCTGCAAGCGACGGGGCTTCGTGTTCCAGTCGGCGGAGATCTACGGCGGTTTCCGCTCGACCTACGACTACGGCCCGCTCGGATCGCTGATGCTGCGCAACGTCAAGGAGGCCTGGATCCGGTCGATGGTCCAGCAGCGCGACGATGTCGTCCTGCTCGACGCGGCGATCCTCGGGCCGCCCCAGGTGTGGGAGGCGTCGGGCCACCTTGCGAGCTTCAGCGACCCGCTGGTCGACTGCACCAACTGCAAGCAGCGGTTCCGCGAGGACAAGCTCGACGACCCCGAGGCCTGCCCGAACTGTGGCGAGCGGGGCACGTTCACCGAGGCCCGCGAGTTCAACCTGATGTTCAAGACCCAGGCCGGGCCGGTCGCCGATCACACCGCCGACGCGTACCTCCGCCCGGAGACCGCCCAGGGCATGTTCACCAATTTCGGCCAGGTGCTCCAGACGTCGCGCAAGAAGCCGCCGTTCGGGATCGCCCAGGTCGGCAAGTCGTTCCGCAACGAGATCACGCCGCAGAACTGGATCTTCCGGACCCGCGAGTTCGACCAGATGGAGATGGAGTTCTTCGTTCCCCCGGCCGAGAGCGCCGGGTGGTACGAGTACTGGTGCAACGAACGCCTGAACTGGTACGTCGACCTCGGGATCCCGAAGGACATGCTGCAGCTCCGGGCGCACGACGACGACGAGCTCTCGCACTACTCGCGGGCGACGTCCGACGTCGAGTTCAGGTTTCCGTGGGGCTTCGACGAGCTCGAGGGCATCGCCGAGCGCACCGACTTCGATCTCAAGCAGCACGCCGAGCACTCCGGCGAGCGGCTCGACTACTTCGACCAGGTGGCCAACGAGCGGTACGTGCCCTACGTCGTCGAACCGGCGGCCGGGGCGACCAGGACGATGGCCGCGTTCCTGCTCGCGGCGTACGACGAGGACGTGGTCAACGACGAGAAGCGGACCGTGCTGCGGCTGCACCCCCGCCTCGCGCCGTACAAGATCGCCGTGCTGCCGCTGTCGAAGAAGGACACCTTGACCCCGCTCGCCCACGAGATCCGTGTCCTGCTGTCCGACCGCTACATGGTCGACTACGACGAGACGCAGAACATCGGCAAGCGGTACCGCCGCCAGGACGAGATCGGCACGCCGCTCGCCGTCACCGTCGACTTCGACTCGCTCGACGACCACGCGGTCACCGTGCGCGACCGCGACACGACCGAGCAAGTGCGGGTGCCGGTCGACCGCTTGCTCGCCACGGTGTCCGAGCGGCTCGGGTTCTGAACCACCCGTGACGTCGACCTACCTCGACCGGATCCTCGCCCGGCATCGGGAGCTCGCGGCGCACGACCGGCGCCCGTTCGAACGCCTCCTCGACGAGGCGCGGTCGATGCCCCCGGCACGCGGGTTCCGGGCCGCGCTCGCAGCACGGGATCGCCTTGCGGTGATCGCCGAGATCAAGCGCCGGTCGCCGTCCAAGGGCGACTTGAACATCGGGCTCGACCCGGCGGGGCTGGCCGAGGCATACGAGCACGGTGGGGCGTCGTGCCTGTCGGTGCTGACCGACGACGAGCACTTCGGTGGATCGGCGGCCGATCTGGCAGCCGCCCGGGCGGCGTGCTCGGTCCCGGTGCTGCGCAAGGACTTCACCGTCGCCGAGCTCGACGTGCTCGATGCCCGGTTGATGGGCGCCGACTGCGTCCTGCTGATCGCCGCCGCACTCGACCGGGCCGAGCTGGTCGGGTTTCACGCGCTGGCGGACGAGATCGGCCTGGACGTCCTGGTCGAGATCCACGACGAGGCCGAACTGGAGCACGCGCTCGAAGCGAGCGCGACGTTGATCGGGGTCAACCAGCGCGACCTGGTCACGTTCGAGGTCGACCACGAGCGGGCGGCCCGGATGGCGGGCGTGATCCCGGACCATGCGGTCAAGGTCGCCGAGTCGGGGGTTCGCCACGGTGCCGACAGCCGGGCGCTCGCCGGCGCCGGCTACGACGCCGTTCTGGTCGGCGAGACGCTCGTGACGAGCGCCGACCCCGCAGCGACGATCGCCGAGCTGATCGGGTGACCGTCAGGCCCTCCAGTTGGGAAGGGCTTCCTCGATTCGCTCGCACACGGTCTCGATCACCTGCACCCGGGCCCACTTCTTCTGCTCGGACGAGATGATGTGCCACGGGGCGAGCCCGTGGTCGGTCATCGTGAACATCTCCTCGGCGGCCTCGTTGTACTGGTCCCACTTGTCGCGGTTGCGCCAGTCCTCATCGGTGAGCTTCCACTTCTTGAGCGGGTCCTGCTCGCGGGCCTCGAATCGTCGGAGCTGCTCGTCGGCGCTGACTTGCAGCCAGAACTTGACGATGATCACGCCTTCGATCACCATGCCGCGCTCGAACTGGACGATCTCGTCGTAGGCCCGCCGCCATTGCTCGTCGGTGGCGAACCCCTCGACGCGTTCGACGAGCACCCGTCCGTACCAGCTCCGATCGAAGACGCACATCCCGCCGTGACCGGGGAGGTCGCGCCAGAACCGCCAGAGGAAGTGGTGCCGCTTCTCCCGCTCCGTCGGCTTGGCGTAGGTGAACACGTCGAAGTGGCGCGGGTCGAGCGGATCGCACAGCCGCTTGATCGCGCCGCCCTTGCCGCCGGCGTCGGAGCCCTCCATCACGATCAACAGGCCCGGCCCGATCGAGGTGCCCTCGAGGTGGCCGCCGAGCCGCAGCCGCAGCTCGAGGAACCGGGTCTGCGCCGTCGCCAGCCGCTCGAGGTACTCGTCGTTGCCCAGGCGGTTGGTCAGGTCGAGTTCGTCGAGTCGTCCCATCGCCGACGCACCCTATTCCTGGACACCCGCGACCGATGGGGTCGATGGAACGAACCACCCCGACGAGCCCCGCGGCCGGTACCGTTGGGATCTCCATGTTCGTCAAGATCTGCGGCATCACCACCGAAGACGACGCCCTGCTCTCGGTGGCGATGGGCGCCGACGCGGTCGGTTTCGTCTTCGCCCCGTCGCCCCGCCAGATCGCCGTGCAGAAGGCCTACGACATCACCCGCCGCTTGCCGCCGGAGATCCTGACCGTCGGCGTCTTCCGCGACGAGCTCCCGAGCCGGGTCATCGATCTCGCCCACCAGGCAGGGGTCAAGGCCGTCCAGTTGCACGGCCGGGAGACCCCGGCCCAGACCCAGGAGATCGCCGGCCACTTCCGGTGGGTGATCAAGGCGTTCCCGGCGGGGAGCGATCACCTGCCGCACGCCGACCGCTACGGCACCGACATGATCCTGCTCGACGCCCCGAGCCCCGGGTCCGGCAAGGTGTTCGACTGGTCGCTGGCCGGCGACGCCCCCGACTCGGTGAAGCTGATCCTGGCCGGCGGGCTGACGCCGGACAACGTCGCCGGGGCGATCGCCGAGGTCGAGCCGTGGGGCGTCGACGTGTCCAGTGGGGTCGAGCGCGAGCCGGGGCGGAAGGACCCGCTGGCGGTCAAGCACTTCATCGAGAACGCCCGGGCGGCTGCCCCCGAGCCGTACCGGGGTGACGACGACATGCCCTACGACTGGGACTTCGAATGAGCACGCTCACCGCCCCGCCTGACGACACCGGTCGCTTCGGTGAGTTCGGCGGCCGCTTCGTCCCCGAGACCCTCGTGCCGGCGTGCCAGGAGCTGGCGACGGCGTTCGACGAGGCGTGGGCCGACCCGACGTTCCGCGCCGAGCTCGATGCGATCTTCACCGACTACGGCGGCCGCCCGTCGATCCTGACCGAGTGCCACAACCTCGGTGCGCGGCTCGGCATCCGGCTGGTCCTCAAGCGCGAGGACCTGAACCACACCGGCTCGCACAAGATCAACAACGTGCTCGGGCAGGCGCTCCTCGCCAAGCGGATGGGCAAGCGGCGGCTGGTCGCCGACACCGGTGCCGGCCAGCACGGCGTCGCCAGCGCCACCGCCGCCGCCCTGATGGGGATGGAGTGCAAGGTCTACATGGGGGCGGTCGACGTCGAGCGTCAGGCGCTCAACGTGTTCCGGATGAAGCTGCTCGGCGCCGAGGTCGAGGCGGTCCACAGCGGCAGCCGCACGTTGAAGGACGCGGTCAACGAGGCGATGCGGCACTGGGTGGCGACCGTCGCCGACACCCACTTCTGCCTCGGGTCGGTTGTCGGGCCGCACCCGTACCCGTTCATGGTCCGCCAGTTCCAGTCGGTGATCGGGACCGAGGCCCGCGCCCAGTGCCAGGAGCTGCTCGGCGGGGTGCCCGACGTCGTCGTCGCCTGCGTCGGTGGGGGATCGAACGCGATGGGGATCTTCTCCGGGTTCGTCGACACGACGGCCCGGTTGGTCGGCGTCGAGCCGGCGGGTGGTGCGGCGATCGGCCGCGGGGTGCCCGGCGTGGTCCACGGGATGCGCAGCCACCTGATGCAGGACGAGGTCGGCCAGGTGCTCGAGGCCCAGTCGATCTCGGCCGGGCTCGACTACCCGGGCGTCGGCCCCGAGCACTCGTACCTCGCGTCGATCGGGCGGGCGGAGTACCCGTCGGTCACCGACGCCGAGGTGATCGAGGGCTTTCAACTCCTGGCGCGGACCGAGGGGATCATCCCGGCGCTCGAGTGCGCCCATGCCGTCGCCTGGATCGAGCGCGAGGCGCCCCGGCTCCAGGGCCAGACCGTGCTGATGAACCTCTCCGGGCGGGGCGACAAGGACGTCGCCCAGATGATGGACATCCTCGGCGGCTGAGCGGCTCGTGGCACGACTCGAAGACCACCTGCGCGCGGCCCGCGACCGGGGGCGCAAGCTGCTCGTGCCGTACGTGACGGGCGGCTACCCCGGCTGGCAGGCGGCGATCCGGGCGGCGGCGGCCAACGGCGCCGATGCGATCGAGATCGGGATCCCGTTCTCCGACCCGGTGATGGACGGTCCGGTGATCCAGCAGGCGTCCCAGGCCGCGCTGGAGGGCGGGATCACGCCGGCGGCGATCCTCGACGACGTGCCCGATCTCGACGTCGACATCCCGCTGATCGTGATGACGTACTACAACCTCGTCCACCACCCGGGTCCGACCCGGTTCGCCTCCGACCTCCGGCGGGCCGGGATCGCCGGAGCGATCCTCCCGGACCTGCCGCTCGAGGAGTCGGGGCCGTGGTGCGCCGCCGCCGACGCCGAGGGGATCGAGACGATCATGCTCGCCGCCCCGACCGCGCCCGACGACCGGCTCCCGCGGGTCGCCGCCCGCTCGCGCGGGTTCATCTACTCGGTCGGCTTGCTCGGGGTGACCGGGGAACGATCGTCGCTGGCGGAGACGGCGACCCACCTGGCCGCTCGCCTGAAGGCGATCACCGACCTGCCGGTGCTCGTCGGCGTCGGGGTGTCCGATGCCGCGCAGGCCTACCAGGCGACGCGCGTCGCGGACGGCGTGATCCAGGGCGCGAGCGTCGTGCGCCGCCTGATGGAATCGGGTCCCGACGCGGTCGGCGACTACGTCGCCGAGGTCCGCGACGCCATCGACGCCCCCTGATCGGGCGCACGGTCACCGAGCGGGAGGGCCGTCGAAGCGATCGACGGTGGTGAACGACTCGACCGGGTCGCGGCGGAGCTTGGTCGGCTGGTGTTCGGGGACGCCGAGGAAGATCGTGGCAACGAGCGCGTGGTGCGGCGGCAGGCCGAGCAGGGGAGCGGCGGCCGGCTCGACCCGGCTGAGGAACGTCGTCATCACACCGCCGAGGCCGTGGGCGCGCGCCGACAGCAGGAGGTTCCAGCAGAACGGGTAGATCGACCCGCCGCCGGTCATCGCCACGCGGTCGAGCTCACCGTCCATCATCGCCACGTTCGCCAGGTCGGCGGCGACGACGAGTACGACCGGCACCGACTCGATGCGGTCGAGCAGGTCGTTGGGCTTGCCAGGGGCGATCGTCGTGGGCCGCACGTAGTCGACGACGTTGAACGGGGTCCCACCGACCGATGCGGTCTCGACGTACTCGTCCCACACGTCGTGCATCAGCGCGGCGACCGCCAGCCGTTGCGCGCGATCCTCGACGATGGCCACCCGCCACGGCTGGCGGTTCCCGCCCGACGGCGCGAACCGGGCGTCGTCCAGCACGTCGAGCACGACGTCGCGGGGAACCGGGTCGGCGGTGAACCGGCGTACCGCTCCGTTCGTGCGGATGGCTTCGCGGAGTTCCATGCGCCGGAACCTAGTGCGGTGGCGGGATCACCTCGACCTCGAACGGGATGGGGATGCAACGCACGCCCCAGGCCGCCATCGCGTCGATCAGCGCGGCGGGCACGGGGACGGTCTCCGACTCCCACGTCCATCCGAACGGTCGGTGCTCGCCGGTCGGCCCGAACAGGGTGATGCTGCGCAGCCGGGCGGTCACGTCGTGGCGGGGGATCGCGATCACGGCGGTGAAGCCGTCACGCTGCAGGGCTGCTGCCCATCGTCGGGTGATCCGATAGTCGGTCGTCGTGTGGAACTCGCCGGTCAACCCGTATCCCCAGGCCTGTTTCACCGGCGTGTTGGCGGCCTCGATCGGACGGGGCTGGTGGGCGACGGTCAGCCGGTAGCGGTCGATCAGCTCGAGCGGGATGACGCGGGCCGGCCGGCGGGCGAGCGTTTCGAGGAAGGCCGCCTCGGCCCGGAGTGCCCAGTACGACGACCCGCTCGGCGCGGCGAGGTCGAACCGGTTGCCATGCGGGGCATCGATCGCCGCCGAACCGAACCAGCACGCCCCGAGGTTCGCGTGGTGGAGCCGGAAGATGCGCCCCCCGGCCGGCAACGTGCGGCGCGGGAACCCGGCGAGCGCCCCCGGCTCGCCGGGAGGGTCGACGAGATCGGGCCGTCGCGGTGCGGACACGAGGGTTCGCCTCAGCCGCGAAGCGTGGCTGCGAGCTGGCGGGCGGCCACGAGGACCGTGGCGGTGTCCCCGTCGCGCAGGGCGTCGATCGGCGTGCGCCCGCCGAGCGCGTCGTCGGTGGTCGACAACCACGACGCGACCATCCAGGCCTCGGTGTCGTCCGGGACGAGCGCGTCGAGCACCGCGCCGAGGCCGGCGACGACCTGGCGCCCGTCGAACTGCCCCGTCGGATAGACGAGGCGTCCCGACCCGGTGCGCAGGGCGAGCAGCCGATGCCGGCGTACACGATCGTTGACCGCCTGCTTGCTGACGCCGCCGAGCAGCGTCATCACCCCTTCTGTGTCGTAGAACGGACCGACCTGATCGTTCCACATCGCGCCGGCGACAGCGCCGAGTGCGGCACGTCGGCCGGCCTCGACGGCGTCGAGTTGCGGCCGATGCTCGCCGATCAGGTCGGCGAGCGCATCCTCGAACGTGTGCGTCGCCGAATCCACCCAGTCGACCGTGCTCATGCCTTGACCTCCTTGACTCGAGCGTACCACGCCGCCGAGGCCGTGGTCAAGATGGTCAAGGGGACGATCGGCGCTCGGTGGTCAGGGTGACCGGCTGCCCGGCGGCGAGCTGACCGCAGGCGGCGTCGATCTCGGTGCCCCGGTTCTGGCGGACGGTCGCATTCGCGCCATGGCCCTCGAGTGCGTCGCGGAACTCGTACACCCGCTTCAACGGTGTGCCGCGCGTCGGATAGCCCGGCGTCGGGTTCAGCGGGATCAGGTTGACGTGGGCATGCGGCCGCAGGCGCCGGCAGACCGCGGCCAGTTCCCTCGCGTCCTGCGGGCGGTCGTTGACGCCGTCGATCATCGCCCACTCGAAGCTGACCCGGCGGTTCTTGACCGCGAGGTACGCGGCGCACGCCTCGACCAGCGGGTCGAGCGGGTAGCGCTGGTTGATCGGCACGAGCTCGTCGCGCAACGTGTCGTTGGCGGCGTGGAGCGACACGGCGAGGTTGACCGGGAGGGGCAGGTCACGCATGGCGAGGATGCCCGGGATGATGCCGACCGTCGAGATCGTGATGTGCCGGGCCGACAGGCCGAGGTCGCCGTGGAACCGTTCGACCGCCTCCCACACCGGACCCAGGTTGGCCATCGGCTCGCCCATGCCCATGAACACGATGTTGCTCACGCGCCGGTTCGTCTGCTGCGCCCGCTGCGCGGCGCGCACCACCTGCTCGACGATCTCTCCGGTCGTCAGATGGCGGGTGAAGCCGGCCTGGCCCGTGGCGCAGAACCCGCATCCCATCGCGCAACCGGCCTGGCTGCTCACGCAGACGGTCGCACGGTCGGCGTACAGCATCAAGACGGTCTCGACCCGACTGCCGCCGGCCAGCTCCCAGAGGAACTTGACCGTGTCGCCGCGATCGCTGGCCGTCTCGGAGACCGGCGCCAGCGCCAGTGGCAGCTCCTCGTCGATGCGCGACCGCAGCACCTTGGGCAGGCTGGTGATCGCCGCCGGGTTCGCGAGCTGGGCGTACAGCCCGGCCCAGAGCTGGTCGAGACGGTAGCGCGGCTCGCCGTCGAGCAGTCCGGCCAGCTCGTCACGGGTCACCCCGTAGCGGGTCGGACCGGTCGGCGGCGCCATCCCGGCGACGCTATCGGCCGCCCGGACCCGCTCCGGCCGCCGGCGGGACCCGTGCCGCGAGCCGCTCGTATTCGGCGATGCGGGCACGGACGACATCGAGGCTCGCGGTCCAGAACGCCTCGTCGGTCACGTCGAGCCCGAACGACTGCCCGAGCTCCTCGGCCGTGTCCATCCCGGCGCGCGAGAGCAGGTCGTCGTAGCCCGCCCGGAAGCGGTCGGGGTCCTCCCGGTACCGGGCGAAGAGCCCGATGCCGAACAGCAGCCCGTATGTGTACGGCCAGTTGTAGAAGTGCGACCCGTAGTAGTGGGGCTTGAGCAACCACATGTACCGGTGGGCGGTCGACTGGTCGAGGCCGTCGCCGTACGCCGCGAACTGTGCCTCGGTCATCATCTCGCACAGCTCGGCGGCGCTCAGCGTGCGTCGCCGGCGCCGGGCGAAGACCTCGGTCTCGAACAAGAGGCGGGAGTGGATGTCGACGACGACCTGGTTGGTGCCCTGGAGGTCGACGTCGAGCAGGGCGAGCCGCTCGTCACCGGAGGTGCGGGCGAGGCCGGATTCGACGACGAGTGTCTCGCAGAAGATGCTGGCGGTCTCCGCCAGCGCCATCGGGAGTCGCTTCTGGAGCGGCGTCCGCCCGGACAGCGCCGTGTTGTGGTAAGCGTGGCCGAGCTCGTGTGCGGTCGTCTGGATCGCATCAGCCGATCCGGACCAGTTGAGCAACACGAGCGATCGATCACCGGCGAAGGACATGCAGAACGCCCCGCCCTGCTTGCCGGCACGCGGCGCCGCGTCGATCCAGCGCTCGTCGAGGGCGCGGTCGACCAGTCCGTCGAGGCCGGCGCCGAACTCGCGGAACGCGGAGCGGACGGTGTCGACCCCGTCGTCCCACGAGACGTCGCCGGACGTGGCGACCGGTGCCGGCGCGCTCAGGTCCCACCACGGCAGGCCGGCATCGTGGCCGTGGAGCCCGGCCTTGACCCGCATCCAGCGCCGGAAGTCGGGCAGCGCGGCGACGACTGCGGACTGCATCGCGTCGAACGTCGCCCTGCCGACGCTGTTGGCGAACAGCGATGCATCGAGGGGCGTGTCCCACCGCCGCCGCCGGTTGACCGCGTCGGCCTCGCCCTTGATCGCGTTCATCGCCGAAGCGATCGGCATCTCGATCGTCTGCCACGCCCGCTGTTCGGCGTCGTATGCGGCCCGTCGGACCGAACTGACCGCATGGGTCGCCAACCCGCGCACCGCCGGCATCGGTAGCCGCGCCGGGCCATCGGGCAGCTCGACGTCGGCGGTGAGCTGCGACGTCATGTCGGAGTGCAGGCGGTGCCACGACGTCGAACCGGTCGTCGTCAGCTCGGCGTAGAGATGCTCCTCGGCCTCGCTCATCTGGTGCGCGGCCCGCTCGGCGAGGCGCTGCAGCGGGCCGAGGTGATCCCGGGCCTCGGCGCTGAGCTCGGCGAGGTCGCCCGCACCGAGCGCGCTCACCCAGTCGGCGAGCCGGGCGAGGAGGGGGCGCAGGCGGGCGTCGATGGTCTGTTGCTCGCTCCACACGCTCTGGGCCCGATCGTTGCGCGAGTCGGTCGACACGACCGCGTAGACGAAGGAGCGGAGGAGGTTCTGCTCGGCCGCGACCCGGTTGTAGGCGGCGATCGCCCGGTCGGCCGCGACGCCGTCCTCGACGGTCGGTGCCCGCTCCGCCGTCGCTCGCACGCCGAGCTCGTCGAAGAGCGCGATCAGCCGATCGACCTCGGAGCGGCCGCGCTCCTGGGCCTCGGCGAACGAGCGGGCGTCGATCGATTCGTGGGCGTCGGCGGTGCTCCACGTGGGAAGGTCGGGCGCAGGGGATCGGGTGGTCATCAGCGCCGGTCGGCGACGTTGGTGGTGAACGCGAACGTTCGTGGCGGTGACCGAGAAGTCGAGATCGGTGTACAGGCTGACCGCGGGCGAGTTCGCCGCGTCGACCCACAGCATGCCGGTCCGGACGCCGTCGGCCGAGAGGTGATCGAGTCCGGCGAGCGTCATCTGCCGGCCGAGCCCCCGACCGTGATGGTCGGGGTGCACCGCGATGATGTAGATCTCACCGAGCGACGGCTCGACGGCGGTCGGCGGATGGACCTTCGTCCAGCAGAACGCGGCGATCCGGCCGTCGCGCTCGTGGACCAGGAGGTCGCGGGGGTCGAACCAGTCCTCGGCGATCCGCTTTGCCAGCATGTCCTCGCTCCAACCGCCCTGCTCGTCGTGTCCGGCGAAGGCCCGGTTGTTGACCTCGAGCCACTGCGCTTCGTCGGCCCCGACCACGAACGGCCTCGTGTCGATCGTCACCTCGATACCGGTCGGCAACGCTCGGCGCATCTGGTGCAGGGTGCGCGTGGGCGTCATGTCGAACTCGGCTGCGAGCAGCTCGTGCTCGGTGTCCGGGCCGACGACCCACCAGTTGACGCGACCACCGCCCTGCGCGCCGATCGCCTCGATCGCCGCGGCCAGGAGGCTCCGGCCGATCGTCGCGAGATCGGCCAGACGTCGGGGATCGACGACGAGCTCCAGGGCGTAGCTCGCGTTGCCCGGCCAGGCGTGGGCGTAGCCGATGACCGCGCCGGTGCCGGCGTCGGTCGCCGTGACCGCCAGCGATCCCTCGGTCCCGCCGTGCGCCAGGTCGAGCGCGAGGTTGTCGCTGAGCGCCTGGCGGCCGTTCGCCTGCGCCGCAGCGTCGAGGAGGCGCCGCACCGCCACGCCGAGGCTCGGCGCGATCGCCCGGTGGACCTCGACGTTCGACACGCCCGGAGGGTACCTTCGCCGCTTCGCCGACCCGTAGCGGGCCGGTCGCGACCGAGAAGCTGAACCCTTGGTGAACGGCCCGGCGCTGTCGCCTTGCGCGCCGCGAGGCCGGGTGTATAGTTCAGTGTACCAACCAGGTTCCCGCCACCTGGTTTGCTGCGACGCCGGGATCCGCCGCCTGGCGTCGCCAGTGCGACGGCCCCTCCCACCAGGGGCCGTCGCCGCTTTTCGTGCCCGATCGGTCGGTGGGGCGCGGATCAGCTGGCGGTCTTGATCGCCCGCTGCAGCGTTCGCTCGGCGACGCGCAGCTGGCGCTCGGCTTCGTGGATGGCGGTCACGATGTCGTCTCGGTCGCCGCCGACGTGTGCCTCGGCCAACCCTGCGACCCGGCTGCGGTACCGGCCGACGTTGTCGGCGATCACCGCCAGCTCTGCAGCGGTCGATTCGGTGGAGGCGGGCACGGAACCGAACCGTATCGCCCGAGCCGGCGATCGGAGGCCGTCGATAGCATCCGCCTCGTGATCCCCGTCCGAGACGATCTCCGCGCCCTGGAGGGGTATCACTCGGCGCAGGTCGACGTCCGCGTCCGCCTCAACACCAACGAGTCCCCCGAACCCCCGCCCGACGCGTTCGGGGACGCGGTCGCAGCGGAGCTGTCGAACGTGGCGTGGCATCGGTACCCCGATCGGTCCGCCACCGCGCTGCGCCAGGCGATCGCCGACGTGCACGGGGTCGATCCTGCACAGGTGTTCGCGGCCAACGGCTCCAACGAGGTGATCCAGACCCTGCTGCTCGCGTACGCCGGGCCGGGCCGGACGGTCGCCACGTTCGAGCCGACCTACCAGATGCACGCTCAGATCGCACGGGTCACCGGGGCGCGTGTCGTGACCGGCGAGCGCGCCGAGGATTTCACGCTCGATCCCGCCGAGGTCGCCAGGGTCATCAGCGACGACCGGCCGCACGTCGTGTTCCTCACCTCGCCGAACAATCCGACCGGCTTGGTCGAGCCGATCGAGCGGGTGCAGCAACTGCTCGACGTCGCGCCCGGCCTCGTCGTCGTCGACGAGGCATACGCGCAGTTCGCCGACTGGACCGCGCTCGACCTCGTCGCCGAGGACCGGCCGCTCGTCGTCACCCGCACGTTCTCCAAGACCTGGTCGATGGCCGGCGCCCGCCTCGGGTACCTCGTGGCACCGACGTGGCTGGTCGCCGAGCTGGACAAGGTCGTGTTGCCGTACCATCTCGACGCGGTCAAGCAGATCGCCGGGAGGATCGCACTGCGCTTCTCCGACGACATGAACGCCCGCGTCGGCCACGTCGTCGGCGAGCGGGAACGGGTCGTCGAGCGGCTCGGCACGCTCGCCGTCGATGTCGTGCCGAGCGGCGCGAACTTCGTGCTGTTCCGGCCCCGCGACGTTCCGGGCCGCACCGTCTGGCAGGGGCTGGTCGAGCGCAGCGTGCTGATCCGCGACTGCTCGTCGTGGCCCCGGCTGGCGGACTGCCTGCGGGTCACGATCGGGAACCCCGAGGAGAACGATGCGTTCCTGGCCGCGATCGGCGAGGTGCTCGCCGAACGGGCCGACCTGACCCGAACGGGGGCCACGACATGAGCCGCTCAGCGCACCGCGCCCGGTCGACCAAGGAGACGAGCGTCGAGGTCGACATCGACCTCGACGGCAGCGGCACGACCGAGGTGTCGACCGGCATCCCGTTCTACGACCACATGCTCGATCAGCTGGGTCGCCACGGTGGGTTCGACCTGCGGGTACTGGCGACCGGCGATCTCCAGATCGACACGCACCACACGGTCGAGGACGTCGCGATCACCGTCGGCGAGGCGTTCGCCGCAGCGCTCGGCGACAAGGCCGGAGTCCGCCGGTTCGCCAGCGGGCGGTACCCCCTCGACGAGGCGCTGGTCGACGTCGCGCTCGATCTCTCCGGTCGCCCGTTCGTCGAGTGGCACGTCCCGATGCCGGAGGTCCTGCCGCTCGGTGACCCGGCGTTCGATCCTCAACTCGCCGAGCACGCCGTGGCCTCCTTCGCCACCGCCGCCGGCATCACGCTGCACGTCGAACTCGTGCGCGGCCGCAACGTGCACCACATCATCGAGGCGACGTTCAAGGGACTGGCCCGGGCGCTGCGCGACGCGGTCCGGATCGACGGGCCGGGCGGCGTGCCGTCGACCAAGGGCGTCCTGTGACCGAGGGCGGTAGCGGCGAGCGCCCGTTGATCGCGGTGCTCGACTACGGCATCGGCAACCTCCACTCGGCGCAGAAGGCGATCGAGCGGGGTGGCGCCGATGCCCGGCTGACCGCCGACGCCGGGCTGATCGCCGAGGCCGACGGCGTCGTGCTCCCCGGCGTCGGAGCATTCGGCGCCTGCATGGACGCGCTGCGGTCGTCCGGGCTCGAAGCGCCGGCCCACGACGCGGTCGCCTCGGGTCGGCCCTTTCTCGGCATCTGTGTCGGGATGCAGATGCTGTTCACCAAGTCCGAGGAGGACGAGCACGCCGCCGGGCTCGACGTCATCCAGGGCACGGTTCGCCGGATTCCCGCCGGCCCGAAGATCCCGCAGATGCAGTGGAACCGGCTCGACATCGCGACGCCGGACGATCCGATGTTCGCCGGCCTCGGGAGCGGACCGTGGATGTACTTCGTGCACTCGCTGCACGGCATCCCCGACGATGCCACCACGGTCGCCGCGACCGTCGAGTACGGCACGACGCTCAACGCTGCGTTCCGGTCGGGTGCGGTCTTCGCGGCGCAGTTCCACCCGGAGAAGTCGAGCCGGTCGGGGCTGGCGCTGCTCGCCAACTTCGTCGACGTGTGCCGGGGCGGGCCGTGATCGACCTGTATCCGGCGATCGACCTGCTCGGCGGTCGCGTCGTCAGGCTGCGCCAGGGCGACTACGCGGACGAGACCGTGTACGACGATGACGCGGTGGCGGTGGCGTGCGGGTTCGCCGACGCCGGGGCGCGGTGGATCCACGTCGTCGATCTCGACGCCGCCCGGTCCGGCGGCGCGGTCAATCGCCCGATCGTGGCCGCGATCGCGGCGGCGGTCGGCGACCGCGCCCAGGTGCAGACCGGAGGCGGAGTGCGAACACTCGACGACGTGCGCGAGCTGGCGGCAGCCGGTGTCGGGCGCGTGGTGATGGGGTCGGCCGCGGTCCGCGAGCCGGGCATCGTCGCCCAGGCATCGACGCTGGTGGCGGTCGCCGTCGGCCTCGATCACCGAGCCGGCGAGCTGGCGCTGCACGGCTGGACCGAGCGGAGCGGGGTGCTCCTCGATCACGTCTACGACCGCTTCCCGACCGCCGCCGCGTTCGTCATCACCGACATCGGCCGTGACGGGATGCTCCAGGGACCCGACCTCGCCGGCCTGGCGGCGTCCGCACGGCGCGGCGGCGCGCCGGTGATCGCCAGCGGCGGCGTGTCGAGCCTCGGCGACCTCGCCGACCTTGCGCAGATCCCCGGCCTCGGCGGGATCATCACCGGCAAGGCGCTCTACGAGGGTCGTTTCACGCTGCAGGCCGCGCTCGCCGCCGTCGACCGGACGGGGGCGCGGTGAAGGTCGCACGGGTGATCCCCTGCCTCGACGTCACCGGTGGCCGGGTGGTGAAGGGCACGAACTTCGTCGAGCTGCGCGATGCCGGCGACCCGGTCGAGCTGGCGGCGCGCTACGACCTGGAGGGGGCCGATGAACTGGTCTTCCTCGACATCACCGCGTCGAGCGACGACCGGGAGACGACGGTCGACATGGTCCGCCGGGTCGCCGACCAGGTGTACATCCCGTTCACGGTCGGCGGGGGCATCCGCACGATCGACGACGCCCGCCGGATGCTGCGCGCCGGGGCCGACAAGGTGAGCGTCAACACCGCCGCGGTCGAGCGCCCCGCGCTGATCACCGACATCGCCACCGAGTTCGGCGCTCAGTGCGTCGTGTGCGCGATCGATGCCAAGCGGCGCCCGGCCGGCGGCGGCTGGGAGGTGTTCCTCCACGGCGGGCGGACACCGACCGGCATCGACGCGGTCGGGTGGGCGATCGAGGCCGTGCGCCGCGGCGCGGGCGAGATCCTGCTCACCTCGATGGACCGCGACGGCACCCGGCAGGGATTCGACCTCGAACTGACGCGGGCGATCGCCGAGGCGGTCGTCGTGCCGGTGATCGCCAGCGGTGGGGTCGGCACGCTCGACCACCTCGTCGAGGGGATCGCCGACGGGGGTGCCGATGCGGTGCTCGCCGCGTCGATCTTCCATTTCCGTGAGCACACGATCGCCGACGCCAAGACGCTGATGGCCGCCGCCGGCATCGCCGTGCGCCCACCGACCGTCTCGGCCGGTGAGTAGCTTCGGGTGGATGAGCGCTGACGGACTGACGATCGAACGGCGGGGCGACGTGATGGTCCTGCACCTCGACGACGGCAAGGCGAACGCCTTGACGTTCGAGCTGATCGTCGCGCTCGGTGACGCGCTGCGGGTCGCCGAAGCCGACCCGTCGGTGGGTGCGGTGGTGATCCACGGTCGCGAGGGCCGGTTCTCGGCGGGCTTCGACCTGGCGGTGATGACCGGCGGCGACCTGGGAGCGATCATCCGCCTCGTCGCCGACGGGGGTCAGCTCGTCCACGACCTGTACGGGTCCTCGGTACCGGTGGTCGCGGCGTGCACCGGCCACGCGCTCGCCGCCGGCGCGCTGGTGCTCCTCGGGTGCGACGTACGTATCGGTGCCGACGTCGATGCCAAGGTCGGCCTCAACGAGGTGGCGATCAAGATGGTGCTGCCCGACTGGGCGTTCACGATCGCCGCCGACCGGCTGAGCAGGCGACACCTCCAGCGCTCGGTCGCGACCCGCGCGCATCACCACGCCGCGCGACGCCGTCGACGCCGGCTACCTCGACGAGGTCGTACCGGCCGGCGAGCTGCTCGACCGAGCGGTCGCCGTCGCTGCCGGCCTCGCCGCAACGCTCGACCCGTCGGCGTACGAACGCACCGTGTCGAAGCTGCGCGGCGAGGTGCTCGCCACGATGGCCGCCCAGGTCGCCGCCGACCGCGCCGCCGGCAACAGCCCGATCGGCTGACCCGATCCGACCGCCGGTAGCGTGCCCGGCCATGACGACACCGAAGGTCAACCCGAAGATGGAGTACCGCCGGCTCGGCAACACCGGCTTGAAGGTCAGCGTGTTGTCCTTCGGCAGCTGGGTCACGTTCGACAACCAGCTCGACAACGACCTCGCACTGGACTGCATGGCGGCGGCGGGCGAGGCCGGCTGCAACTTCTTCGACAACGCCGAGGTGTACGCAGGTGGGCGGAGCGAGTCGATCATGGGGCATGTCCTGCAGGAGCTCGGCTGGCCCCGGTGGTCGTACGTCCTGACCACGAAGGTCTTCTGGGGGATCAACGGAGACGCCCCCAACATGCGCAACACGCTCAATCGCAAGTATCTGATGCAGGCGATCGAGGGGTCGCTGGCCCGCTTCCGGCAGGACTTCGTCGACGTGCTGTACTGCCACCGATCCGACCCGGACACCCCGATCGAGGAGACGGTCTGGGCGATGAGCGACATCGTGAGCTCCGGCAAGGCGCTGTACTGGGGCACGAGCGAGTGGTCGGCCGAGGAGATCAGGGCGGCGATCGACATCGCCGAGCGCCACCACCTGCACAAGCCGGTCACCGAGCAGAGCCAGTACAACCTGCTCGAGCGCACGAAGGTCGAGAGCGAGTACGCCCGACTCAACGCCGACTTCAACTACGGCAACACGATCTGGAGCCCGCTCGCATCCGGCCTGCTCACCGGCAAGTACCGCGACGGCATCCCGGAGGACTCGCGCGGCGCCCTCGAGGGGTACGGCTGGCTGGCCGAGCGGCTCACCGACGCCGACGAGGTGGCGCGGGTCGAGCGACTGCGTCCGATCGCCGACCGCCTCGGCTGCACGATGGCCCAGCTCGCGCTCGCCTGGTGCACGCTGAACCCGCACGTCTCGACGGTCATCACCGGGGCGTCGAAGGTGTCCCAGGTCGTGCAGAACTTCGAGACGGTCGATGTGATCCCACTCCTGACCGACGAGGTCAAGGCCGAGATCGAAGCCGCGGTCGACCTCGCAGGCTGATTCCGGTCAGGTCACGCCACCCTTCCGACGGTACCCTCCAGGGCCATGGCCGTCGCCGACGACAAGCTGCCGATCAAGATGCTCAACGATCGGGTGCTCGTGCGGATCTCCGAGCACGACGGCGAGCGCCGTTCCTCGGGCGGCATCGTGATCCCCGCGACGGCCCAGGTCTCCAAACGGCTGATCTGGGCGACCGTCGTGGCGCAGGGCCAGAACGTGCGGGCCTGCGAGGTGGGCGACAAGGTGCTGTTCAGCCCCGACGACCGCTACGAGGTCGAGGTCCAGGGCGAGGACTACATCATGCTTCGCGAGCGCGAGCTGCACGCCGTCGCCGCCGAGCGCATCGAAGCCTCGACCGGCCTGTACCTGTAGCTCTTCGCGGATCGGCGTGCGGTCCGTAGGCTGGCGGGCATGCCTGAAGGGATCACGATCGAGGCGACGGCGGACCAGCTCGACGCGGTGAAGTTCGACGAGGACGGGCTGGTCCCCGCGATCGCCCAGGACGTCGCCGACGGCGAGGTGTTGATGATGGCGTGGATGAACGCCGAGTCGCTGCGGCTGACCCTCGCCGAGGGCCGGATGGTCTACTGGTCGCGGAGCCGCCAGGAACTGTGGCGCAAGGGGGACACCAGCGGCGACCGCCAGTTCGTGCGCGAGGCCTTCTACGACTGCGACGGCGACACGCTGTTGTTCAAGGTCGAGCAGGAGGGTGTCGGCGCCTGCCACACCGGCGCGCGTAGCTGCTTCTACCGCGCCTTCGGTTGACGGACGCCCCGATGCGGTTCCACCCCCCGCGAGACCGATTCCGCGCCCACGCTGACACCCACACCGTCGTGCCGGTGTGGACCGAGCTCCTCGCCGATCTCGAGACCCCGGTCGCGGCGTACGTGAAGCTGGTTGGCGATGGGCCTGGTTTCCTGCTCGAATCGGTCGAGGGCGCCGAACGGTGGGCACGGTTCTCCTTCGTCGGCCGCAACCCGTCGGCGACGCTGATCCTGCGCGACGGCACGGTCGAGCTCGACGGTCCGCTGCCTCCCGGGATCCCGACCGACCGGGGGATGCTCGCCGCCGTCGAGGCGCTGCTCGAGCGGTACACCAGTCCGGCTTTCGACGACCTGCCCCCCCTGCACGGAGGGATCATGGGGTTCCTCGGCTACGACGTGATCCGCGAGGTCGAACGCCTGCCCGCCGTGCCCACCGACGACCGCGGGTTCCCCGACGCGGTGATGTCGGTCATCGGGTCGCTCGCCGCGTTCGACCACTGGCGCCAACGGGTCTACCTGATCGAGAGCGTCCCGACGCTGGGCCTGGCCGCGGCCGAGCTCGACGCGGCGTACGACTCGGCGGTCGACCGGGTCCGCCAGGCGGTCGCCGATCTCGCCCAGCCCCTGCCGTACACGCCGGTCGGGCCGCCGGCGCCCGACGAGGAGCTGCCCGTACTGCGGTCGTCGATGCCCGGCGGGCTGTACCAGCGTGCGGTCGAGGTCGCCAAGGACCACATCGTCGCCGGCGACATCTTCCAGGTCGTGCTCGCCCAGCGCTACGACATCGAGCTGGAGGCCGACCCGTTCGACGTCTACCGGGTGCTGCGCCAGGTCAACCCGTCGCCGTACATGTACTTCGTGCGCCACCCCGAGCTGACGATCGTCGGCTCGTCGCCCGAACCGATGGTGCAATTGCTCGACCGCAAGGTGATCTCGCGCCCGATCGCCGGTACCCGCCGTCGCGGCCGGACCGACGAGGACGACCGGCGGATGGCTGCGGAGCTGTCCGAGCACCCCAAGGAGCGCGCCGAGCACGTGATGCTGGTCGACCTGGCGCGCAACGACGTCGGGCGAGTCGCCCGGTTCGGCTCGGTGCACGTCGACGAGTTGATGACGCTCGAGCGCTACAGCCACGTCATGCACCTCACCTCGCAGGTGTCGGGGGACCTGCGGGACGGGTTGGGGGCGATCGACGTGCTCCGTGCCACGCTGCCGGCAGGCACGGTCAGCGGGGCGCCCAAGGTGCGGGCGATGGAGATCATCGACGAGCTCGAGCCGGTCAAGCGGGGTCCCTACGCCGGCGTGGTCGGCTACATCGACTGGTCGGGCAACCTCGACACGGCGATCGCGATCCGCACGATGTTCGTGACCGGCGACGGCTCGACTGCCAGCCTGCAGGCCGGTGCCGGGATCGTCGCCGACTCGATCCCCGACGACGAGGACCTGGAGTGCCGCAACAAGGCGGCGGCGCTGCTGGCTGCGATCCCCGGTGCCCGCCGGATGACCGCGGCCCGGCGGGCGGCCGGCACCACCGCCTGAGGGCGAGCTACAGCGCCAGCGCGATCAGGAAGAGCAGTCCGAGGCCGGCGAACACGAACGACACGACAGCCGACAGCCCGAGCAGCAGCGGGAAGCGGGTGACCGTCCGCAGCGCGTCGGTGATCGCACCGTACGAATCCGATTGGCGCGACGCCGTCGCGCCGATCCCGGCGAACTTCCTCGACAGCACGATCGCGCTCTCCTGCTCGACCCCGTCGCTCACCTCGATCGTCTCGATGACGACGCGCTCTGCCTGGGGGTCCTGGCCGAGCATCCGCCGGATCTCCCCGACGAGCGCGTCCGCGCCGTGCCGGACGGTGCGCAGGCGCCACATCGCGACGATCACCGCGCCGACGCCGACGACGAGGAAGCCCCCGCCGACCACGACCCACACCGAGCGGATCCCGCCCGACAGTGCGGCGAGCCCGAGCAGGAACCCGCCGAGGCAACAGAACGCGGCGATGATCAGGACGCCGCCGGCGAGCGCCATCGCCCGGCGCACGAGGCGCAGCAGGCTGGCGACCGCACGCTCGGCGAGGCGATCGAGATCGCCGGCGGGGAATCCGGGTTCGTCGGGCATGCCGTGCGGAGTGTGTCACGCCAGACTGGAGACGTGCACGCCACCGACGACATCGCCACCCCGTTCCTCGACGACGCACCGCGTGACCGAGTCGCGGTCACCGGGCCGGACGCGCAGCGTTACCTGCAGTCGCAGGTCGCCCAGGACGTCGACGACCTCGAGGTCGGCGCCAGCCGGTGGACCCTGGTGCTCGAACCGTCCGGCAAGGTCGACGCGCTCGCCCGGATCACCCGCACCGGCGAGACGTCGTTCGTGCTCGACACCGACGCCGGCTTCGGGGAGGCGCTGATCGTCCGACTCGACCGCTTCCGCATCCGGGTCGATGCCGAGATCTCGGTCGTGTCGGCCGAGCCCGGATCCGTGCCGGCGAGCGCGGAGGCGGCCCGCATCGCCGCCGGCTGGCCCCGGATGGGCGCGGAGATCGTGCCCGGTGAGACGATTCCGGCGACGACCGGCCTCGTGCCGATCGCCGTCAGCGTGACCAAGGGCTGCTACCCGGGGCAGGAGCTCGTCGAGCGGATGGACAGCCGGGGCGCCGCCGCCCCGCGCGCGCTGCGCGTGGTCCCCGCTCCGGACGGGGTCGAGGTCGGCGACTCGATCCTCGACGCCGACGGTGCCGAGGTCGGCGTCTACACCAGCGTCGGCGGTGAAGGCCTGGCCCTCGGCTACGTCAAGCGCGGCGTCGATCTGGGTCGCCCGCCGGACCACGCATCCGGCTGATCCGGAGCGGCGTCAGGCGGCTGGCGCGGCGGCCAGCGTGCGTCGGATGGCGACGACGTCGGGGTGGTGGCGCAGGCCGACCAGTTCCGGCGAGTTGTCGATCACCGTGGCGAGCGCGCCCGGGGCGGTGCCGACGTCGGCCGCCGCCCGCAGCCATCCGATCGCGGTCGCCTGATCGCCGAGCGCTCCCGCGGCGCGAGCCACCGTCGCCGCTCCGAGCGTGTGCGGGTGGCGTTCGAACCCCTCGGCGGCATAGTGCGCTGCGTCCTCGTAGCGGCCGACGCGGATCAGGAGGTTGGCGAGCACGTACTCGTTCCAGGGGTCGCCGCTCGGCAGCGGCTCGGGGAGTACGGCCACCAACGCGCCGATGTCGTCGTTCGACAGCTCGACGACCGGGGGCGGCCGATCGGGTCGGGACTGGCTGAGCGCGGTGATGAGGATCCGCCGGGCCTTGCTCTTCTTGCCGGCCTTGAGCGCGGCGTCGGCATCGTGCCACGGCGACGTCTGCGGCTTGGTCGACCCGAGCATCTGGAACTGGGTGATCAGCAAGAACGCGACGAAGATCCCGAACCCCCGGAACCGGTCGGACGTGAAACACAGGATCGCACCGGCGAGCGTGACCGTGATCGAGAAGTAGAGCATGGCGCGCCGCGACCGGCCGGGGAGCACCCGATCGAGCCCGCTGAGCACGATGTTGCCGCCGTCGAGGGGCAGGATCGGGATGAGGTTGAGCATTCCGATGATCGGGCCGGCCCACCAGATCGCCAAGGTCGCGGGGGAGTCGTCGACCGACGTGCGCTGCAACGGGTTCACCCCCAGCGCCAGCAGCAGCGCACCGCTCACGGCGATCTGCACCGCCGGACCGGCGAAGGAGATCCACGCCCGCTCGAGGCGGTTGATCGGCCGGGTCGGGACGTAGGACGCGTAGCCGGCGAGGAAGTCGAGGGAGATCTCGGCGACGGCGCCGACGCGGCGGGCGGCGGTCGCGTGACCGAGCTCGTGGATCAGCGTGAGCACCGCCAGCGACCCGGCGAGCCAGAGGCCGAACTCGTTGCCGTAGATCACGACGATCAGCAGCATGAACATGACGAAGCCGGGCCGGACGTGGACGGGGAAGCCGAGCAACCGGAACATCGAGGTCAGGTTACGGCGGACATCGGGCGGTCGCGGCCGCGCCCGCGTAGACTCGGCAGCCGTATGTCTTACGTCTACAGCTTTGATCACCAGTACCGCCGACCGCCGATGGAGCTCAAGGACCTCCTCGGTGGCAAGGGGGCGAACCTCGCGGAGATGACGTCGGTGCTCAAGCTGCCCGTTCCTCCCGGCTTCACGATCACGACCGACGCCTGCCGCGCCTACATGGACGGCGGCTGGCCCGACGGGCTCGACGCCGAGATCGACGCGCAGGTCGCGAAGCTGGAAAAGGAGATGGGCCGGGCGCTCGGCGATCCGGCCGACCCGCTGCTCGTCTCGGTGCGCTCCGGTGCCAAGTTCTCGATGCCGGGGATGATGGACACCGTTCTCAACCTCGGCCTCAACGACAAGAGCGTCAAGGGCCTGGCCAAGGTCACCGACGACGAACGGTTCGCGTACGACAGCTACCGGCGGTTCATCGCGATGTACGCCCGGATCGTGATGGGGGCCGACGGCGAGCCGTTCGAGGAACTGCTTCACGCGGCCCGGGAGGCGGTCGGCGGCAGAACCGACGCCGACGTCCCGGCCGACGCGCTCGAAGCAGCTGTGCGGCCAGTACAAGCAACTGGTCAAGGACCAGACCGGCAGGGCGTTCCCCCAGCAGCCGATGAAGCAGCTGCGCGGCGCGGTCGAGGCGGTCTTCAAGTCGTGGAACGGCGCCAGGGCGATCGCCTACCGCGTGCGGGAGAACATCGACCACTACCTCGGAACCGCGGTCAACGTGCAGACGATGGTGTTCGGCAACCGGGACGAGAACTCCGGTACCGGCGTCGGCTTCACCCGCAACGCGGCGACGGGTGAGAACCGGCCGTACGGTGACTTCCTGGTCAACGCCCAGGGCGAGGACGTGGTCGCGGGGATCCGCAAGACCGAGGACCTCGACCAGATGACGCACCACTTCCCGGTGATCCACGACGAGCTGCTGGCGATCTTCGAGCGGCTCGAACGGCACTACACCGACATGTGCGACACCGAGTTCACGATCGAGCAGGGCAAGCTCTGGATGCTCCAGACGCGCATCGGCAAGCGCACCGGCGTCGCCGCGTTGAAGATGGCCGTCGACATGACCAAGGGCACCGGCAAGGGCAAGAACCGGTGGAAGATCAGCCGCGAGGAGGCGCTCACCCGGGTCAGCGCCGACCACCTCGACTCGGTACTCCACCCGCAGTTCGTCAACAAGGGCAAGGTGCTGGCCAAGGGGCTCGGCGCGTCGCCGGGGGCCGCGGTCGGCCACGTCTACTTCACCGCCGACGACGCGGTCGACGCCGCCGACCGCGGCGAGCCGGTGCTGCTCGTGCGCACCGAGACCAGCCCCGAGGACGTCCACGGGATGATGGTCAGCCAGGGCATCCTGACCGCCCGCGGCGGGCTGGTCAGCCACGCCGCCGTCGTCGCCCGCGGCTGGGGTACCCCCGCCGTCGTCGGCGCCGAGGAGATCAAGATCGGCAAAGGCCAGTTCACCGTCGGCGATGTCACGGTGAAGGAAGGCGACGTGATCTCGATCGACGGCACGAGTGGCGAGGTGGTCCTCGGCGCGATGGAGCTGGAGAACGCCAAGCCGCCCGCCGAGTTCGAGACGATCCTGGGCTGGGCCGACAAGGTGCGCAAGGGCAAGCTCGCCGTGCGGGCCAACGCCGACACCGGCGAGGACGCCGCTGTCGCCCGCAGCCTCGGTGCCGAGGGGATCGGCCTGTGCCGTACCGAGCACATGTTCCTCGCCCCCGATCGGCTGCCGGTGGTGCGCAAGATGATCCTGGCCACGACCGACGAGGAAGAGGCCGAGGCGCTCGACGAGCTGCGCACGGTGCAGCAGGCCGACTTCGAGGACATCCTCGAGGCGATGGACGGCCTGCCGGTCACGGTCCGCCTGCTCGACCCGCCGCTGCACGAGTTCCTGCCGTCGGTCGAGGAACTGCGGGTCAAGGAGGCGACCGGCTCGCTGTCCGCGCAGGAGAAGGCCGAGCTGGCCGCCGCCGAGAGCTGGGCCGAGCACAACCCGATGATCGGCACGCGGGGCGTGCGCCTCGGCGTGCTCAAGCCCGGCCTCTACGCGATGCAGGTGCGGGCGCTGCTCGACGCCGCGGCCGTGCTGCGCAAGCGGAAGCTGACGCCGATCGTGGAGATCATGATCCCGCTGACCGTGACCAGGGAGGAGATGGCGCTCGCCCGCTCCTGGGTGCAGACCGAGGTCGACGCGGCGACCAAGGGGATGAAGAACCCGCCGCACATCACGATCGGCACGATGATCGAGACCCCGCGGGCAGCGGTTCGCGCGGATGAGATCGCCGAGGTGTCGGACTTCTTCAGCTTCGGCACCAACGACCTCACGCAGCTGACGTTCGGCTTCAGCCGCGACGACGTCGAGAGCCGGATGATGCCGGCCTACCTCGAGCAGGGCCTGTTGAAGCGCAACCCGTTCGACACGATCGACCAGACCGGTGTCGGCGACCTCGTGCGCCTCGGCGCCGAGCGGGGCCGGCAGACCAAGCCGAAGCTCAAGATCGGCGTCTGCGGCGAGCACGGTGGCGACCCCGAGTCGATCGACCTGTTCTACCGGGCCGGTCTCGACTACGTGTCGTGCTCGCCGTTCCGCGTGCCGATCGCCCGTCTTTCGGCCGCCCAGGCAGTCATCGCCAACCGAGCCACCGCGTGAACGTCGGCTGAGTGAAGCTTGCGTCGACCCTCGCCGTTGAGGGTCGGGAGAACCTGGTCGACATCGACGTCCACGTCTGGCAGTGGGCCGTGCTGCTCGCTGTCATCGTCACGCTGCTGCTCGTCGACCTGCTGGTCTTCCATCGCGAGGCGCACGAGGTCGGCACGAAGGAGGCGGCGATCGAGTCGGCGGTCTGGATCGGCTGCGGGGTGGCGTTCACCGGCGTGGTCGCCTGGTGGTTCGGCGGCGCGGCGAGCGGCGAGTACATCGCCGGCTACCTGATCGAGAAGAGCCTGAGCGTCGACAACGTCTTCGTCTGGGCGTTGATCATGGGGTACTTCGTCGTGCCCCCGCAAGTACCAGCACCGGGTGCTGTTCTGGGGGATCTTCGGGGCGCTCGTCCTGCGGGCGATCTTCATCTTCGCCGGCGTCGCGCTGATCGAGCGGTTCGACTGGGTGCTCTACGTGTTCGGTGCGTTCCTGCTCTACACGGCGGGCAAGCTGATCTTCGACCGACGACGATCACGTCGACCCGGGCCGGTCCCGGTTCCTGAAGGTCGTCCACCGGTTCGTCCCGTCGACCGACGAGTACGACGGCCAGAAGCTGTTCACCGATCCAGCACGGCGTCCGCCTCGCGACCCCGCTGTTCGCCGTGCTGGTGCTGATCGAGGCGACCGACGTCGTCTTCGCCGTCGACTCGGTCCCCGCCGTGCTGGCCGTGTCGCAACGAGCAGTTCATCGTGTTCGCCTCGAACGCGTTCGCCATCCTCGGCCTGCGGGCGTTGTACTTCCTGCTCGCCGACGTGCATGCCCGGTTCAGCTACCTCCAGCAGGGGTTGGCGATCATCCTCGCCTTCGTCGGCGTCAAGATGATCATCGCCGAGTGGTACCACATCCCGACCGTGGGTCTCGCTGACTGGTCATCGCTCTCGTGCTCACCGCGTCGATCGGGTTCTCGCTCAAGGCGACCAGGCTCGCGCGAGCAGGAGGAGATCGCCGGCGCGGCGTTCGGCGGCGACGAGGTCGACGGGCGCGTCGACTGCGTGCCATGCCCCCACCGGACCGTGCCAGGTCCGCCGCAGTAGCCTGCCGCGCGATGGCGATCGTCGACGAGGACATCGAACGGCTGCGGTCGACGGTCTCGATCGTCGACACGATCCAGCAGTACGTCGCGCTCAAGCGGGTCGGGCGCAACTGGGTCGGATTGTGCCCGTTCCACGCCGAGAAGCACGCCGTCGTTCAACGTCCGCGAGGAGACGGGTACGGTACAAGTGCTTCGGCTGCGACAAGGGCGGCGACGTCTTCACGTTCATCCAGGAGATCGAGCACCTCGACTTCCCGGGGGCGGTCGAGCACCTGGCCGCCAAGGCCGGGATCCAGCTCAACTACACCACGACCGGCCAGTCCAAGGAGCGGGCGCGGCGCAAGCGGCTGACCGAGGCGATGGCCGACGCGGTCGAGTGGTACCACCGAGCGACTGCTGACCGCACCCGACGCCCGCGCCGGCCCGCGACTACCTGCGCCGCCGGGGACTGGCCGGTGACGTCGCCCGGCAGTTCAAGCTGGGTTGGGCACCCGACGACTGGGATGAGCTGTCGCGCCGACCTGGGCGCACCGGCCGACGTGCTGCAAGACGTCGGGCTGGCGTTCCGCAACCGGCGCAACAAGATGCAGGACGCGTTCCGAGGTCGGGTGATGTTCCCGATCTTCTCCGAGTCGCGGCGAGGCGCTGGCGTTCGGCGGTCGGATCCTGCCCGGATCGGACGACCCCGCCAAGTACAAGAACTCCTCGGAGACCGCGATCTACTCGAAGTCCAAGACGCTGTACGGCCTCAACTGGGCCAAGGCCGACATCGCCAAGCACGACCAGGTCGTCGTGTGCGAGGGCTACACCGACGTGATCGGCTTCCACCGCGCCGGCGTCGCCCGCGCCGTCGCCACCTGCGGTACGGCGCTGACCGAGGAGCACGTGCGGCTCCTCAAGCGCTACGCCAGCCGGGTCGTGCTTGGCCTTCGACGCCGACGCCGCGGGCCAGGGAGCCGCCGAACGGTTCTACGAGTGGGAGCAGAAGCACAAGGTCGACGTGCTCGTCGCCCGGCTGCCGGAGGGCAAGGACCCCGGCGACCTGGCATCGAGCGACCCCGACGTGCTCGTCGAGGCCGTCGCCAAGCCGGTGCCGTTCCTCAAGTTCCGCCTCGACCGGACGATGCGCGGTCGCGGCAAGGAGTCGCCCGAGCAGCGGGTTCGGCTCGCCGAGGATGCGATGGCGGTCATCAACGAGCACCCCAACCAGGCGATCCGGATGCTCTACGCAGGGGAGATGGCCGCCGACGTCGGCATGCCGATCAACGACATGGTGCGCCTCGCCGAGCGGGGGACGCGCCGGCCGGCGATCAAGCTCGATCGCCGCCGTACGCCCCGGGCGATGGAGAACGCCGAGTTCGCGGCGCTCGTCCTGCTCGTACAGGAATGGGACTCGATCGCCTCCTGGTTGGTCGAGGCGCTGTTCGACGACGACGCCAACCGACTCGCCTTCGTGGCGCTCGCCGACGCCGACGGTGATCTCCAACGGGCGCTCGAGTCGGTGCCGCCCGAGGCGCGCGAGGTGCTCGAGCGGGCCGCGGTGGCCGATCTCGCACTCGACGCCGACGTCGAGGCGAAGATGCTGATCGGCGCAGCGGTTCGCCGGGAACTGCGCCAGCGGTCGAGCGTGACCGATCCGCAGGAGATCGAGCGGGACCGGCTGGCCCGCCTCGACCTCGAGGCGTTGAATGACATCGACGCAACGCGCGCCCTGCATGCCGCCGAGTCGTTGCTAGGTTGGCTCCATCGACGAACGCAGGAACGATCCGGTGGGGACTGACGGCTCTGATCAGCCCCCGGTCAGCGACCCTCCCTTCGCGGGCGTCGACACGGGCGAGTGGGTCGAGTTGGTCGATCCACGGCCGCGAGTCGGGCGAGGTGCACGCCGAGGAGGTCACCCACGTCCTTCGCCACGTCGAGTTGACCGGTGACGTGTTGACCAAGGTGCAGGTCGCGATGGCCGACCAGGGGATCACGATCGACGAGGCGGTCGAGGCGGTCGAGGACGACACGCCGAGTGGCGTGGCGCGCCACGTGGTGGTGCAGGAGTCGCCCGAGGATCCCGACGAGCGTCTGCTCTCGCGGCGCCGCAAGCGCCGGACCCGCAAGTCGATGCCGAAGGGCGAGGGCGGCACGTCCGACGCGGTGCGGATGTACCTGCGCGAGATCGGCCAGGTCGATCTGCTGACCGTCGACGACGAGCGCCGTCTCGCGCAGCTGATCGAGGAGGGCAAGATCGCCGCCGAGCGGATCGACATCGCCGAGGGCGACGGGCCGCCGCTCGACGAGGCCGAGAGCCGGATGCTGATGCGGGCGGTCAGCCGCGGCGAGCGGGCCAAGAGCGAGCTCACCCAGGCCAACCTGCGCCTCGTGGTCAGCATCGCCAAGCGCTACTCCGGTCGCGGGATGCAACTGCTCGACCTGATCCAGGAGGGCAACCTCGGACTGATGCGGGCGGTCGACAAGTTCGACTACACCAAGGGGTTCAAGTTCTCGACGTACGCGACGTGGTGGATTCGCCAGGCGATCACGCGCTCGATCGCCGACCAGGCGCGGACGATCCGCATCCCGGTGCACATGGTCGAGCACATGAATCGGGTGACCCGGGCCAAGCGGCAGATGCACCAGGAGCTCGAGCGCGAGCCGACGATCGACGAGCTGGCCCACCGGGTGCAGCTCGAACCCGACCGGGTGCGCGAGCTGTTGCGCATCTCCCAGGACCCGCTCTCGCTCGACTCACCGGTCGGCGAGGAGGACGAGTCGAACCTCGGCGACTTCATCGAGGACAGCTCGGTCGACGGACCCGCCGACGCGGCGACGAAGGCGATGCTGTCCGACGCGGTCGGGCAGGTGCTCGGCGAGCTCTCCGAACGTGAGCAGGAGATCGTCCGGCTGCGGTTCGGGCTCGACGGCGGGCAGGCCAAGACGCTCGAAGAGGTCGGCCGCGAGTTCGGCGTGACCCGCGAGCGGATCCGCCAGATCGAGGCCAAGACGCTGGCCAAGCTGCGCCATCCGCAGCGCAGCCAGCGCCTGCGCGAGTTCCTCGAAGTCGAGTAGCCCGACCGGTCAGTCGCCCTTGGCCTTGTCCTTGCGCGCCGCTCGCCGCTCCTTGGCGGCCGCTGAACCCTTCTTGAGGGCACCGCTGATCCCGTTGGCGATGCTCTCCCAGATCTTCCGGATGATCTCGGCGATCGCTTGTGCGCATCCCTCCTGGGCAGCCGCGACGTCGGCGGAGCGGATGGCCACCGTCTGGGCAGCCCACTGCTCGGCGGTTGGCAGGGACCATGCGGCGGTGCCCGTCGGTCCCGTTGCAGCTCGTTCCTCGTCGGAGCCGGCAGTGACGACGGCGTCGCTGGTGTAGTTGCTCTCCGGCCCGAACACGGAGGTGGAGGCGATCTCGAACCGATTGGTCGGCGGCTCGGACGTGAACAGCGACCCGGCGTCGTCGGCATCGGACACCGTGGCGCGCACGACTCGGGTGTCCGGCGTCGTGGTGGTGATCGACGGCGCGGTCGGTGACGGCGACGTGCCCTTGTCGCAGCCCGAGGCATCGATCGGGTTGGTGACGTCGGCGCCCGAGTACCGCAGGACCGCTCCCGACGCCTGCCTGACGACCTGGTTGCCCCAGGTGAAGGTCACCGATGTCTCCGAACCGTCGGCGACCTTCCACCACGAGCTGAGCTGGGCGCGGATGCCGAGCTGCGGGTCGAGGCCGGACGTGCAGTTGTTGAAGCCGGCGATGATCGGCGTCCATCCGCTGGGTGTGGCCGTCGACGGGTTCTTCTTGATGCCGACGATGGCGACGAGCACATCGCCGGCCACTCCGGCCGGGACGCTCAGCGTCAACGAGGTCGTGCCTTCCGGGGAGCCGTTGCGGCCGGCGGAGACGCCGACGAAGGTGGGGATGGCCATGGGACACTCCGCTTCTTTCGTTGCCCGGTGCGGGCGATCATAGACCGGTCCCCATCGGCCCGTGACGGCGCCGGCGGGCGGCTTGTCGACCGCGTGGTGACGCAGGGGTCGACGCGGTATCGTCTCTCGTTGCCGATCCGGGATAGCTCAGCTGGCAGAGCAGCTGACTGTTAATCAGCTTGTCGCAGGTTCGAGCCCTGCTCCCGGAGCACGCGTCGGGACCCCAGTACGGGGTCCCGACCTCGTTTTCGGCGGCAACGGGGCGGCGGACGCGACGTCGTAGGGTGGCGCCCAGACAGGGGTGATAGCTCAGTTGGTTAGAGCAGCGGACTCATAATCCGTCGGTCCCGGGTTCAAGTCCCGGTCGCCCCACTCGATCTACCAGCTATCCTTACTATCGGATCCAAGTAAGGAGAGCGTTGTGGAAGCTGCTGCGAAGATCACCTCGAAGGGTCAGGTGACGGTCCCGAAGGCCGTTCGTGAGGCGCTCGGAATCCGCGAGGGCGACGAGGTCGTCTTCCGGGTCGAGGGCAGCCGTGCGGTGCTGGCGCGTACGGCCGACTTCCTCGAGCTGGCCGGGACGGTCAGCGTGCCGGCTGCGAAGCGGAACGTGGCGTGGGACGAGGTTGTTCGCCGGATGAGGGCCGACCGGGCGGCGACGCGAGGTTGAGTGCCTTCATCGACACCAACATCCTGGTTTGGCACCTCACGGGTGACCCTGCCGACATGGCGGCCCGGGCGACCGCGTATCTGCGGTCCACGTCCGGGTTGCTGTTGACCGATCTGGTCGCGGCTGAGACCGTGTACGTGTTGGAGACGTTCTACGAGGCGCCACGAGGTCAGGTCGCCGGGGCGCTGCGATCATTGATCGCGTTCGACTCGATCGTGTGCGTCGACCCAGCGCTGTTGTTGCGCTCGGTCGAGTTGTACGAGTTGGAACGTCTCGATTTCGTGGAGGCGTACCTGGTGGCGTGTGCGGAGTCCACCGGGGTCGGTGTCGTCGTGTCATTCGACCGGTCGATCGATCGTGTCGGCACGATCGAACGAGTCGAGCCGCCGCGCGTCTGATCTACCTTGCAGTCGGTTGGTCGCGCGCATGATGTCGCTGTGGGAGGAGACGCGGGATCGGGGTCCGCGCTCGTCGTCGGAACCAGCCCGCATCCGCGCGAGTGTGCTTGATGATGGAGCCGACCGTCATGGCAAGTCGCTTCCGTACCGCGTCCCCATGGCCGGACGCGAACCGGCGAGGGACGGCATGCTCAGCCGGTGTCGAGCGGGCAGGCAACCTCGCCGCGCAGGCGGACCCGCAGGGCCCACGCGAGCAGACCCAGCGCGACGACACCCAGATAGGGCTGGACCGGAGCGAACCAGGTCAGAGCGCCGGAGGTACCGAGCGCAATCACGACGACCTTGTTGCAGATCGGGCAGCCGACGGCGAAGAATGTCAGCAGCCCTCCGAGGCTGCCGAACCGGCTGGGTTGGTCGAGCCCTCCGGTGTCGTCGGTTCCGACGGTGTCGCCGTCGTCGCCGTGTTGGAAGTACGTGGCGACGAGCAGGCCGCTCAGCACTGCCGTGATCGCCAGAACCGGCATGGCCCAGGGCTCGACCGGCGTGCCCTGGCGCCCGAACACGGGGTTGGGGATCACGTCGGTGGGCAACCCGATCGCGAGCGCACTGACCGCCGCCATCGCGGCCGCGAACTGCCAGCGCGCCATCGTCCAGCCCTTCAGCGCTTCGAGTTCGAGCACGACGACGAGCGTATCCACGCGCCGAACGGGCCGTCCTCGCGACTCGTTCGACGAGCCGGTGCCACGGTCGACCACGCTCGATGATCCCTGAGGTCGTGTCCCTGCCACCCGGCCTCGTGGTGTGACTGGTTGACGTCACCGGGTGGTCATGCGAGGATGGACGAGGCGAGCGGAACCGGCCCAAAGGAGATCCCATGGGGAAGGAATACCGATTTGCCGCTCCCGAATCGATGCAGTTGCATCGGATGAGCGCCAAGGAGATCGAGCAGACGGTGCGTCGACATGCCACCGAAGCGCTCGAGCGAATGCCCGACGGAATTCGTCCGTCCGGCGTGAATCGCGTGGTGCTCGACGCCACGTCGACACGCCGCCCGGGTTCGGGCGATTGGGGTGGCTGGGCAGAATGGACGCGGGCGTGCTGCGGAAGCCGGACCCTCATCGACGACTTCGATGATCCGGTGATCTCCGAGATCGAGCTTGCGGGCTCGCCCGTCGCGGCACGCCTGTCGGCGGCACACTTCGAGTCACAACTTCGTCTGGTCGAATTGGAGGACCCGGCCACCCACGTCGCTGCCGACAAAGCCGGGAGGTGATTCCTGGATCGGCGGCCGTCGCCGTCGCGCTGCGGCCCGGTCGGTTCGACCCGTTGCGCATCCGGTGGATCCCGCGCGGCGGGCGCCTGCTGGTCGTCGATCGGGTCTCGGGCCAGTGGGTGCTTCGCGCGCCGTCCGATGAACTCCTGCTCCGCCTGGTCGGCTGCTTCACGGCCGACATCCCGCCCGGACTTCGCGTCGATGTCCAGCGCTTGCGAGACGAGCTCGAGCAACAGCAGATCGGCGTCGTCGGTTCCGAACGGCACTTCGACGACCTGACCACGCTGATCGTCAAGGTGACGGCGGCGTGCAACCTGGCGTGTACCTACTGCTACGACTACGAGAGCGAGGCGTCCGCCCGTCGAATCGACTTCAGCCACGCCCAGGCGGCGATCGCCGAGGCGCTCGAACTCGTGCCCGCCGACCTGTGGGTGATCTTCCATGGCGGCGAGCCGATGCTGGCGTGGCAGACGATCGAAGATCTGGTGCTCGACGCCGAGGCACGGGCCGGCTCCCTCGGCAAGCGGGTGCACTTCACGGGGCAGACCAACATGACGCGCCTCACCGATCGGATCGCGCGCTTCTCGCTCGACCACGACATCGCGTGGGGACTCTCGCTCGACGGCCCGCCCGAACTGCACGACGCGGCACGCATCGGACACGGTGGCCTCGGTTCCTACGAGCTCTTCGAACGTTCGTTGCGTGCGTTCCCCGGATTCGTCAGGCGAGCGGGAGTGATGAGCACCATCACCGCGGTCAACCAGCATCGCCTGCTGGAGGTGGTGGAGCACGTTCGCGACCTGGGCTTCTCGCTGTGGGACTGGAGCCTGTTCCAGCCGGTCGGCCGCGGCAGCGACCTGCCCGGTCAGCACGACCTCGACGTGGAGGCCGTGCTCGCATCGTGGTCGCGATTGTTCGACGCCGTGATCGGCGGTCGTTTCGACGGTTTCGAGATCGCGCCGGTGTTGAAGTACGCCAAGAACTTTGTGTTCGGCCCGGGCGACAACATGTGCATGCGGGCCGAGTGCGGTGCCGGCCGAGACCTCCTCTCGATCTCGGCGGACGGCACGATCGAGGCATGCGATTGCATCGATCCGCACGGCCCGCTGGCGGGGCTCGGGAGCCTTGCGACGTCCACGCTGTCCGATGCCAGGGCGTCGGCCCGCAACATGGAGATTCGCCGGCGCGACACCGGGCACCGTCAGTGCGCCGACTGCATCTGGTTCGGTGTGTGCGGTGGCACGTGCATGGCGCATGCGGGTTCGGTGCAAGCGGTGTGGGTGCTCGGGTGCGAGCTGGCCAAGCTGGCATTCGACCGGATCTCGTCGTCGATCGCCGAGGACGACGCGCTCGTGCGCTACATGATGTCGGTTGGCGAAGACCCGATCGGAACTGGTGCCCGGTCGTGAACCGGAGTCTGACCGCGTCACTCCTCGCGATCACCGCCGATCCGGTCCAGCGCCGACGACTTGCGGCGCTGCGAGCCGACAGCCTGCAACAGATCGCCGAACACCTCGTCGAAGGTGACGCCTACGGCAGCAATCATCCGATGCGGGCCGCGCTCGGGTTGATCGGGCGCGAAGGACCCGATGTGCTCACCGATCACATCGCACACCACCTGTGGTGCACGTGGCGGGAATGCCGGCACGTCGAGGGGGTCGCGGATGCGCTCGATGTCGTCGTGCGCAACGAGGCGAACGTGGGTCCGACCGACGGGCTGCCCACCGTGCTGCTCGTGCCCATGACACTCGGCCCGACCGACGCCGTCGCCACGCTGCACCGTCTTGCCGGCGAGCGGCCCTTCATCGTCTACGGGGAGCAGCTCTCCGACGAGCCGCCGCCGTGGGCGTCGCACGCGGCGTCGCCGGGTCTCGCCGGACTGAGCGAGATCATCTCGGTCCTCGACGGCGGTGGGGTCTTCGCAACGTTCGCCGACTTCGCGTATGCCGGTCATCGCCACGAGGTGATGACGCTGTTCGAACGGGAACGGCCGATCTCGTCGGCGTTCGTCGGCGTCGTTGCCCGGGCCGACGTTCGAGTCCTGCCGGTCGTTTGTCTCCGGCGGGCGCAGACCATCGAGGTCGTGGTGCGCGCGCCGCGATCGGTGCCGAGCGGCGCCGACCGCTCAGCGATCACCGATCTGCTCGCGTCCGAGCTCGAGCGACTCGTCACGCTTGCCGGCGAGCAGTGGTTGCTGGCGTCGACCCTCGTGTTCGACAGTCCTCAGGCGGCGCTGGTATGAACGGGTCGTGATGGACACCCGGGCATCGTTGCTGGCCGCCGTCGAGGACGTCAAGGGCGTGACGGTCAGGTCGCAGGTCGAGAACGGCGGCCAGCTCACCGATTCGATCGACAGCCTCGATCTGCTGGAGATCCTGATCGCCTTCGACGAACGCGCCGGTGTCGTGACCGATCCCCAGGACCTGCCAGCGACGTTCGAGAGCTTCGATGCCGTGGTCGATCGTCTGACGATGATCCACGCGGCGCACTGACGTGGTCTCGGCGGTCACCGGGTGGGGGATCCGGGTCCCCGGTGCCGACGACGTCGGAACGCTCTGGTCGTCGTTGCTGGCGGGGCGCTGTGCAGGGTCGATCGAGACGTTCGCGGAGTTGCCGTACCGTCAGCGGGTTGCGGTCGCGCGGCCGTCGGCCTCGGTCGGCGAGGGCCGCGACGAACGGTTCGTCTCGCTCGGCATGGCGGCCGTCGCCGACGCCCTCGACGGCCACCCGAGGTACGACACGATCGATCCGGCGCGGCGCGCCGTGGTCGTCGCCACCGCGTTCGGTCCGCTCGAGGGCGTCGTTCGTACGACGGTCGAGCGCACGACGTCGGGCATGGGGGTCATCGGCCCTCGCACCATCCCGGGCCTGATGACGAACGCGCTCGCTGCCGCGATCTCGCGCGCCCACGATGTCGAAGGCCCGGCGTACACCGTCTCGACGGCGTGCGCGTCGGGTACCGATGCGCTCGGCCTCGGCCACCAGATGGTCGAGCTCGGCGTCGCCGATCTCGTGATCGTGTGCGGCGCAGACGCGGCGATCAGCCTCGAAGTGCTGGCGGGTTTCCAGCGGTTGTCGGCGCTCTCGTCCGAGACGGCCGATCCGTCGATCGCCTGCCGCCCCTTCGACCGGGATCGCACCGGCTTCATGATGGGCGACGGTGCGGCCTGCGTCGTCCTCGAACCCGATCGCGGGATGGATCGGCGGGGGACGGTCTTGGGGTACGGCGCGAGCTCGGACGCGTATCACGTGGTGGCTCCACGGGTCGACGGTGCCGGGGCAGCACGCGCCATCCGGGTGGCGGTCGAGCAGGGGCATCGGTCGTTTGACCAGATCGGCCACGTCAATGCCCACGGGACCGGCACCGCGCTCAACGACAGGGCCGAGAGTGCGGCGATCAACGACGTGATCGGCGCCCTCGTGCCGACGTGGTCGCTGAAGGGGGCGATCGGCCACCTGATGGGCGCCGCCGGGATCGTCGAGGCGATCGCCTCCTGGTCGGCGCTGCGAGAAGGGATGGTCCCGCCGACCGTCGGATGCCGGGAGCCCGATCCCGCCCTCGCGCCGATCTCGGTCGTCCACTCCGCGCCCTTGGCGCACGACCACGACTGCGCGATCAGCAACTCCTTCGCCTTCGGCGGGCACAACGCGTGCGTCCTGCTCGGCCGGTGATCGCGGTCGGGATTCAGCTGCTCCTCGCCGTGACGTCGCACCCGCCGCCGCCTGGACGGTGGCGATGTTCGTGCTCACGCGTGATCAATGGGGTTGCGGTAGAGCAGTCGAAGCACCGGTCCGGTGAGCGCGGTGGTGGCGAGGGCCATGACGACGATCACGGTGTATGCCGTCGGGTCGATGACTTCGAGGGAGAGGCCCACGGTTGCGACGACGATCTCCAAGGCGCCCCGTGCGTTGAGCGAAGCGCCGAGTCCGAGCGAGTCGCGCGGGTTGAGGCGACCGATTCGGCCGCCGCCGTAGGAGCCCGCGAATTTCGCGGCGCTGGCTGCCAGCGTGACGACGATCGCCCAGGTTGCCACGGACATGTTGCTGAGTTCGGTGAGGTCGACGCGGATGCCGGCGACGGCGAAGAACAGCGGCGCGAAGATGCCGTTGGTGACTGCTTCGAGGGCGCCGAAGCCATCGCTGCGACGAAGGCGGCTTCTCCCGATCGCGATTCCCGCGATGAAGGCGCCGATGATGACTTCGATCCCGGCGGCGTGGGTGATCAGTCCGATCGCGACGACCGTGAGCGTGAGGAGGCTGATCTCGGCCGCCTGTCCGCCCGAGCGTCGCTCCAACTCGTCGCCCAGGCGGTCGAGGAACGGTGGCCCGTATCGCAGGACCACGAAGCTGGTGCCGAGCACGACGCCGATCGCGACGATCAACGGCTCGAACTCGAACGTCCCGGATTCGGCGACGCCGACGACCACGCCGAGGAGGAGCCAGCCGACGATGTCGTTGACGGTGGCGACACCGAGGGCGAGATGGGCGACTGGGCGATCCATCAGTCCGAGGTCGCTGAGTATGCGGGCCGCGACCGGCAGCGAGGAGATGGCGAACGCGACGGCGAAGAACAGGACGAACACCGTCCGCGCCGCATCGCCGAGGAACTCGTCGGGGAGTTGCGACCCGACGAGTGCTCCGACGAGCAGTGGCACGGCCAGACTGCCGATCGTTGCCGTGGTCGCGGCACGGCTTTGTCGGCGGATCATCGAGGCGTCGATGTCGGCGCCCGTGATACCGAGGAGGAACACGATCCCGACCCAGGCCAGCCCGAGCAGCAGCCCGGCCTGGCGCTGGTTGGCGGGGAACAACCACTCGAAGCCCGCGGGCCAGAGATGCCCCATCAACGACGGACCGAGCGCGACACCAGCCGACAACTCCCCGATGACCCGCGGCATGCCGACACGACGGGCGAGGTATCCACCGGCTCGGGCGACGCCGAGAACGACCAGCAACTGGCACCAGAAGACGAACAACGAGTGCTCGTCGAGTGGGGGAAGCGGCGCGATCGCGGACCGAGCGACTATGTGCACCCAACTCCTCGCCGGATGTCCGGCCCCGCCGGAACGGGATCGGTCAGGGCCGTGATCGGGCCGTCCCCGAGGTCCCCCGGCGCCGGGGCGCGATCGGTGACAACATCCGCGGTGGTGACGGCCGACGCGTCAGCCGGCCGTCCGCCGTCGTCGCCCGAGCCGCCACACGACGCGACGACCAGCGCACCTGCGGTCAACGGAACGGCGCGACGCCTCGTCACACTCAGCCATACCAAACCTGACACGACGCCGCCTTCTTGACCTCGATGTCGGCGTCGGGTTGACGTCCGGCCGTTGAATCGTAGACCCTCCCCGCCAGCGGGCGGGTCAACGGCACGAGTGCGCACCGGTCACGGCACGTCGTCGCCGTGCGTGTACGGGGAGGTGTTGGGCGGAAGTTGGCCCGACGAGGTGATCGCTCCGACGATCCCGCTGAGCCGCGGGTCGTATTCGGGTTGTGCGCTCGTGAAGCGGGGGGCACCGGTGCTGAGCGTCATCACGGCCGATTCCGGGTCGATCAGCACCACCAATGGACCTTTGGGGCTGGTCGTCGGGGCCGGTCCGTCACCGATCACCGGTGGCGTCCAACCTTCGACCGTGTGGATCGTGCTCCCGAGCCGTGCGGCGACCCTGGCGAGGTCCTCGTTGGTCAGGAACGTAACCCACCCCATCGCCTGATCCAGGTCGGGATCGGAGTACTCCTCCTTCTTGTCGTCGGTCGTCGTCTTGTCGACGACCGTTCCGTCGGCCGTCGTTGTCGTCGATGTCGAGGTGCCCGAGACTTTCTCGCCGTTCTTGTCCCGCTCGATCTTGCCCTCGACCTTCGTCGTCGTGCCGTTTGGATTGACCGTCGTCTCTTGGTACGTGGTCACGCTCGACCCATCCGGAGCCGTGGTCGTCTCGACCAGCAAGCTGTAGACGGTCGTGCCGCTGTCGTCGGTCCTCGTCGTCGACTGCGTCGAGTACGTGTTGCCGTCCGGCATTGCGCCGGTCTTCGGCGGGGTCATCGATGCCGTTGTCGTCGAGCCGGCCCCGGTCGGCTCGACGGTCCCGTCGTCGCCGACCTTCACCTGCTTCTCGTCGGTGACGAAGCTGAGCGAACCATCGGACCCGTTGATCTGCTCCACCCTGGTTCGGGTGCCGTTGCCCGACGCGTCCCAGGTCAGGATCTCCCCGCTCATCGATCCGTTCTTGCCGAACGTGAAGTGGCTCGTGTCCCCGCCCCCGCCCGAACCGCCGGCGGCGACGAGGGAGTACTTGCTCCCGGGCGTCGAGAGGCCGGTGGCGATCACCGACTGGCCCGGATCGATCGTGAATCCGGGGACGTCGAGTCCGAACTGCTGGTGCAGGGTGAGGCCGAGCCGCTCCTCGTTCGACTTGGTCGGCATCATGAAGTCGCCGAGTCCGGTCTTGATGTGCCGCCCGTCGGGTGCGACGAGCGGGATGACGACCAGTTCGGTGTTGTGCTCCTGCCAGAAGCTCGGCGTGGTGCCATCGAACACGCCGAGGATCACGTCGAGTGCCGGCGGATGACTGCCGGGGTCCATCGGGTCGGTGCCGTAGGCCTTCTCGTCGCTGTCGGTGTAGCCATCGCCGTCGCTGTCGGCCAGGTCGTTGACGATCACCAGGCAGACGTTGCTCTCGCATGCGGTCGGTTTCGGGCCGGCGACGGCGGGCGATGCCGTCGAGACGAGCGCACCGGCGGCGGCGCCCACAGCCAGCCCGACGCCGGTGGCCAGATGGAGGATGGAGGTGCGGTGTCTTGTCATACCTGCACGATCATCGATGCGGGGGATGGACCGCATCGGGGAAAACCACACGCGACCGCTCCTCGTGCGACGAAGAAGGTGGCGCCGGTCCCTCGGCGGTCGCCCTCGTTGCGTTGTCGTGTGGACCATCGGCGGCGAGCAGGCGCGCCGCGAGTTCGGTGCGCGAACGGACTCCGAGCTTGCGGTACACGCGGGTGAGGTTCGATTCGACGGTGCGCAGGCTCACGTACAGCTCGCTTGCCACCTCCGCATTGGTCCGTCCGGACGACACCAGCTGAGCAACACGCTCTTCGGTCGGGGTGAGCGCGGTGCCGCCGGATGTCGTCTTCGTACCGAGTCGATCGAGCTCTGCTCGGGCGCGGTCGACCCACGGGATGGCACCGAGGCCGTCCGCGATCCGCCCCGCCTCGTTCAACCGCCCGGCGGCCTCGCGGCGGCGGCCGGCGCGGCGGAGCACGCTGCCCGAGGCGAGCAGCGTTCGCGCACGCTCGAGTGGCACCTCGAAGTCGGCGTGGGCGGCGCAGGCTGCCTCGAGCAGTTCGATCGCGTCCGACATGCTGCCCTGGGCTGCGCGGACGAGTCCCGCACATCGGCGCGATTCGCCGATCCCGCGGGGTAGGCCGAGTCGATCGGCGATCAGCGTCAACTCGGTGGCCACCTCGTCGGCCTCGTCGATTGCCCCCACGTAGAGGAGCGCCTCGACGAGCTCGGCGCGGAACGGCGCACCGCCGAGGTCGCGGTAGCCGGTCGCGTGTGCGGCTCGCCGGGCGATCCGACCGTGCTCGACCGCGAGGTCCCACTTCGACGACGCGTTCGCGACGAAGCAGAGCTTGGCGTGGAGGTGCAACTCTTCGATCGGGCTCGGACGATCGTCCGGCCGAAGCTCGGTCATCGTCAGCTCGGCGTCCGCGAAGCGACCCGTCGCCGCCTGTATCGCTGCCAGGTCAGCCAACCGCGGCCTGCTCGCCGAGCCGCTGAGCAGGCGGTTGGCATCGAGCCAGTCTCGGATGATCTGCTCTGCCTCCCCCCACGACCCGATCCGCCACAACGCATCACCGAGCTGATCGCGAGCATTGTTCGCCGCGTACAACGCGCCGCCCGACTCGAATCGGAGGGCCACCCGTCGGCAGTACTCGACCGCCTGCCCGACACGATCGGTCCAGACGAGCAGCGCGGCGTACAGCCCCACCGCGTCGACCAGCGCGATCGGTGCGCGATCGGGATCGTGGAGCCGATCGAAGCGGGCGAGATCGACCGGTTCGCCGGCCATGTGCCGCACCTCGGCCAGGATCATCGCGGTCTGCAGCACCTCGTCCGGGTCGCCGATGGCGCGGGCGACGATCAGTGCTTCCTCCGCGACCGCCTGCGCCGCGGCGACGTCACCGAACAGCTTGATCCGTCCGAGCACCCGAAGGAAGGGCAGCTGCTCGACGGGGTGCTCGGCCAGGGAGTCCGCTGTCTGGCGGGCGATCAGCGCCGCCGCATCGAAGCGCCCGCTGTTGCCGAGCGCACGGATCGCGACGAACTCGGCCCGATGGCGATCCGCTGCGCCGAGGTGGTGGCGGGCCTGTTCGGCAAGATCCATCGCCGACTCGAGCGCACCCGCATCCATCGCGCTCTCCGCAGCGAGCAGCAGTCGACGCCCGAGCGCATCGGCGTGCTCGGAGCCCGTGAGTTCGGCGGCGCGTCGGAATCGTTCGACCGCCACCTCGTGGACGCCTACCGCCAAGGCTTGCCGCCCGGCTTGTTCGAGCCCGTCCGCCACCGCCTCGTCCGGGCCGACGGCGACGGTCGCGAGGAGCAGCGACCGCTCGACCGGGTCGCCGATGCCCATCGCCAACGAGCGCGCGAGTCGGTGTCGACGGACCCCTCCGAGTTGGCCGAGCACTCCGGCTCGCAGGAGTGGGTGGCGGAAGTCGACGCTGCCGTCGACGACCTCGACGAACGCCGCCCGCTCGACCCGGATCAACTCGGCTTCGACGGCGATGTCGGGGAGCGCGGCGACCAACTGATCGACGTCGAGGCCGGGCATCAGTGCCACCGCTTCGAGGGTCCGAACCGTGGTGTCGGGCAGATCGGCGAGCCGCTCCACGATCGTGGCTTCGAGCGACGGCGGGAGCAGAACATCGCCCAGTTCGCGCCCTGCGCCGAGCAGGTGTCCGATCTCGATGGCGTGCAACGGATTGCCACCGGTGATCCGGTGGAGTCGGATCGCGTCCGGTCGGCGCAGCGAGACTCCGCACCGTTCGGCGACGAGATGGTGGAGCGCGGCGACGGAGATCCCGCCGACCGCAAGCGTGAGCGTGCGCTCGGGGCCGAGGAGGTCGTCCGGGCGCAAGGGGAGTGGCACGCCGGGACGGGCCGCGAGGATGGTCAGCACCGGCAGCTCGGCGGAGGCACGGATGGCGAAGGCGACCACCGCGGCCGTTGCGGAATCGAGCCAGTGCAGATCGTCGAGCAGGAGCACCGTCGGCCGATTCGATGCACGGCGACGAATCAGTTCGCCGAAGCCGAACGCCACGAGCGTGGGGTCGATCACGTCCTGTTCCGACCGCCCGATCGCGCAGCGCAGCGCCGCCCGCTGCAGACCGGGCAGGCAATCGAATTCGGCATCGTCGAGCTGTGCGCAGATCGTGTTCAAGCCCGCCCACGTCAACTGCATCTCGGCGGCCGAGAGTCCGCCGCGGATGACGTCGAATCCCGATCCGCTGGTCAGCCGGGCGGCCACGGTTCGCAGCACGGCCGACTTCCCGATCCCAGGTTCGCCGGCGATCAACGCCAGTGCCGCGCGCCGCTCCGACTGCACCGCCTCCGCAGCGGACAGCAGTGCGCCGATCTCGCTGCGGCGACCGATCAGCTCCAGCGGCGACACGCAGCGCGCAGTTTAGCGCTCACGACAGCCCCGATCATCTGTCACCGTCACCGTTGTGCCGAGGTCGGGTCAGAAGATCGTCGTTCTCGCTCTCGTCAAGGTTGGTGTCGGAGGATCAAGGAGACCGTTCGGCGCGCCGACATTGTGCCAACGAACTCTCGGGGCCGCGATCAGCTCGTGACCCGATTGGCGAGACGAGGTGACTGTGCACCGACCGTGCCGAGCGGTGTGCGACGAGATCTGGACGATATCGATGTGGGACAACAGCATGCCGCACAACCCGCACCGTGGGAGTGTGTCGATGCTCGTGGTGGCGTCGATCGTTGCGGTGGCCGTGATCGGTGTCGCGACCGGTCGCGCCGGCCCGTGGCTCTTCAGCGCGTTCGTGATCGGCGCTGCCGGCGTGGCGGGGGCCAGATCGATTCGACGGTACGGCCGTGCCGCGACCGTGTCGGCGGTGGCGGTACTCGGCGTCGCCGTGTCGGATGCTGTGATGGTCCTCCGCATGGACGCCCTGAGCGGCCCGGGTCACACCGGCATCGTCGTGGCCGCGCTCGCTTCGGCTGTCGTCGGTTACGGCGGTCTGCTGCTGTGGCTCGGGCGCACGCTGCGCGGCCAATATGGCTCGCTCGCCGTCGGCGTTGGTTGGGACTCGCTGGTGATTTCGGCCGGTCTCACCGTGGCGATGCTCAGCGAAGTGGTCCTTCCGCAGTATCGGGTGACCGACTTCGGCAACGTGGATCAGGTGACGTTCATCGGATGTCTGTGCGGCGATCTCATCATGGTCTGGTTGGCCGTGACCGTCCTGTCCGACGGTCGTCTGACCGGTCCTGCACGCGTGATGACGACGTTGATTCTCGGACACACGCTCATCGACAGTCTGCACGTGCTCGCGATGCGTTTCGAGAACATGGAGATCGGGACGCTTGCCGAGGTGGCGTCGGTCGTCGTGTTCGGGGCGTGGGTGGCGGTTCCCCCGCCGCCACCCGGGAGCGCAGTCGTCCTCGAACGTGGCTCGATGTCGCGCGATCTCGCGATCTCGGATCGCCGCGCTGTTCGTCGCAGCGCTCGCTGCGCCCCTGCTGGTCTTGGTTCGCTTGGCTGCCGCCGGCGAGCCCGAGATGGCGTTGATGATGGCCGGGATCACAACGGTGTTCCTCTTCGTTCTGCTCCGAGGTGCCGCCGTGGTGAAAGGACTGGATCGGACGCGTGGCGAACTCCAGTATCTGGCAACCCACGACCCGCTCACCGGGGTCGCGAATCGCACAGTGATACTCGAACGGCTCGACGCGGCCACCAAGCACCGTTCGAATGGTGCCGCCGTTGCCGTGATCTATGTCGACATCGACGGGTTCAAGGCGATCAACGATGCGTATGGTCACCGCGTCGGTGACGACGTCCTGGTCGAGATCGCTCACCGTCTCAGCTCGAGCGTGCGCGCCCGAGACCTCGTTTCCCGGCTCGGCGGCGACGAGTTCGCCGTCCTCGTCGAGGACATGAGCGTTCAAGAGCTGCACCAGCTGGCCGCTCGCGTGATGCACGCCCTCAACGACCCCTTCGTCGGGAGCGGCAAGGTGGTGCCGCTCACCGCGAGCATCGGCGTGTGGTGCTCCCGCAGCGACACCGCCGAAACGCTCCTCCAGCGCGCCGATGAGGAGATGTACAAAGCAAAGAGCCGCCGAAAGAACCACGGCGCGACGTCAGGCGTCGCGCTGCAGACCGAACTCGCGACCTTGGAACACGTCCTCGTTGCCTCGATGACCGACCAAACGGTCGGGACGAGCGTTCCCGCCTGACCCGCCGTCGGTCATCGCTGAAGGAGCCGGCCGTTAGTCTGCCGACGGTCGGCGAAGGGTCGAGAGTCGCAGGCCGAGCCCGTACGTGGCGACCGCGGCAGCGGCGAGGATTCCCACCTGGAACGGCAGGCGGGCAGCATCGCTCCCGCTCTGGAGGGCGTGGGCGAAGGCGAGCGCGGTGCCGACGACGGAGCTGACGTGCACGACCCGCCACCAGAATCGGTTGCCCCAGCGGGTCGGCCAGCTGGTGAACACGACGGCGACCATCACGTAGGTCGCGACGACGCCCCAGGTGATCGCCCAGGCCTGGTCGGACGCGGTGTTGGGGACGAACACCTGGAGCAGGCCGATCCCCGAGCCGGAGTCGAGCACCGAGGCGAGGATGTGCAGCGCGGTGAAGACGAGCGCGAGGCCGCCGAGCCAGTTGTGGAGGTCGAGCCACCAGTTGGGCCGGAGCCGCTTGCCGGTGGCGCGGGACGAGAACAGGAAGCCGAACAGCAGCGAGACGACGATCAGCCCGAGGGCCACGATCCCGGTCGATCGGGTGATGTAGTACATGGCTTGGGTCATTGCGAGAGCTCCGCGATCCGAGCATCCGAGCCGGGGAGCCTGATCGTGATCACCAGACCGCTGGGAACGTTCGGCCCCGCGACGATCGTGCCGCCGTGGGCGCGCACGATGGCGGCGACGATCGAGAGACCGAGGCCGCTGCCTCCAGTCGCCCGGTTGCGTGCGTCGTCGAGCCGGTAGAACCGATCGAAGAGCTTGCCGAGCTCGCCCTCGGGGACGCCGGGACCTGTGTCGGCGATGGTGAGCACGACGTCACCGTCGTTCTGCGCGACGGTCACGTCGCAGGACGCGGTCGGTGAGGTGTGGGCCCGGACGTTGGCGAGCAGGTTGTCGACGACCTGGCGCAGCCGGAGCGGATCGCCAACCGTCGACACGACCGCGGTGATGTGTGGTTGCAGGCGACGCTCGGGCTCGACGGCGCGTGCGGCGTCGATCGCCGCCAGCACGAGCTCGGTGACGTCGACGGGCTCAGCGGACAGCGGACGGTTCTCGTCGAGGCGGGCGAGCAGCAGCAGGTCGTCGACGAGCTCGCTCATCCTGCCGGTCTCGTTGCGGATCCCGGTCATCGCCCGCCGAAGGTCGTCCGGCCGATCGTGGGCGCCCTGCTCGAACAGCTCCGCGTACGCGCTGGTCGCGGCGATCGGGGTGCGCAGCTCGTGGGAGGCGTCGGCGACGAAGCGACGCATCCGCGCCTCGGAGTCGCGCAGCTCGACCAGTGTCGCCTCGCGTTCCTGGCTGGCCACCTGGAGCCGGTCGAGCATGGCGTTCAGCGCGGTCGCGAGACGGCCGACCTCGGTCGTCGTGTTGGCGCCGGGCACCCGCTGGTCGGCGAGCGCGTGCTCGGTGATGTCGGCGGCCGCCAGTTCGACGCGGCGCAGCGGCCGGAGACCGGCACGGAGCAGCCACCAGGCGAGCACGCTGGCGGCGGCGATCGCGGCGACGCTGCCCGTGACGAGCACGGCGAGCAGGCGTTGCTGCGTCTCGCGCACCTCGTGCAGCGACTCGCCGACGACGAGTACCTGGCCGTTGCCCATCGGGTCGACGCGCAGCCGCATCTCGTCGCCGTCGGTCGCGTCGACGGTCTGCTGACGGCGGCCGAGGTCGATCTCCTCGGCGACCACCACGTCCTGCTCGCGACCGGGCTCGGCCGCGGCCGCGACGTAGTCGGTCGTGCCGTCGGCGTCGACGATCGCGACGAACAGGCCCGGCGCGATCGCGGGGATCGCCCGACGGTCCGACTGGTCGGACGACATCGCCAGCTGTTCGATCGGGGTGTGCGCCCGGGCCAGTGTCGCGTCGACCTGCTGCACCTGCGAGCGCGACACCATCACGTACGTGACGACGTCGAGGACGATCAGCCCGCCGAGCATGGCGACGGCGGTAGCGATCAGCAGGCGGACGCGCAGCGACATGGTCAAGCCGCGCTCGGGTCGCGAAGCACGTAGCCGACCAGCCGAACGGTGTGGATCAGCGCCGGGCCGTGTTCGTTGAGCTTCTTGCGCAGGTAGCTGACGTAGGTCTCACAGATGTTCGAGTCGCCCCCGAAGTCGTAGTGCCAGACGTGGTCGAGGATCTGGGCCTTCGACAGCACCCGACCCGGGTTCTTCATGAAGAACTCGAGCAGCGCGAACTCGGTGGCCGTCAACTCGATCGTCGCCCCGCCCCGCCGGCAACTGTGGGCGTCGATGTCGAGCTCGACGTCGGCGAACCGGATCACGTGGGACGAGTCCTCGACGGCACCGGCACGTCGCAGGATCGCCTTCACCCGCATCACCAGTTCGGCCAGCGAGAACGGCTTGGTCAGGTAGTCGTCGGCGCCGGCGGCGAACCCGGCTGCCTTGTCGTCGAGCGCATCCCGCGCGGTCAGGAACAGGACGGGCGTGGTGACGCCGTCCTCGCGCAAGCGGGTGGCGACCTGGAACCCGTCGAGGTCGGGAAGCATGACGTCGAGCACGATCAGGTCGGCGTTCCCGTCCTGGGCGGCGGTGAGACCTGCCCGCCCCGTTCTGGCCTCGGTCACCTCGAAACCCTCGTACCGCAAGGCGGTCGAGACGGCATCGACGAGTGACGGCTCGTCGTCGACCACCAGGACGCGAGGCGTGCGTTCGTTCGACGACATCACCCCATCATCGCCGGGTTCGGAGCCGCGATGCGAGATCCCACCGCACCTCGACGACCCGATTCAGCTGAACCACGGTGGAGCGGCGCTCACGGATGCCCGGCGAGTGTCTCGACCACTCGGTAGCGGTCGAATCCGGGCGTCCAGTGCGTGGTGTCGTCGTGGGTGATGATGTACGCGTCGTACTCGGGATGGTGGTCGACCCATTCGAGGCCATCCATCCCCATCACGAACACGATGGTGGCGTAGGCGTCGGCGAAGGTGAGATCGGGGCCGACGACGGTCGCGCTGGCGAGCCCGGTCGTGGGCTGTCCCGTCCGCGGGTCGACGATGTGGGCGCCTCGTTCGTAGGTCGCGGAGGTGGCGACGGCGAGGCGGCGGCCGGCGTGGACGACGGCGGCGACGGCGTGCGCCTGTTGGGGGTGCCGGATGCCGACGCGCCACGGCTGGCCGGGGGACGGGTTGCCGCGGATGGCGATGTCGCCGCCGGCGTTGACGCAGAAGTTGGCGCAGCCGTGCTGTTCGAGGATCTCGGCGCTGCGCTCGATCGACCAGCCCTTGACGATCCCGGACGGGTCGAATCGAGTGCCGTTCGGCGCGGGGACGGCGAAGACGTCGAACACGCCGCCGGAGTCGCGGCGGAGGATCTCGCACTGGCGCAGGACACCGCGGATCTCCTCGCTCGTGTCGTCGAGGCCGAGCTCGCCGCGGCCGATCGCGCTGATCGGGCTCTCCGGCTTGTGGGTGCTGAACGTGGCGTCGACGTGGTGGAGCCAGTTCACGACGTCGTCGATGGCGGCGATCGGCACATCCGGGTCGCGGACGTCGATCGTCACCGCCATCCCCATGACGAACTCGACGTGGTGGCGGCCGGGTCGACCGCCACCGCCGGCTGGTCCGGTCATGCCTGGCCGCTCGCTGCAGGGATGCCGTTGGCGACGGCGATGTCGATGGCGGACTGGAGCGACTGCTGGTAGCCGATGCTGGTGTAGGTGGCGCCGGACACGGTGTCGATCTGCGCGTTCTGGGCGGTGAGCGCCTCGCTGTTGAGGCGTGGCACGGCGTAGTCGTTGATCCTGACGCTCTTGCCGTCACGGAAGGGGACCTGGAGCGTGTCGACCGCGACCAGCGTGCCGTCGGGGCCGAACGTCGCCTGGACCTGGACGTCGCCCCACTTGTTCCGGAAGCTCTGGCCGTTGACCGTGATGGCCTGCGGCGCCGCGGGGACGGCGGGGGCCGGGGCCGCGGTCGTCGCCGGAGTCACCGTCGATGCCGCTGGTGCAGCGGTGGACGGCGGCACCAGGGCATCGACGGGAATGGGGGACGTGGCTCCCGTGGTGGCCGGGACCACCGGAGCGGAGGGGACGATGCCGGCCGGTGCCGCCGGGGCAGCGGCTGCACCCGAGTCGGTCACCGCCATCAGGTAGCCGAGTCCGCCGGTGGCGACGAAGCTGAGCGCGAGCGCAGCGGTTCGCGAGTGCTGCGCCGGGTGGCGGCGCCGCTTCCGATTGGGTGCCGGTGTCGGGGCGGTGCTGCGCCGGGAAGCGCTCAGTCCCTCGAGCCGGGCTCGCAGGGCGGCGTCGACGTCGGTGACCGGCACCCCGGGTGCGGGGAGTTGCTCGGGTGGTGCGACGGCTCGGTGTTGGCGGGGGTGCCGGGCGGCCAGGCGCTCGAGCCGGTCTGCGGTCTCGGTGTTCATGACATCATTCAGCCGTCTCTGGTTTTGAACAACGTGAGTCAAAGCTGAGAACCACCTGTGAAACCCGCTCGCGACGTCGAGCGTGTGGCGGGTCACGCCAGGCGTCGGTGTCCACCGCCCACCTCGGGGCGCCGCCACAGCCGCTCGCCGAGCAGCACGAGCGCGACGACCGCGCCCGCTCCGCCGAAGACCGCCAAGGTCCCGGTGACGGACTCGAGCAGTTCGGGTGCGACGAGCATCGCGCCGGCGAGGGTGATCATCAGCGTCCCGCTGACCAGTTGCAGCGCCCGGCCGTGGGACTCCTGCAGCTTGGTCGCTCGCAGCGTCAGCACCGCGGCGCCGAACAGCACCAGCTCGTCGAGCAGGAACACGGCGAGGTAGATCAGGAACAGCAGCACCGCTCCAGCCACCGGCACGCCGCGCTCGGCGAGCAGGTTGGTCCACAGCAGCGGGAGGCCCGCGGTGCACGGGGTCTCGAGCAGCGAGACGCCGACTGCGAGGGTCGCCGTACCGGCCAGGACGGCGGGCAGCGACCGGTCGGTGCCCGCCAGCCTCCGCATCCGCCGGTACAGCGCCGGTTTCCGTCCGTCGGCCATCGTCAGTGACGGACCCCGGTCGGTGACGTACTCCTTGAGGTGCAGGATGCCGAACGTGCCGGCGACCACGGCGACGGCGATCCGGATCCATCGGGCGTCGCCCGCATAGTCGAGCGCCGAGTAGGCCCCGAGCATGTAGAGCCCGTACAGCGCCGACGTGATGAGCAGGAACACCGAGCCGACGGCGAGCACCCGGCCGCGGGAGCCGGAGTGCAAGACGAGCGCGAGCAGCATCGACAGCACCCACAGCGAGCACGGGTTGACGCCGTCGACGAAGCCGATCAGCACGGTGGCGGCGACCAGCGAACGGTCACCGACATCGACGGCTCCGACGAACGGGACGTCGACGGTGGCCGGTGCCGGTTCCGGTGGTTCGGCGCCGGTGAGGAGCGCGGCGACCACGGTTTCGATGTCGGCACCGATCGCGTCGCTGAATCCGATCCACGCCCGGTCGCCGACGAACGTGCCCGGCACAGCACGCGCCTCGACCCCGTGTTCGCCCGCGATTTCGGCGAAGTACGCCCGGTTGGCCTCGTTGCCCCACACCTCGTAGGCGGTGATGACGAGGTCCGGCCAGCGCTCCTGGAGCCCGTGCAGGAACTCGATCTCGGCGTGGCAGTGCGGGCATCCCGCGCCGTAGAACAGCACCAGCTCGACCGGTTCGTCCTCGGGCGGCGGCGTCGCGCCGGCCGCCGCGACCGGGTAGGCGGCGAGTACCCCGATCCCGATCAGGAAGGCGTACAGCAGCCGGCGCAGCATGGCGACTCGACCGTACGGCCGCCCGCCCGCGGCGCCCAGGGCCGTTGGTCAGGTCCGGATCACTCCTCGCCGCTGTCGGCCCGCTCGATGGCGTCGAGGAACGCGCTGACGTCCTCGTCCTCGCCACCGACGAGCCAGATCGTCAGCTCGCCCGGCGTCTCGCTCTCGCTGTCGTCCTCGGCGTCTTCCCAGGGCAGCACGCCGTCGACGAAGTAGCGGTCGACGGTGATGTCCTCGGACGACTCGTCGACCGGGGCGATGACGGCCAGCTCGACTTCGGCGTCGGGCGGTTGATCGTTGAGGATCTCGATCAGTTCGTGGACGAGCATGGGTTACCTGCCTCCGTTGATGTTCAGTAGTCGCCCAGCCAGGCGGGTGCCCGGTCGAGCAGGTACAGGCTCACGTGCTTGCAGCGATCGAGCGCATTGGCGACCGCGTCGTCGTTGTTGAGGTACACGTCGGCGAGGTCGACCGTCATCTTGGCGACGATCGAGAGGCTGCGCTCGGGCGCGTCGGTCACGCTGGGGAACGAATCGATCGCCGAGACCTCGACCGGGAGCTCGACCCCTCCGATGCCGGCGAGGTCGGTGGCCAGCACGAGGAGGTCGGGCGGGTCGGGGAGCGGGGGCAGCGTCCAGGTGAACAGCACGGGGAACGTGAACCCGGTCGGCGGCGGGTCGTCGATCTCGTCGAGCTTGATGATCTCGTCCTCGAAGCCGAGCATCGCCCGGGGGTCGACGTCGAGGCTGAGGTGCAGGTCGATCGGCCCCGAGCACGCCTCCTCGGGGTGCAGGTCGACCTCCCAGAGCTGGCGTAGCGAGTAGGTCTCGACGAAGTGCCGCTCGTCGTGCACGTGGAAGCCGTGATCGATCGCTTGACTCTTCACGTCGGCGACGAATCCTGCTACGTCGATGACTGCCATCGGTTGCGGACACTACCGTCCCATGCGGTGACTGAGACGAACGACAACGGCCAACCGACGCCCGAGCCCGACGCCGACGCGGTGGTCGAGTTCTTCGGCACGATCTGCGACCGCACGGCCGACGTGCTGGCGGCGACGACCGACTGGGGCGAGTCCGGCCGCCGGGCCGGCCAGTACCGGGTCGATCTCGACGTCGACGAGGCGTGCGTCGGGCCGCTGATCGATGCCGGGTACGCGGTGCTGTCCGAGGAGACCGGGCTGCAGCACCCGGCGGGCCGCAAGGCGCTCGGGCTCGTCGTCGTCGATCCGCTCGACGGGTCGACCAATGCCAGCCTCGGCCTACCGTGGTGCAACACCGCGCTGTGCCTCGTCGTCGACGGGGTGCCCGAGGTGGCGATGGTGTCGAACCTGGTCACCGGCGAGCGATTCCACGCGGTGCGCGGCGGCGGCTCGTTCTGCAACCGGGCGGCGATCGAGGCCTCGGCGGCGACCGGGTTGGCGGACGCGATCATCGCCGTCAACGGTTGGCCCCCGCAGCACCTTGGGTGGCGCCAGTTCCGGGCGATGGGCGCTGCGGCGCTCGACATCTGCACCGTCGCCAGGGGTGCGTTCGACGCCTACGTCGACATGACACACGGCACGCTCGGCGTGTGGGACTACCTGGCGGCGATGCTGATCGTCACCGAGGCCGGCGGTGTGATGGCCGACGCGTTCGAGCGCGAGCTCGTCGTCCTCGATCACGACGCACGCCGTGCGCCGATCGCCGCGTCGACGCCCGAGCTTCTCGACGAGCTCGTGCGCACCCGCCACGGCACCGGAACCTGACGTCAGGTGACGTCGGCGCCGGAGCGCAACCGGTCGGCGAGGTCGGCGTCGCCGAGGATCTCGACCGGGCCGGCATCGCGGCCCCACAGCCAGAGCAGCAGATCGCTCGCCCTGCCGCGGATCGCGGCGTCGCCCTTGGCGTGGGTGCGCTCGTAGTCGATGCCATCGCCGTCGAGGCGATTGATCATCCACTCCCCGCCGACCGCGGCGATGTCATCGGTACCGGTGGCGACGTCGCGGTCGGTGTCGGTGCAGTGCAGGTGGACCGTTCCGCCCAGCGGCTCGGTCCGGCCCCGCGGGGCGAAGTACTGGAGGAACTCGTCGATCCCGTCGGCCGCCATCGCGATCGGGATGCGGTACGGGTCGCCGACCGCCCGCTCGGCGTCCCAACGGTGGACCGCGGTCTCGTGCGCCATCCGCCGGCGAACCCACGCGGCATCGCGGTTGCGCCCGGTCCAGGTCCAGACCTCGGTCTCGGGCGGTGTCTCGATCAGCGCGCCGTGGATGGCAACGCGCGACGCGGCCACCCAGGTCATCAGCAGATCGTCGTCCGGGCGGCGGAGGTCCGCCTTCGACCGCAGCACCTCGACGTCGGTGATCCGCTCGCGGACGACGAGGCCCCAGAACTCCCAGACCTCACCGATGTGCCACGCGAGGTCGCCCATCGACCACTCCGGGCACGACGGGACCGGGGCGTCGAGCCCGGTTCGTGCGACGGCGTCGAGGAGTTGCTGGCCGTCGCTCAGGATGTGGTCGGTGGCGTTGAACGGGGTCGCCATGGTGTCGGAGGGTATCGGCTGGATCGACCCGGTGCGGTCGCGCGAACATGGCGGGAGCCCGGGCCGCGGATGCGACCCGGGCTCGGCGCCGAACGCTCCTGCGATGGCGACCGTCAGCCGTCCATGTTGGCGATGGCGGTGACCATTGCGTTGATCCACGCGTCATCGACATCGACGACCGGCATGATCGTCGACGACTCGAAGAACGGCGCGTACGTCGCCGCTGTCACCATGTCGGGGTCATCGGACTCGACGATGGTGATGAAGGTCTTGCCGTCGGTCCCGGCGTAGAGGGCCTGCGTGCCCTCGGCGTTGCCGATCTGGCTGAAGACCTTGAAGGCCTTCTTCACATTCTTGACTCCTGGCGCAAGGCGCACGGTCGTCACGTACTTCATGATTCCCTCCTGGTGGCTTGTTCCCCCACGGCGAAATGTAGTCAGTTCTCCGGCGTGGCGGTTCCGAAGGTCGTCGTGGGCCGCGTCGGCCCGCGCGTCCCCGAAGCGGCTCGTGGCCCGGTCGTGGTGAACGGCCTGATCGTCATCCGACGGCGAGGGCAAGCGGTGTGAGCGGAGCGCTGGGCGGTAGTGGAGGGAGGATTCCCCTGCCCTCGGGATTGCAAAACGAACATGTGTTCGATACAATGGGCTCATGTTCGTCGACGTCACCGCTGGGGTGCTGGGCCTGGACGACATGGGTGTCGAGGCCGAGTTGCGTCGCATCGAGCTCGCCGCACGTGAGTTGGAGGCGCGCAGGGCGGCGGTGATCGCCGTCGCCCGGGTGCGCAGGGTGTACCGGCGCGACGGCCACCACGCCGTGCGCAACTGGGTGCGGGCCAACTGCAATTCCTCTAAAGGTGAGACGACCAAACAGGTCCGGCTCGCGGCGCTGGTCGATGCGTTGCCGGTAGTCGGCGACGCGCTGTTGGCCGGCCGGATCGGCGTGGCGCAGGCGCACGAGCTGGCGGCGGTGTACGCCAACCCGCGGGTGCAGGAGTTCGTCGGTGGGGTGATCGCGGTGTTGCTGGACCACGCCGAGCAGTTGCCGTTCGACGATTTCTTGCTGTGCGTGCGCCGGTGGGTGATGCTCGCCGATCTCGACGGTTCGTACCGCGATGTCGTGCGCAACGCCGAGCAGCGTTCGGCGACGGTCACCGCGATCGGCTCGGCGGTCGACGTCCGGGCCGGTGGGGGTGATCCGATCACCGCCGAGCGGATGGTCCAGATCTTCGATCGGTTCGTCGAGGCCGAGTTCCGTGCCGACGTCGATGCTCGCCGCGCCGAGCACGGCGACGATGCGGCCGGCCGCCCGCTGCCGCGCACGGCGGCCCAGCGCCGGTTCGACGCGCTGGCCGCGATCTTCGACGCGGCGGTCGTGGTGCCGGCCGGTGGCGTGGCGCCCGAGCCGGTGGTCAACATCACCTGCGACGCGGCGACGGTCGACGAGGCGTTCACGCGGGCGGGGTTCCTCCTGCCCAATGGCAATCGGATCGACCTCGACGATCTCGAGTTCGACCACCTGTCGCGGATCATCGACGAGCTCACCGCCGATCCGGCCCGGTTGCTCGATCGGCGGTGCGAGACCGAGTCGGGGATCCCGATCCACCCGGTGCTGATGGTGCAGGCGGCGCTGACCGGGTACGTCCGCCGGCAGGTGATCGACTCGCGCAGCGTTGTGATCGACCAGGGGGCCACCGTCCGGTTGTTCCGCGGCGCAGCCCGTATCGCGGCCCGGGCGGCGGCGCGGCACTGCGGGCACATCGGGTGCGACGTCCCGGCCCGCTTCGCCGACGTCGACCACATGGACGAGTGGGTGGCCCACGGTGGCCGGACCGATCAGCGCAACGCCGATCCCCGCTGCGGCAGCCACGACCGGTTCAAACACCGAGCGCGATGGCGCAGCCGGCGGGCCGGCAACGGCCGGGTCTACAACATCCGGCCCGACGGGACGATCGTCCTGCCGGTCGGGGAGCGACCGCCCGACCTCACCGCAGCCGAAGTCGATGACCTCATCCGCCAACGCGTCGCAGAACTGACCGGCGCCGACCCACCCCGGTAGGCGACGGCATGTGAGGAGCGGGGTCGCCCCGGACCCCGCCGGGCGACGCCGGTAGCATCGATCTCCCGGGCGCATAGCTCAGTTGGCTAGAGCGCTTCCCTTACAAGGAAGATGTCGGGGGTTCGAGTCCCTCTGCGCCCACCCGTTGTGGAGATGACAACGTTTCCCCATCGTGCCACTCGACGATCCGCAGGGTCGACCCGCGCCCGGGCTCTGCGGAACCGACGCTGCGGTCGTCCGGTCGCACCATCGTCCTGGCGACCCCTCCTCGCGGAACCGCCGTCGGGTCGACGGCGGTAGTCAGCTCGGGGCGACGAAGGCGATGCCCTCGCGCAGCAGAGCCCGCCACCGGCGCCGGTCGCGCTGGGGGACCGAGACCCATTCCTTGAAGACCTTGCCGGCCGGCGCGAACGGCTGCCCGACGCCCTCGTCGATCAGTTCTTGCACCCGGGTTCTCGGGAGCTTCACGACGAGGCCGCTGCCCTTGAAGTCGACGAGGCCGAGGAACTCGCCGGACACCCGGGCGCACCGGCCGCCCATGATCGTGCCTTCCTCGACCCGTGGGTCTTCGTGTTGGAGCTCCTCGATGAGCTCCCAGAACATCGATTCGTCGGTCGTGGCCATCAGGGCATCCTCCTGGTCGTGTGCATCAGGGATCGGTACGTCATGTCAGCTGACGAGTCAGCCAGTGGTGGACGGGGAGCAGGGTCTGGAGCCGTTCGGTGCACCAGTCGGCGAAGGACGGACCGTCGATCGCGTCCGGGAGATCCTCGGTGAACCGAACCTGGAATCCCGTCTTGCGGAGCAGATCGGCTCTCGGGTGTTCGGCGTCGAACGGTGTGGGCACTCGCTTCACCTCGTCGCCGGCGATGTCGATCTCCCGTGCGGCGATCAGTCGGTCGAGGACCGCACGAAGGTCCCCGCCTTCGTCGCCGCCGACAGCGGCGCGCCATCGATCGCGGATCTCGGGGGTGAACCCGATGCCGCTCGCGAACCCTGCGCGCTCCGAGTCGAGTCGGATCCACAGCGTGGGTGAGGTGCGCTTGTCGGCACCCTCCCAGGCGGTGAGGAGCAAGTGGTCCTTGTAGCGAGGAGAAGCCTCGGTCGCGAACCGCAGGTCGCGGTGCAGTGGTGAGAGCGAGCCCCGGCTGGTCACGGTCAGATCGGCGTCGAGTCGACCGGCGACGTCCTGGATCAGCGCCAGAGCGGGCTGCGTCAGGCCGGCCGCGAGCTCGGCCTTGTGAGCCGCGTACTGGTCGGCGTCCCACTCGGGGAGTTCGGCGAGCAGTGCGATGGCGGCCGGGTCGAATCCGGTGAAGTTCATGGCCTCGGCCCGCGACGGCTTGGGTCGACGGGGTTGTTGTTCATGGTGTTGTCCCTCATGGTGTCGTCATTCCGTAGTGGTCTCGTTTCAAGACTGCTCTTGTTGTAGTTCGGCTAGCGTCGGGCCCCGCGAAGGGAGCGACGATGGGTGTTGTGCTGGTTACGGGATGTAGCAGCGGTATCGGTCTGGAGTCGGCGTTGGCATTTGCCCGCGGGGGCGACACGACCGTGGCCACCATGCGAAACTTGGCGAAGGCGGATCCATTGCGTCGACGCGCGGCCGATGAAGGCGTCGAGGTTCACATCGAGCAGTTGGACGTGTGCGACGAGGCGTCGGTGAACGACACGATCGCTGCGCTGATTCGGACTCACGGCACCTTGGATGTGCTGGTCAACAACGCGGGTGTGAGCAGCTCGGGACCCGTCGAGACCCAGTCGCTCGACGTTGCCGCACGGCTCATGGACACGAACTTCTGGGGGCCGATGCGGACGGTGCGGGCGGTGCTGCCGGGGATGCGCGAACAGGGTTCGGGCGTGATCATCAACGTGAGTTCGCTGGCCAGCAGGTTGCCGGCCACGCCGTACTCGGGGATGTACGCGGCGTCAAAGCAGGCGCTCAATGCGCTCTCCGAAGCGTTGGCAGGTGAGGTGGCGCCGTTTGGCATACGGGTGGTGTCGATCGAGCCTGGTTTCTTCTCGACCGAGATCGTGGCGAACAACCTGAGCAGAGACGAGCCGCTGAGCGACGTCTACCGAGCCGATCAGGAGTGGATCCGTTCGTTCATGGAAGGCAGCGCCGACGCTGGAGCAGATGCCGGCGCTGTCGCGACAGCGATTGTGGACGCAGCTCGGAATCCAGCGACGAAGCTGCATCGTCCCGTCGGCGATGACGCGGCCGCATACCTCGGTCTCCTGAGCCAGGTCGACGGCTACGAAGGCTGGATGGAAGCGGTGATGCCCATCGTCGAGGCGACCGTCGGTCCCCGGCCCGAGACCGAGTAGAAGCAGCCCTGACGCACTGAAGGGGGTCGGTCCACCCTTGCACGGCTTCCTGGATCTCCCTAGCATTCGGTCGGGCCGGACACAGGGGGGGGCACCATGGTCAGGGGCAGGTCAATCGTTTCGGTGTTCGCTGTCGCGATCGCCGCTGTCACGGCGCTGACCGACTCACCGGCATCGGCCGACAACGTGATCACGGTCACCGGGCAAGCCGTCTACACCGACGCAAACGGAAACGACATCGGGGTCGAAGGGGCGAAGGTCCAGGTGTGCGACACCGGTCTGATCCGTGAGTGCGAGGTGTCGATCACCGGCCCCGACGGCTCGTTCGACATCGTCTTCAACGACACCTTTGCGGGTGACCTGTCCCAGGTGTACGTCGAGGTCATCGCACAGTCCGTCGGCGTGCAGGTGGGTCCGCCGGGTTTTCTCCCCGTCTGGTACTGCTTCCGGACCACGACCAGATCGATCGCGGACGGCGAGACCCTCGACTTCGGCGTGCTCCGACCGCTCGAGAACCGAACGTGCGACGTCAACTTCGCCCGGCACACCGACCCGAGGGAGAACGCGGGGTTCTACGTCTTCACGAGGCTGCACCGCGCGTACTCGTTCATGAACTCGGTCAACAGCTCGGTCGGCAAGCCTGCGGTGCCCGTCGTGACGGCACGGCTCGTCGCCGAGGCCGACGCCGACGACACCGATGTGTCGTTCTACGACTCGGTCTTCGACACGATCACCATGCAGCCGTACTCGTGGCAGCCGGGGTCGGTGCGTGGGGCGACGACGATCTGGCACGAGTACGGACACCATTTGATGAACGAGTTCGCCGAGTCGCCTCCGCCCGACTACGTCAACGGGAACTGCGACGACGAGCCCGAGATCATCATCATCTTCGAGATCCCCGATCCCGGCCATTGCCGGTGGTTGTCCGAGCTCGGTGTCGTGGCGTGGACCGAAGGCGTCCCGACGTTCCTCGCCGCGGTCTTCGAGTCTGAGATTCTCGGCACGACCTCCATCCGTGACGACACCGCGTCGTTCTCGGCCGAGGACAAGAACTGGTGGTACCGCGGGACCGAATTTCCTGCGATGCGCTTGGTCCCCACGCAGGAGGACGTCCTGTGGTTCCTCGGCGACAGCGACGGGCTGCGCGAGGAGCACCCGTCGGCGGGGGAGCTCGATCACGTCGAGGGCTGGACCACCGCGGTGATGTGGGACGTCTACGACGCCGACACAGCGCAGTTCACCGGCGACTTCATCGAGGTCGACGACCACGACCAGGACATGGCGCGTGACACGATGACGCTCCCGTTCCGCGACATCTGGCGGGTGATCACCTCCTACGATCCCGCTCCTGGCGACACCGACCACAACCATCCCACGTCGGTGGGCGAGTTCCGCGATGGCGTGATGGCGATCATTCCGGGGGTTTCCGAGGCCCGGCTGGCCGGCGCATTCCTGGAGAACCACGTCACCGTGCCCGCGACCGAGGCGTTCCTCGGCTCCAACAGCTATCAGAATTGGGACTCGAGGGATGTCTTCGGGCGCGGCGACGTCATGAGCGCCCCCTACGAGGCGTGCCGTCCGGCGAGCGCGGATGTGTCGTGGAGCGGCGACATGAGCGTGGGCGTCTATCTCGAGAGGTCCGGTGGTAGTCGCTACCTCACACTGCCGCCGTTGGCGCTCCCGGACGCAGCGCCCGGCGCATGCGTCGACGGTGTCTATGAGTTCATGATCCCGGTCGACCTCGAACTGCCCGGCCCGCTCCTCAACTCGAGTGGGAACATCACCGACCGCACGATCGCGACGGAGGCGTTCCTGTGCGTCGATCCCGGAGCGGTGCTGGCCGAACTCGACGAGGACAACTGCAGGAGCCCTCACGGGCTGGTGTTGCAGAACCGCCCCCCGAACCTCGTGTCGAACGCCGGCCCCGACGGGTACGTGATCGACGAGGGCTCGGATCTCGTCATCGATCTGACCGGAACGACCGATCCCGATCCGATCGGCGCCGAGATCCTCCGCTACCGGATCAGGACCGACTTCGGAGACGCGGGCACCCTTGGTGACGAGGACTACACGTCGGCCGCCGTCCAGGTCTTCACGCCCGACGAGACGCCCCTCCTCGCCGACGGCGCCGGTCCGATCGGCGACATACAGCTGTCGGTCCTCGACGACTTCACGTTCGAGTTCGGCGCACAGGCGGTGGAGTACGTGCCGCTCGTGGTCAACAACGTGGCGCCGAGCGTCGCGGTGACGAACGCGCCCGCCTTCAGCACCTACACGATCTTCGAAGGAGACACACTGAGCGTCGAAGGTCAGTTCCGCGATCCGGGGGCGGACGACTGGGACGTTCAGGCGTTCTTCTTCGACGTCGACACCGAATGGACGCCGGGAACGATCACATCGGTCGACTACGACGAGACGATCCTGCCGCCCGCCTACGTCGGACAGTTCGAGATCGAGAAGACGTTCGACGATCAGACGTCGGGCAAGGGCGTCGACTTCTACGTCTGCGTCAACGACGACGACGGCGGGGAGGGATGCACCCAGATCGGCGTGCTCCTCGTACGAGTGCTCAATGTGGCACCGACGATCGACCTGCCCAGCGGCGTCGTCATCGACGAAGGGGCGGACTTCGAGCTGGCCGGATCGTTCACCGACCCGGGGGCCGACACCTGGACGGGAACAGTGTCGGTGAACGGTGGTTCACCGGTGGAGCTGAACATTGCGGCGGACAAGACCTTCACCGCCCCGCTGGACGTGAGTCAGGACGGCACGCAGGTCGTCGAGGTGTGCATCGACGACGGGACAGACGTCGGGTGCGACACCACCACGATCGACGTCGAGAATGTGGCGCCGACGTTCTCGCTCGGCGGCGACCGTGTGATCGACGAGGGTGGCTCCGTGGAGATCTCGACGACGTTCACTGATCCAGGTGCGGATGTGTGGTCTGCGACCGTTGCATTCGATGGTGGCGCTCCGGCCGAGCTGCCGTTGACCGGGATGAGCTTCGGCATCGACCGGTCGTATCCCGACGATGGGGAGTTCTCCATCGAGGTGTGCGTCAGCGATGACGACACGACGGTGTGCGACAGCGCCGTCGTCGAGGTCGTCAACGTTCCGCCCGAGGTCACGATCGACTCGGTCCCGGCAGACTTCGTCGTGAGGGTCGCCGACGGTGTGGTCGCGGGTTTCACCGACGTCGGCGCGCTCGACACCCACACCGCGAGTATCGATTGGGGTGACGGGCCGGCCGAGGGCAGGGGGTCGGTCGTCGGCGAGGTGACCGGGTCGCATGCCTACGAGGCGAGCGGGATGGTCACGATCCAGGTGTGCGTCACCGATGACGACGGAGGCACCGGATGTGCCTCGGTCTCGGTCGACGTACTCTCACCGACCGAAGCCATCGGGGTGGCGCTGGACGACCTGTCCTCCGCTGCCGCCGGCGACCCGGCGGTCGCAGCGGCCGTGAAGGAACTCCAGGGCCCGGCCCCAGCGGCGCGTTCGGGCGCCCTCGAGCGCATTGCCGACGGCAACTTCATTGCCGGTGTGGTCAAGATCGGCCGCGCGATCGATGAACTCGACGAAGCGCTGGGCGACTACGAAGCGACACAGCGCCTGATGGCCCAAGTCGCGGAGTCGATCGCGCGCGACCTCTACAGCGAGGTCGAGGCCCTTGGCCTCACCGCTCCTGGCGACGTCAGACAGGTCGAGCGGATTGCCGATGCGATCGCAAGTGGTCGCGCAGCGCTCGACGCAGGTGACTTCGCGGATGCGGTCGACCAGTACGCGAGAGCGATCCGACGTGCCACCGGCCTGCTGGGAGCGCCGCGAAACGATTGACGCCTCGCGCCGCAGACGCAACCGCCGAGGCGAGCCGGTGGCCCGTCGAACGGTGCCAGAGCGTTGTGTAGCATTCGTCGCCAAGGCGCGGGCGGCAAGGGGCAGAGCCCGTTCCAGGAGGTTGACAATGGCACGGGTTCGCTACGCGGCGACGGCGGTAACGTTCGTGTTGGTGCTCGGCGTCGGGATCGGCACCGGTGTGTCGTCGTTCGCGGCGACGCTGACCGTGGGCGTGTCGCCGGGGTGCGCGACGATCCAGGCTTGCATCGACAACGCAGGCACCGGCGACGTGGTGATGATCCCCGCCGGCTCGTACAACGAGTCGATCACGCTGACCAAGCAGGTCTCGCTGGCCGGCGCCGGTTCCGGCGTCACGACCGTCACGGCGGGGTCGGGCCGAGTCCTCACCGTGCTCGGGGCTGCGGTCGACAGCACCGTCCAGATCTCCGGGCTGACGCTGACCGGGGGGGACGTCAGCGGAGGGACCACCTGCGTCCCCGCAGTGCTCGACTTCACGAACTGCGGCGGTGGGCTGCTCGTCGCCGACGCTGCACGGCCCGAGCTGGCCGATCTGGTGATCGACGCGAATCGCGGGTGGGTCGGTGGGGGCATGTTCATCGACGAGGGCAGTCCGATCGACGCCACCGATGTGTCGCTGACCAACAACGTCGCGATCCTCCGGGGCGGCGGTGGTGTGCTGGACGACGGCGGAGCGTGGCTCGGAGGGTTGGTCGCCGACAACGTGGCGCAGGTCGGCGTGGGAGGCGGGCTGTCCGTCAGCGGACCCGACGGTCTGGCCCCCAAGCCATCGCTGCTGATCGATGGCGTGCGCTTCGAACGGAACGAGTCGGGAACACTCGCCTCGGGACTCGGCGCGACCGACGGCGGCGGCATGTACGTCTTTAACACCAACCTCACCGTCGCCAACGGCACGTTCCTGGACAACGAGTGTCATGTCGAGTGTGACGGCGGCGGGCTGAACGTCATCGCCTCGTTCGTGGGCACCAGCTTGACGCTGCTCGACAGCCGGTTCGAGGGGAACGTCGCGGTCGAGAACGGCGCCGGCGTGGCTGCCGGGTCGTACTTGGTCAGCGCTGACGTCAGCGGGACCGAGTTCGTCGCGAACGTGGCCGGTCGCAGTGGCGGAGGCCTCTTCGCCGGTTCGGCGACGATCGACGACAGCACCTTCGTCGACAACCAGGCGCTCGGGGTCGCGGGGTCGTCGGCCTTCGGACCCGGTGAAGGCGGCGGTGCACTCATGACGCTGGGATGCGGGCCGATCACCCACTCCACCTTCGCCACGAACCACGCGCTTCGTGGCGGCGCGCTGTCCTGTCGAGCGTTCGTCGACATGACGATCAGCAGCACCACGTTCGACCAGAACGTCGCCGACATCGACGGGGGAGCGATCGTCGCCGACCTCGCCGGCGTCGCGCTCAACGGTGGTTCGCTCACGGGGAACATCGCCGGTGCGGCCCTGGCCCCGAGCGGCAGCAACGCGGGGAACGGCTTCGGCGGGGCGGTCTGGTCACAGGGCGACGTGGTGGCCGTCGATGTCGACGTGACCGACAACCAGGCCATCGCCGGTGGCGGGATCTACGTCGCCTCCGGCTCACTGGCACTGAGCAACGGACGTCTCGACGGCAACGTGTCGACCGGGACACTCCTCGCTCCGCGCGCCACCGGAGGGGGGGCATACGTCCCGGTCGGAGATCTCGTCGCAGTCGGAACCGTGATCTCCGACAACTCCGCGGCCAATGCGTTCGGCGGTGGCGGCGCCGCGCTCGGCGGCATTTTGGACCTCGCCGATGTCGTCGCCGAACGGAACACCGCTCCGTCGGGGGGCGCGTTCGTCGCCCGGCAGGCCACCATCGACACGAGCACGCTGCGCGACAACGAGGCGACCGCTGGATTTGGTGGTGCGCTCCAGGTGTTCTCCGGCGGCGGCCTCTCCGATGGCACCGCCACCGTGACCGACTCCTCGTTCACCGGGAACTCGGCGTCAGCCGGCGGAGGAGCACTGTCCACCGCGGCGGGCGGGTCGATCACGGACTCGACGTTCGACTCGAACAGCGCCGGGAACGGCGGCGCGGTCGCCTCGTTCGGGCCGATGGTGATCGGCTCGTCGTCGTTCGTCGGGAACAGCGCGACATCGGGCGGCGGCGGCGGCCTCTTGGGGCTCTTCGACCCTGTCGCCCTGACCGGTGTCGACTTCGTGGGCAACTCGGCGACGCAGAACGGCGGCGGCGTCTCCACCGCGGGCAACGTCGAGATCGTCGACACCCGGTTCGAGGCCAACACCGCCGGCGGCAACGGCGCCGGGCTCTCGACCAGCGGCTCGATCGTCGTCGATGCGCTGACCGAGTTCACCGGCAACGGCGCCGGCGGTGACGGCGGTGCGATGTGGGTCAACAGCAACCTCGACCTCACCGGCACGCTGATCCAGGGCAACGGCGCCGGCGGAGACGGCGGCGGCGTCTGGGGCGGTGGCGTCACGGCGACCGGCCTGCGGGTGTTCGACAACATCGCCGCGGAAGCCGGCGGAGGTGTCTACGCCCGGTTCGATGTCGACCTGGCCGACTCGAAGCTGCTCCGCAACGGCGCGTCGGACGGCGGCGGCCTCCTCGTCGCCAGGTTCGGGACGGTCTCGACGACTCTGATCGCAGACAACTCGGCGACGTCGGCGGGTGGTGGCCTCCATCACCTGGCAACCGGCTTCGCCGGATCGGCCGCGCTCGTCATCGACCGCTCCACGATCGCGGCGAATGGGGCACCGCTCGGCGACGGTGCCTTCTTCGACCTGGCGAGACCGGTCGAGCTGACCAACTCCACCGTCAGCGACGACACGATCGCGGCCGTCGGGGCGTCGAGTCTCTCGCTCACCCATGTCACGCTGCACCGTCCCGGCGGTGTCGTTGTCGACCACGGCTCGGTCCCGGTCAGCTGGCAGGGCTCGCTCATCGTCGGCTCCTGTACCGGAGCCGGCGTCGTCACCTCGGTCGGGGGCAACATCGAGAGCGACGGGGACACGTGCGGGCTCGCCGATCCGTCCGACACGGTCGGCGCCGCGCTCGGTGGGCTGATCGATCCGATCCTCGCCGACAACGGCGGACCGACGCCGACGCACACGCTCCCATCGACGAGCCCGGCCGTCGATGGCGCGGGTCCGAACTGTCCAGCGTTGGATCAGCGTGGAGCCAGCCGCATCGATGGGGCCTGCGACGTGGGTGCCGTCGAGATCCAAGCCCTGACCGGCTGCTCGCTGGGCTACTGGAAGGCGAAACAGCACCACGACTCATGGGTCGAGTTGGCACCGACCGACCACCTCGCAGACGTGTTCGACCGGCCGATCGAGGGGACGCTGCTCTCCGGTTTGAAGGCCAAGGGCGGTGGACTGAACGCGCTCTTGCGTCAAGCGGTGGCCGCAGCACTGAACGCGACGCACCCCGACCTTCAACCCGGTCCCGCCGTCGACGACCTCACCGAGGTGGTCGCTGCGTTCCAGAACGCCTACGACACCGGCAGCTACGAGCGGCAGAAGGACACCTTCGAGGCCACCAATACCGCCGGGTGTCCCCTGTCGTGATCCACGTTGCCGTTCCGATGCCTGCGAGATCGCCGACTCAGATCTCGCGGTCGAGTCGTTCGCGCAGCTCCCGCTTGAGGACCTTCCCGTAGTTGTTGGTCGGCAGGCTCTCGACGAAGCGGTAGTCCTTGGGCCGTTTGTACCGAGCGATGTGGTCGAGGCACAGCTGGTCGAGTTCCTCGACCGTTGGGACGGTTGCGGTGTTGGCTGTCACGACGAACGCGACCACCGCTTCACCCCACTCCGGGTCAGGTCGACCGACGACCGACACGGCGACGACAGCGTCGTGTCGGAGCAGCGCTTCCTCCACCTCTCGTGGGTAGATGTTCATCCCGCCGCTGATGATCAGGTCCTTCGATCGGTCGCGCAGGGTGAGATAGCCGTTGGCGTCGAAGCTGCCGATGTCGCCGGTGTGCAGCCAGCCGTCGCGGATCGCGTCGGCCGTCGCCTCGGGTTGTTCCCAGTAGCCCGACATCACGACGTCACCACGCACGACGATCTCACCGATCTCGCCGGCCGGTAGGGCGGCCCCGTGGTCGTCGACCACCCGTACGTCGACGTCGGTCCGGGCGACGCCCACGCTCTGCAGACGTTCGCGCCAGCGCGGATGATGACGGTCGGCGTGGTCCACTTTCGACAACGCGGTGATCGTCATCGGTGTCTCGCCCTGGCCGTAGATCTGCGCGAGGCGCGACCCGAACACCTCGAGGGCCTCCTCGAGATCGGGCAGGTACATCGGCGCTCCGCCGTAGACGATCGTCTTCAACCCGGTGAGGTCGGCGCCACGGATGGTGGCGTCGGTCGCGAGTCGCTTCACCATCGTCGGCGCGGCGAAGAACGACACCCCCGACCACCGTCGGAGCAGCGCAACGATCTCGTCGCCGTCGACACCACCCGATGCCGGGACGATGCTGACCGCGCCGCGCGCCACGTGCGGCAAGCCGTACAGGCCCGAGCCGTGCGAGATCGGAGCCGCGTGCAGCACCGCGTCGTCGGATTCGATCGGATCGATGTCGGCGAAGTAGCTGAGTGACATCATGAGCAGGTTGCGATGTGAGAGCGTTGCACCCTTCGGTCGCCCGGTCGTGCCGCTGGTGTAGAACAGCCACGCCGCGTCGGTGGGCCGCCGGTCGACGAGTGGGATCGGAGAGGCGACGACCAACTCGCCCCATTCCGCACTCGGCGCGACGACACGAGCACGAAGCGGCTGAACCGTGTCGACCAACGACGATGCGTCGTCAACGTGCTCGTCGTCGGCGATCACGATGCTCGACCCGCTCTGCTCGACGATGAAGGCGATCTCGTCTCGGTGCAGACGAGCGTTGATGGGCACCGCGACCAACCCTGCGTGCCAGATCGCGAACAGCGCTTCGAAGTACTCCGGTCGGTTTCGCATCACGATCGCGACGCGGTCACCCGACTGCAGAGCAAAGCGGTCTCGCAGCCCTCCGGCGGCCGCGGCCGCCCGGGCGGCGAACGTCGCCCAGTCGGCGTGCACGGCGTCGCCGACGGCCAGCGCCGGGCGGTCGGGCCACCTTCGCCCGTTGCGTTCGACCCAACTCGCCAGATTCACGAGCCCACCTCCCATGCTGTGATGAACTGGCCGCCCGGTGACCATCGTACGATCGGGTTGTCGGCGGCGTTCGCGCCCGGACGGCCTCGCCGGCCGCTCTCGATGTTTGTCGTTGTCATGAAATGAATCTCTCCTCCGAACAGTCGCACACCCGCCTCGCGGCCCATGATCACGGCGTCCTCGCGACGCTCCACGCCACCCGTGGATCCGACGTCGTCCCCGTCGTGTACACGGTGGTGGACGACCACGTCGGTGTGCCCGTCGATCTCGTCAAGCCGAAGGCATCGACCCGGCTCCAACGCGAACGCAACCTCGAGTCCGACCCTCGGGCGACGTTGCTGATCGAGCACTGGAACCGAGATGACTGGTCGGCGCTCTGGTGGGTGCGAGCCCAACTGCACTGGCTCGGCGACCGCACCGCCCCATCGGTGTCAGATCTGGCCGACCGCATGGCCGACCAACTGGCCGAACGCCACGCGCAGTACCACGAGCGTCCGTTCGCCCGTGTCCTCGTGTTCCGCATCGATGCCGTGACCGGATGGGCCGCCGAGTCCTGATCGCCCGCTCGGCCCGCCGGTTCCCCGTCAGGCGGCGTTGACCACTGGCAGGATCTCGTCGTTGAGCACCCGCAGATCCTCCAGCGTCTTCGAGGTCGGGACGTCGGCGAACGGCGGCCAGATGAGCGGCATCGTCAGACCGGCCTCCTTCAGCCTGATCAGGTTCTCGGTGACCTGCTCCTGGGTGCCGGCGAGGATGTTGCTGACCTTGCCGTTGTCGGCCTGGTCGGACGGCTCGTCGGTGATCGCGAACCAGTACATGCTGCACAGCTCAAGATCGTCGAGCGCGTCGGGCTTGTCGAGCTTCGCGAGTTCCTCCTGGATCGGACCCCGCCACTCGGCGAGTTCCCGCGGTGTGTCCTGGATGCCGATCCAGCCCGACAGGTTGTACTTCGCGATCCGGTTCGCCGAGCGCTTCGGGTCGCGCAGGCCGCTGAAGAAGATCGGCGGATGGGGATCCTGAAGCGGCTTGTGGCCGAAGCCACAGGGCTCGAAGTCGGCGAACTCGCCGTGGTACTCGAACAGCTCGTTCGTCCAGATGCCCTGGCAGATCTCGATGGTCTCGCGGACGTGGGTGTGACGCTTCGGGAAGATGTGCGTTGCGCTGGCGGCGGCGAACTCCTCCGGCATCCAGCCGGCGCCGATGCCGACGTTGACCCGTCCGCCCGACAGGTGGTCGACGGTGGCGATCTCGGCGGCGAAGACGCCGGGCGAGCGGTACGGGGTGTCGGTGATGCTCATGCCGATACGGCACTTCGACGTCTTGGCGGCGAGCCACGGAATCAGCGGCCAACCCTGGAACCACTTGCCGCGCGCCGAGACCGGCAACTGCGGCGGGAACTCCTCCATCATGCCGAATGGGTACTGCAACTCGCCGCGGTCGGAGGCCTCGGGCACGACGATCCGGTCGAGCGTCCAGATCGAGTCGAAGTCGAGCTCTTCGGCCAGCGCCGTGAGGTCTTCGAGTTCCTTCACCGTGACGTGGTCGCGGAAGTTCGGCAGGTACAGCGCGAGCTTCATGTCAGTCATCTGTTGTTCCCCTCGTTCAGATCCGAGCCCCCATGACCCGGAGTGGCGTGCGACCCCGTGAGGTCGCACGCCCAACCATAGAAGTCAAGGTTCCGGCGTCGAACACCGCGTCGGAGTCCAAGTTCCTTCGACGACTCGATCCCGGGAGCGAGGACGGTGCCCCCAACAACGGCGACGGCAGCGGCGATGGGGTTCAAGATTCGACCCAGAGCAATGTGGCGTCGACTCCGGACCCAACCGGTGGCTACATCACGGTGGCCGCGCCCGACGGTGTGGCGCTCTCCGACGTGAACGTGGCCTCGCCCGGTGCCTACCGGCACCGCCGGCGGGCGTGATCGGCGAGTCCGGCGTCACCCACTTCGTGGCGGGGCCGGTGGAACCGGGCTCCACCATCTTGGTCGAGGTCTTCATCGACGACCCGTGGGAGACGGTCGACAGCTACTTGAAGTACGACGCCGCCTCCGGCGAGTGGGAGAATGCGACCGTCTTGGCAAGCTTCGCGTTCCTCGGTGACGGGAGGACCAAGGCCGTGCTTTCGCTCACCGACGGTGGGGCCGGCGACCAGGACAGCGTCCCGGGTACGACGACCGATCGCCGGGTCGACGGGCGACGACGGCGCGCGTCAGCTCCACAGGGTGACGTGGACGCGGGGGCGGAACCGGGCGATGTTGGCCGCGCTGCCGGTCAGCATCGCCTGGATCGCCCGTGGCGTCGTGACGAATCGCACCAGCTCGTGAGCGATCGCCTCGGGCTCGCTGCGTGTGAGGACGAACGTCGCCCACGTCCCGTCGACCATGTTCCCCGGCGCATCGACCCTGGTCAGCCGACCGTCGGCCGACTCCGAGCTCAACGAGCTCATCGGGCAGAGCGCGATCCCGGTGCCGGAGCGGGCGTCGTTGAGAGCGGCGGCGTGGTTCTGGTAGATCCGCTGGTTCGCCTCGGCGACCGCGTAGTGGCGGAGCATCCGAGCGGCGCCGCTGTCGTCGTCGACCGCCGACGGCCCGAGTAGCCAGGTCTGCACCGCGAGCTCGGCGCGCGTCGCCCGGCGCTCGGCCAGCTCGTGACCGGCCCCGACGACGGGGACGAGCTGGTAGCGCATGAACGGTTTCATCGTCAGTTCGTCGGGCACCGAGGGTGGGGCCGGGCCGATGGCGGCGTCGATCGCCCGGGAGACGAGTTGGCGGGCGAACTGGTCGGGCGGAAACACGCTCATCTCGACGCTGAGGTCCTCGGCCCGCGTCGAGAAGAGCTCGATCAGGCCAGGGGCGGCGTACTCCGCGAAGAGCGACGAGACGGCCAGCCGCAGCACGCGTGTCCCGTCGGCGGCGGCCCGCACCTCGTGGCGGGTCTGGTCCTGCAATCCGAGCATCTCCACCGCCCTGCTGGCGAGCCGCATCCCGCCCGGGGTGAGCACGATCCCGTTGGCCGAGCGACGGAACAGGTCGTCGCCGAGCTCCTTGCGCAGCGCGGCGACGTGCCCGGACACCGCGGCCTCGGACACCTCGAGCTCCGCGGCGGCGGCCTTCGACGCGCCGTGACGGGCGATCGCCGCGAACGCGCGGAGCTGCGCGGGAGTCATGAGGACGACCAAGTTAACCAACTGCTGAAGACCTGGTTGACCCGGAGGCGACCGTGCGGTTGAGTGTCGGACTCCGGGGGGATCACAGAGCAACAGGGGGCACCCATGCAGGTACCGGCACCGTTCGAGTACGAACGGGCAACCAGCGTCGACCATGCGATCGCGCTGATGGAACGGTTGGGCGACGAGGCGCGCATCGTCGCCGGCGGGCACAGCCTGCTGCCGATGATGAAACTGCGGCTGGCGACGCCGGAGTACATCATCGACATCAACGACTTGAGCGCCGAGCTGGAGTACATCCGGATCGCCGACGGCGAGGTGCGCATCGGTGCCCTCACCCGGCACCGCCAGCTTCTCGAGTCCGACGAGCTGGCAGCGATCTTCCCGATCTTCCGCGACGCCGAGAAGGTGATCGCCGATCCGGTGGTCCGCAACCGAGGCACGCTCGGAGGGTCGCTCTGTCAGGCCGATCCGTCCGAGGACCTCTCGGCGGTGTGCGACGCGCTCGAGGCCAAGTGCGTCATCCGCAACAGTTCCGGTGAGCGCGTCGTCGAGATGCACGACTTCCACCGCGGCCCCTACGAGACCGCCGTCGAGGACGGCGAGATGCTCACCGAGGTCCGCTTCCCGATCAAGCCGAACTCGTCGAGCGCGTACCACAAGGTCGAGCGGCGAGCGGGCGACTGGGCGGTCGCCTCCGCCGGCGCGGCGGTCACGATGGACGGCCCGGTGATCGCCGACGGACGGGTCGGACTGTGCGCCGTCGGGCCGAACCTGACCAACGTCGAGCCGATCTCTGCTGCCCTGCGCGGCCAACCCCCGTCCGAGGAGCTGTACGCCCTGGTCGGCCAGATCGCGGCGGACAACGCCGACCCCCAGACCGACACTCGCGGCACCGCCGCCTACAAGACCCACCTCGCGAAGGAGCTGACGATCCGTTCGCTCCGCAAGGCCGTCGCCCGCGCGACCGGCCAGGCCTGACCGGAAAGGACCCCTGACCATGGACGTCACGATGACCATCAACGGCGAGGTGGTGACGCGCGACATCGAGCCGCGCACCCTCCTCGTCCACTACCTCCGCGACCACCTCCAGCTCACCGGCACGCACTGGGGATGCGACACCAGCAACTGCGGCACCTGCGTCGTCTGGGTCGACAGCGAGCCGGTCAAGAGCTGTACGACACTGGCGGCGATGGCCGGCGGGCACGAGGTCCGCACGGTCGAGGGCCTCGAGGTCGACAACCAGCTCGACCCGGTCCAGGAAGGCTTCATCCAGTGCCACGGACTGCAGTGCGGCTTCTGCACACCGGGGATGATGATGACCGCCCGGGCGCTGCTCGACCGCAACCCCGACCCGAGCGAGGCCGAGATCCGTGAGGCGATCAGCGGTCAGATCTGCCGGTGCACCGGCTACGCGACGATCGTCCGATCGATCCAATGGGCGGCCGCCAAAGAGGCCGCCACCGAGTCCGAGCAACCCGTCACCGTCGGCGGGGGAGGTGCGTCATGACCGTCACCGACGAGCCGATCAGCGACAACCTCGTCCCGACGCCGGACAACAACCTCAACGACGAGCACCCGGTCGGCTACGGCCGGATGCTGCGCAAGGAGGACCCGCGACTGGTGCGCGGCCGAGGGCAGTTCTGCGACGACGTGCAGCTCCCGGGCATGTTGCACCTGGCCATCCTGCGCTCGCCGCTGGCCCATGCCCGGATCGTCAGCATCGACAAGTCGGCGGCAGAGGCGCACCCCAAGGTGGTCGCCGTCATCACCGGTGAGGACCTCGCCGCCCAGAACCTGGCGTGGATGCCGACGCTGTCGAACGACGTGCAGGCCGTCCTGGCGACCGACAAGGTGCGTTTCCAGCACCAGGAGGTGGCCTTCGTCGTCGCCGAGGATCGGTACTCGGCGCGCGACGCGCTCGAGCTGATCGACGTCGAGTACGACGATCTCGACCCCGTGATCGACGTCCGCAAGGCGCTCGACCCCGACGCGCCGGTGATCCGCGACGACCTCGAGGGCAAGACCGACAACCACTGCTTCGACTGGGAGGCCGGCGACCGTGACGCCACGGCGGCGGTGTTCGACGACGCCGCCAACTCCGACGACGGCATCGTTGTCACCGAGGACATCGTCTACCCCCGGGTGCATCCCGCACCGATGGAGACCTGCGGCTGTGTCGCCGACGTCGACAGGGTGTCGGGGAAGCTGACGCTGTGGTGCACCACCCAGGCGCCGCACGCCCACCGCACGGTGTACGCGCTGGTCGCCGGGCTCCCCGAGCACAAGATCCGGATCATCGCCCCCGACATCGGCGGCGGGTTCGGCAACAAGGTGCCGATCTACCCCGGATACGTCTGCGCGATCGTCGCCTCGCTGGTGATCGGCAAGCCGGTCAAGTGGATGGAGGACCGCACCGAGAACCTGGTCAGCACCGGATTTGCCCGCGACTACATCATGCGCGGCGAGATCGCCGCGACCAAGGACGGCAAGATCCGCGCCATCCGCACCGAGGTGCTCGCCGACCACGGCGCGTTCAACGGCACGGCCGCGCCGGTCAAGTACCCGGCCGGCTTCTTCGGCGTGTTCTGCGGCAGCTACGACATCGAGGCCGCCTACGCCCACATGACCGCGGTCTACACCAACAAGGCGCCCGGTGGCGTCGCGTACGCCTGCTCGTTCCGCATCACCGAGGCGGTGTACCTCGTCGAGCGGATGGTCGACGTGCTCGCCCACGACCTCGGGATGGATCCGATCGAGCTGCGGATCAAGAACTTCATCCAGCCCGAGCAGTTCCCGTACGAGACCAAGACCGGCTGGGTCTACGACTCGGGCAACTACGAACCGACGATGCGCAAGGCGATGGCGATGGCTGGCTACGACGAGCTGCGCGCCGAGCAGGCCGAGAAGCGGGCGAGGGGCGAGCTGATGGGCATCGGCGTCTCGTTCTTCACCGAAGCGGTCGGCGCCGGCCCGCGCAAGGACATGGACATCCTCGGGCTCGGCATGGCCGACGGTTGCGAGCTGCGGGTCCACCCGACCGGCAAGGCCGTCGTCCGGCTGTCGGTCAAGACCCAGGGTCAGGGCCACGAGACGACGTTCGCCCAGATCGTCGCCGAGGAGATCGGTATTCCGCCCGACGACATCGACGTCGTCCACGGCGACACGGACAACACACCGTTCGGGCTCGGCACGTACGGCAGCCGGTCGACGCCGGTCTCCGGTGCGGCCGCCGCGCTCGTCGCCCGCAAGGTACGCGACAAGGCGCAGATCATCGCCTCGGGAATGCTGGAGGTGCCGGTCACCGACCTGGAATGGGACAAGGGCCAGTTCCGGGTCAAGGGCGACCCGGAGAAGTCGGTGACGATCCAGGACATCGCGATGAAAGCGCACGGTGCCGGCGATCTGCCCGAGGGCATCGAGGGCGGGCTCGAGGCCCAGATCTGCTACAACCCCGAGAACCTGACGTACCCCTTCGGCGCGTACATCTGCGTCGTCGACGTCGACCCGGGCACCGCGGAGGTCAAGGTCAGGCGGTTCATCGCCGTCGACGACTGCGGGACCCAGATCAACCCGATGATCGTCGAGGGGCAGGTCCATGGCGGGCTCACCGACGGCGTCGGCATGGCGCTGATGGAGATGATCTCCTTCGACGAGGCGGGGAACTGCCTTGCCGGGTCGCTGATGGACTACCTGATCCCGACGGCGATGGAGGTGCCCGACTGGGAGACCGGGCACACGGTCACGCCGTCGCCCCATCATCCGATCGGTGCCAAGGGCATCGGCGAGTCGGCCACGGTGGGCTCGCCGCCGGCGATCGTCAACGCGGTCGTCGACGCGCTCAAGCCGTTCGGCGTCCGTCACGCCGACATGCCGCTGACGCCGAGCCGTGTGTGGGAAGCCATGCAGGGCAACCACACCCCGCCGATCTGATGCCTCCGGCATGATGACGACGGCGCAGCGGTTCTCCGCTCGGGTCGCGGAGCTTGCAGCGGAGCGCCGGCGATTCGTGCTGGCGACCGTCGTGCGCGCCCAATGCCCGACCTCGGCGCGGCCGGGCGACGCGGCGATCGTCCTCCCCGACGGGACGATCGAGGGGTTCGTCGGCGGGCAGTGCGCGGAGTCGTCCGTGCGAGCCGCCGCACTCGACGTCTTGGAGCAGGGCGATTCGGTGCTCCTACGGATCCTGCCGGAGGGGGGCGAGGAGTTCCCTGATGCCCCGGGGTCGATCACGACGGTCAACCCTTGTCTGTCGGGAGGCGCGATCGAGGTCTTCCTCGAGCCGAAGCTGCCCGCAGCGCGGGTGGTCGTCGTCGGCCAGACGCCGATCGCCGACGCGCTGGTGGCGCTCGGAACGCCGCTCGGGTTCGCGATGGATCACGTGGCCGAGCCCGACGCCGACGCCCTCGGTGGCGCGGCCGCGGTGATCCTGGCCAGCCACGGGCGAGCCGAGGAGGACACGATCCGTGCCGCGCTCGACGCCGAGGTCGGCTACATCGGCCTCGTCGCCAGCCACACGCGGGGTGCGGCGGTCATCGAGTCGCTCGATCTGAGCGACGAGAAGCGACGGGTCGTCCGGAGCCCGGTCGGTCTCGACATCGGCGCCCGCACGGCTGAGGAGATCGCGCTGTCGATCCTTGCCGACGTCGTTCGGGCGGTTCGCGTCGAGGGGCTCCGGGTGCCGGTCGTCGACGATTCGCGGCGCCCGGCGACAGCGATCGACCCCGTGTGCGGCATGACCGTGACGATCGGCGCCGACACGCCGCTGCTCCACCACCAGGGCGTCGACCACTGGTTCTGCAATCCCGGCTGCCGAACCCGTTTCGCCGAAGAGCTCGGGGTGGCGTGAGGTGAACCGCTGATGTTCACCACCGGGCTGGTCCTTGCGGCCGGAACTTCGACTCGGCTCGGCCGCCCGAAGCAGTTGCTCAGCTATCGCGGTCGGCCGTTGCTCGACTCCACGCTCGACATGGCGAGGTCGTGCGGGTTCGACGAGTTGATCGTCGCCCTCGGCGGGGCCGGTCCCGACGTGCGGGGCGGGGTCGACCTGACGGGGTGCACCGTCGTGGACAACGTGCAGTACACGAGCGGTTGCTCGTCGTCGATCGTCGCCGCGCTCGATCGGGTCGACCGGCGTGCCGATGGTTTCGTCCTGCTCCTCGGCGACCAGCCGGGCGTGGACCCCGCCACGGTGAGCCGGCTGATCGACACGAGCGACGCGGCACCGGTCGCCGTGTGCCGCTACGACGACGGGCGCGGCCATCCGTTCTGGTTCTCGCGTGCGATGTTCGCCGAGCTGCGCGACCTGCACGGCGACAAGGCGGTCTGGAAGCTCCTCGAATCCGGCCGGTGGCCGGTCGTCGAACTGGCGGTCGACGGGTCCGCACCGCTCGACGTCGACACCTGGGACGACTACCAGCGCCTGCTGGAGTCCGCGCGGTGAGCGGGGAGCAATCGCTCGACGAGCTGCGCGAGGGCCTCGACCGCGTCGACTACCTCGTCGACGAGGGGTTGGCGATGGCGTTGTTCCTCGCGGTGCGACTTCGTCAGCCGCTGCTGCTCGAGGGCGAGCCGGGGGTGGGAAAGACCACCGCAGCCAAGGCCCTGGCCACGTCGCTCGACACCCCGCTCGTGCGCCTCCAGTGCTACGAGGGCATCACCGCTGCCGAGGCGCTCTACGAGTGGAATTACCCGCGTCAGCTCCTCACGATCCGGATGGCCGACGTCGACCACCGCACGGTCGGCAGCGACGATCTCTTCACCTCCGAGTTCCTGCTCGACCGGCCGTTGCTGAAGTCGGTCCGGCACACCGGCGACAACCCGGTCGTGCTGTTGATCGACGAGATCGACCGGGCCGACGACGAGTTCGAGGCGCTGCTGCTCGAGTTCCTCGGCGAGGCGTCGATCACGGTGCCCGAGATCGGGACGTTCACCGCCGAGCGACCGCCGATCGTGATCCTCACCTCGAACCGCAGCCGGGAGTTGCACGACGCGCTGAAGCGCCGCTGCTTCTACCACTGGATCGAGTATCCCAGTGTCGAGCGGGCGGCCGCGATCGTGCGCCGCCGCGTCCCCGACGCGCGCGCCGCCCTGGTCGACGCCGCCACGGCGTTCGTCAGCAGCTCCCGCCGCGCTCGACCTCGACAAGCCGCCGGGTCTGGCCGAAGCGATCGACTGGGTGGCCGCGCTCGACGTCCTCGGTGTGACCTCGCTCGAACCGGGCGTCGCGACCGCAACGATCGGCGCCATCGCCAAGACCCCCGACGACATCGACGCCATACGATCGGCCATCGACGACGGCGCCCTGGTGTCATGACCCGAAGCCCGACCAATCCCCGGAAGGACCAGACATGGAATTGCACAACGAGTTCACGGTGAACGTTCCGCCCGAGCGGGCGTGGGAGGTGCTGACCGACATCCCCGCGATCGCGCCGTGCCTCCCCGGAGCCGAGCTGACCGGGCAGGAGGGAGACACCTACTCCGGCAAGATCAAGATCAAGGTCGGTCCGGTCAAGTCCGAGTTCTCGGGGACCGCCGACTTCGTCGTCCAGGACGCCGCCGCCCGACACGTCGAGATCTCGGCCAAGGGCCGCGACTCGCGGGGGTCGGGGAACGCATCTGCCACGATCACCGCCGACATGTCGGCCGACGGCGAGGGCACGCGGGTGGTGATCGACACCGATCTGAAGGTGTCGGGCAAGGTGGCGCAGTTCGGCAAGGGCACGATGGTCGAGATCTCCGAGAAGCTGATCGGCCAGTTCGTCGAGTGCGTCGAGCAGACACTGCTCGGCGAGCAGATCGTCGAGGAGGTCGCCGCCGCTTCGGTCGAAGGTGGCGCCGCTGCCCAGCCCGCGTCGTCGCGGCCCCGACCGGCGCCGGAGCGCGTCGAGGAGCTCGACCTGCTCGACGTCGCCGGCCGCGCGATGGTGAAGCGCATCGCGCCGGTGCTGGCGGTGATCGCCGTGCTGATCCTGCTCAAGCTGCTCCTCGGCGGCCGGTCGTCCGACTGAGCCGATCGCCGTGACCGGGCTGCTGCGCGGCGTCGACCGGGCGGCGTTCGTGGCGTCGTTCGCCGACCGCCTGCGCGGTGCAGGCCTCGAGGCCTCGCTCGGCGCGATCGAGCGCAGCACGATGGCGATGGCCGCGGTGGGGCCGCTGACGCTGCGGGATCTGTACTGGCTGTTGCGGGTGAGCGTCGTCCGCGACCGCAACCAACTGGCGACGTTCGACTCGGTGTTCGGCGCGGTGTTCGGCGCCGTTCGGGGGCTCGATCCCGAGTGGCGGGGCACCGAGCACGTGTCGTCGCCGGACGACGTCGTGCTCGGCTTGCGCCGATCGGAGCCGAACGCACCGGCGACGACCGGCGGGGTTCCGTGGACGACGCTGCCGTCGGTGGCGGACATCTCGTCGCAGGGCGAATCCGACGACGACCTGGTCGACGACGCGGCGATCCCCGAGCTGCGACCGTCTGCGGCCGCCGACGAGCTCGACCGACCATTCGACCTCCTCGACGACAACGAGCTCGAGCGGGTCGGCCGGTTGCTGGAGGACGCACTCCACGAGTGGCCGCAGCGGCGGTCGCGCCGTCGGCGCCTGACCCGTGCCCACGGCGGCCCGATCGCCCTCCGGCGATCGCTGCGCGACGCCCTCGACACCGGGGGAGAAGTGCTCACGCTGGTCCACACCCGGCCCCGCTCCCGGCCGCGCAGCGTCGTGGTCCTGCTCGACGTCAGTGGCTCGATGGAGGTGTACGCCCGGGCGTACCTGCACCTGACCCGGCCGCTCGCAGTCGAGCACCGGGCCGAGGTGTTCGCCATGGCGACCGGGCTGAGCCGGATCACGCCGGCGGTTCGATTGCGGTCTGCCGGTGCGGCGATCGACGGCGTGACCGACGCGGTCGGGGACCGGTTCTCCGGTACCCGGCTGGCATCGAGTCTGCACGAGTTGCTCCACCACCGGACCTGGAACACGATGATCCGCGGTGCCGTCGTCGTCATCTTCTCCGATGGCTGGGACGCCGACGATCCCGCCCGGCTGGAGCGGGAGATGTGCCGGCTGGGTCGACTGGCGCACCGTGTGGTGTGGGTCAACCCGCGGGCGGGGGCGGAAGGATTCGAGCCGGCGACCGGGGGAATGGCCGCCGCTCTGCCGCATTGCGATCGTTTCCTCGCCGGGCACAACGCCCGCTCGATGCACGCGGTGATCGAGGCGATCACGGCCGCCTGAGGCCCCTCCCGCCCGTGCAACACTGATCCGATGGACACGCCGGACTGGTTCGGGATCACGCGCCGCAACGCACGGTCGGTGCAGACGACGATCGGGTGGATCTTCTGGGACCCCGGCGCGACGGCGCGCTACGTCGGACTCGGCCTGCCGGCGAGCTTCGCCGAGCCGCTCGGCTACATCGCGGCGCGGTGCGCGCCGCTCGCCGCCGCCGGTCCCGATGCGGTGATCGCCGCGTTCGGGTCGATCAGCCCGCGCGGGATCCGGGCCGCGTTCGACGTCCTCGGCCACGACCCGGACCGGTTCGAGGCGTGCCGCCTGGCGCGTGACGAGGCCGTGGTCGAGGGCCTGCGGGCGTACGCGCCGGGCATCGTCGACCCGCTGATCGAAGTCGGACCCGCGCTCTGGTCGGTCGCCGAGCAGCTCCCCGTGCTCGGGCGGGTCTTCATGGCCGCCCATCTCGCGCTGCCCCGTCCTGACGACCCGCTCCTGTCAGGGTGGCACGCGGTCAACGTCCTTCGCGAGTGGCGCGGCGACACCCACTGGGCGGTCGTCGTCGCCTCCGGGCTGACCCACCCGGAGGCGTCGATCCTGCACAACGCGCTCATGGACTACGAGCCCGACTGGCTGCCGACCTCCCGTGGCGCCACGCCCGAGGAGATCGACCGGGGATGGACGGCGCTCGCGGCCAAGGGGCTGGCCGAGGTCGACGGCGACCGGCGCCGGGTGCTCCCCGACGGCCGCGCGCTGCGGGAGCGCATCGAGGACGACACCGACCGCCTGACCACGCTGCCGTGGGAACTGCTCGGCCACGAGCGGGCGCGCTGGTTCGCGGAGGCGTTCGAACCGCCGTGTGAGGCGCTGCTCGCCCGGGTCGACGAGACCGCCGGGCCGAATTACCAACCCGCATCGCGCGTGCGCCGGCCCTAGGATCGGGCCGATGTCGGTCGCCGTAGGGGTTGGACTGCTCGGCTGCGGCAACATCGGCGCCGAGTTCGCCAGGGTGCTGGTCGCGCGCCGCGCCCAGATCGAGCGCGAGACCGGCCTGCGCCTCGAGCTGCGGCGGATCGCCGTGCGCTCGCTCGACAAGCCGCGGCCGGCGGAGCTCGATCCGGCTCTGTTCACCGACGACGGCATGAGCGTCGCGACCGGCGACGACATCGACGTGGTCGTCGAGGTCGTCGGTGGGGTCGGGCGGACCGCCGAGCTGCTCCGGGCCGCGCTCGATGCCGGCAAGTCGGTGGTGACGGCGAACAAGGAGCTGATCGGCAGCGCCGGCGACGAGTTGTTCGCCCTGGCCGAGCGGTCGGAGGTCGACCTGCTCTTCGAGACAGCGGTTGTCGCCGCCGTCCCGATCGTCCGTCCGCTGCGCGAGTCGCTCCTCGTCGAGCCGATCTCGGTCGTGGCCGGGATCATCAACGGCACGAGCAACTTCATCCTCACCCAGATGGCCGACGCCGGGGTCGACTTCGGGGACGCGTTGGCCGAGGCGCAGCGGCTCGGGTACGCCGAGCCCGATCCGACCGCGGACATCGGCGGTGCCGACGCGGCTTCCAAGCTGGCGCTCCTGGCGTCGCTCGCGTTCAACGGGTGGGTCCCGGCGAACGACGTCGCCTGCGAGGGCATCGCCGATCTCACCGCCGAGGACTTCCTGCTCGCCGACCGGATGGGTTTCGTGATCAAACTGCTCGGCATCGCCGAGCGGAGTCCGGACGGCACCGGCGTCAAGCTGTCGGTCGGCCCGACGCTCGTCGCTACGGGTCACCCACTGGCGAGCGTCGGCGGCACGTTCAACGCGGTCGTGGTCGTCGGCGACCTCAGCGGTGAGCTGATGTTCTACGGGCAAGGCGCGGGTCGCGAACCGTCGGTCTCGGCCCTGCTCGGCGACCTGCTCGACGCAGCCGACAACCGGCGGCGGGGCACGTTCCGGCCGGTACCGGCGAGCGCCAACATGCTCGCGGTCGGCCACGCGACCGCCGAGCGCGAGTTCCTGATCAGCCTCACCCTCGCCGACGTCCCCGGCGTGCTGTCACAGGTCACCGCCGTCTTCGGCAACCACGCGATCTCGATCGAGCGGATGTTGCAGCTCGGGCGGGGCGAGTACGCCGACGTCGTGTTCGTCACCCACCACGCCGCCGAGCGCGACATCCGCCTGGCGACCGCGGAGCTGGCCGAGCTGGCGTGCGTCAAGTCGGTCGGCCGTACGATGCGTGTGTTCTCCGGCGCGCGGTAACACCGCCGTGACCGCGCTCCGGTTCGACCCGCCATCGCTGCCGACCGACGCGCTGGCGAGCATCGCCCGCGACCGTTTCGGCATCGAGGGGTCGCTGGTCCCGCTGCGCGGCGAGCGCGACCAGAACACGTTGATCCGGTCGGCCCGCAGCGTGTACGTGCTGAAGCTCGCCAGCCCGAGCGAGGATCCGGCGACCGTCGACCTCCAGTGCCGCGCCCTACTGCACGTCGCCGCCACCGACCCCACGTTGCCCGTACCGCGGTTGGTCCCGACACGCGACGGGGAATACTCCGCTGAGATCGACCTCGGCTCGGCGGTGAGCCGGGCGCGGATGCTGACGTACCTCCCCGGCGCGACGTTTGACGACGCCGGCGTGATGTCGCTCGACGGGCTGCGCGGCGTCGGCGCGTTCCAGGCGCGACTGACGCTGGCGCTCGGCGGGTTCGAGCACCCGGCGGCGTCCAACTTCATGCCGTGGGCGCTCGACAGCGGCGTGCTCGGCGACGACCGTCGCTGGGACGACCTCGCCGCCGACAGCCGGGCGCTGCTCGAGCCGTGCCGTCCCCGTATCCGGGCGGCGACCGCCGGTCTCGCCGGCCTCCGCCGCCAGGTGATGCACAACGACGGTCACCGAGGCAACCTGCTACGCGCCGCCCCCGGCACCGAGGTGGTCTGCGGGGTGATCGACTTCGGCGACCTGGTCGACACGGCCCTCGCCGCCGAGCTCGGCATCTCGGGGGCGAGTTTCCTCGGCGGCCTGCCCGATCCGGTGGCCGGGCTGTGCTCGCTCGCAGGGGGCTTCCACGAGCGGCTCCCGCTGACCGCCGCCGAGGTCGAGCTGCTGCCCGAGCTGGTCCTGTGCCGGCTGGCGCTCAGCACGCTGCTCGTCGACTACCAGATCGCCAACGCGCCGCACATCGCCGGCTCGGTGGCGGCCGAGCGGCCCGACCTCCTGCGCCGGCTGGCCGCCTGGAGCGTCCTCGACCCGTCGGCGACCGGCGAGCGGCTGGCGGTAGCCCTGCGATGACCGAGCCGACGCTCGCCGAGCGACGTCGTGCCGCGCTCGCCCCCTCGTACGGGCTGTTCTACGACGACCCGGTCCACCTCGTGCGCGGTGAGGGCGTCTGGGTGGACGACGCCGACGGGAACCGGTACCTCGACTGCTACAACAACGTCCCGTCGGTCGGGCACTGCCACCCGCGCGTGGTCGCTGCGATCTGCGCCCAGGCGGGCCGGCTCAACACGCACACCCGTTACCTGCACGAGCACGTCGTCACGCTCGCCGAACGGCTCGGCGCGCTGCTCGCCGGCGACCTCGGGGTCTGCTACTTCGTGTGCACCGGGACCGAGGCCAACGATCTCGCGGTCGAGATCGCCCGGGTCGTGACCGGGGCCGAGGGGCTGGTCGTCACCGAAGCCTCCTATCACGGCAACTCGGCGCTGGTGGCCAAGCTGTCGACCGACAGCTACCCGGCGGCGGATCGTCCCCCGTGGCTCGGCGTGATCGAACCGCCCAACACCTACCGCGGCCCGTACCGCCACGGCGAGCCCGAGCTCGGGGCGAGATACGCCCGCTTCGTCGACGAGGCGGTCGCCGCGCTGGCCACCGCCGGGCACCGGCCTGCGGCCCTGCTGCTCGACGCCAGCTGGGACTCCAACGGCGTACTCGTCGCGCCGCCGGGGTACGTCGAGCGCAGCGCGGCGGCGATCCGCGCCGCGGGTGGGTTGGTGATCGCCGACGAGGTGCAGGCCGGCTACTGCCGGCTCGGCGCGCACTTCTGGGGGCACGAGCACTACGGGCTGATCCCCGACATCGTCACCCTCGGCAAGCCGATGGGCGCCGGACATCCGGTGGCGGCGGTGGTGACCACCCCGGCGATCGCCGCCGCCTTCGCCGCCCGACGGTCGTACTTCAACACGTTCGGCGGCAACCCGGTGTCGGCGGCGGCGGGGCTCGCCGTGCTCGACGTCATCGAGGACGAGCGGCTGCTCGCCAACGCCGGAGACACCGGCGGGGCGCTCGGAGCGGGTCTGCGCGAGCTCGCGCGGCGCCACGAGCTGATCGGCAACGTCCAGGGATCGGGGCTGTTCTGGGGGCTCGACCTGGTCGTCGACCGCGACCGCCGCACACCGATCGGCATCGACCGCGCCCGCCGGCTGGCGACGGCGCTCCGCCACGACGGCGTGCTCGTCGGCTTCACCGGGCGGTACGGCAACGTGCTCAAGATCCGCCCACCGCTCGTGTTCGAGCCCGAGCACGCGGACCGGTTGCTCGACGTGCTCGACGCCCGCCTGGCGCTGGTCTCCTAGAATCCTGGCTTCCAGATCATCAGGTAGAGCATGACGATCAGCAGGATCGTGATCGCCGGCCCGGCGATGTTCAACCGGCCGGCGTTGGTGTCGTCACCGTCCGCCATCGCCCGCTCGGTGGGGATGATCACGGCGTGGAGGATGCCGTTCATCGCGATCCAGACGATCACCGCCAGCGTCATCCACGTCTGGCCGAAGTCCCAGACGCCGTCGGACAGGCCCTGCAGCCCGAAGCCGAGCAGCCCGGTCAGGATCAGCGCCGGCGCGTACACGCGGCGACCGTTCTGCGCGATGAAGCCCAGCAGGCGGGTCTGCGTCGCTGGGTCGGCCGACCGGGACTGGGTCGTCAGCAGCGGGTGCACGAACGCCGGGGCGAACGCGACGAACGCCGTCAGGATGTGCAGCAGCAGCACGATGTTGTAGGTGGTGTCATCGATCAGTCCGACCATGCGGCGAAGTTAGCTGACTTCACCGCGCGCCGTGCCAAGCTGGTTGACATGAGTACCACGTTCACCTTCGACGGCGCCGACGGGCAACCGATCGCCGCCGTCTCCTGGTTGCCGTCCGACCCGCCGCGCGCCGTCCTCCAGGTCACCCATGGCGCGGCGGAGCACGTCGCCCGCTACGGCCGGTTCGCCGAGCGATTGGTCGCCGACGGCTGGGCCGTGTACGGCCAGGACCACCGGGCCCACGGCCGGACCGCGGACGAGCACGGCACGTTCGGCGTCGCCCGGCCCGGCGGCTGGGAGGCGATCATCGACGACACCCACCGCTTGACCGGACACATCGCCGATGAGCATCCGGGCGTCCCGATCGTGCTGTTCGGGCACAGCATGGGTTCGTTCATCGCCCAGGCGTACCTCCAGCGGTGGGGCGACGAGTTGGCCGCGCTGGTGCTGTCGGGCACCTCGGGCGGACTCGGGCTCGACGATGCGACGATCGCCATGATCGTCGGCTTCGGCGAGGGCGAGGGTGCCGACGAGCCGTCCGAGGTGTTCGCAGCGATGTTCGCTGGGTTCAACGCACCGTTCGCCGACGACGGCGCGACCGGGTTCGAGTGGCTCAGCCGCGACCCCGTCGAGGTGCAGAAGTACGTCGACGACCCGTGGTGCGGCTTCCCGCTCAGCAACGGGTACGTCGCCGACATGCTGAGCGGGACCGCGGCGATGTGGACCGACGCCGCCGAGGTGGCGATCCGGCGCGACCTGCCGATCTACGTGATGAGCGGCGAGCGCGACCCGGTCGGCGGGGAGGACCTCCAGTCGGTCCGGGACCTGGTCGCCCGCTATCAGGCCCTGGGCGCCGGGCCGATCACCGTCCGGTACTACCCCGACGCCCGCCACGAATTGCTCAACGAGACCAACCGTGACGAGGTCGAGGCCGACCTGGAGGCCTGGCTCGACTCGGTCGTCGGCTGACGTTCAGCCGGAGCAGTTCAGAGTCCGAGGTTCTTCCTGATCGCGTCGCGCAGGTGATCGGCGAGGAGGTCGGGTGGCTCGTCGGGGCGGAAGAGCGTGTACTCGATCACCAGCCCGTCGCGCAGTGCGGTCAGGCGAGCGGCGGCACCGCCAGGATCGGGGCACACGAACTCGCCTGCCCGTTGCCCCTCCTCGATCAGGCGGAGGATGATCGCCCGCTCGTGGCGGCTCAGGTCGTCCATCACCGACCGCAGGACCGTGCTGCGTCGCGTCTCGCCCCACGTCTCGATCCACAGCAGCCACGACGCGTCGTTCGCATCGGCCGGGAGCGACCCGCACAGCACGCGGTCGAGCTGCTCGAGCGCGCTGCCGGTACCGTCGGCGAGCGACTCGCGGAGCATGATGTCCTCGTCGCTCGCCACCCGCAGCGCAGCCGTGATCAGCTCGGCCTTGGACGAGAAGTGGTAGTGCACCAGCGCGGTCGAGACGCCGGCGACCCGAGCGACATCGGCGACGGTCATCTGCGTGTAGCCGACGTCGATGATCACTTGGACGACCGCGTCGAGGATCGCCGACCGTCGCTGGTCGCTGGAGCGCGTCGTCATGGCGCTGCCAGGGTACCGAGCGGCCGGCGAGGCGCTAGTTTCGCGTCATGTTGCGACAGTCGCCGTTCCACGACCGCGTGGCGGCCGCCAACCAGACGTCTCTGTGGAGCCACTGGTCGGGCCACCTCGTCGTCGACAAGTACCAGATGTCGGAGAAGTGGGAGTACGTCGCGATCCGCAACGCGGCGGGCGCGTTCGACTCCTCGCCGCTCTACAAGTACCGCATCGTCGGACCCGACGCGGAGCGCTTCCTCGGGGGAGTGCTGGCCCGCGACATCCGTACCTGCCGCCCCGGCCAGGCGCAGTACACGATCTGGTGCGACGAGCAGGGGTTCGTCAACGAGGACGGGGTCGTCTTCCGACACAGCGGCGACGACTTCTTGCTGACCGCGGCCGAGCCGAACCTCTCCTACCTCCGCAATCTGATCGGCCACGACCGAGTCGAGATCACCGAGGTCACCGACGAGCTGGGTTCGCTCGCCGTCCAGGGTCCCCGCAGCCATGCGATCCTCTCGCAGCTCGCACCCGGGGTGGCCGGGCTCGGGTACTTCGACCACGTCCCCGCGAAGATCGCCGACGTCGCGGTGACGATCTCCCGCACCGGGTACACCGGCGACCTCGGCTACGAGGTCTTCTGCGACGCGGCCGACGCGCCGGCGGTCTGGGATGCGGTCTTCGAAGTCGGCACGCCGCACGGGCTGATCCCGTTCGGGCAGACCGCGCTCCTGATGGCGCGCATCGAGGCGGGGCTGCTCTTGATCCACGTCGACTTCGACCCCAGCCGGCTGGCCGAGAACGACGAGCACCGCTCGACGCCGCTCGAACTCGGCCTGGGCTGGATGCTCAGGGGGATCGACGACGACACCCGCCCGTTCATCGGCCGGCGGGCGATCCGCCGGGAGCGGGCAGCGGCCACGTCGCGGTGGAAGATGATGGGGCTGATGGTCGATCCGTTCGACTACGACGCCAGGTACACCGCGGCGGGGATGGTGCCGCCCAAGGACCACACGCCGGTCCACGAGGACATGATGGTGTACGACCGCGACGGCGGGCGCGTCGGCTACGCCACCAGCTTCATGTACTCCCCGGTGCTCCAGCGGCACATCGCACTCGCCCGCGTCCGCCCCGAGCTCGCCGAACCGGGTGTCGCGCGTCAACCTCGAGTTCACGATCAACCACCACTACGAACAGGTCGGCGCCGACGTCGTCCGCAACCCGATGTACGCGCCGGCACGCAAGACAGGAGTTCCGGGATGAAGAGCCGCGACTACGACGCGATCGTCATCGGGGGAGGGCACAACGGGCTGGTCAACGGCGCGTACCTCGCCAAGGCCGGGCTGCGCACGCTGATCCTGGAGCGGCGTCACCTCGTCGGCGGAGCGGCGATCACCGAGGAGCTGCGGCCCGGCTTCCGGTTCACCACGTTCTCGTACGCGCTCAGCCTGCTGCGGCCCGACATCATCCACGAACTCGACCTGGTCCGCCACGGGTTCATGCCGCTCCTGATGCCGTCGTCGTTCTGCCCGATGGACGACGGCGATTCGCTGGTGATGGGCCAGGACCGGGGGGAGAACCTGCGCGAGATCGCCCGCCACTCCCAGCACGACGCCGACGCCTACGACCAGTACAGCCACGACGTCGAGATGGTCGTGCGGGCGGTCAAGCCGCTGTTCGACAAGGCGCCACCGAACCTGTTCGACACCTCGGCCGAGGGGCTCGCCGAGATGGCCGACCTCGCCCGCCACCTGCGCGGGGTCGAGCCCGGCGTGCTGCACAATCTGGTCCGCTTGCTGACCGGCAGCGCCGCCGACTTCCTCGACGACTACTTCGAGAGCGACATCCTGAAGGGCTGGCTGTCGTCGTCGGGGATCATCGGCACCAAGGTCGGGCCGATGTCGCAGGGCTCGGGGCTCGTGCTGCTGTTCCACTCGATGGGCGAGCACGACGGCCACCTCGGGTCGTGGGCGTTCCACAAGGGCGGCAACGGCGGGTTCACCCAGGTGCTCGCCCGGGCCGCCGAAGCGTTCGGGGCCGAGATCAAGCTCGGCGCCGAGGTCGAGGCGGTCATCACGTCGAACGGCCGGGCGACGGGAGTGGCGCTCGCCGACGGCACCGAGCTCACCGCCAGGGTCGTCGTGTCGGCCGCCGATCCGCGGCGCACGTTCACCCGCTTCGTCGATCCGCGCGAGCTGCCCGCCGATCTCGTCGACAGCCTGCGGCGGTACCGGTACCAGGGCACGTCGTCGAAGGTCAACTTCGCCCTCGATGGGCTCCCGACGTACCCTTCGCTCGGCGATCGCGGCGACATGTTCCGAGGGTTCACCAACGTCGCCCCGTCGATGGAGTATCTCGAGCGGGCCTTCGACGAGGCGAAGTACGGCTGGTACTCGACCAGGCCCTACATCGACGGCGCGATCCAGTCGACGATCGATCCGGACATGGCGCCGCCGGGCAAGCACGTGATGTCGTGCTTCGTCCACTACACGCCGTACGCGCTGAAGGGCAGCGAGTGGGCGACCGAACGGGAGCACATGGCCGACAACGTCCAGCAGACGCTCGAGTCGTACTTCCCCGGGTTCTCCGATCTCGTGCTGCAGCGCGAGGTCGTGACCCCGCTCGACATCGAGCAGGTCGCCGGCCTGCCGGAGGGCAACATCTTCCACGGCGAGTTCCTCGCCCCGCAGATGTACTTCTTCCGCCCGGCGCCGGGCTGGAACCAGTACCGCACGCCGATCGAGGGCTACTACCAGTGCGGGTCGGGTACGCACCCGGGTGGCTGCGTCAGCGGCGGGCCGGGCAAGCTGGCCAGCCTGCGGATCCTCGCCGACCTCGCCGACTGATCAGATGCTCATCGTGGTCAGGCTGGCGTCGTCGCCGCCCGCGCCGCCGCGGCGCAGGAGGCGCATCGCCAGCCATGCGAGCACGACCGCAGCCAACGTGATCACCAGCATCACCGTGGCGAGTGCGTTCACGTTCGGCGTCGCCGCCGCCCGCGCCGTCGAGTAGATCTTGATCGGCACGGTCTCGGTCGACGCGCCGGTCGACAGGAACGACGAGATGACGAAGTCGTCGACCGAGGTGGCGAAGACGACCATCAGGCTGGCGAAGATCGCCGGGCCGAGTTGCGGGAGGAGCACCAGCCGCATCGCCTGGGTGCGCGTGGCCCCGAGATCGCGGGCCGCCTCCTCGATGTCGATCCCGATCGACAGCAGACGGCCGCGGACGATGATGACGACGTAGGAGACGGTGAACGTGACATGGCCGAGCAACTGCGTCGTGAACCCGCGCGGCACCCCGGTGTAGATCTGGCTGAAGACGAGGAACAGCGCGACGCCGACGACGATCTCGGGGGTGACGAGCGGGAGCAGCATCAGGTTGTTGGCGCTGCGTGACGTGCGGCCGCGCCAGCGCTGCAACCCGATCGCCATCGTCACGCCGAGCGGGGTGGCGATCAGCATGGTGAGCCCGGCCAGCTTCAGCGTGTTCTCGAGGGCGGTCTGCAGCTCGTCGCTCCTCCACACCGACGCCGGGTCGTCCCAGTACCAGCGCATCGACATCGGCTGGAACGCCGACCGGCTCTTGCCCGAGTTGAACGAGATGCGCACCGCGATCAGGACGGGCAGCAGCGACCACAGCACGTACAGCCACGTGATCACCGCCAGCGGGCCGAACGCGCGCCGCCTCACGCCCGCGCTCCGATTCGCTGCGAGCGGGCGATCGTCACCAGGTAGTACGCCATCGCCACCATGAGGAACGCCATCAGGATGATCACCAGCGACGCGCCGGTCTGCGGCTGGCTCGACCCGCGAAGGAAGAACTCGATCTGGTTGCCGACCATCTCGGTGCGGGGCGAGCCTCCGGTCAGGTAGGTGTTCGTGTAGTAGTCACCGCACATCGGGAGCAGCACGATGACCGACGCCGCCATCAGGCCCGGCACCGACAGGGGGAGGGTCACGCGCACGAACGTCGAGAGCCTCGACGCGCCGAGATCCTGCGCCGCTTCGATCAGCCGGCCGTCGAGGCGTTCGAGCGCGGCGTAGAGCGGGAGGATGAAGAACGGGATGTAGCCGTAGATCAGGCCCATCACGACCGTCGGCCAGTCGCCGTCGAGCCAGTTGCGCGAGCCACCGAGGTGGAACCACCCGAGGATCTGGTTGACGTACCCATCGGTCTGCAACAGGTTGACCCACGCCAGCATCCGCATCAGGTAGCTGATCCAGAACGGGAGCACGAGCAGCGCGAGCAGGACGCCGCGCGATCGCTTCGCCGACCGTGCGACGTAATACGCCACCGGATATCCGATCAGCAGGCAGCCGAGCAGTGCGCCGAGCGCGAACATCCCGGTTCGCACGAACACGTGGCCGAGGTTGCCGCCGAACACCCGACCGAGGGTCTTGGACATCGCCGCCAAGTCCCACGACAGCGGGTTCCACTCCGGCGCCGGTGTGCGCAGGATCGGGTCGATGCCGCCGAAGGCGACCGCCAGGATCGCGTATGAGGGCACGACGTAGAGTGCGACGAGCCACAGGGTGCCAGGCGCGGCCAGCGCGGCCCAGAACCCGGTGCCTTGACGCCTCAGCCGGCGGTGAACTGTGACCAGGTGTCCTCCCACAGACGGTCGGTGTCGACGTCGAGCGGCTCGAAGCGCAACCCCTTGGCGATCGTCGCGTCGTCGAGCACCGCCCCACGCAGGTTCTCCGGCGCGTACTCCTGGGCGATCAGGTAGTCGGCGTCGAGGCCCTGGATCGGCGGGAGGTAGCCGTTCCACGAGAAGTTCTCCTCGGCGTTGGCGACGTCGAGCAGGTGGTTCAGCCACAGGTGGCCGAGCACCGGATTCGCCGCGTTCGCCGTGATCGCCATGCAGTCGTTGTTGACGACGCCGACGCCGTCGGCCGGGTACCACCATCCGAGCACCGAGGGGTCGGTGCCCTCCGGGAGGTAGGAGTAGGCGCCGGCGAGCATGTCGCCGCTCCACGTGTGGGCCAGGTCGGTCGCCCCCTCGGGGATGTCCTTGTAGGCCTCGATGTTGACCTTGATGTTCATCAGGTTGACCAGCTCGTCGAGATCGGCACCGGCCTGCTCGATCGCCGCCTTGTCGCTCGTGTTGACGTCGGTGTTCCCACGCCGCAGCAGCGCCATCGCGATGCCCTCGCGGTAGTCGTCGAGGATCGACGTGACCCCCTTGTAGGTCGGGTCCCAGAGGATGTCCCAACCCAGCTCGTCGACCTGGGCCTTGTCGATCCGATCGGCGCGGTAGGCGATGCCCGACGAGAACACGGTGTAGGGCACCGTGTACTTCGACCCCTCGTCGTACCACGGGTTGGTGAACGACGGAAGGACGTTGGCGAAGTTCGGGAGGTACGACTTGTTCAGTGGTTGCAGGATCCCACCGGCGATCAGCCGGTTGAGCGTGTTCGGCGCCGCGGAGTTGAACACATCGGCCTCGACCGAGCCGTTGGCCAGCTTGGTGATCGCCTCGGAGTCGACGTCGAACGTGGTGATCTCGACCTTGACGCCGTGTTCGGCTTCGAACGAGGCGACGGTGTCGGGGTTGACGTAGTCGGCGTAGTTGTAGATTCGCAGCGGCCCGGCTTCGGGCTCGAGCCCGTCGCCGATCGGCTCGGCGGCCGAGTCGCCACCGCCGTCGCTCCCGCACGCCTCCAGCAGCGGGATGCCCGCCCCGAGGAGCACGCCGAGCCCGGCGGTCTGTCCGATGAATCGCCGTCTGGTCGTGGCCATGCGGTCCCCCTGGTTTCTCTTGTCGATCAGCTTGTGTCGGCCGGGCCCCGGACCTCGAGGTACCGGTGCACGAACTCGATGACGTACTCGTCCTTCGCGGTGAGCACCCCGGACGTGAAGGCCTTCGACCGCACGCCCCGCTGCACCATCTCGCACACAACGTAGTCCTGCGCGCCGACCAATTCGTTCAGCTCGACCTCGGGCGTCGGGTCGAAGTCGGGACGCTCGACGTCGTCGGCGGCGAACAGGTACTCGCCGACCACGAGCGTCCGGTCGGGGGCGAGCGGGAAGAGCGCGGTGAGGGCGAGAACGGTCGGTGTCAGGTCGAACAGCGCGTTCGGAAAGATCGCCGTCCCGTTGTACTCCGGCGCCGGATCGAGCCCGGGGAGGGCCGACAACGCCGAACCGCCGTCGAGCGTGAACGCCGTGGCGCCGGGGGCGAACTCGACCGCGCCGTCGTCGCGCGCCGGATCGATCACCTGGCCGGTCCGGTAGATCGGGATCAGGTCGACCAGTTCCGGATGGACGACCGCGCAGTGCAGGCACTCGGCGTAGTTCTCGACGATGATCTTCCAGTTCGCGGCGACCAGGGTCTCGGTGCGCGCGCCGATGCGGTAGCCGCCCACCGGCAGCCCGACGAACTGCTCGAGGTGCGGGCTGTGGGTCGCGAGCCACGCGGAGAGCGGTGGGGGGCGCTCTGCGAGCGAGACGAAGACCAGGCCGTTCCAGATCGCGGCGTGGTACGGCCACAGCCCGTGTCCAGCCCGGTCGAGGTCGTCGTCGACCCGCGGCGTGGCGAGCAGGCTGCCGTCGAGCCCGTAGGTCCAGGCGTGGTACCCGCAGCGGATCGAGCCCTTGATCGCGTCGTTCGACGCGGGGTCGCAGAGTTGGGAGCCGCGATGCCGGCAGACGTTGGCGAACGCGTGGACCACGCCGTCGCGGTCGCGCGTGACGATCGTCGATTCCCCGGCGACGTCGACGACGCGCCGGGTGCCGATCGGCAACCCGTCGACGTGGCAGGCGTACATCCAGCCGGCGTGGAAGATCCTGGCCCGCTCGAGGGCGAAGACGTCCTCGGAGCAGTAGTCGGCCGAACCGAGCGAGTCGATGGTCATGATGCGGACGTCCTTGAACTGATTGGTCAGTCAGTCTAGGGTAGCGCAGCATGGGGGCAGGAATCGACGACCGGATCATCGCCGAGGAGCGTCGCTTCGTCGAACGCAACCGGCGCTCGCAGGAGCTGTACGAACGCGCCAAGCGCACGATGCCGGGCGGGGTGACCTCGAGCTGGTCGAGCACCCGCCCGATCCCGGTCTGGATCAGCCACGGCGCCGGCAGCCACGTGTGGGACGCGGACGGCAACGAGTACGTCGACGTGCACGCCGGCTACGGGGTCAACGTCGTCGGCCACGCCAACCCCGCCGTCGTCGAAGCCGTCCAGCGGCGGGTCACGCAGGGCACGCACTTCGCGCAGCCGACCGAGGACTCGATCGTCGTCGCCGAGGCGCTCGCCGAACGCTTCGGGCTACCGCAGTGGCGGTTCTCCAACTCGGGGAGCGAGGCGACGATGGATGCGATCCACCTGATGCGGGTGCTGACCGGACGGGACCTGATCATCAAGGTCGAGGGGAGCTACCACGGGCACCACGACCTGGTGCACGTGTCGCTCTGGCGATCGATCGATGACCTCGGCCCCGCTGACGACCCGCGTCGCACCCCCGGACCCGGGGTCCCGCAGGTCATCGCCGACCTGGTGCGCATCGTGCCGTTCAACGACCTCGACGCGGTCCGGCGCGTCTTCGAGCAGCACCCCGGCCAGATCGCCGGGATGATCGTCGAGCCGATGATGATGAACGCCGGGATCATCCCCCCGGCGCCGGGCTACCTCGACGGGCTCCGCGACCTCACTCGCCGGCACGGCGCGCTGCTCACGTTCGACGAGGTGAAGACCGGGCTGGTCGTCGCCGCCGGGGGCGCGACCGAGCTGTTCGGCGTCGTCCCCGACATCGTCTGCCTCGCCAAGGCGCTCGGCGGCGGCGTGCCGTGCGGCGCGGTCGGCGGCACCATCGAGGTGATGGACGCGATCACCGACGGCCGCTACGACCAGGTCGGCACGTTCAACGGCAACCCGCTGACGATGGCGTCGGCCCGCGCGGTACTGACCGAGGTGCTGACGCCCGATGCCTACCGACGGGCCGAAGCGCTCGGGAAGGAGATGTTCGACGGGTGCTCCTCGGCGCTCGCCGAACGCGGCCTCGCTTCCTACGGCGTGGTGTACGGCTTCAAGGGATCGGTCGTGGTGCACGACCGGCCGGCGACCAACTACCGCGAGTTTCTGATGATCGATACCGCGATCAGCCATCTCAACTACCTGATCCAGCACAACAACGGCGTGTTCATCGCTCCCTGGGCCAAGAGCGAGTCGTGGACGCTGTCGGTCGCCCACAGCTCCGCCGACGGCGAGCGGCTGGTCGAGAACACCGCCCGGTTGGCCCGCGCCCTCGACGGCATCGACACCGACGTGTCGGAGCTGTTCGAGGTCGGATCGGTGACGTGACGCTGCGGGCGATCCCCGACCCGCCCGGCATCGCCCAGGCGCGCACGCTGCCCGCGTCGTCCTATGCCGATCCGGCCCACTTCGAACACGAGCGGCGAGCGGTGTTCCGGCGCGGTTGGGTCTGTCTCGGCGTCACCGACGAGTTGCCGGCCGCGGGCGCCTGGTCGGCGCGAACGGTCGGCGGCGTCCCGGTCCTCGTCGTCCGCGACCGCGACGGGCAACTCCGAGCCTTCCTCAACGTGTGCCGCCACCGGGCGGCGCCGCTGTGCCAGGACGTCGGTGCCGGCCCGCTGATCCGCTGCCCGTACCACTCCTGGCTGTACCGGCTCGACGGATCGCTGGCGAGGGCGAGCGGGGTCGGCGAGCCCGACGGCTTCGACCTCGCCGACCACTCGCTCCGGCCGGTTGCCGTCGCCACCTGGCGACGGCTGGTCTTCGTCGACCTCGGTGACCCCGGCGCACGCCTCGACCTCGGTCCGCTGGCCGGCGCCGTCGACGCCTGCCCGATCGAGTCGATGCAGCCGGTGCTGCGCGAGTCGCACGAGCGTCGCTTCAACTGGAAGGTGCTCCTCGAGAACTTCTCGGAGAACTACCACACCCCCTTCGTCCACCCCGAGATCGACACGTCCGCGACCGAGGACTACCCGATGGTCAGCGACGGCCCGGTCCTGTACGCATGGGACCGCAAGCTGCAGCCGGGGGACGACGACGACGAGGTGATCCGGGCCACGATGCTGCCCGGGGAGCCGGGCTGGGGGCGGATCTTCGCCGCCGACGCAGAGCGGCCGTACGACGTCGGTTCGTACCTGACGATCTGGCCCAACGCGATGCTCAACCTGTTCCCGGACGCGCTGCTCGTGATGTGGATGGAGCCGACCGGCCCGAGCACGACCGTCGTCGAGCGCCGGCTGTACCTCGCCCCCGATCGCGGCGGTGAGGCGGCTGCCGGCATCGTCGCCGCGCACCGGCTCGTGCACGACCAGGACGTCGCCATCTGCGAGGCGGTGCAACGCTCACACGATGCAGGGATCGACGCGGACGGTGTGTTGGCCACCGTCGAGGAGCGCGGCGTCCACTTCGTGCACGAGCGGCTGCGCGCCGCGTTGGCGCAAACGCGCTAGACATCACCGTCGATGACGTCGTCCGGACCGAACGGTGGTGGTCGGATCGAGCTGGTGTCGCTGTCCAAGTCGTACGGCACGATGGTCGTCCTGAAGGGGATCGACCTCACGATCGAGTCGGGGGAGTTCTTCTCGCTGATCGGGCCGTCCGGCTGCGGCAAGACGACGACGCTGCGGCTGATCGGCGGCTTCGAGCCGAACGAGTCCGGCTCGATCCTGATCGACGGGCTGGACATCGCCGGCGTCCCACCGGAGAAGCGCCCGGTCAACACCGTGTTCCAGAGCTACGCCCTGTTCCCGCACATGACCGTGGCGGAGAACGTCGGGTTCGGCCTGCGGTTCCAGAAGTGCACCAAGGACGAGATGAAGCAGCGCGTGCGCGAGGCGTTGGCGCTGGTGCGGCTCGGCGATTACGCGACCCGCAAGCCGCACCAGCTCTCCGGCGGGCAACAGCAGCGGGTGGCGCTCGCCCGGGCGCTCGTGTTGCGCCCCCGGGTCCTGCTGCTCGACGAGCCGCTCGGGGCCCTCGACGCCAAGCTGCGCCGGGCGCTGCAGTTCGAGCTCAAGGAGCTGCACCGCGAGGTCGGCATCACGTTCGTGTACGTCACCCACGATCAGGAGGAGGCGTTGACGATGAGCGACCGGCTGGCGGTGATGCGCGAGGGGCAGATCGAGCAGATCGGCCCGCCCCGCGAGGTGTACGACTCGCCGGCCACGACGTACGTCGCCGATTTCCTCGGGCTTGCCAACCTGCTGCCGGCCACGGTGGTGCAGCCGGGGGTGATCGCGATCGAGGGGGCCCGTGAACTCGCCGGGCCGACCGGCGACACGACGGGTTCGTGCACCGTGTTCGCCCGGCCCGAGCGGCTGCGCCTGGTCGATGCGGACGAGGGCGTCATCTCCGGGCCGGTGACCGACGTCGTGTTCGTCGGCTCGACGACCCACCTGCGGGTGCTGGTCTCGGGCCGCGAGCTCCAGGTGGTGCTGGCCAACGACGGGTCATCCTGGGTGCCCGCGCCCGGCACCGTGATCGGCGTCGACATCCCGCCCGACGCGTTCCGCCTGCTCGAGCGCTGACCGGGAAGCGACGGCGGCGACCAGCAGGGTCGTCCCTGCGCCGAGCAGTGAGCCGGCGACGACGTCGGAGGCCCAGTGCACGTCGAGGACCGTGCGCGAGACCGACATCGCGACGGTCCAGGCGGTCGCCGCGGCCCACGCCCACCGCCGCGACCGACCGAGTGGGACGAGGACCAGCACGGCCCCGACCGCCAGCTGCGCCGCCGCCGAGGCGTGGCCCGACGGGAACGACAGCGTGTTGCTCAGATCAGGCCGAACCCGCCCGACACCGTGCTTGAGCACTCCGGTGGCGAGCTCGACCAGGCCCCACGAGACCAGCCACACGACGAGCGCGAGCGGGCGCCGGCGAAGGATCAGCCACGCGGCGACGACGACGTGGAGCGGGATGATCACCCAGCCGGAGCCGCCGTCCTCGAACACCCGGGCGGCGTCGTGCGCCCATGCCGCTGGTGGCTGGATGACCTCGCGCCACCACGCGTCGGGTCGAGGCCACCCGCCCGCCACGGCGAGCACGGCGAACCCGGCAAGCATCGCGAGCCCGAGGCGCGCGGTCCGCGCCGGGTCGTCGACGATCAACGGCTCAGGCCGGCGCGAAGAACGCACCGAGCACCGATCGGGTGCGGGCCTCGGAGATGGCGAGTTCGTTGCGCACCGAGAGCGGCAGCGTCGGGTCGGAGGCCTCCGAGGTCAGCCGGACGACGTGCCCGCGGGCGCGGTCGACCCAGGTCGGGTACACGACCGGCCGTTCGACCGACACCGAACCGGCGGCATCCTGGGTGAGCGCAACGGTCACGATCGCCCCGTCCTGGGTGCTGGCCGGCCAGAACGGCGCCGACGGCATGTCGGACAAGAAGTTCCCGAGCCCCCAGACGACCCAGGTGCCGTTGACCTGCTCGATCGGCTGCAGCACGTGGGCGTGATGGCCGACGACGAGGTCGATGTCACCCGCTGCGGTGATCGCCCAGGCGACCTGGCGCTGGTAGGTGCTTGGCGCGACCCTGCCCGAATCGCCCCAGTGCAGGCTGGCGATGACGACGTCGGCACCGCGGGCGCGGGCATCGCGGGCGGCAGCGACGATCGCCCCCGAGTCGATCACCTTGACCCGCCAACGCTCGGCGTACGGGAGGCTGCCCCCGGTCGAGTAGGTGTACGACAGGTGGGCGACCGTGATCCCGTTGACGTCGAACAACTCGACGACCGACTCGGCCGGGGTGCGGGCGAGTCCGGACTGCCCGACGCCGGCCGAAGTGAGCGCGGCGACGGTCGCGTCGATCCCGGCGATGCCGCGGTCGAGGTTGTGGTTCGACGCCGTCGAGCAGCGCCGGTAGCCGGCACCGGCCAGGGCGGTGCCGATCGAAGGGGCGACCGAGTGGATCGCCGGGCCGACGATCACCGCGGTGCCGGGTGGGGCGACCGGTTGCTCGAGATGGCAGATCGGCACGTCGACGTACGACAGCAGCGGTGCGACCCGGGCGAACATCGAGGAGTAGTCGAAGGTCCCGTCGGATTGCAGGGCGCTGTAGTTGACCGGGCGATGGGTGAGGATGTCGCCCGTGAAGGCGAATGAGGCGCGACGCGGCGGCGGCGTCACGCGGGTCGCCGGTTGCAGGCCGGGCGCAGCGCTCTCGGTGAACCCGGTCGTGCCGGCGGCGCCGACGACGGCAGCGACGACGGCCAGCAGTGCCACCTTCCGCCATGCCCGGGTCGCCATCAGGTCGGATGGTAATGGCCTTCGGACCCGTGCGCCGGCCACGATCGGTCGGGCAGAGTAGGGCCATGACGAGCACTCCGACGAAGCTGGCGGTCCTCACGAGCGGGGGCGACGCCGCGGGGATGAACCCGGCGGTGCGCGCGGTGGTCCGTACCGCGCTCGCCGACGGGCTCGACACCTTCCTGGTGTACGAGGGGTTGCAGGGGCTCGTCGACGGGGGCGAACGGATCCGGCTCGCGACGTCGGCCGATGTGGGCGGCATCCTCTATCGCGGGGGCACCGTGCTCGGGACGGCCCGCTGCGAGGAGTTCCGGACCCGCGAGGGTCGCCGCCGGGCCACGCGCCACCTGGTCGAGCGGGGGATCGACGCGCTCGTCGTGATCGGCGGCGACGGCAGCCTGACGGGGACCAACCTGTTCTGCGAGGAGTGGCCCGGACTGCTCGACGAGTTGGTCGGGGAGGGAGCGATCGATCGGTCGCTCGCCGAGGCTCACCCCCGGCTGGCGCTGGTCGGCATGGTCGGCTCGATCGACAACGACATGTTCGGCACCGACATGACGATCGGGGCCGACACCGCGCTGCACCGCATCACCGAGGTGGTCGATGCGATCCACAGCACCGCGTCCAGCCACCAGCGCTCGTTCGTCATCGAGGTGATGGGGCGCAACTGCGGGTACCTCGCGCTGATGAGCGCGCTGGCGACCGGCGCCAACTTCGTGCTGATCCCCGAGAGCCCGCCCGACACCGACGAGTGGGCGGAATCGATGTGCCGGGCGGTCCAGGCCGGGCGCTCGCTCGGGCGGCGCTCGAACATCGTGATCGTCGCCGAGGGTGCCCGGGACATGCACGGCGAGCCGATCACCGCGGAGCACGTGAGGGACGCGCTCGAGGACCTGCTCGGGGAGGACACCAGGATCACCAGCCTCGGCCATGTGCAGCGGGGCGGGTCGCCGAGTGCGTTCGACCGCAACCTCGGCACGTCGCTCGGCTACTACGCCGTGCGGCAGCTGCTCGACCACCCGGACATGGAGCCGCAGCTGATCGGCATCCGGGGGCACAGCGTCGTCCGCTCGCCGCTGATGGAGTGCGTGGCGAAGACCCGCTCGATCGGCGACGTCATCGCCGCCCGCGACTTCGACACCGCGATGGAGATGCGCGGCGGCAGCTTCCGCGACTCGTTCCGGATGATGCGCACGATGGTCCGGGCGGAGCCGCACGACCCGACGCCGGGCCAGCGCCGCCTGCGACTCGCGATCCTCCACGGTGGCGGCCCGGCGCCCGGCATGAACACCGCGGTTCGGGCGGCGGCGCGAGCGGCCCTCGACCTCGGCCACGAGGTGCTGGGTGTCACCAACGGGTTCCGCGGCCTGGCGGCGGGGCACGTCGCGGAGATGGACTGGATGAGCGTCAACGGCTGGGTGTCGCGCGGGGGTGCCGAACTCGGCACGAGCCGCTCGGTGCCGGCCGGGGCCGACCTGGCCGAGGTCGCCCTGCAGATCGAGGCACACCGGATCGACGGGCTCTTGCTGATCGGGGGGTGGGCCGGGTACCAGGCGGCGTACGCGCTGGAGCTCGACGTGCCGATCGTCTGCGTCCCCGCCTCGATCAACCACGACCTGCCCGGTACCGAGTTCAGCATCGGCGCCGACACCGCGCTCAACAGCATCGTGCGGGACGTCGACAAGATCAAGCAGTCGGCAGTGGCATCGCGCCGCAGCTTCGTCGTCGAGGTGATGGGGCACGACTGCGGCTACCTGGCGCTGCTGAGCGGCCTGGCGAGCGGTGCAGAACAGGTCTACCTCCCCGAGAGCGGGATCTCGCTCGCCGATCTCCAGCGCGACCTCGAGGCCCTGAAGGACGGCTTCGAGCACGGCAAGCGCCTCGGGCTGATCATCCGCGGCGAGCACGCCGACCCGGTGTACACCACGGCGTTCATCAAGTCGCTGTTCGAACGCGAGGGCGAGGGGCTGTTCGACGTGCGCGGGGCGATCCTCGGACACGTGCAGCAGGGCGGTGACCCGTCGCCGTTCGATCGTGTCCAGGCGACCCGCCTGGCATCGGAGAGCGTGCGACGCCTGATCGACGAGGCGCTGTCCTCCGAACCGCGCAGCTCGTTCGTCGGGCTGTCCGCCGGGAAGATCCGGTTCACGCCGCTCGAGGAGTTCCCGGCGCTGACCGAGGACCACGCCCACCGCCCGCTCGATCAGGACTGGATGGCGTTGCGGACGGTCGAACGGGTCATGGCGGGGATCCCCGAGGCCGCCGACGGTTAACAGGGTCATGTGACCCTCCCGGCCGTCGGGTCGGCCCACTACTGTGAACCGGGTTCCCCGCCCCCTTACGCTGCACCACAGGAGAAACTCATGCCACTCGGATACGACGGGACGCTCTACATCCTCGCGTTTGACCACCGCGGGAGCTTCCGCAAGATGCTCGGGATCACCGGGACCCCGAGCGAGGAGGAGATGGCCAGGGTCAGCGACGCCAAGCTGCTGATCTTCGAGGGGATGCAGCAGGCGTTGGCCGAAGGCGCCCCGGCGGACAAGGTCGGCGTGCTCGTCGACGAGGAGGCCGGCGCCGATGTCGCCCGCGCCGCGAAAGCGGCCGGCATCAAGTTGGCGATGCCGGTCGAGGCGTCGGGCAACCCGGTGTTCGACTTCGAGTACGGCGACGACTTCGCAGCTCACATCGAGGCGTTCGACCCCGACTTCTCCAAGGTGCTCGTGCGCTGGAACCCCGACGACGACCCCGCCGACAAGGCGACCCAGGGCGAGCGTCTGGCGCGCCTCGGCGAGTGGCTGCACGCCAACGACCGCAAGTACCTGTTCGAGCTGCTCGTCCCCGCCTCGGCCAAGCAGATGGAGCTCGTCGGCGGTGACGCGGCCGCCTACGACACCGAGGCCCGCCCGTACCTGACCCTGCAGGCGATGGACGAGATCCAGGCGGCCGGCATCGAGCCGGACATCTGGAAGATCGAGGGACTCGACCGGGCAGCAAGCTGCTCGCTGTTGTCGGGCATCGCCCGGCGCGACGGGCGTGACGGCGTCGTCGCCGTCGTGCTCGGCCGGGGTGCCGACGATGCCGCGGTCGACCACTGGCTGCGTGAGGGCGCCGGCGTCGAGGGGTACGCCGGCTTCGCCATCGGGCGGTCGATCTTCCGGGCCGCGGTCGAGGGGATCCGCGACGGCACGATGGGGCGGGCTGCTGCGGTGGCCGACATCGCGGCCAACTACCGTCGCTTCATCGACGTGTACGAGGCAAACTGATCCGATGCGCATCGGAGTCCTCACCGGCGGCGGCGACGTCCCCGGCCTCAACGCCTGCATCAAGTCGGTCGTCTCCCGGGTGAGCGACCTCGGACACGACGTCGTCGGCATCCGGCGCGGCTGGGGCGGCCTGCTCTACACGCGGCCCGACGACCCCCACTCGGTCGCGGAGAACATCCTCCAGCTCGACCCGGTGTCGGTGCGAACCGTCGACCGGACCGGCGGGACGTTTCTGCACACGTCGCGCACCAACCCGGGGAAGGTGCCGACCAAGGACGTTCCCGACTTCCTCTCCGACGGCATCGTCGGCGACGGTCCGCACGACTTCACCGCGCATGCGCTGAAGGTGATCGAGAGCCAGGGCATCGACGTCCTCATCCCGATCGGCGGCGACGACACGCTGTCGTACGCGCTCCGGATGCACAACGAGGGCGTGCCGGTGATCGCCATCCCCAAGACGATGGACAACGACGTCCACGGCACCGACTACTGCATCGGGTTCTCGACGGCGGTGACCCGCGGCGTCGAGTTCATCAACAACCTCCGGACGAGCACCGGCTCCCACGAGCGGATCGCGGTCGTCGAACTGTTCGGTCGCTACAGCGGCGAGACGTCGCTGATCACCGCCTACCTCGGCGGCGTCGACCGGGCGTTGATCTCCGAGATCCCCTTCGACATCGACCGGCTGGCCGAGATGGTGATGGCCGACAAGGCCTCCAACCCGTCGCATTACGCGATGATCACCGTGTCCGAGGGAGCCAAGATGATCGGCGGCGAGATGAGCCTGAGCGGCGAGGCCGACCACTACGGCCACCGCAAGCTGGGCGGCATCGGGGTCGAGACCGGCGAGGCACTCAAGCAGATCACCGGCTCGGGGATCATCAACCAGCAGGTCGGATACCTGATGCGCTCGGGGCGCCCCGACTCGCTCGACCTGATGGTCGCGACCAACTACGCGGTGATGGCGTCGGACCTCGCGCTCGACGGCTCGTCGGGCCGGATGGTCGCGCTGCGCTCGGGCACGTACTCCAACGTCCCGATCAGCATCATCGGCGAGGGCGTCAAGCGGGTCGACACCGACGAGTTGTACGACTCCGAGAACTACCAGCCCAAGGTGCGCCACGTCGGCGGCAAGCCGATGTTCCTGTACTGAGCCCGGCCGGGCTCAGGCGACGTCGTAGCCGGCGTCGTCGATCGCGGCGACGATCGCCTCGTCGGCGCCGCCGACGACGGTGACCGTCTTGGCGCCGATGTCGACCGCGACCGAGGCGACACCGTCGACGGCGCCGACCGACGCCTCGATCGCCGTCTTGCAGTGCTCGCAGGAGATACCGGGGACGTCGTAGACGCTCGCCGTGCTGGGGCTGGTCATGGTGTGGCCTTTCGGTAGCCGGCGAAGCGCCTCAGGCGGAGGCTGTTGGTGACGACGAACAGCGACGAGAAGCCCATCGCACCGGCGGCGATCATCGGGTTGAGGACGCCGAGCGCGGCGAGGGGGATCGCCGCCGTGTTGTAGGCGAACGCCCAGAACAGGTTGCCCTTGATCGTCGACAGCGTCCGCCGGGACAGCGCGATCGCGTCGGCGACCGCCCGCAGGTCGCCGGTGACGATCGTGAGGTCGGATGCCTCGATCGCCACGTCGGTGCCCGTGCCGACGGCGATTCCGAGATCGGCCTGGGCGAGCGCGGGTGCGTCGTTGATGCCGTCGCCGACCATCGCCACCCGATGTCCGGCCTCCTGGAGCCGCCGCACCTCGTCGACCTTGTCGCCGGGCAGGACCTCGGCGATCACGCGGTCGGCCCCGACCTCGGCGCCGACCCACGCCGCCGTGCGTCCGTTATCGCCGGTGAGCAGCGTCACGAGTAGCCCCTGGTCGTGGAACGCGGCGATCGCGTCGGCAGATGTCGGCTTGATCGCATCGGCGATCGCGATCACCGCTTCTGCGGCGGATCCGCGGCCGACGAACACCGCGGTCTGTCCCTTGGACTCCGCGGCGAGCGCGGCGGCCTCGACGGCGGGCGGGATCGAGTCGAACAGCAGCCGCCGGCCGACGCGCACCTCGATGCCGTCGATCGAGCCGATCACGCCATGGCCCGGTCGGTTCTCGAAGTGCTCGATGGGGCGATCCAGGTCCGCGCCGGACGCGATCGCCTGCGCGATCGGGTGCTCGGACCTCGATTCGAGCGCGGCCGCCAGCGCAGCGAGTTCCACGCCGTCGACATCCGGGGCGACCACACCGGCGACGCTCATCCGACCGGTCGTGACCGTGCCGGTCTTGTCGAGCACGATCACGTCGACGTTGCGCGTGTCCTCGAGCACCTCGCCGCCCTTGATGATCACGCCGAGCTGGGCGCCGCGGCCGGTGCCGACCATGATCGCCATCGGCGTGGCCAGGCCGAGCGCGCAGGGGCAGGCGATGATCAACACCGCCACCGCTGCGGTGAAGGCCTGGTCGGGGGAGTGGCCGGTGAGGAACCATGCGACGAGCGTGACGAACGCGGTGCCGATCGCGATCGGCACGAAGAACCGGGCGACGCGGTCGGCGAGGCGCTGGACGTCGGCCCGCCCGCCCTGGGCCTCCTCGACGAGGTGGATGATCTGGGCCAGCGCGGTGTCGGTACCGACACGGGTCGCCTCGACGACGAGCGATCCGTTCGTGTTGATCGTCGCCCCGATGACCTCGTCGCCGGGCGCAACCTCGACCGGTACCGGCTCACCGGTCACCATCGACGCGTCGATCGCCGACCGCCCCGACACGATCACGCCGTCGGTGGCGACCTTCTCGCCTGGCCGGACGACGAAGCGATCGCCGACCCGGAGCATGTCGATCGGCAGTTCGGTGCCGTCCTCGAGGCGGGCGACCTTGGCGCCGAGGTCGGCCAGTGCCCGGATCGCGTCACCCGAGCGCCGTTTCGCCCTGATCTCGAACCACTTGCCGAGCATGATCAGGGCGATGATCACCACGGCGGTCTCGTAGTACACGTGGCCGCCATCGACCCCGAGCACCAAGACGACCGTCGACCAGGTCCACGCGGACAGCGTGCCCATCGACACCAGCGTGTCCATCGTCGTCGAGCCGTGCCGCAGGTTCATCCACGCCGCGCGATGGAACGGCCAGCCGCTCCAGAACACGACCGGCGTCGCGAGCACGGCGACCACCCACTCCCACCCGGCGACGTGCAGCGCGGGCAGCATCGAGATCACGACGACCGGCAGCCCGAGCACGGTGGCGAACAGCAGGCGCCGACGGCGATCGCGTTCGAGGTCGCGCTCGATCTGGTCGTGGTCGGCTTGGAGCGGCGCGCTGTACCCGAGCTGCTCGATCGCTGCTCTGAACTCGTCGTCGGTGACCGTTGCGTCGTGGAGCACCGTCGCCCGCCCGTTGGCGAAGTTGACGCGGGCATCGGCGACGCCGTCGAGCTTGGAGAGCCGGCGCTGGATGCGGTTGGCGCACGCCGCGCAGGTCATCCCCTCGACGGCGATGTCCGATCTCGTGGCAACGGTGGTCTTCACGGGCTCCAATGTACAGCTTCCAGTCGACTGGAAGGTCAAGCGCCGGACGAGATCACCTGGCAGCGGTTCGGGTCGGTGCACTCGGCCGGGTCGAGCCCGGCGGCACGATCGGCGAGGGCTGCGAGGTCGACGCGCGCCCGCTGCAGTCTGGCGATCTGCTCGTCAAGGTCGGCCAGGTGCTGGCGGAGGAGGGCGTGGGTGTGCGCGCAGCTCGTCGCACCGGCTTCTTTCAACTCGAGGATCGACTGGATCTCGGTCAAGGTGAGCCCGCTCGACTGCGCCTCGCGCACGAACCGCAACCGCTCGACCGCCGCCTCCTCGTACTCGCGGTAGCCGGCCGGGGTGCGTGCCGGCTCGGCGATCAGGTCGATCGATTCGTAGTACCGGATCGTCTTGGTCGTCGTGCCGGCCCGTTGGGCGAGCTCACCGATCCTCATCCCTGAATCGTACCGAATCGTCGACTCGGCACCGGCGGGCGACGCAATGTCCGTACAATCTCGGTCATGGCTGAGAACGTGGCCGACGGGGACGGGCTGGCCGCACGCTGGAACGCGCTCTACGCCTCCAAGGAAGCCCATGAGCTCGGGTGGTACGAGGCCGTTCCGGCCACGCTCGTCGACGTGGTGGCGGCGTCGCAGTCGCCCGAGGCTGCGATCATCGACGTCGGCGCAGGCGAGAGCTCGCTCGTCGAGCACCTGCTCGCTCGGGGGTACCGCGACATCACGTTGCTCGACATCTCGACGCGGGCGCTGGAGGACGTCGCACGACGCCTCGGATCACCGGTCGAGACGATCTCCGCCGACGTCCGGTCGTTCTACCCCGTGCGCCGTTGGGATCTCTGGCACGATCGAGCGACGTTCCACTTCTTGACGACCGATCAGGACCGGCGCCGCTACCTGGCGAGTCTGGATCGCTCGCTCGCCCCCGGCGGGCGCGTCGTGGTCGCCGCGTTCGGACCCGACGGCCCCGAACGCTGCGCGGGACGTCGTGTCGAGCGCTACGACGAACAGGCGCTGATCGACGCGTTCGGCAGCGGGTTCGAGTGCCTCGTGGTGCGTCGGCATCGACCCGAACCGGGCCACGGCGACCAGCGCCCGTACGTCATCGCCACGCTCAGGCGACCGTCGTGAAGTGCTGGTCGGCCGCGACGGCGGTCTCGGGCTCGGGCTCCCGGCCGACGAACAGCCCGATGAGGGCGAACGCGACCAGCAGGACACCCGGGATCACGAAGAACCAGGTGAACAACTTGAAGTCGGGCAGGCTGGCGACCTTGTCGTAGTTGCTCTGCTGCTCCTGCATCGTGGTCACCAGCGGCTCGTAGTGGTCGAGTCCGGCGGGTACCTGCTCGAAGATGCCGACGTTGGAGCCCATCAGGCCGAGCAACCCGCTGAAGTCCTCCTCCATCTGCGGGAGGCCCTGCAGTGTCGCGCTCATCGCCGGGAACTGGGCCCCCATGAACGCCTGGACGTCCTCTTCGGGCATCCCCATCGCCTGCGAGAGCGCGGGGACGAGGTTCTCGGCCTCGACGCCCAGGGCGGTGAACCCGGCGAGGTAGCCGTTGAACTTGTCGATGTTCTCCTGCGTCATCGCCGGCACGACATCGCCGAGCGGGACGAACACGTCGTAGTAGTAGTCGGCGGTGGTCTGGACGTTCTGCTCGTCCATGATCGGCCCGAAGGCGTCGATCATCTGCTGGCCACCGTCGGCCTTGTCCGGGAGGCCGATCGCGAACGGAGCGACGATCAACGCCACACCGACCACGAGGACCGCCCACATCATCTTGCGGATCATCTCATCCGCCCCTTTCTGGTGGCCGCGTCGTCGGGGCCTCCGTCCATCGAGCGTGCGCCGATGCACCCTCCTGCGGAATGGACCTTGGTCCCGACATGCAGGAAGGGGGTCTTTGGACCCTGATCGATCCGATCGGGACGGTGCAGACTGCAGGAGCAGGCACAGACGGGCATCGAGAGGCATCGAGCACATGACCACCTTCCTCACCAGTCAGGAGATGCAAGAGCTGATCAACGTCGATCGGTCTACCGTGTATCGCATGGCCGAGGACGGGCGACTGCCCGGTGTCAAGATCGGGCGCCAGTGGCGGTTCCCCGCCGATCGTGTCGCCGAGCAACTCGGGTTGGGCACGCAGCAGGCGACCCGACCGGTCCCGGTCGCTGACAACGCCCATGCCGGTCTCGGCGCGCTCCTGCGCCCCGAGGTCGCGCAATCGGTCGCCGAGCTGATGGGCGACCTGTTCGGCGTCATGGCGGTGATCACCGACATGGACGGCCAGCCGCTCACCGCGGTGGCCAACCCGTGCGGCTACTACGCGGCGATCGCCAACCAGCCCGGCGCCGTCGAAGCGTGCCTGTCCCAGTGGCGGCTGTTCGCCGAGGAGCCGCACGTCGCTCCCAGATGGGTCCGCACCCACATCGGTTTCCTGTGCGCCCGGACGTTCGTGTGGGTCGACCTCAGGCCGGTCGGCATGATCGTCGTCGGCGGCGTGACCCCACCGGTCTGGCCGCCGCCGCAGGAGCGCGTCGAGGCGATCGCCGACGAGGTCGGCGTGCCGCATCGAGCCCTCCTCGACACCGTCGAGCAGACCTGGACCGTCGGGATCGACCAGCAGCGGCGCATCCTGCGCCTGCTGCCCCAGATGGGTGACCTCGTCTCGCACCTGGCTTCGGCCCGCAACCAACTCGTCAACCTGGAAGGAACCAACCGATGAAGCAACTCCTCGTACTCGGCGCAGGCACGGCCGGGACGATGGCCGTCAACAAGCTCCGACCGCGACTCGATCCCGACGAGTGGGCGATCACGGTCGTCGACGCCACGCCCGACCACCACTATCAGCCGGGCTATCTGTTCGTCCCGTTCGGCATCTACGAACCCGACGAGATCGTCAAGCCCAAGGCGCAGCTGATCGCCGATGGCGTCGAGCTGATGATGGGTGAGGTCGACGTCGTCAAGGCCGAGGACTCGATCGTCGTGCTGGCCGACGGCACCGAGCTGCCCTACGACCAGCTGATCATCGCCACCGGCACCCACCCCCGTCGCGACCAGACCGAGGGCCTCGACAGCGACCAGTACGGCGTCACGATCCACGACTTCTACACGCTCGACGGCGCGACCCGCCTGGCCGAGGTGTTCGACGGCTGGGAGGGCGGGCGCCTCGTCCTCAACATCGTCGAGATGCCGATCAAGTGCCCGGTCGCCCCGCTCGAGTTCATGTTCCTCGCCGACGCGTTCTTCACCGAGCGCGGCATCCGCGACCGGGTCGAGCTGACCTATGTCACCCCGCTCGACGGCGCGTTCACCAAGCCGGTGGCGGCCAAGTATCTCGGTGACATGCTCGATCAGCGCAAGATCGCGCTGGAGTCGGACTTCATGACGATGGAGGCCGACACCGAGCGGAACATGCTCGTCAGCTACGACGAGCGCGAGGTCCCCTACGACCTGCTGGTCACCGTGCCGGTCAACATGGGCGCCGAGTTCGTCGATCGCTCGGGCCTCGGCGACGAGCTGAACCATGTCGAGGTCGACAAGTTCACGTTCCTGTCCGACGACCACGACAACATCTTCGCCCTCGGCGACGCGGCCAACCTTCCGACCTCCAAGGCCGGCTCGGTCGCCCACTTCGCCGTCGACGTGTTCGTCGACAACTTCCTCCAGCACATCAAGGGGCGCCCGATGACCCACCGGTTCGACGGGCACGCCAACTGCTTCATCGAGTCCGGCAACGGCAAGGGGTTGCTGATCGACTTCAACTACGACGTCGAGCCGCTGCCCGGCAAGTACCCGCTGCCCGGCATCGGCCCGTTCACGCTGCTCAAGGAGACCGAGGCCAACCACTGGGGCAAGCTGATGTTCAAGTGGACCTACTGGAACGTGCTGCTCCCGGGACGTGCCCTGCCGCTCGAGGCGCAGATGACGATGGCCGGCAAGCGGATGCCGGCGGTGAGGTCGTCATGACCGTGACCGAGGCACCGGTCGATCGCATCGACGTGCTCGAGGCGAAGATCGATCTGCTGTCCGAGCAGCTCGCGGTCCTCACCGCCGACGCCGAACGTCGCCGGCGAGAGCGCGAGGTGCTCGGTGACCTGACCGCGGACCTGGCGCGGGTGTCCGAGGAGGCGATGGTGCTGGCCACGCGCGAGCTCGAGTCGCTGTCGCAGACCGCCGATCTTGCCGACACGGTCCGGCTGCTGCGCCGTCTCGTCGAGGTGGCCCCCGACCTCGATCGGGCACTCGTCGGGCTGCGCGCGATCGCCGATCTGATCGACGACGCGGCGCCGATGGGCACCGACGTGATGGCGATGCTCACCGATCGCCTCGCCGATGCCGATCGGAAGGGGTACTTCACGTTCGCCACCGCCGCGCTCGGCGTCGTCGACCGCGTGGTCGCGAACTTCGACGAGCACGACGTCGAGCTGCTCGGCGACAACGTCGTCGCCATGCTCGAAGCACTGCGCGAGGTCACCCAGCCCGAGATGCTGGCGTTCGTCGGGCGGATGGTCGACGCGGTGCAAGCCGAGCAGGCCGCCGTCGAGATGGAAACCGCCGAACCGCCGAGCCTGTGGGCGCTCGCCCGCCAGGTCCGAGATCCCGAAGTCCGCCGAGGCATGGCCAGGGCGCTGCACACGCTGCGCGCGGTCTCGCTCGAAACCGGACCCAACCAACCAGAACAACAAGGAGACACCAAGTGAGCACCGCAACCATCGCCGGTCAGGCGGTCAGCGTCAACGACGAGGGCTTCATGACCGAGTACGACGAGTGGAACGAGGACGTCGGCCGCGAGCTCGCCACGATGATCGGCATCGACGAGCTCACCGACGAGCACTGGAAGGCGATCCACTTCCTGCGCAGCGACTTCGCCGAGCAGGGCGAGACGCCGACCCTGCGGAGGGTGACCAAGGTGGGCGGCATCCCGACCAAGGAGCTGTTCGCCCTGTTCCCCAAGAAGCCGGCCAAGAAGATGGCCTACATCGCCGGGCTCCCCAAGCCCAAGGGCTGCGTCTGAGCAGGATCGACAACGAGGAGAGATCACCATGACCGCAACCGACGCCGGCACGAACACCGGCACCCACACCACGGTCGTCCCCGACTTCGGCGACGACGCACCCGATCGCAAGATCTGCTTCATCTGCTCCAAGGGCAACCTGGACATGGCGTACCCCGCGCTGATCATGGCCAACGGTGCGCTCGGAGAGGGGATCGAGACCCACATCTTCTTCACCTTCTGGGGCCTCGACATGATCAACAAGAAGACGATGGACGACCTCAAGTTCACCCCGCTCGGCAACGCCGCGATGCACATGCCGCCCGGGATGGGCAAGCTCTCCGACAAGCACATGCCCCAGGGCCTCGGAGGCCTGCCCGGCATGACCGGGATGGCGACCAAGATGCTCAAGAAGCAGATCGCCGACCTCGACGTGCCCGAGGTCCCCGAGTTCCTCCAGATGCTGTCCGACATGGGCGCCCAGCTCTGGGCGTGCAAGATGTCGGTCGACATGATGGGCCTCGACGCCGACGATCTGTTCGAGGAGGTCGTCGACATCATCAACGTCAGCGAGTTCATCGAGCTCTCCGAGGGCGCCCAGATCATCTTCGTCTGACGGGGTGAGTTCCATCGCGTCAGCTTCCCGCTAGTCGTTCGAGCATCGCCTTCATCTGGGCGTGGACGAGGTTGACCGCCTGGAGCGGGCGGATCATCACCTTGAATTCGGTGATCAGGCCGTCGTCGTCACAGGTGATGATGTCGACGCCGTTGACGTACTTGCCCTCGACCGTCGTCTCGAACTCGAGCATCGCCTGGTGGCCTCGGGCGATCTGCTTCGAGTAGCGGAAGCCGCCCCCCGACGTGCCCTCGCTCTCGCCCCCGAGCGTGCCGCCGGCAGCGGTGAGGTACAGCTTGGTGATGTCGCGACCCTCCTGCGGCGTGAACACGATGGGGGAGAGGAACACGACGTCGGGGTGGAGGATCGCATCGAGCCCACCGGTCAGCTCGCCGCGCAGGTGGAGGTGCCACCGTTCGAGGCACGTGTCGATCGGTTCGGTCGTCGCGGTGTCCATCGCGGCGATCGTAGGCGTTCACGCGGTCACACAGAACTGCGACGACACCGCAGCGTCGGGGGCCGGCGTGCACACGTGGTTCGTGCGCCCGATCACCCATTCGATCCGCGAGATCGGAATCGACGTGTCGAGCCGGAGGGCGATCAGGTCGCCATCGAGGTGGAGGCGGCTGCCGTCGATCGCCGTGCCGTCGGCGGCGACCAGTCCGACCGACGTGACCGGTCCGCCCGCTTGCAGCAGGTGCCAGACGTCATCGCCGGCGACGATCGTGGCCAGGGTGACGATCCCGTCGTCGGGGAGCTCGGGAACATCGTCGGCTTCGACGCATCGGGCGACGGTCGGACGCGGCGGCGAGAACTCGATACGGCCGAATCCGAGGCACAACTGATCGCCGTGGGCGACCATCGGCACCGGGAAGTCGCTGCGGGCGGAACCATCGACCGGTCGCAGCTCGACCCATCGCCGGGTCCCCGGGCCGCGGACCTGCGTCGACGGCGACGCCAGCTGCTCGCCGGTCGTCTCCGGCCGGTCGGCTCCGCCGAGTGCGAGCACGGCGAGCACGATGACGACGACCGCGCCGACGACGACACCGACGAGTCGCCGCCGTCCGCCGTCGGCACTCACTGTGCCGCGGGGACGACGCCACGCTCGCGGGTGTTGGCGCGGATGAACGCTGCCGCGTCGACCAGCGCGTCGGTCGCCTCGGGCAGGTACCCGGCGAAGATCTGGTACACGTGCCAGAGTCCCTCACGCACGTCGAGGTGTACGTCGACCCCGGCGGCCGTCGCCCGCTCGGCCAGCGCGGTCGAGTCGGACAGCAGGACCTCGTCGGAGCCGGCCTGCACGAGCAACGGCGGAAGGCCGGCGAGGTCGGCGAACAGCGGCGACACGCCGGGGTCGTCGAGCGGGGTCCGGCCGGCGTACTGGGCAGCGGTCGCGGCGATCTTGGTCACGTCGATCATCGGGTCGATCGCCGCCTTGGTGCGGTACGACTCGCCCGATCCGGTGAGGTCGGTCCACGGCGACAGGAGGTACGCGCAACCGGGGAGCCGATCGCCGGCGTCGCGCAGCGCGACGAGCGTCGCCAGCGCGGCCCCGCCGCCCGCGGAGTCACCGGCGATCGTGACCAGCGCCGGGTCGGTCGCCTCGGCGATCGCCCGGTAGGCGGCGACGCAGTCCTCGATCGCCGCTGGATAGGGGTGCTCGGGAGCCAGCCGGTAGTCGATCACCGTGGCCGTCGCGTTCGCCCGCTTCGCCAGGCGGGCGGCCAGGGCGATGTGGCTGTACGCCGAACCGACGACGTACCCGCCCCCGTGCAGGTAGAGAACGTGCCGGGCGGGCGGTTCGCGGGTCGGCGTGGCGACGATCGCCGGCACGCCGCCGACGACGGTGTCGACGTACTCGACGTGGCGCGGCCGCGGGAGCCGGTCGATTCGGTCCATCGCCGCCCGCCGTTGGGCCATGGTCGCGCCGTCGACGGCCGCGAACCGACCGATGTTGCGGCGGACCAGCCGGGCTCGACGGCTGATCGTCATCGGTCAGGTGCCGTAGCGCGGGACCCCCGCGCCGTAGCGTTCGGTGAACAACGCCAGTACCTCGCCCGGCTCGGCGTGGCGCCCGGTTTCGGCCTTGGAGTACAGCAGCTCGCCGTCGACCTCGACGTCGAAGACGCCCTTGCTGCCCATCACGAGCGTCAGGTCCTCGATCACGTGTTGGTAGTTGGAGACCAGGTCGTCGACCGCGCGCACGGCGCGGGACGAATAGTCTCAAGGGACGCAGTAGGTCAGGCGAATGTGGTGGTTGGCCATCGCGCCAGCGTACCGTCAGCCCGAGTTGCGGATGCCGGTGGCGATGGCGTTGATCGTGAGCTGGATGCCCCGCTGGACCAGCTCGTCGTCGTCGCCGTCGCGGAAGCGGCGCAGGAGGTCGACCTGCATCACGTGCAGCGGATCGAGGTACGGGTAGCGGTTCCGCAGGCTGCGGGCGAGCACGGGATTGTCGGCCAGTGGATCGGTCGACCCGGTGATCCGTTCGTGCCACGTTCGGGTCAGCGTGTGCTCGGCCTCGATCCGTCCGAAGATCCGGGCGCCCATGTCGCGGTCCTCGACCAGCACCTCGGCGTACCGCCGGCCGATCTCGATGTCGACCTTGGCGAGGACCATGCCCATGTTGTTGACGATCGCCTGGAAGAACGGCCACTCGGCATACATCCGCACGAGGAGTTCGGCGCGCTCGCCGTCGCCGCCGGCGAACGCCTCGAACCCGGAACCGGCGCCGTACCACGCCGGGATCATCAGCCGGCACTGGGTCCAGCCGAACACCCACGGGATCGCCCGGAGATCCTCGATCGCCGTCGAGGGCTTGCGCGACGCCGGGCGGCTCCCGACGTTCAGCGTCGCGATCTCGTTGGTCGGCGTGATCGAGCGGAAGAAGTCGACGAACCGATCGTCGCCGTAGACCAGCTCGCGATACGCGACGAACGCAAGCCCGGCGATCTCGCGCATCGCCTCGCCGAACACGCCGTCGGTGCCCCCCGAACGGTCGGTGACGAGGCACGACGCCTCGAGCGTGGCGGCGACGAGCGTTTCCAGGTTGCGGCGGGCGAGCGCGGGGTGGGAGTACTTGGCGGCGACCATCTCGCCCTGTTCGGTGAGCCGGATCGACCCGTCGACCGACCCGGGGGGCTGGGCGAGGATCGCCTGGTAGGCGGGTCCACCACCGCGACCGACGGTGCCGCCGCGGCCGTGGAACAGGCGGAGCCGCCCCCCGGCCGCACTCGCAGCGTCGACCAGCGCGGCCTGAGCCGCGTACAGGTTCCACTGCGATGCGAGGTAGCCGCCGTCCTTGTTCGAGTCCGAGTACCCGATCATCACCTCCTGGCGCCCGTCCCGCGACTCGACCAGCTCGCGGTAGACCGCGACGTCGAGCAGTGCGGTCAGCGTCGACGCGGCGCCGGCGAGATCGGAGATCGTCTCGAACAGCGGCACGATGTCGAGCTCGGACGACGCCGGCGCGCCGCCGTGACCCGGCCGCACCAGACCGACCTCCTTGAGCAGGATCGCCACCTCGAGCACGTCGCTCACCGCGTTCGCCATCGAGATCACGTAGTGCGGGATCACCCGCCGCCCCACCCGGGCGACCGCGCCGGCAGCCGCATCGAGGATCGCCAGCTCGCTCTGCGTCTCCTCGTCGTAGGTGGCGCCGGGGTAGCGCAGGACTCGGGGCGACCTCAGCTCCGCGGTCAGGATCGCCACGCGCTCCGGCTCCGAGCAGCCGGCGTAGTCGTCGGTCACCCCGGCGTTGGCCAGCAGGTCGGCGATCACCCGCTCGTGCACCGCGGAGTTCTGCCGCAGGTCGAGCCCGCAGAGGTGGGCGCCGAAGATCGCCACCGCTCGCCGCGCCGGCTCGATTCTCGCGTCGGCGAGATCGCCGGCACCGTGGGAGCGCAGCGACGTGGCGACCACGTCGTAGTCGGCGATCAGCTCGGCGATCGACGCGTACCGCGGTCGCGGCACGTCGTGGCGGGGGTCCGGGAGGATCGTGGAGATCGTCGTCGAGGACGTCGTCGGCCAGCGCGTACAGCCGGGCGTGCATGCCGCGCAGGCGCGCGCCGGTACGGCTCGTCGGCCCGGAACGGCGAATCGTCGTGCGACGCGTCGGCGAGCGCGAGCAGCGCCGGGGTCGGCGTGATCAGGCGGGCCGACATCGAGATCTCGCGGGCCAGCCGGTGCAGCGTGGCGAGGTGGTGGGAGAGCGCGAGGTAGGCCTGGCGCTGCGTCGCATAGTGCACGACCTCGGCGGTGACGAACGGGTTGCCGTCGCGGTCGCCGCCGATCCACGATCCCATGTTGACCGCCAGGGTCGTGTCGATCGCGGCCACGCCGGTGCGCTGTTCGGCGAAGCGGGCGAGCTCGCGCGACAGCGACGGCACGGTCTGGAACAGGCTCGACTCGTAGTACCCGAGCGCCTCGTTGATCTCGTCGCGGACCCGGAGCTTGGAGAGGCGCAGCAGGGCGGTCTGCCAGAGGGTGAGCACGTGCACATCGAGGCGGGCGTCGACGTCGGCGATCGCCGGGCCGTCGTCGCCGAGCCGACTCCGTTGGTCGAGCAGGTCAGCCACCTGCTTGAGCACCTCGAGGATCGTCTTGCGGCGCACCTCGGTCGGGTGCGCGGTGATCACCGGGCTGACCTCGAGCGCCCCGACGACCGCCGCGACGTCCGCGCCCGGCACGCCGGCGGCCGCCAGGCGATCGAACGACGCATCGAGGCTGCCGGGGCGGCCGTGGTGCCCGGCTGCGCGGTGGTATCGACTGCGGCGGTCGAGATGGACGTCCTCGGCGGTGTTGGCGAGCAACGCCAACCAATCGAAGGCCCTGATCACGTTCAGCTTGCGCTCGATCGGCTCCCCGTCGAGCGCGTCGTGCAGCGCGCCGACCGCGCTCTCGCCGCTCCGGCGGCCGCCGACCGCGATCCGCCGGACCGACTCGATCAGCTCGAACGTCTCGTCACCGGCCTGCTCGCGGATCACGCCGCCCAGCAGGCGTCCGAGGAGGCGAATGTCATCGCCGAGGGCATCGTCGGTCGGGGGCGGTGCTGGCACGCGGCCAGTCAACACCACCGAGCCGCTCTCTGCACGCCGAGTTCAGCGTGCGAGGACGACGTCGGCCGTGTCGCCACCCCAGCCGTACCTGCTGTCACGAGCCTCGATCGTGACGCTGAGCACGTCGTCGGTGATCTTGACGCCGCTGAGCGACCGGGTGAACGGTTGCTCGGCGCGATGGTCGTGGGTCAGCTCCCGCACGCCGTAGACCGTGCCGTCGTCGCCGATCACCCTCCATGCGTCGGCGTAGCGCTCAGCGGTGTCGTACGGCGACGAGACCGTGACATCGAAGCGCCACGTGCCGTCCGGCGATTCGGACGCAACGGCGGCGATCACGTCGGGGTAGCGGCCGTCGTCGGTCGCCGCGGCGCCGCCGCAGGCGACCAGTGCCGCGGCGCACGCCAGCGCGAACAGCGCTGAACGAGCACCGGTCAGCATCTCCTCGACGGTAGTCGGCCAGAATGGCCCGATGCGCGTCGTCTTCGCCACCGCCGAGTTGTCCCCGGTCGCCACCGTCGGAGGGCTCGCCGCCGCGGCGGCGGGCCTCGGTGCCGAGCTCCGGCGGGCTGGGGTCGACCTCGAACTGGTCCTGCCCGACTACGGCGGCGTGGTGCTCGACGGCGAGACGGCGATGGCCCTTCCGGTACCCGAGTGGGTCGGCCCGGCGAGCATCCGCCGCGGGGTGCACCCGGTGGTCGGCTCCCTGCACCTCGTTTCGGTGCCGGGCATCGCTCGCCCGCACCCGTACCTCACGCCCTCGGGCGAGGGCTGGCACGACAACGCCGAGCGGTTCTTCCGCTTCGCCCGTGCCGTCGCGTCCTACGTCGCGCTCGACCGGCCCGACGTGCTGCACCTCAACGACTGGCACACCGGAGCGGTGCTGGCTGCGCTGACCGATCCGCCGCCGACCGTGATGTCGATCCACAACCTGGCGTATCAGGGGGTGGCCGCCGGGTGGTGGCAGGCGCTGATCGGCCCGCGGGCGGAGCACTTCGAGTGGTGGGGCGACACCAACCCGCTGTCGGGCGGGTTGGCGCTGGCCGATCGCGTCGTCGCCGTCTCGCCGAACTACGCCCGCGAGATCTGCACACCCGAGGGCGGGATGGGGCTCGACGGGCCGCTGCGGGCTCGGGGCGACGCGCTGCTCGGGATCCTCAACGGCATCGACACCGACGTCTGGAACCCGGCGACCGACGAGTTGATCGCCGCCCGGTTCGATGCCGCGACCCTGGAGCGTCGGGTGGCGAATCGCTCGGCGCTGTGCGACCGCGTCGGCCTCCCCGACGACGACGTCCCACTGGCAACGATCGTCACCCGCCTCACCCATCAGAAGGGTGTCGACCTGATCACGCCACTCGTGCCGCTGTTCGCACAGATCCCGATGCGCCTCGCCGTGCTCGGCTCCGGCGATGCCGCGACCGCCGGCGAGCTCCACCGGCTCGCCGCGCTGTTCCCCGACACGCTGGCCTTCGTCGAGGGCTACGACGAAGCGCTGTCGCACCTGCTGTTCGCCGGCGGCGACCTGTTCGTGATGCCGAGCCGGTTCGAGCCCTGCGGGCTGACCCAGATGCAGGCGATGCGCTACGGCAACATCCCGGTCGTCACCGCGGTCGGCGGGCTGGTCGACACCGTGCCCGACGCCGACGAGAGCGCCCGCGGCCTGGGCTTCGTCGCCGCGCGGGCCGACCCGACCGATCTGCTGGCGGCGCTGTTCCGGGCGGCTCGCCGGGTCCGCGACAAGCGGCGGCGAGTGACGATCCAGAAGCGGATGATGGGTGTCGACTGGTCCTGGAGCGAGCCAGCGGCGCAGTATCTCGACCTCTACCGATCGTTGGCACCGGCGGTGACCTGACCGGCGCGGTACGTTGGGACGATGTTCGACGAACCGAAAGTCCTCGTCTTCGTGCTCGCCGGCGGGGAGGGGAAGCGCCTCCTCCCGCTGACCAACGACCGCGCCAAGCCGGCCGTGCCGTTCGGCGGGACCTATCGGATGATCGACTTCGCCCTCTCGAACTTCGCCAACGCCGACTACCGCAAGGTGATCGTGCTCACCCAGTACAAGAGCCACAGCCTCGACCGCCACATCTCCCAGACCTGGCGGTTCTCGACGTTGCTCGACGACTTCGTGACCGCCGTGCCCGCCCAGATGCGCCGGGGGCCGTACTGGTTCCAGGGCTCGGCCGACGCGATCTACCAGAACCTCAACCTGATCCACGACGAGAACCCCGACATCTGCTGCGTGTTCGGTGCCGACCACATCTACCGGATGGACCCCCGCCAGATGGTCGCCGAGCACGTCGCGAGCGGCGCCGGGGTCACCGTCGCGGCGATCCCGGTTCCCAAGCACGAGGCGGTCGACTTCGGCGTGATCGAGGTCGACGACGACGGCAAGATCATCGCCTTCCACGAAAAGCTCGCCGACCCGCCGACGATGCCGGGCGACGACACGCGCTGCCTGGCGAGCATGGGCAACTACGTGTTCGACACCCAGACGCTGATCGACGTCGTCACCCCGAAAGACGACATCCACACCGACCTCGGCGGCGATGTCATCCCAGCGCTGACCAAGGCCGGCGTCGCCCGGGTCTACGACTTCTCGAAGAACGTCGTGCCCGGCCAGTCCGAGCGCGAGCGTGGGTACTGGCGCGACGTCGGGTCCCTCGACGCGTTCTGGTCGGCCAACATGGACCTGATCGCCCCGCTGCCCGTGTTCGATCTGTACAACGACCGCTGGCCGGTGTTCACGAGCCGCAAGGCGCTCCCGCCCGCCAAGGTGTCGCGCGGCGAGGGCGGCGAACCGTCCTATGTCGACGGCAGCCTGCTCTGCCAGGGATCGATCATCTCGGGCTCCCACGTCGAGCACTCGATCATCGGCCCCGGCGCGTTCGTCGACCACGACGCGCACGTCACCGACTCGATCCTCTTCCCCGGCGTGAAGATCGGTGCCGGGGCGCGCGTCCACCGCTGCATCATCGACAAGAACGTCGAGGTACCGGCGTGGGCCAGCATCGGGCACGACCCCGAGGCCGACCGTGCCGCCTACACGGTGAGCGACGGGGGCATCGTCGTCATCGAGAAGGGCCGCGTCTTCACGACGGGCTGAGGAGGCGCTCGACCAAGGCGCCGAACGCGGCGTCGAGCACGGGTGGGCGCCCGGCTTCGACGTCGGCCCAGAACGTGCGCAGCAGGGGAGCGGCACCGAACGTCTCGGCGGGTTCCGTCGATGCCGGCAGGCCGATCGCCTCGCCGTCGCGCTCGACGGTCGGGACCGGCAGCAGCTCGACGCGCAGCGTGCCCCGTGCGCTCGCAGCCTGCAGCTCCCAGCGCGCCGGCCCGAGGTCGGCGGCCGGGGCGATCCCGAGGCGGGCGGTCGGGCCGGATGCGAAGTGCAGTGTGTAGCCCGTGCCGTTCGTCGCCGAGCCGGTCGGGTCGCCCCAACCGGCCAGGCGTGTCGAGAACACCGCGACGGCCGTGAGCGGCCAGGCGAGTCCGAGCGGGCTCGCCCGGCCGGACAGATGCTCGACGCGGCCGAGCCGGCCGAGCTCGACGAACCATCGCTGGACGGCCGGCGCCGTCGGGAACATCTCCGCCATCACCAGCCGGGCCGACGATCGCGCCGCGGCCGAGGCGACGAGCGCCGCGCCGTCGGCGTCGAGGCCGGGCGTGAGCAGGACGTGGACGCCGCGGTCGAGCAACGACGCTGCGTGCCCGGCACGGACCTCGGCCGGCGTGTCGACGATGACGATCTCGGCACCGACCGTGGTCAGCAGCTCGTCGAGGGGCACGATCGGCGCGTCGACGTGGTCGGCGACGAGCTGTGGGGACTCGCCGGAGATCGCCACCAGTGGCCACCCGAGGGTCCGGGCGGCGGCGGCGAACATCGCCGCCGTCGCCCCGGTTCCGGCGAGGGCGACGGTCGGGCCGGCGGTCACGTCAAGAACCTATCGGTGCCGCCAACCGGGCTTCGAACGCCAGTAACTTGGGGTGTCGTGCGGATCGTCGGCGTGCTTCCTCGGCTGGTGGCGGTCATCGCTGCCGGCGCCCTCCTGGTGACGGCGGTGGTGGTCGCCGTCGCGCCGCGCCTGTGGGCGATCGCCAACGCGCACGAGGAGTCGCCGGTCACGCTGCCCCCGTTCGAGCCGCTCGCCCAGCGGACCTACGTCTACGACGTCGAAGGCAACGAGATCGCCGTGTTCGAGCTGGAGAACTCCCAGCCGATGAAGTACGAGGACATCCCGCCCCAGGTCGTCCAGGCGTTCCTGACCGTCGAGGACAAGGAGTTCTTCAATCACGACGGGGTCAACCTGCGCAGCGCAGGGCGGGCGATGCTGTCGAACTTCTCCTCCGACGCCCCACTCCAGGGCGCGTCGACGATCACGATGCAGGTCGTGAAGAACGACTTCCTCGCCGGCCTCGAGCGCGACGGCCGGTACAAGGGCCTGCAGACGCACTATGCACTGATGCTGGAGAAGGAGCTGACCAAGGAGGAGATCCTCGAGCGGTATCTCAACACCGTGTTCTTCGGCAACAACGCGTACGGCATCCAGGCCGCAGCCGAGACCTACTTCGGCAAGACCGCCGACCAGCTCACGTTCATCGAGTCGGCGTTCCTCGCCGGCCTCGTGCGGTCGCCGTCGGGCTTCGACCCGATCAACAAGCCCGAGCGCAGCCGTCAGCGCTGGTTGCAGGTCCTCGAACGCCTGGAGGGCGACGAGTACCTCACCGCGGAGCAGGCCGAGTTCTGGGCCGAGGAGTTCGTCCTGCCCGAGCGGGTGCGCTCGCTGCCGACCCGCAACTTCAAACGGACGTACTACTCCGAGGCGCTGCGCGACTACCTCCTCAACCGGTCGACGATCCTCGGTGAGACCTATCAGGAGCGGTACAACCTGCTGTTTCGCGGTGGGCTGCGGATCCACACGACGCTGAACCAGTCGCTCCAGCAGAAGGCCGAGGAAGCACGCAACGTGCTGCCGAACACGATCGAGGGGTTCGACGCGGCGATCGTGTCGCTCGACTCGCAGTCGGGGGCGATCCGCGCGATGGTCGGCGGCTCGGGATTCGTGCCCAACGAGAACGAGGTCAACATGGCGCTGTCCCCGCGCCAGACCGGTTCGAGCATCAAGTTCTTCATCCTCGCTGCAGCGGTCCAGGCCGGCGCCCAGCCCGGCGACATCATCGACGGCGTGCGCGGGTGCCGGCTGCCGAACCCCGGCGACCCGAACGAACCGGTCTTCCAGATCACCGGCGGTGCGGCCGGCAGCGTCACCACCCTGGCGCAGCAGACGTGGAGCTCGATCAACTGCGCGTTCGCCAGGCTGTCGCAGATCGTCGGGCTGAACCGCGTGGTCGACACGACGTACCGGATGGCCGAGTCCGACTACCTCTACCTCGGTCAGCCGGCGTCGGAACGGGCTCCGATCGCCCCCTACGCCAGCTTCGCCACCGGTGCCAACGAGATGAGCCCCCTCGACATGGCCTCGGGCATGCAGACCCTGGCCAACGGGGGACTCCACAAGCGGCCGTACTTCGTCGAGTACATCGACGGCGCGGACGGCCGGCGGGTCTACACCCGGCTCGATCCGGGGACGCAGGTCTTCGAACGCGGTGCGGCGCTGACCACGGTCGACATCCTGAAGGGTGTGCTTCGCACCGGGACCGCCCGCCGCTACCCGCTCGACGACGGGCGCCCGGCCTTCGGCAAGACCGGTACACAGCAGGACAACACCAACGCCTGGTTCGTCGGCGCGACCAAGCAGCTGACCACCGCGGTGTGGGTCGGCGATCCCGACGCCTACACGCCGATGGTCGGCATCCCCGAGTTCCGCGCCGAGGGCGTTCCCAAGGTCCAGGGCGGGACGTTCCCCGCCCAGATCTGGAAGGCGTACATGGATCCGGCGCATGCCTTCTTGCCGATCGAGGACTGGGACGCGCCCCCGCCGCCCGCCCGCCCGGACGCCCGCCTGGTGCTTCCCGGCGCGGAGTGCGCGTTCCAGGTGGTCGGCTACACGCCGGGCGCGACGATCGCGGTCGCCGCCCCGACGCCCGAGCCCGCCCCGCGCCCGAGCCGGCGCCGGCGGGGCGCGCGCCGGCCCAGGCGCCCGACCCGGTCGCACCCGAGCCGCCGGTCGAGACCGCGCCGCCGGCGGTCATCTACGAGACGCTGCCCCCGGTCCCGGTGACCGCCAAGGTCGACCTCGGCACGACGATCGACCCCAACAATCTCGACCCGCTGGCACCGTTGCCCTCGGTCGCAGCCGGGACGAGTGTGACCGCGTGCTGACCTGTCACAATGGACGGCGATGACCGTCGGCTCGATCACCGAACAGCTGCTCACCCTGCAACGCCTCGACACCGAGGCCGACCAGCTCACGATCCGCCGGGCGCGGCTGCCCGAACGTGACGAGTTCGAGGCGCGTTCGGCCGAACTGGCCGAGTGGGAGCGCCGCCGAGCCGAGATGCGCGACCGGATCGACGAGCTCGCCGCCGCGATGGAGCATGCCGAGCGTCTCGGCGCCGAGCTCCGCACCGACAAACAGCGGCTCGAGGCGCAGTTGAAGACCGTCATCGCGCCGCGCGAGGCCGAGGCGCTGCTCAACGAGATCGCCACGGTCGCCGAACGCCTCGACGACATCGATGGGGGCGAGCTCGCCGACCTGACCGAGTCGACCGAGATCGAGGAGGCGCTCGCCACGCACCTGCGCGCCGACGGCCCACTGCGGGTGGCGCTCGGCCAGGCCGACGAGGCGCTCGCGCTCGCGGTCGGCGACATCGATCGAGAGCTGACCGGCATCGAGGACCGCCGTGCGGAGCTGCGTGCCGGGCTCGACCCGCCGATCCTTGCACGGTACGACCGGGTGCGCGGTCAGCTCGGGGTTGCCATCGCCCAACTCGTCGGGCACCGGTGCGACGGGTGCCACATCGACCTGTCCGCGGCCGAGGTCGACACGGCGAAGGACGAAGCGGCCGCGACCGGGATCACCGACTGCCCGCAGTGCGGGCGGATGCTCGTGATCTGACGACTCCCGACACGTGTGCTTCTGGTTCGTCGGCACCGCCGTCATCACCGTCGGCTTCGTGTTCCGCGACCCGCGCTTCGACTATCGACTGGTGATCGTCGGGTCGGTGCTGCCGGTCGCCGACGGGCTGTTCGGTGGGGCCCGCGCACTCCACAGCCTCACCGCGAGCGTGGCGCTCCTGGCGGTGCTGATGGTTGCCACCGCGGGGCGTCGACCGATCCGCCGCACCCTGCTCGGCCTGCCGATCGGGATGTTCCTGCACCTGGTGTTCGACGGCGCTTGGAACGACACCGAGACGTTCTGGTGGCCCTTCACCGGGACCGGGTTCTCCGGCGCCGGCTGGCCGATCACCGAGCGCGGCGCGTGGTCGGTGGTGCTCGAGGCCGTCGGCGTCGCCCTCTGTGTGTGGTTGTGGCGCCGCAACGACCTCGGTGACGCCGCGCGGCGGCGGGCGTTCCTGCGCGACGGGCGGTTGGTCGCGGTGCCCGATCGATTCGGCTGACCGGCGTCGCTGCTGCGGCCCGTGGTATGGCACACTCTCGCCGTGCTGATCCTCGTCCGACACGGCCGAACCGAGGCCAACGAGCGCGGGCTCCTGCAGGGTCGGTTGAACCAGGACCTCGACGAGCTCGGCCGGCGCCAGGCGATCGCCGTCGCCCGCTTCGTGACCGGGAGCTGCCACGTCGACTCGGTGATCTCCAGCCCGTTGAAGCGAGCCGTCCAGACCGCGTCGACGTTCGGGCGCGAGGTCGAGATCGACGATCGCTGGGTCGAGCTGTCGTACGGCGAGTACGAGGGGGTGCCGCACGCCGACGTCCCCTCCGAGGTCTGGCAACGGTGGCGCCACGATTACCACTACGTGCCGGCGGGCGGGGAGTCGCTCGCCGCGCTGGACGAGCGGGTGCGCGGCGCGTGCGAGGACCTGGTCGAGCGGGCCTCGCGCACCAATGTCGTCGTCGTCAGCCACGTCTCGCCGATGAAGTCGGCCGTCGCCTGGGCGCTCGGAACCGACATCGGCATCTCGTGGAACTGCCATCTCGACCACGCATCGGTCTGCCGGATCGTCTTTCGCGGCAGGCACCCGTTGCTCCAGACGTTCAACGAATCCGTCGCCGTCGATTGATCAGCATCCCGAGACGGTGAGCTCGACGTCAGCGCCGTCGGACGAGCGGACGACGTCGGCCGCGATCCACGCCGGCGCCTCGGTGCTCGGAGCCCCCCGCCACTCGAGGATCCGAAGGTTGTCGACCGCCAGCCGGCCGCGCAACGCCGGTGGGGTGTCGATCAGCAGGGTGGCCGCGTTGGCCTGATGGCCCGCCACATCGGGCGCGAACAGGTCGTCGGGCAGCGGGATCGACACGGTGTGCCAGCGGTCGTCGGACGGTACGTCGATCGGCAGCTCGATCTCGCGCATCCTCGTGGTGGTCGGCTCCACGGTCGGGTCCGAGTCCTCGAAGTCGAACGTGACGAAGCGCAGGCTCGGTTGCTCGCCGCGGGAGCGCTTGACGTCCATCGTGATCTCGAGGTGGGGCGTTGGGTCGACCGGCTGGTTGCGCCGATCGAAGAGCCGGTGTTCGGCGAGCGAGATCCGGGCGAGCAGCCGCATCGTCGTCACCCGCTCGGTGTCGGTGAGCAGCTCGATCGCGTCGTCGAGCGGATCGAGCGTTCTCCCCGCGGTGCGCGTCCACCGATCCTCGTCGTCGGGGACCGTCCAGTGCATCGGTAGTTCGCGGCGCCCGTCAGCGGTGTCGTCGTCGAACCGTCCCCATCCGTAGAGGTCGACGCCGAGCTCGGTGCCGTCGGGGAGGGTGTCGCTGCGGACGATCGTGCAGGTGGCGAGCGCGCCCGTACCGTCGGCCCCGGCGGTGACCAGCTGCTGGCGCTCGAGGCGATCGTTGACGATCAACCCGGTGTTCCGCTGGAGGCGCAGCGATGCCGGGGAGATGAGTTGGCCGACGCCGGGCGCCGGTGATCGCAGCACGCTGCCGACCTCGAGTTCGTCCACGCGCTCGGCGACCGCGGGCAGCGCTGAGCGTTCGTCGATCATCCGGACGATGCGGGCGGCGGTGGTCCCGCTGACCGGGACGGGGCGGTAGCGGTCGAGCATGAGCGGGATCATCCGCGCCTCGAGCACGCTCGATCCCTCGACGATGATCCGCAGCATCGCGCTGGGGAACGTCGCCAGGAAGTCCTGGTCGAAGACCAGGTTGCCGAGGCTGTACGCGATCAGCTTGTCCCGGTACCACTCGACGCCCTGCAACACGTGCGGATGGTGGGCGATGACCGTGTCGGCACCGGCGTCGATCGCCTCGTGGGCGATCTCCTGGAGGAACTCGCTCTCGACCGCGGCGAACTGGAACCCGCCATGGACCTGGACGACGATCATCTCGGCCCCGTCGCGCTTGAGCTGGCTGATCTGGTCGATCATGTCCTCTCGCCGGTACGGCGCCGCACCACCGTGCCCCCTGCGGGCCACCCAGTCCTGCAGCTCGGGGTACACGGCGATCACCGCGGTCCACAGCTCACCGACCGCCTCGTCGCCGAGGTCGCGCTCGAGCTGCTGGAAGAGCTGCCAGACCTCGCCGATCCGGCGCGCCTCGGGCTTGATGTACAGCCGTGCGCCAGGAGTGCCGAACCCGAACTCCCGGCTCGAGTACTGCCACAGCTCGCTGGCGGACAGCCCGACCGGCAGCGGTGCGTCGGCGCTCGGCAACTGGTCGTTGACGAAGCTCCCGTTGACCGTCGTGAACGACACGACGCCGACGCTCGTTGCGCCGACCTCGACGATCCGGCCCCGGATCGCGTCCCCGTGCGTCGGGCCGGCACCGACGTGGTCGATCCCCGCGCCGTCGAGCAGGTCGATCGTCGTGCTGATCCCCGCGTCGCGCCAGTCGTACGCGTGGTTGTTCCCGAGCGTGACCAGGTCGACGCCGAGTTCGTCGAGCATGTCGGTGACGTTCGGGGTCGACTGGAGGAGGAACCGCTTCGCCGGGTACGCGTCGTCCGCGGGGAGCTCGCCGATCACGGTCTCCAGGTTGACCACCGTCCAGTCGGCGGCGGCGGAGATCGGCGCGAGGTGCTCGGCGACCGCCCGGGCAGATTCGGCATCGGTGACGAGCGGGGTGTCGCTGCGATCGGTCTCGAGGTAGCGCCGGCCGAGCATCACGTCGCCACCGAAGTGCATCGCCACGCGCTCGACACCGTCGGCGTTGGCCCGGTCCCAGAGCGCCACCGTCATCGCCACGTCACCCGGCCCGACGACCACCGGTTCGTCGAGTGCGCCCTCGGCCGACACCACGCCGCTCATCGGCTGGCTGATCCGGATCACCGTCTCACCATTGTCGTCGGTGCGCACGGTCCGTCCGCTGATGGTGATCGCGGCACCGATCAGCCGTTCCCCGCGCTCGTCGACGACGATCAGGCGGACCGGCCTGGTCTCGGTCATCCGGCTCGAGTACTGGGGGCCGAACGCGCACGCGGAGAGGCCGAGCAACAACGCCGCGACCACGGCGGCAGGGCGCGACGAACGGCGGACTCCCATACCCGGGTGTCATCGGACGATCTTGCCGAGGTCTTGAGGAGCCCGCCGGTGCAGTGCGGGTCCTATGCTTTCGCTCGTGCGACGGCGGGCCGGTCATCGAATCGGGGTTCTCGGGGCGGCGCTGCTGGTCTCGCTGGCCGTCTTGGTGCCCGGCGCCGGCGTCTCCTCACTCCCCGGCGTTGCCGAGCGGACCGGCTCGGTGAACGGCGGCGCCGCCGCTTTCGCTCCCTCCCAGCGCGGCGAGCAAGTCCAGATCCGGCAGCCTCCCGACCCCCCGCTGCGCTGCGAGCGGGTGATCGTCATCGGTGACTCCCTGACCCAGAACTGGCAGTGGCACCTCGACCGGGGCCTGCGCGAGGCCGGGTTCACCGCCAAGGTCGATGCGCAGCACAGCCGGCGCATCCCGGCTTCGGTCGCCGCGCCGTACAGCGGGGTGCGGGCCGCGTGGACGGTCCGGGCGACGTTCGGCGAGGCCGAGTGCTGGGTGGTCGCGCTCGGCTCGAACGACCTGAGCCATGGGGCCGACGACCCCGGGGCGGCGGGCGCGCTGATCACCGAGATGCTCGCCGCGGTCACGCCCGGCGCCGACGTGTGGTGGATGAACGTGAACTACCACCGACAGGCGGGGTGGCCGTTCAACTTCCCCGGCGCCACCGCGACGTTCAACGGCGTGCTCGATGCTCGGGCCGCCGCCGACCCGAAGCTGCACGTGATCGACTGGTACGGCTACTCCGAGGGCAACCTCTGGTGGTTCTTCGACCCGGTGCACGTCACCGAGACCGGGACGATCGCCCGCTCTCGACAGATCGTCGACGCGCTGCCGCGCTGACGTCGGTTCAGCCGGAGGTGTAGACGATGCGGCCCGCCGGCGACTCGATCGTCAGCGTCCCGCCGTCGACCGTGTAGCGCTCGGCTCCGGCGAGCGCCGCCAGGTAGCCGGCCTCCAGGTCCATCGCGCCGGGTGGGTCGGCGCAGAACATCTGGGTCGAGCCGAGCGGCCCGAACGTGATCCCCCCGCCGGAGGCCTCGTACGAACCGAAGTAGTTGTTGCAGCCGCCGGACCCGTTGACCTCACCGTCGGCGGTGAACACGGCGGTGACCTCGACGCCCTCGACCGGGGTGAGCTCCGTACCGTCGACGACGACCTCCTCGGCCGTCCAGGTCGGTCCGATGAGCTGGCCACCGCTCCCGCTGTCCCCACCGTCATCGGCGTTGCGGTTCACGGCGACGGCCACGATGATGACGAAGAAGGCGACGGCGGCCCCGAGGGCGATGAATGTGCGGCGATTGTGCTCCACGGGCGGCAGGGTAGCGGACGGCCACCATCGCTGCAGCGGCGAAGCCGGCACTCGTCCGGTGGCTCAGGGCGTCGGCGTGAAGATCGCGGTCAGCACCGAATCGAAGACCTGCGGATTGACGCCGGTGCCTGCGCGCTCGCACACCAATTGGCAGGTCACCTGATCGCCTGCTTCCTGCTCCACGGCGTTGGTGGTGGAGTTGACGGTGACCTGTCCCGCGACCGGAGCGACCCGCCGAACGTGCCCGGTGGTGCCTCCAACCTGGCTTCCTCCTCTAGCGGGAGGCGGTCGCGGCGGAGAATCTCAGGAGGAGGCCGCCCGACCGACGGTCTCGAGCAGGGCGCGGTCTGCCGGCGCGGTGAAGCCTGATGTGGGCCGCCAAGACAAGGAGGATCACGATGAGTATCCCTTCTGATGGTGGACGGCGCGGCGTGTGGCGATCGCGCTGGGCAGCAATCGGAGCAGCGGTCGCAGTCACCCTCGGTGGCGGCGGGCTGTTCGTCGTGAACGCCGCCTCGAGCACACCGTCGTCGTTCGTGGCAATCGATCCGGTCCGCATTCTGGACTCGCGTGACGGGAACGACGTCGGACTCGCTGGACCGTTCGTGTCCGCGGCGGGCCTCGACCTGATCGTGACGGGTTCCATCCCGACCACGACGGGCACCAAGGTCGTCGTCCCGACCGGCGCGACAGCGGTGTCGATGAACGTGACCGTCGTGGGTCCGACCGCCAACGGGTTCCTGTCGGTTCGGCCGGCCGATGCGACCGGTCTGGCGTCGGTCTCGAGCCTCAACTTCGACGCCGGCGACACCGTGCCGAACGCCGTCACGGTGCAACTGCCGACTTCCGGTCCCGACGCGGGCCGAATCGAGATCACCTACAACGCCTACAACATCATCGGGCCGACGACCGACGTTCTGATCGACGTCGTCGGCTACTACACGGAGCCCGGGTTCGTGAGTGCCAAGGAAGACACGTTCTATTACGTCCCCGGATCGCTGCTCGAGATCCACTACGACGATGGGCCGGCGACCGTGTACTTCGACAACTCGAGCGACGCCATCGTGCGCAAGACCGGTTCGCCTGGAGACATGCAGGTTCTCATCCCGGTTCCGCTCCCCGCCGAGCTGGGTGGGGACTGGGCGAAGCTGGTCAACGTCCGGGTGTCGTACATGGTCAAGAACGTCAACAGCTACATCGCCGACACCTGGCTGACGAAGAGCAGCAACACCGGCAGCCATGTCGACGTGGCGCACAGCCCGACGGACCAGAAATCGACCACGTACACCAGCTACGTGGTGGATTGCAGCAACCCCGGGTGCCAGCTCGCCTGGGTTCCGAACGGCAACTACGTGACCGTCGGGTTGATGCTTCATTACGCAGGCACCGGAATCAACCACGACATCACGATCGGCGGCGTTCTCTTGCGCGTGTCGTACGACGGCTGAGCCACTGGCCGGTCGACCCCATCTGCGACGAGTAGGTAGGTCGTGACGCTGGACTCTGGTCGGCGCCGACAGGGATCACCGGCACCGCGCCCGACGATCAGGCCACCCACGTCTTCGGCTTCGCGCGGCCGGCACGTTCGACCCCGCCGCTCGAGGACCGGGTCCGAGGCTTCAACCGGGAGTTCTGGGGCCTCATCGTCGAGAGCCAGCGTCGGACCGATCCGCGCCCCGATCCGGCTGATGTCGAACGCGGGCGCGTCGTGCTCGGTGCGCTGATCATGCTCAACCAGCTCGGCTACAGCATCGACCAGATCGTCGAAGCTGTGCTCCTCGACGAGAACGCGCACGTCGACATCGTGACTGCGGACGGCTGGCCGTGCCCGGTCCTGAAGAGCGGGACGACACCCGTCAAGCCGTCGACACTCGTGTCCGGGCAGTGCACCGAGCTGGTCTACAGCACGCTGGGCACACCGGCCGACGCGCCCGCCGACAGCGCTGCACCCGAACCCACCGACCGCACGGTCAACCCCGCCGCCGGCCGGTGACGCCGGAGTGCGAAACGCGTATGCGTTCAACGCTGTCCTCGACGCCCGCCAGACGGGCGCACCCTCCTCGCTGCAGGGCGACGAGAGCATCTTCTGCGTCGAGCTGTCGTTCGACATGGCGAGCACGCTGCCCCAGATCGACCTCGGGGCAGAAGAACTCGGCGGGCCGATCGTGGTGCAGGCGACCGGTGGCACGTCGACGCTCGACCTCGCAGGCCTCGTCATCGCGGTGACGGTCACACCGCTCTGACTTCCCGCCGCTTCTCGTCGGCGTCTCAAGCCCGCGCCAGGGACCTACTGCGGTGAGGTGGTCCGGGGTCAGTCAGGCCCGGTTCGGGGCTTGTGGGCGTTGGTCTTGGTTGGCAGCGTCAGAGTTGGGCTAGCCAGTCTTGGAGTGCCGATCGGGTGATTCCGAATCGGCTGTGCCCGATCCCGAGGTCGAGGGCGTCGATGATCTGGTCCTCGTCGCATCCGCCGGTGTCGGTGACGGTGTAGCCGGACCATGTGCCGGTCAGGTCGATGAAGTCACCGTTCGCGTCCGCGTAGTAGCGGTTGTTCTTGATGCGATCGGGGGGATCGTCCAAGGTTGTGCCTGGGCACACGTCGTCGGTGTCGGGAACGCCGTCGCCATCGGAGTCGACGTCGACGGGTTCGACGGTGACGATGACGTCTCCGGTGTCGGGATCGATGGTCTCGGTGAGCTCGACTCCGATGTTGCGGGTCTCGCCCTCGGCGAGCGGTTCGGACTCGTAGACCTCGCGGTACCGGTCCTCGCCCGCTTCGGTCACCGTCACGGTGAGGTCGAAGTCGAGGTCGGCAAGGGCGACCATGTCGAGGATGTACGGCCCCACTCCGGACTCGGGCACACAGGGGCGGTGCACCATGATGCGGATCAAGGTCTCATCGCCACGGACCGTCTCCATGTAGTAGCCGTGGTCACCGATCTCGTTGACCGAACGGTCGATGCGCAGGTCACCTGGTGCAGTGAGCCCGACCTCGACCGGCGACCACCCCCCAGACCAGAGCAGCCACCAGTCGGCGCACATGAACGCGCCGTACCGTTCCGCGACGGACGGGTCAACCAACGGGGCGGCATCGACGCCGAGGTGCGCTAGCTCGGTGTCGCCGATTCCGTCACCGTCGATGTCGTCGCCCCAGTAGTCACTCCAGAAGTTTCCCTCCACCACACGGCCGCTGGAACCAGTGGCGGAATACTGCGGAGTCGGGCCGACGAAGACGTTGTTGGTGGTCAACGAATCGGGACTCTGGTCGGAGATCCCCAGACCGTTGCCGTCGAAGATGTTGTGACTCACGACGGTGCCCACCGCGTGCTCGACGCCGATCGCGGTCGAGAAGCCTCGCAGGTCGTTTGAACGGACTTCGGTGTCGTAGTTGTCACCGTCGCCTGAGGCGAGGTGAATCCCGTACTCGGCGGACCCGCGCAGCTTGTTGCCCGTGATCACGACCCCGTTCGTGTCCCGCAGGCGGATCGCGGCATTCTGTGGGTCCTCGAACCACAGATTGCGGATCGTGACGGTGCCCACAGGCGCGAGCACATCGAACGCGATGCTCCCCCCGACCACCTTCGTACCAAGTTGCCCGGCAGACACCTCACCCTCGATGGTCACCGCTGTGCTCACGTCGACCTCACCGTCCACGCCGAAATCGAACACGCCCGCCCCGAGCACGACGACGTCACCCGTCGACGCTGCGTCGACCGCAGACTGCACGTTGGCCACGTCCACGGCTGGGACGCCAGTCGGTATCACCACCGTCGTTGTCGCCGCACTGGCCGATGACGGCACCATCGCGCCCACCAACAGAAACGCCGCCAGTTGTAGTGAGAGCCGGTCCAGAACCCTCCTCATCACGACCTCCTCGCTCATCCCCTTGGCCCCACCATCGACCCACCTCGCGTCGATGCGCCAGAGGCCACCGACTCATTTCGGCGGCCGAGACGCTCGACACCTACGGGTGGACGCCCCGTGGGATGGTGAGGGGGCCTGTAAGCGGGATTCTGTGGCACGTTGCCGTGCCGGTGGCCATCCATCTGTGCGGCCTACCCGAGGGTTGCCCGTGCGGGCGGACGGGCCGTCCGTACCCTCTGCTCGGCCTTGCTCCGGGTGGGGTTTACCGAGCCGGCGACGTCACCGTCGCCGCTGGTGCGCTCTTACCGCACCGTTTCAGCCTTACCTGTGGCCGACACGTCACCGCGCCGGCCCATCGGCGGTCTCTCTCTGTTGCACGTCCGTCAGGTCGCCCCGACCTGGCTCTCGCCAGCACCCTGCCCTGTGGAGTCCCGACTTTCCTCGACGGCGCACCGGAGTGCACCGCCGCGACCACCCGGCCCTCTCACCATCGGCGACCAGTGTACGTCAGCAGGTGGCGGCGAGCTCGTTGTAGATCAGCGCGTTCTCGGCGGGCGTGCGCAGGGTGTACTTGCCGCGGGTGCCGTTCTCGTCGGCCGGGCCGACGATCATCTCGATCGCCGCCAGCGCGCCGAACCGGCTGCTGATCGCGTACTGCGGGAGTACGCCGGACTGGTCGAGGGCGATCTCCCCGCCGACGAGCACCGGGCTGACGTACGCATCGGCGCCCCCGGCCTGGATGGCGAGCCATGCCGCGTGGCGGGCGTTCAGCGCCGCGGCGGTCGTCGTCGCCAGCCGTTGCTCCCGCTTGGTCAGCGACGTCGCGAGGCCCTGATGCGTGGCGACCGCCATGTTCTCGAAGGTGATCGCCAACGTGACGACGTCGACCTCGGGCTGGTCGCTCTCGGCGATCGCGTCGAGCGCTGGGCCGACCTCGCGGCGCAGGATCCAGTTGTTCGTGCACCGCCACGGGGTGGCGCCCTCGCCGGCGGTCAGCTCGGCCATCTCCTCCGCCGTCGCGGCGTGGTCCTCGATCAGCCGTTCGATCAGCGGCGTCTGCGCCGAGGCGAACAGCCCGAGTTCGAGGACCCGCTCGTACATCTCGACGCCCGACAATTCGAGTGATGATGCGGTCCGCAACAGGACCGCATCGTCGATCGGGTACGCCGGCGGCTCGGTGGCGACCGGGGCGTTGCCGACCCGGCCCGGATCGTCGTCGCCGCCCCGGTCGGCGCCGCACGCCGCGGCGAGCGCCCCGAGCGACAGCGTCATCCCGCCCAGCTTGAGCGCGTCGCGGCGCGTCCGGGCGGGACCCGTGCCCGTCATCGGGACACCTCCGTGGCGAGATCGAGCGGCGGTTGGTCGTTGCCGAAGATGACATCGAGGTCGCTGACCCCGGCGATGTCGGCGAGCACGGTCGCGTGGCGGGCCTCGACGACGAGGATCGATGCGGTCAGCCTGACCGCCTGAGCGCTCTCGTACTCGCCGAGCAGCTCGGTGTGCGTCGACACCGCGGTCTGCTCGAGTTGGTGGGCGGCGAGGATGGAGCCGTCGGCGAACTCGCCGCGCAGCGACTCGAAGGCGTCTTCGTTGCGCCCGCTGGCGGACAGCCCCGCAGCCCCGGCGATGCTTTGCGCGTAGGCCCGGTGGTTCTGGGCGATGACCGCCAACACCTCGGCGATCTCGTCGGCGGGACCCGCATCGATCGCCACCTCGTACAGGTCGCGGGCGGTCAGCTCGAGGAGCATCGCCTGCTCGAGCAGGAAGGTGTCGGCGGGGTTCGGCGGGAGGGGAGCGGGTGCGGCCGATGCCGATCGCGACGCCAGAAGGGCGGTCGCCCCGACGACACCGGCGGCGCCGGCCACACGGATCAGGCTGCGCCGCGAGGTCGCGGGCTCAGCGGGTTCGAGGTCCACGGAGGAGGGTCCTTTCGGGGTCATGTCGTCGACAGCCTTCCCGCTGGGAAGGCGTCCGGGCAATTCTAGGGTTTCGGCCCCGGCGAATCCGCGATCGCTCAGAAGTCGAGCGCAGAGAGCGCGGGGAGCCACCCGCCGGCTCGTTCCAGGGCCCGCTGCCAGGTCGCCCGGTGCGCGGCATGATCGAATCCGGGGCGTGGTTCGACGGTGTGGGCGGGTCGCCACAGCTCGGCGACCTGGGCCACGTCGTCCCACACCCCGACGCCGACGCCGGCCATGAACGCCGCCCCGATCGTGGTCGCTTCGACGATCGGGGACACCTCGACCGGCCGTCCGGTCGCATCGGCGAGCGCCTGCACGAACGTCGGATTCTGGCTCATGCCGCCGTCGATGCGCACGACGGCGATGTCGACGCCGGTGTCGGCGGTCGCCGCGTCGATCAGGTCCGCACCCCGGTGGGCCACGCCCTCGAGGACGGCGCGCACGACGTGGTGGCGCTCGCTGCCGCGCGTCAGGCCCAGCAACGTGCCGCGAGCGCCGTAGTCCCACTGCGGCGTACCGAGGCCGAGCAGCGCTGGCACGTAGACGACCCCGCCGGCGTCCTCGCAACCGGCCGCGACCTCGTGGCTCTCCGCTGCGGTCTCGATCAGGCCGAGGTCGTCGCGCAGCCACTCGACGTTGGTCCCCGCCGACAGCATGATCCCCTCGACACCCCACGCGATCCGCCCCTCCTGCGACCACAGCGGGAGGGGGTAGGTGCCGTTGCGGTGCCGGTTGGCGGCATCGGGCGCCGGGCCGCCGGTGCGCACGTCGAGCATCCCCCCGGTCCCGAACGTGATCTTGGTCGCGCCTGGGTGCACGCCTCCCTGGCCGACGAGCGACGCCTGCTGATCGCCGAGCATCGCGGCGATCGGCGGGCTGCCGGGGACGGCCGAGGCGTCGCCGACCACCCCGATCGAGTCGACGACACGGGGGAGCACCGACTCGGGGATGTCGAAGGCCGCGAGGACTTCGCGGTTCCAGCCCGACCCGTCGACGTGGCGCAGCCCGGTCACCGTCGCCGAGGAGTTGGTCTGGTCGCTGACGTGGACCGCCCCTCCGCTGAGCGTCCACGCCACCCAGCTGTCGACCGTCCCGTAGCACAGCTCCCGCCCGTCGAGCCCGGCGGTGTTGTGGAGCAGCCAGGCGAGCTTGGTCACCGACTGGTTCGGCGCCAGCGCCCACCCGTGCTCGGCCTTGGCGGTGATGCACTCGGCGACGGTCCGCAGGTCCTGCCACCCGAGTCCCGGCCCGATCGGCTCGCCGGTCGCCCGGTCCCAGACCAGCGCGCTCGCCCGCTGGTTGGTCACCCCGACCGCGTCGACCGGTCGACCGACCCGTTCGACGACCGTGCGGGCGGCGTGGAGCAACGTCGCGGCCATCGCCACGCCGTCGAACTCGACCAGGCCAGGCGCCGGTGACGACGGCGCCGCCGGACGATGCTCGATCGCCCGGATCGAGAGGTGTTCGTCGACGATGGCGGCGCGCAGGCCGGTTGTACCGACGTCGATCACCAAGATGTTGGTCGTGCTGTGGGTCATCATCGATTCCTGTCCACGGTGGCGACGAAGCCCCGCTGTCGCAGTGCGCTGCCGAGCAGCCCGCCGATCAGCCCGGCGACGACGACGAGCATCAGCGTGAGGAGCACGGCGAACCAGTTGACCTCGGCGCCGCGCACCAGCCGGACCGTCACGAACAGCGCCTGGGCGAGGACATAGGTGCCGCTGGCGGTGACGATCGCGTGGCTGATCGGCGTCCCGACACGCTGGATCCAGGCGGCGCACCCGGCTCCGAGCACGAAGCCGAGCATCGCGCCGAAGAAGAACAGCGCGTTCGTCCCCGAGCTGTCGCTGTCGACGATCGCGCCGAGGACGGTGACCGGCACCGAGATCATCAGCGCCACGCCGCCACCTGCGCGCAGGGCGACGACGTCCCAGCGGCCGGGTCCGGGCACGGCAGCGGTCACGGCCACGGTGCCGGGCCGAACGGCGACGGGAAGCCGAGCTTGCCGGGGTTGAGGATGCTGTTGGGGTCGAGCGCCGCCTTCAGCCGGAGCAGGACGTCGTAGGTGTCGCCGAGCGCCTCGCGCATGAACCGGGCGCGGTTGATCCCGATCCCGTGGTGGTGCGACAGGTTCCCCCCGCTGCCGAGCACGGCGCGCTGGCCGACGTCCCAGAGCGCGACGTACGTCGACTCGATCTCGTCGGCCGGCGGCGTGGCGGCGAAGGTGAAGTACAGGCAAGCGCCGTCGGCGTAGCTGTGCGACAGGTGGCACGTCGCGACCCGGGCGTGGGGAACGGTCATCAGCGCCGCCCGCGCCGCCTCGTAGATCTCCGGGAGCGCGGACCAGCGGGCGGCGATCTCCATCGTGTCGACGACGAACCCCTTGCGCGTGAGGGCCTGAAGCGCGCTGGTGTCGTTCCGGTGGGCCAACCACCCCTCGACCAGGATCGGGTCGGCGGCGAGCGCACCGACCGACGACGCGGCGTCGGCGACGAGGCGCTCGCTCGCGGCGACGATCCCAGGATCGCCCTCGTCGAGCACGAGCAGCACGCAATTGCTCCCGTCGCCGCCGTGGCCACGGCTCGACTCCTGTGGGTCGTACAGCCGCAGGACCGCCGGGGTGCCCCCGCGGCGCATGATCCGCCGGCAGATCTCGAGGCCGTCGTGGAACGACTCGAGCCGGTACGCGGCCCGGAACTCGGCGGAGGGCACCGGATGGGTGCGCAGCCAGACGCGGGTGACGATGCCGAGCGTGCCCTCCGAGCCGAGCAGCACCTGGGTCAGGTCGGGTCCGACCGCCGCCGCCGGCGCGCCGCCGGTGCGTACGACGGTGCCGTCGGCGAGCACCGCCTCCAGCCCGACGACCATGTCCTCGATCTTGCCGTACCGGGTCGAGTACTGCCCGGCCCCGCGCGAGGCGACCCAGCCGCCGACGGTCGACAGGTCGAAGCTCTGCGGGAAGTGGCCGACCGACAACCCGTGCTCGACCTGCAGTTCGCGTTCCAGTTCGGGTCCGAACGTGCCCGGCAGCACCTCGACGACGCCGCTGACCTCGTCGACCGCGACGATGCCGGCGAGCGCGGTCGTGTCGAGCACGATCCCTCCGTGCACTGGGACCGAGGCGCCGGTGACGCCGCTGCGCCCACCGGCGACCGTCAGCGGGACCCGAGCGAGGTCGCACGCCCGGGCGACGGCCGCGACCTCGGCGGTCGTCGTCGGCCGAACGACGACCTCGGCCAGTTGCGGGACCTGCCCGGCGAGCGACCAGTGCAGCGCGAGCGGCCACCAGTCGCGACTCGCCTCGGCGACCTCCGCCTCGCCGGTCACCACCTCGCAGATATCGGCGAGCGCGACGATCAGCTCGTCGGGCACCTCGACGAACGGATGCGGGAAGCGGCTGGCGGTGCCGGTCAGCTCAATCGGCGGCGTGGGTGAGGTGGTCACCGGCTTCCTCCTCGGCGGCGCAGCGTCGCCGGTAGTCGTCGAGCTGTCGGGCGGTCTCCGCACCCGACCATCCGAGCTCCGCGGCCAGCAGGTCCGCGACGGCCGGCGCGGCGCGCAGGCTTGCCCGGCGATCGAACAGGTGGACCCGCGTCCTGCGCTCGAGGACGTCGGCCAACGTCGTCGCCATCTCGTGCCGGACGGCGTAGACCGCCTCGGCGCGCAGGTACGGCTGCCCGTCGACCAGCGGGCGGCCGAGGTCGGGATCGAGCGCGGCCAGCGCCCTGATCTCGACCGCCGCCGTCCCGTACCGGCGCCAGAGGTGAGCGTCGAGCGAGCCGCGGGCCGGTTCCGGCCCGGACCCGGCCCCGAACAGGGCGAGCCGTCGTGTCGGGTGGCGCAGGCGCCGGCGGCGGGGGACCTCGAGGGCGGAGCAGACCTGGTCGACGGTGTTCTCGGCCATCTCGCGGTAGGTGGTCAGCTTGCCCCCGCCGACCCTGATCACGCCGGTCGCGCTGACGTCGATGACGTGGCGTCGCGAGAGGTCGGCGGTCTTGTCGGGAACGAGGCCGGGATCGGCCGACCTGACGAGCGGCCGCAGGCCGGACCACACGCCGGTGATGTCGGCCGCGGTGATCCCGGTCGTCAGCGCGTCGTTCACCGCGGCGAGAACGTAGTCGAGGTCGGGGCGGTCGCACTGCGGGTCATCGAGCGGCCCGTCGTAGTCGGTGTCGGTCGTGCCGATGTAGGTATGGCGGAACGTGCCGTCGGGCAGTTCGCCCCACGGCACGAGGAACAGGCTGCGCTTGTCGCTGCGGACCGGGATGATCACCGCGATGTCGTTGCGGACCAGTTCCCAGGGCACGGTGACGTGGACGCCCTTGGCCGGGCGGATCGACGCGGGGTCGCGGCCTTCGTCCATCGTCCGCACCTCGTCGGCCCACACGCCGGCGGCGTTGACGATCGAGCGTGCGGCGATCTCGATGCGTTCACCGTCGACCTCCACGACGGCGCCCGATGCACGGCCGTCGGCGCCGTTGGCGATCTCGACGACGGCACAGCGGTTGACGAGCACCGCGCCGTGGCGGGCTGCGGTCCGGGCGACGGTGAGCGTGAGGCGGGCGTCGTCGGCGGCGGCGTCGAAGTACACGTACCCGGCGCTCAAGCGCTCGGTGTGGGTGGTGGGGAAGTGGGCTGCCGCGCGTTCGGCGGAGATCCGCTGGTGCAGCCGGCCGATCCGCCACCCGCCCGTGACGTCGTACATCCACAACGCCGACCCGAGCGCGCGAGCGATCTTCCGCGACACCACGCTGTCCCTGGTCATGATCGGGATCATGAACGGGAGCACGGCGACGAGGTGTGGTGCGTTGCGCATCAGGCGTTTACGCTCGCGCAGTGCCTGGTAGACGAGGCGGGCATCACCGTTCTGGAGATATCGCAGACCGCCGTGGATCATCTTGGAGCTCTTCGACGAGGTCCCGGACGCGAAGTCGTCGCGTTCGACCAGCGCGGTGCGCAGCCCTCGCGCGGCGGCGTCGAGGGCGACGCCGACGCCGGTGATCCCGCCGCCGATCACGAGCACGTCGAACGGGTCCCCGCCGGCCGGCGCGCCCGATCGGAGGGCCTCGACCATCCTCGCTCGCTCGAACGCAATGGGCTCCACCCCGGCGATGCTACGGGACGGTCGCCGGTCGCGACATCGGTCCGTCGTTGTCCGGCGGCCGCAGACCTCTACGATGCGGCGTGCCGTCATGACCACCACCTACGACCCGAAGGACCCGCGGTATCTCGACGAGGCCGACGTGCGCGCCGAGCTGACGCGCGTCTACGACGTGTGCCACGGGTGCCAGCGGTGCGTGGACTTGTGTGGTTCGTTCCCGACGCTGTTCGAGATGATCGGTCGGCACGACGATCGCGATGCCGGCCGGCTGACCCCGGCCGAGCAGGACCAGGTCGTCGACGGGTGCTTCCAGTGCAAGCTGTGCTACCTCAACTGCCCCTACGTCCCCGGGTTGCACGAGTGGAGCGTCGACTTCCCGCGGCTGATGCTGCGCGCCGACGCGATGCGCGTCGAGCAGGGTCACGTGCCGGCCCGCCGGCGGGTGACCGATCACTTCCTCGGCCGAACCGACCTGCTCGGCAAGACCGCCACCAGGTCGTCGGCGATCGCCAACCGCGTGATCGCCGCCAAACCGGGGTCTGCGGTGCGCAGGGCGGTCGCCGCGGTCACGGGCGTGTCGGCGGTCCGGCTCCTGCCCCCGTACGCCAAGCAGCGGTTCTCCTCCTGGTTCGCCCAGCGCCCGAGGATCTCGCTCCGCAAGCCGCAGGGCAGGGTCACCGTCTTCCCCACGTGCCTCGTCGAGTACCACGAGGTCGGGATCGGCCAGGACCTGGTCAAGGTGTACGAGCGCAACGGCATCGAGTGCGACAACACCGCCGCCGGGTGTTGCGGCGCAGCGTTGCTGCACTCCGGTGACGTCGACCGGTTCACCAAGCTCGCCGAGAAGAACGTCAAGATCCTGAGCTCGGAGATCCGTTCGGGAACCGACATCGTCGTCCCGCAGCCGACCTGCAGCTACGTGCTCAAGCAGGACTACCCGCGCTACGTCGGCGGGCCGGATGCCGAGTTGGTCGCCGAGCACACCTACGACGCCGCCGAGTACCTGATGAAGGTGCACCGATCCGACGACACCGTGCTCAACACCGACTTCACCGGCCCGGTGCCCGACCGGGTCACGTACCATGCGCCGTGTCGCTTGCGCGCCCAGGACATCGGGTTCACGAGCCGCGATCTGATGAAGCTCACCGGTGCCAAGGTGAAAGTCGTTCAGCAGTGCTCCGGCATCGACGGCGTGTGGGGACTGCGAGCGGAGAACGAGGACGCCTCGATCACGATCGCCCGCAAGCTCGGCGACCTGATCGTCGCCGCTGCGGGCGATGTCGTCGCCGGCGACTGCCACCTGGCCAACACGGCGATCGCCGAGCAGACCGATCTCGTCCCCTCCCACCCGATCCAGTTCGTCGCGCGCGCGTACGGGATCCCCGCGGAAGACCGATGATCGGCACCGCGCCGACGTATGGCGCGAGCAACACCACGTAGAGTGGCATTCCGTCCCACTTCGTGGAATTGCCACTGGCGCAGCGGGTCCGACCGTTCTAGATTCGCACTCGGTGGGCTGGTTCACATCGCCTGCCGTGGGGTTGACCAACGGGGGCTGTCGTGTCGGTACAGGAAGCGAAGTGGTGGGATCTGGGGGCGTGCCGCGGGCTGGATGCGGCGATCTTCTACCCCGACGACGAGGACGACGCCGCGGTCGCCAAGGCGGTCTGCGCCGGGTGCCACGTGAGCGCGTCGTGCCTCGAGCACACGTTGACGTTCCGCGAGAAGGCGGGTGTCTGGGGCGGTGCCACCGAGCGCGATCGGCGCCGCATCATCCGCCAGCGTCGGCGCACGGCCTGACGCGGTCGATCGCCCGAACCGCGGGCGACCACCTACGATCGTCGTGATGTCCCAACTGGACGAGTTCGGTGGATGGCCTGCGCTGCTGTCAGAGCTGATCGCGGGCCGCGACCTGCCCGCCGAAACGGCGAGCGCGGCGATGACCTCGATCCTCGCCGGCGACGCGACCGCCGCGCAGATCGCCGGTTTCGCCGTCGCGCTGCGGGCCAAAGGGGAATCGGCCGCCGAGCTGTCGGCGCTGCTCGACGCCGCGCTCGCCGCCGCCGCGCTCGTGCCGTTGACCGAGGCGGAACGGGACGAGGCGATCGACATCGTCGGGACCGGCGGCGACGGGGCGAACACGATCAACGTGTCGACGATCGCCGCGCTGGTCGCCGCCGGCGCCGGGGCGAGCGTGTGCAAGCACGGCAACCGTTCGGCGTCGTCGATGTCGGGGACGGCCGACGTGCTCGAACAGCTCGGCGTGGCCATCGAACAATCCGGGGAGGGGGTGGCGGCGTGCCTGCGGGCGACCGGGATCGGGTTCTGCTTCGCCCGCAGCTTCCACCCGGCGTTCCGGTTCGCCGGCCCGCCGCGTGCCGAGCTGGGCATCCCGACCGTGTTCAATCTGCTCGGGCCGATGGCCAATCCCGGCCGAGTCCGCCGCCAGCTCATCGGGGTCGGCGATCCGTCGTTCGCCGGTGCCATGGTCGAGGCGTTGCAGCGGCAGGGGCTGACCAGGGCGTGGGTCGTGCACGGAGGCGGTCTCGACGAGCTGACCACGACCGGCCCGTCCCGGGTGCTCTCCCTCGACGACGGTGCAATCGACGAGTTCACGATCGACCCCGGCGAGTTCGGCCTGGCCGGGGCGTCGCTCGACGACCTGCGCGGCGGCGGGCCGCAGGAGAATGCCGCCGTCGTCCACCGAGTCCTCGAGGGCGAGCCCGGCCCCCACCGCGACATCGTCGTGCTCAACGCCGGCGCGGCGCTCGTCGTCGCCGGGCACGCGGCCGGCCTGGCCGACGGCATCGAGTTGGCCGCGGCGGCGATCGACGACGGCCGGGCGACGGCGACGCTCGCCTCGCTCGTCGAGGTGTCGCAGGCACAGTGACACTGGTCGTCAGGGTTCCCGCGTCGTCCGCGAACCTCGGATCAGGATTCGACGTGCTCGGCCTCGCTCTCGCGCTGCACGCCGACGTCGGCACCGGTGCTGCACCGGCCGGGGCGACGGCGCTCGACGAGCACCATCCGGCGTACGCGCCGTTCACCGCACTGGGCGGCGAGGGGCCGATGTGGCTGCGCAGCTCGATCCCGGTCGCCCGCGGGCTCGGGTTCAGCGGTGCGGTGCGCGTCGGTGCCGCAGCCCTTGCGGTCTGCCAGCGCCAGGGCGGTCACGGTGCGCTCCACTCGGCGGCGGCGGAGATCGTGCGTGTCGCGGCAGGCCACGAAGGCCACGGCGACAACGTCGCGGCCTCGATGTACGGGGGCGCGGTCGCCTACGTCGAAGGTGATGTCGTCCCGATCACGATCGGCCCGGTCCTCGGCGCGGCTCGGGTGATCGCGTGGATCCCCGACGTCACGACATCGACCGACCGATCGCGCCGCACGCTGCCGCCGTTGGTCGACCGGTCCGCTGCGGTGCACAACATCGGCCGCGCCCTCCAGCTCGCGCTGGCCTTCGAACACGACGACCCGTCGCTCCTGAGCGGCGCGACCGACGATCGCCTCCATCAGGCCGATCGGCTGCCGCTCGTGCCCGGCGCGGCTGACGCGCTCGCCGCCGGGACGTCCGCCGGCGCGTGGTGCGGGTGGCTCTCGGGGAGCGGGCCGACCGTGGCGTTCCTCTGCCCGGAGTCGGCCGCTGCGGAGGTCGCCGGCGCGCTGCCACCCGGCGGGCACTGCAAGCGGCTGGCGATCGACAGCGTCGGCGCGCACCTCGTTCCGGCGACCGCCTGATCGTCCGCCGACTCAGGCAGCGAGGCGGGGGACGGCATCGGTGGCGGTGATCGGGAACAGCCACTCGCCGGAGCAGCAGACCGACGCACTCCGCGCCCGCTTGTCGAAGAAGCGGGCGAGGCACAGCGCCTCGTCGACGTCTTCACGCCGGAGCGGAGCGCCGTCGGCCGCGGCATCCGGCGGCGGGACGGGGAGCGCGGCGGTCAACCGGCCGTCGTGGCGGACATCGAGGAGGCGGCCGCGGTCGACGATCCACGTCGAGTCACCGATCGTCACCTCGGCGCGCCCGGCGCGCCGCAGCGCGTCGACGAGCAGGTGCCGGCGCACCGCGCCGAGCAGGGCCGACAGCCGGTCGCGCGCCGTCGCGGCCTCCTCGAACCGCTGCTGCGTGGCCAGCGCGGCCATCCGCTGATGCAGGCGCTCGACGACCAGGTCGGTGTCGCCGGTCATCGCTCGCCGGGCGTGCTCGACCGCGGCCGAATAGGACGCAGGATCGGCGGTCCCGGCGCACGGGCAGTGCGCGACACCGAGTTGCGCCGCGCTGCACTCGACCGCGTCGGGGGCCGGCCGGTGGTCGCGCCCGAGGCGCGCCGAGCAGCGGCGCAGCGGGAGGGCGGATTGCAGGGCCTCGACAACGAGGTTGGCCATCGCCGGCGAGGGCAGCGGGCCGAGGTGCACGCCCTTGGCCGACGGGTTCTTGACCACCGCCAGGCGAGGCCAGGCGGTCTCGGTGTCGAGCCGGACGAAGCGGTAGGCATCGGCACGCGTGCCGCGGCGGTTGTAGCTGGGGAGGAGCCGTCCGATCAAGCGCGATTCGACGATCTCCGCGGTCAGCGGGTCGGGGAGCTCGATGTGGCGGACCGACTGGGTCGCGCGCAGCATCGGGCCGATCTTTCGCCGGTCGTCGCTGCCGAAGTAGCTGCGGACGCGCTGGCGGAGGTTGGTCGCCTTGCCGACGTAGAGCACGTCCCCGCCGGCGCCGCAGAACAGGTACACGCCGGGTCGGCGCGGTAGGTCCGACGTCATCTTGAGCTTCGCCGCCTGGGGATGCCCCGCCAGCTTCTGCAGCGCGATCAGGTCGTCGAGACCGAGCACGCCGAGACCGGCGGCACGCTCGAGCAGGAGGTGCAGGAGGTCGACGGTGGCGAGCGCGTCGTCCAAGGCGCGGTGGCTCGGCCGGTGGTCGAGGCGCAGCCGCGAGGCGAGCGTGCCGAGCCGGCAGTCGGGAACCTCGTCGCGCACGAGGCGGCGGGCGAGGGCGACGGTGTCGACCACGGTCGGCGCCAGCGGCGGGCGGCCCGATCGCTCGAGGGCGTTGCGGATGAAGGCGAGGTCGAACGCGACGTTGTGGCCGACGATCACGGCATCGCCGACGAATTCGAGCAGGGCCGGGAGCACCGCCTCGATGCGCGGCGCCGGGGCGACGAGCGCATCGGTCAGCCCGGTCAGCACCGTGATCTTCGGTGGGATCGCCCGGCCGGGGTTGACCAGCGTCTGGAACGTCCCGTGGCACTCGCCACCGCGCACCTTGACCGCCCCGACCTCGGTGATCGCGTCGTCGTTGCGATTGCCGCCGGTCGTCTCGAGATCGATCACGCAGAACGTCACGTCGATCAGCGGTGTTCCGAGGTCGTCGAACGAACGTTGCCGATTCGCGTCGGCGGCAGCCCCAACTCGCATCCGTGCAACTTGACCACGAACACCTGTGCGCTGTCAAGAACACGTGTTTGGTCGGCGGCGCCGGGGATACTCCCACGGTCGCCGTGCCGTGGTCGGATAGCGTGCGCTCATGGCGGGTGATGCGAACCGGGCCGGGTCGACCGGCGCCGGCGCGCCAACGCTCGAGCATCGCCACCTGCGGTCGGCGATCGAGTTCGCCGTCGTCATCGCCGCCGAGGGGCAGAAGCGCAAGCCACCGCTGCCGTACCCATCCGAGCTCAAGCCGTACTTCGCCAAGCCGCGGGTCCCGAGCGCCGCCCTCGGTCGGCTCCGGCGGGCGATCGAAGCCGACCCGACGTTCCGCTCGCGACTGGCCGCGGGTGCGCTGCCCGAGCTGGTCGACGAGGTCGGACGGTTGTGGCTGGCGCGGCCGACCGGATGGGAAACCGACGCCCGGCGGATCATCGACGAGGCGTCGGCCGCTGTCCGCGACGGTGATCTGCGCGCCGCCGCGCGCCGTGCCGAAAGACGGCGCGTCGCGGCCGAGCAGGCGACGACCCGGGCACGCGCCGAGATCGTGCGGCTCGAGGCACAGATCGAGATGCAGCGCGACGAGATCGAGCAGCTGCGCACCGACGCGGTCAAGGCCGGCGAGGAGTTGGCCGAGGCGCGCGCCGAGCTGATCGACGTGCGCAACGAGGTCCGCCACGCCCGCGACCGTGAAGCTGCGGCCGCTGCCCGGCTCGAGGCGGCGGTGTCCGGCCGCACGGACGCGTTGGCGCAGCTCGCCGCCGCTGCCGAGGCCCGCGACGGTGCGCTTGCCGACCGGGCCGAGAGCCGTCGGCGCGCCGCCGAGCTGGGCGCGGCGGCGGCCACCGCGCGCCGGTTGGCCGACCAACTCGACGAGTTGCTCCCGCGCGAGCCGGTCGCCGCCGGCGGCGGCCGGCCGGCGCGGCGGACCCCGCTCGCGCTGCCCGGTGGGGTGATCTCGACCTCTGCCGATGCCGCGGAGTTCTTCGTGCGTTCCGACGCGGTGATGGTGGTCGACGGCTACAACGTTGCCAAGCTCGGCTGGCCCGCGCTCGACCTCGAAGGCCAGCGAAACGCGTTGCTCGACGCGCTGGAGAACCTTGCCAGCCGCTTCGGCACCGAGATCGCCGTCGTGTTCGACGGGGCGTCGGTCGTCGGCGCGCACGCCGACCGACGCCGTCGCGTGCGGGTGACGTACTCGCGCGCCGGCGTCACCGCCGACGACGTGATCCGCGACGAGGTGGCGCGCCTCGGGCCGTCACGGCCCGTCGCGGTCGTCACCAACGACGCCGAGATCATCCGCGATGTCAGGGCCGCCGGGGCCAACACGCTGCCGAGCAACGCGCTGCTCGCCGTGTTCTGATCGCCGTGCTCGTCAGGCCGGATAGGGCTGCCAGGCGCCGGCCTCGAAGTCGTAGAGCTTGCAGGTCCGCACCGCCCGCAGGTATGCGCGGGGGCTGACCGGGCGCTCGATCAGATCGTCGGGGAACGCCGCGGCGATCGCCCTGGCGGCGGCGGGGAGCCGGTAGCAGGGGATCCGCATGTCGACGTGATGGGGGACGTGGACCATGATCCAGTGGAAGATCAGGTCCCAACCCGGGGGTCCCCAGAGCACGGTCGTGCCCTGGACCTGACCGCGGAACCGGTTCCATTCGCGCCGCGGCCACCAGTGGATGTCGGGGTCGATGTGGTGCACGTACACGACCCAGCCGATGATGTGGGTGAACAGCAGGAACGGGACGACGACGACCTTGCACCAAAGCCAGACGCCGCCGACCCCGGCCACCCCGACCGCCGCGGCCAGTGTCGCCACGGCGAACACCGCGACCAGCGCCTGGTCGCGCCGCATCGGGCGCCTCCAGCGCTCCGGCAGGGTGAAGCGGACCATCTTGTTCCACCAGACCTCGCGCAGGTAGTACGCACCCGACCCGAGCGGACCCCACTCGATCCGGTGCCGAAGGCGGCCGAGGCGCCCGAGCGCCAGGTACTGCTCGGTCGTCAGCGGCTGCCAGACGAAGTCCATGCCCTCGCGCACCGTGTGCCCGTGGTGGACGCGGTTGTGTCCGAAGATCCACAGCTCGGTCGCGTGGAGCGAGGGGAGCATCGTCAGCCGGGCAACGCCGGCGTTGAGGCGCGCCGAGTCGAACAGCGCGCCGTGCGCCGCGTCGTGCCCGAGGACGAACAGGGCCGATACCGCGAGCCCGGCGACCAGCCACAGTGCGACGACCAGCGCGACGTTGTCGGTGACCGCGAGCCCCCAGACCGCCAGCCCGTACAGCGTCAGGTCGCGGGCGACCAACCCGAGGCCGCGCAGCGTCGATCGCCGGTAGCACTCGTCGGGAATGACGTCGAGCACCGGCTTGAGGGTGGTGGGAGGGTCTGGGGCTTCGGTGGTGTACATGGTGGCTCCGGGGGCGGCAACGGCAGCCCGACCCTTATCGGCCGGGCGTCGTGAGCGGTAGGGACGAAGGTCCCGGATCGCGTGCTCAGCACGTCGCCGACCATCGATGTCACACCCTCCCGTCAGGATGGCGCACATGTTCGACAGCGACGACCTCCCGATCGACTGCGCCACGTGCGTTGCCGCCGGTACGACCGCCTGTGGGGACTGCGTCGTCGCCCACCTGCTCGCCAACGACGACGGGCCGATCGAGTTCGTGCTCGCCCCGGTGGTCAAGCTGTCGTCGCCGATCGACCGGGCGGTCGCCCTGTTCACCGCCGCCGGAATGCTCGACGACCCGCCCGCGTTCGTCCCCTTCGACGAGTTCGAGGAGCCCGCTCCGGCGGCGACGATCCGGCGGTGACCCTACGCTGGGGTGGTGCCGCCGAACGACCCGCTGCCCGGCCTCGACGAGATCGGCGCCCTCCTCGACCGGTTCGACGTCACCCACGTCGGCGTCGCTGCGGCCGGGATCCTCGAAACGACGCGGGCTGCCCTCCACGATCGCAAGCGATCGGGGCTCCACGATGGGATGGGCTTCACGTACCGCAACCCCGATCGCTCGACCGATCCCCAGCAGGCGGTCGCCGGTGCCCGCTCGATCATCGTCGCCGCCCGCCCCTACCTGACCGATCTCGACCCCGAGCGGCCGCCTGCCGACGCAGGCCCGCACGGCCGAGTCGGGCGCTACGCCTGGGTCGACCACTACGCCCCGTTGCGGGCCGGGCTCCGGGCCGTCGCCAGCCGGATCAGGCGGGCCGGGCACCGCGCGGTCGCCTTCGTCGACGACAACTCGATCGTCGATCGGGCCGTCGCCCACCGTGCCGGGCTGGGCTGGTACGGCAAGAACGCCAACCTGTTGCTGCCCGGCGCGGGCAGCTGGTTCGTGCTCGGCTCGATCGTCACGACGGCCGAGTACCCCGCCGCCCCGGCTCCGGTCGCCGACGCGTGCGGGACGTGCACGAAGTGCATCGAGGGATGCCCGACCGGTGCGATCATCGAGCCCGGCGTCGTCGATGCAGGGCGTTGTCTGAGCTGGGTGCTCCAGAAGCCGGGGGCGATCGCCCCCGAGCTGCGCGATGCGGTCGGCGATCGCATCTACGGCTGCGACGACTGCCAGGACGTGTGCCCGATCTCGGTCCGCCTCGGCACCCGCTCCACGGTCGCGCTGGCAGCAGAGGCCGAGCCGTGGGTCGACGCGCTCGCCCTGCTCGACGCCGCCGACGACGAGATCGAGCGGCGCTACGGCCGGTGGTACATCGCTGGTCGGGAGATGCGCTGGCTCCGACGGAACGCGCTCGTCGTCGCCGGCAACGTCGGCGACCCGGCCGATCGGCGGGTGCGGGCGACGATCGAGCGGTACCGTTGCGACGACGATCCGATCCTGGCCGAGCACGCCGCATGGGCCGGCGGCCGGCTCGACGCCCGCGCATGAGACACCTCCTCGTCACCAACGATTTCCCGCCCAAGATCGGTGGGATCCAGTCGCTGCTGTGGGAGTGGTGGAAACGCCTCCCGCCCGATCGGTTCGCGGTCCTGACCAGCCCATATCGCGGCGCGGCCGAGTTCGATGCCGGTGAGCCGTACCGGATCGAGCGCGTGCGCGAGCCGGTCCTGCTCCCGCACCCACTGATGGTTCGCCGGGTCGACGACCTCGCCGCCGAGTTCGGCGCCGACCTCGTCGTGCTGGATCCTGCGGTCCCACTCGGGTTGATCGGGCCGTCGCTGGCCGCGCCGTACGACCTCGTGCTCCACGGCGCCGAGGTCACCGTGCCCGGCCGCATCCCGCTGACCAGGCAATCGCTCGCGTACACCCTGAACCGCGCGCGCAACATCGTCTCGGCGGGTGACTACGCGGCGCGTGAGGCCGAGCGCGCCGCCGGCCGCGAGTTGCCGGTCACCGTCGTCCCGTGCGGCGTCGACCCCGACCGGTTCCGGCCACTCTCCGCCGCCGAGCGCGTCGAGGCGCGCGAACGGCTCGGGTTGCCCGTCGACGCCGAGCTGGTCGTCGGCGTCTCGCGGCTCGTCCCGCGCAAGGGGTTCGACACCGCGATCCGAGCCGTCGCGCGGATGAAGCGGGCGCGACCCGACCTGCTGCTGGTGATCGCCGGCGACGGCCGGGACGCGGGTCGGCTCCGGCGGCTCGCCGACGAGCTCGCCGCACCGGTCCGCTTCCTCGGCCGGATCCCGAACGCCGATCTCCCGCCGCTCTACGGCTGCGGCGACGTGTTCACCATGCTCTGCCGCAACCGCTGGGGCGGCCTCGAACAGGAGGGGTTCGGCATCGTCTTCCTCGAGGCCGCGTCGGCCGGCGTGCCGCAGGTCGCCGGCGATTCCGGTGGCGCCGCCGAGGCGGTCGCCGACGGGGAGACCGGCATCGTCGTGCGCCAGCCCGAGGACGTCCAGGAGGTCGTCGACGCGCTCACCACGCTGCTCGACGACGACGACCTGCGCCGGCGGATGGCGCAACGATCGCGCCAGCGGGTGCTCGCCGAGTTCTCCTACGACGTCCTCGCCCGCCGCCTCGGCGAGTCGCTCGGCGCGTTCGACTGAGCAGTCCGCGCCGACGCTGGCACACTGTCGGGTGTGAGCGCTGGGCACGGTCGTGACGAGGCGGGGGTGTTGATCGTCCGGGCCGACCTGATCGGGACGGTCGCGTTCGCCGTCGCCGCGGGCACTGCGGCGATCGTCTTCTCCACGTCGGCCCAGTGGTTCGGGGCGATCACGTCGATCGCCCTGTTCGGGCTCGGCTGCGCAACGTTCCTGTTGGCCTTCTTCCACGCGGTGCAGCGCAGCCGGACCGAGCAGATCTCGGTCACCCAGCTCTTCCTGCTCGCCGGCGAGCCGACCCCGCGGCGGGTGCGCCGCACGATGTCGCTGCTGCTCCTGGCGCAGTGCCTGATCGCCGCGGCCACCGCCTTCGCCCGGCCGGAGACGGCTGACGGGTCCCCGGGGTCGTCGCTCGCGCTCGGCTTCCTCGTGCCGATGTTCGGGCTCGGGATGAACGGCCTCTGGGCGGCGTTCCACGGCGACTTCCCACCGCGGTCGGGTGTCGAAGCGGCCGGCGCCGGGCATGATGTGCAGGCTTCCGTCCCGCCGATCGACAAGAATGACGCTCATGGCTGAGACCGCAACCGAATCGATCACGATCCATGCGTCTCCCGAGCGTGTCTGGGAGATCGCCGTCGATCTGCCGCGGTACCCCGAATGGGCGCGCGACATCAAGGCGGTGACCATCCACACGACCGACGACTTCGGGCGGCCCGCCGAGGTCGAGTTCCGGGCCTCGGCGCTCGGGCGCAGCACGCACTACACGCTGCAGTACGACTACACCCACGCCCCGCGCGTACTCGGGTGGAAGATGCTGCGCGGCGATATCCAGCGCTCGATCGACGGTGCGTTCATCTTCGAGGGCAACCCCGACGGCGGCACCGACGTGCGCTACGACCTGGCGATCGACCTGGTGGTCCCGCTGCCCGGATTCGTCAAGCGGCGTGCCGAGGTGCGGATCCTGAACACGGTGCGCGAGCTGAAGGTCCGCGCCGAGTCGTGAACCCGGCGGCCGGCGGTGTGCCGGCCCGCCGGATCGGGATCGACGTCGGCGGCACGAAGGCGCTCGGCGTCGCCCTCGACCCGGGCGGGAGGGTGCTCGTCGAACGGCTCCGCTCGACGCCGCGCGGCGCAGGCAGCCTCGACCCGATGATCGAGGTGCTCGCCGAACTGGCCGGCGAGCTCGGCGACGTCGGCAGTGTCGGCGTCGGAGTTCCCGGCCTGGTCAACCGGTCCGGTGTGCTGCAGGCGGCGCCGAACCTGGACGGCGTCGCAAACTTCGAGGTCGGCCGGCTGCTCTCCGAGCGGCTCGGCCACCGCGTCGATGTCGACAGCGACGCCACCTGCGCCGCGGTCGCCGAGTGGCAGCTCGGCGTCGGCCGGTCGGTCGACGATCTGGTGCTGGTCACGCTCGGCACCGGGATCGGAGGCGGCATCGTCGCCAACGGCGCCGTCGTGCGCGGGGCCAACGGCTTCGCCGGTGAGTTCGGCCACATGGTCGTCGATCCCGACGGCCCACCGTGCCCCTGTGGCAAGCGGGGCTGCTGGGAGCGCTACGCGTCCGGTTCAGGCCTGGCGATGCTGGCGCGCGAAGCCGCGGTCGGCGGTCGGTTGGGCGCGGTGGTGCGCCACGCCGGGGGAGACCCCGAAGCGGTGCGCGGGGAGCACGTGCAGACCGCGGCCCGCACAGGCGACACCGAGGCCCTCGCGGTGATCGACGGCTTCGCCCGCTGGGTCGCGCTCGGCCTGGCCAACCTGGCCAACGTCGCGGATCCGGCGATGTTCGTGCTCGGAGGCGGTCTCGCCGCCGGAGCCGACCTCTACCTCCCGCCGATCAGATTCTGGTTCGGCGAACTGCTGTACCAGGCCGATCTCCGGCCGCTGCCGCGGATCGAGTTCGCCGAGTTCGGCCCGCGCGCCGGCGCGGTCGGTGCCGCGCTGCTCCCCTCGATCGGGCGGTAGCTTCGGAACCATGGAGTTCCGGCGTATCGAGAACCTGCCCCCGTACGTGTTCTCGATCATCAACGGGCTGAAGATCGAGGCGCGCCGTGCCGGTGCCGACGTGATCGACCTCGGCTTCGGCAATCCCGACATCCCGTCGCCGGACATCGCGGTCGCCAAGCTCGCCGAGTCGGCGCACAACCCGAAGAACCATCGCTACTCGCTCAGCCGGGGCCTGCCCAAGCTGCGCGAGGCGATCGCCGGGTACTACGGCCACAAGTGGGGTGTCGAGCTCGACCCCGAGCTCGAGATCACCAACACGATCGGCTCGAAGGAGGGGTTCACCCACCTGATGTGGGTGCTCCTCGATCGCGGCGACGCGGCGATCGTGCCCAGCCCGAGCTACCCGATCCACATCTACGGACCGCTGTTCGCCGGTGCCGACCTGCGCCAGGTCCCGATGCGGTTCCTTGCCAACCCGGCCGAGCGCGGTCACTTCGCGGCCGACTTCATGGACAGCCTGACCACGGCCTACGACATCGGCTGGCCCAAGCCGCGCGTGCTCGTCATGTCGTTTCCGCACAACCCGACCGGGGCCTGCGTCGACCTCGACTTCATGCAGCAGGTCGTCGACTTCTGCCGCGCACGGGACATGATCGTCGTCAACGACTTCGCCTACGCCGACGTCGGCTTCGACGGGTACCAGCCGCCGAGCATCCTCCAGGCCGAGGGGGCCAAGGAGTGCGCGGTCGAGCTGTACTCGATGACCAAGAGCTTCTCGATGGCCGGCTGGCGATGCGGGTTCCTGCTCGGCAACGCCGAGATCGTTCAGGCGCTGGTCAAGCTGAAGAGCTACCTCGATTACGGCATGTTCCAGCCGGTGCAGATCGCGGCGACCGTGACGATGAACGAGGCCGCCGAGTTCCCCGACCACGTGCGGGCGACCTACGAGTCGCGGTGCGACACGTTGATCGAGGGGCTGGGCCGGATCGGCTGGGACATCCCCAAGCCCGGCGGGACGATGTTCGTCTGGGCGCCGATCCCGGAGCCCTACTCGGAGATGGACTCGGTCGAGTTCTGCTCGATGATCGTGCGCGACGCCGACGTCGCGCTCTCCCCGGGCGTCGGGTTCGGGCCGGGCGGCGAGGGGTTCGTGCGGTTCGCGCTGATCGAGAACGAAAAGCGCATCCAGCAGGCGATCCGCAACCTCAAACGCGGGTTGCCGAAACTGGGTTGAGCGCGCCGGCGCCGCAACACGCACGTCACACGATGGTCACGCCACGGTCGCGACCGTCCCGCTACCGTGCGGCCCCATGGTCACCGTCGTGATTCGCGTCTGGATGCCCGACCGGCCGGGTGCGCTCGGCCAGGTCGCCAGCCGGATCGGCGCGGTGCGCGGGGACGTGCTCGGCATCGAGGTCCTCGAGCAGGGAGCCGGACGGGCGATCGACGAGCTGGCGGTCGCGCTCCCCGACGCCGAGTTGATCCCGTTGCTCACCGCCGAGGTCGACGCCGTCGACGGCGTGTCGGTCGAGGACATCCGCGTCGTCGACGGCGATCGGGTCGACCCCAACCTCGCCGCGCTGGCCGCCGGCGCGGCGATCGCCGAGAGCCCGCCGTCCGACCGCCTCGACCTGCTGTGCTCCGGCGTCCAGCGGGTGATCGAGGCGGAATGGGTCGTAGCGCTGCGCGGCGACGAGTCGATCGGTCAGATCGGCGAACCGCCGGACCACGCCTGGTTACGCGCCTTCCTCGCCGGAGCCGGCCACCTCGCCGGAATCGACGACGCCGCTCCGAGCGACCTGGCATGGGCGCCGCTGACCGCGTGCGGGCTGACGGTCGCCGCCGGCAGGGCAGAACGCCCGATCCACGATCGCGAGCGTGTGCGGCTGTCGCTGTTCGCCCGGTTGGCCGACGCCCTGCTCGCCGCGTGACCCTCGGCGGGTCGCCTCGGCTCAGCCGACCCAGTTGCGGGAGCGCTCGACGGCGCGCAGCCACTCGACGTGGAGCGCATCCGCCACGGTGCGATCCGGGTTCGGGTCGAACGTCGCGTCGAGGGACCACTGCGCGCCGACCTCGGCGGTCGAGGCCCACACCCCCTCGGCGAGCCCGGCGAGGTACGCCGCGCCGAGCGCGGTCGTCTCCTGATCGGCCGGTCGTTGTACCCGCACGCCGAGCTGGTCGGCCTGGAGCTGGCACAGCAGGTCCATCACCGAGGCACCGCCGTCGACTCGCAGGTCGATGATCGGGGTCCCGCTCGCGGCGACCATCGCATCGACCACGTCACGGGTCTGGTAGGCCATCGCCTCGACGACCACGCGCGCGAGGTGGGCGCGGGTCGTGCCGCGCGTGATCCCGACGATCGTGCCGCGCGCGTACGGATCCCACCACGGCGAGCCGAGCCCGGCGAACGCGGGCACGACGTACACCCCGCCGGTGTCGTCGACCGATGCGGCGAGCGGCCCGGTCTCGGCCGCGTCGTCGATCAGGTGCAACCCGTCGCGCAGCCACTGGATCGCCGCGCCGGTCACGAAGATGGCGCCCTCGAGCGCGTAGTGGGTCGTGCCGTCGGCGAGCGTCCAGGCGATCGTCGTCAACATCCCCTCGGTCGGCGGTGGGCAGGTCTCGCCGACGTTGAGGAGGATGAACGACCCGGTGCCGTACGTGTTCTTGGCCATCCCCGGTTCGACGCACGCCTGGCCGAACAGCGCCGCCTGCTGGTCGCCGGCGACGCCGCTGACCGGAAGACCGCCGGGGGCACCGCACGCCGGCGACGTCGTCCCGATCCGGCCGCTCGACGGCACGATCGTGGGGAGTGCGCCGATCGGTACGCCGAGCAGTTCACACAGGTCCGGGTCCCAGGTCCTGGTGCGGATGTCGCAGAGCATCGTCCGGCTGGCGTTGGTCACGTCGGTGGCGTGCACCTCCCCGCCGGTCAGGTTCCAGATCAGCCAGGAATCGATCGTGCCGAGCGCCAGGTCGTCGTCGGCAGGGACGCCCCGCTCGCGCAGCAGCCACTCGAACTTCGTGCCCGAGAAGTACGGATCGAGCACGAGCCCGGTCCGCTCGCGCACGAGCGGGAGGTGGCCGGCCGCGGCCAGCTCGTCGCAGCGGCCGGCGGTTCGACGGTCCTGCCAGACGATCGCCGTGCCGTAGGGGACGCCGGTCGAGCGATTCCAGGCGACGACCGTCTCGCGCTGGTTCGTGATGCCGATCGCCGCCACGTTGTCCCGGCCGACCCGTTCGACGACCTCGGTGATCGTGGCGACGGCAGCGTCCCAGATCTCGGCCGCGTCGTGCTCGACCCAGCCGGGCTGCGGGTAGTGCTGGGTGAACTCGCGGTACGCGGCGACGACCGGCGCGTCACCGGTGAACACCGCGCGCGAGCGCACCCCGGTCGTTCCGGCATCGATGGCGATCACGCACTGAGACGTCACATCGGCGAATGTAGTCGTCAGCGCTTCTTGCGTTTGGACGGCCGGTTCGTCCCCTGCGATGTCCGCCGCGTCGGCGCCGGCCGAGCCCGGCTCGTGGTGCCCTCCGACCCGTCGCGCTCACCTGCGGCGGCCGACGCCGCCCGGTTGCCGCGATCGGTGCGCAGCTGCTTCATCGTCTTGCGCTGGTAGCCGAACTTGGCCAGCACGAAGCCGAGCAGCAGGTACAGCGGCCCGCTGATCAGCACGCCGGCGATCGCCCCGACCGCGCTTCCGCCCCGGGACAGCAGCAGGAAGATCGCGGTCATGATTCCCGCGTAGATGACCCATTCGCGGATCAGCCGTTGCCACGGCACCGGCCTGCTGCTGTCCCACGCCACGGTGACAGTGCTAGCAGCGGGCGGGGCTGGCCGCCCAGTCGCGACGTGGTGTCACGCGCCGCTGGGGATCGCCGGGAACGCCGGTTGGCTCGACTCGATCAGCGACGGGTAGTCGTAGATCGACAGTGGTTCCTTGGTGAGGACACCGTTGCCCTTCGGCCACGCCTGTTCCTCGCCGTTGATCCGCAGGTTGACCCGCTTGACGTTGTCGATCGCCGTCGCCGTCGCGACGATCTGGGCGACCGCCAGGCCGAGCCCGTTGACGTCGAGTTCGCCAAAGGCGTCGTTGACGTCGATGGTCAGCACCGTGCCCCGGAGGCGCGTCCCGAGCAGCACGAGCTCCGGCGGAATCGCCGTCTCGAGTTGCTCGGAGGCGTTGCGACCGGCGAGCAGCGACAGCAGGACGTCCTCGGGCGTCGCCGGCACACCGCGCGGCACCGACCGCAGCAGCGGCTGATCGGCCTCGGACTGGGTGATCAGGTAGATCCGGCTGGTGCCGGCCGCCTCCCCGCCGGCGGCAACGCCGCCGAAGTTGCCGCGGTCCTCGATGGGGACGTCGCGCGGCGCGGCGTCCTCGCCGATGCTGCACGACGCGGCGACGAACCCCACGAACCCTGCGCCGAGCAACAGCGCGCGCAGCCTGCCCATCAGTCGTCGAGCTCCGTCGCCATCAGCTCGATCACGAACCGGGCACCCGGCTCGCCGTCGAGCCGATCCTCGACCCACACCCGGCCACCGTGCATCCGGATGTGCTCGGCGACGAGCGAGAGTCCGAGCCCGGCCCCGTCGCTCCCGGTCCGCCGGCCGGCGCCGCCGCCGCGAGCGAACCGCTCGAACACGAGGCTGCGCTCCTCCTCGGGGACCCCGGGGCCACGGTCCTCGACGGCGATCGTCAGGTGGGAGATCGGCTCGTCGTCTGGATTGACGATCGCCAGCGTCACCTCCGGCTCGCCGCCGCCGTAGGCGCGCGCGTTGTCGATCAGGTTGGCGATCACCCGTGCGAGGCGCCGGCGATCGCCTCGGATCAGCGCCCGCTCGGCGCGCGGTGAGGACCGGACCGGTGTGTCGGGCAGCGTGCTGACGGCGATCGCCTGGCGGACGAACTCTGCTGCGAGCAGCTCTTCCATGTGGAGGCGGATCGCGCCGGCATCGAATCGGGAGATCTCGAGCAGGTCCTCGACGAGGCCCTGGAACCGCACGACGTCGCCGGACAGCAGGTCGAGCGCCGCCTGGGCCCGATCGGGGAGGTCGTCGCGCCGGGCCTCCATCACCTCGACCGACGCCGACAGCGTCATCAGGGGCGATCGCAGCTCGTGGCTGACGTCGGAGGCGAACCGGGCGTCGCGCTCGACGCGCTGTTGGAGCGCCTCGGCCATCTCGTTGAACGACTCGGTGAGCACGCGGAGATCCGGGTCCTCGGTCCGCTCGAGCCGCGTGTCGAGACGGCCGCCGGCGATCGCAGACGCGGCCTGAGCGGCCGTCACGAGGGGGCGCACGGCGCGCCGGGCGGAGAAGATCCCGAGCAGGACGCCGAGTCCGGTGGTGATCAGCGCGGCGAAGATCAACGACAGCCGGATGCTCGCCAGCGAGCTCTCCGCCTCTGCCAGGCTGAAGAACTCGAAGTAGGAACCGACACCCGGAACGTCCCAACCGACGATCAGGTTCAGCTCGTCGCCGATCCGCACGGTCTGGCGCGCCGGCACGCCGTCGTCGATCACCCTGGTGAGCAGCTCGGGCGGGACTCGCTCGGGAAGGTAGGGCGCGACGCCCCCGGCCCACGCGTTGCGATAGTTGATCAGGTACCGCTGGACGCCGATCCGCTCGAGGGAGTTGATCGCGGGAGTGGCCGTCGTCGGCAGCGAGTCGCGCAGGTCGCGCTCGACGCCCTGCGCGTTGGAGAGCGACGTGCTGATCGCCACGTCGGTGCGCTGCTGGATCAGGTTCGACCGGGCGAGGCCGTAGGTGGTGAGCGCGAGGAACATCGACAGCGCGATCGAGCCGAGCGTGATGATGACGAGGATCCGCCCGCGCAGGCCCAGCGTGCCCGGGCGGATGCGGCGGGCCAGGCGGTGGAGCCGGCCGCCGTCGCTCACGTCTGGAGCCGGTAGCCGAGACCCCGAACGGTGACCACGTGACGCGGGTTGGCCGGATCGGCCTCGACCTTCGTCCGCAGCCGGCGGATGTGGACGTCGACCAGCCGGCCGTCACCGAAGTAGTCGTATCCCCACACCTTGTCGAGGAGTGCCTCCCGGCTGAGCACCTTGCCGGGGCTCTCGGCCAGCTCGCAGAGCAGGCGGAACTCGGTCTTGGTCAGGTGGACCTCGCCGCCGTCGCGCAACACCTTGCCCTCGTCGGGGATCAGCTCGAGATCGCCGAACACGAGGCGGGCGTGGCCGGGGGCACTCGGTCGGATCCGGCGCAGCAGGGCACGGATCCGCGCCGACAGCTCCTTGGGGGCGAACGGCTTGGTCAGGTAGTCGTCGGCGCCGGCCTCGAGCCCGGCGACCACGTCATGGGTGTCGTTGCGGGCGGTGACCATCACGACCGGGACGTCGCTCGTGCGCCGCAGGGTGCGGCACAGCTCGAACCCGTCGATCCCCGGCAACATGATGTCGATCAGGACGACATCGGGTGAGGAGCGCTGAAAGATCTCGATCGCTTCCTCGCCGCTCTCGGCCTCGTCGACCGTCCAGCCCTCGTCCTCGAGGGCCAGCTTGACGGCGGACCGGATGCGTTCGTCGTCCTCCACGGCCAGGATGCGAGTTCCCACGTCCCCATGATGCCGCATTTGTGACCGTTGTGACGATCATGCGGCGGATCATCGTCAAGGGCGTGACGGGGCGAGGGCCTCCAGGAGGTCGCGATGAACGGCCGGGGTCGCTGCGACGACCTGCGCCGGCACGGGCGCACCGCCGCCGAAATCCGACGTTCGGGCGCCCGCCTCGGCGGCGATCAACAGCCCGGCGGCGATGTCCCAGGTGTTGAGGTGCTCCTCGAAGTAGGCGTCGAACCGGCCGGCGGCGACGAAGCAGAGGTCGAGCGCGGCCGACCCGAAGCGGCGGATGTCGCGCACCCTGGTCAGCAGCTCGCCGAGCCGTGCTGCCTGCGGGGCGCGCACCTCCCGGCGGTAGTTGAAGCCGGTGGCGACCAGCGCCAGCTCGAGCTCGCTGGTCGAGGACACGGCGATCGGCGTGCCGTTCAGGGTTGCGCCGCCGCCGCGTGTGGCCGCGAACATCTCGTCGCTCACCGGGGCGTAGACCGCGCCGGCGAGCGCGGTTCCGGTGCGGTCGACGACCGCCACCGACGTGCACCACGAGGGCAGGTCGTACACGAAGTTGACCGTCCCGTCGATCGGGTCGAGGTGCCAGACCAGCCCGGACGTACCGTCCCGGCTGGCTCCCTCCTCGCCGACGATCGCATCGTCGGGCCGCAGCCGCCGCAGCTCGCGGACGAGGAGCCGCTCGGCGGCGCGGTCGAACTCGGTCACCGGGTCGGTGATGCTCGACTTGGTGTCGTGCGCCGCGTGCTGGCCGACGCCCAGGCCCCGCCGCCCCACCAGCGCGGCCGAGCCCGCGGCGCGGGCCAGGGTGCCCGCGAGGTTGCCCAGTTCGACCGGGTCGGTCATCGCGGCGCGTGACCGGCGTTCGCGCGGTCTTCGATCTCGCGCCACTCGCCGAGCGCCCGCATCACGAGCACGGCGACGATCGCCATGCCGCCAGCGGCGATCACCGCGCCGGCGAGGATGCCGAGTCCTTTCGGCAGGCCGCAGTCGCCGTCGCACTGGAGGTTGACCAGTGAGTACCCGATCAAGCCGCCGGCCAGCCCGCTGAGCAGGATGGCGACGAACGCCGCGACGCGCACACCGACCGACGGCAGCGCCGACAGCGGCTCGTCCTGGTCGATCACGCCGACGAGCGTACCGGCGGCCGTAGCGTGTGCCCGTGGCGCCGGCCCACCGCACGATCCTGCACGTCGACATGGACGCGTTCTTCGTGTCGGTCGAGCTGCGGCGGCATCCCGAGCTGGCGGGCCAGCCGGTCGTCGTCGGGGGTACCGGCCGCCGGGGGGTGGTCGCCGCCGCGTCGTACGAGGCCCGACGATACGGGGTCCACTCAGCGCTCCCGTCGGCGATCGCCCGCCAGCGGTGCCCGCACGCCGTGTTCCTCCCCGGCGACCACGCGCGCTACGCCGAGGTCAGCAGCGACGTGCGGGCGATCCTCGATCGCTACACGCCGCTGGTCGAACCGCTCTCTCTCGACGAAGCGTTCCTCGACGTCACCGGTGCCAGGCGGTTGTTCGGGACCGGGCTCGAGATCGCTCGGCTGATCCGTGCCGAGGTGGGTGATCAGCTCGGCCTCGCCTGCTCGGTCGGGGTCGCACCGAACAAGTTCCTCGCCAAGCTGGCTTCGGTCGAGGCCAAGCCGGTCGCCCGCCGCGACCGCATCGATCCCGGGCCCGGTGTGGTCGTGATCGGGGCCGGCGCCGAGCGGCAGTTCCTCGACCCGCTCCCGGTGCAGCGGCTGTGGGGCGTCGGTCCGGCGACGCTCGAGCGGTTGCGGCGGCTCGGCGTCACCACCGTCGGCGATCTGGCCCACGTCAGCGAGCCGGCGCTCGCCGCGAGCCTCGGCCGCCATCAGGCGCAGCACCTGCTGGCGCTCGCCGTCGGTGCCGACGACCGCCCGGTCGAGCCCGATCGTGAGGCCAAGTCGATCGGCCACGAAGAGACGTACCCGCACGACAAGCACACGACGGTCGAGCTCGATCGCGAGCTGGTGCGCCTGGCCGACGGCGTGGCTGCCCGGCTGCGGGCGAGCGGCATGGGGGCGCGGACGCTGACGGTCAAGGTCCGCTTCGCCGGCTTCACGACGATCACCCGCTCGGTGACCAGCACCGACGCGCTCGACGTGGCCCAGGAGATCGTCGACGTCCTACGACCGGTCCTCGAGACCGTCGACCCCTCGCCCGGTGTGCGCCTGCTCGGCGTGAGCGGATCGAACCTGGTGCCGCCGTCCCGGCAGCTCACGTTCGATCAGCTCGCCGGTGACGCTCCCGATCATGCGTCGACGACGACCGCCGTCGACGAGATCCGCGAGCGCTTCGGCTCGGAGGCGATCGGTCCGGCGAGCGCGCTCGAGCCCGGGGGACTGCGCCCGGTGCGGCGCGGGGCGCAGCAGTGGGGGCCGCCGTCGTCGCCGGGGGAGACCCAACGCAAGAATCTGGCGTGACGTTCGTGTTCCCACGTTGAGGATCGGGCGCGAACGTGCGATGATTGAGCCGTGCCGCTCAGCGAGGACGAACAGCGCATTCTCCGCCAGATCGAGCAGGAACTCGAACAGGACCCGACGTTTTCCCAACGCGGGTATCGCGTGTCGCGCCGCCGGTCGCTCCTGCTCATCTTCGGTCTGATCGTCGGCCTCGTCATCACGATCGGTGGGCTGACGGTCAACTTCGTCGTCGCGTTCGGCGGCTTCGTGCTCGTCTTGGTGATGGCGGTGATGCTCGAGGCCGAGCTCCGGCTGCTCGGTCGTGAGCGCCTCGGTGAGCTGCCGATCTCGGCATGGCTGAGCGGGCGTCGCAGCGGCACCCCCGACGGCGACGCCACGTAGTCGCCGACGAGACGTGTGCGCCGGCCGTCAGCGCCAGCGCGTGAAGTAGCGGCGGATCCGGGTCGGGAGGCCGAGCGAGTCGCGCACCGCTCGGTCGATCTGCGTGCACCAGTGGGCGCACGAGCGGATCGTGCTCGACCCGTACGGACCCGCTGCGTCGAACCCCTCCGTGCCGGTGGGGCCGTAGGTGGCGTCGGTCAGCACCTCGGCCAGCGAGTTGACCGGCCGGGCGACGACCGGGAACCGCTGCGCGGTCGCATGCGCCATCTCGATCGGGGTGCGGGTCGCGTCCCGTTCGACGCCGATGTCGGAAAGCGAGTCCATCGCCTGCTGCCACAGGTTGGCCAACCACACCTCGGTGCTCTGGGCGCGCCGGCGACGGCGCCACCGCCGGACGAGGGCGGGTGCCGCCACCGCCGCAGCGAGCGCGAGGAACACCGCAGCCACGAGCCGCCGTGTGCCGCTCGTGCCGCTGCCGACGTCGACCACCTCGCCGGCCGGGCCGCCCGACGCGCTGTCGGCCAGATCCTCCTGGGGGATGTTGAGCGGGTTCTCGTCGGGGCCACCGCCGTCGGCGATCGTGGTCGGGACCGGGGAGTCGTCGGCGGTCTCACGCGGTGCGTCGGGGTCGACGCCGGAGTCGTCCTGCTGAGCCGGAACCTGCGTGTACTCCTCGGCGCCGGGCGCGCCGCGCCCCGGCGTCGGCTCGAAGGGCACCCATCCGAGCTCGTCGAACCACACCTCGGGCCATGCGTGGGCGTTCTTGCCGAGCACGGAGTAGCTGCCGTCGCCGAGGGCGTTGCCGGACGTGAAGCCGACCGACACCCGAGCCGGATACCCGAGGCTGCGCATCATCGCCGCGTACGTGCCGGCGAACTGCTCGCAATAGCCCACCCGCTCGCGCAGGAAGACCTCGACCGCGTTGGTGCCGTGGCCGGGCTGGACCTCGAGGCTGTAGCTCCACTCGTTCGGATCGCGGAACCAGTTCTGCAGCGCGAGTGCGGCACCGTACGGCGACGACGTCCCGGCGGTGACCTCGCGGGCGATCTGCTCGGCGTCGCCGGGCCAGTTGTCGGGCAGCTCGAGGTAGATCGGGTCGCCGGCATCGGTCGATGTCGCCGCGGCGAGCGTTGCGGCGTCGAACCGTGGCGCCGCCGACACGATGTCGAACGTGTCGCCGCGCTCGAGCTCGCCGTCGGTCTTGACCAGCGTCGACGTCTCGGCGCTCCATCGCAGGTTCTCGCTCGGCGAGACGTTGGTCGGGTCGGCGGCGGCGGGGACGAGCAGGCCACCGAGGTTGACGATGCGGACCCGCTGGCGCAGCTCCTCGGTGCCGCTGCGGGCGCGGCCCAGCCCGTTGCCGGCGGTCGACAGCGTGCGCTCGGGAAGCCCCCAGGTCGTGCCGTCGAACCGGGGGAGCGCCGACGATCGCCAGTAGGACTCGGCGCTCGATTGCACGACGAACAGTTCGGAATTGGAACGGTTGGTCAGGCGCGATCTGATGTCGACGAGCGGGCTGACGATCTCGGTGACGCTGCCGCCGCCGCGCCCGTGGATGTCGACCGCCGCCTCGGCGTCGGCACCCGGCAGCCGAGGCCCGGCGATCCCTGCGACGACGCCGATCACGATCGCGCTGGCGACGGCGGCAGGCAGGGCGAGGCGGATCGCGCTCCGCCCCCGGCCGCCCGCCGCCCGCCCGGGCGCGTGATAGGCGCGCAGCACGACGGTGACCAGGACGCCGGCGGCGACGAGGGCGATCGTCAGCGGTACCCGCACGCGGTCGTAGCCGAGCGCGGCGATGAACACGAACAGCACCCCGCCCGGCACGAGGGCCTCGGCCCTCGCATAGGCCCGGAACGCGAACAGGTCGGCGAGGATCACCGCCGCGGCGACCCCGATTGCGGCGAGCACGTCCCACCCGCCACCGTAGAGCACCGGCGGCACGGCGATGCCGAACTGCTCGCGGATCAGTCCGAGCTCCACCCGGAACAGGTCCCAGGTCTCCCAGGTCGGGAGCAGGAACGAATAAGTGAACCGGTAGTGGATCGCCCCGATCGTCCACGCGAGCAGCGCGACCATCGCCGGGGCGGCGAGCCAGCCGGGTACGCGCGCCCGGCGCAGCAGCAGGCCCGCGCCGTGGCCGACGACGACGATCACGAGCATGTTGTCGAGGAAGTCCCAGCCGGCGAACACGCGGGCCATCCCGGCCGCGACGACCGCCGAGTAGAGGGCGAGCGCAGCGGACGCCGACAGATCCGCACCGAGCGAGTGCTGCGGCTCGGCCTGCGGGACGTCGCTGGCGTCGGTGGCCGGGGATCGGGGCGACGGTGGAGCGCTCACGATGCCGGTTGGGGTTCGCGCGACGGGGTCGGCAGGTCGTCGATCTGCGTCGGCCGGACGTCGGTGGTGAGATCGAGGCGGCCCTGGCCGACCAGGGTCCGCCAGGAGGCGAGGAACTCGGCCTCGGAGCGGGCGGACACGCCGACCGCCGATCGGGCCGGTTCGTCGCTGGTGACCGTCACCGCGGTCAGCGTCGGGTCGATCATCGCCATCGCCGCGCGAAGTCCCTCACCGCGGCTCGACCCGGTGACGACGATCAGCAGGCCGAGCCCCTCGCCCGGGTCGCGCTCGAGCATGCCGAGCGGCTCCTCACCGAGCTCGATCCGGGCGAGGACCCGCAGCGTGTTCGTCGCGACCTCCGGCCCGCGCAGGTCGATGCCGCCGTTGGTGACGAAGCGGGTGGTCAACCCGGCACGGTCGGCGCTGTGCACCAGGCTGGCCGCCGCCGTGATCGCCCGCTCGAAGCCGGCGTCCTCCCGATAGCTGGCGATCGCCGCGTCGAGGATCACCGTGCACCGCCGCAGCCCCTCGACCGTGTGCTCCTTGACCATCAGGCTCTCCGAGCGCGCGGAGGCCTTCCAGTGGATCGAGCGTGGCTCGTCACCGTCGACGTACTCGCGCAGGCTGTGGAAATCGCCCGGGCCGAGCCGGCGGGCCTGGATCAGCAGGTGCCGTCCGAGCGCGCCCTGGCCGAGCTGGGGGACATCGAGCAGGTAGGTCCGCGGGGCGACGGTCACGAAGTCGGTGCCGGCGACGATCACCCGGCGACGGGCGATGCCGAGCGGATCGCGCGACTCGATCCGCAGCGGGCCGAGCTCGATGATCCCGCGCTTCGAGGTCGGGAGCTGGTAGCGGGCGGTCGAGGTCGCACGGCGGGGGAGGGGGCCGACCGGCAGCCGGGCGAGGTGGTCGGGCGCCCCCGAGCGGTGGACGGTCTCGGTCAACTCGAACGGCATGGACCGGATCGCCCCCGCATGCCGCAGGTGCAGGTCGACCCGCCCCGTGTCGCCGGCGACCAGGACCGACGGGTGGATCCAGCGCGCCGCTTCGATCCGTGGCCGGCGGAGTTGGACGTAGAGGACCGCGCCGAGCGCGGCGGCGAGGAACGCGGCGCCGATGACGAACAGCTCGAGCACGCCGAAGATCCGGCCGACGACCAGCGAGGACAGCCCGGCGAGGAGCGCGGCGACTCCCTGGCGGGTCAGCACCGGCCCGCTCCGCTCATCGTGCGACCGGTACCGGCACCGCGTCGAAGACCTCGCGGATCGCGTCCTCGGGCGACAGGTGGGCGCCGCGATCGGCGCGAACCAGGATGCGGTGGCTCAGCGCGGAGATCGCCACCGCCTTGACGTCGTCGGGGGTGGCGTAGTTGCGACCACGGGCCGCGGCGTGCCCGCGGGCCGCCGCCGACAGTTGCAGGGTCGCCCGCGGCGACAGGCCGAGCTCGATGCCGGGGTGGCGTCGGCTCGCCTCGGCGATGTCGACGAGGTAGGACTTGAGCGCGCTGGCTACGTAGACGGCGCGCACGGCGGCGATCATCGCCGTGATCTCCTCCGCCGACACGACCGGCGACAGGTTCCGCAGGGCCTCGGCCGAGCCGAGATCGTCGAGCATCTGGATCTCGGCGGTCCGCCCCGGATAGCCGATGGCGATGCGCAGCAGGAACCGGTCGAGTTGGCTCTCGGGCAACCGGTACGTGCCCTCCTGGTCCACCGGGTTCTGCGTCGCGATCACCATGAACGGCGGCTCGAGCGGCCGGCTGACGCCGTCCACGGTGACCTGGCGCTCCTCCATCGCTTCGAGCAGGGCGGACTGCGTCTTCGGCGACGCCCGATTGATCTCGTCGGCGAGCACGATGTTGGCGAACAGCGGACCCGGCTCGAAGCGGAACGTCTCGGTCGAGCGCGAATAGATGCTGACCCCGACCAGGTCGGTCGGGAGGAGGTCGGGCGTGAACTGCACGCGCTTCCACGAGCAGTCGACCGAGGCGGCCAGCGCCTTGGCCAGGCTGGTCTTGCCGACGCCCGGCACGTCCTCGACCAGCAGGTGGCCCTCGGCGAGCAGTGCGATGATCGCCATCTCGATCGCGTCGGTCTTGCCGTGCAGGACGCGCGCGACGTTGGCGGTGATCGCGTCGAACAGATCGGCGAAGCCTCTCGCCGGTTCTCGCGCCGCGGGCACCTCGTCGCCACGGGAGCTGGTACGGGCAGGAGCGGGGTTGCCGTCCGCGGCGAGTTCGGTCGTCACCGGTGCAAGGGTAGAGGGAGCGAACGTTCGTTGACAGTCGGGGGCTACGTTCGTTCGCGGTGAGTTTCGACGAGCACAGCCAGGACGGTCCGATTCTCGCCGTCGCGATCGACCAGAGCCGGCTCGTCGCCGGTCTGGTCGATCGGAACGGCGACGTGCTCGTACGCGATCGGATCAGCACCCCGACGCGCGATGTGTGGCGTGCGCTCGAGCAGTTGGTCGGGCGGGTGATGGCGGCCGCGCCGAGCGAGCTCGGCGCACCGACGGTCGCCGCGGTGAGCTGCGACGGACCGATCGACCAGAACTCCGGAGCGGTGTCGCCGCCGGTGATCGGGCCGTGGTCGAGCTTCCCGCTGCGCGACCGGCTCGAGGAGCTGACCGGGATCACGGTCGTCATCGACAGCACCGGCGGTGCTGCGGCCGAAGCGGAACGGTGGCTGGGGGCGGCGGTCGGCGTGGCGAGCTACGTCAACGTGATCGTCGACCGCACGGTCGAGTCGGCGGTCGTCGTCGACGGCGTCCGGCTGCGCGGGGCCCACGGCAACGCGGGCTCGATCGCCCACGTCAACGTCGAGCCGGACGGGCGACCGTGCTGGTGCGGTGCGGCGGGTTGCCTCACCGCCTACGTCTCCTCCGCAGCGATCGAGGCCGAGATCAACCGGCCGCTGCGGCGCGCCACCGACTCGATCGTCGAGCGGACCGGCATCATGCTCGGTCGGGCGGTCGCCTCGGTGGCGGCACTGATCGACGTGACGACCTTCTTCGTGTCCGGAGCCGTGATCGATTCGTTCGGCGACCCGCTGCTGGCGACCGCCCGGCGCGAGATCGGTGAGCGGGCTCGGCTCCCGACGCTGAGCGCGATCCGCCTCGTCGAGCCCGATCACGGCATCGCGCCGCTCGTCGCAGCGGCCGCGCTGGCGCGATCGGGGCTCGACGAGCGCTCGGCTACCGCGCGGTAACCCCGGCGCGTTACCATCGACGGCATGCACCCGACCTACAACGCTGACGCCGAGGCATACCGAGAGAAAGTGCAGGCGTTCCTCGCCGAGAAGCTGCCGTCGAACTGGCGTGGCCTGGGCGCCCTCGAAGGCGACGAACTCCTCGAGTTCGTCAGCGCGTGGCGCAAGACGCTCTACGAGGCGAACTACCTCGCCCCCGGTTGGCCGGTCGACTACGGCGGCGCCGGGCTGACCGCCACCGAGCAGGTCATCCTCGCCGAGGAGTTCGCCCGCGCCGGCGTGCCGACCGGCGGTCCCAACGACGTGTTCGGCATCCAGATGCTCGGCAACACGCTGCTGATGTGGGGCAGCGAGGAGCAGAAGCAGTACTACCTGCCGCGAATCCTGTCCGGCGAGGACACGTGGTGCCAGGGGTACTCCGAGCCGAACGCCGGCTCCGACCTCGGCAGCCTCGGGCTCAAGGCCGAGCTCGACGGCGACGAGTGGATCCTCAACGGGCAGAAGATCTGGACGTCGGCCGGCCACCTCGCCGACCACATCTTCACGCTCGCCCGCACCGACCCCGAGGCGCCGAAGCACAAGGGCATCTCGTTCCTGCTCGTCCCGATGAAGCAGGACGGGATCGAGGTCCGGCCGATCAAGATGATCTCGGGCGAGAGCGAGTTCAACGAGATCTTCTACACCGACGCCCGCTGCCCGAAGGAAAACGTCGTCGGCGGGGTGAACAACGGCTGGGCGGTCGCGATGTCGCTGCTCGGCTTCGAGCGCGGCGAGGCCGCGGCGACCGGTCCGATCCGGTACGAGGCCGAACTCGACCGCCTGATCGCCATGGCGCGCGAGCGGGGCAAGGCCGACGACCCGGTGATCCGACAGAAGCTTGCGTGGTGCTACAGCAAGGTGCAGATCATGGAGTACCTCGGCCAGCGCACGCTCACCAAGTTCCTCGCCGGCCACCACCCGGGTCCCGACGGCGCGATCTCCAAGCTGTACTGGAGCGAGTACCACCGCAAGGTCACCGAGCTCGCCGTCGAGATCATGGGCGCCGACGCGCTCGTCGTCGAGGGCCGCCCGCCGTCGTCGGCCTTCCAGACCGACGACCCCGGTGCCGCCAACTCGTCGGCCTCCTGGGTCAACACGTTCCTACACGCCCGCGCCGGCACGATCTACGCCGGCTCGTCGCAGATCCAACGCAACATCATCGGCGAGATGATCCTCGGCCTCCCCAAGGAGCCCAGGCCGTAATCCTCTGCTCGGCCTCACGGCGGGCCGGAGCGGGGCGTGGTTGGTCGGCCTCGCGCCAGCCTTGGTCGCTGGCGCTCCCGGCGGCGGCCGTCACACCGTGCTCGGCCTCACGGCGGGCCGGAGCGGGGTTGCGTATCATCCTGGTGTGGTCAGTTGGTCGATCGTCGTGGCGGTTGGGACCCGTCCCCGGCTGTGGCCGACCGCTGTGCGGCAGGCCCGGCGGACCGTGGCGCGCGGCTGGTGGCGGCGGTGGCCGTTTCTGCCGGTGCCGTCAGGGGAGTACCTCCGGTTTCGGTTGGTCACCCAGTACGGCGACGTCGCGCACCGACCCGACCCCGATGATGTGGTGAACTATCTGCGATGGTGCAGGGACTGGGAGCGCGGACGACGTTGAGCGCCGTTCCCGCGCGCCCCGCGCGAACCGGCCGGGCGGCGCGGCGGGGCGCTCGGTAAGGTCGGCGGCCATGCGGAGCGCTCTCGTCCTCAACGCCTCGTTCGAGCCGCTCAGCGTCGTGTCCGCGCAGCGCGCCACGTGTCTCGTGCTGGCCGAGAAGGCCGATGTGCTCGAAGACGACGGTCACGTCATGCGCTCGGAGTCGGTCGTCGTGCCGAGCCCGTCGGTGATCCGCCTCAAGTACATGGTCCGGGTGCCCTACGTGCGCCGGGCGGCGATGTCGCGCCGGGCGATCTTCGCCCGCGACGACCACCGGTGCCAGTACTGCGGCGACCGGGCCGACTCGATCGACCACGTCCTGCCCCGCTCGCGGGGCGGTCCGCACACGTGGGAGAACGTCGCCGCCGCCTGTCGGCGCTGCAACATGACCAAGCGCGACCGCACGCCCGACGAAGCCGGGATGCGCCTGGCCCGCCCGTGCCGGGTGCCGCACGCGACCGCCTGGGTCGTGGTGTCGGTCGCCGGGATCCCCGACACCTGGCGCCCGTACCTGCCGCTCGCCTCCTGACGTCGTGGCCGGCCGCTTCGAGCTGCTCGTCGCCGAGTCGACGGCGGGCGACTTCCACGCCCGTCCCGTGCCCGAGCCGGCGTGCCCGGCGATCTGGTGGCATCGCATCACCGAGCCGGCGCTCGTGCTCGGCTCGACGCAATCCGTCGACGTCGTCGACCACGCCGCCTGCCGAGCTGCGGGGGTCGAGGTCGTACGGCGACGCAGCGGTGGGGGAGCGGTGCTGCTCGTCCCCGGCGAGGTGACGTGGATCGACGTCGTCGTTCCCCGCGACGCCCCCGGGTGGGCCGACGACGTCCACGCCCCGATGGCCTGGCTCGGGGATCGGCTCGCGCTGGCGTTGGCCGGGTTCGGCGTCGGCGACCTCGATGTCCACCGCGGCGCGCTGCGCTCGTCGCCGTGGTCGCGCCTGGTCTGCTTCGACGGGGTGGGACCGGGGGAGGTCCTGGTCGGCGGACAGAAGTTGGTCGGGATGAGCCAGCGCCGTACGCGGGCCTGGGCCCGGCTCCAGTGCTGCTGGTACGCGCGCCACGACCACGCCGACCTGCTCGCGCTGCTCGCGCCCGGCGACCGCCCCCGGCCGGCCGACCTCGCCCCCGTCGGCACCGTTCCCTCCGCCGTCGGTGACCTCGTGCCCCCCGCCCTCCCCGCGCTCCTCACCACCGAATGGGGGTAATGGGGGGTAAATGGTTGACTGTGGGGGGAAATGGGGGCATGATGGGGCGCGCTGGGGGTCCCTCTCGCGTTCCCGGCACGGCAGGACGGCGCGAGAGGCACGGACAGCAAGGGCAAGGGGACGCGGCGCGTGTTTGTCGGGGTCTACGAGCGACAGCTCGACGAGCGAGGACGGGTGGCGCTGCCATCGTCGTTTCGTGGCGACCTCGGCGAGCGCTGCTACCTGTTCTTCGGTGACGACGGCTGCGTCAGCCTGCGCGACGAGGCGGCGTTCGCCGAGCAGGCCCGCGAGCTGATCGAGCAGGTCAAGCGGGGCGAGGCGAGCCGCGACCGCCAGCGTGCGTTCGCCTCGTCCGCGGTCGAGGCGACGATCGACAAGCAGGGTCGCATCACGCTCGACGCCCGACTCCGAGAGCACGCCGGCATCGAGCCGCAGGCGCCGGTGATGGTCCTCGGATCGCTCGACCAGATCGAGATCTGGGAGCCGACCGCCTACCGGGCGAGCGAGGCCGCCGGCCAGCGCGAGATCGCGAGCGGGCGGCGATGAGCGACGCCGCCGGGTTCGCGCACCGGCCGGTGATGGTCGACGAGATCACCGAGCTGTTCGGTGTCGTGCCGGCCGGGACCGTGGTCGATGCGACGCTCGGCGGCGGTGGCCACGCCGCCGCGCTGCTCGACTCGCGCGCCGACATCGACGTCTTGGGGATCGATCAGGACGTCGACGCGCTCGCCGCGGCGACGCGCCGCCTGGCCACCTACGGCAGCCGGCTGCGCGTCAGCCGCCGCCGATTCGACCGGTTCGGCGACGCGCTCGCCGACCACGGCGTCGAACGGATCAGCGGGGCGCTGTTCGACCTCGGGGTGTCGTCGCCGCAGCTCGACCGGGGCGAGCGCGGGTTCTCGTACCGCAACGACGGCCCGCTCGACATGCGGATGGACGTCGGGCAGCAGTGGTCGGCCTCCGACGTGGTCAACGGGTACGCCGAAGACGAGCTCGCCCGCGTCATCCGGCGGTTCGGCGACGAGCGGTTCGCCTTCCGGATCGCGAGGGCGATCTGTCGCTCCCGGCCGATTCAGTCCACCTCCGAGCTGGCCATGATCGTCACCGAGGCGATCCCCGCCGCCGCACGACGGACGGGTGGGCACCCGGCCAGACGAACGTTCCAGGCGATCCGGATCGAGGTCAACGACGAGCTGGGCGCGCTGCCGGCAGCGCTCGACCAGGCCGTGGCGGCGACCGTGACCGGGGGGCGCATCGCCGTGCTGTCCTATCACTCCGGTGAGGACCGGATCGTCAAGGAACGATTCGCTGCGGCCGCAGGTGCCTGCGAGTGCCCCGCCGATCTGCCGTGCGTCTGCGGGGCGGTCCAGACCGTGCGGATCGTACGGCGGGTGCCGAAACGCCCGGGGCCGACCGAGCGGGCGGGCAACCGGCGGGCCGGCAGTGCCCGCCTGCGAGCGGTGGAGAAGATCGACCCGGTGCACAAGCGCGACGGGACGCCGGTGTCCGACGACGAGACCGACGACGAGAAGGGTGCCTCCTGATGGCGGTTGCGATCCAGCACGAGGTCGATCGCGCGACGGTCGGGTGGCCGGCCGGGGCCGGCGAAGCTCTCGCTGCTGCCGCGCCGCCGGCGCTGGCCGGCCGTGATCACCGGGCTGGCGTTCACCGTCGTGCTGCTCGGCATGTTCGGCGCGGCGGTCTTCCACACCCAGCTCGCCGAGCGGCAGCTGCGCATCGACCGGCTCGAGCGCGAGGTCAACGTCGAGCGCGAGCGCTTCGACGAGCTGCGCAACGACCGTGCGGCGCTGCGCTCCCCGGTCCGCCTCGCCGATGCGGCCGGCGCCCTCGGGATGGTCCGCGGCGATGCGAGCGAGTTCGTCGAGGTCGACGCGCTGCTGCTCGCCCGCCAGCTCGCGGCGGCCGGCTTCGTCGAGGACGACGTCGCCCAGATCGTCGTGCACAGCGAGCCCCTCGACCAGTTCCGCGACGTCAAGTCGGTCTCGGCGGGGCAGCCGTGAGCCGCACGTTCGACCGGACCCACGGTCGGCCCGGCGGCCGTGCCCACGGTCGCGCGCACGGTCGCGCGCACGGTCGGGCGCCGTCCCGGCGCACCCAACCGAACCGGCCGGCCCGATCCAGCGCGGCGCGATCGAGCGCGGCGCGATCGAGCGCGGCGCGCCCCCGGCGCCGCGCTCGAAGCACCGGCCGCGCCGGGTCGCCGCCCCGCCGCCCGCCGCCCGCGCCAAACGGCAACGGACGGGATCGCCGCGGCGCCGGCTGCTCGGCATCCTCGTCGCCGTCTCGCTCATGCTCCTCGGCATCATCGCCCGGGTTGCGTACCTCCAGACCACCGAGGCCGACACGCTGCGCTCGGCCGGCGCCGAGCAGTGGACGAGGTCCTACGACATCCCGGCCCAGCGCGGCACGGTGTTCGATCGTCACGGCGACGAGCTGGCGATGTCGGTGCCGGCGGCGACGATCTCGATCAACCCGAAGCTGATCGAGAACGGCCCGGCCACGATCCAGTTGCTCGACGATCTGCTCGGCCTGACCGACAGCAAGGTGTCCGAGCTCCTCGCGGAAACCGCCTCTCGAGAGCGGGGCTTCGTCTACGTCGCCCGCCAGGTCGATCGCAGGGTGGGCGAGCAGATCGAAGGGTTGGGGCTGCCCGGGGTCAACGTCGACCGCGAGGACCGCCGCGAGATGCCGGGCGGCGAGACCGGGCGCAGCGTGATCGGGCTGACCAACATCGACGGCACGGGCATCTCGGGGCTCGAGCTGCAGTACGACGACGTGCTGACCGGCGCCGACGGCAACATGACCAGGGAAATCGCCCCCGGTGGGCGCACGATCCCCGGCGCCGAGACGATCACCGCCGCCCCGGTTCCCGGTGACGACCTCGTGCTGACGATCGACCGCTCGATCCAGTTCTCGACCGAGCAGGTCCTGCTCGAGCAGGTTGCCTCGATCGGCGCCCGCGGGGCGACCGCGGTCGTCATGGACACCGACACCGGCGAGATGCTCGCCATCGCCTCGGTCCGGCGGGACGACCAGACCGGTGACTACGCGATCAGCTCGGGGAACTTCGCCGCCGTCGACGCCTACGAGCCGGGCTCGGTGGCCAAGGTGATCACGGTCGCCGCCGCCCTGAACGAGGGCGTCGTCACCCCCGACACCGGGTTCGAGGTGCCGTGGCGCAAGCAGTACTACGACGATCTGCTCAAGGACTCCCACCAGCACCCCGACGAGTGGATGACCGTGTCGGACATCCTGACCGAGTCGTCGAACATCGGCACGATCATGGTGCAGCAGAAGATGGGTCGTTTCGTCCACTACGACTACATGCGGGCGTTCGGGCTCGGCGAGAAGACCGCGCTCGACTTCCCTGGCGAGTCGCCGGGACTGCTCAAGGATGCCGATGAGCTGTGGGGCACCGAGCGGGTCACGGTCGCCTACGGCCAGGGCATGGGGAGCACGTCGCTGCAGCTCGTCGCCGCGGTCAACACGATCGCCAACGGCGGTACCTACGTGGCGCCCACGCTGGTCAAGGCGACGGTCGGCCCCGACGGGGTGATGACCGAGATGCCCGCTGCCGACCGCAGGCGCGTCGTGTCGCCCGAGGCCGCCGCCCAGACCACCGCGATGATGCAGCGGGTGGTGTGCGAGGGCACGGCCAGCCGGGCCGTCGTCGATGGGATGTCGATCGCCGGCAAGACCGGGACGGCGTTCAAGGCCAACGCCAATGGCACGTACTTCGACGACGACGGCAACCGCGTCTACTACTCCAGCTTCGTCGGGTTCTTCCCGGCCGAGCGGCCCGAGGTCACGGTGCAGATCTCGGTCGACGAGCCCCCGGCCGGCACCGGCGACCGATTCGGCGGCACCGCTGCGGCGCCGGTCTTCGCCGAGCTGGCACCGACCCTGATCCACGAGCTCGGCATCCAGCCGCCGGCCGGAACGGGTGGATGTGCCGAGTGATGCCCGCGGCGGGCGAGGGGCATCGCTCGGCGCGCTGGTCGACGAGGTCGAACGGCTCGGTGGCACGCTCCGGTTGGGCGACCCGAGCGGCGATCGCGCAGGGCTGATCGTCGAGGCGGTGACCCACGACTCGCGCGCGGTCCAGCCCGGCAGCGTGTTCGCCTGCCTGCGCGGCGACCGTTTCGACGGCCACGGCTTCGCGGCGAGCGCTGTCGCCGCAGGCGCGGCGGCGCTGCTGGTCGACCACGAGCTGCCGGCGGTGGCGGTCGGCTCGACCCCGCAGCTCGTCGTCGACGACACGCGGCGCTGGCTCGGGCCGATCGCCGCGTCGGTGTACGGACACCCGAGCGAGCGGCTCGTCACCGTCGGGATCACCGGCACGAACGGCAAGACGACGACCGCCCACCTCCTCGGCGCCGTGTTCGAGGAACACGGATGGTCGTGCGCCGTCGTCGGCACCCTGAGCGGACCCCGCACGACGCCCGAAGCGCCCGAGCTCCAGTCGATGCTCGCCGGGTTCGTCGACCAGGGACGTGAGGCGGTCGTGCTCGAGGTGTCCTCCCACGCGCTCGCCCTCCACCGGGTCGACGGGACACGCTTCGACGCGGTCGTGTTCACCAACCTCGGCCGCGATCACCTCGACCTGCACGGGTCACCCGAGGAGTACTTCCGAGCCAAGGCGTCGCTGTTCTCGCCGACGTTCTCCCCACTCGGCATCGTCAACGTCGACGATCCGTACGGGCGGCTGCTCGCCGACTCGACCCAGGCCGACCGGTCGACGTTCCGGGTCGTTCCCTTCTCGACCGATCAGATCGACGACGTCGAGCTCCGCGTCGACGGGCATCGGTTCTACCGGCAGGGCACACGATTCGACGTCCCGATCGGTGGCGAGTTCAACGTGGTCAACTCGCTCGCCGCGCTGACGACCGCTGACGCGCTCGGCGTGCCAGCCGCCGAGATCGCCGCCGGCCTGCGCCGGGCGCGACCGATTCCCGGTCGCTTCGAACTGGTCGCCGAGCCGACCGAGGAGCGCCCGTTCTCCGTCGTCGTCGACTACGCGCACACGCCCGATGGGCTCGCCGAGCTGCTCACGTCGGCGCGGCAGGTGGTGGAACCTGGCGGTGCGGTGAACGTCGTGTTCGGTTGCGGAGGCGAGCGCGATTCGGTGAAGCGACCCGAGATGGGCGCGGTCGCGGCGCGGCTGGCCGACCGGGTCGTCGTCACGTCGGACAACCCGCGCGCCGAGGATCCGGGCGCGATCATCGACGAGATCCTGCGCGGCGTCGACAACGGCTACCGTTCTCGGGTCTCGTCGAACCCGGACCGTCGCGCCGCGATCGCGACCGCGCTGCGCGCTGCCGGACCCGGCGACATCGTGGTCGTCGCCGGCAAGGGTCACGAGACGACGCAGGACCTCGGTGACCGGGTCGTCGAGTTCGACGACCGCGCGGTCGCGCTGGAACTACTGGAGGAGACGCCGTGATCGCGATCATGATTGCCGGAACGGTGGCGATGCTCGTGTCGTTGTTCGGCACCCGGTACCTGATCGTCTTCTTCCGGACGCGCGGACAGGGCCAGCCGATCCTCGGCAAGGAGGATCACGGCCCCGAGCACCACATGGTGAAGCAGGGCACGCCGACGATGGGTGGCCTGGCGATCGTTGGCGCTGCGCTCGTCGGCTGGCTGACCGCGCACGCCCGCCCCGGGCTGGTCTTCTCCGACCAGACGATGATCGTGTGGGTCGGCGTGCTGTTCATGGCCCTGATGGGGTTCCTCGACGACTTCATCAAGATCCGCAAGCGCCACAACCGGGGGATCTTCTGGAAGCAGAAGAACTACATCACGCTGATCGCCAGCTTCGGGATCGCCTGGTGGCTGGTCGTCGCCACCGGGATCTCCGAGACCATGTCGATCACCCGGCCCGAGCTCGGCTTCGAGGTGCCGACGGTGATCTGGATCCTGTACGCCGGGGCGATCGTCTGGGCGACGACCAACGCGGTCAACGTGACCGACGGCCTCGACGGACTCGCTGTCCGGTTCGGCGCTGATGGGCTTCGGCGCATTCACGACGATCTGCTACTGGGCGTTCCGCAACCCGGAGGTCTACGGCGCCGTCGTCAACCCGCTCGACATGGGGGTGTTCGCTGCGGCGTTCGCCGGTGGCTGCCTCGGGTTCCTGTGGTGGAACGCGGCGCCGGCACGGATCTTCATGGGCGACGTCGGGTCGCTGGCGATCGGTGCCGCGCTGGCATTCCTCGCGCTCACGACCAACACGAGCCTGCTGATCATCCTGATCTGCGGGATCAACGTCGTCGAGGCGGGCTCGGTGGCGATCCAGATGGGCGTGTTCAAGGCCTCTGGGCGGACGCGACGGCTGTTCCGCATGTCGCCGATCCACCACCACTTCGAGCTGGTCGGCTGGCCGGAGACCACCGTGATCATCCGCTTCTGGCTGATCGCCGCGATCTGCGTCGCCGCCGCGCTCGGCATCTTCATCGCCGACTTCACGGGCGAGGTCGCCTGATGAGCCACGCGCTGGTGTACGGGCTGGCGGTCGCCGGCGAGGCGGTCGTCGCGCGCCCTGCGGCGCGCGGCGTCGAGGTCGTGGTCGCCGACGACGCGACCAACCCCGACCGGGAGCGCGCCGCCGCCGGGCTGGGTGTCGATCTCGTCATCGCCCCGAGCGACGCCGACCTCGAGCGGCTGGTGCGGTCAGCGGCGTTCGTCAGCCCGTCACCCGGCGTGCCCGAGACCCACCGGGCGATCCGCCTCGCCGCCGCGCACGGGGTACCGATCCTCTCCGAGATCGAGTTGGCGTACTCGTGGGAGCAGCAGCGCGCAGCCGGCCCGCGGCCGATGCTGGCGGTGACCGGGACCGACGGCAAGACGACCACGACCCTGCTCGCCGTCGAGATGCTGCGCGCGGCCGGCGTGCGGTCGGTCGCCGCCGGCAACACCGACACTCCGCTGGTCACCGCGATCGGCATGGACCTCGACGCGTTCGTCGTCGAGTGCACGAGCTTCCGGCTGGCGTGGACGCCGACGTTCCGCGCCGAGGCGGCGGCCTGGCTCAACTTCGCCCCCGATCACCTCGACTGGCATCGATCGATCGACACCTACGAAGCGGCCAAGGCGCGGGTCTTCGTCAACCAGCGGCCGACCGACGTGGCGATCGGGTTCGTCGACGACGAGGTCGTGATGCGCCGGCTCGGAGCGGGACCCGGGCGGCCGGTGACCTTCGGCCTCGATCGCCCGGCCGCCGACTACCGCCTCGACGGCGAGGTGCTGACCGGCCCCGCCGGCCCGATCGCCCGGCGGGCCGACATGCGTCGCAGCCTTCCCCACGACGTCACCAACGCGCTCGCCGCGTCCGCCCTCGTGCTCGAGACCGGGCTCGCCGACAACTCCGCGATCGGTGCCGCGCTCTCGTCGTTCGTCGGGCCACCTCATCGCCTCGAGGCGATCGGGGCGTGGGGTGGCGTCGCCTGGTACAACGACTCCAAGGCGACGACGCCGCACGCCGCGGCCGCCGCAGTCAGGGCGTTCGACCGGCTCGTCCTGATCGCCGGTGGCTACGACAAGCGCGTCGACCTCGCCCCGATGGCGGTCGACGCCGATCGCGTCCGGGCGGTGGTCGCGATCGGCGCGACACGCGATGCGGTCGCCGAACTGTTCCGGCCACACACGCGCGTCGAGGTCGTCGAGCACCTGCGCGATGCCGTGCCGATCGCGCAGCGCATCGCCGAGCCGGGCGACACCGTACTGCTGTCGCCGGGGTGCGCCAGCCTCGACCAGTACACCAACTTCGAGGCCCGCGGCGACGAGTTCCGGCGCTTGGTGCTCGACGCCCACGACCAGTATCACCACCGGCGCGACCACCGAGCGCGCCGCCAGGACCCCGGGAGACCCGTCATGACATCGACCGTCACCGTCGGCGACCGTCGCCGAGCCACGATCGAGCGACTGCGGGGCGAGGCCGCCCCCGCCCGCCCGGCGACCCGCGCCCGTCCGCGGGTCCCGCACCTGCCCTCGGTCCGGCGGGGTCGTCCGACCGAGCCCGCCGAGCGCGAAGTACTCGGGCCGCCGACCGGTACCTACTACGTGATCGCCGCCGTCGTCGCCGTGTTCGTGATGCTCGGCCTGGTCATGGTGCTGTCGGCGTCGGCGGTCACCCAGGCCAACCTCGGGAACTCGCCCTACCGGGTGTTCGGTCGTCAGGCGATGTGGGCCGTCGTCGGATCGGTCGCCCTCGTGATCGCTGCCCGGGTCCCGTACCGCCGCTGGCAGCGCCTGGTGATCCCGATCGGGTTGCTCGCCGTGCTGGCGATGGCCGGTCCCTTCGCTCCCGGCATCGGCGGCACGGTCAACGGTGCCCGGTCGTGGATCTTCGTCGGCGGCGTCAGCGTCCAACCCTCGGAGTTCCTCAAGCTGGCGGTCGTGATCGCCGCCGCCGACCTGCTGGTCCGCAGCGGTGCCGACCTCGGCGACCGCCGGCGCACGCTGTACCCCCTCGCGGTGCTCGCCTGCGTCGCGGCCGGCCTGTCGCTCGTGCAGGGCGACCTCGGTTCGGCGATCGTGCTCGGCGCGATCGTGCTCGCCGTCGGCTGGATCGCCGGGGTCCCGATCGCGCCACTGGCGGCGATGTCGGGGATCGCCGCCGGCGCCGGGCTGCTGTTCGTCGTGTCGAGCCCACGCCGGCTCGATCGCTTCACCGCCTTCTGGAACGTCACCGAGGAGAAGGACCACCTCGCCTATCAGACGTACCAGGGCTACCTCAGCATGGCCAACGGTGGCCTGACGGGATCGGGGATCGGCGGTAGCCGCGGCAAGCTCGGTTACCTGCCGTACGCCCACAGCGACTTCATCTTCGCGATCATCGCCGACGAACTGGGCATGATCGGCACGGCCGCGGTGATCGGCGGCTTCATCATGCTGGTCTGGTTCGGCGTGCAGGCCGCCCTCGCCGCCCCCGATCGGTTCGGGATGCTGCTCGCCGGCGGGATCTCGGCGTGGTTCGGCGTGCAGGCGATCGTCAACCTCGGCGGGGTGACCGGGCTGATGCCGGTGACCGGGCTGACCCTGCCGTTCTTCTCCGCCGGTGGCAGCTCGCTGTTCGTCAGCATGGTCGCGGCAGGGCTGCTGCTCAGCGTGGCGCGACGCAGCGTGCGCACGTGACGTTCGCCGTGGTGACCGGTGGCGGGACCGCCGGCCACGTCCTTCCCGCGCTGGCGATCGCCGAGGCGCTGGTCGCCGCGGGCCACGAGCCGGGCGAGATCCACTACGTCGGCGCGTTGCGGGGCATCGAAACCGAGCTGCTGCCCGAGACGCCGTTCGCCGGCACCTTTCTCGACGTCGTCGGCTTCCAGCGGCGGCTGTCGAAGCGCAACCTGGCCTTCGTGCCGAAGATGTGGCGCAGCACCCGCGCCGCGCTCGCGCTGCTCGCGCGAACTGCGCCCGGCGGTGGTCGTGTCGGTCGGCGGCTACGCCAGCATGCCGGCGGTGTTCGCCGCGCGACGCCTGAAGGTGCCGGTCGTCGTCGTCTCGTTCGACCGCCGGCCCGGCCGGGCGAGCCGACTCTCGGCCCGATCGGCTGCCGCCTGCGCGGTCGCGTTCGAGGACACCGAGCTGCCCGCGCGCCACCGTCACCGGCGCACCGGTGCGCCAGGCGATCCTCGCCGTCGACCGCGACGAGGATCGGGCGGCCGCACGAGCCCGGCTCGACCTGCCAGACGATCGGTTCGTCGTCGCAACGATGGGTGGTTCGCTCGGCTCCGGGGTGCTCAACGAGGCGCTCGCCGCGTATCTCCGGGACCATCGCGACGACCCCGGGCTGGCGGTGCGGCAGGTCGCCGGGGAGCGGTTCGTCGACCGGGTCGAGCGAGTCGTCCCCGATGCGGACGGCGTCATCCACCAGGTCGTCGGCTACGAACCCGACATGCCGGCGCTCTACGCCGCGGCCGACCTGCTCGTCGGCCGCGGCGGTGCGAGCACCGTGCACGAGATCGCGGTCACCGGGATCCCGGCAATCCTCGTCCCGTGGGCGGGGGCTGCGGAGGATCACCAGACCGGCAACGTGCGGTGGCTGTCCGACGTCGGCGGGGCGGTGCTCCTCGCCGAGGACGACCTCGACCGCCTGGGCGCGGAGATCGAGCGGCTTCGCCACGACGGGACCGCCCGGGCGGCGCTGCGCGCGGCGGCATCGCAGCGGGCGGTCTTCAACCGATCCGGCGCCTTGCCCGCGCTGATCGAGCGCGTCGCAATAGCCTCTCCACCATCGTGACCTCCACTGCGACGACCGTGCCCCGGGCACCGCTCGACCTGTCGATTCCCCACCGGCTCCACGTGGTCGGCGTCGGCGGTCCGGGGATGAGCGCGGTGGCGATCGCCTTGGCCGAGATGCGCCATGCCGTGTCGGGCAGCGACCTGCGCGACCAACCGGTCCTCGAGCGGGTACGGGCGGCCAACGTGGACGTCCACGTCGGCCACGACCGATCCCTGGTCCACGGCGTCGACGCGGTCACCTCGTCGACCGCGATCCCGGCACACAACATCGAGCTGGACGAGGCGCGTCGCACCGGCGTGACCGTGCTCTCGCGCGCCGGCATGCTCGCCTCGATCTGTGCCCGGGCGAAGTCGCTGGCCGTCGCCGGGACCCACGGCAAGACGACCACATCGTCGATGCTGATGCTGATCCTCGCCGAGGCCGGGCTGCGCCCGAGCTTCATCGTCGGTGGCGACGTCGCCGACGTCGGCACCGGGGCGAACTGGTCGGGTGGCGAGTGGCTGGTCGTCGAGGCCGACGAGAGCGACGGCACCCATCTCGAGCTGCCGCTGCACGGCACGATCCTCACCAACGTCGACGTCGACCATCTCGATCACTACGGCACGTTCGATCGGGTGATCGCCGGGTTCGACCGCTACCTGGGGCAGGTGCCCGGCCCGAAGGTGGTCTGCGCCGACGACCCGATCGCCGCCGACCTCGGGCGCCGTCACGGAGCGATCCTGTACGGCCTGATCGACTCGGCCGACGTCCGGGCGACCGACGTCGTGCCGGCCGACGGTGCGTTCAGCTTCTCGCTCCAACGGCGAGGGCCGAGTGGGTTCACCACCCTGGGCCGGGTCGAGCTCCCGCTGCGCGGCGTGCACAACGTCGTCAACGCGACTGCGGCGGCGGCGATGGCCCTGGAGATCGGTGTCGCGATGCCCGACATCGTCGCCGCGCTCGCCAAGTTCGGCGGCGTCGCCCGTCGCTTCGACGTCACCGGCGTCGACGGCGGGGCGACGTTCGTCGACGACTACGCCCACCTGCCGACCGAGATCGCCGCCGTGCTCGCCGCGGCCCGCGGGAGCGGTGACGGGTGGCGGCGGGTGATCGCCGTCTTCCAGCCGAACCGCTTCAACCGCATCGCCGAGATGTGGCAGGCCTACGAGCACGCGTTCGTCGATGCCGACATGGTGGTGCTGACCGACGTCTACGCGTCGGGGACGACGCCGATCCCCGGTGTGACCGGCAAGCTGATCGTCAACGCGGTGACCACGGCGCATCCCGACCAGCGCGTCGTGTGGCTGCCGCGGCGCGAGGACCTCGTCTCCTTCGTCGCCCGCGAAGCGCACGACGGCGACGTGGTCGTCTCGATGGGATGCGGGGACATCGCGTCGTTCCCGACCGAGGTGCTCGATGTTCGCCGGTCGAACTGAGGTGGACCACGAGACGGCCCTGGCCGCGGCCGCGGACCGCCTCGGCGACCTGGCCGAGCGCGACGTCCCGCTCGGCCCGATGACGACCTACCGGGTCGGCGGGCAGGCCGACCTGTTCGTCCGTCTTCGCTCGACCGCCGATCTCGCCGCGGTGGTCGCCGCCCGGCATGCGTCGGGGCTGCCGCTGTTGGTCGTCGGGCGCGGCTCGAACCTGCTCATCGCCGACGCCGGGTTTCGCGGGATCGCGATCAGCGCCGCCGACATCACCGGGTGGTTCGAGCTCGACGTCGAAGCGGCGCGGGTAGCGGCGGGGAGCGGCGTCCTGCTCCCCGTGCTCGCCCGCCGGACCGCAGCGGCCGGGCTGACCGGGTTCGAATGGGCGGTCGGCGTGCCGGGCTCGATCGGCGGCGCGGTGCGGATGAACGCAGGCGGTCACGGCTCGGACATGGCCGCATCGTTGGTCGACGTCACCGTCGCCGACCTCGGTGCCGCGCCCGGCGAACCGGTCGTGTCCGACGTACCGGCCGCAGCGCTCGGGCTGCGGTTCCGCGGCTCCGACCTCGACCAGCACCAGCTCGTGCTCGCAGCCCGCCTGCAGCTCGCACCCGGCGACCGGGTCGAGTCCGAGCGGGAGATCGCAGCGATCGTCGGGTGGCGCCGCGCCAACCAGCCGGGAGGCCAGAATGCCGGCTCGGTGTTCGTCAACCCGGTTCCCGGCGAGGTCGCCGCGGGGCGGTTGATCGACGGCCTCGGACTGCGCGGGTACCGGATCGGCACGGCAGAGGTATCGGAGAAGCACGCCAACTTCATCCAGGCCGACGAGGACGGTTCGGCCGACGACGTCCGGGCGCTGATCGACGACGTCGCCCGCCGGGTGCGTGCGGCGACCGGGTACGAGCTGCGCAGCGAGATCCGCCTGATCGGGTTCGAGGAGGGCGGCGATGGATGAACCGACCCCTGCCGACGATCCCATGCCGGACGACATCGTGCTCGACGAGCTGTCGCGGGCGTTCGGAACCGACGCCGCTCCGGCGCGGGCGACGATCACGATCGGTGGCGATGACGACCTCCCCGACCCGGTGTACCTCGACGACGAGTTGGCCGGTGACCGGTCGCCATCCGGCACGGTGTTCATCGAAGACGACGGCACCGGCGATGCGATCGGCGCGAAGGAAGCCTCGTCGCAGGGCATCGAGCCGCGCATCCGGCAGCGGCGGATCGGCGTTCGTCGCGCCGCCGCGCTGCGTCGGATCAAGTGGATCGCACTCGCGGTCGGCGTGGTGCTCGCCGTGCTCACCGTCCTCGCGCTGCTCGGTTCCTCGCTGTTCGCCGTCGAGGATGTCGCGGTCAGCGGCAACGTCTACACCGACCCGGTCGCGCTCGAGCAGGTGGTCGACGACCTGCTCGGCACACCCGTGTTGCTCGTCGACACCGACGACGCCGAGCGCCGGATCGAGGAGATCGCCTGGGTCGAGGACGCCCGCGTGCGCACCGACTTCCCCGACCGGGTCACGATCGAGATCCGCGAGCGCACGCCGCTGGCGACGATGCGCGGCGTCGACGGGCGCTTCCGGGTGCTCGACCGGGATGGCCGGGTGCTCGACGTGCTCGAGGGGCAACCGGTCGCCCTCGTGCTGATCGCCGGCCCCGGAACCCTCGACCTGGGGGTCGGGGAGTACGCGTCGGTCGGCTACCGATCCGCTGCGTCGCTGGTGCTCAAGCTGACCCCGGAGGTGCGCTCGCGCACCGACTCGATCACCGTCACCGGCGACGGCGGCGACCTGCGGCTCGCGCTCCGGCGCGACGACGGCACGCCGGTCGAGGTACGCTTCGGATCGGCGGTGGGCGACAACGACCAGATCGACAAGCTCGTGCTCCTGGAGGCGCGGCTCGAAGACCTCGACGATCCGTCGGTCACGGTCATCGACGTCTCGGCGGCGTGAGCGGGCCCGACCCGGCCACCCCACCCGTGACCCGACACACGACAGGTCCCCGTTCCGAGGCGCCGGACCTGGCAGGATGGCGATCAGCATTGTTCCGGTTCCGGCCGGCAGGAGACGGACATACCGGCATGAAACGGAAAGATCCAATGAACCGAAGCACACGGAGGACCCGCTGATGGTCGGCGCTCCACAGAACTATCTCGCGGTGATCAAGGTCGTCGGCGTCGGCGGCGGCGGTGTCAACGCGGTCAACCGGATGATCGACGCCGGGCTCAAGGGCGTCGAGTTCATCGCGGTGAACACCGACGCCCAGGCCCTCCTGATGAGCGATGCCGACGTCAAGCTCGACATCGGCCGCGACCTGACGCGTGGGCTCGGCGCTGGCAGCGACCCCGAGGTCGGCCGGTCGGCCGCCGAGGCGCACAGCGAGGAGATCGACGAGATGGTGAAGGGCGCCGACATGGTGTTCATCACCGCCGGCGAGGGGGGCGGCACCGGCACCGGCGCGGCCCCGGTCATCGCCGAGATCGCTCGCGAGGCCGGTGCCCTGTCGATCGGCGTGGTCACCCGGCCGTTCTCGTTCGAAGGGCGGCGCCGGGCGGTGCAGGCCGACAACGGGGTGCAGCGGCTGCGGGAGAAGGTCGACACGCTGATCGTGATCCCCAACGATCGCCTGCTGACCGTCGCCAACGACAAGACCAGCGTGCTCAACGCGTTCAAGATGGCCGACGAGGTGCTGCTCCAGGGCGTGTCCGGCATCACCGGGCTGATCACCACGCCGGGCCTGATCAACACCGACTTCGCCGACGTGAAGATGGTCCTCTCCAACGCCGGCTCGGCACTGATGGGGATCGGCCAGGCGAGCGGCGACGAGCGTGCGGTGTCCGCGGCCAAGGCGGCGATCTCCAGCCCGCTGCTCGAATCGGCGATCGACGGCGCGCGGGGGATCCTGCTCAACATCACCGGCCCGTCGGGGATGGGCTTGTTCGAGATGAACGCCGCCGCTGAGATCATCCACGGCGTCGCCCACCAGGACGCCAACATCATCTTCGGGACGGTGATCGACGACGAGATGGGCGACGAGGTCCGGGTCACGGTCATCGCCGCCGGGTTCGACGCCATCGACGGTGCACCGGCCGGCAGCGGGCGGATCGGTGGGCTCGACGGGCCGCGCACCGCCCCGACCCGGATCACCGAGCTCTTCGCCGAGGACGAAGCCGACCCGCTGGCCGACGACGACGACGACTTCGACGTCCCCTCGTTCCTCAAATAGGCCGGTGGTGGGTCGCCACCCGGTTCGATGAGAACCCTGCTCCGCCGGCCGGTCGCCGGCAGCGACGATGCGCCGGTGGTCGTCGCCGCCACCGAGCGCGACGACGGCGACTTCCACCTCCTGCGGGTCGAACCGACCGTCCTGGCCGGCCGGCAGCGCAGGGCGAACGGGCGGTGCTGGGCGATGGTCGAGCAGGTGCACGGCATCGCCGTCCACGCGGTCGAGCCCGCCCCCTCCGCCGACGCGATCGCCGCCGCCCGGGCCGTGCGGGCCGACGTCATCGCCGCCGCTCGTCTCGACGTGCCGCTCGCGGTCTGCGCCGCCGACTGCGCCCCGCTGGTGCTGATCGGTGGTGGTGGGGCCGCCGTCGTCGCCCACTGCGGTTGGCGCGGGCTGGCCGCTGGCATCGTCGACGTCGCGTTCGATGAGCTGGAGGCGCGCGACGCGACCGGCGTCGCCGCCGCCGTCCTCGGACCGGTCGTCCACCCGTGCTGCTACGCATTCGGCGCGGACGATCTGGCGTCGGTCGCGCCGGCGTCGGGGCGCCGGCCGAGGCCATCACCGGGAGGACGGCCGGTGGCGAGCCGGCGCTCGACGTCCCCGCCGCGGTGGCTGCGGCGCTGCGCGCCCACGGGGTCGTGCTCGACTCGGTCGCGACGTGCACGGCGTGCGATCGGCGGTGGTTCTCGCACCGGAGGGGCGACGCCGAGCGCCACGCGGTCGTGGTCTGGCGCGAGGACGGTGATCCCGATGGCTGAGGAGACGGAAGGCTCGACGGTGCGAGAGCGCCTGGGTGCCTTGCGCGCCCGGCTCGACGGCACCGCGCGGACGTGGACCCATCCGGTGTCGATCGTCGCCGTCACCAAGGGCTTCGACGACCGGGCGATCGAGGCGGCGTGCGCCGCCGGGTGCACGGCGATCGGGGAGAACTACGCACAAGAACTGCTCGCCAAGCGCGCCACGATCGACCTGCTCCAGCCCGACGTGCACTTCATCGGCCGACTGCAATCCAACAAGGTGCGCCAGTTGGCGACCGTCGTCGACCGGTGGTCGAGCCTCGATCGTGCGAGCGTCATCGACGAGGTCGCCCGCCGCGCACCGGGTGCGCGCATCCTCGTGCAGGTCAACTCGACCGGGGAGGTCGCCAAGGGTGGGTGCGACCCGGCCGAGGTGGGCGATCTCGTCGCACGCGCCCGGGGCCTCGGGTTGGACGTCGAGGGGCTGATGACCGTCGGGCCGACCGATCGTCCCCCGGAGGCTGCCCGGCCGGGCTTCGGGCTCGTGCGCCGCCTGGTCGACGAGCTCGGACTCGACGTGTGCTCGATGGGGATGAGCGCCGACCTGACGGTCGCCCTGGAGGAGGGATCGACCGAGGTCAGGGTCGGAACGGCGCTGTTCGGACCCCGGCCACCGCGGAGCTGAGGTCGCGGTCGGGAAGCCCGTCCACGTGCGGCGGGGAAGCGTGAGATAGATTGCGGCGCGCAGGAGGAACGCATGTCACTCTGGAAACGGACCATGGACTATCTGGGTCTCGGTCCCGATGACGCCTACGACGACTACGACGAGATCGACGAGATGGAGCCCGCGCCGCGCCAGGCGCGGGCGCCGCGCGAGCCCGACCATCGCAGCGGGCGCGGCTGGGAGCCCGACCCCGAGCCCACGGTCCGGACCGTGTCGGCCCGGCCGAGCTTCCCGTCGCGCGATTTCGACGCGTCGTCGGCCACCCGCCGCGGCGGGCCACCCAACGGCGCCAACGGCCGCGCCGACGATTCGGGGGTGCAGCTCCGCCCCAGCCAGAACCAACCGGAGCCTTCCCCGCCACTGCGCAGCGTGCAAGGAGGATCGATGGAGCCCCACACGGTGCGGCCCCGCCGCTTCGATCAGGCCCAGGAGGTCGCCGACAAGTTCAAGGACGGGCAGCCGGTGATCATGAACCTGGAGGGCAGCGAGCGTGACGTGGCGCGCCGCCTGATCGATTTCGCCAGCGGCATCTGCTACGCCCTCGACGGCTCGATGGAGAAGGTCGCCACCGGCGTCTACCTGCTGAAGCCGATCATGCCGCGCAAGCCCAGATACGACGAGTACGAGGACTGAACCGAGGAGCGACATGGAACTGAATCCGCAGCGCGTACGGAGCGCCGAGTTCAAGACCGCCAAGCGTGGGCTCGATCCCGAGGAGGTCCGCCGGTTCCTCGGCGAGGTGGCCGACCAGCTCGAGTTGGCCCAGAACCAGTCGACGGCGATGGAGGCCCGGGCGCGGGCCGCGGTCGCCCGCCTGCAGGAGCTGTCCGACGGTGCGAGCACCCAAGCGGCGGCGGCGAGCTCCGACGACGTCGCCACGGCCTCCGCCGAGCAGGCCGAGACGATCAGCCGCACGCTGCTCCTCGCGCAGCGCACCGCCGACACCACGATCGCCGAGGCGCAGGCCGAGCGGCAGCGGCTCATCCAGGCGGCGACCGACGAGGCGGCGGCGACGCTCGATTCGACGCGCGAGATGTCGGCGCGGTTGATGGACGAAGCGCGCGAGGAGGCCCGCCGTCTCGGCGAGTCCGAACGGATGGCCGTCGCCAGCGAGGTCGACTCGCTCAAGGCGCGCCGCGACTTCCTCGAGTCCGACGTGGCGCATCTCGAGCAGTTCCTCGCCGCCGAGCGCGCCCGGCTGCGGGCGGCCGCCGACGCGATGATCGAGCTGACCGAGCGGGCCACCGACGGGCTCGGCGAGGTACGCCGGCCCCTGCTGTCCGCGGCCGACGACGACGACGACGAGGTGGACGTGGTCGCCGACGATGAGGCCGAGGCTGCGTTCGACCCCCTCGGTGCGGCGGAGGCCGACGATGCCGGCGCGATCGGCGGCGACGAGGGCGCGCTGGTGGTCGAGGCCGAACCGTTCGTCGGTGAGTTCGCGATCGACGACGGCGCCGAGCCCGTGTCCCCCGATCCCACCCCGACCTCGTTCGCCGCCGGACACGACACCGGCGGGCACGACCGTCCCGAGCCAGAGGGCGAGATCCGCTTCTCCTTCGACGATCGCCGCTGACCCGGCGCAGGTGGCGCCAACCCACCGGTCGGCCGGTGCCGGTCGTCGGTAGCATCGTCGTGTGCCCTACCCCGAAGTCGATCAGCAGCCGAACTTCCCCGAGCTCGAACACGAGGTGCTCGAGCTGTGGGCGAAGCACGGCACGTTCGAGGCGTCGGTCGACCAGCGTCCCGCCGGCACCGACGGGGCGAACGAGTTCGTGTTCTACGACGGCCCGCCGTTCGCCAACGGGCTCCCGCACTACGGCCATCTGCTGACCGGATTCGTCAAAGACGCCGTCCCCCGCTATCAGACCATGCGCGGTCGGCGGGTCGAGCGCCGGTTCGGGTGGGACTGCCACGGGTTGCCCGCCGAGGTCAAGGCCGAGCAGGAGCTCGGGATCTCGGGCCATCCCGAGATCAACGAGTTCGGCATCGACCGGTTCAACGACGCCTGCCGGGCCAGCGTGCTGCGCTTCACGGGCGAGTGGCGGGAGTACGTGACGCGTCAGGCGCGGTGGGTCGACTTCGACAACGATTACAAGACGCTCGACCTGCCGTACATGGAGAGCGTCATGTGGGCGTTCAAGACGTTGTGGGATCGCGGGCTGATCTACGAAGGCTTCCGGGTGCTGGCGTACTGCTGGCGGTGCGAGACGCCCCTGTCGAACAGCGAGACCCGCCAGGACGACGCCTACCGCGACCGGCAGGATCCCGCGCTGACCGTCTGGTTCCGGCTGGAGTCGGGCGAGCGGATCCTCGCCTGGACGACGACGCCCTGGACCCTGCCGGCCAACCTGGCGCTCGCCGTCGGGCCAGAGATCGACTACGCGGTCGTCGAACTCGACGGCGAGCGGTACGTGATCGCCGACGCGCTGCTGGCCTCCTACGCCGCAGAGCTGGGCGGTGCTGAGCGGGTCGCCACGATCCAGGGTGTCGACCTGATCGGCCGCCGCTACGAGCCGATGTTCGACTTCTTCGCCGATGCCGCGCAACACGGGACCGAACACGCCTTTCAGGTCCTCGGCGCCGAGTTCGTCTCGGTCGACGACGGTACCGGCGTCGTGCACATCGCCCCCGGGTTCGGCGAGGACGACCAGGTGACGGCCAACGCCGCCGGCATCCCGACGATCTGCCCGATGGACGAGCACGGTCGCTACACCGCCGAGGTCGAACCCTGGGCCGGTACCCACGTGTTCGACGCCAACGCCCTGGTCGCGAGGGCGCTCAAGGAGCGCGGCGCCGTCGTCCGCCACGCCACCTACGACCACTCCTACCCCCACTGCTGGCGGTGCGCCCAGCCGCTGGTGTACCGGGCGATGTCGTCGTGGTTCGTCGAGGTGACCAAGTTCCGCGATCGCCTGGTCGAGCTGAACCAGGAGATCACGTGGCGGCCGGCGCACATCAAGGACGGCAGCTTCGGCAAGTGGCTGGAGAACGCCCGCGACTGGTCGATCAGCCGCAACCGGTTCTGGGGGTCGCCGATCCCGGTGTGGCGCTCCGACGACCCGGCATACCCGCGCATCGACGTCTACGGGTCGCTGGCCGAGCTGCAGGCCGACTTCGGCGTCGAGGTGACCGACCTCCACCGGCCGTTCGTCGACGACCTGGTACGCCCCAACCCCGACGATCCGACCGGAGTGTCGATGATGCGTCGCGTCCCCGAGGTGCTCGACTGCTGGTTCGAGTCCGGCTCGATGCCGTTCGCCCAGGTGCACTATCCGTTCGAGAACCACGACTGGTTCGAGAACCACTACCCGGGGGACTTCATCGTCGAGTACGTCGGGCAGACCCGAGGGTGGTTCTACACGCTCCACGTCCTCGCCACGGCGTTGTTCGACCGCCCGGCGTTCTCGACGTGCGTGAGCCACGGCATCCTGCTCGGCGACGACGGGCGGAAGATGTCCAAGAGCCTGGACAACTATCCCGACCCGGCCGTGATGTTCGACTCCCACGGCGCCGATGCGATGCGCTGGTACCTGCTGTCGTCGCCGATCCTGCGGGGCAGCGACGGGATGGTGACCGAGGCCGGCATCCGCGAGACGGTGCGCCACGTGCTGCTGCCGATGTGGAACTCGTGGTACTTCCTCACGCTCTACGCCAACGCCGCCGGGTACGAGGGTGCCTGGCGCACCGACTCGTCCAACGTGCTCGATCGGTACGTCCTCGCCAAGACCCGCGACCTGGTCGCAGCGACCACCGAGGCGCTCGACGATTACGACCTGTTCGCCGCCTGCCAGCTCGTGCGCGAGTACCTCGACGGGCTGACCAACTGGTACGTCCGCCGCAGCCGCAACCGCTTCTGGGCCGGCGACCACGAGGCGATCGACACGCTGCACACCGTGTTGTCGGTGCTGGTCAGGGTGACCGCACCGCTGCTGCCGCTGCTGTCCGAGGCGATCCACCGCGGGATGCACCCCGACGACGAGACCGCCAGCGTCCACCTCGCCGACTGGCCGACGCCCGACGAGCTGCCCGCCGACGCGGAGCTGGTCGCGTCGATGGACCTGGTCCGCGACGTCTGCTCGGCGACGCTGTCGGTCCGCAAGGCCCACCAGCGCCGGGTCCGGTTGCCCCTGCGATCGCTGACGGTGGCGACACCCGACGCCGCCCGGCTCGATCCGTTCGTCGACGTGATCGCCGAGGAGGTCAACGTCAAGGAGGTGCGCCTCACCGACGACGTCGCCTCGGTCGCCACCGAGCAGCTCCAGCTCGTTCCGGCCAAGCTCGGGCCACGCCTCGGCAAGGACGTCCAGCAGGTCATCCGCGACCACAAGGCCGGGGACTGGCGGGTGGCCGACGGCGTCGTCTCGGTCGGCGGCCGGCAGCTCGAGCCGGGGGAGTACCACCTGCAGCTCGTCGCGTCCGACGACACGGCGAACGCCGGTCTCGCCGGCGGGGCCGGCGTCATCGCCCTCGACATCGACGTCACCGACGACCTCGAGGTCGAGGGGCGGGCGCGCGATCTGGTCCGCCTCGTCCAGCAGGCTCGGCGCGACGCAGGGCTCGACGTCTCGGACCGCATCGTCCTGTCGATCGAGGCGGCACCACCGTGGATCGAGGCGGTCGAGGCGCACCGGGCGCTGATCGCCGCCGAGACGCTGGCCACCGAGATCCGAGCCGTTCCGGGCGCCGGCGCGGCATCGGGTGACCCGGCGATCACCGTCACCCGCGCGACCGCGGCGTGAGCCGCCCGCCGGCGGACACCGATGGTGGCCGATCGCCTGGCCCATCCGGTAGAGTCCGCCGCTCAACCGCCGGAGGGAACGCAGATGGCTGCAGCGAAGAAGACCACGTCGGCCCAGAAGACGGCGCCGAAGAAGACCGCGCCGAAGAAGAACGTCGCCCGCAAGGCAGCCGCCGCGAAGTCAGGCCCGGCGCGCAAGCCGGCGCCGAAGAAGACCGCCGCCAAGCCGGCCCGGAAGGCCGCCGCGAGCAAGGCGCCGACCAGGCGATCGAGCGGCGCGACCAAGCGGTCCGGGACGCCGACGCCGTCGATCTTGTCCAACGACGTACCGCTGCGCGTCGAGATCCCCGCACCGCGTGGGACCTCCAAGGACGGCGTCTCGTACACGAAGGACTTCGACGTGAAGTTCCTCCGTGCCCAGCGCGATGAACTCATGCACCGCCGCGCCTCCGAGCTGGCCAGGGCGACGCGCTTGGAGGACGAGGCGACCAGCCTGGTCGAGGACGGGGAGATGGGCGACGTCCAGTTCGACGACGAGGGTGGTGAGGGCGACACGATGGTCGTCCAGCGCGACCTCGACCGCGTGCTGTCCAGCCAGGCCCGCCAGACGATCGAGGACATCGACGCCGCGCTGGCGCGCATCTCCGCAGGGACCTACGGCTACAGCCAGGTGTCCGGGTTGCCGATCCCGCGCGAGCGGTTGGAGGCGATCCCCGAGACGACCGTGCTCGCCGCGGAGAAGGTCAGCGGCAGCGGCCGCTGACCGTCGAGGGTTCGGCGCTCGATGACCGCGGCCCGCGCCTGGCGGGCGCCTGTACTGATCGCGATCGCCGTCGTCGTGCTCGATCAGCTGAGCAAGCACTGGGCGCTCAACGCGCTCGCCGACGGCGATCCGATCCACGTCGTCTGGACGCTCCAGCTCAACCTGGCGTTCAACAGCGGGATGGCGTTCAGCCAGGCGACCGGATTCGGCCCGGTGATCGCCGTCGTCGCAACGGTGGTCATCGTGTGGCTCCTGCTGTCGCTGCGCACCGGGTCGAGCCGGCTGAGCACGTTCGGGATGGGCTGCGTGATCGGGGGAGCGGCCGGGAACCTGATCGACCGGGCGTTCCGAGGCGACGCCTGGTTGCGCGGCTCGGTCATCGACTTCGTCGACTTCCAGTGGTTCCCGATCTTCAACGTCGCCGACATCGCGATCAACGTCGGGGCGGCTGCGCTCATCCTCAGCGGGATCCTGGCCGCCCGTCGCGGATCGCCGGAGCCGGCCGCCGAGCAGGCAGCGGAATGCGAACCGTGATCGTCGAGGTCGTGCCGGCGGCGCTCGACGGCGAGCGGCTCGACCGGGTCGTCGCGCTGATCGGTGACCTGAGCCGCGCCGGGGCGGCGGCGACGATTCGCGACGGGGGCGTCCGGGTCGACGGCGCGCCGGCCACCACCGGCAAGATCCGTTTGGTCGCGGGGCAGACCGTGGAGGTCGATCCGGCCGCGTTCCCGCGCCTCGAGCTCCCGCAGCCGGATCCATCCGTCGAGTTCGCCGTCGTCTACGAGGACGCCTCGGTGATCGTCGTCGACAAACCGCCCGGTCTGGTCGTGCACCCAGGGGCCGGCAACCCGGCCGGAACCCTGGCCAACGGGCTGCTCGCCCGGTACCCAGAACTGGCCGGCGTCGGCGATCCGATGCGCCCTGGCATCGTGCACCGGCTCGACGCCGGAAGCTCCGGGCTGCTCGTCGTCGCCCGCACGGCGCCGGCGGCCGAGCGCCTGATCGGCCAGTTCGTCGACCACACCGCGCGCCGGCGGTACGAGGCGGTCGTGTGGGGGGTGCCCGAAGCACCGCACGGGATCATCGACGCCCCGGTCGGCCGGAGCCGCCGCGACCCGCTCCGGATGGCCGTCGTCGCCGACGGGCGCCCGGCCCGCACCGACTATCGGGTCGTCGGCAGCTACCGCACGCCGGCGGAGGTGTCGCGCCTCGAGTGCCGGCTGGAGACCGGGCGGACCCATCAGATCAGGGTCCACCTGTCGTCGATCGACCATCCGCTGGTCGGCGACCCGGTCTACGGTCAGCGCCGGCCGAACCTCGGCCTGGCACGGCCGTTCCTGCACGCCGCCGAGCTGGGGTTCGTCCATCCCGACGGCGACGGGTGGGTCACGTTCACCAGCCCGCTTCCCGACGATCTGCAGGCATGGCTCGATCGAGCCGAGGCGTGACGTGAGCGCCGCCTCACTCCCACGGCGCGTCGCCGCGGGCCATCTCGGCGATGCCGGCGAGCGTGAACCCGTCGAGGTAGGCGCGCATGTGCCGCCCGGCCCGATCCCAGATCGACAGCAGCACGCACTGGCCCTCGTGGTCGCACGCCCCGTCCTGGTGTGGCTGGCCGAAATCGCCGAGGGTGATCGGGCCGTCGACGGCGGACACGATGTCGGCGAGCTTGATGTCGATCGGCTTGCGGGCGAGGACGTAGCCGCCGCCGACGCCGCGCTTGGACTTGACGAGGCCGGCGCCCTTGAGCGCGAGGAGGATCTGTTCGAGGTACGGCTGGGGCAGACCGGTCCGCTCGGCGATGTCGCGCACCGAGGTCGGCCCGTCCTCGTCGCCGTGCAGTGCGAGCGAGAGCAGGGCCCGGCTGGCGTAGTCGCCACGGGTCGAGATGCGCACGGCGCCACACTATTGACTCGCCGCCGGGGGTCACGTATCGCCGACATCTCGCGGTACGTCTTGTGGCCGGACCCGTGGTCGTGATGGACTCGTGGCGCGTGAGTTCAGCAGGCGGCGGCGAGCCGATCATTCCCGAGTACGGCGGCGCGAACGTGCGCGGGATCATCCCGGCCCTGCTCGGGCCGGCCCCGTGGTCGAGCGGGCTCCCCGACTGGATGCCCAGCCCGGTCGCGGAGGCCGAGCGGGCAGTGCTGCTCGTGCTCGACGGCCTGGGGTGGGAGCAGTTCCAGCCCCGCCGGTCGCTGATGCCGGCGCTGTCGGCGATGACCGGCTCGAAGGCGTCCACGGTCGCGCCGACGACGACCGCGACCGCGCTGACCTCGATCACGACCGGGCTGACCCCTGGCGAGCACGGGATCGTCGGCTACCGGATCGTGCTCGGCGGGGACGTGGTCAACGTGCTCCGCTGGAGCAGCGGTGACCAGTCGGTGCGGCGCTCGCACCCGCCGGCCGACGTCCAGCCGTACGACCCGTTCCTCGGTGTGACCGTCCCGGTCTGCAGCCCGACCGAGCTCCAGACGTCGGGGTTCACGGAGGCACACCTGCGGGGGAGCACGCCGGTCGGTTGGCGCTCGCCGTCGTCGATCGCCGTCGAAGCGCGGGTCCAGCTCGAGGCCGGTCAGCGGTTCGTGTACTGCTACTACGGCGGGATCGACAAGATCGCCCACGAGCGAGGGTTCGGGCCGTACTACGACGCCGAGCTCCGTTTTGCCGACGCGCTGGTCGCCGACCTGCTGGCGACGCTGCCGTCGGGAACCGCCCTCCTGGTGACCGCCGACCACGGGCAGGTGGACGTGGGCGACCGCGTCGTGCACCCGTCGGCCGAGCTGCTCGCCGATGTCACCCTGCAGAGCGGGGAAGGCCGCTTCCGCTGGCTGCACACCCGGCCGGCCTGCGTCGAGGCCCTCGCCCAGGCGGCGAACGAGGAACTCGGGCACCTGGCCTGGGTGGTCACCAAGGCGCAGATGCTCGACGAGCACTGGTTCGGGCCGACGATGGCCCCTCCGCTGCAGGCCCGCCTCGGCGACGTCGCACTCGTCGCGCACCAGCCGGTGAGCTTTTTCGAGGTCGCCGACTCCGGACCGTTCGAGCTCGTGTGCCGGCACGGGTCGTTGACGTCGGCCGAGGTCGACGTCCCGCTGCTCGCCGCCCTCGTCTGAGTGCTCGGCGACGATTGGCAGTAGAAAGGCCCCATGTCCGATCCCGCGGGTCCCGCGTCCACCGACGAACACGAGGTCGTCGCCCCCGACGCGATCACGATCGAGTCGCCTGCGGTGCCGGCGCCCGATGGCGCAACCGGCGATGTCGTGACCGAGCCGGCGAAGGTGATGCGCATCGGATCGATGGTCAAGCAACTCCTCGAGGAGGTCCGCGGCTCGGAGCTCGACGAGCCGTCGAGGGAGCGGCTCGCCGAGGTCTACGAGCGCTCGATCGTCGAGCTCTCCGACGCCCTGTCGCCCGATCTCCGAGAGGAGCTGCACTCGCTCTCGCTGCCGTTCGACCACGACGAGGTGCCGAGCGGGGCCGAGCTGCGCGTCGCCAAGGCACAGCTGGTCGGCTGGCTGGAAGGCTTGTTCCACGGCATCCAGGCGAGCATCGTCGCCCAGCAGTTCGCCGCCCAGCAGCAGGCGGCACGCCAGCTGCCGGACGGGCGAGCCGGCGACCCGGGCGCCGAGCCCCACCGTCGGTCCGGCGATCGCCCCGGTACCTACCTGTAGCGCGATCGGCGGCCCGGCCCGCCTGATATCGTCCCGAAACACATTCGTGTAACTCCTGTGCCGCCAATCCACGTGCCCGACTCCTTCACCCACCTCCACGTCCACACCGAGTACTCGATGCTCGACGGTGCGGCGCGACTCGACGAGGTGGTGGCCAAGGCCGTGGCCGACGGGCAGCCGGCGATCGGGATCACCGACCACGGCAACATGTACGGCACCCTCGAGTTCTACAAGGAGTGCAACAAGCAGGGCATCAAGCCGATCATCGGGACCGAGGCCTACATGGCCCACGACCACCGCAGCGAGCGGCCGGCGCGCCGTGGCCGCATCGACGACTCCGGGGGCGACACCGAAGGCGGCACGAAACTCTACTACCACCTGACGTTGCTGGCGGAGAACGACACCGGCTACCACAACCTGATCCAGCTCGCCAGCGCGGCCTTCCTCGAGGGGTACTACTACAAGCCGCGGATGGACTGGGAGCTGCTCGAACGGCACGCCGAGGGCCTGATCGCGACCACCGGTTGCCTCGGCGGTCACGTCCTGCAGTCGTTGCTCAACGGCGACGAGCAGGGGGCGATCGACAAGGCAGCCCGCCTGCAGGACATCTTCGGGCGCGACAACCTGTTCGTCGAGCTGCAGGACCACGGCCTGCCCGCCCAGCAGCGGACGAACCCCAAGCTGGTCGAGATCGCCAAGCGGCTCGGAGCGCCGTTGCTGGCGACCAACGACAGCCACTACACGCACCGCGAGGACCACGAATCCCACGATGCGCTGCTGTGCGTGCAGACCGGCGCACTGCTCTCGGACCCCAAGCGGTTCAAGTTCGAGGGTACCGAGCACTACCTCAAGTCGGCCGCCGAGATGCGGTACCTGTTCCGCGAGGTCCCCCAGGCCTGCGACAACAGCCTGTGGATCGCCGAGCGGGCCGATGTCGAGATCGAATTCGGCAAGCCGTTGCTCCCCGACTTCCCGCTGCCCGAGGGGTTCACCGACGACGCCGGCTATCTCCGCCACCTGACCTGGGAAGGCGCCCGACGGCGCTGGGGTGCCGAACTCCCCGCTGCGGTCGTCGAGCGTGTCGAGTTCGAGCTCGGCGTGATCTGCGAGATGGGGTTCGCGTCGTACTTCCTGATCACGTGGGATCTGATCAAGCACGCCCGCGACAGCGGGATCCGTGTCGGGCCTGGCCGCGGCTCGGCGGCCGGCTGCGCGGTCGCGTACTGCCTGTGGATCACCGATCTCGATCCGATCAGGTACGACCTGCTGTTCGAGCGGTTCCTCAACCCGAGCCGCATCTCGATGCCCGACATCGACATGGATTTCGACTCGCGCTACCGCGACGAGATGATCCGCTATGCGGCCGAGCGTTACGGCCGTGATCACGTCGCCCAGATCATCACGTTCGGCACGATCAAGGCGCGCAACGCAGTGCGCGACGCGGCGCGGGTGCTCGGCTACCCGTACGGCCTCGGTGACAAGGTGGCCAAGGCGATGCCGCCGCTCGTGATGGGCCGGGACACCCCGCTGAAGTACTGCTTCGAGGAGCACGACAAGTACCGCGACGGGTTCCAGGCTGCGGCGGACCTGCGGGCGATGTACGACGCCGAACCCGACGTGAAGAAGGTGGTCGACGTCGCCAAGGGCCTCGAAGGGCTCAAGCGGTCCGACGGCATCCACGCCGCAGCGGTCGTGATCACCAAGGAGCCCGTCACCGAGTATCTCCCGATCCAGCGCAAGCCGGAGTCGGGCCAGGATCCCGCAGCGGCGCCGATCGTGACGCAGTACGAGATGCACGGTGTCGAGTCGCTCGGCCTGCTCAAGATGGACTTCCTCGGCCTGCGCAACCTCGACGTGATCACCGACGCGGTCGAGATGGTGCGCGCCGCCCGCGACCCGGAATTCCTGGTCGAGGACATCTCGCTCGAGGACCCGGCGACGTTCGAGTTGCTGTCGAGAGGCGACACGATCGGTGTGTTCCAGCTCGAATCCCCACCGATGCGCCAGCTCCTGAAAGCGATGGCGCCGACCAGCTTCGAGGACGTGTCCGCCGTGCTCGCGCTCTACCGGCCCGGGCCGATGAGCGTCAACATGCACTACGACTACGCCGACCGCAAGAACGATCGCAAGCCGGTCGAGTACTTCCACGAGGACGCCGAGGAGGTGCTCGGCGACACGTTCGGGTTGATGATCTACCAGGAGAGCGTGATGCGCGTCGCGCAGAAGTTCGCCGGCTACTCGCTCGCCGAGGCGGACAACCTGCGCAAGGCGGTCGGCAAGAAGAAGCGGGAGTTGATGGCCAAGGAGCGGGGCGCGTTCGTGTCCGGGTGTGAGCGCACCGGCTACGGGACCGACCTCGGCACCGAGCTGTTCGACATCATCGAGCGCTTCGCCGACTATGCCTTCACCAAGAGCCACACGTTCGGGTACGGCCTCGTCACCTACCAGACCGCCTACCTGAAGGCCAACTACCCGGTCGAGTACCTCGCCTGTCTGCTCAGCAGCGTCAAGAGCAACCTCGACAAGGCGGCGGTGTACCTGGCCGACTGCCGGTCGATGGGGATCAAGGTGCTGCCCCCCGACGTCAACCGCTCCGAGATGAACTTCTCCGCGCTCCCGCCCGAGCGGGTGCCGCCGGGGGTCGCGCTGGCGATCGGCAGCCCCGGCGCGATCACGTTCGGGCTGTCGGCGGTGCGCAACGTCGGCGAGGGGCTGGTCGAGCAGTTGCTGGCCGAGCGCAGCGAGAACGGTGCGTTCGCCGACTTCTACGACTTCGTCGAACGGGTACCCGAGCCGGTGCTCAACAAGCGCACGATCGAATCGCTGATCCTCGGCGGAGCGTTCGACTCGCTGGGACACCAGCGCAAGGGGTTGCTGCAGGTGTTCGAGGTGATCATCGACACCACGGTCAGCCGCAGGCGCGAGCGCGAGCGTGGCGTGATGAGCCTGTTCGGGGACTGGGGCGACGGCGACGATGCCGCCGATGGCGATGGCGATGGCGATGGTGGTGGTGGTGGCGGTGGCGGCGGTGGCTTCGACGAGCGCGAGCCGATCCCCGACGAGGCGTTCGACAAGACCGAACAGCTCCGGCGGGAAAAGGAGATGCTCGGGCTGTACGTGTCCGACCATCCGCTGTTCGGTGTCGAGGGGGCCCTCAAGCGCAAGGTCGACCACTCCCTGCTCGATCTGCAGAGCATGGAGGACGGTGCCCAGGTCTTGGTCGGCGGCGTGGTCACCGGCCTGAGCAGGAAGTTCACCCGCAAAGGCGATCAGATGGCGGTGTTCGTGCTCGAGGACCTCGACGCGTCGATCGAGGTCACGATCTTCCCCCGCACGCTCGCCGAGCAGGGCCACAAGCTCGAAGACGACCTGATCGTGTCGGTCAGGGGACGCCTCGACCGGCGAGACGAGTCGCGGTTCGGCCTGATCGGCCAGGCGATCACCGTGCTGACGGGGCTCGACCATGGCCGCGCCACGCCGCTGCGTCTCCGCCTGCCGTCGAGCGCCCTCGACGAGCTGCGGATCCAGCGGCTCAAGCGGATCCTGCGCGAGCACCCGGGGGAGTCGATCGTGATGGTCGACATCGGCCAGGGCAAGGTGCTCCGGCTGGCCGACGAGTTCCGCGTCGACCTCGATCGCTCGGTCGGGGAGCTGCGCATGGCGTTCGGCCACGATGCCGTGCTCCTGTAAACTGCGCGGGATGGCTCTTGACGTGGTGACCAGCGATGCTTCGGCGTTGACCGATTCCGACCTCGACGAACTGGCGTCGATGGAGGAGGCGTTCAGCGCAGGACAACTGTCGAAGGCCAAGGAGGACTGGGTCCTGGTCACGACTGCGCGGTTCGGGTCGAAGCTGCACGGGTTCACGTTCTCGACGCTCGAGCGGATCGGTGGGACACCGTGTGTGCTGATCGGGCTGATGAGCGTGCGGCGCAGCTCCCGCCGTGACCAGGTACTGCGCGGGTTGATGGCCGAGGCCTACCACCGGGCGTTGATGGCGTTCCCCGACGAGGACGTCGTGGTCGGCTGTCGGTTCGTCATGCCCGACGCGCTCGACGCGTTCCGCGACCTCGACGAGGTGACGCCGTCGCCCGGTTCCCGGGCGGTCGGCGAGGAGCGGGCCTGGGGTCGCCGGCTGGCCAAGCGCTTCGGGGTCGATGCCAAGTACGACCCGAAGACGTTCATCGCGGCCAGCGGAGCCCAAGACGGGTTCCTCGACTTCGAGTCGGCCAAGCCCGACCGGCTCGACCCCGACGTCGTCGAGATGTTCGAGGCGGTGCCGGTCGCCAAGGGCGGCGCGATGATCGTGTACGGGTGGACCATGGCGGAGGACCTGGTCAAGCTCGGGAAGCGATGACCGAGTTCGCCCAGGTCGTCTGCAACCGGCGGATGACCCGGGCGTTCGAGCCCACCCCGATCGAAGCCGAGGTCGTCGAGCGGCTGGTCGACCTCGCGTCACGAGCGCCGAGCGCCGGCAAGACGCAGGGCTGGCACCTGGTCGTGCTCGAAGGCGAGCGGACATCGCTGTTCTGGGATGCGACCCTGCCCGCGGTGCGCCGCGACTCGTTCCGCTGGAAGCGGCTGCTCACCGCTCCGATCGTCGCGCTCCCGCTCGCCGACGCCAAGGCCTACATCGACCGGTACAGCGAGCCGGACAAGTCGGCGACCGGACTGGGTGGCGGGACCGATGCCTGGCCCGTCCCGTACTGGACGGTCGACACGTCGATGGCGGTGATGACCCTCCTCCTCGCCGCGGAGGACATGGGGCTCGGCGCGCTGTTCTTCGGCGTGTTCCGCGGCGAGCGCGAGCTACGCCATCAACTCGGGATCCCGCCCGGCCTCGAACTCCTCGGTGCGATCGCCCTCGGCCGACCCGCCGCCGAACCGAGTCCTTCCCTGGGCCGGAGCGCCGCTCGGACCCGCAGGCAACCGACCGACATCATCCATCGCGGTCGCTGGTGACCGGCCGCCCGATCAGCAGTTCGCTCAGGCCCTCGACCGTGTCCTGGGGGGCCTGGCAGGCGTAGTCCCGGCACACGTACGCGAACCCGTCGGGGCGGTCCTGCCACAGCGGCGAGTCGTAGCGCTCGCCCCACGCCAGCACGGTGTCGGGGCGCCAGACCGACTGGGCCAACCGGACCAGGTCGGGCCGGTCGCCGGTGATGGCGATCTCCGTCGCGCCGCGGCGCCGGAGATCGGTGGCGATCAGCGCGTTGGCGAACATCGCACCGCGACCGTCGAGTTGCCCGGCGATCAGCCGGAGGATGCGGTCGGCGTGGCGTTCGAACCGGTGCTCGCCGGTCAGGGCGGCCAGGCGGTACAGCGCGATCGCCGCCTGGGAGTTGGCCGACGGGGTCGCGTTGTCGGCGATGTCCTTCTGCCGCGCCACGAGCGCTTCGGCGTCGTCGGCAGTCGTGAACAGGCCGCCGTGGACCGGATCGGCGAAGTGCTCGAGCATCGCGTCGGCGGTGTTGACGGCGGCGTCGATCCAACGCGCCTGGCCCGTCGCCTCGGCGAGCCGCGTGAACGCGTCGACCAGCGCTGCGTGGTCCGCGGCGAGCGCGGCGTGGCGGGCCGGTGGTGCCCCGTCGGCCTGCCAGCTCCGGCGCCAGCGGCCGTCGGGCGCGCGCAGCTCGCGCAGCAGGAACTCCCCGTTGGCGATCGCCGCGTCGAGCCACTCGCGGTTGGCGAACGCGCCGGCGGCCTCGGCGAGCGCGGCGAGGAACAGGGCGTTCCACTCGGTGAGCACCTTGTCGTCGAGCAGCGGGCGAGCGCGGTCGGCACGGGCGTCGAACAGGGCGCGGCGGGCGGCCTCGATCTCGGGCGTCCGCGCCAGCGCTCCGCGATCCGAGATCCGGTTCGGGATCGACCGGCCTTCGAAGTTCCCCGGCTGGGTGATCGCGAACCACCGGAGCAGCGCTTCGACGTCGCCGGGAGGGATGGTGCCGGCGAGCGCCTCGCGGACCTCGTCGGGGGTCCACGTGTAGAACAGGCCCTCGACGCCTTGGCCGTGCTCGTCGGGCGAATCGGCGTCCTCGGCGGAGTAGAAGCCGCCGTCGGGGTGGCGCAGCGTGGTCAGGACGTATCCGATCGTCTCCTCCAGCACCTGCCGCCACTGTGGTTCGCCGAGCACGGCGTGCGCGTGGAGGTACGTCCTGACCAGCAGCGCCTGGTCGTAGAGCATCTTCTCGAAGTGCGGGACCAGCCACTGCCGGTCGACCGAATAGCGGGCGAAGCCGCCGCCGAGATGGTCGTACATCCCGCCCGACGCCATCGCGTCGAGCGACGTGGTCACCACCTGGCGCGGCTCGTCGGCGCCGGTCGCCATGAACGCCCGCAGCATCAGTTCGATGCCGAACGTCGACGGGAACTTGGGCGCCTCCCCGAACCCGCCCCACTCCGGATCGAACGCCCGACCGAGCTGCTCGATCGCTGCGTTGAGATGCTCGGCGCCGGGCAGGTCGTCGGCGGGGGCGATCCGGGCGGTCGTGCCGATCGCCTCGACCAGCGCAGTGACGTTCTGGGCGATGTCGTCGGGGCGGTTGCGGTAGACGTCGTCGATCGCGTGCATGAGCTGCAGGAACGCAGGCTTGGGGAAGTACGTCCCGCCGTAGAAGGGCCGGCCGTCCGGATCGATGAACACCGTCATCGGCCAGCCGCCCCGGCCGGTCATCGCCTGCACGGCGTCCATGTACACCGCATCGACATCGGGGCGCTCCTCCCGGTCGACCTTGACGTTGACGAACAGCGCGTTCATCCGGGCGGCGACCTCGTCGTCCTCGAAGCACTCGTGGGCCATCACATGGCACCAGTGGCACGCCGAGTAGCCGACCGACAGCAGGATCGGCACGTTGCGTTCCCGGGCCGCGGCGAAGGCCGCTGGCCCCCAGGCATACCAGTCGACCGGGTTGTCCCGGTGCTGGCGGAGGTACGGGGACGTCTCGTCGGCGAGGCGGTTCATGCGCCGACCGTACCGCCGGGCTCCTCAGACCCCGACGGCGTGGTAGCCCCCGTCGACGTGGACGATCTCCCCGGTGGTCGCGGGGAACCAGTCCGAGAGCAGCGCGACGCACGCTCGGGCGACCGGCGTCGAGTCGTCCACGTCCCATCCGAGCGGCGCCCGCCCGTCCCAGGTGTCCTCGAACAGCGCGAACCCGGGGATCGACTTGGCGGCCATCGTCCGGATCGGGCCGGCGGCGACCAGATTGCAGCGGATGCCCTGCGGACCGAGCTCCTTGGCCAGGTAGCGCGACAGGCTCTGCAGCGCGGACTTGGCGACCCCCATCCAGTTGTACGCCGGCCACGCCTGCCGGTTGTCGAAGTCGAGGCCGACGAACGAGCCGCCAGCCGACATCAGCGGCACGAACGCATCGGCGAGCACCTTGAGCGAGTACGTCGAGATGTGCAGCGCGACCGCGACGTCGTCCCACTCGGCAGCGAACAGGTCGTCGCCGAGGCAGACGGCGGGAGCGAACCCGATCGCGTGGAGGACGCCGTCGACCCGGCCCCACTTGGCAGCCAACGCCTCGCGCACCTGCGCGCCGTGCTCGGGCACGGTCACGTCGAGCTCGAACACGTCGATTCCCTCGCCGAGCTTGCGGGCGGTGCGCTCGGTCAGGCGCAGCCCGCGGCCGGCGCCGGTCAGCACGACCTCGGCGCCCTCGTCGATCGCGATCCTGGCCACTCCGTACGCCAGGGAGGCATCGGTGAGCACGCCGGTGATCACGATCTTCTTGCCGTCGAGGAGACCCATGCGCGGAGAAGCTAGCCCTCTTGGGGAACGCCCGCCGCGATGTGTCACGCTGTCGAGCATGCGTATCGGCATCTTGGGAGGGACCGGCCCGGCCGGCAGCGGGCTCGCGGCGCGGCTCGCCAGCATCGGGTATCCGGCGGTGATCGGGTCGCGGTCGAAGTACCGAGCGATGGAGGCGCGCGATCAGCTCGTCGCGAAGTGGCCGCACCTCGGCGACCTGCTCGGCTACGGCGACAACCACGTCGCAGCAGGGTGCGACCTCGTCGTGATCGCCACGCCGTGGGATTCCGCGGCGAGCACCGCCCAGGAGAACGAGGACCTGCTCGACGGCAAGATCGTCGTGTCGATGGCCAACGCGCTCGTGCGGGTCAACAAGGAGTTCCAGCCGCTGGTTCCGCCGCGGGGCAGCGTCGCCGCCCATGTCCAGGCCGCGGTCCCCAAGTGCCGGCTGGTCGCCGCATTCCACCACCTGCCGGCGACCGAACTGGGACACATCGACGCTCCGATCGATTCCGACGTGTTGATCTGCGGCGACGACGCCGACGCGGTCCGTGCGGTCAGCGACATCGTGTGGGGGATCCCCGGCTGCCGCCCGCTCGACGCCGGCGAGCTGTCGAACGCGACGGCGATCGAGGCGTTCACCGCCGTCCTGCTCCAGCTCAACGTGCGCTACAAGACGCGGGTGGCGCCCAAGCTGACGGGAATCAAACTGGACCGACCGGTGGTTACCGACGGGTGATGGGGGGAGCGATGGAGCTGTACGACACCGCGCGCCGTGCGGTCGTGCCGTTCGAGCCGGGCGAGAACGTCCTGATCTACACCTGCGGTATCACCCCGTACGACGCGACGCACCTCGGCCACGCGGCGACGTTCATCGCCTACGACGTGCTGTCGCGGCGGCTGATCGACATCGGGCACACGGTCCAGGTCGTGCGCAACGTGACCGACGTCGACGACCCGCTGTTCGAAAAGGCGCGCCAGCTCGGCATCCACTACCTCGATCTCGCAGCGGGCGAGGAGGCCCGGTTCGAGCGCGACATGGAAGCGCTCAACGCCCTGCCGGTGTCGTCGACCCCGCGCGCATCGTCGGCGATCCCCGACATCCGCGGGTTCATCGGGATGGTGCTCGACCGGGGGTACGCCTACCAGTCCGGGGGCTCGGTGTACTTCGACGTGTCCCGGTTCGAGTCGTTCGGCGCGCTCGGCAACTACTCGACCGAAGAGATGCTCGTGCTCGCCAAGGAGCGCGGAGGCGCGGTCGACGATCCGAACAAGCGCTCGCCGCTCGACTTCGTCCTGTGGCATCCCTCGGCCGCCGACGAGCCGTCGTGGGACACGATGTGGGGTGCCGGCCGGCCCGGCTGGCACATCGAGTGCTCGGCGCTCGCGCTGCGCGAGCTCGGCACGACGATCGACCTGCACGGCGGTGGCGCCGACCTGATCTTCCCGCACCACGAGTGCGAGCGCGCCCAGTCAGAGGCCGCCACCGGCCGGCCGTTCGTGAAGCACTGGATGCACACCGCGCTGATCGCCAAGGACGGCGAGAAGATGTCCAAGAGCCTCGGCAACCTCGTGTTCGTCGACGCGCTGCGCACGACGTGGGACGCGCGGGCGATCCGCCTGGCGATCATCGAGCACCATTACCGCGTCGAGTGGGAGTGGGACGACGAGCTGATGCCGCGCAACGCAGCGCGCCTTGCGGCCTGGAGTGCCCACGCCCGCCCGAACGAGGCCTTGCTCGACGACGTGCGACGATGCCTCGATCGCGACCTCGACACGCCCGCCGCCGTCGCTGCGATCGACGCCGCCGCCGGCCGCGGCGAGGGCGTGATCGAGGCCGCCGCGCTCATCGGCGTCGACCTCGTCTGATCTCGCCGTCACGTGAAGTTCACGTCGGGGTGTTTCCAGCGGCCACACGGTGGCCTACTGTCAACGTCATGAGCAGCCACCCCGGCGCCGGGACGACACAGCAGCGAGTGCGCGCGGTGGGCGCGCCGATCGTGTCGCGCCTGTGGACGATCAACACGCACGGGTACGAGCGGCTGCCCGTCGAGGGGCCGGCGATCCTCTGCCCGAACCACATCAGCTTCCTCGACTCGATGTTCCTGATGTTCACGGTGTCGCGCAACATCTCCTTCGTCGGCAAAGCCGAGTACATGGACTCGTGGAAGACCAAGTACCTCTTCCCGGCGATGGGCATGATCCCGATCGATCGGTCCGGCGGCGACCGGAGCGCGGCGGCGCTCGACGCGGCCGAGGAGGTGCTCAGACGGGGTGAGTTGTTCGGGATCTTCCCCGAGGGAACCCGGAGCCGCAACGGAGATCTGCACAAGGGCCGTACCGGCGCGGCGCGGCTGGCGATGAAGCTCGGCTGCCCGATCTACCCGGTCGGGATCGTCGGCACCGACTCGATCCAGCCTCCCGATGCCAAGCTGCCCAAACTGCGCATGTCGTGCGACATCACGATCGGGCGTCCGGTCCGGCCCGAGCGGTACGCGCCGCGCGGACCCGAGCACCTCGCCTGGCGTTCGATGATCGACGAGGTCATGTTCGAGATCCGCGAGATGACCGGCCAGGAGTACGTCAACTCCTACGCCGGCGTGAAGGCCGAGACCGAGCCGACGGTGGAAGCGAAGGTGGCCAACGTCGCCGACGATCCGGCGCGCACGCTCTCCGCAGCGGGTACAGAGTTGGTCGCGGTCGCCGGGTACTGACCGAAGCGAAATCGATCGACCTCCCGCCGTCGGCCCGCTCCTATCCTGGGGCTCCCATGTCGAACATCTCGATCTCGCTCCCCGACGGCTCCGAACGGGAACTCCCGGCCGGCTCCACGGCGCTCGACCTCGCTGCGTCGATCGGCAGCGGGTTGCGCAAGGCCGCGGTGGCGGCCACGATCGATGGGGTCGAGGCCGACCTCGGTCGCCCGCTCCCCGACAATGCCGAGGTGGCGATCATCACCGGCGACACCGAGGCCGGCCGGCACGTGCTGCGTCACTCGACCGCCCATGTGATGGCCCAGGCGGTGACCCGGTTGTTCCCCGGCGCCAAGTTCTCGATCGGGCCGGCGATCGAGCACGGCTTCTACTACGACTTCGAGCTGCCCGGCGGCGCGACCTTCAGCGACGACGACCTCGAACGGATCGAGGCCGAGATGCGAGCGATCGTCAAGGCCGACCAACCGTTCGTCCGCTCGGAGATGACCACGGCCGAAGCCAAGGCGCTGTTCGCCGACCAGCCGTACAAGGTCGAGATCATCGAGCGTGTCGAATCCGCCGAGGCGGACGCCGAAGACGTCGCCGAGGTCGGGCCCGAGGGTGTGATCAGCGCCTATCGCAACTCCGAGCAGTTCGTCGACATGTGCGTCGGCCCGCACGTGCCGTCGACCGGCCGCCTCGGCTTCTTCAAGCTGCAGAAGGTCGCCGGTGCCTATTGGCGCGGCAACGAGCACGGGCCGATGCTCCAGCGCATCTACGGCACCGCCTGGGAATCCAAGCAGGCGCTGGCGGCGCACCTGCACCAGCTCGAGGAGGCGGCCAAGCGGGACCACCGCAAGCTGGCGACCGAGCTCGACCTGCTCAGCTTCCCGAGCGAGCTCGGTGCCGGCCTCGCGGTCTGGCACCCGAAGGGAGCGACGATCCGCCGGCTGATCGAGGACTACAGCCGGCTGCGCCACGAGCGCGGCGGCTACGAGTTCGTCTACACCCCGCACCTCGCCAACGCCAACCTGTTCCAGACGTCGGGCCACCTCGACTTCTACGCCGACGGGATGTACCCGCCGATGGAGATGGACAACGGCACGTACTACCCGAAACCGATGAACTGCCCGATGCACTGCCTGATCTACCAGAGCCGGCAGCGCAGCTACCGCGAGCTGCCCCTGCGGCTGTTCGAGCTCGGCACGGTGTACCGCTACGAGCGCCATGGCACGCTCCACGGGCTGTTGCGGATCCGCGGCTTCACCCAGGACGACAGCCACATCTTCTGCACCAAGGAGCAGCTCGCCGGCGAGGTGGCCGCGCTGCTCGACTTCGTCCTGTCGGTGCTGCGGGCGTTCGGGTTCGACGAGTTCACGTTCAACCTCTCGACGAAAGACCCCGACAAGTACGTCGGCTCCGACGAGATCTGGGACGAGGCCACGCTCGCACTGCGCGAGGCCCTCGACCATCACGGGCTCGAGTACGACGTCAAGGAGGGCGACGCCGCGTTCTACGGTCCGAAGATCGACATCGACGTGCGCGATGCGATCGGTCGGTCGTGGCAGCTCTCGACGATCCAGGCCGACTTCCAACTCCCCGAGCGGTTCGGCCTCGAGTACGTCGGGGCCGACAACACCCGGCACCAACCGATCATGTTGCACCGCGCCCTGCTCGGCTCGATCGAGCGCTTCTTCGGAGTCCTGGTCGAGCACTACGCCGGGGCGTTCCCGACCTGGCTGGCACCGGTCCAGGTTCGGTTGCTCCCGGTCGCCGAGCCACATCAGCGCTACGCCGCCCAGGTCGCCGAACGGCTCGACGCAGCGGGCGCCCGAGTCGACGTCGTCGACGCCGACGACCCGCTCGGCAAGCGGATCCGCAACGCCAAGATGGAGAAGATTCCCTACGTGCTCGTCGTCGGCGACGACGACGTCGACCACGACTCGGTCGGCGTCAACCCGCGCGGCGGGTCGGTCGAGCGGGGGGTGACGGTCGCCGACTTCATCGCCCGGTTCCGGGCCGAGGTCGACACCGCCGAAGTCGCCGCGCTCGGGGAGTAGCGCACCGCATGGTGGAGCGTCTCTGGAGCGGGTGGCGTGCGGCGTACGTCGGCGGGGCGTCGAGCAACGCGCCCGGCGACGGGCGGACCGTGTTCACCCGGTTGCTCGAGTCGGGATTGCCCGACGACGAGACCCACATCGTGCATCGCGGTGACACGTGCTTCGTCGTCGTCAACGCCTTCCCGTACACGTCGGGCCACCTGCTCGTGGTGCCGTACCGGCCGGTCGCCGACCTCGACGAGCTCGACGCGGCCGAGACCGCCGACCTGTGGGCGACGGTCACCGACGCCGTGCGCGCGGGCGCGCGGCGTACCACCCGGCGGGGCTGAACGTCGGGCTCAACCTCGGTCGGGCGGCCGGCGGGTCGATCCCCGACCACCTGCACGTGCACGTCGTGCCCCGCTGGGTCGGCGACTCGAACTTCATGACGGCGATCGCCGACACCCAGACGCTTCCCGAGGCGCTCGACGAGACCGCGCGGAAGATTCGCACCGTCTGGAGCAGCGGCGCATAGCCTGACCCGATGACCGACGAGATCCGCGACGAGCTGCCGCAGGACCTCGATCCGTCGGGGTTCGTCGGGCCCTACCAGTTCCCCGACAACAGCCGGCGCCGGTGGCCGGGCGTGCTGTACCTCGTGCTCGCCGCGATCGCCCTGCTCGTCTACGCCACCGTCGACGAACCATGGGTCAACCGCGGGCTGTTCGCCGGCGCGGTGGTGCTGATCGTCGTCGGCGTCGTGTCGATCTCGTCGGGCTGGCGCATGGCCGTCGACGAGAAGCAGGCCCTGGTCGCCGCCCAACAGGCCGTCGGCTTCGCGGTCGGGCACGCCTCGGCCCAGCAGGTCTGGCACGGCGTGCGCAGCAGGCCGACCTGGCGGGTGCTGTGCTACTCCGCCGAGGAGCCGCCGGTGCAGCGCGGGCTCGTGCTGGTCGACGCCGTCGACGGCCACGTCGTCCAGCGCCTGGTCGAGGACAACCCGGAGGGTCCGCAGTGATGAGCGAGATCGCACTGCGGTAACCTCTCGACGATGTTCGACGGCAAATTCCGGGCGCCGGTCGACCGGGCCGTCAAGCCGATCGGCAACGGATTGCGCCGGACCGGGCTGACCCCGGATCACCTCACGATTCTCGGGCTGCTGGTCGGGGTGGGCGCGGCGGTGGCGATCGGGGCCGGCCACCTGCGCCTCGGGCTGGTGCTCGTCATCCTCGCCGCGTTGCCCGACCTGCTCGACGGCGCCCTGGCCAAAGCGTCCGAATCCGCCAGCCCGCGCGGTGCGTTCTTCGACTCGACCGTCGACCGGATCACCGACGCGGTGCTGCTCGGCGGGATCGCCTGGTACTTCGCCAGCAACGAGGACCCACACCTCACGCTGCTGCCGTTCGCCGTCGCCGCCGTCTCCAGCCTGATCAGCTACCAACGGGCCAAGGCCGAGTCGCTCGGCATCGACGCCAAGGGCGGGTTGATGGAGCGTGCCGAGCGGATCATCGCCATCTGCGTCGGTCTGCTGTTCGAACCGTTGCTCATCCCGATCCTGTGGGTCATGCTGGCGCTGACCTCGATCACCGCGATCCAGCGGTTCGTCAAGGTCTGGCGGCAGGCCCCCGTCGCCCCGGTCACCGCCGCCCGCATCGAGATGCGCCGGTCGCGCCGCCAGAGCCGGCGCGTCGCGCGCACCGAACTGCGGCGTACGCGGGTCCCTCGTCGACGCACGTGAACCCGCCTCCCACCCGCCCTCCACCGCTCGCCGGCGGTGGTGCCGGTCACCGGGTGAACGATCTGGTGACCACCGGTAGCTATCGCCTCGCCGCGCTCGCCGCCAGGGCCGTGCCGAGCGTCGTCGCGTCCGGGCTGGTCACGCCGTTCGGCGCCGGTGCCAACTTCGCCAGCCCGCAGCGGCGGGCGATGGTCGCGCGCCATCTGCGCCGGGTCGATCCGACGCTCGACGGGCTTCGCCTCCGGCGCGCCGTCCAGTCGTCGTTCGACTCCTACGCCCGGTACTGGCTGGAGAGCTTCCGGCTGCCGACGATGTCGAAGCGGGCGGTCGCTGCGGCGTTCGAGGAGCAGGGCTACGACATCTTGCTCGACGCGCTCGACGCCGGCAACGGGGCGATCGTCGCCCTGGCCCACCTCGGGGGCTGGGAGTGGGCGGGCCGGTGGATCGCCGATCGTGGCCATCCGATCACCGTCGTCGTCGAGCGGATCGAGCCGCCGGAGCTGTTCGAGTGGTTTGTCGAGCTCCGATCCCGGCTCGGCATGCACGTCGTCCCGCTCGGTCCCGACGCCGGGGCCACCGTGATCCGGGCGCTGCGCGACAACCACGTGGTCTGCCTCCTGTGCGACCGCGACCTGACCAGAGACGGCCCCGAGGTGGAGTTCTTCGGCGAACGCACGACGCTGCCCGCAGGGCCGGCGGCGATCGCGCTGCGCACCGGTGCGCCGATCCTGCCGACCGCGATCTACTTCACCAACCGGCTCGACGGCCACTACGGATTGGTGCGCCAGCCGATCCCGGTCGAACGATCGACGGCGCGCCTGCGAGTGGACGTCGCCCGCGTGACCCAGGACGTCGCCGCCGCGCTCGAGGGGCTGATCCGCCGGGCGCCGACCCAGTGGCACCTGTTCCAACCGAACTGGCCGTCCGACCCCGGGTACCGGCGTGGTTCAACCCCCGTCTCGCCCGTGCCGAAGACATGAGTATCGAACTCAGCCCCCCGGAAGTCGTGTCGAAGCGCTCCGTCGCGATCGTCGTGCTCGCCGCCGTGCTCACCGCGGTGTACCTCGTGCTGCCCCCGTCGACGGGCGCCGACGCGATCCGGGTGGTCGCTCCGGCGATCGGCGTCGGGGCGATCCTGACCGGTATCGCCGCCCATCAGCCACGCCGCACGCTCCCGTGGGCGCTGATCGCCATCGCGCTCGCGTTCCAGGCGAGCGCCTACGTGATCTGGTCGACGCTGTACTTTCGCGGCGACGAGACCTTCCCGACGATTGCCGACGCATTGCACCTCGGCGCGGCGGTCCTGGCCACGGTCGCCGTCGCGCTGCTCAGCCGGGGTGCGTTCACCGGGGAGGACACGTTCGGCTCGTTCGAGACCGTGATCGTCGCGATCGCGCTGGCGCTCGGGGTCTGGCTGGTCGTCGTCGAACCGTACGCCGACGACGCCGCGCTGTCTCGCGCCGACCGGGTGTGGGCGGCGATCGTGCCGCTGGTCGGGGTCGTCGGGCTGGCGATCGCCCTGCGCTGGGCGTCGCGCACCGGCTTCCACCGCGCCGCGCCGATCCTGCTCGCGCTCGGCCTGCTCCTCCAGCTCGTGTCCGATCTGGTGCGCGGCTCGCTGGAGTTGCGCGGCGGGCTGGCCCCCGGCGGGCTGGCGGCGGCGCTGGCGATCGCTCCGTCGCTCGTCCTTGCCTCGGCCGCGCTCGATCGCAGCATGGCGCCCGGGCCCGGCGTGGTGCCGACCCCGTCGGGGCCGGGCTTCGGGCGGATCGTCGGGCTCAGCGTGGCCGCGCTGACGCCGTTGACCGTCCTGCTCGCCCTGACGATCAGCGATCTCGGTTCGCGCACGACCCGCACGATCGCCGGCATCAGCGCCATCATCGTCGTCGTCCTGGCGCTGACCAGGACGTGGGGGTTGCTGGCCGCGGTGCGGTCGCTGACCGAGCGCCGCGGCCAGGATCGGCTGGCGGCGATGGTCGAGCATTCGAGCGACGTGGTCCTGCTCGTCGACGACATCGGCGATATCCGGTACGCGAGCCCCGGCCTGGCGAGCACGCTCGGTCACCGGGGGGCGGACTGGATCGGGCGGCCGGCGATCGATCTCGTGTCCAACGAGGACCGCGACGCCGCGCGGCGTGAGCTCCAGCGGGTGGTCGAGCTCGGCCCGGGGCACACGGTCAAGTTCGAGGCGAGCCTGGTGCGCGTCGACGGCCAGCGGCGCCGGATGGAGTCGACCGTGGCCAACCTGCTCGGCGGAGAGGCCGTCGACGGCGTCGTCGCCACGTTCCGCGACGTGACCGAGCAGCGCGACCTCGAACGCCAGCTGAGCCATCGCGCGTTCCACGACGAGTTGACCGGGCTGGCCAACCGGGCGCTGTTCCTCGACCGCATGGACCACGCGCTGCGCGTCGCTCGTCCCGAGTCGGACCCGGTCGTCGTGCTCTTCGTCGACCTCGACGACTTCAAGTCGGTGAACGACGCGCTCGGCCACGGTGTCGGCGACCAGTTGCTGCGGGCGATCGCCGACCGGATCCGCCGTACGTCGGGGAGCGGCGACACCCCGGCCCGCCTCGGCGGCGACGAGTTCGCCGTGCTGCTCGAGGACCGCGGTGGTGTCGACCGTGCCCTCGACGTCGCCGAGCAATTGCTCGACTCGCTGCGCGAGCCGGTCTCGCTCGCCGGGTACGACCTCGCCGTGCTCGCGAGCGTCGGGGTCGCCATCGCCGCACCGGGGATGACCACGTCGAGCCTGCTGCGCGACGCAGACATCGCGATGTACGAGGCCAAACGGGCCGGCAAGGGCCAGATCAAGATCTTCGACCCGGCGATGCGCCTCGGCGCCACCAAGCACCTCGAGTTCCGCAGCGAGCTGGGCAACGCGATCGACGACGAGCAGTTGCGCCTCGTGTTCCAACCGACGATCGACCTGCGAACCGGCCACGTCGTCGGCGCCGAAGCGCTGCTGCGCTGGCGCCATCCGACGCGCGGCGACGTGCCGCCCGCCGAGTTCATCCCGATCGCCGAGCGAACGGGGCTGATCCTCCCGATCGGCAAGTGGGTGCTCGACGAGGCGCTGCGCCAGGCGAGCACGTGGGAGGGGGCGGGGCGCCAGAAGGTCAGCGTCAACGTGTCGGCGGTGCAGCTCCGCCATCCGAGCTTCGTCGACCACGTCCGCAGCGCCCTTGCCACGTCGACCGTGGCGCCGGACCGGCTGATCCTCGAGATCACCGAGACCGTGTTGGTCGACGAGATCGAGTCGGCATCGACGATCCTCGCCCAACTGCGCGATCTCGGCGTCGGGTTGGCGATCGACGACTTCGGGACCGGATATTGCTCGCTGTCCTACCTGCAGCGGTTCCCGGTCGACGTGGTCAAGATCGACCGCCAGTTCGTCTCCGAGCTCGGCGGGGGGCCGCGGAGCTCGACGCTGGCTCGTATGATCCTGCAGATGACCTCGAGCCTGGAGGTGAAGAGCGTCGCCGAGGGGATCGAGCGGCCCGAGCAGCTCGCCGAGCTTCGGCGGCTCGGCTGCGACATCGGCCAGGGGTACCTGTTGTCGGCCCCGCTCGAGGCCGACGTGCTCTGCCGGCGGTTCCAGACCCGTACGACGCCCGCAGCACGGGTGCCGATCGGCACCCCCACGTGACCGTTGCGCCGGCTGCGGCCGAGGCGCGGTACCGCATCGGCATCGTCTGCCCGTACAGCCTGACCGTTCCCGGCGGCGTGCAGAGCCAGGTGCTCGGGCTCGCCCGCGAGCTGCGCCGGCGGGGCCACGAGACGCGGGTACTCGGCCCCTGCGACGGTCCACCGCCTGCGTCGTTCGTCACCCCGCTCGGCAACTCGCTGCCGACCGCCGCCAACGGCTCGATCGCCCCGCTCGCCCCGGACGCCTCGGCCTCCCTGCGCACGATCCGCGCCCTCGCGCGACGAGGAGTTCGACGTCGTCAACGTGCACGAACCGCTGGTGCCCGGGCCGACGATGACGACCCTGCTCGTCCGGCCGGCTCCGGTCGTCGGAACGTTCCACGCGGCGGGCACGTCGGCCAGTTACCGGATCTTCACGCGCCAGCTCATCCGGCTGATGAAGCGCATCGACTACAACGTGGTCGTCTCGAAAGACGCCCGTGAGCTGGCCCGTTCCCACCTCGGCGGGGAGTACGAGGTGTTGTTCAACGGGGTCGAGATCGATCGGATCCGGTCGGTGGCGGCGTACGACGCCGACGCCGGCGGGCCGATCGTGTTCTTCTGCGGGCGGCACGAGGAGCGCAAGGGGCTGGGGGTGCTGATCGATGCGTTTCGCGAACTGCCGCGGCGACGCCCGCCTGTGGATCGCCAGCGACGGTCCCGACACCGCGCGGCTGGTCCAACGGGCGGCGGGCGACCCGCGCATCGAGTGGCTGGGCCGGATCGGCGACACGGAGAAGTTCGCCCGGCTGCGTCGCGCCGACGTCTTCTGCGCACCCTCGCTGGGGGGCGAGTCGTTCGGCGTCGTGCTCGTCGAGGCGATGGCGGCGGGCACCACGGTCGTCGCCAGCTCGATCGACGGGTACCGAAACGTGGCATCCGACGGCGTCGACGCGGTGCTCGTACCGCCCGGCGACCCCGGCGCGCTGGCTACGGCGCTGGCGAAGGTGTTCGACGACGAGGACTTCGCCGCCGGGTTGCGCGCGTCGGGTGACGTCCGCGCCCGGCGCTTCGCGATGAGCACGCTCGCCGATCGGTACCTGGCGATCTTCGGCCACGTGATCGAGATGCGGGCATCAGCCGCCCGCGGCGGCTGACGCCGTAGACTTCCCATCATGGTCGTGGCCATCATCGTGATCGTCGTGCTGCTCGTGCTGATCGCCGTCGTCATCGGCATGTACAACGGGCTGATCCGTCGCCGCAACCAGGTCGAGAACTCCTGGTCGCAGATCGACGTCCAGTTGAAGCGGCGCCTCGATCTCATTCCGAACCTGGTCGAGACGGTCAAGGGGTACGCAGCGCACGAGCGCGAGACCCTGCAGGCGGTCATCGACGCCCGCAACGCGGCGATCTCGGCGCCCGATACCCCTCGCGAGCAGGCCCAGGCCGACGGCGTGCTGACCGGGGCACTGCGCCAGTTGTTCGCCCTCAGCGAGGCGTACCCCGACCTCAAGGCCAACCAGAACTTCCTCGCGCTGCAAGAGGAGCTGACCGCGACCGAGGGGCGCGTCGCCTACTCGCGGCAGTTCTACAACGACAGCGTGCTCGACTACAACACCCGGATCGAGCAGTTCCCGACGCTCATCTTCGCCCGGATGCTCCACTTCGAGCGGCGCGAGTACTTCGAGGCTGACGAGGCCGCGCGCTCCGCACCGAGCGTCGAGTTCTGACGCACTCACAGATCGCAAGTCACCCCCAAACATGTTCGAACTCATCAGGTCGAACAAGCGCCGCAGCGTCGTGCTGGTCGCTTCGTTCGTGCTCATCGTGGCGCTGGTCGGCGCGGCGTTCGGCTTCGTCGTCGGCAACGGCCCGGTCTTCACGCTGGTCGCGCTCGTGGTCAGCGGAGCGGTCGCGTTCGGGTCCTACTGGAAGGCGGACTCGATCGCGCTGTCGATCAGCCGTGCCCGGCCGGCCGGGCGCGAGGAGTACCCGCGCTTGCACAACCTGGTCGAAGGGCTGTGCATCGCAGCCGGGCTGCCCAAGCCGCGGCGTGTACATCGTCGACGACCCGGCGCCGAATGCCTTCGCCACCGGTCGCAACCCCGACCATGCGGCGATCGCGGTGACGACCGGCCTGCTCGACATGCTCGACCGGGTCGAGCTGGAAGGCGTTGTCGCGCACGAGCTGAGCCACATCCGGAACTACGACATCCTGGTCTCCACGCTGGCGGTCACGATGGTCGGCGCGGTGGCGCTGCTCGCCGACCTCGGGATCCGGATGATGTGGTGGAACGGCGGTCGCATCGCCCGCCGCGGGGACCGTTCGAACACCAACAACCCGCTGGCGCTGTTCGGGTTCGCGCTGCTGATCCTGGCGCCGCTCATCGGCAAGGCGATGCAGGCGACGATCTCGCGCCGCCGCGAGACCCTCGCCGACGTCAGTGCGTGCCAGCTGACCCGCTACCCGCCCGGCCTGATCTCCGCGCTCGAGAAGCTCCAGGCCGACACGACGGTGACCCACAGCGCGTCGACGGCGACGGCACACTTGTGGATCGAACAACCAATGACCGGTGTCGGCGACGCCGGCCGCCTACGAGGAGTGCACAAGATGTTCGACACCCACCCACCGCTCGACGAGCGGATCGCATTGCTGAGGGAGTTGTGATGACCAGATCACGATCGATTGCCGTGCTCGTCGCCGGCGGACTGCTCGCCGGCGCGTGTAGCGGCGGCGGTGACTCCGCGGACGACACGACGACGACCGCCGCTGCGACGACGACCACCGAGGTGACGACGACGACGGTCGCCGCTGCCAGCACCACGACGTCGACGTCGACTCGACCACCACCACGACCACGCTGCCGGCGATCCTGCGCCAACCGCTGACCGGCGAGCCACTGGCCGACGAGGACGAGATCATCGTCCGGCCGGCGCTGGCGGTGAAGATCGACAACCATCCCGGCGCCCGCCCGAACCACTCCGGGCTGGCCGTCGCCGACATCGTGTTCGAAGAGATCGTCGAGGGCCAGCTCACCCGGTTCCTCGCCATCTTCCACTCGACCGGTTCCGATCCGGTCGGACCGATCCGCTCGGGCAGGGAGCAGGACCCGGCACTGGTCCAGTCGCTCGACTTCCCGCTGTTCGCCTGGAGCGGCGGCAACCCGGGCGTGACCCGGCTGATCGCCGACTCGCTGCTGGTCGACCTCAACGCCGTGCGCGGCGGACGGGGGTACTACCGGGGGCCGGGGAGCGCACCGCACAACCTCTACAACGACACCGAGTCGCTGTGGGCCCAGACGCCCGCCGACCATCCCGGGCCACCGCCGCAGCAGCTCGAGTATCTCCGACCCGAGGACGACTTCGTCGGCGACGAGGAGGTCGGCTACGTCGACGTCGGCGTCGGACAGGTCTTCGTCCGCTGGGAGTGGGACGACGCCTCCGGGAAGTGGCTCCGCCTCCAGGGTGGGTCGGAGCACAACGACGCGGTGTTCGGGCGCATCGCCGCAACGAACGTGATCGTGATGGCGACGCCGTACGGTCGCAGCTCGATCGACGGTTCGAGCCCCGAGGCCAAGACGGTCGGCAGCGGCGCGGCGTACGTCTTCGTCGACGGCCAGGTCGTCGTCGGCGAGTGGGCCGCCTGACCGCCGAAGCGCCGCTGGCGTTCTTCGACGCCGCCGGCGACCCGCTGTTGCTCGCCCCCGGCAACACGTGGATCGAGCTGGCGGTCGACCCCGCGCCGATCGAGTGCGTTCCCGCCGGGCTGACTGTTACCACCGGCACCCGGGTCCGACGCGGCCGGTTGGCGCCCGGCGAAAGTACGCTGTCCCCATGAGCGACGGTCGTACGACAGGCACGTTCCCGGTCAAGCGCGGCTTGGCCGAGATGATGAAGGGTGGCGTCATCATGGATGTCGTCAACCCCGAGCAGGCCAAGGTCGCCGAGGATGCGGGTGCGGTCGCGGTGATGGCGCTCGAGCGGGTACCTGCCGACATCCGGCGCGACGGTGGCGTCGCCCGGATGAGCGATCCGGAGATGATCGACGGCATCCAGGCCGCGGTGTCGATCCCGGTGATGGCCAAGGCGCGCATCGGGCACTTCGTCGAGGCCCAGATCCTCCAGTCGCTCGGCGTCGACTTCGTCGACGAGTCCGAGGTGCTGACCCCGGCCGACGAGGCGCACCACATCGACAAGTGGGCGTTCGACGTTCCGTTCGTCTGCGGGGCGACCAACCTCGGCGAAGCGCTGCGGCGGATCTCCGAGGGTGCGGCGATGATCCGCTCGAAGGGCGAGGCCGGCACCGGCAACGTCGTCGAGGCGGTGCGCCACCTGCGTTCGATCATCGGCGACATGAAACGGATCACGCAGGCCGACCCCGCCGAGTTGTTCGACTGGGCCAAGCGGCTCCAGGCGCCGGTCCAGCTCGTACAGGAGATCGCGGAGACCGGCAAGCTGCCCGTCCCGCTCTTCTGCGCCGGCGGCCTGGCGACGCCCGCCGACGCGGCGCTGGCGATGCAGCTCGGTGCCGAGGCGGTCTTCGTCGGGTCGGGCATCTTCAAGTCCGACGACCCCTCGCCGCGGGCGAAGGCGATCGTCGAAGCCACGACCCACTTCAACGACCCGGCGATCCTCGCCAAGGTCAGCAGGGGGCTCGGTGCGCCGATGACCGGTATCGGGATGGACGAGATCAACGAGCGATATGCCGACCGGGGCTGGTGAACCGACCGGACGCCACCGTCGGCCCGTCGTCGGCGTGCTCGCTCTCCAGGGGGCGTTCGCCGTCCACCGCGATCGCCTCCGCTCGCTCGGCGTCGATGCCCCGCTGATCCGCACCCCCGCGCAGTTGGCGGCGGTCGACGCGGTGGTGCTGCCCGGCGGGGAGAGCACGACGATGTCACGGTTGCTGACGACGAGCGGGCTGTTCGACGTGCTGAAGAGCGCCCTGGCCGACGGGATGCCCGTCTTCGGCACGTGCGCCGGAATGATCCTGTGCGCCACCGAGGTCCTCGACGGGCGGCCCGACCAGCGGGGCTTCGACCGCATCGACCTGACGGTGCGGCGCAACGGCTATGGCCGCCAGCTCGACAGCTTCGAGGCGGACCTCGATGTCGCCGGGCTCGACACCGCGTTCCACGCCGTGTTCATCCGCGCGCCGCTCGTCGAGCGGGCCGGACCCGACGTCGAGGTGTTGGCCCGCCACGACGGGGTACCGGTCCTGGTCCGCGACGGAAGCTGTACGGTGGCGGCGTTCCACCCCGAGTTGACCGACGATGCACGACTGCACGAGCTGTTCGTCGATTCGCTGGCGCTCGGCACGACGACTCTGGAGTAGCGACATGTCCGGCCATTCCAAATGGGCAACGATCAAGCACAAGAAGGGCGCCGCCGACAAGGCGCGCGGCAAGCTGTTCGCCAAGCTGGCGCGCCAGATCGAGGTCGCGGCCAAGGCCGGTGGCGGTGCCGTCGACTCGAACCCCACCCTGCGCACTGCGGTCCAGAAGGCCAAGGCCGGCCGGATGACCAACGACGCCATCGAGCGTGCGATCAAGCGGGGGACCGGCGACGCCGACGGCGGCACATACGAGAGCATCATGTACGAGGGGTACGCGCCCGGCGGGGTCGCGCTGATGATCGACGTGCTGACCGACAACCGCAACCGGACCGGTGCCGAGATCCGCAACATCTTCAGCAAGCTCGGTGGTTCGATGGCCGAACCCGGTGCCGTCAGCTGGCAGTTCAGCCGGCAGGGCGTGATCATCGTCGACGACGGGGCGGACGAGGAGGAGGTGATGACCAGGGCGCTCGAGGCCGGCGCGGACGACGTCGTTGCCGAGGGTGACGGGTTCCGGGTGGTGACCGAGGCGTCGGTCGTCTACGACGTCAAGGCGGCGCTCGACGATGCGGGGATCGAGGTCGTCTCGGCCGATTCGCCGATGGTGTCGGAGAACCTGGTCCCGGTGACCGAGAGCCGCGACGCCAAGGCGATCCTGCGGATCATCGAAGCGCTGGAGGACAACGACGACGTGCAGGACGTCTTTTCAAATTTCGACATGACCGACGAACTGATGGAGGCGGCAAGCGCATGAGCATCGGAGTGGGCGACCGGGGTCCCGATTTCACGCTGCCGGGCACCGGGGGAACCGAGTACTCGCTCTCCGACTATCTCGGGGTCCCGGTCGTGCTCGTGTTCTACCCCGGTGACGACACGCCGGTGTGCACCAAGCAGCTCAACAGCTACAACGACGAGCTCTCCCAGTTCGCCGCGCTCGATGCTCAGGTGATCGGGATCTCGGCCCAGGACGTCGAGAGCCACGACAAGTTCTCGGGCAAGCACGGCTTCGGGTTCCCGCTCCTGGCCGACACCGACAAGGCGGTGGCCGCGGCGTACGGCACGCTCGGCCCGATCGGCTTCCCCCGCCGCAGCGTGTTCATCCTCGACCGCGAGGGTGTCGTCCGCTACGCCCACCGGGCGATCGCCGGGCTGATGTACCGCCCGGTCAAAGAGCTCGTCGCCGAGCTCGAGAAGCTCCCCTGATCATCCGCGACGACGGGGCTCGGGCGGGATAGCCTCCGAACCTGTGTTCGCCAATGCCGCTGAGTCGCGCTCGCCCAGGCGGTTACGAGTGCTCGGGATCGACCCCGGCCTCACCCGTTGCGGCTACGCCGTCATCGACGGGCGCGGCCCGGGCAACGCCACGGCGGTCTCGCTCGGCGTGATCCGCACGCCGGCCTCTGACCCCCTCCCACAGCGCCTGGCCGCCCTGCGCACCGAGTTCACCGCGCTGATCGCCGAGTACGCACCCGACGCGGTGGCGGTCGAGCAGGTGTTCTTCCAGGTCAACGTACGCACCGCGATGAGCGTCGGCCAGGCGAGCGGGCTGGCGCTGGCCGAGGCCGCGCTCGCCGGGTGCGAGGTCGTGCAGTACACGCCGAACCAGGTCAAAGACGCCGTCGCCGGGTGGGGTGGGGCCGACAAGCTGCAGGTGCAGAAGATGGTCCAGGCACGGCTCAAGCTGGCGACGATGCCGCGGCCCGCCGACGCCGCCGACGCCGCGGCGCTCGCCCTGTGCCACCTGGCGATGCCGCCGGCCCTGCTGCGGACGGCGCGATGATCGGTTCGCTGCGCGGCGAGGTGCTCGAGCGCAACCTCGACGGCACGGTGCTCGTCGAGGTCGGCGGCATCGGGTACCTGGTCACCGTGACCGAGCGGACCCTGGCCGAGCTCGAACCCGGCTCGGCGGTCTTCCTCCACGTCTACCACCACATCCGGGAGGACACCCAGACGCTGTTCGGCTTCACCTCGCGCGACGATCGCGCGATGTTCCAGGCGCTGATCAACACGCACGGCGTGGGGCCGGCGCTCGGCATGGCGATCCTCGCCACGCATCCCCCGGCGGCCCTGTTCGACGTGGTCGCCAATCGTGACGCGGCGGCGTTGACCCTCGTCCCCGGCGTGGGCAGGAAGACCGCCGAGCGCCTGATCGTCGAGCTCCGCGACCGGCTCTCGGTCCCGGTGCTCGACGGGGTCGACGCGGGCGCCGGGACCGGTTCGGCGATCGCCGACGTCCGCGAGGCGCTGACCGGCCTCGGCTACGGCACCGACGAGATCCGCGAGGTGTTGCGGGAGCTGCCGGGCGGCGCCGACGCCGGGGTGCTGCTGCGCGACGCCCTGAAATCGCTCGGGGACCGCCGTGCGTGACGAGTTCCTCGATCCCGCTGTTGCCGGCGACGACCCCGCCGAGGTCGAGGTCGAGGCCGGCCTGCGTCCCCGGGCGCTCGACGAGTTCATCGGCCAGCGCGAGCTGAAAGAACACCTGACGATCGTGCTCGAGGCGGCCCGCCGCCGCGCGCAGACCGCCGACCACCTGCTGTTCGCCGGCCCGCCGGGGCTGGGCAAGACCACCCTGGCCGGCATCGTGGCGACCGAGATGGGTGTCCAGCTCCACGTCACGTCCGGCCCGGCGCTCGAGCGGGCCGGCGACCTGGCGGCGATCCTGACCAAGCTCGGCGAGGGCGACGTGCTGTTCATCGACGAGATCCATCGGCTGTCCCGGGCGGTCGAGGAGATCCTGTATCCCGCGATGGAGGACTTCCAGCTCGACATCGTCGTCGGCAAGGGGCCGGCGGCGTCGAGCATCCGGCTGACGATGTCGCCGTTCACGCTCGTCGGCGCGACGACCCGGACCGGGATGATCACGGGCCCGCTGCGCGACCGTTTCGGCCTCGTCGCCCGGCTCGACTACTACGACGCCGAGGAGCTGCGGCTGATCGTCGAGCGCGCGGCGGGGATTCTCGACGTGCACATCGACCGCGACGGCGCGTGGGAGATCGCCCGCCGGTCGAGGGGCACGCCGCGTATCGCCAACCGCCTCCTGCGCCGGGTGCGCGACTTCGCCCAGGTCCGCGCCGACGGGGTGATCGACGCCACGATCGCCCGCGACGGGTTGGCGCTGTTCGGGGTCGACGACCGTGGGCTCGACAAGGTCGACCGGGCGGTGCTGTCCAACCTGTGCGGGCAGTTCGGCGGGGGGCCGGTCGGGCTCTCGACGCTGGCGATCAGCGTCGGCGAGCAACCCGAGACCGTCGAGGACGTGTACGAACCGTTCCTGATCACCCAGGGGATGATCGCCCGGACGCCGCGCGGGCGGGTCGCCATGGCGGCGGCGTACGAGCACCTGGGGCGTGACGTGCCGCGCAACCTGACCTCCGACGAGGCGTCGGCGCGGCTGTTCGACGATTGACTGGCGCCGCCGTGCGTCTTGCCGACTTCGACTACGACCTCCCACCCGAGCGCATCGCGCAGACGCCGGTCGAGCCGCGCGATGCCGCTCGGTTGCTCGTCGACCGCGGGTCGGCGGCGCCCGAACACCGTCTGGTGCGCGACCTGCCCGAGCTGCTGCGCGAGGGCGACCTGCTCGTCGTCAACGAGACGCGCGTGATCCCGGCGCGGGTCCGGGCACAGCGGCGGACCGGTGGATCCGCCGAGGTGCTGCTGCTCGAACCGCTCGACGGCGACCGCCGGATCTGGGAGGCCCTCGTCCGGCCGGCGGCGAAGCTGAAGCCGGGCGAGGAGTTGCTGGTCGGGGAGGTTCCGGTCGTCCGCGTCGGGGAACGGACGGCGGCGGGCGACACGTTCCGTGTCGAACTGCTCGCGGGCGATGACCCGCTGGCGTTGCTCGACCGGCACGGCGAGATGCCGCTGCCACCGTACATCCGGACCCCGCTCGCCGACCCCGAGCGGTACCAGACCGTCTTCGCAGCCGAACCGGCGTCGGCCGCGGCACCGACGGCGGGACTGCACTTCACCGCGCACCTGTTCGAGCGCCTCTCGGCGATCGGCGTCGGCACGGCGCGCGTCGAGCTGGTGGTCGGGCTCGACACGTTCCAGCCGATCAGCACCGAGGATCCGCTCGATCACCCGATGCACACCGAGCGCTATCGCGTGCCGCCTTCGACGGTCGACGCCTGCCGCTCCGCCCGACGGGTGGTCGCCGTCGGCACGACCGCGGTCCGGGCGCTCGAATCGGCGGCGGCGACCGGCCGACTCGCGGGGCGCACCGACCTGTTCATCCATCGCGGCTTCGACTGGCAGGTCGTCGACCTGCTGATGACGAACTTCCACCTGCCCCGGACCACACTGCTGATGATGATCGACGCGTTCGTCGGAAGCCGGTGGCGCGCGCTCTACGGGACGGCGCTGGCGGCCGACTACCGGTTCCTCTCGTTCGGGGATGCGATGCTCCTCCAGCGGTCCTGATGCATCCGGTCGAGTTCCGCCTCGAAGCGCTCGCCGGCGCCGCCCGCGCCGGCACGGCGACGACCGCCCGCGGCACCTACACCACGCCGGTGTTCATGCCGGTCGGGACACGCGGCGCGATCAAGTACCTCAGCGCCGCCGACTACGAGCGGCTCGGCGTGCAGATCGTGCTCGGCAACACCTACCACCTGATGCTGCGCCCCGGCGTCGAGCGGATCGAGCGGTTCGGCGGGCTCGGGAAGTTCAGCGGTTGGGACGGCCTCACGCTCACCGACTCCGGTGGCTTCCAGATCTTCTCGCTCGACCCGTCGGTCGACGACGACGGGGTGACGTTCAGGAGCACCTACGACGGATCGACCCACCGATTCACCCCGGAGCTGGCGGTCGACGCCCAGCAGCGGTTGGGCGCCGACGTCCAGATGGTGCTCGACGTGTGCCCGCCGCTGCCCAGCCCACCCGAGGTCGTGCGACTCGCCGTCGAACGTACGAGCGACTGGGCGCGACGGGCCAAGGGGGCGCATCACCGCCCGGACCAGGCGCTGTTCGGCATCGTCCAGGGGGGCATCAGCGAACGCCTGCGAGCCGAGAGCGCCCGGCGCACGGTCGAGGTCGGGTTCGATGGCTACGGGATCGGCGGGCTCTCGGTCGGGGAGACCCGTGCGCAGATGCTGCCGGCGCTGGCCGCTGCGTTGGCCGAGCTGCCCGCCGACCGGCCGCGGTACCTGATGGGCGTCGGCGACCCGGCGTCGCTCGTCGAGGCGGTCGGCCTCGGCGTCGACCAGTTCGACTGCGTCATGCAGACCCGGCTCGGTCGGCACGGAACGGCGTTGACCTCGACCGGGCGGTTCCAGGTCAAGGCCGCCCGCAACGCCGACATCGACGAGCCGCTCGACGCGTCGTGCGGATGCGAGGTGTGCCGGCGCCACAGCCGGGGCTACCTCCGTCACCTGGTGCAGGTCGGCGAACCGACCGCGGCGCGCCTGCTGTCGCTGCACAACGTCGCCTGGACGATCGATCTGATGGCGCGAATGCGGGCGGCGATCGTCGACGGAACGTTCGACCGGGTCCGCAGCGAGACGCTGGCGATCTGGGGATGACCACGATCCCGGACCCGGCACCGGTAGGATCGCACGCCGATATGCCCACCAACCTCACGTCCGCACTCGTCGCCGGCACCAGCTCGGTGGGGGGTCCTCGCTGTTCTCGTTGGGCATCCTCCTGCTGATCCCGTTCGCCTTGTACTTCTTGATGATCCGCCCGCAGCGCCGCCGGCTGAAGGAGCAGCAGCAGCTCCAGAGCAGCCTCGAGATCGGCGACGAGATCGTCACCACGTCGGGCATCTACGGCCGGATCACCGGCGAGGACGGGCCGACCCGCTTCTGGATCGAGGTCGACGACGACGTGCAGATCCGCGTCGCCCGGGCGGCGATCCAGGGCCGGGTCGCCGACGACGACGACGACGCCGACCAGGCCGATGAGGCGACCGAGGAAGCCGACGCTCCCTCGGAGCCCACGGCGGACGACTGATCCCTCGATGCAACGACGCCTCTGGCTCTCCCTGATCGGCACGGTCCTGATCGTGACCGGAGCGTTCGCCGCCATCCTCGCGACCGGTAACCAGCCGGTGCTCGGGATCGACCTCCAGGGTGGGGTGTCGGTGATCCTCGCGCCGGACGAGCAGGCGACGGCGGAGGACCTGGTCGTCATCCGCGACCTGGTGCGCGACGAGCTCGAGTCCTTCGGCGTGGCCGAACCGGAGGTGCGCGTGCAGGGCTCGACGATCGTCGTCGACCTCCCGGGGGTCAAGGACCAGCAGGAGGCGCTCGACGCGGTCGACGTGTCCGGGGTGGTCGAGCTGCGGCCGGTGATCAACTTCGCCGACTGCCCGCTCCCGCCCGACCAGACCGACGGCGCCACCGTGACCGCGCCACCGCAGGGCGTCCCCGGCGCCGAGCTGCTGCCGACGCGGGACGGGGCGGTCGTCTGCGTCGGGCCGGCCCAGGGAACGGGCGAGGTGTTCGCGCGGGGAGCGCGGGCACGGTCAGCCAGAACGGTTGGGCGGTGTCGGTCGACCTGCGCGGCGACGGCCGCGATGCCTGGAACAACCTGGCCAACCAGTGCTTCAACACGTTCCCGACCTGCCCCTCGACCCAGCCCGGCGTGCGCGGCCAGTTGGCGATCGTGCTCGACAGCGTCGTGCAGTCCGCCCCCCAGGTGAACGAGCCGGTGTTCGACAACGGGGTCTCGATCAGCGGCAGCTTCACCAAGAGCGAGGCCGACAGCCTGGCGCGAGTGCTGAACCGAGGTGCGTTCCCGGTCGAGGTCGACCGCGCAGGACATGCGCACCGTCTCGCCGTCGGCAGGTTCGGAGTCGCTCCGGGCGGCGATCATCGCCGGCCTCGCCGGCATGGCGCTCGTGTTGCTCTACCTGATCCTGTACTACCGGGGGATGGCGCTGGTGATCTTCGGTGGCCTGACCGTGTGGGCGATGACCGTGTTCACCGTCGCCTCACTCGTGTCGAGCTGGACCAACTACACCCTCAGCCTCGCCGGCGTCACCGGCATCATCGTCGCCGTCGGCGTCACGGTCGACAGCTACGTGGTGTTCTTCGAACGCATGAAGGACGAGATCCGCGACGGCCGTTCGCTGCGCAACGCGGCCCCGCGCAGCTTCAAGGTCACCTGGCGGACGATCTGGTCCGCCGACCTCGTGTCGGTGATCGGCGCCTCGATCCTGTTCTGGCTCAGCGTCGGCTCGGTTCGCGGCTTCGCGCTCTACCTCGGGATCACCACGCTGTGCGACCTGTTCGTCGCCTACTTCTTCACCCGGCCTGCGGTGATCCTGCTCTCGCGCAGCAAGTTCATGGAGGGCCGATCCGCCTTCGGCCTGGAGGTGGCGCCGGCATGACCACCCGCGGCGACCACATCGCCTCGACCGGCCTCGGCCGGCTCTTCCGTGGCCAGACGGCGGTCGATTTCTACGGTCGCCGCCGGATCGGGCTGATCGCGGCGATCGTGATCGTCCTCGTCACCGTCGTGGCGTTGTTCACGCGCGGCCTCAACCTCGGGCTCGACTTCGAGGGCGGGGTTGCCTGGGACGTGCCCGCCGGTGCCTCGTTCGGCGTCGACGAGGCCGAAGAGGTGCTCGCCGCCGACGGTGTCTCGGTGTCGGCGGCCAGATCCAGGTGCGCTCGTCGGCGGACGGTACCGACTTCATCACCGTGCAGGTCGAGGAGCTCCCGCAGGAGCAGATCGACGCGCTGTCGGTCGATTTCGCGTCGAAGGCCGGCGTGCCGACCGACGACGTCAACTTCTCCTTCACCAGCTCGACGTGGGGCGGTGAGATCACGCGGGCGGCCGTGCGGGCGTTGGTCATCTTCCTCGCGCTGGTCGCGCTGTTCATCTCGATCCGCTTCGAGTGGCGGATGGCGGTCGCTGCGCTCGCCGCGATGGCGCACGACGTGATCGGGACGGTCGGGTTCTATGCGGTGTTCCAGTTCGAGGTGACCCCCGCGACGGTGATCGCCTTCCTGACCATCCTCGGCTATTCGCTGTACGACACGATCGTCGTCTTCGACCGCGTCCAGGAGAACGAGGGCAAGTACGCCGGTGTGCGCATGCCGTATCCCGACATCGTCAACATCTCGATGAACCAGGTGCTGATGCGCTCGATCAACACCAGCATGTCGTCGATCCTGCCGGTGATCTCGCTGCTGTTCATCGGTTCGGGGCTGCTCGGCGCGGTGGCGTTGAGCGAGTTCGGGCTGGCATTGCTCGTCGGCATGATCTCGGGCGTGTACTCGTCGATCTTCGTCGCCGCGCCGCTGCTGGCGACGCTGCGGGCCAACACCGGACGCAAGTCGCGCCGCGAGCGCCTGCGCGGCGAAGATCTCCGGGCGGCGGTCATCGGGGCCGGCGTCACCGGTCGGGTCGCCATCACCGAGCCCGAGCGAGCACCGGCCGTGCACCCGGACCGGCTCGACGAAGGCCACGACGACGAGGCGCGGACCGAAGCGATCGTCCAGCCCGCCGATCGGCTGCTGACGCATCCGCCCCGCCCGCGCAAGAAGAAGCGGCGGTAGCGCGTTCGGCCGGAGAAGCAGCGGGGCGGTCGGCGATGCCAGTATCCTCGATTCATGCCAGCCGATCTCGGGAACCTGCGGCGATACGTTCGCGACATCGCCGACTATCCGACCGACGGGGTCACGTTCCGCGACATCACGCCGCTCCTCGGCGACGCCGCCGCGTTCTCCCAGGCGGTCAACGCGCTCGTCGAGCTGTTCGCCGATGATGCCGTCGATCGGGTCGTCGGGGTCGAGGCGCGCGGCTTCATCTTCGCCTCGGCGCTGGCCTACCGCACGGGCGCCGGGTTCGTGCCGGTGCGCAAGGCGGGCAAGCTCCCGTGGGCGGTGGTCCGCGAGGAGTACGCCCTCGAATACGGCACCGACAAGCTCGAGATCCACCGCGACGCGATCCATCCCGGTGAGCGGATCCTGATCATCGACGACGTGCTGGCGACCGGGGGCACCGCTGCGGCGACCGCCCGTCTCGTCGAGACGCTCGGCGGGGTCGTCGTCGGGATCGGGGTCGTGATCGAGCTGGTCGACCTCGGCGGCCGGGCGCACATCGGTGACCGATCGGTGAAGGCGCTGCTCCGCTACTGATGGGCACCGTCGACCGCGTCCTGCCATGGCGTCGTCAGCAGTCCACCGCCGCGGCCAGTGAGCTCGCCCCGCTGCTCGCCGCCTACCGCCGGCGTCACCCCAAGGCGCTGATCGCCAACATCGACCGGGCGTACCGCGCCGCCGCCGAGGCCCACGGCACCCAGACCCGTTCCAGCGGCGAGAACTACATCAACCATCCGCTCGCCGTCGCCCAGATCGTCGCCGACATCGGGCTCGACGAGATCTCGATCGCCGCCGCCCTCCTGCACGACGCGGTCGAAGACACCGAGATCACCGTCGAGGACGTCGAGCGCGACTTCGGCGCCGAAGTGGCGGCGATCGTCGACGGCGTCACCAAGCTCGAACGCATCCAGTTCGACTCGCGCGAGGAGCAGCAGGCGGCGACGATGCGCAAGATGCTGGTCGCGATGGCCAAGGACCTCCGGGTGCTCGTCATCAAGCTGGCCGACCGGCTCCACAACATGCGCACGATCGCCGCGATGCCGCTGGAGAAGCAGCAGCGGATCGCTCAGGAGACGCTCGACATCTATGCACCGCTGGCCCATCGCCTCGGCATGCAGGAGCTGAAGCAGCAGCTCGAGGACCTGTCGTTCGCCGCGCTGCATCCCAAGCGGTTCGCCGAGCTCGACCACCTGGTCAGCAGCCGGACCCCCGAGCGCGACCTGTACCTGGCCAAGGCGGTCGCCGAGGTCCGAGCCGGCCTGACCGAGCTCGGAATCGACGCCGAGGTCACCGGCCGCGGCAAGCACCTGTGGAGCATCTACGAAAAGATGGTCGTCAAGGGTCGCGAGTTCGACGACATCTTCGACCTGATCGCCGTGCGGGTGATCGTCGGCTCGATGAAGGACTGCTACGCCGCGCTCGGCTGCATCCACGGCCAGTGGCGGCCGGTGGTCGGCCGGTTCAAGGACTTCATCGCGATGCCGAAGTTCAACCTGTACCAGAGCCTGCACACGACGGTGATCGGGCCGGCGGGCAAGCCGATCGAGGTGCAGATCCGGACCCGCGAGATGCACGAGCGCGCCGAGTGGGGCGTCGCCGCGCACTGGGCCTACAAGGACAAGTCGGGCAAGGACGCCACCGACATCGACTGGCTGAGCCGGATGATGAACTGGCAGGAGGAGGTGCTCGACCCGACCCAGTTCATGCTCAGCCTGAAGTCCGACCTCGAACAGGACGAGGTGTACGTCTTCACGCCGAAGGGCAAGGTCGTGCCCCTGCCGGTCGGGTCGACGACGATCGACTTCGCGTATGCGGTGCACACCGAGGTCGGCCATGCCACGATCGGCGCCAAGGTCAACGGACGCCTGGTCGCGCTCGATCACGTCCTGCAGAGCGGCGACAACTGCGAGATCTTCCGCTCCAAGGTCGAGACCGCCGGCCCGTCCCAGGACTGGCTGAACTTCGTCGCGTCGCCGCGGGCGCGCAACAAGATCCGGCAGTGGTTCAGCCGCGAGCGGCGCCTCGACATGATCGAGGCCGGCCGCGACGAGCTGACCAACGAGCTGCGCCGCGAGGGCCTGCCGATGAAGCGGGTGTGGAAGTCCGAGCAGCTGAAGTCGGTGATCGCCGAGCTGAGCTACGTCGACCTCGACGCGATGCTGGCGGCGATCGGCGAACACCACGTGTCGGCCAAGAGCGTCGCGCAGCGCCTCGGCAAGGGCTTCCGCTCCGGCGAGGAGGACCTCCAGCTCCCGGCCACGGTCGACGCACCGCGGCGCGAGCGCACCGAGGGCCAGCCGCTCAAGGTCGGCGTGCACGTCGAGGGGCTCGACGACCTGCTGGTCAGGCTGGCCAAGTGCTGCACGCCGATGCCCGGCGACGAGATCATCGGGTTCGTCACCAAGGGTCGCGGCGTCAGCGTGCACCGCACCGATTGCGCGAACGCGGCGACGCTGCAGAACGAGCAGGCCACGCGGATGATCGACGTCGAGTGGGACGCGACCGAGCGGTCGGGGGCGACCTTCGTCACGTCGGTCGAGGTGGTGGCACTCGACCGCGCCCGCCTGCTGCGCGACGTCGCCAACGCGCTCGCCGACCATCACGTCAACATCCTGACCAGCGAGACGATCACCAGCCCCGATCGGGTGGCCCGAATGCGCTTCGAGTTCGAGTTCGCCAACCCCGGCCACGTCGACGCCGTGCTGCGCACCATCCGGGGCATCGACTCGGTGTACGACGCCTACCGGCTCCAGCCCGAGGTGGGGACGACCGTCGCCTGAAATCGGCCGCCCAGCGCGACGATCGGCGCCGATAGCCTCGGCCGCCATGACCAGCACGTCGATGCGCACGCACCAGTGCGGTGAACTCCGTCCCGAGCACGTCGGCCAGACGGTCAGCGTCTGCGGATGGGTGGCGCGGCGCCGGGAGCATGGCGAGCATCTGGCGTTCGTCGACCTCCGCGACCACACCGGGATCGTCCAGTGCGTCGTCGACAACGACGTCGACGTCCGCAGCGAGTACGTGCTGCGGATCACCGGCGTCGTCCGCGAGCGTCCCGAGGGCACGCTCAACGAGCAGCTCCCGACCGGTCACGTCGAGATCGGGGAGTGCGAGGTCGAGGTGCTGCGCAAGGCCGACCCGCCGCCGTTCCCGATCGACGCGCGGGCCGACGACGTCGACGAGAACGTCCGGCTGCAGTACCGCTACCTCGACATCCGCCGGGAGCGGATGCAGAAGAACCTTCGGGTGCGCGCCGCGGTCAACGGGGCGGTGCGGCGGTCGATGGATCGGCAGGGGTTCGTCGAGGTCGAGACGCCGATGCTCGTACCGTCGACCCCCGAGGGGGCACGGGAGTTCCTCGTGCCGTCGCGCAAGGAGCCCGGCTCCTTCTACGCCCTGCCCCAGTCACCGCAGCTCTTCAAGCAACTGCTGATGGTGGCGGGGATCGACCGCTACTACCAGGTGGCGCGCTGCCTGCGCGACGAGGACCTGCGCGCCGACCGCCAGTACGAGTTCATGCAGCTCGACCTCGAGATGAGCTTCGTCGGGCAGGACGACGTGCTCGACGCGGTCAGCGCCGCCGTGCTGGATGCGACCGAGACGGTGAGCGGCGAACGCCCGCCGCCGATCGAGCGACTCACGTGGCTCGACGCGATGAACCGTTTCGGTGTCGACAAGCCGGACCTGCGCTTCGCCATGGAACTGCACGAGCTGACCCCGATCTTCGCTGCGACCGGGTTCAAGGCGTTCGCCGGCGCCGCGTCGATCAAGGGCATCCGCGTGCCGGGAGCGGCGGGGGAGTACGGCCGCAATCAACTCGACAAGCTGACCGATCGGGCCAAGTCGCTCGGGGCGAAGGGCCTGGTGTGGCTGAAGGCGGTCGAGGACGACGGAGCGATCGGGTTCGACTCGCCCGTCGCCAAGTTCCTCTCCGTCGACGAGGTCGGTGCGCTGGTCTCGGCGATGGGTGTCGAGGCCGGCGACCTCGTGCTGATCGTCGCCGACGAGTGGATGACGACGTGCGAGGTGCTCGGCACGCTGCGCAACGATCTCGGGCGCCCACCGGTCCACCAAGGTCCCTACCGCTACGTGTGGATCGTCGAGTTCCCGCTGTTCGTCGGCGTCGACAAGGAGACGGGGCGGCCGAAGCCGGGCCATCACCCGTTCACCACGCCACACCCCGACGACGTCGACAAGATCGAGACCGACCCGTTGTCGGTGCGCTCGATCGCCTACGACCTGGTGCTCAACGGATGGGAGCTCGGCTCGGGTTCGATCCGGATCCACGAACCGGAGCTGCAGCGTCGGGTGTTCACCGCGCTCGGGATCACCCAGGAGGAGGCCGACCGCAAGTTCGGGTTCTTCCTCAACCCGTTCGACTACGGCGCTCCGCCCCACGGCGGGTTCGGGCTCGGGCTCGACCGGCTGGTGGCGATCCTCGCCGGCGAGGAGAACATCCGCGAGGTGATCGCCTTCCCGAAGACCCAGTCCGGCGCGGACCCGATGACCGACTCGCCGGTGCCCGGCGACCCGAAGCAGCTCGCCGAGCTCGGCATCAGGATCCTCCCGCCGGCGAACTGAGCGCGACGGCGGGCGGACGGCGCGGGTGGCCCCTCCCCGGTTTGTGTGACCGAACACGTCGGGGGTCGTGATGTTCGGTCACACAAATCGACGCAGCCCACGGTGCCAGCCGCGTGCGACGATGAGGCATGAGCTTCGACACGCCGATCACGATCACGGGGCCGTTGCGGGCGCCGGCGCAGCTGCTCGCCGAGCAGGAGTACGGCGGGCACACCAGCGTGCACGACGACGCGACGGCGGAACAGCTCGGGCTCGCCGGCGCTCCGATCGAGGGTCCGACGCACTTCAGCCAGGTCGATCCACTGGCCGTGCGGATCTGGGGGCAGCGATGGTTCGAGGACGGCTGCCTCAGCGCCCACTTCCAGAACATGGTGGTCGAGGGCGAGGAGGTGCAGGCGTCGCTGGCGACGACGACGTCACCGAACGCGGTGCGGATCGAGGCGCACAAGGCGGACGGCACGCCGGTGATGACCGGTACGGCGACCGTCGGGTTGTCGGAACCGACCGAGCTCGACGAGCGCCGGCTGCGCTTCGACGGCGACCACGGCGAGCTGTTCATCGTCGACCGGCTGCACATCGGCATGGCCACCGACCCGGTCGAGGTGACGATGGGGTTCGACGAACACAACGGGCCGCTGTACCCGTTCACGTTGAGCGAGAAGCTGGGGACGATCACCGAGCGGTCGACCTGGTACGAACCCGGCGGCGACAGCCCGTGGGGAGCGCCGATCCTGCCGACCGAGATGCTCAGCGTGCTGACCCACAAGCGCGGCGCCGACTTCCCGACCCGCGGCCCGGCGGTCGGGCTGTTCATCGATCTCGAGGTGCGCTACGTCGAGGGTCCGGTCTTCGCCGGGCGCCGGTACCGGGTCGAGCACCAGATCGTCGGCCTCGGCCAGAGCAAGCGGGTCGAGTCGTACTGGACCGAGTCGACCGTGGTCGACGCCGAGTCCGGCCGGCACGCGGCCACCGTCCTGCTCCACCAGGGCGTGTTCAAGGCGTCGTATGCCGGCTACCCGGCCGAGCACGCCTGAGCGCCGGGCGCCCGTTCAGCGCTCCTCGGGGTAGACGACCCCGATCTGGCGGCGGATCTCGTCCATCAGCTCCATGTTGGCGATCGTCGTCGCCCACGGCATCACGTCGCTCTCGAGGTGGCCGCCGCGGATCCGTTCGATCGCGTGGGCGGCCTCGTGGGCGAGGCCGGCGTTGGGGATCTCGACCCGCTGGGTGGCACCGCCGGCCGTGATCGCGAACGCGTGAGCATGCCAGAACGGCGTCTCGATCACGATCGAGCCGTCGGTGCCGACGATCCGCGCATCTCCGGAGCTGAGGCCGTCGAGGGTCGAGTGGAACGTGGCGATCGCTCCGGAGGGGAAGTGCAGCACGCCGCCGAGCAGGGCATCGACGCCCTCGTCGGTGAGCCGTCCGAGCGCGCACACGGCATCGGGCTCACCGAGCAGGAACCGGGCGATCGCCAACGGGTAGATTCCGAGGTCGAGGAGTGCCCCGCCGGCCAGGTCGGCTCGGCGATGGCGCCCGTCCTCGGCGAGGATCGGCAGCCCGAAGTTGGCCTCGACGACGAGGACCCGCCCGATCTCGCCGGCCTCGACGCGCCGCCGGACCTCGACGACCGCAGGGATGAACCACGTCCACATCGCCTCCATCAGGAAGCGGTCGTTGGCCCGCGCCGCGTCGACCATCTCGCCGGCCTGCCGGGCGTTCAGGGCGAACGCCTTCTCGCACAGCACGTGCCGTCCGGCGTTCAGCGCATCGATGGTCATCGCGTGGTGGTGGTTGTGCGGCGAGGCGACGTAGACGATGTCGACCAGGTCGTCGGCGCACAGGTCGGCGTAGCTCCCGTGAGCGTGGGGGATCCCGAAGCGGGCGGCGAACGCGTCGGCCGACCCCTGCGACCGCGACCCGACAGCGACGATCTCGGCATCGGGCAGCGTCGCCAGCGCTTCGGCCATCTTCGCGGCGATGCCGCCGGTCGAGGCGATGCCCCAGCGGGTCGGGGTGGCGTCGGTGTCGCTCATCTCCGAGACCGTATTCGCGAACCGGATCGCTCGGCGACCGCGCGATGGCTGCGACACCCCTCCGGTACCGTGATCTGCGACCGGCTCCTCCCGCCGCGTGGCGCTGCCACGAACCCGAAGTGTGGGAGTCCGACATGGAGACCTCGACCGTCCGATCCAACCTGGCCGTCCTGCGCGGCACGATGACCGGCGAACCGAAACGCCGAGCGCTGCCCTCGGGCGGCGTGGTGGCGCAGTTCGACGTTGCGACGCCGCTCGCGCCGAGCGAGCCGCCCACCAGCCCGGTGCCGGTCAGCTGGCCCGATCCGCCGGCCGCGGCCGAGCGCTGGCTGCGACCGGGCGACGACTTCGTCGTCATCGGCAGCGTCCGCCGCCGCTTCTTCCGGGTCAACGGCGTGACCCAGAGCCGGACCGAGGTCGTCGCCGAGCACGTCATCCCCGCCCGGCGGGCGAAGACGGCCCAGCGGGCGATCGGCGCCGCGGTCGCGTCGCTGACGCCATGAGCAGCCGGTCCGGCGTCGCGTCGGGCGTCGGGCGCTCAGGCGAGGCTCCGCACGACCAGCCCGGTGCGCAGCTTGGGGGTGAAGAACGTCGATTTCGGGGGCATGAGGAGGCCTTCGCGGGCGGTCCGCTCGATCTCCTCCACGCTGACCGGGCGGATCAGGACGGCTCCGGACGCCGCGCCCGAGGTCACGGCGGCGACGGCGTGGTCGACGCCGTGCTGATAGGTGACCGAGTGGGCGACCTCGGCGAGCACGTGTTCGAGCCAGAGCCCGTCGAGGGGCCGCACGCCGTCGAACGCTCCGTCGCGCGCCGCCAGCCACTCCGCGCTGCCGCCCGGGCCGATCAGGCACAGCGCACCGCGGGCGTCCATGTCCCGCAGCGTCGCCGCCGACGGTGGCGGCGCCGGACTGCGTTCGAAGGCACGATCGAGCGCGGCGACGAGGTCGTCGTAGGCGACGTCCGCGTACAGCCGGTGGATCGCCTCGACGCTGAGCTGATCGGTGACGAGCTCGCTGACGAAGGCCAGCGTGTCCTCGGCCGGTGAGCCCGTCGTACCGGTCGCCGAGCGGATCTCGTCGCGGTACGTGCGGCTCACCCCGTAGCGGTGGTGGCCGTCGGCGATCAGTACGTCGTCGGCGCCGACCCTCGCCGCGATCGCCGCGATCCGCGCCGGGTCGGCGATCCGTTCGACCGAGTGCTCGACGCCGTCGACGGTGACCGTGGCGAGCGGCGCACCCGGCTCGACGAGCAGCTCGGTCAGCCCACTCGCCAGGGACAGCCCCCAGATCGGCGACAGGTTCGCCCGGGTGGCGCGTGTCAGGTCGAGGCGGTCGGTCGACGCCTTCGGGGTCACACGCTCGTGGGGGAGCACCCCGCCAGCGCCCTCGTCGACGACCTCGAGCCCCCCGAGCACCCCGACGATGTCGCGCTCGGTCCCGGCCGCGTCGGTGAAGCGCATCCGGTACAGCGTGAACGTGGCGGAATCGTCGTAGTCCATGACCCCGGCCTCGATCCACTCGCGCAGCGTCGCCGCGGCGCGTTCGTACCGGGCCGGCCCCTCGGACTCGCGTGGCACGTCGACGTGGGTGATGTTGAAGCGCGACGCGCCGAGCGTGTCGAGGTCCTCGGCCGACAACACGTCGTACGGCGGGGCGATCAGGTCGTCGAGGTCCGGATCGCAGTACCGCAGCGCGGGAAACGGGGTGAAGCGGGGCACCGCCACAGGATGCCACCTCGGGCCGCACGGCCTGCAACGATCGGGCGCATCATGGCGCCGCCGACCAGCCCGCCCACGTTCCGGCCCGACCGGGTCCGCACGGTCCTGTGCGATCTCGACGGCGTGGTGTGGCTCGCCCGCGAGCCGATCCCCGGCGCGGTCGAGGCGATCGCGGCGATCCGCTCCAGCGGCCGGCGGGTCGTGTTCGTCACGAACAACTCGGTGGCCAGGGTCGCCGACCAGGAATCGATGCTCGGCTCGATCGGCATCGACGCCGCCGGTGACGTCGTCACGTCGTCGCAGGCGGCGGCATCACTGGTCGAACCGGGCGCGCGGGTCCTCGTCGTCGGCGGGCCGGGCGTGGTCGAGGCGATCGAGGGCGCGGGCGCGGTGGCGGTGCGCAACGACGGGGTCAGCGCGCCGGGGCCGGTCGACGCCGTCGTCGTCGGCCTCGACCGAGAATTCGATTTCGGCCGGCTCTGCGCCGCGGCGGCGGCACTGCACGCCGGAGCCCGCCTGATCGCCACCAACGACGACGCGACGTTCCCGACACCCCGCGGCCGCGAGCCGGGGAGCGGCTCGATCGTCGCCGCGGTCGCCACTGCTGGTGAGGTGTCACCGGTCGTCGCCGGCAAGCCCCACGCGCCGATGGCGGCGCTGATCGGCGCACTGCTCGCCGACGGCGGGGACGGCCTCGACCCGGAAACGGTCGTGATGGTCGGCGATCGCCCGGACACCGATGGGCGATTCGCGTCCACGCTCGGGTGCCCGTTCGTCCTGGTGCGGTCGGGCGTGCTCGCCCCGGGCGTCCTACCGCCGGCGGGCATCCCGGTCGCGCTCGACGTCGCCGACCTCGCCGAGCTGGCCGTGCGACTGACGGCGCCGCCGCCACCGGGGCCGGGCTAACCTTGCCTCATGACCAAGTCCCCGCTCCAGCAGTTGCTCGACTCCGGTGTCGAGTTCACCGAGATGTCGCGCAAGCAGGCCGAGTCGCTCGTCAAGCAACTGGTCAAGGCGGGTGCCGTCCGGCGCCGTGACGCCGACGACGCGGTCCAAGCGCTGGTCAAGCGCAGCCGGGAGACGTCCGAGCGGATCGCCGACGTGATCCAGCGCGAGGTCGGCCGGCAGGTCGAGTGGATGTCGGCTCGCTTCGACGAGCTGGAGGAGCGCTTCGACGACCTCAACCGCCGCCTGCGGCCCGACGCGACCCGAAGCGACGAGGCGCCGCCGACCGCTGAGGTGGCGACGAAGCGGCCGGCCACCAGGAAGCGGGCGACGAAGAAGGCGGCCACGAAGAAGCGGCCCGCCACCACGAAGCGGGCGACGAAGAAGGCGGCCACCACGAAGACAGCGGCCGAGCCGACCCCAGCCGAGCCGACCCCAGCCGAGCCGACCCCAGCCGAGCCGACCCCAGCCACCGAGACCGACTGAGCGGCGATGGGGCCGCGGCGGCGACTCGACGTCGAGTTGGTTCGCCGGGAGCTGACGGGAAGTCGCGCCGAGGCGCAACAGCTGATCGCCGAGCACCGCGTCCTGGTCAACGGCTCGGTCGCCGACAAGGCGGCGCGCCAGGTCGCCACCGCCGACGCGCTGATCGTCGAAGGGCCCCCACCGCGGTTCGTCGGTCGCGGGGCCAGCAAGCTCGACCACGCGCTCGACACGTTCGGGATCGACGTGACCGGGCTCCGGGTCCTCGATGCGGGGGCGTCGACCGGCGGGTTCACCGACTGCCTCCTCCAGCGGGGGGCGTCGAAGGTGGTCGCGCTCGACGTGGGCCACGGCCAGCTCCACGAGCGCCTGCGGGCCGACGGGCGCGTGGTCAACCTGGAGCGACACAACGCCCGCGACGTCACCCCCGACGTCATCGGCGGTCCGGTCGACCTGGTCGTCGCCGACCTGTCGTTCATCTCGCTCGGGTTGGTGATCGTGCCGCTCGCCTCGGTGTGCAAGCCTGGGTCGGCGATGGTGCTGCTCGTCAAGCCACAGTTCGAGGCCGGTCGCCAGGAGGTCGCCAAGGGGCGCGGTGTGATCACCGACCCGACGATCCACGAGCGGGTGCGTGACGAGATCGGCGACCGGCTGGTCTCCGCCGGCTGCGCCGTGCAGGGCTGGACGACCTCGCCGATCACCGGCGCCGAAGGAAACCAGGAGTTCCTCGTGCACGCGACCAGCCCGGCTGGCGCACCGGCATGAGCGCTGACATGAGCGGTGTCGCGCTGGTCGCCCACCATCGCAGCGATCGGACCACCCACTGCGCCGAGTTGATCGCGCAGTGGTGCGCCGAGCGCGGGGTGGCCTTCTGGATCGTGCCCGCCGACGCGACGGCGATCGACCTCGAGCGGTACGCCGACGACCGGTCGCCGCAGGAGGCCGACCTGGTGGTCAGCCTCGGCGGTGACGGGACGATGCTCCGCAGCGTCCACCTCCTCTCCGGCGCGCCGATCCCGCTGCTCGGCGTGAACCTCGGCTCGCTCGGCTACCTGACCGAGATCGAGCCCGACTTCGTCGCCGCGGCGCTCGGCCGGTTCTTCGCCGGACCCGAGCAGGGGGAGTGGCGGCTCGACGAGCGGATGATGCTCGATGTCGCCGTCGACGGTGAACCGGCCGGTCGGGCATTGAACGAGGCCGTGGTGGAAAAGAGCCGCGCCGGCAACACGGTGCGCCTGCTGGCCCGCATCGATGGGGAGCCGTTCACGTACTACGCCGCCGATGGGCTGATCGTCGCCACGCCGACCGGGTCGACGGCGTACTCGCTGTCGGCACGCGGCCCGATCGTCTCGCCGCGCCATCGGGCGATGCTGCTCACGCCAGTGTCGCCGCACATGCTGTTTGACCGCACGCTCGTGCTCGACCCGTCCGAGGTCGTCGAGATCGAGCTGTCAGGTCACCGCGACGCCGAGGTCGTGATCGACGGCCGCAGCGTCGGCCTGCTCGGGAACGGCGGGGTGGTGCGGTGCGCGCCGTCGGCAGCGACCGCGCGGTTCGTCCGCTTCGGCATCTCGTACTACCACCAGATCCTCAAGGCCAAGCTCGGCCTGTTCGACCGCTGACCGGGCGAGCGCCGAGCGGGGCGTGACACCGTCGGTGTACCGTCGGGCGCCGAGATGCTGACCGAACTGCACATCGAGAACCTCGGCGTGATCGAGCACCTGGAGCTGATGCTCGGGCCGGGGCTGACCGCACTGACCGGGGAGACCGGGGCCGGCAAGACCATGCTCGTCGAGGCGATCGAACTGCTGGTCGGCGGCCGGGCCGACTCGATGGTCGTGCGCCACGGTGCCGCCGAGGCGCGCGTCGATGGCCGGTTCGTGTCGATCGACGGCAGCGAGACGGTGGTCAGCCGGGTGATCCCCGCCGACGGCCGCTCGCGGGCCTACGTCGACGGTCGGCTCGCCACCGCGGCGTCGCTGGCCGACGCGATCGGCGACGCGGTCGATCTCCACGGCCAGCACGCCCACCAGCGCCTGCTCACCACGGCGACCCAACGAGCAGCGCTCGACCGCTACGGCGACGTCGACCTCGGCCCGCTGCGCAGCGCGCGGGCGCGCCTCACCGAGATCGACGCCGCGCTGGCCGCGCTCGGCGGCGACGAGCGGGCACGGGCGCGCGAGATCGACCTGCTGCGGTTCCAGGTCGCCGAGCTGGCGGCGGCCGAGGTCGCCGACCCGGACGAGGACGACGCGCTCGACGCGGAGGAGTCGGTGCTGGCCGACGCCGGGGCGCACCGGGCGGCCGGTGCCGCAGCCCACGCAGCGATCGCCGAGGGCGCCCGCGATCGGATCGGGGAGGCGCTGGCGATGATCGACCACCGATCGCCCTACGCGCTCCATGCCGGCCGGCTGCGCGACCTGCTCGCCGAGCTCGACGACGTCGTCGGGGAGTTGCGCGACACCGCCGAGGCGATCGACGAGTCGCCCGAGCGGCTCGACCAGGTGCGCGCCCGCCGGCAACTGCTCCGCGACCTGCGCCGCAAGTACGGCGCCGACCTCGCCGCGGTGATCGCCTTCCAGCGGGAGACTACCGACCGGCTCGACGAGCTGGAGCGCTTCGACCAGCGAGCGGCCGAGCTCGACGCCGAGCGGGAGGCGGCACTGCGCGCCGAGCGGGAGGCGGCCGCGGCGGTCGGCCGGCACCGGCGGAGGGTGGCTCCCGAGCTGGCCGCCGCCGTCGAGGCGCAGCTCCGTCGGCTGGCGATGCCGAACGCGGCCGTCGCCGTCGAGGTCGGCGAGCACACCGACGATCATCCCGGCGACCAGGTGCGGTTCCTGCTGGCGGCGAATCCGGGTTCGCCGTTGTTGCCGCTCACCAGGGTCGCCTCCGGCGGCGAACTGGCGCGGACGATGCTCGCCCTACGCCTCGTGATGTCGGCCGCTCCCGGCGTCGGCGACCGGGGCGGCACGCTCGTGTTCGACGAGGTCGACGCCGGCATCGGCGGCGCAGCGGCCCAGGCGGTCGCCGATGCCCTGGCGGCGCTCGGCGCCCACCACCAGGTGTTCGTCGTCACCCACCTCGCCCAGGTGGCGGCCGCCGCCGACCGGCAGATCGCGGTCGACAAGCGGGTGCACGCCGGTGCGACCCTGGCGACCGCGCGGGCCGTCGACGGCGACGAGCGGATCGAGGAGATCGCCCGGATGCTGTCCGGATCGACCGGCGCCCCCGCGCGAGCGCATGCCCGGGAGCTGCTGACGCGGCCGTTCTGAACGCGAAAACCGGCTCGGTCCGCGCGCCGAGACGGCGCGCGGGGTATGGTGATTTTCCGTCGTGGTGTCGGTGCCCGAGGGGCCGTCATCGAGCCGGAGACGTGAGCTGGGAGACGGAGGAGAGGCGGATGCCGAAGCACATTTTCGTGACGGGGGGTGTTGCCAGCTCGCTCGGCAAGGGCCTCACCGCCTCGTCGCTCGGGAGGCTGCTGAAGTTCCGCGGCCTCCGGGTCACCCTCCAGAAGCTCGATCCGTACATCAACATCGACCCGGGGACGATGAACCCGTTCGAGCACGGCGAGGTGTTCGTCACCGACGACGGCGGCGAGACCGACCTCGACCTCGGCCACTACGAGCGGTTCATCGACGAGAGCCTGTCCCGCAACTCCAACGCCACGACGGGGTCGATCTACCAGAGCGTTCTCGCCGCCGAGCGCCGCGGCGACTACCTCGGCAAGACCGTCCAGGTCATCCCGCACATCACCGACGAGATCAGGCGGCGGGTCGAACGGGTGGCGCGCAACGACGTCGACGTCGTCATCACCGAGGTCGGCGGCACGGTCGGCGATATCGAGATCCTCCCGTTTCTCGAGTCGATCCGCCAGTTCCGCAAGCTCGTCGGCCGCGACAACGTGTGCTACATCCACGTCACCCTCGTGCCGTTCATCGGCCCGTCCGGCGAACAGAAGACCAAGCCGACCCAGCACTCGGTGACCGAGCTGCGCAGCCGCGGCATCCAGCCCGACGTGATCGTGTGCCGCAGCGAGGAGCCGATCTCCGACGACCTGAAGCGCAAGATCTCCAACCTGTGCGACGTCGAGGAGCGGGCGGTGGTCAACGCCGCCGACGTGGGCAACATCTACGAGCTGCCGCTGATCCTCCACGCCGAGGGCCTCGACGACTACGTCTGCGATGTCTTGCGCATCGACGGTCAACCCGACCTGTCGTCCTGGGAACGGGTCGTCGCCAAGGTCGAGGCCGCCACGATCCCCGTGCGCATCGGGTTGATCGGCAAGTACATCGAGCTGCCCGACGCCTACCTCTCCGTCGTCGAGAGCCTCAAGCATGCCGGCTTCCACCACGCCGCAAAGGTCGAGATCGAGTGGGTCCAGTCCGAGAACGTCGAGGGGTTGCTGGCCGCCGGCCGCCTCGCCGACCTCGATGGGATCGTGATCCCGGGGGGCTTCGGCTACCGGGGCGTCGAGGGCAAGATCGCCGCTGCCCGCTACGCCCGCGAGGAGGGGGTGCCGTGCCTCGGCCTGTGCCTCGGCCTCCAGGCGATGGTGATCGACTTCGCCCGCAACGTCGTCGGTCTCACCGATGCCAACTCGACCGAGTTCGACGCGACCACCCAGCACCCGGTGATCGACCTGATGCTCGAGCAGCGTGGCATCGAGGACAAGGGCGGCACGATGCGCCTCGGCGCGTATTACGCCGTCCTCGCCGCCGGTTCGCAGGTCGCCGCGGCGTACGGCGAGCCGGTCGTCAGCGAGCGCCACCGCCACCGCTACGAGTTCAACGACCAGTACCGGGCCCAGCTCGAGGGGGCCGGCCTGTGGTGCTCGGGGACGTCACCCGACAACCGCCTGGTCGAGTACATCGAGCTGCCCGGCCACCCGTTCTGGATCGGCACACAGGCCCACCCCGAGTTCAAGAGCCGGCCCGACCGTCCGCACCCGCTGTTCCGGGAGTTGGTCGCGGCGGCGCTCGCCCGGCGCGGCGCCACGGCGCCGGCGGTCCCGGCACCGGCGGCGGAACCGGCCCATCCGTCGATGCGATGACACTCCCGGCGGTCGCCGGCGGGGCACACTGAGCTGGTGACCGACGCGCACGGCTTCCGACGACTGAGCGAGACCAAGCGACATCAGGGCCACATCTGGCACGTGTCGGTCGCCGAGTTCGAGTCGCCGTCCGGCGAACGGTTCGAACGCGACATCGTGCGTTCCCCCGGCGCGGTCGGCATCGTCCCGCTCGTGTTCGACGTCGAGGGCAACCCGTCGGTCGTGCTCGTCACCCAGTATCGGCCGCCGTACGAGGCCGAGGTCATCGAGATCCCGGCCGGGATGCGCGACATCGAGGGGGAGGACACCGCCGAGGTGGCCCGCCGTGAGCTCGCCGAGGAGGCGGGACTCGCCGCCGGTCGGATCGAGCTGCTCGCCGAGATCCTCCCGTCGCCCGGGCTGACCGACTCGGTCACCACGATCTACCTGGCGACCGGCTGCACCGCCGTCCCGACCGATCGCCAGGGACCCGAGGAGGCGCACATGGAACTGCTCCACCTGCCCCTCGTCGACGCGTTGGCGATGATCGACCGCGGCGAGATCAGCGACGCCAAGACCGTGGTCGCGCTGCTGATGACCGAGCGGCGCCTCCGGCAGGCCGACGAGCGCTCCGGCTGATCCCGACCGTCGATGGCCCGCCGCCCGCCGCTGCCGATCGAGGTCGAGGAGTTCCTGTCGTGGCTGCTCGCGGAGAAGGGCCGCGCCCCGAACACGCTCGCCGCGTACCGGCGTGACCTCGCGGCCTACTGCGAGTGGTTGGTGGCGCGCGGGCGAACACCGCTCGACGTGTCCCACGCCGAGTTGCTCGACTACGTCGGCGCCCGCCAGCGCGGCGATGCCGCGCCGGCCAGCATCGCCCGCCAGCTTGCTGCGATCCGGATGCTGCACCGCTACCTGGCGATCGAGGGCGAGCGGCCCGACGATCCGGCGGTCGACCTCGAAGGGGTCCGCGTGCCGGCGGGGCTCCCCAAGCCGCTGACCGAAGCGGAGGTGACCAGCCTGCTCGACGCCGTGATCGGCACCGACCCGATCGACCGCCGCGACCTGGCGCTGCTCGAACTGCTGTACGCGACCGGCGCCCGGATCTCCGAGGCGGTCGGGCTGTCGTTCGGCGATCTCGACCTCGACGGTCGGCTGGCCCGGCTGTACGGCAAGGGAGGCAAGGAGCGGATCGTGCCGTTCGGGTCCTCGGCGGCGGCGGCCCTCGCCGAGTGGTACTCGCCTCGGGGCCGCGCGCGCATGACACCGACACGGTGGGCGCGGCGCGACGACGCCGATGCGGTGTTCATCAATCTGCGCGGCGGCCGGCTCACCCGCCAGGCGGCGTGGCTGGTCGTCAAGAAGTACGGGCAGCGTGCCGGGATCGCCGCTGACCTGTCGCCGCACGTGTTGCGTCACACCTGCGCCACCCACCTGCTCGACCACGGCGCCGACCTCCGGGTGGTACAGGAGATGCTTGGCCACGCGTCGGTCTCGACGACCCAGGTGTACACCAAGGTGAGCCAAGAGCGTTTGTTCGACGTGTACCGGGCCGCCCACCCTCGGGCCACACTGTCAAGATGACGAACCCGTTGAGCGCGCTCGGACACCTGGTCGCCCGGTTCTTCACCTCGCTCTCGCCGGCCCCGCCGAGCATCGCCGACGAGGTGTGGGCCGACGAGCACCTCCTGCCGGGCGAGCGCCGGTTGTGGATCAGGATGGACAACCGGGACCGCAGGCACAGCGCGAAAGTTGCCCGCCGGTTCGTCGCCGCGCGACCCTCGGCGACCAGGGCCGAGATCGCCGGCGCGCTCCTGCACGACGTCGGCAAGATCGACTGCGGCCTCGGTCCGTTCGGCCGGGTGGCGGCGACGGTCGTCGGGCCACGCGGTCGCAGATTCCACGACTACCACGAGCACGAGGCGCTCGGTGCGACGATGGTCGCCCAGGCCGGCTCCGAACCGGCCACCGTCGAGCTGGTGTCCGAGTGCGGTCCCGCGTTCCGCGCCCTGCGGGCGTCCGACCGGGCTTGACCTCCGCTGACCGGCCGGTCATGTGGCCGGATCGGTGCCGGTGACGTGCATGTTCATCTCGCCATGACGACCACCGCCCTCCGGTCGTTGACCGTCGCGCGAATCACCATCCAGAAGACCAACCCGACCCAGATGCCGGCGATCCCGAGGCCTGGCGCTGCCAGCACGACGACGGCGATCGGCGCCACCGCCAACAGGTACCCGAACGCGGCGCGGCCGAGGAAGCGGTAGTCGCCCGCGCCGATCAGGACCCCGTCGTAGGCGAAGGCGATCGCGCCGGGAACGAGGAGCACGGCGAGGAGCAGCAGCCCGGCGGTCGCGCGACCGACGACCTCGGGGTCGGTGGAGAAGAGCCGGGCGACGAACGGCGAGGTCACGGCGACGACCGCGGCGATCGACACCGCGGTCCAGATCGACAGCACGACGACGCGACCCGCGATGCGGCGGACCCCGGCGGGGTCGTCGCCGCCGAGGCCCTCGGCGACGAGGGTCTGTGCCGGGACCGCCAGGGCGTCGAGCGACAGCGCGAGGAAGAAGAACATCGTGAGGGTGATCTGGTGGGCGGCGAGCGTGGCGTCGTCGATCGCGCGCGGCGATCGCCGTCGACCCGCTGAAAACGGCGAGCATCGACCCGACGCGCAGCAGCAGGTGCCGTCCCGCCGACAGCAAGGGCGCCATCTCGTGCCAGTGCGGCCGTCGGTCCGTCGCCGCGGCGAGCCGTGAACGCACCAGGACGATGAAGGCGACACCGGCGCCGACCTGGGCGATGACGGTCGACCATGCCGCGCCGGGCACGCCGAACCCGAACCCGAAGACGAGCACCAGCTCGACCACCAGGTTGACCGCGTTGGCGACGATCAGGATGCGCAACGGGGCGTTGTAGTCCGAGGCGCCCCGCAGGACCCCTTGGGCGGAGAGCCCGACCAGCACGAACGGTACGCCGAGGGCGGAGATCTGCAGGTACACCGTGCCGAGGTCGAGGACCCGACCATCCGCTCCGAGCAGTGACGCCAGCGGCCGGGCGAGGACGATCAACAGCGGCACGGTGGCCATCCCGACGAACACCGCCAGCCACACCGCCTGCACGCCCACGTTGGCGGCACTGCGTTCGTCGCCCGCCCCCAGTCGGCGGGCGACGCGCTCGGTCGTGCCGTACGCCAGGAAGTTGGAGCCGGCGATCACGAGCGACAGCACCGACACCGCGACGGCCAATCCACCGAGCTCCTCGGTGCCCAGCCGACCGACGATCGCGGTGTCGACGAGGCGATACAGGGGCTCGGCGGCCAGCGTGCCGAGCGCGGGCAGTGCCAGCCGGAGGATCCGCCGATCGGTGACGGTCAGCAGCGACGCCGACACCTCAGGCAGGCAGCATCCCGATCGCCCGGTGGACCCGGTCGAGAGTGGCACCGGCGACCGCCCCGGCCCGCTCCGCGCCGATCCGCAGGAGCCGGGCCAGCTCGCCCCGATCGCTCATCAGCTCGTGGTACCGGGTACGGATCGGGTCGAGGACGGCGAGCACCGCCTCGCCGGTGTCGACCTTCAGCCGCCCGTACTGCTCATACGTCTCGGCGACCTCGGCAACCGTCCGGCCGGTGACCGCCGCGTTGATCTCGATCAGGTTCGACACGCCCGGCTTGTGCTCGCGGTCGAAGCGGACGGCGTCGGGACCCGTGTCGCTGTCGGTGACCGCCCGCTTGAACTTCCTCATCACCGCCGCAGGCTCGTCGACGATGTACACGCACCCGGCATCGGAGTCGTCGGACTTGGACATCTTCGAGCGCGGCTCCTGGAGGCTCATCACCCGCGCTCCGGCGGGCGGGGTGACCGCCTCGGGCAGGACGAACGTGTCGCCGAAACGGTGGTTGAACCGGATCGCGATGTCGCGCGTGATCTCGACGTGCTGGCGCTGGTCGTCGCCGATCGGGACCTCGTCCGCGTCGTACAGCAAGATGTCGGCTGCCTGCAGCGCGGGGTACGTGAACAGGCCGGCCGAGATGAAGTCGCCCTCGCGCTTGGCCGACTTGTCCTTGAACTGGGTCATCCGGGACAGCTCGCCGTAGCTGACCGTGCACTCCATGATCCACCCGAGCTGGTTGTGCTCGGGGACATGGCTCTGCACGAACACCGTCGCCACCTCGGGGTCGAGGCCCATGGCGAAGAACATCGCCGCCAAGGAGACCGTCGCCTCACCGATCACCCCGGGCTGATCGGTGACGGTCAGCGCATGGAGGTCGACGATGCCGTGGAACGCGTCGCACTCGTGCTGCCCGGAGACCCAGTTGCGCAAGGCTCCCAGGTAGTTGCCCAGGTGCACGTCGCCGGTCGGTTGCATGCACGACAGCACGCGGGTCGCGCGGGACGGGGTCTCGGTCACAGGCGACGACGCTACCGGCGCGGCCGAAGCCGGAGATACCCGTTTTGCCCTCGCCGGATCGGTAGCGTGGCCGGGCGATGACGATCGACGTGGCCACCCCCGTCTACGAGGGGCCGTTCGACCTGCTGCTCCAGCTGATCCTGAGGGACAAGGTCGACATCTACCAGGTCAACCTGTGCACGATCGTCGACGCCTACCTGATCGAGATCGAGCGACTCCACGACCTCGATCTCGACGTCGCGACCAGCTTCTTGCTGATCGCCTCGACACTGGTCGAGCTGAAGGCCCGGCGCCTCCTGCCCGAGGCCGGCGACATCGACCTCGACGACGAGCTCGCCCTGTGGGAGGAGCGCGACCTGCTGCTCGCCCGACTGATCGAGGCGAAGACCTTCAAGGACGTCGCCGGGGCATTCGCCCGCCTCGCCGACGAGGCCGACCGGTGCTTCCCGCGGGTGGTCGGACCCGACGAGCGCTTCGCCGCCGTCGTCCCCGACCTGCTCGAAGGGACCAGCCCGACGCGCTTGCGCAACGCGGCGATCCGCGCGCTGACCCCCCGCCCGGTGCCGAGGGTCGACCTGTTCCACGTCACCCCGATCAAGGTCACCGTCGCCGACGCGGTGGCCGAGTTGATCGACGAGCTCCCGCGGGTCGGGCGTATCTCGTTCCGGCGGCTCACCGCCGACCTCGCCGACCGCATCGAGGTGATCGTCCGGTTCCTCGCGGTGCTCGAGCTGTTCAAGCAGGGCGCCGTCGAGCTCGATCAGCCGGAGCGCTTCGGCGACATCGAGGTCATCTGGTCCGCCGGCGACGACTTCCGACCCGACGAGCTGCTGATCGACACCTACGAAGGCTGACACCACCATGCCCGACGACATCCTCGACCCGGCCGACGACCAGGTCGCCGAGTACCAGCGGGCGATCGAGGCGATCGTCCTCGTCGCCCACGAACCGGTGCCCCCCGAGGTGCTCGCCCAGCTACTCGAACAGCCGACCATGCTGATCGAACGATGGTGCGACCAGCTCGCCGAGGCGTACGCGACGCGACGCCACGGGTTCGAGCTCGTGCGCGTCGCCGGCGGATACCGCTACCAGACCGTCGACGATCTCACGCCGTACGTCGAGCGGTTCCTGCTCCACGACCAGCGCGCCCGACTGTCGGGCGCGGCGCTGGAAACGCTGGCGATCATCGCCTACAAGCAGCCGATCTCGCGGGGCCAGATCGCCGCCATCCGCGGGGTCGACCCCGACGGAGTGCTGCGCACGCTGCACGCCCGTGACTACATCACCGAGGTCGCCCGCGATCACGGCCCGGGGCAGGCGATCCTGTACGGCACCACGCCGTCGTTCCTCGACAAGCTGGGGTTGGACTCGCTCGACGACCTGCCGCCGATCGCCGAGCACATCCCCGGGGCCGACGTCGTCGAGACGCTCGAACACGGCCTGCGGGTCACGCCGGCGATCGACGTGTCCGCGGCGCGACCCGAGTAGCGCCGTGACGTGAACGTTCCCGAGCCACCGCTCTGGGAGCAGCAGGCCGCGCGCCATGCCGAGCTGCCGCAGGGGGAGCGGCTGCAGAAGGTGCTCGCCGCCGTGGGTTGGGGGAGCCGACGCGTGTGCGACGAGTTGATCGCGCAGGGCCGGGTGACCGTCAACGGCGAGGTCGCCGCGCTCGGCCGGCGCGTCGACGTCGACCACGACCTGGTCGAGATCGACGGCGCGCCGATCGGTGTCCGGCCGGGGCTCGTGTACTACCTGCTCAACAAACCGGCCGGCGTGCTGACGACCAGCAAGGACACCCACGGACGCCCGACGGTGATCGAACTCGTGCCGCCCGAGCCGCGCGTCTTCGCCGTCGGCCGGCTCGACGCCGACACCGAGGGGATGCTGCTGTTGACCAACGACGGCGAGCTGGCCCATCGCATCGCTCACCCGTCGCACGGGGTCGACAAGGAGTACCTTGCGGAGGTCGACGGCGGAGCGGTCTCCCCGGGCGCGATCCGCCGCCTGCGCAGCGGTGTCGAGCTCGACGACGGCGTCACCGCCCCGGCCCGGGTGTCGCAACCGACCGCCGGCGTGCTCCGGCTGACGATCCACGAGGGGCGAAACCGCCAGGTGCGGCGGATGTGCGAGGCGGTCGGGCACCCGGTGCGCCGGCTGGTCCGGACGCGGATCGGACCCGTCGCCGACCGGACGCTGGCCCCGGGGCAGTGGCGCGAGCTGACTGCGGCCGAAGTGCGCACCCTGGCCGAAACGGTCGCCGCCGCCGGGCGCCGGTACGATGCGCAGCCGTGAACACCCAGGCGTTCCCGCGCGCCAACGTGATCGGAATGGGCCTCATCGGCGGTTCGATCGCGCTCGCCCTTCGGGCGCGCGGCTGGCACGTCAGCGGTGAGGACCTCGACCCGGCGATCGTCGGCGCGGCGCTCGATCGGTCGGTGATCGATGCGATCGGGATCGACGCTGCAGCGGAGATCACGTTCGTCGCGGTGCCGGTGCTTGCCGCCGCCGACCAGGTGAAGCGGGCGCTGACCGAGACGACCGGCACGGTGACCGACGTCAGCAGCGTGAAAGCCCCGCTGTGCCGGACGTGTGACGATCCGCGGTTCGTCGGCGGGCACCCGATGGCGGGCAGCGAGCTCGACGGGCTCAGCGGCGCCCACGCCGATCTGTTCAACGGTGCCGTTTGGGTGCTCACTCCGGTCGCGCACAGCGACGATTCCACGTTCGCCCAGGTCACCGGCGTCGTCGCCTCGTTCGGCGCCGAGGTCGTCGCGCTCCCGCCGGAGCGTCACGACGAGGTGGTGGCGGTCGTCAGCCACGTTCCCCATCTGACGGCAGCGACGCTGATGGGTCTGGCGGCGAGCCGGGCCGAGGAACACGTCGCCCTGCTCCGCCTCGCCGCCGGCGGGTTCCGCGACATGACCCGCGTGGCGAGCGGGCGGCCGGCGATGTGGCTCGACATCTGCGCCGAGAACCGCGTGGCGATCGTCGATGCCCTCGGCCACCTGATCAGCGGGCTCTCCGAGGTGCGCGACATCGTCGCCCGCGACGACCGCGACGAGCTGTTCGAACGCTTGCACGCGGCGCGCGAGGCGCGTACCAACCTCCCCAACCGCGTCGTGCACCCCGAGGAACTGGCCGAGGTCCGCATCCCGATCCCCGACCGGGCCGGTGCCGCGGCCGAGGTGTTCACGCTCGCCGCCGAGTTGGCGGTCAACATCGCCAGCTTCGAGGTCGTGCACGTCGCCGAGAGCAACCGCGGCGTGGCCGTCGTCCTCGTCGATCTCGCCCTCGTCGACGTCTTCCGCGGCGGGCTGATCGCCCGCGGTTTCCGCCCGTCGGTCACACGGCTGTCGTGAGCGATGTCCGCCGCGTGCGGCGCGCTGACGGCCCGGTGATCGCCGACGTGGCCGTGCCGCCCTCGAAGAGCCTGACCAACCGGGCGCTGGTGTGTGCCGCACTGGTCGACGGTACGAGCGACATCGTCGGCCTGGCACCCGGCGATGACACCGCGGCCCTGCTCAAGTGCCTCGAACTGCTGGGCTGCGCGGTGGGTGTCGAGTCGGTCGGCGGCGAGCGCGTGGCCCATCTCGCAGGAACGGGTGGTGAGCTCGCCCCGGGTCCGCTCGATCTGCCGACCCGCCTGGCGGGCACGACGTCGCGGTTCGTCACGGCGCTCGCCGCGCTCGGCGAGGGGCCGTACACGATCGACGGTGACCCGCCGTTGCGCGCCCGCCCGATGGCACCGCTGCACGACGCCCTGGCCGCACTGGGTGCCGAGCTCGAGCCGTGGGAACGGTGGGGGCGCCTCCCGGTCACGGTGCGCGGCCCGGTGCGCGGCGCCGATGCGCTGGTCCTTCCCGGCGACGTCTCGAGCCAGTACGTCAGCGCCCTGATGATGATCGCGCCGTACCTGCCCGGCGGGATGCGCCTCGGCCTGTCGACCGAGCTGGTCTCGCGCCCGTACGTCGAGATGACCAGCGGGGTGATGTCGGCGTTCGGCGTCGAGGGGGTCGACATCGCCCGCCGGCGGGTCACCGTGCCCGCCGGCCGCTACCGGCCGACCGAGTTCCGCGTGGAACCCGACGCATCGTCGGCGAGTTACGCCCTCGCCGCTGCGGCGATCGTCGGCGGCGCGATCAGCGTCCGCGGCCTGGGCACCGGTTCGCTCCAGGGCGACGCCCGCTTCGCCGACATCCTCGCCTCGATGGGTTGCGTCGCCATCGTCGGCGAACGCGACACGGTCGTCATGCGGCGGCGTGACGAGCCCTTGCGGGGGATCGACATCGACATGGCCGACGTCTCCGACCTCGTGCCGACGCTGGCGGTGGTCGCGACCCAGGCGGTCACGCCGACCCGGATCACCGGCGTCGGGTTCATCCGGGGAAAGGAGAGCGACCGGCTCGGCGACCTCGCCGACGAGCTTGCGGCGACCGGCGCCAAGATCGACGTGCGCGATGACGGGCTGACGATCACGCCGACCGACCTGCTGCGCGGCGCGCGGCTGGCGACCCACCACGACCACCGCCTGGCGATGGCCTTCGGTCTGCTCGGCCTGGTCGTCGACGGGATCGAGGTCGTCGATCCGGGCGTCGTCTCGAAGAGCTGGCCCGGCTACTGGGAGGCGCTGGATTCGATCCCGGCGCGCCGGCTGTGACCGGCGTTCGGCGCCAGGTCGCGGCGTTCGATGTCGACGGTACGTTGACGGTGCGCGACTGCGTGGTCCCGTTTCTCCGGCGGGTGGGTGGCACGCCGGGTCTGGTGACGCGCCTCGCTCGGCATCCGGTCGACCTGGTGGAAGGGGCGTGGCGCCGCGACCGCGACGCGCTGAAGGCTGCGGTTGCCGACGCGGCGTTCCGCGGACGCCCGCTCGCCGACGTGCTCGACGAGGGCCGGGCGTTCGCCGCCGAGGTTCATCGCCGGTGGATGCGCGCCGACTCGGTCGAGCGCCTTCGACGCCACAAGCGCGACGGGGACCTCGTCGTGCTCGTCTCCGCGTCGTTCGAGGTCTACCTCGATCCGCTCGGTGAGCTCCTCGGGGTCGATCACGTGATCGGCACCCGGCTGGCCGTGCATCCGTGCGGCATGCTCAGCGGCAGGCTCGACGGGTCGAACTGCCGGGGTCCGGAGAAGGTCCGCCGCCTGCACGAGCTGCTCGCCGCGAACCACGGCGGCAGGGAGGCGGTCCGCGTCGTCGCGTACGGCGACTCGCACGGCGACCGCGACCTGCTCGCCGATGCCGACGAGGCCTGCTGGGTCGGGAGTGCTCGATGACGGTGTTGTTGCGGGCGATGCGACCCAAACAGTGGGCGAAGAACGTCCTCGTGTTCGCCGCACCGGCTGCGGCCGGCGTTCTCGATCAAGGTCGCGACCTGGCGATCACGATCACCGTGTTCATCGCGTTCTGCGCGGCATCGAGCGGCATGTACCTGTGGAACGACGTGCTCGACATCGACGCCGACCGCTTGCACCCGACCAAGCGCCACCGTCCGATCGCCGCCGGCGAACTCCCGGTCGCGACCGCGCGTGCGATCGGCGTCGCGCTCCCGCTGGCCGCGCTCGGGTTGGCCGCGCTGACCGGCCGGTGGCAGACCGTCGCCGTCGTCGCGACCTACCTCGCGCTCACCGTGGCCTACAGCACCGTCCTCAAGCACATCGCGATCATCGATCTGGTCACGGTGGCGTCCGGGTTCGTGCTGCGCGCCGGGGCGGGCGCGGTTGCGGTCGACGTGCCGATGTCGAGGTGGTTCGTGCTCTGCATCACGTTCGGGTCGCTGTTCATCGTCGTCGGCAAGCGCTACGCGGAGCGCAACGAGCTGGGCGACGGCGCCGGCACGAGAGCGACGCTCGACGACTACAGCATCGGGTTGCTCAGCATGCTCCTTGCGGTTTGCTGCGGCGCCGCGCTGCTCAGCTACTGCGTGTGGGCATTCGAGACGGCTGCGGTGTCGACATCGGACCTGCCGCTGTACGAGCTGTCGATCGTTCCGGTGCTCACGGCGATGTTCCGCTACCTCCTGATCCTCGACCAGGGCGGAGGTAGTGCCCCCGAGGAGGTGTTCGCCGCCGATCGCACCCTCCAGGTGCTCGGGGTGATGTGGGCCGTCGTCTACGGACTTGCGGTGTACGCCGCATGAGCGCCGACCGCCCGAGCCTGCCGACCGTGATGGAGCGTGTGCGCGAGGTCGACGGCTGGATGACACCCGGACAGGCGGCGACGCTGTACGACGCCGCGATGCGCTGCCCGGCCGGCGGGCGCATCGTCGAGATCGGCAGCTTCCGCGGCCGGTCGACGATCGTCCTGGCGACGGGCGCGGCACCCGATGTCGACGTGATCGCCATCGACCCGCACGCCGGCAACGACCGGGGACCCCAGGAGATCGAGGGGTTCGAGGAGGCCGCGGCGGACGACCATGCGCTGTTCAACGAGAACCTGGCAGCCGCCGGGGTTGCCGAGCGGGTCCGCCATGTCCGTGAGTTCTCCGACGCCGCGCTCGCCGCGGTCGACGGCGCCGTCGACGTGCTCTACATCGACGGCGCCCACCGGTACGCCCCGGCCCGCGCCGACATCGTCGCCTGGGGCGCGCGGGTCACCGACGGGGGAGTGATGCTGATCCACGACTCGTTCTCGTCGGTCGGCGTCACGCTGGCGATCCTGCGCGAGCTCGTCGCCGGCCGTCGCTTCCGCTACATCGGCCGGTCGCGCTCGATGACGATCTACCGGGCCGATCTCGGCGCCGGTGTCGGACCCCGAGCGCGCAACGCGGCGCGTCAACTCGCCCAGCTCCCTTGGTTCGTCGGGAATCTGGCCCTCAAGGTGGCGCTGACGCTCGGGCTCGGCCGGTTGCTGGCCCGCGCCGGCCGCTCGGTCCCGGAGTGGCCGTACTGATGGGCAGTAGCCTCTACAGGCGGTGAGATCGGAACGGACGGCGGTGAGCGGGTGGGGGCGAACGGCGCCCACCGTGGCGACAGTGCTCGACGCCACCGTCGCCGAGCTGGCCGGAGCGGTCGCCTCCGCACGCGGCACGGGACGCGGGGCGATCGCCCGCGGCCTCGGCCGGGCGTACGGTGATCCGGCCCAGAACGGTGGCGGGTTCGTGTTGCGACTCGACCCGGGATCCGAATCTGTCGTGCTCGACGCGGCGGCGGGAACGGTGACCGCCGGCGCCGGCGTCAGCTTCGACACGCTGCTCCGGATGCTCGTTCCGCAGGGGTGGTTCGTCCCGGTCACGCCGGGAACCCGCTTTGTGACCGTCGGCGGGGCGATCGCCAGCGACATCCACGGCAAGAACCATCACGTCGACGGCTCGTTCGGGATGCACGTCACCGAGCTCGGGTTGCTGCTCGCCGACGGGTCCGCCGTGACCGTGACCCCCGGCTGCGACGCCGAACTGTGGTCGGCGACGCTCGGCGGCATGGGCCTGACCGGGGTGATCACCACGGCGACGTTCCGGCTCCTGCCGATCGAGACGAGTCGATGCGTGGTCGAGACCGAGCGCTTGCACGATCTCGACGCCCTGCTCGAACGGATGGCGACCGGCGACGACGAGCACCGGTACTCGGTGGCGTGGGTCGATCTGACCGCCACCGGCAGCCACCTCGGCCGCTCCGTGCTCACCCGTGGCGACCACGCGACGGTCGCCGACCTCGACACCTTCGGTGCACGCGGTGGTCGCTCGACCGGCGACCCGCTGGCGTACGATCCCGGCTTTCTCGCCGCGGTGCCGTCGCATCTGCCCAACGTGCTGAGCCGGCCGGCGGTCCGGGCGTTCAACGAGCTGTGGTACCGCAAGGCGCCGCGCCGCCGGGTCGGGCTGGAGGCGATCACCGGGTTCTTCCATCCGCTCGACATGGTCGGCGAGTGGAACCGGCTGTACGGGCGGCACGGGTTCCTGCAGTACCAGTTCGTCGTGCCGTTCGAAGCGGTCGACACCCTGCGCGCGATCGTCGTCGACGTCGCCGAGTCCGGCGCGGCCAGCTTCGTCAACGTGTTGAAGCGGTTCGGCGCCGCGAGCGGCGGGCTGCTCAGCTTCCCGCGGCCCGGTTGGACGCTGACGATCGACCTCCCGGCCTCTGCTCCCGGCCTCGGACCCCTGCTCGCCCGCCTGGACGACCTCGTGCTCGGTGCCGGGGGGCGCCACTATCTCGCCAAGGATGCGACCGCACCACCGGAGGTGATCCGCGCCGGATATCCCCGGCTCGCCGAATGGCAAGCGATCCGCGACCGGGTCGATCCCGACCGCGTCTGGGTGAGCGACCAGGCGCGTCGGCTCGAACTGCTGAACACGACGACGACGGGAACGACGGCATGAACAACGCGATCAATCAACCCCAGCACGTGCTCGTGCTCGGCGGCACCAGCGACATCGCCGCGGCGATCGTCGCCCGCCTCGCCTCGCCGTCGCTGCGCCACGTCGTGCTCGCCTGCAGGGATCCCGCAGCGGTCGATACCGCGGGCTACGCCGCCGGGCCGGCGAAGGTGGTCACCGTGCGGTTCGACGCCACCGAGCACGATCGGCATCGCGACCTGATCGCGGGCGTGGTCGAGCGCTACGGCGATCTCGACATCGTGATCCAGGCGTTCGGCCAGCTCGGCTCGGGCGTCGCCGACGACCCGGTCGCGGCCGCGGCGCTCGTCGATGCGAACACCGCTGGTGCGGTCAGCTCCGGGCTCGCAGTCGCCGAACAGCTCCGCCGACAGGGCCACGGGACGCTCGTCGTGCTGTCGAGCGTCGCCGGCGTCCGCACCCGCGCCTCGAACTTCGTGTACGGCGCGACCAAGGCCGGCCAGGACGCCTTCGCCACCGGTCTCGGCCATGCGCTCCACGGCACCGGAGCTCGGGTGCTCACCGTGCGCCCGGGGTTCGTCAGAACGACGATGACCGCCGGGCTGCCGGAGGCGCCGTTCACGATCGACGCCGGCGACGTGGCCGACGCGGTGGTCGCCGGGCTGCGGCGAGGCAGGGAGGTCGTCTGGGTGCCCGGGATCCTGCGCGGCGTGTTCGGGGTCTTCCGCTTCCTCCCCGGGTTCGTGTGGCGCCGACTCGATCGATGAGCGCCGCGGACGAGCGGTTGTCGGCGGCGGCGGAGCGGGTCCGCCGGCTCGGGATCACCTGCGTCGAGAGCTACGCGTGGCGCGACCTCGACGATCCCGAGGCCGGTGGTTCGGAGGTCCATGCCGACGAGATCCTCCGCCGCTGGTCCGCGTTGGGCATCGCCGTCCACCATCGGACGTCGACGATCGACCGTCGGCGGACGTTCGAGCGCCACGGGTACCGGGTCACCCAACTCGGCGGCCGGTACGACGTGTTCGGGCGCGTGATCCTCCGCCAGCTCCTCCGGCGGCGCCCGCCGAGCACCGCCACGCTGGAGATCTGGAACGGGATGCCCTGGTTCGGGCCGGTGTGGGCTCCCCGACGCCGGCTGGTCTGGCTCCACCACGTCCACCGCGAGATGTGGGACGACGCCGTGCCGGGCCGGCTCGCCGGCGTCGGTCGGTGGCTGGAGACGGGCCTGGCCCCGCGCTTCTATCGCCGGAGCCGGATCGCCACACTGTCGGAGTCGGCGGCCGAGGAGATCGTCGAACTGGGCATTCCCCGCGTGCGGCTGCAGGTGATTCCTCCCGGCGTCGACGAGCGGTTCACGCCCGACGAGTCACGGCGCAACCCGACGCCGCTGGTTGTCGTCGTCGGCCGACTCGCCCCGGTGAAACGCCAGCGGCTCGCGCTCGAGGCGATCGCGGAGGCGCGCCGGACCCACCCCGGGCTGGAGGTCGAGCTGATCGGTGACGGGCACGACCGAGCGGTGATCGAGTCGTGGGTGGCCTCCCACCGAGCCGACGCCTGGGTGCACCTTCTCGGGCGGGTCAGCGACGATGCCCTGCTCGACGCGTACCGCCGGGCGTGGCTCGTCGTCAGCGCATCGCAGGCCGAGGGCTGGGGCATGTCGCTGACCGAGGGCGGCGCATGCGGAACCCCGGCCGTCGCCACCGACATCGCCGGTCATCGCGGCGCGGTGCTCGACGGTGCGACCGGCGTGCTCGATCGGCCCGACCGGCTCGGCGTGCACATCGCCGCGCTGCTCGCCGACCCGGCACGGCGCTCCACGCTCGGCGAGGCCGCGATCGCACACGCCGGCGGGCTGTCGTGGACGGCGGTCGCCGCCCAGCAGCTCGAGCTGCTCGCCGACTCGCTCGGTTGACGTTCAGGCCCCGCCGCCGGGGATCAGCTGGTCGAAGCGGACCAGCCAGTGGACCCTCAGCTCGTCGAGCAGGCCTCGCTCGGCCTTGTCGACGATCACCGCCGCGCCGGCGTAGGTCGCCCCCGCCCGCTCGACCAGGCCGCGCAGCGCCCGCAGCGTGCTGCCGGTCGTGATCCAGTCGTCGACGAGCAGCACGACGTCGTGTGGCCCGAGGTCGAACGACCGGCCCTGGAACGTCTCGGCTCGCCCGCGCCACGTCGGCCCGGTCCGCACGCGCTGGTCCGCACCGGGGTGGTTGCGGTCGTCCTTGCGGGCGAGGACGAGGCCGGCACCGAGCTCGCGGGCGACGAGCGCGCCGACGATCGGGCCGCGGGCCTCGGGGGCGAACACCTTGGTCACCCCGGCGCCACGGAACGGTGCGGCAAGGGCCGGCCCGAGGATGGCCAGCAGCTCGCGATCGCGCAGGACGCCGGCGACGTCGGGGTGGTCGTCGACCAACGGGAACCGCTGCCGGAGCGTCTCGCGCCCGTCGCCGCTCACGGGCGGTGGTGACCGTGGATCGCCCGGTAGGCCCGGCGCCGGCGGCGCAACGAGACGAGGTCGGCCACTCCCCAGAACGTGACCAGGCGGAACGCCTCCAGGACGATCCCCTTGCTCATCTTCGACTGGCCGGCGACGCGGTCGTGGAAGGCGATCGGGATCTCGACCACGCTCAGCCCGGCGCGCACCGTCCGGTAGGTCATCTCGATCTGGAAGCCGTAGCCGCCGGCCTGGACCCCGTCGAGCCCGATCCGCTCGAGCGTTTCGGCGCGATAGACGCGATAGCCCGAAGTCGCGTCGTTGATCGCCAGCCCGAGCACGATCGCCGCGTAGCGGTTGCCCCACCGCGAGAGCCACGTCCGCCGCCGCGGCCAACCGAGCACCGAGCCGCCGGGGATGTAGCGCGAGCCGATCACCAAGCCGATCCCGCGATCGGCGAGGAGCAGCATGGTCGGTAGCGCGACCGGGTCGTGCGACAGGTCGCCGTCGATCGTGACCAGGACGTCGTATCCCTCGCCGAGGGCGATGGCGAAGGCGTGCTTGTACGCGTTGCCCAGCCCCTCCTTGCGCGGTCGCTCGACCAGCCGGAGCCTGGGGTCGGTGGCCGCCCGCTCGGCGACGAGGAGCCGGGTGCCGTCGCTCGACGCGTCGTCGACGACCATCACGTCGACGTCGGGGACGTGCTCGTCGATCCGATCGAGGATCGCGTTGATGTTGGCCGCCTCGTTGTGCGTCGGGACGATGATCAGCGTGCGCACGAGTCCCGGACCTTACCCGCGGCCGTCGTCGGCAGTGGCAGACCGCGTCGGGCGGGCCGACACCGGCGTCCTGACGATCGCGGTGGCGACGACCGTCGCCACCGCGATCCAGGCGAAGGAGGCGGCCCAGGCGAAGCGGGACGGCCAGTCCGGTCCGTCGCCGAAGTCGTTGTACCGTTCGAGCACGACCACCGGGGCCGACGCGATGATCCCGGCGAACAGCACGAGTGCCGGGGTGAGCCGCGGCCAGCGGTCGGCGAGGGCGATGCTGATCACAGCGAAGATCGCCGGTACGACGCCGGCGACGACCACGAGAATGGCGACCAGCGCACCCGCGACGGCGAGCCCGTCGGGCCGGAGCAGCCGGCGTCCGTTGGTCGGGACGTCCGCCTGCCGGCGGGGCCAGACGAGGAGCAGCAGCACGACGACCGCGGACAGCGCCGAGATCCAGAGTCCGAGGGTCACCCGCGACTGCGGGACCCAGTCGAGCACCACCGACCGCGGGCCGGCCGCCGGCGCGAGCAGCCAGCCGTTGGCGTAGCCGTCGACGAGGATCGGTCTGCCGAGGTCGACCCCGTCGACGGTCGCCCGCCACCCCGGGTTCCAGCTCTGGCCGAGCACCAGCCATGCCGACTCGGTGGCCGGCCCGACCGTCACATCGATGCGCGTGGCATCCTCGGCGGTGATCTCGATGTCGGGTGCGGCGGCCGGTGGCTCCGCGGGTTCGGAGACCGGTCCGGTCGAGTCGAGCACGATGCGGTCGATGTCGAGCCCGGTGGCCGCCCCGGCCCGCGTCCGCAGCAGGTGGGGACCTCGATCGAGGCGCAGCGGGTCACCGCACAGGGTCAACCGGAGCTCGCCACGCTCGAGCGCCGTGGTCGCCGCGCCGGTGACACGGACGGGCACCGGCCGGCCGTCGAGCTCGATCAGGTCGTCCCGGCAGCCGGTGTCGATCGCTGCTGCCGAGGCGGCCGGCGCCTCGCCGTCGAAGGCGACCTCGGCGATGGCGATCGGCAGGATCTGGGGCGCGCCGGAGAAGTACTCGGGAGTGGTGCGGGCGCCGATCGGGCCGATGGTCAACGTCGATGTCGATGCGGCGTAGCCGGGGATCGCCAGCGTCGCAGTGGCGAGGCCGTCGCCCGCCGCGGTCGCGGCGAGCGGCAGGTCGCGCACGTCGCCCGAGTCGCTCGACAGCGTCAGCGCGGCCGGAACGGAGTGCTGCCCGTCGTCGAGCCAGGTGATCGTCAGCGCGTCGGCGGCGATCGTCCGGCCGTGGTCGATCGCCAGGGTCGCCCCGGTCGCATCGCCGAACGGAGTCTGCCAGGCGGTCGCAGGATCGCCGTCGCGAGTTGCGGCACCGCGAGCCGCCGGAGCGCCGGGCAGGCGACGGTCGGCGGTGGCCGTCTCGCTCTCGCCGAGCAGCGCGGCGAGCACGTCATCGGCGGCGCCAGCGGCGAGGCGCACCTCGCCGGTCAGGTCGAACGAGCGCTCGGTCGGCGTGTCGAACGCGCGGGCGAGCAGCGCTTCGGGCGCGGTCCGGTTCGGCGTCGCTGGGTCGATGCGCTGGCGGGTCAGCACGTAGGTCAGGCGGTGGTCGTCGTCGACCCCACCGGCGGCGATCGTCGTCGCCGCGAGGTCGGGCAGTCGCACGACGCGGTCGTCGGTCAGACCGGGGAACGAGACTTCCGCGAACCCGACACCCGGTTGGCCCACGTACGAACCGAGCGGGCCGACGTTGTCGGCGAGCACCTCGATCTCCAACTCCGTGAACTGGCCGGGTGGCAGCTCGATCACCTGGCCGGGTGCGGTGCGCGACCGCTCGTCGAGGGTCACGTCGACGCGGCGGTCGCCCGCCCCGCCGGCCAGCGTGATGCGCACCTCGGTGAGGTACCGGTTGATCGCTCCGGTCGTCGGTTGGAGCAGGGTGACCGACCCCGGCGTTGCGGGCGCGCTGAGCTCGACCGCCCAGCGCAGCCCGGCGGTCGCGTCGAAGACACCGGCCCGCCACGCCGTTGCCGGATCGCCGTCGAGCGCGGCGAACGGGGCGTCCTCTGGCGTGTAGGCGATGCGGTTGCCGTAGTAGCTCGCCCGGACGTCGGCGATGTCCGCCCGGTGCACCGCGACCGTTCGGTCGGCGAGGCGGTCGCCGAACACGTCGAGCCGGTGGTCGCCGGGATCGTCGTCGAGCACGAGTGGCCCGATGCTCTCGAGCGCGCCGAGGTTCGATCCGATCGTCGACCAGTGCCGACCCTGCTTGCGGTTCGTGTCGGTCACGACCCACCACGGGTCGGTGCCGAGCGCGGCCGGGTCGAGGTCGCCGTCGGCGACGAGGCGGTCGAGCGTGGCGGCGTACAGCACCGGGCGGTCGGCGGGGAGGAGCCCGGCGCCGGCCAGGTCGACCAGGCCGTCGCCGTCGCCGGCGACCACGATCGGCGACGAGGCGGCCACGACCCGCACCCCCGGTGCCTCGCCGACGTCGAACGCGGCGACGACGGGGAACGTCGTCGCCGCATCTGGGCGGGCCAGCGTCAGCTCGTCGATCAGCGGAATCACCGTCCGGTCGGTGGTCGCCGGCCCGGCATGATCCGGCTCGCCGAGGGCGCCCGTGATGTCGGTCCACAGCGGACCCGGCCGGGCGAGACGGTATCGCTCGTGCTCGAGATCGTTACGGGTCACGACGGTGGCGACGTCGAGCAGGCGGGTGATCGGAGCGAGCGACTCGGGCTCGAACCAGCCTTCCGCGAGCCGACGCTCGAACGCGTTGAGCAGGTCGGCGGTCCCCGCCCCACCCTGCGGGACGAGCTCGCGGGCGAGGTAGGGGCGCTCGATCAGGCCCGGGAGGACCGGGTCGACGGTGCCGCCCCAGCGGTAGTTGGCGAAGTCGGATCCGGGCAGCTCGTACACCCGGCCGGTACCGCTGTCGTCGAGCCATGCCGCGAGGTCGGTCTCGTACGCCGGGAGCGTCTCGTCGCGCAGCAGCGACGGCGTCAGTACGGTCCCGGTGAACCAGGGGAAGAGCTGGACGACGACGAGGCCGACCGCCGCCGCGGGGACGAGGTCGGCAACCCTCGATCGTGACGTCGCCGCGACCCGACAGCGCAGCCACTCGGCGCCGGCGCCGGCCCCGAACGCCAGGGCGAGGACGACGAGCGGCGCAGCGCGCGGCGTCGACCGGAGGGCCTGGCCGGCCGTGGTGTCGGTGGCGAAGCGCTCGAAGAGCCGACCGTAGACCGTCGAGTCGCCGAGGGGCGCCGCGCCGACGCTGACGGTCAGCCCGACGAGGAGGAGGAGCGCGGCGAACGCCCGGCCGGCGAACCGCACGAGCAGCCCGAGCAGGGCCAGGCCGGCGATCGTGAACCCGAGCGTCATCAGGAACGGGTCGTTCGTGTACGGCGCGGACGGCCCGACCCACGGGTCGAGGCGGTCGCCACCGTAGAAGAACCAATAGCCGAGCCCGCGCAGGACCTCGTTCGGGGTGCTTGCGCTCGCCACGGCCTGGTAGGTCTCGGTGTACTGCAGGATCGGAACGCCGTACGCCCCCTGCACGCTCAGTCCCGCGATCCACCACGCGGACACGCCCGCGCACAGCACGCCGATCCGCACGGCCGCGGCTGCGGCGGCGCGGACCTCGACCCGGCCGGCGACCGCATCGGCGACGAGCCACAGCACCGGCGCCAGCCCGGCGAGCACGAGGGAGGTCGCGTTGACGCTGCCGACGAGTGCGACGACGAGCGCGAACGCGGCGGCCGGTCGCCAGCTCCACGTGCGCACGCGGCGCGAGCGGCGAGCAGGATCATCCACGGCATCGCGGCCCACGGCGCGAGGATCACCGACAGTCGCGCCAGGTAGCTGAGCAGGTACGGGCTGAAAGCGTAGAAGCTCGCAGCGACCAGGCTCGCGCCCGTCCGCCAACCGAGCCAGCGTGCGAGGCGGTACGTGCCGAGCGCCGCGGCGAAGACCATCGTCGCCCAGAGCAGGCGCTGCGTCAGCCAGTCCGGAACGGCGAGGCGATCCATCGCCCAGTAGTAGGGGCCGAGCGGAAACAGGTAGCCGATGTTCTGGTGCGGCACCGTGCCGGCGCCGACGCTGGGGTCCCACATCGTCGCCGCCCGCCCGAGCACGCCGCCTGGGTCGATCGTCAGGTAGGTCTTGGTGTCGGCGCTGACCCGGCCCGGCCGGGTGAGCAGCATCGGGACGTAGCACAGGGTGGCGAGGAGTGCGACCGCCGATCGGTCCGGATGCCGCCGGAGCCAGGCACTCACGTCGGCGATTCCTCGCGGCGGCTGCCGCTCCAGCCGATCGTCCCGACGGCGATGCACAGGACGGCGAACACGGCAAGGCCGTTGAACCGCTCGACCGCCTCCGTCCACGCCGCGTTCGGGAACGGCCGGTTGCGGCGCACGACGGCGATCGTCCCGAGGGCGACCAATGTCGCCGCGCCCAGCCCGGCGAGCGCGAGCAGCCGATGCGACCAGCGCCACGCCGTGTACCGCACGAGCAGCACGAGGCCGATCGCGGGGATCAGCGCGATCGCCCCCCAAACCGGACCGATCAGCAGGGTGCTGGCCGTCACGAGCGCGATCGCCGACACGGCGGCCGCCCGGCGCGGGTCGGACGGCGGGCGCACGTGCAGCGAGGGCGCGGCGATCGCCAACACCGGCCTGCGGCCCCGGGTGAGGGCGACCACGGCCAAGCAGGCAGCGAAGCCGAGCCCCGAGAGCAACAGGCCGCCGGTGACCGGGGTCTGGGCGGTCCACCTGACAGCGACGGTCACCGGACCGTCGTGCGGCGGGATCCACCACCCGTTGAAGCCGCCGTCGACCTGCACCGGATCGCCGAGCGACGCGCCGTCGATGTCGGCGGACCAGGCGCGGTTGAACCCGACGCCGTCGACGAGCCAGCAGCCGTCCGAACACCCGTCGACGGTGACCACGCGGTGGCGGGGTTCGTCGCGATCGACGGTCACGGTGACCGTCGAGGACCCGGCGGGGCCGACCGTTCCGTCGCTGAGCACGACCCGGTCGACGGTCAGCCCAGTGGCGGCCCGCCCGGTCGAGACGATCCGGTGCTCGCCGGACCCGAACGAGAGGGCTCCGCCGCACACCGTGGCCGGCACGGCCTCGCCGTCGAGGAGGTCGCCAACCGTCGTGGTGAACGAAAGGGGAGCCGGCGTGCCGTCGACCTCGAGCAAGCCGGGGGTGCATTCACGCACCACCGGCGTCGAATCGGCGGGGGGTGGGGTCGATGGCAGGCCGGGTCCGCTCAGCTCGGCGATCGCCGCCGGGAGACCGACCCGGTCGCCGAAGCGGCGATCGATCGTGCTCGCCCCGTCGGTGCCGGTGATCGTCAGCGTGACCGTGCCCGCAGGCAGCGGCGCCGGCAGCTCGATGCTCGACACACCCTGGCCGTCTGAGGCGGCGACCGCGATGTCGGCGACGTCGCCCCCGGCACTCACCCGGACGGAGGTGATCGACGCGAAGTCACCCGCCGGCTGGGTCAGCTCGATCACCGGTCCGACCGCCTCGGTCGCCTCGAACGTCAGCGACGACCCGATCGCACCGTCGATCGGAGTGATCCAGGCCGTGCCGGCGTCGCCGTCGAGCGCGGCGGCCCCCCGGTTGCGGGCCGCACCGGTCAGCCGCCGGTCGGCGGTGGCTGCAGCGTCCCCGAGCAGCTCGGTGAGCACCTCGTCGGTCGCTCGCCGGTCGAGGCGCAGCGTGACCGCAGCGTCGAACGCCCGCTCGTCGGGTACCACGAACACGCGGGCGAGCGCGGGCTCGGGATCGGCCCGCCACCGGTCGAGCGGATCGACCCGCAGGCGGGTGAGCACGATCGCCAGCGGCCCGGCCGCGCTGTCGAGCGCTGCGCTCGGCGGGCGGATCATCTCGACGGTCGGGCCGAGACCGAGATCGATCTCGCTGAAGCCGACCGCCGCCCGCGACGCCGCCGACGCGGGGTCGCCGGTGGTGACGCCGGTGACCTCGATCTCGACGACGCCCGGTCCCGCGATGCCCAGCGGGAGCCGCTGGCCGCCGGGCGTGATCGAGGCGTCGGTCAGCACGATCTCCTCCGAGGCGCCGTCGTTGCGGGTGATGCGGGCCGCGGAGATGCGCCTCCCACCCGGTGGCGGGGCGGGCTGGCGGAGCGTCATCGTTCCGTCCGGGCTGGTCGTCCCCGTCACGACGAGGCGGAGCCGCTCGCCGACCGGGTCGCCGTGCCCCCCGACCAGCCAGGCGGTGCTCGGATCACCGTCGATCGCCATCACCGCGCGGTGCTCGGGGAGGTAGGCAAAGGGCTCGCCGTACGAGGAGGCGATCGCCGAGACCGGGCCGTCCTGGACGGAGATCGTCTGCGTTGCCGGGTCCACGGTGGTGAACACGGCGAGCCGCTGGTCGGCGCTGGTGTACACGAGCACGTCGTCGCCCGGGCCGCCGGGCTCGGTGTGGCCGTGGACGTCCTGGGAGCCACGCCAGTGATGAGCCCGATCGCGGTTGGAATCGGTCACGATCAACGCTGCCGCCGGGTCGACCCGATCCGATGCGGCGTACCGGATCAATTCGTTCCCCGACAACAGCCCGGCCGCCGCGGCGTCGACCAACCCGTCGCCGGATCCGGCGACGAACACGGGGTCGGTCTTGGCGCGGACGACGCCGGGGGAGTCGGCGACCTCGACCAGCACGACCGGCGCCACCGGGGTACCGACACGCGGGTCCGACAGCGACGTCGGGTCGACCATCGGGACGGTCGGCTCGCTGACGAACGGTGCGCCGAACGTCCGTACCCGAGCGCCGACCTCCGGCCCGGTGAGCAGGTCGCCGGCGATCTCGGGGCGGGGCGTGCGGAATCGTTCGAACTCGGTGTCGTTGGCGACCCAGATCGTGTCGGCGCCGAGCAACCGGGCGATCGGCGACACCGAGGCCGGTTCCGCCGTCCCCTCCTGGAGCCGGTCGTCGAGCGCGTAGAGCAGGTCCATCGCGCCGGCGCTGCCGAGCGGGAGCAGGTCACGGGTGACGAGCGGCCGGTCGGCCAGACCGACCAGTGGTTGGTCGACCGTATAGCCCCAGCGGAACGCTCCGAACTCGGCACCGGGAAGCTGGAGCACCCGGGCGCCGTCACCGCCGTCCAGCGCCTCGGCGGCATCGATCCACGCCGCCGGCGGCGACTGATCTCGGTCGATCGCCGGGTCGACCAGCTCGAACCGCCAGAGCGACGGGAGGTCGAGCACGATCAGCAGCAGCACCGCGCCGGTGACAGCGGTGGTCAGCCGCGGCAGGCGGGGGAGCGCGGCGATCAGCGACCCCGCCCCGAGCGCCAGCCCGAGGACCAGGAGCGGGATCGCCCGTGTGCTGCTGCGCAGCGCGAGCGCGATGCCCGATCCGTCGTCGTCGGCGATCAGCGACATCAGCGGCGACGACGACCCGAACGGGTGGACCCCGACCGCCAGCACGGTGCCGGTGGCGACCAGCAGCCCGCCGAAGCGGCGGAACGCGCTGCTGGTCAGCGCGAGACCGGCCAGGCCGACCAACGTGACCGCGTAGCTCACCGCGATCAACCACGTGCTGACGAGGTAGTCGGAGGCGGCCGTCGTTGTCGGCGCGAAGGGATCGCGGATGTAGAACAGCCAGTAGCCGAGGCCGCGCAGCACCTCCGAGCCGGTCGAGTTGCGGCTCACGTCGGCGAGGGTCTCGGAGTAGGCGAGCACTGGGGCACCGTGGCGGGCCTGCACGAGCAGCATGGCGACCCACCAGAGCGACACGACGAGGCACGCCCCGCCGATCCGCAGCCCGATCGCCACCACCGCCCGCCAGGTGACGATCCGGGCCCACGCCGCGTGGGCGAGCCAGAGCACCGGTCCGGGAGCGATGAAGGCCAGGGCCGCGGCGTTCGCTGAGCCGACGGTCGCGACCACGAGTGCGATCAGCGCCGGCTCGCGCCACGGAAGGAGGCGCCCGCGCCATCCGCCGGGCGGCACACCGTCCGCGGCGCGGGCGCTCGCCCGGATCGTGAGGCCGACGATCCAGCCGAGCCCCGCCCACGGGAGCAGCAGCAGTGACGTGCGGGAGATGTACGGGAGCAGGAACGGCGAGAGCTGGTAGAGCAGCGCAGCGGTCAGCGCCGCGCCACCGCGCAGCCCGAGCTGGCGGACCATCCAGCACACCCCGGCCCCGGCGAGGAACATGATCGAGCCGATCCACAGGCGATGCGCGATCCAGTCGGGCACGCCGGCCAGGTCGAACGCCCGGTACCAGGGGCCGCTCGGCCAGAGGTAGGTGATCTGCTGGTGGGGGACCCATCCTGCGAACTGGTCCGGCTCGAACGTGGACGGTGCCCTGGCGACGAGGCCGCCCGGGTCGAGGTAGAGGTACAGCTTGGTGTCCGCCGGCATCCGGCCCGGCGAGCTGAACAGCGCCGGTACGTAGGCGAGCAGCGCCAGCAGCGCGACGGTGGGCGCCGTGTCGTGCCGGCGGCGGGGCGGCCGGTCGGTCACGGGATCGCCGCGAGGGCGCCGTAGAGACCGGTCAGCACCACCAGCCCGACACCTTCGAGGACGAGGGTGAGGTCCCACCCGACGCGCGGCCAGCTCATCTCGTCGCTGTCGTCGGCGGTCGGCCACCAGGCGGCGACGGCGATGAACAGCGGGAACGCCGTGAACACGAAACGCGGCCTCGCGGTCACGGTCTCGGGGAGGATCATCAGCGTGACGACGGCGATCGAGTAGGCGAGCATCGCCGCCGGCAACGGCTTGCGCCGCGCGCACCACAGCATGAACGCCAGCGTGAAGATGCTGACCGCAGTGATCGCGTCGGTCGTCGACTCGAGCGGGTTGGCGAGGAAGCTCCACGTGTTCTTGAGCGCCGTCGCCCCGAAGCTGGTCCCCTCCGACCACGCCTCGCGCTGGACGCGGAACCACGCGCCCCGCTCGTCGGTGCGCTGATCGATGTACACCTGGAATGCGAGAAAGCCGATCGGGGCGAGGACGACCGCGACGAGCGACGACCAGGCTCTCGTCCGCCGGATCGCCAGCACACTGGCGACGAGGCAGGCGACGACGAGCGCGAGTCCGTTCGGTCTGGTCGCGGTGGCGAGGGCGGCGGTGATCCCGGCGAGTAGCCATCGCTCGTCGAGCAGCAGCAGCAGGCACAGCGCGGCGAGCACGACGAACAGCGCCTCGGCGTAGGCGAACGACAGCACGAAGCTCCCGGGGAACAGCGCGAAGATCACCATCGCCCGCGCCGCGACCCGGTCGGAGTGGAGGCGCCTGGCCAGCAGGCCGACCAGCACCACCGAGAGCGCGCCGAGGACGAAGTTGAGCAGCAGGGCGGGCACCGTGTCCCCGCCGGGAAGTACCCGATCGACGGCGCGAACGAGCAGGGGAAAGACGGGGAAGAACGCCGCTCGCGCCTCGTCCTGGAAGTAGGTGACGTCGGCGGGGATCGAGGAGGGGTACCCGCTGCGGGTGATCTCGAGGTACCACAACCCGTCCCACGACGTGAGCACCTCCGACATCAGCTTGACCGTGCTCGGACGATCGGCGACGCCGGCCTCGCGCAGGTCGACCGCCTGCTGCGCGGCGCGCACCCCGGCGGCAGTGATGACGCAGAGCCGGGAGATCAGGTAGGCGGCGAGGCCGATCGCGACCGCCCGCCTCCAGCCGGTCGCCGGCACGAGCTCGGTGCCGTCGCCCGTTTCGCCCGGGCCGCCGTCGATCTCCACGGTGTCCACCTCGCCGCCGTCCATCCGTGCGGTCGTCACCAGGCGTGCATCGGCAGGACGCGCCGGCGTGGCCCGTACTTCGGCGCCCCGAGCCCGGCCAACTTGATCAGTGCGACGACGCGACCGCGCTGGCCGGCGTACGGCTCGAGCAGCTCGAGCATCCGGTCGTCGGTCGCCCGGGGTTCGCCGGCCAGTGCCCAGCCGACCATGTGCTTGATGTGGAAGTCGCCGACCGGCACGGCATCGGGGTCGCCGAGCGCGGGGCCGAGCACCGAGCCGATCGTCCAGCGACCGATCCCGCGCAGCGGTCGCAGGCGTTCGGCGGCAGCCGCAGGCGGCAGCTGCGACCATGCCCTGAGCTTGGATGCGTGGCGGGCGATGAGGATCAAGGGCTCGGCACGTTTGCGCTCGACCCCGCGCGGGTGGAACCACCACGACGGTTGCCGGGCGAGCACCTCGGGATCGGGCGGCAGCCGCAGCCCGGCGAACGGTCCCGGAGCCACCGCGCCGAGGTCGGTGCACACGCCGGCCCACTGCCGCTTGGCCTCGCCGGTCGTGATCCGCTGCTCGATGATCGTCGGCAGGAGCTCGTGGTAGAGGTCGCCGCTCGACCCGATCCGGCGGGAACGATGCTCGCGGGCCGACCGTGCGACGACGTGGTCGGGCGCCTCCTCGAGCTCGGGCGCGCCGGGGTCGTCGGCGCCGACCATCGACGGGACCCGACCGCGGAGCCAGTCGCCGCCAGCTCCCCACGTCTCCACGTCGAGCCCGGTCAGGTCGCGCCCGAGGCGACCGGACCACCGGAGCCGCGCCGTGCCCGGCCCGTCCGGGGTGAGGCTGGCGCGGACGAACTCGCCGCCGGCGCCGCGGCCGAAGCGGCGGAGCCAGGTCGTCGGATCCGAGGCGCCGTGGCGGAACCAGCCGAGCGTCGCGCCCACATCGATGGTCCGTTCCGCCAAGGCGGCCTGTTGGACGGCAGGCATCAGGGCGACGGTACCAGCCGGCCGCAGACCGGCCGCGGCATCCGCTCGGCTCACGGGACCGCGGAGGGTGCGATTCCGACCGCGGTTTCGATCGGGTGGTGGCAGGCGACGAAATGCCCGTCGCCCATCGGCCTGAGCATCGGCTCCTCCGCCGCGCACAGGTCGTCGGCGTTCGGGCAGCGCGGGTGGAAGCGGCATCCCGAGGGCGGCGAGACCGGCGACGGTGGTTCGCCGATCACGTCGCTCTTGCCGTGGTCCGCGTCCGGGTCGGGCTCGGGGATCGAGTCGAGCAGCAAGTTGGTGTAGGGGTGCGCAGCGCGGCCGTACAAGTCGTCGCTCGACGCGACCTCGCACAGCTTGCCGAGGTACATCACCGCCACCCGGTCGCTGATGTTCTTGACGACGGCGAGGTCGTGGGCGATGAACACGAGCGTCAGGCCGTACTTCGCCTTGAGGTCCTCGAGCAGGTTGAGGACCTGGGCCTGCACGCTGACGTCGAGCGCGGAGACCGGCTCGTCGCAGATGATCAGGGTCGGGTCGAGCACGAGGGCGCGAGCGACCGAGATGCGCTGGCACTGGCCGCCCGAGAACTGGTGGGGCCGGCTCTCCCGCGCCCGCTGCGGGTCGATCCCGACCGATTCGAGCGTCTCGTCGACCAGCCGCTCACGCTCCTCACGGGTGCCGCGCTTCCAGATCTCCAGCGGCTCCAACACGCTGTCGCGCACCGTGCGGCGCGGGTTGAGCGACGAGATCGGGTCCTGGAAGATCATCTGGACCCGGGTCCGGGCCTCGCGCAGGGCGTCGGACTGGAGCTTGGTCAGGTCGTCGCCTTCGAACACGATCGACCCCGACGTCGGGCGGGGGATCTGCATGATCGCTCGCCCGGTCGTGCTCTTGCCGCAGCCCGACTCGCCGACGATGCCCAGCGTCTCGCCGCGCAGCACGTCGAAGCTGATGCCCGACACCGCCTTGACCGTGTTGCCGTGGCCGACGTTGAACTCGACGACCAGGTCCTTGACGTCGATCACCTTGTCGCCCTCGCGCAGGTGGGCGTGCCCGGTGCCGGCCATCAGGCTCCACCGCCGGCGACGGAGACCGGTACCGCACCCGAGGCGATCAGCTCGGCGTCGCGCGCCTCGAACTCGGGCGAGCCGACCGGATACCAGCAGGCGTAGGAGTGCCCGGGCTGGTCGGCCGGGACGAGCGGCGGTTCCTCGACGCGGCACTTGTCGCGGGCGTAGGCGCAACGGGGGGAGAAGTTGCAGCCCTTGGGCGGGTTGACCAGGTCGGGCGGCCGCCCCGGGATCGTGGCGAGGCGGGTATGGCTCGGATCACCGATCTTGGGAATGCTGCGCATCAGCGACTTGGTGTAGGGCATCTTCATGTCGGCGAACAGCGTCCGCGTCGGGGCGAGCTCGACCAGCTTGCCGCCGTACATCACCGCGATCTGGTCGGTGTGCCCGGCGACGACGCCAAGGTCGTGGGTGACGAGCACGACCGACATGTTGCGATCCTTGCGCTGCTCGTTGATCACGTCGAGGATCTGCGCCTGGACGGTTACGTCGAGGGCGGTCGTCGGTTCGTCGGCGAACAGCAGGGTCGGGCCGCAGGCGAGGGCGATGGCGATCATCACCCGCTGGCGCATGCCGCCGGACAGCTCGTGGGGGAACTGGTCGAGCCGCTTCTCGGGCTCGGGGATGTGCACGTCGCGCAGCAACTGCACCGCTGTCGCCCTGGCGTTGGCCTTGTCCATGTCGAGGTGCAGCTTCAGCGATTCACCGATCTGTTTGCCGACCTTCATCAGCGGGTTGAGCGAGTTGAGCGGGTTCTGGAACACCATCGACATCTCGGCGCCCCACAGGTGGCGCATCTGCTTGGCCGGGAGGCCGAGGATCTCCTGCCCGGCGAAGCGCACCGACCCGGAGTTGACAGCGGTCGACGGCAGCAGGCCCATGATCGAGCGGCTGAGCACGGTCTTGCCGGAGCCGGATTCACCGACCACGCCGATCGCCTCGCCCCGGGCCAGTGTCAGCGACACGCCGTCGACCGCCTTGACCAGTCCTCGCTCGGTCTTGAACGACGTGTGCAGGTCGTCGAGGACGAGCAGCGGCTCGTCGGTCAGGGTGCGGGTGATGTGCGCGCCCGGGATGTCGGTCACAGCGACGTCTCCTTCACGTCGAAGTAGCTGCGCAGCCGGTCACCGGCGAAGTTCAGCGACAGCACGGTCAGGAACAGGATCAGGATCGGGAACAGCGAGATCCACGGCGCCTCGCGCAGGTCTCGGCTACCCGAACCGAGCAGGATCAGCTTGCCCCACGTGATGTCCTCCTCGACCGACAGCCCGAGGAACGCGAGGCCGCCCTCGGCGACGATCGCCACGCCGATCCCGAGCAGTGCCAGCGCGCTCATCGGGATCACGACGTTGGGCAGCAGTTCGCGTACGATGATCCGGCCGTTCTTGGCGCCGAGCGTGCGCGCCGCGAGCACGAACTCGCGATCGGCGAAGGAGATCGTCGTGGCTCTGGCGACACGCCCGACCGGCGCGACCGCGAGGATGCCGATCACGATCGAGATCGTGAGCAGGCTGCGGTCGAGCAGCGCGGTCATCAGGATCGCCAGGATCAGCGCCGGGAACGACAGCAGGACGACGAAGACGAACGACACGATCTGGTCGGTGCGGCTGCGGAAGTAGCCGGCGAGCATGCCCATCGTGCCGCCGATCGCCATCCCGAAGAAGATCGCGGTCACCCCGACCGTCAGCGACACCCGCCCGCCCCAGATCACGCGGCTGAAGATGTCGCGGGCGTCCTGGTCGCTCCCGAACCAGAACTCCGCCGAGGGCGGGTAGGGCGGCCGCTCGCCGGGGATGATGTAGTTGGTGTCCGGGTCGTCGATCGGCAGCCAGGGGGCGAGGATCGCTGCCCCGATGATGACGACCAGCCAGATCACGCACAGCCAGAAGCCGATCCCGAGCCGGCGCACCTCCGGGGTGTCGTCCGGGCCGACGTCGTGCTCGGGGAGGTCGTAGGTCGACTCGTGACCGAGCCGGTCCTCGGGGAGGTGGGCCGACTCCTCGACGACGTCGCGGTAGAACTCGCCGCTCATCGCGTACGTACTCGGGGGTCGATGATCGAGTACACGATGTCGACGAGCAGGTTGAGCACGACGAACGCCGCCGAGATCAGCATCACGATCGCCAGCACGACCGGGAAGTCCTCGCGCAGGATCGCCTCGACGATCGCCCGGCCGAGGCCCGGGATCAGGAAGATGTTCTCGACGATCAGCGCGCCCCCGATCAGCGCTCCGGTGTTGATCGCGAGGATGGTGACGAAGGAGAACAGCGACGGCCGGAGCGCGTGCTTGAACAACACCGATCGCCGCGAGACCCCCTTCGACCGGGCGGTCAGGATGAAGTCCTCCTGGAGCGTCGTGATCAGGTCGGTGCGCAGCAACCGCTGGTAGATCGCGGCGGCTGGAATCGCCAACGTGAGCGCAGGGAGGAACATCTGGTACACCCGTGTCCAGAACGGGTCGTTGGCGACGAACGCCTGCGGGAAGATCTCGATCCGCAGGGCGAACAGGTACTTGAGGATGACCGCCAGCGCGAAGTTCGGCAGCGCGACGAACAAGAACGCGGTCACCGTCGACATCTTGTCGAGTGGCGAGTCGGCGCGCGACGCCGACCAGAGGGCCCAGGGGATGGCGACGAACACCGCCATCAGCTGGGCCATGACGACGAGCATCAGGGTTCTCGGCACCCGCTCCCAGATCAGGTCGCGGACCGGCGGCTGCCCGTCGGTGCTGAACTGCACCCCGAAGTCGCCGGTGACGAAGTCGCCGAGCCACAGGGCATACCGAACCGGGAGCGGCTCGTCGAGGTTGTACTGCTCCTTGGCCGCGTCGATCAACTCGACCGACGCCGGGTTGTCAACATCCCCGGCCGTCGGGCCGAGGATGTTGAACAGCGGGTCCCCGAGGATGTTCATGGCGCCGAACGTCAACGCGCTGATCGTGATCAGAACCACGATCGCAACCGCGAACTTCTGGAGCCAGAATCTCATCGCTGGGACGACGGCCGGTCGGGGCTACTCGGCGATCCACACCGGGCTGTGCCACGTGCGCCCGTTCTCGGCGCACCGCAGGGGGACACCCTCGGGGCTGACGCGGTCGCAGACGCCGCGCACGTTGGCGGCGAAGGCGTTGTCCCAGATCGAGTGCAGGAAGAAGATGTACAGGTAGTCGTCGTGCACCTTCTGGCTGACCTCCTGGTACAGCGGGATGCGCTCGGTGGGGTCGGTCAGGGTCTGCGCGTTGAGCAGGAGCGCGTCCCGCGACTCGTCACAGTACTTCGGCCAGTTGAGCGAGATCCCGCCGATCGAGCGGCACTCCAGCCACACGTTGTCGAGCGCCGGGTCCGGAGCGCCGAACTGACGCCACGTGACGACGTTGTACTGGCCGAGCGCGGTCTGCTGGATGTGCTCGTCCTGGGGCAGCTCGTCGCGAGTGACGTTGAACGAGTCGCTCCAGCCCTCGATCAGGAGGTCGGCGATGCGGGTCTGGATCACCGACGGCCCCGACCACTGGAGCTCCATGTTGATCTTGCCGTCGGAGCAGTTCTCCGGGAAGTCGGCGCAGTAGGAGCTGACCAGCTCGGCCGCTGCCGCCGGGTCGTCGCCCTCCTGGACGACGTCGGGGTTGTAGAACGGGCTCTCGGGAATGAACCGCTGGTCGGCGGCACGGGCGATCCCGAGGCCGATCAGCTGCCGGTAGTTCTCCAGCGGGGTGGCCAGCGTCAGCGCCTGGCGGGCGCGGATGTCGTCGAACGGCGGCGTGGCGGAGTTGATCATGGCGAACTCCTCCTCGCCGTTCTCGTCGATCACGTTCTGGATCAACTCGTCGTCTTGCAGGTCGCCGACCGAGGCCTGGTTGTCGGTCTGGATCGCGTTGAGGTCACCGGAGAACAGCAGGTCGTTGCGAGTGTCGGGGTCGGTGACCGTGCGGAACTCGACCGCGTCGAGCCACACGTCGCCGTTCCACCAGTCGTCGTTGCGCACGAAGCGGGTGACCGAGTCCTGCGAGCGGCTGTCGAAGACGAACGGGCCGGTGCCGACGGGCTCCTGGTTGAGCGCCGGGTCGGCGGCAGCCGCGTCGAGCCATGCCGGCGAGGCGACCATGCCGAGCTGGCTGGCGAGCGAGCCGGGGAACCACGCGTTCTGGTCGAGCAGGTTGAACTGCACGGTCAGGTCGTCGATGATCTCGGTCGCCGGGTCGGGCCCGTCGATCGGCGGGAAGTAGGGCCGCACGGCGAGCCCGACGAGCGGGGCCGCCCGCTGCAGCTCGAAGTTCTTGACCACGGCCTCGGCGTTGAGCGGCGTGCCGTCGTGGAACGTGATGCCGGGACGGAGCTTGACCTGCCACTTCGAGAGGTCGTCGCCGACCGGGGTGACCGACTCGGCGAGGAACGGGACCGGCACGTTGTCGGTCGACCACGCGGTCAGCGTGTCGAACACCGCGTTGCCCATCGCGTAGCCCGGCGAGGAGAACGCGGAGAACGTCGGGTTGAGCCCGTCGACGTCGGCCTCGAGGCCGTAGGACAGCGTCCCACCGGCGACCGGACCGGTGGCTTCGGGCTCGGTCGTGATGTCGCCGGTGTCGACCTCGCCCTCGACGACCTCGGTCACCGGGGGAGCGGTGTCGCCGCCGTCGCCGCCCTCGGTCGCAGACGGCGCCTCGGTGCCGCTCGGGGCGTCGGTGGTCACGGTCTCGCCGCCTCCACCATCGCTGCCGCACGCCGCCGCAACGAGCGAGAAGCTGGCCAACCCGGCGAGAGCCAGCGTCATGGCCCGTCGCGACGATCGTGTGCGCATCACATTTCCCCCTGAGTCCCACTGCTGGTCGGCCCGGTGGCCGACGTGACTATCGTCACGCCGCGCGGACCTTAGCCGCGCCGCAACGACGTCGAACAACCGCTCGGCACAAGTTCCACACAACTGCCACACGACGAAGTCACCCGCTGGGGCGCTGCTGCATCATCGAGGTTTTGTACAGTCGACCCATGCCCGTGTTCGCGCCGACGACCGTCGAGGAAGCGACCGGGCTCCTCGACGAACATCCCGCGGCGATGCTGCTCGCCGGCGGCACCGACGCGATGGTCGAGATCAACGACGGACGGCTCCGGCCCGCCGGCACCGTGATCGCCCTCGATGCGGTCGCCGCGCTGCGCTCGTGGCGGTACGAGCAGGCGACGTCGACGGTCGTGATCGGCGCCGGTGTCACCTACACCGAGCTCCTGCGCGAGCCGCTGGCCTCGCTGCTTCCCGCCCTCGCCGAGGCATCGCGGACCGTCGGGTCGCCTCAGATCCGCAACGCCGGGACCCTCGGCGGCAACCTCGGAACCTGTTCCCCGGCCGGAGATGGCCTCCCGGTCCTCGCCGCGCTCGATGCCACCGTCACGCTCGCGTCGTCGACGGGCGAGCGGCTGATGGCGGTGACCGACTTCATGGTCGGGGTGAAGCGCACCGCGCTGCGGCCCGGTGAGTTGATCACCGAGATCACCGTGCCCGTCGTCGATGGCTGGCAGGGGTACGCCAAGGTCGGCGTGCGCAACGCGATGGTCATCGCGATCGCGTCCGCCTGCCTGGTCGTCGATCCGAGCGAACGGTCGGTGCGGATCGCGCTCGGTTCGGTGGGTCCGACGGTCCTGCGCTGCCCCGAGGCGGAGTCGTTCCTCGCCGACGCGATCGACTGGGATGCGCCGACCGGGCGAGCAGCGACGCCGGTCGATCCCGATGCGCTCCGCCGCTTCGGCGAGCTCGCCGGCGCGGCCAGCCGCCCGATCACCGACCACCGCTCGACCGAGGCATACCGGCGTCACGCGGTCTCGGTGCTCGCCACCCGGCTGGCCCGCCGGTCGCTGGCCGGTTCGCAGGCGGCGGCATGAGCGCCGAGCACTTCACCCTGCACGTCAACGGCGAGGACCGGGAGGTGCGCGAGTCGTGGCTGGGCGAGAGCCTCCTCGACGTGCTGCGCGACCGTCTCGGCCTGGTCGGGACGAAGGGCGCCTGCGAACAGGGCGAGTGTGGTTCGTGCAGCGTGCTCGTCGACGACCGCCTGGTGTGCTCGTGCCTGGTCATGGCGGCTGCGGCGGTCGGCCGGCCGATCGTCACCGTCGAGGGGCTCGCCGAGCGTGGCGTCCCGACCGACGTACAGCAGCGCTTCGTCGACGCCGGAGCGGTGCAGTGCGGCTTCTGCACGCCCGGGCTCGTGGTCGCGGTCCACGACCTGCTCGATCGGATCGCCGCTCCGACCGACACCGAGATCCGCGAGGAGCTGGCCGGCAACGTGTGCCGTTGTACCGGGTACGGCCGGATCGTCGACGCAGTGCAACAGGTCGCGCTGTCGAGGCGGTCGGCAGCGGGGTTGGCGGAGGGATCCGCGTGACCACCATCGAACGCCCGGTCGAGGCTCGGCCCGGCACGATCGGGACCTCGCCGGCGCGGCCGGACGGGATCGCCAAGGTGCAGGGAACCTTCGCGTTCGCCTCCGACGTCTCGGCCGAAGGTTGCCTGTGGGGCGCGACGCTGCGCTCGCCGCACCCGTACGCCCGGATCGTCGCGATCGACCTCTCGGCAGCGTGGAAGATCCCGGGGGTCGAAGCGGTCGTCACCGCCGCCGACGTGCCCGGGCGGCTGGAGTACGGGCTGATCAGCCCCGACCAGCCGGTGTTCGCCGCCGACGTCGTCCGCTACGTCGGCGAGCCGGTCGCGGCCGTAGCGGCCGATCATCCCGAGACCTGCCGCCGGGCGCTCGACGCGATCGCCGTCACCTACGAGGTCCTCGACCCGCTCCTCGATCCCGAAGTTGCCGTTGCGGGTTCCGCCGAGCCGATCCACCCAGACGGGAACGTGATCCGGCACCAGCGCGTCGTCCACGGCGACGTCGACGCCACGGGCGACGTCGTCGTCGAGGGGACCTACGAGCTGGGGATGCAGGACCAGGCCTTCCTCGGGTTGGAGGCGGCGCTGGCGATCCCCGATCCGGGCGGCGGCGGCGTCGAGTTGCTGGTCGCGACGCAGTGGCTGCACGAGGACCGGCGGCAGATCGCGGCGTGCCTCGGCGTCGAGGAGGCCGCCGTCCGCATGGTGCTCGGCGGCGTTGGTGGAGCGTTCGGTGCCCGCGAGGACATCAGCCTCCAGGTCCACTGCTGCCTGCTCGCGCTCCGGCTCGGGCGCCCGGTACGGATGGCCTACAGCCGCGCCGAGAGCTTCCTCGGCCACGTCCACCGCCATCCCGCCACCATCTCCATGCGCCATCATGCGACCGCCGACGGCGAGATCGTCAAGATCGAGGCCCGCATCGTGCTCGACGGTGGCGCGTACTCGTCCACGTCGTCGGCGGTGCTCGTCAACGCGGTGACGATGTGCCAGGGTCCGTACCGCTGCCCGAACGCGTCGATCGAGGGCTGGGCGGTCCGTACGAACAACCTCCCGTGTGGTGCGATGCGCGGCTTCGGCAACGTCCAGGCCTGCTTCGCCCACGAGTCGCAGATGGACCGGCTGGCTGCGGCGTGCGGGCTCGACCCCGTCGAGATCCGGCTGCGCAACGCGATGCGCACGGGCGACACGCTGATCACCGGACAGGTGGTCGAGAGCGTCGCCCCGGTCGAGCGGTGCATCCGCGAGACGGCAGCACTGCCGCTCCCCGACAGTCCGGTCGGCGGCGGCGCCTGGCCCGACGGCTCGCTCGACGTGATGAGGCTGCCGGGCGGAGCCGGGCGCACGGCGGACCCCGGCGACATCGTGCGGGGGATCGGCTGGGGGGTCTCGATCAAGAACCTGATGTATTCCGAGGGGTTCGACGATTACTCGACCGCCCGATGCCGGCTGGCCGGCGGCGTGGCGACGCTCAAGTTCGCCACCGCCGAGGTCGGCCAGGGGTTCGTCACGATCGCCGGGCAGATCGCCCGGTCGATCCTCGGCGTCGAGGAGGTCCGCCTCGGCCTGATCGACACCCAGATCGGATCGTCCGGGTCGACCTCGGCCTCGCGCCAGACCTGGATGAGCGGCGGAGCGGTCGATGCCGCGTGCCGGGCCGTGCGCGAGCAGCTGTTCGAGCACGTCGGCGCGACGCACGGGATCGACCCGGTGCGCCTGGCGATCGACGGCACCGACGTCGTCGACACCGTCGGCACGCTCCGGGTCCCGGTCGCCGAGGCGACGGCGGGGATCGAGATCGACGAGACCGTCGAGTACCACCACCCGCCGACCGAGCACCTCGACGAGCGCGGCCAGGGCAACTGCCATACCGCGTTCGCCTTCGTCGCCCACCGCGCCGTCGTCGACGTCGACCCCGACCTCGGGCTGGTCAAGGTCGTCCAGGTCGCCACCGCTCAGGACGTCGGACGGGCGCTGAACCCGCTCTCGGTGATCGGGCAGATCGAGGGTGGCATCGCCCAGGGGCTCGGGCTGGCGCTGATGGAGGAGATCGTCCAGGTCGACGGGGCGATCCGCAACGGGAACTTCACCGACTACCTGCTGCCCACGTTCCTCGACATGCCGCCGGTGGTCGCCACCCTGGTCGAGGAACCGGACCCGCACGCCCCGCTCGGCGCGAAGGGCGTCGGCGAACCCCCCACCATCTCCTCGACCCCGGCGATCGTCGCCGCGATCCGCGACGCACTGCGCCAGGTCGACGGCGTCGGTCGGCCGCTCGACCGCGTCCCGGTGCGCCCAGAGCACATCTGCCTCTGATCTCGCAGGGCAGGTGGCGGCCCACGGTGTAGGTTCGGGGTCGATGTCTGCAGCGCGGGAGATCATGACGTGGGACATGTTCGGGCAGGCGTCGCGCGACCTCGCGCAGATGGTCGCCGACGCGGGGTACGAACCCGACATGGTGCTGGCGATCGCCCGCGGCGGGCTGCTGATCGGTGGGGCGATCGGCTACGCGCTCTCGATCAAGAACGTCTACACGATGAACGTCGAGTTCTACACCGGCGTGGACGAGCGACTCGACGTGCCCCGCATCCTGCCGCCGGCGCCCGACTTCGTCGACCTCTCGCACGGCAAGGTCCTGATCGTCGACGACGTCGCCGACACCGGCCACACGCTGCGATCGGTCCAGGAGTTCTGCGAGGGCAAGGTCGGCGAGGTCCGCACCGGAGTGCTGTACCAGAAGTCGCACTCGGTCGTGCAGTGCGACTACGCCTGGAAGAAGACCGACCTGTGGATCAACTTTCCGTGGAGCGACAAGCCACCGGTCGCCAAGCGGGCATGGGCCGTCGACGACGCCTGACCCGCCGCCGACCTACCGAGCCCCGCCGAAGGCCTGGCGTTGCGCACTCGCCAGGCGATCGTTCAGCCGCTTGGGCGGGACGACCCCGAGCAGCTTGCCGTCCCTCCAGACCGTGACGATGGGGCGCAGCGGGTTGAGCCTCGGCAGCACCGAGGAGAGATCCTCGTCGGGTGACGCCTTGGCCAGCTGGTTCAACGGGACCATCAGCTGGGTCAGCATGACCATCGCCCGGCGCTCGGTTGGTATCGCCCAGAGCTGGTCTTCGAGCACGAGGCCGCCGAGCTCGCCGTCGGCGTTCTCGACGACGACCGCACCGGCGTCGCCGAGCCGCTGGCGCTGGTAGATCATCGAATCGGCGTCCATGTCGGTGCCGGCGTGGGCGACCCCGTACCAGGTCAGGTCGCCGACCGTGATCCCGGCGAGCTGCTCGCCGACGTACGACGCCATGATCTCGGCCCGGGCGTTCATCGCGATGAACACGCCGACCAGGGCGAGGAAGATCCCGGGCAGGCCGTTGAACATCATCAACACGCCGAGCCCGGCGAGGCCCCAGCCGAGGACGCGGCCGGCATTGCCCGCGTCACGCATCGCCTGGTACTTGTTGCCGGTGCGAGCCCACCGCCAAGCGCGCAGCACGCGGCCACCGTCGAGCGGAGCGCCCGGCAGCATGTTGAACACGGCGAGGACGAGGTTGACGAACCCGACCCAGCCGAGCGCGGGGGAGTCCACCAGCAGGGCGATGCCGAAGGTGGCCGCGCCGAGGAGCAGGCTGACCGCTGGTCCGGCGACTGCGATCAACCCGTCGGCCTTCGGGCTCGGCGATTCCCGGTCGAGCCGAGCGACACCGCCGAGCGCCCACAGGTCGATCGACTCGGTCTGGACCCCGAATCGGCGGGCGACGAGCGCGTGCCCGAACTCGTGGGCCAGGATCGAGGCGAAGAAGGCGACCATCGCGATCAGCCCCGGCACGACGCCGAGGGCGACCGCCAGGTTGGTGCCGAACAGGACGGCGACGAGGGCGATGCTCCAGTGGGCGCGGACCGGGATGCCGGCGTAGCGACCGAGACTGAGCGATCCGGTTGTCATGGTGTCAAGGTCAACCGTACGCCGCATGCCGCTATTCCGGCGCGCGGGCCGGCGCAGCCGGTCGTCACGCCCGCTGCTCGAGGATCACGGTCGCGCAGTTGCGCCCGCTCGCGCCCCACACGCCGGCGCCGGGGAACGTCGCCGCGCCGGTGAGGAACAGGCCGTCGACGGCGGTCTCGTAGCCCGTCAACTCGGGATCGGCGTTGCGCAGCGCGGCGAGCGGCCCGCCGGCGAAGCTGGTGGCGTGCCCGGCCGGGAGGTGGAAGTCGCGCTCGTACACGTCGGGGGTCATCGCCCGCCACTCGACGATCGAGTCGAGGAAGCCCGGCGCGCACAGCCCGGCGAACCGCTCCAACCACCGGCGCGGCTCGGGCGAGGCGGCCCAACCGCCGGTCAACCCGTATGGCGTGAACAACGCCTCGAGGCTGAACACGTGCCTCCCGGCCGGCGCCATCGACGGGTCGAGCACGGTCGGCACGTTGACGAGCAAGGCGGGCCGGTCAAGCATCCGCCCCTGCCCCATCAGCCGGTGCGCCCGATCGATCTCGCCGAGCCCCGGGGCGACGACGGTGGTCGCGACGAGCGGTGCGTCGATGCCTTGGATCCGGGGGAGCTCGGTCACGACGGCGTCGATCTTGGATTCGTACCCCTCGGCGTGCTCGATGTTGCGCCAGCGACGGAGCAGGCCATCGGCCGATGGTGGAGGATCGGTCAGCCAGCGTAGGAATGTGTCGTGGGGATTGCACGCCGACACGACGACCGGTGCCCCGATCTCGGTTCCGTCGGCCAGGCCGACGCCGCGGATGCCCGACCGGTCGCAATGGATGCGGTCGACGGCACTGTTCACCCGCAGCTCGCCGCCAAACCCCGCGAACGCGGCGAGCAGCGACGTCGGCACCATGCCACTTCCACCGACCGGCCGGCCGACCTGGGCGGCGTGGCGGATCGCGTGGGTGAGCGCGCCGAGTCCGCTGCCGCCGAACTCCGGTGAGATGCCCCAGACCATCGGCCCCGTGACCGCAGCGGTCCCGAGCAGGGCATCGTGGCGGAAGAACGAGCGCAGGACGTCGGCCGCGCTGCGCCGGCCCCAGCGCAGCAGCGCCGGAGCGCCATGCAGGCGGCGGGCCAGCGCCAGCCGGGTCAGCCCTCGGATCGACGGCGGCTCGGCGGCCGCCTCGAAGATCATCCGAACCGCCGGGATCGCCGCCCGCGCATACCGTCGGTAGCCATCGACCTCGTCGGGGTACCCGACGGCGATCGAGTCGAGGGTGGCGTCGAGGTCGTGATGGCTGGTCCATGCCGGACCGCCGTTCCAGGGCAGGTTGAACTGCGCCGGCTCGACGTCGAGGTAGGCCAACCCGTGATCGGCGAGGCCGAGTTCCTCGATCACCGGCGTCGTCCGGAACGTGATGTGGTCGCAGTTGCAGATGTTGACGGTCGCGCCGGCGAACCGCTCGCTGGCCGCCGTCCCACCGACCTCGGCCCGCGCCTCGACGAGGAGGGTGCGCATCCCGCCGCGGGCGAGGTAGGCCGCGGCGACGAGCCCGTTGTGGCCTGCGCCGACCACGATCGCGTCGTACTCCTCGCGGGTCGCACCACCGGTCGCGCTCATCCCGGCAGTCTTCTCGAAGTTCCGCCACGGCGGCCTAACGTGCCGGTGTGCCAACCGTTTCCCGTTCTTTCGCCGAGCTGCGCGCCCCCGACGTCGCCCGCCTGCTGACCGAGCGCAGCGTGCTCGTGCAACCGCTGGGTGCGATCGAACAGCACGGCCCACACCTGCCGTTCAACACCGACCTGCTGATCGCCGAGCGGGTGGCGACCGCGGCCGTCGACCGGGTCGGCACCGACCTCGACGTCTGGCTCCTCCCGCCGCTGGCGTACACGAAGTCGAACGAGCATGCGTGGTCGGCGGGGACGATCTGGCTCTCGGCGACGACGCTGCTCGCCGTGCTCGACGACATCGGACGCTGTGTGGCAACGACGCCGGCGCGGCGGCTCGTGTTCCTCAACGGGCACGGCGGCAACTCGGCACTCGTCGGCGTCGCCAACCGCGAGATTCGCATGGCCCATGGACTGCTGACGTTTCTCGCTCACCCGGGGGTCCCGCCCGACCAGGGCGGCGAGTCGCCGGACTCGGAACTGGGCATGGGCGTCCATGGCGGTACGGACGAGACGTCGATCATGCTGCACCTCGCCCCCGACCTCGTCGACATGACGACAACGACCCGCAACGTCCCCGAACACCTGGCCGCCAACTCCTACGTCCGGTTCGGCGGCCCGGTCGGGTTCGGGTGGCTGTCGAACGACTTCGGACCCGACGGCCACATCGGTGATCCGACCGCGGCGACCGTCGAGCGAGGTCGCCAGCTGTTCGACCGGGCGGTCGACGCGTTCTGCGGCGCCCTCGCCGAGATCGCCGCGTTCGAGCTGTGATCGCGACGCTCGGACTCCTCGCCGGTTTGCGACGAGGGGGTGCCCTCCGTTCCCGCCGGGCGGTGGGCACCCCCTCGACGATCTGACGAGCCTACTCGATCGTCATCGACCGCCGATCACAGACCGATCGAGGAGTCGATGAACTGGTTGGTCACGAGCGAATCGGGCGTCAGGCCGGTCGCACCGAAGACCTCCGAGGCGATCGGGATGAACGCCTCGAGGCGCGGGATGTCGAAGTCGCCAACCGTGGAGTTCGGTCCGTTGCCGACCAGGCCGATCTCGACCTGCTTGTCGATCGACCACTGGGCGAGCGCGTCGTCGTAGACCCAGAAGTCGTTGTACTCGGCGACCGCCTCGACGATCAGCGCGTTGGCGGTCGAGGGATCGGCGACGTAGTCGACGACCGCCTGCTGGACGATCGGGACGAACAGCTCCAGGCACGGGGTGAGCGCTTGGAAGTTCTCCTCGAGCACGGCGAGCGGAGCGGCGTACCCCTGCCAACCGGCATCGTGGATCAGCTGGAAGTCGACCGGCTTGCCCCAGTCCTCGAAGACGAACTCGTAGTTGTACGGCTCCGCCGAGGCGAACCCCTGCTGGGCGATCTTGCCGCCGTCGCCGATGAACACCGCCGGGCTGCCGTCGTAGCTGCCGTCGAGCTGGCCGTCGAGCACCTGACCCGAGCTGAGCAGGTACTTCATGTAGGCGCCGGTCTCGAAATAGCGGATCGTGACGCCGCCGTCGACCGCGGTCTGGAGATCGGCGATCGTCTCGACGTCGGGGTACGTCGCCGGGTCCCACATGATGATCTGCGGGTTGACCTCGAGCGGGGCGACGACCGCTTTGGTCGGGATGTCGGCGTAGTTCTCGATCGCCTCGTCGGTGGCGACGTAGCCCATGGTGACGTCGGTGTCCTGCTGCATGATCGAGACGACCTGCTGGAAGCCGACCGCGGGGCCGCCGGTGCGGATCTCGATGTCGACGCCGGTCGCTGCGCCGCCGGTGGTGACGAGCGGGCCGCTGACGACCTTGTCGCCGGCGTTGATCTCGTAGCCCTCGCCGACCATCTGGTACAGCGCTCCGTGCTCGGATTCTGGGAACCAGTCGGTCTGGATGACGATCGTCTCCGGGCAGACGCCCGAGAGGTCGACGCCCTCGTTGGTGGCTGCAGCGTCGGTGGCGGCCGGCGTGCTGTCGTCGCTGCCGCAGGCGGCAACCGCGATCGCGGCGACGGCGCCGAGGGCCACCGCGCGCGTCAATCGGGTACCGGCGAAACGGTTCGTGCGCATGTCTGTCTCCCCCTGGAGCGTGCTGGAGCGTGCTGATGAGTGATGTGGACTCCGGTTGTTCAGGCCGGATCGGGAGGACCCTAGAGGACGGTGGGTCGTCACAGCGACCGGCCGATGTGAACTCCGCGTTACGTCAGCTGCTGCGCTGCTCGTACCAGTTGCCGACGACCCGACGGCCCAGCCAGCCGAAGAACAGGAAGACGCTGATCCCGAACAGCGCGGTGACGATGACCGCGCCGTAGAGCTGCTCGGGCTCGTTGCCCGCCTGGTAGGTGTTGATCAGCCGCCCGATGCCCGGCTCGCCCTGGCGGAAGAAGAAGTCGCCGACGACGGCACCGACGACCGAGAGCCCGGCGGAGATCTGCAACCCGGTGAAGATCGAGGGCATCGCCGCCGGGTACTGGAGCTTGACCAGCCGGGTCCAGCGCGACGCACCGTTCAGGGTCATCAGCTCGTGGTAGCCGCGGTCGACCGAGATCAACCCGAACAGGGTGTTCGCCACGATCGGGAAGATGGCGATGATGACGCACACCAGGACCCGCGACCAGAAGTCGAAACCGAGCACGAGCCCGATCAGCGGGACGAAGGCGAGGATCGGCATCGCCTGAATGGCGACCAGGAACGGGTAGAACGCGTTCTCCACCCACTTCGCCTGGCTCATCAGCGTGGCCAGGAACAACCCGAGCACGATCGCGATCCCGAGCCCGAGCGCGGCGACCTGGAACGACGACCAGAGCGCTTCGAGCAGTCGCGAGAGCCCGCCGCCGGTCGAGACACCGTTCTCGCCGCGCTCGATGTTCCACGTCAGGATCGACTGCTCGACCACGTCGTGGGGAGGCGGCACGAGGAACTTGCGGCGCTCGGACATCAGCACGTAGTGCACGAGGTACCAGAACCCGATGAAGATGGCGAACGCGGCGGCCGGCCCGGCGAGCCGGGCCCAGCCATGGCTGTTGCGCTGGGCCTCGTTGGCGGCGGCGGTGCCGACGCTGCCGCTGGCGGCGGCGGCGGACTTGGCATGGTCGGCGGACGACTCGGCAACGGTCACGGGTGCGCCCCTCGGAGGTCGTGGGAGATCTGGCCGGAGAGCTCGGCGAACGGGGCCTCGTACCGAAGGTCGGGGGAGCGGGGGTAGCCGAAGGGCACGGCGTAGTCCGCCACGATGCGCCCGGGTCGGGCCGACATCACCAGCACGCGCGTCGACAGGAACACCGCCTCCGCGATCGAGTGGGTGATGAACAGCCCGGCGAAGTTCAACCGCTTGAACAGCGAGAGCAGCTCGTCGTTGAGACGCTCGCGGGAGATCTCGTCGAGGGCGCCGAACGGTTCGTCGAACAGGAACACGTCCGGCTGGAGCACGAGCGAGCGAGCGAGCGAAGCGCGCATCCGCATCCCCCCGGAGAGCTGGCGCGGGTACTTGGTCTGATGCTCGGCGAGGCCGACGAGTTCGAGCGCGGTGTCGACCTTTGGCGCCATGTCGGCTCGGCTGATCCCGTGCAGCTCGGCGAGCAGCTCGACGTTGCGCCGAACGGTCCGCCAGGGGAACAGCGTCGCGTCCTGGAAGACGTAGCCGATCGCGTCGTGGTCGACGTTGCAGGTCCCGCCGGTGTTCGTCTCCAGCCCGGAGGCGATCCGCAAGAGCGTCGACTTCCCGCACCCCGACGGCCCGACGACGGTGACGAACTCCCCCCGATGGACGCTGAAGGAGATGTGGTCGAGGGCGTGGGTGCCGTCGGCGAAGACCATCGACAGGTCGGCGAACTCGAGCGCGGGCGTACCGCTGGCACCTGCGGTGTCCGACGTCTCGCTGGCTTGGTCGACGGTCACGAGCGCTCCCTGGTGAGGATGGTCATGCGGCGAGGACGTTTCCACGGTGCCACACGATGCGCTCGGGCGGGCCGAACGCGATGGCCTCTCGGATGGTAGCCGCGCGGACGGCGAGCAGATCGGCCCCGGCACCGGGGGCGATCGACACCGGGCGGGCGCCGACCACCGCGGCGGCGACGGCGCTGACGGCGGCGTAGGCGTCGTGCGGGAGCAGGTGTGCGGCCATCACCATCAGCCCGGCGGTCTCGAACGGGCACGCCCGGCCGACCGGGTTGAACGGATCCTGGAGGTTGTCGGCGCCGGCCGCGACCTCGACACCAGCGGCGCGCAGCGCGTCGACGGCGGTGAGCCCGCGGGGCATCGGCGCCTGTCCACGGCCCTGGAGGAAGAGGTTGGTGTGGGGCAACGCGACGACCCCGATGCCGGCCTCGGCGACCAGCTCGGCGACCTCGCGCTGGCGTGAGGGCGGCTGAACCCCGAGGCTGACGCAGTGGCTCGCGGTCACCGGGTGCTCGAAACCGGACAGCACCTGCTCGGCGAGGTCGACCAGCCCGAGCACGTCGCCGTCGAGGGTCTCGTCGGTGTGCAGGTCGACCCCGACGCCGTAGTCGGTGGCGACCTGCAGGAAGAACTCGGTCGGCCCCGCGGTGCCGGTGTCCTCAAGGTGCGGGCAGCCACCGACCAGGTCGGCACCGATGTCGAGCGCGGCGCGGACCAGGGTCCGTTGGTCCGCGCCGACGGGGCCGACCACCGGCCATCCGCTGAGGGCCACGACCTGCACGTCGATCAGGCCGGCCACACGCCGCTTGACCTCGAGCAGCGCCTCCACGCTGCGCAACCCGTTCTCGGCGGTCGTGTCCGCGTGGCTGCGGACGGTGCGGAACCCGTTGCGCGCCAGCAGGCGCGCGGCGCGCTCGGCGCGCTCGATCGTGTCGGGAACGTCGAGCAGGTGGCGGTGCTCGCGCATCGCTGCGATCGCTCCGTACAGGTCGCCCGACGGGTTCTCGATCCGCTCGGCGAGGAACGCCTTGTCGAGATGGGAGTGCGGCTCGACGGCGGCGGGCAGCAGCAGGTAGCCCTCGAGGTCGACGACCCGCTCGCCCGCGTCAGCGGTGAGCCGGCCGACCTCGGTGATCACCCCGTCGACGATGCGCACGTCGTGTTGCGAGTGCGACACCCTGCGCGTTTCGTCCGCGTGAACCGTGGTCGCACGTCGTAGCAGTTGGGAGGCCATCCGTGCGAACATAGACCCCATGACCGAACGGCAGGATCTCCCGCGACTGAAGGTCGGCGCCTTCTTCTTCGGCGGTGTCGAGATGGACGACGCCGGAGCCGGGCCACCGAACCCGATGGATCGCCGCTACTCCAACGAGGAGTGCTGGGCGGCGACGCTCGACTACGTCAACTCGGCCAAGGAGGCCGAGCGCCTCGGGTTCGACTCGTTCTGGACGACCGAGCACCACTTCCAGTACGAGGGCTACGAGGTGATCCCCAACGGGCTGCTGATCTCGACGTGGATCGCTGCCCAGACCCAGCGGCTGCGCTTCGGGGCGATGTTCAACGTCGTCCCGCAGTGGAACCCGCTTCGGCTGGCCGAGGACTTCGCCACGCTGCACAACCTGTCCGGCGGCCGGGCGATGCTCGGGGTCGGGCGGGGGACCGTGCCGCGCGAGGTGCTGCACCTCAACGACAAGGGCGTGTCGATCGGGTCGATGGACAACCCCGATCAGCAAGACGCCGACCGCCACAACCGGGAGGTCTTCGAGGAGTCGATGGAGATCATCCGCCGGGCGCTGACCGAGGAGCGGTTCTCCTTCCGAGGCCGCCACTTCCAGATCCCGATCGAGGGCATCCCCGACCGGGGTTCGACCGTGCAGAACATGACGTTGATCCCCCGGCCGATCTACCCGTTCGAGATCTGGCAGGCGGTCACGTCGCCGCCGACGCTCGACTACGTCCCCGTCGTCGGGCACGGCGCGGTGTTCTGGAACCAGCACCACAGCTTCATCAAGCGGTTCTGGGACCGGTACGGCGAGACGTATGCGGCACACCACGACGGCGTCGAGCTCGCCGCGCACGACAAGCGGATGCTCGTCGTGTCGGTGCGCATCGAGGACACGATGGAGAAGGCCAGGGAGACCGCGCGGGCCGGCCACGACGAGTTCTGGAAGTTCCTCGGGCCGTACGGCTGGAGCCGGGGCTACATGGGTCCGGACGGCAAGCCGTCGCCACCTGGGTTGATCCCCACGCTCGACGAGTCGATCGAGAACAAGACGATCCTGATCGGCACGCCCGAGGACGTCGCCGCCGAGGTGCAGTTCTACCGCGACCTGCTCGGGCTCGAGTACCTGACGATCTTCCCCCACCTGCTCGGCGACTCGTACAAGAAGGCCGACGAACAGATGGCCCGCTTCATGGACGAGGTCGTCCCGCTGCTCTCGTAGGCAGGCTCAGCCGCCGGCGCAGGAGCCGACACGGGCGCGGGGGTCGGCGGCGCCGGCGAGGATGCCGTCGCGCTCGACGACGATCGCGTGGGCATGCCCGAAGCCGGAGTCCCACGGCAGCGCCGTCGTCGTCTCGTGGCCGCGAGCGGCGAGCGCGGTCGCCCAATCCTGTGGGGCGTGACCCTCGATCGCGACGATCGGACGGTGGGGTGCGCTCCATGTGTCGAAGCCGGTCGCCGGCCCGCGCAACGCCCACCGCCCGGCACCGATCGCCCGCGCCGGCGTCTGCCCGTGGTGGAACAGCCGGGTCGCGATCTGAAGCAGGATCTGGGGTTGCGCGTCGCCGCCCATCGTCCCGAACACCGCCGCCAGCTCCCCGTCGCGGGTGGCCAGCGCCGGCGACAGCGTGTGCGGCGGCCGGCGGCCGGGGCCGTACTCTGCGGGGTGGCCGGGAACGAGGTTGAAGCCGATCCCGCGGTTGTGGAGGTTGACGCCGGTGCTCGGCTCGACCAGCCAACTCCCGAACCCCGAGGCGTTCGACTGGATCAGCGACACGCCCATCTGCCGCCCCGATCGGTCGGTACCGGCCGTGCACAGGTACGTCGTGTCGCCGTCGACCGTCGGCGCGCTTCCATCGCCGGCCCGCTCGAGGTCGATCTGGGCAATCCGACCGTCGATCGCATCGAGCAGGGCGGCGCCGTCGGCATGCTCGTGGAGGACGTCGGGCCGGTCGTGACCGGCGGCGATCGCCGCCTCGATCAGCAGGTGGGCCCAGTGCTCGTCGTGCGGGGCGGTCGGGAGCGGGAGCCGGGCGGCGAGCCGCGCGCCGCCGAGCGTGAGGTACCCCTGGGTGTTCGGCCCGATCGTGTGCAGGTCGACGCCGAGGACGTCGGTCGACAGCGGAGTCACCCAACCCGCGTGCGGGGCGCGCAGGTCGTCCACGGTGAACAGGCCGCCGCCGAGCTCGATCAGCCCTTCGCCGAATGCGCCCAGGTACCAGCTCGCCCGCCCCGCGGCGGCGATCCCCGCCAGCGCGAGGGCGACGCCGGGCCGGCGGACCCGGTCGCCCCGACGGTGGGCCTGCCCGGCCAACTCGGACAGCTCGACCCGCCCGGCATCGTCGAGCATCGCCACCGACGCGGCGAGCAGCGGGCTGGCCGGGAAGCCGGCCGCGGCGAGCCGTTCCGCGGGGCCGAACAGGACGTCGAGTGGCAACGAACCGAAGCGCTCGTGCAGCGCGAGCCACCCGTCGACGCATCCGGGAACGGTCACCGCGCGGACGTCGTGGCGGAACGGCATCGCGGTGTGACCGTCGGCCCGGAGCGCATCGGGGTCGGCCCCAGAGCCCGCCCGTCCCGAGGCGTTCAGCGCGTGCACCTCGCCGTCGACCTGGACGAGGGCGAACAGGTCGCCGCCCATCCCGCACAGGTGCGGCCCGGTGACGGCGATCGCCGCGTTGGCGGCGATCGCGGCGTCGACCGCGTTGCCGCCGCGAGCGAACATCTCCACGCCGGCCGAGGTCGCCAGGTGGTCAGCGGTTGCGACCAGGTGGTTCGGGGCGCGGACAGATCCGCGCGGGGGGTCGAGGTCGGACATGCCGCCGAGACTACGCGGGTGGCTGCTCGACCCAGACGCCGCGTTCGACCAGAACGTCGCGCAGCGTCGCCGGGTCGTCGGTCATGATGCCGTCGACCCCGAGGTCGAGGAGCCGCCGCATCTCCTCAGGATCGTCGATCGTCCAGACGTGGACGGGAATCGAGCGGCGGTGGGCGCGGCGGACGAACCGCTCGGTGACCACGGCCAGCCGTCCGAATCGGGGCGGAACCTGCCGCGCACCGCGCCCAGCGGCCGGGGAGCCACCCGGTGAGTGCGAACAGCACGACCTCGGCTCGGCTCAGGTTGGTCACCAGGCCAGGGCCGAGCCGACGGCGCATCCGCCGCAGTCGACGCAGGCGGAACGACGCGAGACACACGCGGTCGACCGCGCCGACGGCGCGGACGAGGTCGGCGAGCGGCTCGACCGCCGCGTCCGACTTGGCGTCGATGTTGAACCGGGCCTCCGGGAACCGGTCGAACAGCTCGCGCAAGCGGGGGATCGGCGCGGTCCCGCCGACCCGCAACGGTTCGATCTCGTCCCAGGTCAAGTCGCCGATGGCAGCGTCGAGGCCGCACGTCCGCAGCAGGTTCTCGTCGTGGAACGCGACGAGGACGCCGTCAGCGGTCACATGGACGTCGGTCTCCAGGTAACGGAAGCCGAGGGAAACCGCGTGATCGAACGCCGGCACGGTGTTCTCCGGGTGCGCCCGCGTCCCGCCGCGGTGGGCGATCGCCAGCGGCCCGTGCCAGTCGAGGTACGGGTGCTCATCGTCCGCCATCGACGCGAGTGTAGGGGTCGGTCACCGGCCGGTCTCGCCCGCGCCGAGCTCCTGGTACTCGTCCTTGAGGAGGCGCTTGTAGAGCTTTCCGGTCGGGTGGCGGGGAAGCTCGGCGCGGAAATCGACCGAGCGCGGGCACTTGACGTCGGCGAGCTGTGAACGGCAGAACTGGATCAGCTCCGACGCCAGCGCCGCAGCAGCCGCGTCGTCGGCGGGCATCTCTGCCGGCTGGACGACCGCCTTGACCTCCTCGCCGAAGTCCTCGTTGGGGATGCCGAACACGGCGACGTCGATCACCTTCGGATGGGTGACCAGCAGGTTCTCGGCCTCCTGCGGGTACACGTTCACCCCACCGGTGATGATCATGTACGCCTTGCGGTCGGTCAGGTACAAGAAGCCGTCGTCATCGAGGTAGCCGATGTCGCCGAGCGTGCTCCAGCCCTCCTGGTGCCGCGAGCTGCGCGTCTTGTCCGGGTCGTTGTGGTACTCGAACTCCGCGCCGCCCTCGAAGAACACCGTCCCGGTCGAGCCGATCGGCAGCTCGATCCCTTCCTCGTCGCAGATGTGCAGGGTGCAGCCGATCGGCATACCGACCGTGCCCTCGTGTGCCAGCCACATCGCGCTGTCGCAGTACACGAAGCCGTTGCCCTCGGTCCCGGCGTAGTACTCGTGGATCACCGGGCCGAACCACTCGATCATCTGCTTCTTGACCGGCGCCGGGCACGGCGCAGCGGCGTGCACCACGTACTCGAGCGACGACGAGTCGTAGCGATCGCGCACCTCGGCGGGGAGCTTGAGCATGCGCACGAACATCGTCGGGACGACCTGGGTGTGGGTGATGTCGTACTCGTCGACGATGCGCAGGTACTCCTCGGCGTCGAACTGGTCCATGGCGACGACGGTGGAACCCAGCGCATGCGTTGCCAGGCAGAAGCGCAGTGGGGCGGCGTGGTAGAACGGCGCCGGCGAGAGGTAGCGCTTGGTGTCGTCCATCCCGAACAGAAGCTGGAGCAGCGGAACGACGCCACCGGCAGCGGTCTCGAGCGGTTCGCTGGGGTAGCTGCGGGTCACGCCCTTGGGGCGCCCGGTCGTACCGGACGAGTAGAGCATGTCGATGCCCGCCAGTCGCTGCTCGTCGAGCGGGACCGCCGGCTGCGCGGCGACGGCGTCCTCGTAGCGCTCGTATCCGTCGACCGTGCCGTCGAGCATCAGGCGGAGCTCGACGCCGGGCGTCGCCGCGACGACTTCGGCGGCCTGCTCGGCCTTGTACCTCGACGTGATGAACACCCGTGCTTCGCAGTCGTTGATGATGTACTCGAGCTCGCTCGACTGCAGCCGCGAGGAGGCGCACGTGTAGACGAGCCCCGCGTAGTGGCACCCCCACACCACCTCGAGGTAGCGGTCGTGGTTCTCCATGCAGATCGCGACGTGGTCGCCGGGTTGCAGGCCGGCGGCGCGCAGGAGTTGGCTCAGGCGGTTGGCCGCGGCATCGAGCTCGGCGAAGGTCTGGGTGAAGCCGGACCCGGCCATGATGACCGCCGGCTTGTCGCCGTGCTGTTCGAGGTGCGCACCGGGGAACATGTGGGCGGAACGTAGTCGACCGGTACCTTGCTCCCATGGGTCCAGCGAACTTCGGCAGGCTGATGACCCGCGACGGGGCCGACCCGCCGCTCGACGAGGCCGCCCTGGCGATCTCGTCGTCGTTGAGCGGCGGGCTCGACGAGATCGAGTGGCTGGCTGCGCTCGACCTGATCGCGGGGGACTGCCCGACGCCCACGCCCGACGGTGTGGCCCGCTACCTGTTCGGCGAGCTGGGGTTCGCCGGCAACCGGAGCGCGTACTACGACTGGCGCAACTCGTGCCTCGATCGGGTGATCGACACGCGCACCGGGATCCCGATCAGCCTGGCGGTGCTGATGATCGAGATCGGGCGGCGGCTCGGCGTCGACCTCCACGGTGTCGGGATGCCCGCCCACTTCCTCGTCGGCGTTGACGGCGGCCGGGACTTCTTCGATCCGTTCGACGGGGGCCGCCGGCTCGATCGCGCCGGTGCGCAGGCGCTGTTCGAACGCGTGACCCGTGGCCAGGTGCCCTGGCAGGATCGTTTTCTCGATCCGACGCCGAGCCGGGCGATCGTGATCCGCATGCTCAACAACCTCAAGGCCGTGTTCGCCCGCCGCGACGACGCGATCCGGCTCGGCCTCGTCATGCAGCTCCGAGCCCAGCTCGCCGAGCTCCACGCCGAAGAGACCGATGAGATCGTCGCCGCCACCGCCCTCTTCAACTGACCCGACCGGAGGCGGCAGACTCGGGGGGTGATCGATCGCACCATCAAGCAGTGTCTCGGCCAGATGATCAAGGGCGTGGAGGTGGTCGGTGCCGCCCACGACGGGGTGCAGCGGGCGTACACCAGCCACTGGGTGAGCCAGGTCAGCTTCGAGGAGCCGATCGTGATGGCCAGCGTGTCGCCGAAGCACGACACGTTCCCGTTGCTCGTCGCGGCGGAGGAGTTCGCCGTCAGCATCCTCGCAGCCGACCAGATCACCGAGGGGCAGTACTTCAGCTATCCGGGCCGCAAGTTCAACTACGTCGCCGACGAGTACCTCGTCGAGTGGCCCGACCGACCCGGCGGCCCCCCGGTCGTCCCGAACGCGATCGCCTGGATGCGCTGCGAGACGTTCCAACGGCTCACGATGGCCGATCACGAGCTGTTCTTCGCCCGGGTCGTCGAGGTCGTCGCCCACCGGCTGCGGGAGCCGCCGCTGCTCTACTCGAGCCGGCTCGGCTGGCGGATGACGGGCGACAAGGCCCGCGAGCCCGGCGTCAGCATCCGCGATCAACTGCTGGAGCGAGTCGCCGCAGCCGGGTTCGTCGTGGACGCTGACGACGCGAGCGACGACGGCTGACGGCGACCGACTTCGTACCGGGGCCGACCGGCCGGGTACCTTGCGCTCCATGACCGTGACCGAGCGCCCCACACTCACCGGTGACGAGCAGGTCGTCAGCGACCTCGTCGACGAGCTCCTCGCGGCCTTCCCTCCCGCCACCACCGAGCCGAAGGACTTCCTCGGTGAGCAGTTCGATCGCGGGCTGGCCTGGGTCCACTTCCCCGAAGGCGCAGGCGGCCTCGGCGTGTCGCCGAGGCTCCAACGGCTCGTCAACGAGCGCGTCTCCAAGGCCGGAGCGCCGAACCCGATGTACCGCAACCCGATCGGGTACGGGATGTGCGCGCCGACCGTCGTCCACTGGGGCAGCGACGAGCAGCAGCGGCGCTACCTGCGACCGCTGTTCACCGGCGAGGAGATCTGGTGCCAGCTCTTCTCCGAACCCGGCTCGGGCTCGGACTTCGCCGGGCTCTCGTCGTCGGGCGTCAAGGACGGCGACGAGTGGATCGTCAACGGTCAGAAGGTGTGGACCACGCTGGCCCACCTCTCCAAGTGGGGGCTGCTCGTCGTGCGCACCGACCCGCAGGCGGTGAAGCACGCCGGGCTGACCGCGTTCGTGGTCGACATGCAGGACCCGACCGTCGAGATTCGCCCGCTGCGCCAGATGACCGGCGAGGCGGAGTTCAACGAGGTGTTCTTCTCCGACACCCGGATTCCCGACAGCGAGCGGCTCGGCGGAGCCGGAGACGGTTGGCGCGTGTCACTCACCACGCTGATGAACGAGCGGGTCTCGATCGGCGGCACGATCCCGGCGAAAGGATCGGGCACGATCGCGGCGCTGGTCGATGCCTGGCGCAAGGCGCCGTCCGACCGCAAGGACGCGGCGACCCGCGACGAGGTGATGCGCCTGTGGGCCCGGGCCGAGGTGCTGCGGCTGACCAACATCCGCGCCAGCCAGCTGCGCAAGATCGGCGACCCCGGTCCGGAGGGTTCGATCGCCAAGATGGCCTCGGCCGACCTCAACAAGGACGTCTACGAGAAGGTGATCGACCTGCTCGGCGCCGACGGGATGCTGTACGGCAGCTACGAGATGATCCGCCCGGAGACCGCGATGGGCTCCGACACCGTCCAGAAGGCGTTCCTGCGCAGCCGCGCCAACTCGATCGAAGGCGGCACGACCGAGGTGATGAAGAACATCCTCGGCGAGCGCGTCCTCGGCCTGCCCGGCGACGTCCGCGTCGACCGGGACGTCCCGTGGAGCGAGGTCCCCCGCAACTAGTGCCGTGACCGTGAACGTTCGAGGTGTCGACGCCCAGTCGGGTGCGTCGCTCGCACGGCGTGGCGACGACTGCGTAGCCCTGCCCTGCGGTGAGGAGCCGCAAGGCCGCGAGCGGCGGAGCCGGCCGGCGGAACATCGCAAACATTTGCGGTCAGGCTAGGACCCGCCAACCGACCCCGAACGGGTGAGGCTGGCGAGGACGTCGCTGGCGCCGAGCGACCGGTCGTCCATCCCTGGGCGGTCGAGCAGGCTGCCGCCGAGCAGGGCGGTCGCCGCGTCCTCGATCGCCGACTGCAGTTCGCGGATGTTGCGCGGCGGCGGGAAGTACTCGTCCTCCTCGGTGACCCGGACGATCTCGACCCCGTCGACCGGATCGAGGAACTCGATCACCGCGTCGACCAGTTCCTCGGGCGCCGACGCCCCGGCGGTCACGCCGACCAGCCCGCACAGGTCGGCGGGAAGCTCGGAGACGGCGTTGATCCGGTACACCCGCTCGCACCCCTCGGCGCGGGCGAGCTGCTCGAGGGCCCGGGTGTTGGACGAGTTGGCCGACCCGATGACCACGATCGAGTCACAGCGGTGGGCCAGGGCTTCGAGCGCGGCCTGGCGGTTGGTGGTCGCGAAGCAGAGGTCGCTCCGGCCCGGGGTCCACACGTGGGGGAACCGCTCGTGCACCTTGACCGCGACACCTTCCCAGTCGCGGTGCGACAGCGTCGTCTGCGCCAGCAGCGCCACCGGCTGGTCGGACTCGGCCAAGGCCTCGACCTCGGCGACGGACTCGACGCGGTCGATCGAGTCGGGGGCGACCGCCATCGTGCCGATCGCCTCCTCGTGGCCGGCGTGGCCGACGTAGACGATCCGGTAGCCCTTGCCGGCGCGCACCTTGACCTCGTGGTGCACCTTGGTGACGAGCGGGCACACCGAGTCGACGACGTAGGAGCCGCGCGCCCGCGCCGCCTCGACGACCTCGGGGGCCGACCCGTGAGCGGAGAGCATGATCGGGTGGCCGATCGGGACCGCCTCGATGTCGTCGACAAAGATCACCCCCTGCTGCTCGAACCGGCGCACGACGATCTTGTTGTGGACGATTTCGTGGTAGCAGTAGACCGGCTCCGGGAAGCTGCGGACCATCCAGGCCAGGGCCTTGATCGCCATCTCGACCCCTGCACAGAACCCGCGCGGCTCGGCGAGGAGGATCTTGCCGACGCGCTCGCGGCCCGGTTCGGTAACGCCGCCGGCCGGCGGAGGCTCGTCGCTCATCTCGCCCCGGAATCTACCGCGGCAGGGCGCCGGTAGCCTGGCTCGGCCATGCCCCCGACCTCCCTGTCCGACCCGACGCTGCCCGCCGCGCCGTCGACGCGCTCGCTCGCGCCGGTCGTCGTCGCCGTGTCGGCCGGCTCGCCGGCCGACACGGCCGGGGTACAGCAGGGCGACGAGATCGTCCGGGTCAACGGCGACGTCCACGCGACATCATCGAGTGGCAGCTCGCCACCGACGAGGCCGACGTCGAGCTCGACCTGCGCCGGGGCCACCTCGAGCTGAGCGTCGAGATCGACAAGCGCGCCGGCGAGTCGCTGGGCGTCGAGGTGTCGAGTGCGGTCTTCGACCGCGTGCGCACGTGCGACAACCACTGCGAGTTCTGCTTCATCTATCAACTCCCCAAGGGCATGCGCCGCAGCCTGTACCTGAAGGACGACGACTACCGACTGTCGTTCCTCTACGGCAACTTCACGACGCTGACCAGGTTCACCGAGGCCGACCTCGAGCGGGTCGTCACCGAGCGCCTCTCCCCGCTGCACGTCAGCATCCACGCCACCGACCCCGACGTCCGCAGCCAGATGCTGAAGAACCCGCGCGGCGGTACGAGCCTGCGGTGGTTGCGGGCCCTGCTCGACCACGGGATCGCGGTGCGCGGTCAGATCGTCGTCTGCCCGGGGGTCAACGACGGGCGGGTGCTCGACGACACGTTCGCCGGTGTGCTCGATCTCTACCCGGACCTCGACTCGGTCGCCGTCGTCCCGCTCGGCATCTCGAAGTTCAACGCCGAGGCCGCGATGCGGCTGCACACGGCCGACGAAGCACGGGCGGTGATCGACGCGGTCGCCGACTGGCAGGACGTGTACCGGCACGCGCTCGGCCGGCGGATGGTCTTCGCTGCCGACGAGTACTACCTGATGGCCGACCACCCGTTCCCCGAAGCGGGCACCTACGAGGGCTTCCCGATGCACGAGGACGGGATCGGGATGGCCCGAACCTTCGAGCTCGAGTTCCACGGCCGGGCCGACGGGGCGACCGGGCCGCAGCGGGGGTTCTTCGCCGCCGTCGACGCGCCGCCCAACCCCGCCGAGTACACCGGGTTGCGGGCCGGCGGTTGCGGCACCACGGTGGCTGGCACCGGTGCCACCTCGATCGCACTCCGCCCCCGGCGGAACGCGCCGGTCGGTGTGCTGACCGGCGAGCTCGGTGCGCCGGTGATCACGCCGCTGGTCGCGTCGCTCGGCCGGGCCGACGTGCGGGTGCTGCCGGTGCGCAACGAGTTCTTCGGCGGCAACACCGGTGTGACCGGGCTGATGACCGGCGAGGACGTCGGCCGCCTGCTCGCCGCCCAGCCGGAGGGGCACCGCTACCTGCTGCCCGACGTGTGTCTGTCCGACGACGGGCGGTTCCTCGACGGTGTCGTCGTCGCCGAACTGCCGCGCCCCGTCGAGGTCGTCCCGACCAACGGGGTCGCGCTGCGCGCGGCCTTGGAGACCTGATGAGCAGCCCTCCGTCGGTGGTCATCATCGGCCGCCCGAACGTCGGCAAGAGCACGCTGTTCAACCGGATCGTCGGCAGCCAGCAGGCGATCGTCGAGGACCGGCCGGGGATCACCCGCGATCGCAAGCGGCTCGAAGCCGAGTGGCTCGACGTCCCGTTCGAGGTCGTCGACACCGGCGGCTGGATGCCGGGCGGCGACGACCTCGACGAAAAGATCAGCCGGCAGGTCGAGGAGGCGGTGCGGGAGGCCGACGTCGTGCTGTTCGTCGTCGACGCCTCGGTCGGGCTGACCGACGACGACCAGACGATCGCCAACTGGCTGCGGCGGACCCGCACCGAGGTACTCGTCGTCGCCAACAAGGCCGACAACGACCGGCGCGAGAACGAGCGGTGGGAGTTCATGAGCCTGGGGCTCGGCGAGCCGGTCCCGGTCAGTGCCCTGCACGGCCGGCGCGCCGGTGACCTGCTCGACCTCGTGATCGAGCGGTTCCCGGCTCCCGCCGGCGAGCGGTCGCCGGACGCCGACGACGGTTCGTGGACCGAGCGGCTGGGGGAGGGCGACGCCCGCAAGCCACCGCGCGTGGCGATCGTCGGGCGACCCAACGTCGGCAAGAGCACACTGTTCAACAAGCTGGTCGGCTCCGATCGGGCCGTCGTGCACGACCTTGCAGGCACGACCCGCGACGCGATCGACACCCTGGTCGAGACCGACGACGGGCCGATCGTGTTCATCGACACCGCTGGCATGCGGCGCAAGGGCAAGATCGACGACCCGACCGAGTACTACTCATTCGTCCGGGCCTTGCGGGCGATCGACGACGCCGACATCGCACTGCTCGTGATCGATGCGACGATCGGCGTCACCAGCCAGGACCAGCGGCTCGCCGAGCGCGTCGATGCGGCGGGATGCCCGATCCTGCTCGTACTCAACAAGTGGGAACTCGTCGTCGGCGAGGAGGCGCGCCAGGAGGTCGTCATCGAGCTGCGGCGGCGTCTGGCGTTCGTCGGCGATGCGCCGGTGCTCAAGATCTCGGCACTGTCGGGCAAGAACGTCAACAAGCTGCGCCCGCTGCTCCAGGAATCGATCAGCCAGTACCGCACCCGCGTGCCGACCCGCGACGTCAACAAGGTCATCGCCACCGCCCAGCAGCGCCAGCCGGCGGGGAAAGGGGCCAAGGTGCTGTACGCCGTCCAGGGGGCGACCGACCCGCCGACGTTCACGCTCTTCGTCAACAAGGAGTTGCCGCAGCCCTACCTGCGGTATCTGGAGCGGTCGATCCGTGAGGCGTTCGAACTCGGATCGACCGCGGTCAAGCTGCGGGTCCGAAAGCGGGAGTAGGGCCATGCCGTGGTGTGAGGAGTGCGCCAAGTACTGGACGCCGAACGCGATGAACGACGACGGCACCTGCCCGCGGTGCGGGGCCGCCATCGACGAGGGCGACGCGCGCACGCAGGACGGCGACGGGTCGCGGGAGGACGAGAGGACCCCCTGGCACTTCAAGCTGCTGGTGGTCGCACTCGTTTTGTACCTCGGCTGGCGCTTCGTCCAGCTCGTCACCTGACGTCGGTGCGGTCGTCTCTCGTCCCTTCAGCGCGTCGAGGAGTCGCTGGATCAGGTCCTGGATGAGTGACGCGGTGTCGGCGGCGATGCGTGCCCCGAAGCTCCGTCACCTACCGAGTCGGCCGTCGAGGCCGAGCATGACGAGCCGGTAGAGGTCGTCGGCGGCGATCCGCTCGACGTTGGCGCGGATCGCCGAGATGTCGTCGCGGGCGTGGAGGAACCGGCCCGAGAGCGCACCGGCGTCGTGCGCGACGAGGTCGGAAACGAGCTCGCACACCGCCTCGATCGGGGTCCACGCGTCCGCCGGGATCCCATCGAACCTCGCCTGGCCGCGGGTCATGTCGGTCTCGACGAGCCCGGGCGAGACGCACAGGACGGTGACACCCGTATCGGCGACCTCGTCCGCGACCGACGCGCTCAGATGGGCGAGCGCAGCCTTGCTCGCCCCGTAGGCCGATGCGCCCGGCGTGCGGTTCAGCGCGGTGTAGCTGCCGATGTTGACGATCAGGCCCGTTGTGCGCTCGATCATGTGGGCGAGCGCGGCGCGGATCGCGATCGCCGGGCCGCGCAGGTTGACGTCGACGACTTGCCACCAGTCGTCGAGCGCCCCGGTCGCCAGCGGCTCCCCGAACCCGCCGATGCCGGCGTTGTTGACCAGCACGTCGAGCCGGCCGAACCGATCGACGATGCCATCGACGACACCGACGACCGCAGCGGCGTCGAGTACGTCGGCGACGTGGTGCTCAGCGGCGCCGATCTCCGCAGCGGCGGCACCAAGCCGGGCGGGGTCACGGCCGGTGACGATCGTCGTGCAGCCGTCGCCGATCAGGCGGGCGGCGATCGCCTTGCCGATCCCTCTCGACCCTCCGGTGACGAGCGCGACGGGCCGGTCGGGGGTGCTGTCCATCGAGCGACTGTGGCACAGCTGGCGCCGTCGTGCGTAACGTCGCACCATGCACGAGTTCCCGACCGACGGAATGGCGATGACCGACATCCTGGTCGTGTCCGACCTCGACCGAGCGCGGGCGTGGTACGTCGACGTGCTCGGGGCGGAGGTGTTCCGCGAGTACGGCGGGACGTCGGTGGTGCTGTCGTTCCTGCAGAACTGGCTGCTGCTCGTCACCGGTGGCGAGCCGACCGCAGACAAGCCCGACGTCTCGTTCACGCCGCCGGTCGCGCGCGGCTCGGTCTCCCACGCGTTCACGATCCGGGTTCCCGACTGCCAGGCCGCCTACGACGCGCTCGTCGAGCGGGGAGCGGACTTCCTCACCCCGCCTCACGACCGAGGCGCCGAGGTGCGCTGCTTCTTCCGCGACCCGGACGGCCACCTGTTCGAGATCAGCGAGTCGCGCTGAGCGACGGCCGGTAGAGTCGCACCGCCACACACATACGGGCTGTGGCGCAGCTTGGTTAGCGCGCTTGTCTGGGGGACAAGAGGTCGGGAGTTCGAATCTCCCCAGCCCGACGACAAAACACCAGCTCAGAGGCGATGCTTGGATTCGAACCTGCGGCCTTCTCGTCGGAGGGGGTTCTTCGGGGGGTTCTTCCGCGACCATTTCCGACGGCGTGTGGCGGCGAGTAGTACGCTCACGCGGGTGGATCTGATGTCGATGATCGAGACCCGGCCGGGCGTGCGGAGCGGCAAGCCATGCTTCGTCGGTACCCGTATCACGGTCTACGACGTCCTCGAATATCTGGCGTCCGGGATGTCGACCGATGAGATCGTCACCGACTTTCCCGAACTCACCAGTGACCACGTGCGGGCCGCACTCGAGTTCGCAGCGGTTCGCGAACACCGCCTCGCCTCGCCGGCGTGAAGCTGCTGTTCGATCAGAACCTGTCGCGCCGCCTGGTCGATCGACTCGCAGCGGCATTCCCTGGAAGTGCACACGTCGCAGCGATCGGTCTCGACGCGGCGCCCGATGAACAGATCTGGGCGCACGCCGCCGCGGAAGGCTTCGCAGTCGTCTCGAAGGACTCTGACTTCAGGCAGCTTGCCTTCCTCCATGGACCGCCGCCCAAGATTGTTTGGCTGCGGGTCGGGAATGTGACGACCGACGCAATCCACGACCTGCTCGTCGACTCGGTCGAGGCGTTGGAGGCCTTCGATCGATCCGAGACGGAAGCGCTGATCGTTCTCGAGGCTCGCCGCTCGTCGATCGAGTAGCGAGCTTCTAGCGCTGACTCTCGGCGTACCGGTCGGCGACGAACTGCTCGAGGTGGTCGACGGAGAATCGAACGCTTCGGCCGATGCGGATCGGGGTGAGCTGAGCCTTCCAGATGAGTTGGTAGATCGATGATCGGCTCAGGCACAGGATCTCGCACGCCTGAGCGACGCTCACCAGCAACGGCGATGTGACCGTGCTCGACGACTGAGAATCCCGCGATGGGCTCGTCGATGGGGGAGTACCGGGCATGTCGTTCTAAAGGCAGCCGTATCGCGAATGCAGGACACGGAGTTCCCACCGTGTACTCAGGCCAGGCACACGATCCCAATCCTGGTCGGGTAGACCATCGTGTGAACCGTCGTGTGAACCGTCGTGCGAACCGTCGTGCGAACCGTCGTGCGACGACCCCTGAGCTCGGGCGCGACGAAGGTCGGATCGTGTCCCAGCGCCTGCGCTACGCCGTCGTAGCGGCGCGACGTTTGTGACCCCGAACGACGGTTCGCACGATGTGGTCGGGGCATCGACCGCCACTCGAAGGGTGAGTGACTCGACGACCGATTGTCCCGCTCGTTGGCTCGGCGTGCCTTTACCTCATTGACGGTGGTGCGCTGACGCCTTCGCGCCCCACGCTCAGCGAGGACGTTGGGCCGCAGCAACCGTCGCTTCTGATGGCTCGATGGAGAGGTGCGCGAACTGTGACGTTCCGGTCCGGTGTCGACGGGCGGGTCGGCCTTGTCGATCTGTCCGTCGTCGATGAGGAGTCGGCGCGGCCGCGCCGCGTGAATGCCTCAGTCCTCGCAGTTGCGTCGCAAACTTGTTCGGTTGCGGTAGTCGGCTCGCGTCGTTCGCTCCTGGGGCGGGCGTGTGCCGCGGGCGTGCCCGCTTGCCGGTCGGGTCCTGGGGTGGCGTCGTCCGCTCGCTCTTTGGCGGGCGGGGTCGCTGTGGCGTGTGTCGGTCGTGCCGCGGGTTGTGGGAGTTGGTTCAGACATTTGCACCAGGGTGATCGGGTCGGGGTCGGGTCGTGTTGTCGGTAGGCAAGGTCGGCCCGGCCAACGCGGGCTACTACCAGAGCCAGGTCGTTGCAGGGTTGGAGGACTATTACGCCGGTGACGGTGAAGCGCCGGGTCGTTGGATTGGTCGCGCCGACCTGATCGGGGCTGTCACCGGTGGTCTGGCGACTGCGGTTGATGCCGGGTTGTTGCTCGAGGCGAGGTCGGCGCCGGATGGCACTCGGCTGGGCAGGACGACGGTGACGGAGCGTTCGGTGACGGCGTTTGATCTGACGTTCTCGGCGCCGAAGTCGGTCAGTGTGCTCTACGCGCTCGGCGACCCGAACGTGGTGTCTGCTGTCGAGGATGCTCACACCTGGGCGGTGGAGCAGGCCATCACGTCGGTGTCGTCGCGGATCTCCTGCACACGCGTACCGGGCACGCCGGTGCAGCGGTTGTTGATGCCGACGGTGTGTTCGGGATTCGGTATCGGCATCGCACGAGCCGGGCACTGGACCCGCAACTCCACGATCACGTGCTGATCGCCAACGCGGTTCGGACGGTGTCGGATGGTCAGTGGCGCACGCTCGACGCGAGGGGCATGTATCGGCAGGCGAAGGCCGCCGGCGTCGAGTACCAGACGCACCTTCGAGCCGGGCTTCGTTCGACGCTTGGTGTCGAGTTCGGCGACGTCGATGCCAACGGCCAAGCCGACATCCTCGGCATCGACGAAGTGGTACTCACCGAGTTCTCGACCCGTGGGATCGACATCGAGAGCGAAGTCGAGGCGTGGGCGGCGGAGTTCATCGGGCGTGAGGGGCGTCGGCCGACACCGGTCGAGGCTGGCAAGGCGCACAAGACGATCACGCTCGCGACCCGCACGGCCAAGCCGGCCGATGCCGGCCTCGCAACGGCGACGCTCCGGGACCGTTGGCGGGCCCGAGCCGATCATCTGGTCGATGTCGACCAGATGCTCGCGGCGGTGTTCGCCGATCCGCTGGCTCCAGCCGAGGTCTCGCGGCCGTCAATTGACGAGGTGCTCGCCGCGGTCGAGACCAAGCATGCCGAGTGGGCTGAGCCGCAGCTGATCGAACAGATCGCCGCACGAGTCACCGGACCCGACCCGGCGACGATCGCCGCGGTGATCGAAGAAGTGCGAGCCGACGCGATGGCGTCGGTCGGCGTCATCGACCTGACGCCGCCCGCCGAGCCCGGCGACACGTTGCGGTCTTCGGATGGTCGGCCGCTTCATCTGCCGCCGTCAGCGGTCCGGTACACAACACGCCGCCATCTTCAGCGCGAACTCGACATCGTCGATTGGGCGACGTCGACCGGCGACGGCAGTCATCGAGCGGTTGATGTGGACGCGCGAACGGTCGAGGGTCTCGACGACGGGCAGGCGAAAGCAGTGACCGCCATGCTCACTCAGCCCCGTCCGGTCATCACGGTGGTCGGCCCGGCCGGCGCGGGCAAGACCCGGATGCTTGCCGCCTCGGTCCGGGCATGGCAGAAGGCGGGAGTGCCGGTGTTCGGTGTCGGGCCGTCGGCGTCGGCCGCGAAGCAACTCCAGGACGGGGCCGGCACCGTTGCCGACACGCTCCACAAGCTCGTCTACGAACACTCGACCAAACAGGCCACCGGCCGAGGCGCCGCCGATCTCGAGTGGATGCTCCCCGCGGGGTCGGTGGTGATTGTCGATGAAGCCGGCATGGTCGACACTGCGTTGCTTCACCGGTACGCCCAGATCGCGCAGGCCAAGAACTGGCGGACGGTCCTGGTTGGCGATCATCGACAACTCGACGCCGTCGACGCCGGTGGGATGTTCGCCGAACTCGTCCACGACCCCGACGTCGCCACCGTCGAGCTCGACACCCTCCACCGGTTCGAACACGACTGGGAAGCCGACGCCTCACCTACACTCCGCAACCGCGACACGACCGCCGTCGCCATCTACGACCGGCACGGCCGCATCCACGGCCACCACGATCAAGCCGCCGCCATCGGGGCCGTCGCCGATGCCGCGTTCGACGGGATCACCGACGGTCGCGACGTGCTGGTCATGGCCCCGACCAACACCATCGTCGATGCGCTGAACACAGCGCTCACCGATCGGCTGGTGGACGCGGGGTGGTTCGACCCGGCCGACACGATCTACATCGGCGGCCGCGTGTTCCATCCCGGCCAGCCCATCGTCACCCGCACGAACAACCGCCAACTCACCTACGGTCCTGGCCGGGACGAGTGGGTGCGCAACGGTGACCGGTGGACCGTCGACGCCGGCACCCGTGACGAGCTGTACGTCACCAGCCTCGACAACCGGCACCGCCACGCCCTACCCGCCGAGTACATCGCCGCCGGCAACGTCACCGTCGACTACGCCTCCACCATCAACCGCGCCCAAGGTGCGACCGTCGACGAAGCCCACGTCATCATCAGCGAACGCACCAACACCAAACAGCTCTACGTCGGCGCCACCAGAGGCCGACGCGCCAATCACATCCACACCGCGCCACCCGCCTTCGACCCCGAAGACCACAACGCCAACCACCGGCAGGGTGACTGGACCCCGACCGGTGCTGTGATCGAAGCGCTCCGACGAGAACCCGACGACGTCAGCGCGATCGCACGACGACGGCGACTTCGAGACCTCGCGGCGGATCCGCGCGAGCGGGAACGAAGACATCACGCCAACAAGGCGGTCGCGGTAGTCGATCCCGACGACGCGGTGAGCGAGCGCGCAGCGGTGGCGATTCGTCGACTCCAGCGATTTCGTGTCCGCCGAGGCCAGTCCCTCGGGAGATGAACAAGCTGCTCGGAGCGTTATGTGCGGGCGCCACGCTCGCGTGTTCCGCCACGGCCGGGCGTCGAATATGTGCCGTTCTGATCGGTTTGGGGGGTCGCCGTTGGCCGATGTTCCGATCGGTCTACGCAGATCGTTCGCTTCGACCGGGAAGTGCCGGGAGTGTTCAGGTTTCGCTCGGCGCAACGACGAATGTGAACGCGGTGTCGTGGCTCGTCGCTGGGCTCCCGTTCGCTTGGCGGACGGAGCGTGTAGCGAGGCCGGCGTCGGCGGACATGGTGGTGAACTGCTCCTGCTCGAACCAGTGCAGTTTCCAGGACCGGTTGACGATTTGGTGGTCTTTGCCGCTCACGAGTTCGTAGCGCAGCTCGGTTGTCTGGTCTCGGGCAGCCTCGTCTCGGACGATGTCGACGACCGTCACCCGCATCACGATCCCGTCGCCTGTGACGTGCTCGCGAACCTTGCCGATGTCGGAGTCGGCCGGGGACTGAGGGACAAAAAGTGGGATCAAGGCCGAGCCGTCAGCCCGAAGGTGGGTGGCGATCCGACCAAGTGCGGCCTGGGCCGCTTCGTCGTCGGGCAGCAAGTTGAACGTGGCCCCGGCGAGGTAGATCGATCGGTACTGTCGACCCAGCATCATTTCTTCGAACGTGGCGTGATGCAGTGTGACATCGAGGCCGCGCTCGGTTGCCGCTGCTGTGCATCGTTCGAGCATGTCGAGCGAGGAGTCGAGACCCTCGACCGCCAGTCCCCGCGCCCGCAGATCGAGGAGTGGATCGCCGTCGCCGCAGCCGAGCTCGAGGGCCGGTTCGCCCGACCGCTCGACGAATCTCGCGTACGGCTCGGGGTCGAACGTTTCAGAGCGGAGATGTCGATATAGCTCGGCCACGATTCCGGTGTAGAAGTCGGACGACGCAAGCAGATCAGAAGACACCGCTGGAGTCTGCACCATCACCCGGGAGCATGTCGTCTGGGTATGCGCAACGAGCGATCTGGAGCAGGTCCGCCCGATCGAACGTGCCGATATCGCCTGGTCTGTCCGAGTCGTTCGGCTGAACGTTTACGAGCGCCTTCAGCGCGGGAGTCTGGTTGATTCAGATCAGTCCGGTGGCGACGAGTCCGGCGCCGGTTGCGGCGGCGATGAACGCGAAGATGAGGTTGGAGATCGCCGACAGCAGCATCTGTCGGTTGATCGTGACGCCTGAGATCGCGGCCGTCACGTTGACGGCATGGAACCCGAACGGCAGCTGTCGTCCGAGGATCATCACAACTGGGTGACCTGCGGGGAAGCGCCGAAGCCAGGTCGGGAGCCGACTTTCCGCTGACTGCGTGGTCGGGTTGTGGGCGCTTCGTCGGGCGAGCGCAAACTCGATCATTCCGCCCGACCACCACGCGACCCAGCCGTAGAGGGTGCCTAGCCAGAGGCCGTAGGTGCTGCCGTTGGCGACGCCGAGCAGCTCGCTGGGAAACGGTGTGGAGGAGAGGAGGGTGTGGGTCGGGATCGAGACGAGCGGAGCCCACGGTCCGAAACGATCCGCGAGCGCGGTTGGCCCGCCAGTGATTTCGAGCCAGCGCCAGGTCAGACCACTGGCGACGAGCACCGCAACGATCAGTGCGATCGTTCCGAGACGCAGCGAGAT
>CAWGTW010000003.1:0-239698 GCA_963825565.1 Ilumatobacteraceae bacterium
GGGGGAGCCCTGCTCGACCCGACGATCACGCGCCGCCTCATCGGACGGTTCGCCCAACGGCTCGCCGACGACACCGCCACCACCCGCCGTCTCGACACTCTCACCGACCGCGAACGCGGCGTCCTCATCGAACTCGCCAAGGGTTCGACCAACGCGGAGATCTCCGACACGCTGTACATCGGCGCCGCCACCGTCAAGAGCCACGTCTCCAACATCCTCACCAAGCTCGGGCTTCGCGATCGCGCCCAGGCCGTCGTGTTCGCCTACGAGAGCGGTCTCATCACCCCCGGCCACCACGACATCGGTCACTGACGGTCACCCCCCGGGCGGCCCTCGGCAGCGTTGGTTTGGGTCGCGCCCAGGGATACCCTCGCCCCGGCGTCGGGAGCCCCAACGGCCCCCAAGCAGGCGGCGCTGCCGCCCGTACTCCGCGCCGAGGTCGACACGGCGAACCCCGCCGAGAATCGAATGGTGAACCGGGTGCACAAACCGCACTTCATCGAGGCTGAGATCGAAGCGGACATCGCCGCCGAACGGTATTCGCGACCGATTTCCACTCGGTTCCCGCCGGAGCCCGGTGGGTACGCTCACCTCGGTCACGCCAAGGCGGCGACCATCTCGTTCGACCTGGCCGAGCGGTACGACGGCCACTTCATCCTCCGCCTCGACGACACGAATCCGCTGATCTCCCGGCAGGAGTACGTCGATGCCATGATCCGCGACATCGGTTGGTTGTTCGGGCCGAGGGCGACCGCCGACGTCAGGTACGCATCGGACTACTTCGCCAGCTTGATCGAGTCGGCGCGACTCCTCGTCGAGCAGGGAGATGCGTACGTCGACGCACTCTCCTACGACGAGATCCGGGACTATCGCGGCGACTACTACCGCGCCGGTCGGCCCTCCCCCTTCCGCGACCGTGACCGGGACGAGAACCTCGCGGAGTTCGATCGCATGGTCGACGGTGGGTTCGCCCCGGGCGAGCGCGTGCTCCGCGCGAAGATCGACTACAACGCGGCGAACATGAACCTTCGGGACCCGTTGATCTACCGATCGCTCGACGCACCGCACTACCGCGTCCCCGGCTACTCCGTCTATCCGCTGTACGACTTCGCGCATCCACTCTCCGATGCGATCGAAGGCATCACGCACTCGACCTGTGGCCTGGAGTTCGCCGATCACCGGCCCCTCTACGACTGGTATCTCGAGCGGCTGGGCGTGGTCGAGCCGCCGCGTCAGATCGAGTTCGGGGAGGTCGCCATCGAGCGGTCCGTGCTCAGCAAGCGTGCGATGCGCGAGCTCGTCGATCACGGGTGCGCGTCGGGCTGGGACGATCCCCGACTGCCGACCCTCGCCGGGCTGCGTCGCCTCGGTTATCCGCCGGATGCGGTGGTCGAGTTCGCGCGCGAGCTCGGCGTCGCCAACTCCAGCGGTGGCGTTGCCAGCCGGGCGCTGCTGACCCACCACGTGCGCCGACTCCTGAACGAGACGGCCGAACGCTACATGGGCGTCCGCAGCCCGATCCGGCTCTCGATCGACGGCGTGCCCGATCGCCTCGGCGAGGGCATCACGATCGAGCGGGTTCCGGGCCAACCCGAATCGGGGACGCGCGTCATCCCGTTCTCGGCGGACCTCTTCATCGACGAATCCGACTTCAGGGAGGATCCTCCGAAGGACTACTACCGGCTGGCGCCCGGCCGCACGGTGCGGCTCCGCGGCGCCGGCCTGGTCCGCTGCATCGACTTCAGCCGCGATCCGGCAACCGGCGCGGTCGACGAGGTGATGGCGGTGTGGGACGGGCCGGTCGACGCGAACAGGGCGAGCGACGGCTCGAAGGTGCGCGGCACGCTCCACTGGGTCGCCCAAGCGACCGCCGTGCCGGCCGAGTTCCGGGAGTTCGGCGACCTGCTCGAGGCGGCGCCCGAACCCGAGCAGGATGGCGGATCGATCCTCGACCGGTTCTCGCCAGAGAGCCTGCGGGTGTTCCCGGATGCCCGGGTCGAGCCGGCGCTCGCGTCGCTCGCGCCCGGGACGGTCGTGCAGCTCGAGCGCGTCGGGTTCTTCTCGATCGATCCCGAATCGCGCCCGGGCCACCCGGTGCTCAACCTGACCGCCAGCCTCCGCGACAACAAGTTCAGGCGGATCTTCTCGCAACCCGAATCCTCCTCGACCTGACTCACCAACCGCTCGACGGGGACGCTCGGCGCGGTCACCCGGTGTCGAGATCGGGCAAACAGAAGTGGCAGCCGTTGTAGCCGTGGTCGACGGCACGCTCCGGGACCTGGTACGCCCGCTTGTTCGCGGGGTTCATCTTGCCGACCCAGTCGCACTGGCTTCGATGGACCTCCCCGCTTCGGGCGTTGGCGGTGAAGGGGTGATCGCCGACCACGAACCGGCGCGTGATCCGCCCCATCTCGCGGCCGTCGATGAGCTGGCGCACGAACACGTCGTACGAGCCGTCGGGCTGTTCGCCGGCCAGGGTCAGCGTCAGTACGGCCTCGGTCCGGTCGCTCGGTTCGAGCGGCATGTCGCGGATCGCGCAGCGGGCACCGCTCTCGAGCTCGAGTGTCACGTGGCGGGTGGTGTGGTCGACCCGCTCCATCCGCTCCAGGCGCGCCCCGTCGAGCAGCCTGCGGAGGAGACGCAGCTCGGCGTGGGCACCGGCGGGCAACGCCGACAGGTCGACCTCGAGATCGCCGCGATGCGACCGCCGCGGCCAGCCCTGCACCCTGAACTCGATCCGGGAGTACCCGCCCGCGAACTCGTCGTCGACGTCGAAGTTCTTCCACACCACGCTGTTGTTCTCGCGGATGAGTTCGTAGAAGTCCGTCGTCGTGGTGATGCCGGCGAGATCCGGCGGCGGGTCCTGGGCGTTCCCGAGCACACCGACGAAGCAGTAGTGACCGGCGCTGGGAATCTGATCGGCTGGCCACTCCAGTGGCCCACCGATGCCGTGCTGATCGGGTGCGATGAGCGGCAGTGCGATCGACCCGATCAGCGTCCAGCTGGTCGGGGTCGGCAGCGTCGACGGGAGGGTCCAGTAGACGTCGACCGTGGCATCACTCGTCGAGTATCCGCGGTTGTGCGCGCGTGCGTAGATCTGGTTGTGCTGTCCGATCTCGATGTCCTCGAACAGTGTCCCGTTGGTCAGTGCGCCCGGGCCGAGCAGGGTCGCAGCCGGATCCGACAGGACGTCGCGGAAGTGGTGGATGTCTGGGCTCAGGCTGAAACCACCTCCCTGGGAGGGCTCGACACCGGTGTCGGCGAGGTTGTCGCGGAGGTAGAGATCGGCGAACGCCAGGTGCAGTCGCTCGCCGAGGTCGCGGGCGCCGTCGTCGTACTGCGGCGTGGCGAGGTCGGATTCGTTGGCCACGATGTGGTCGAACACCTCCCGCATCGTGACGAAGCCGTTGTTGTCCGCGTCGGGTTGGACGGCGTTCCCCAGCAGATCCTGTCGGTTGAGTGCGGCGAGGAGGTGGAAGTTGAACTCGCCGTGAGGGTACGTCGTCCCGGCGATGACCTCGCGTTCGGCCAGACCGTCGGAGGGATGGGCGACCTCGGCGTCGGAGGCTGCCGTCAACACGACCGTGCGGTCGTCGGCGAGGTGTGGCACGAATCCACCGCTGAAGCATTGCTGCATGCAGAAGATCCGGTACCCGCACGTCACCTGATCGACCGCGGCGGCGAAGTCGTCGGCGCGCATGTTCCCGTCCCGGAGGCACAGCGTGCTGGCGGCCGGAGTACCGGTCAGGTCCCGGCTGCCGTGATCGAAGGTCCACACGAAGAGCAGGTCGTCGTCGGTCAACTGTGGTCGGCCGTTCGTACCGTTGGCGAGGTCGTCGAAGACGTCCTCGACGTCGGTGATGTTGGCGGAGGAGTCGGTGATCGCCGGGTTGGGGCGGTACCGCGCGGCCGGGTAGCCCACGTTGACGTAGTCGGCGCCGTCGCCGTACAGCACGAAGATGTCCTGTGCCGCGAAACCGGCGTCGATGAGCGTCTGACGCATCAGCACCAGGTCGAAGAAGAACTCCGGGTAGCCGTTCTCGGCGAGGTCACCGGAGATGAGCACTGCGTATCTGGTCCCCATCGCACTCAGTCCTCCATGGCCAGGCGGTAGAGCGCGCCCGACGCTGCGTCCCGGATCCAGAGATTTCCGGGCAGCTCGAGGTTCAACCCGGTCGGCTCCTCGATCGGGTCCGGCACGGCGGCCACAGTCCAGTCGCGGGCGCCGTCGAGACGCGCGAGTTGGTGGCCACGCGCCTCGACCACGAAGAGCCGGTCACCGCGCGAGTCGTTGTCGACCCCGACCGGCCGCGGGCCGGGCGACCACACGTGTGAGCGCACGGCCCGAGCGGACGGATCGACGCGGTAGATCGAGCTCGAGTAGCCGGCGATGCAGGCGATCCACAGCTCGCCCTCGTCCCAGGCGATGTCGCCGATGCGGGCACCTTCGGCCCGCAGCGAGTCGGGGAAGTCGGCGAAGTCGAGGTCGTCCACGTCGATGAGCGGCTCCTCGGCCCCGGACTCGGGGTCGATGCGCGACACGAGTCGCGTCGATGCGTCGGCGACGAGCAGCCGACTGCCGTCCCATGTCATGCCGCCGGTCGCGGAGGGCAGCGGCCGTCTTGGCCCGACCTCGGCCAACCGAGCTTCGGCGAGGCCCTCGTAGCGGATCACCTCCCTGTGAGGGGCGCCCGCTGCGTAGAGTCGCCCCTCGGCAACGAGCAGCGCTTCGTTCGCCTCGGCGAGATCGAAGCGTCGTTCGATGTGGATCTCCATCCCCACTCCCTTCTCCGGCGGCGATCACCCCGTGTCGTGTGTGGGCAGGCAGTAGTGGCAGCCGTTGAACCCGTGGTGTAGCGCCTGTTCCAGCTCACGGTACGCCCGCTTGTTGCGCCCGCTCATCTTGCGGACCCACTCGCAGTTCGCGAGGTGGACCTCTGCGCTGCGCCGGTTGGCGACGAACGGGTGGTCGCCGACCAGCAGGCGCCTGGTGATGCGGCCCATCTCGGCGCCGCCGATCCGCTGCAGCACGGAGAACTCGTAGGCGCCGTCGGCTGCCCCGTCTGGGATCGTCACCGAGACCGTCGCCTCGGAGCAGTCACTCGGCTCCAGCGGCATGTCGCGGACGATGCCCCGGGTCGTCGACGTCGTCGCGTAGCGGGCGTGCAACTTCGTCTGGTCGGTCTCGACGAGGTCGACGAGCTCGGCGTTGTCGGTGAGGCGCTTCAGCAGCCTCAATTCGACCTCCGCCCCCGGTGGGAGCTCGGAGACGTCGACCTCGAGATCGCTCAGGTAGCGGGTGCGCGGCCAACCGCGGATCTCGAAGGAGAACTGCATGTAGCCACCGGCGAAGTGGTCCTCGACGTCGAAGTTCTTCCAGGTGACGTTGTTGTTGTTGCGGATGTACTCACGGAAGTCGTCGAGGTCGCTGATCGACCCATGGGCTGGCGCCGGGTCAGCGGGAGCGCCGACCACCGCAACGAAGCAGTAGTGGCCCTCGGCGGGCACCGTGTTCCAGGTGAGGGGTCCGGCGACGTCGAAGTCGCCGACGTCGACGGTGGTCGCTGGGATCGTTCCGATCAGATTCCAGCTGGCTGGCGTCGGCAGGGTCGACGGGCGCATCCAGTAGACGTCGACGGTTGCATCGCCCGACGCGTCGCCCCGGTTCTGGAGGCGTACGTAGACGTAGTTGGATTGTCCGTACTCGACGTCCTCGAACAGGTCGTCTCGGTCCTGCGCCGCCGCGCTCCCGAGCGTCGCGGCCGGGTCGGCAAGCTGCTGCCGGTAGTGATTGATGTCGGGGCTGCGGGAGATGCCCCCACCCACCAGCGGCTGCAGGCCCTCGTCCTGCAGGTTGTCGCGAACGTAGACGTCCGGCACGAAGCAGGCAGTGTGCGGGGGCGCACCGTGCGCGTCCGTCTCGAGGCGCAACGCGTTCCGATACGTGGCGAGCACGCCAGCGGTCTGCGAGTAGTCGTCGTCGAACGACTCCGCACCCCCGCTCGATCGGTAGAACACGCGGGAGCTGGAGTGCACCGCAGTTGCGCTAGCGTCGTTCTGGGCGTACACCCAGACCGCCTCGGGCACCGGTTCGTCGAACATCGACGGATCGATCACGTACGTCTCGATGCCGCTGCCGGTGTCGACGTCCAGGATCGGGGCGACGTGCCATCCCCACGAGACGCTGCAGTTGTAGACGTTCGGCGTCGCGACGTTCAGCCAGCCATAGATCCAGATCTTCTCCGGCTCTGTCCCGTCGGCGATCATCAGCCTGCGCATCTCGTGGGCTCGGCCCCAGCATCCGTCACGGGGGTAGAGGAACGGGATGCACGATCCCGACGGCGACACCGCTCCGCAGGTCTGCGTGTTGACGAGGTCGTACAGCTGCTGTCCGCGGGCCGGCGTCACCGGGGCGTAGCTGTACCCCGCAGCCGGTGCCGGGCCAGGGGCCGGCACCGGCTCAGGAGGGTGAGGCGCAGGCCGGACGTCGATGATCTGGTCGTGGTCAGCGCTCTCGGTGACGACCACCGCGGTGTCGTCGCGATTGGCCGCTTGAAGAGCAGCGAGCAGCTCGTCGAAGTCGGGGTTCGCCCGACGCAGGACATGGCGGGCGTGGGACGGCTCAAGCTCGACGGCGACATCGCCACCGGACCCGGTCGTCAGGTCGGCGACGGTGACAACGATCGGCACGTGCAGCGCGGTCAGCAACCCGGTGGCGGGATCGCGCTCGGCGTAGACCGGCAGCTGGTTGCGGCGCATGTCGTCGAGCACGTCGACCCACACCGCGGCTCGCTCCTGCGACATGTCGACCCGTGCCGGGGGTCCGTCGGCGAAGGTCACGTCGACAAACGGGGGTGGCGGCTGGGCGGAGGCCGCGTAGCCTCCCCGCCGCTTGGGCGAGACGTTCCTGACGTTTCCGACGATGGCGTTCTGGCGAGGCATCCGAACTCCCTTCCAGTCGGAGCCGGACCGGTCGACCTCGCGATCGAGACGGCTCGGTCGTCTCCCTGTTCTGAGCCGGCGCTGCTCCTCAGCGCGGACAGCTTCTCGCCTCTACCGTCCCCGGGTGGCCCGATCCGGGGGTAGAGGCGAACGTCATCCCAAGCGCGATTCCGCGCGCGCTGCGTAGCGACGATCGATGCCCAGCCCTCCGTGAGCAGGTTGAGCTCTCCGCTGCAGCAGCGCTCAGTTCGCCACTTCAGCGTCCGCCAACCGGTGCTCAGGTGGAACATCACAACGGCCAGGACGCTGTATGGCGATGCCCAGCAGCACGATCCTCGAACCGATCACCCACACGGTTGGCAAGTTGGTCGGACTGGTAGAGCTCGCGCATGCTGAGTGGTGCGGGCGCCAGCAGCACTCAGTCGAGCGCGGACCAGACCGGCTCTGCGCCGCGATCAGCGCAGTCCACCTCACGCCAGGATCGCGCCGTGACAGGCGTCGCGTGGCCGGCGGAGAACGAGGCGTTGGAGCGCCTCGGGTGTTCAGGGTCGACACGCCGGCGACGTCGGCCGACGTCGAGCGGCTCGACCAAGATGCTCGTGCCGGCCCCGACTCGTCACTCGACGACGCGAAGCGTGCCCGGGAGATCCATGCGCCGGAGACGGCGGACGAGGAAGATCGGGGTGGCGGCGACCGAGGCGATTCCGACGGTCGCGGCGATGAGGATCGTGGTCGGTGAGAGGTAGACGTCGATCCCGACGTCTGGGAGGGTGGTCGTGGCGAGCGAGGTCAGCATCCACTGGAGGAAGGCGACGCCACCCATGAGGCCGATGATGGTGGCGACGATGCCGACGAGCACGCTCTCTTTGACGACGACGCCGAGCACGGTGCGGACCGGGAGCCCGAATGCTCGCATCGTGGCGTGTTCTCGCCGTCGTTCTTCGACGGTGATGCGGGTGGCGTTGAACGCGATCAGGAGCGCGAGGATCAAGACGGCGCCAGCGGTGACGAACAGGAAGCTGAGGAACTGGTCGAGGGCCTCGTCGATGGCTTCGCTGATGCGGGCGACCGGTTGGCTTGACGTCACCCCGGGAAGCCCGAAGACCGCCCGCTGGACATCGGATCTGGTGGCGTCGTCGACGGGGTACGCCTGCACGACGTTCACGACACCGTGGAGCCCGAACTGCGTGGTGGCGGTGAGGTCCAGGAAGGCGAACGTCCTGATCGGGTTGGCGTGGATGCCCGTGACGACCAGTTCGCTGTCGGCGAGCGAGAACCCGCCGGCCTCGTTTCGGATCGGGTGGCGCAGCGTGACGATGTCGCCGACCTGTGCTCCCAGGTCGTCGGCCGCCTTGCGGGCCAGCAGGATACCCGGGTTGCTCCCGCTGGTCGGCGCCGTTCCCTCGATGATGGTCGGCGTCCACACCGCGTCGTCGAGATCGACGAACTCGACGAGGAGATCGAGGTTGTCGTCCGATTCGGGTGCGAGCGCAGTGGCGGGCAGCCGAAGTCCCGCGTCGATGTGTTCGACAGCGGGAGCGTCGGAGATGGCCGCGACGACAGGGGAGCCGCCGGGGTAGAACGTGTCGAGCTGGACCACGACACGGTCGGCGTCGCCCTTGGTGAACTCGTCGTTTCCTTGGTCGAGGGTCCGACCGAAGCTGTCGAGCATCCCGAGTACCGCCACCAGCGCCGTGATCGCCGCGCCGACACCTACTGCGGTGAGCACCGTCCGGCGCGGCGTGCGCAGCACGTTCCGGATCGGCATCTGGGTCATCGTCGATCCGGGCAGTCGGAGTCGGCCGGTCCAGCCGCTCAGCCGGTTGGTCTTCGCCGCGAGGTGACCGGTGCGGATCGCCTCGATCGGCTCGATGCGCAACGCCCGCCACACCGGCAGGGCGCTCGCTGCGATGGGGATCGCGATTCCGAGGACGCTCGCCCGGAGGTACACGCCGTACTGGAACGGTGTGCGGTGGTCGGGGAGCGGCAGGAACGATTCGAGGAGGTTCCCGAAAGCGTTACCCACGAGGAACCCGACGCCGAGGCCGGCGATGGTGCCGAGCACGGCGACCTGGACGCCGATGAGCATGGGACGGACCGCGAGTTGTGGTCGTGGGACGCCGAGTGCCATCCCGATGCCGATCTCGCGGCGTTGGGCCTCGACGATCCGGTTGATCAGATTGAACGCGGCGAGCGCAGCGGCGAGCAGGACGAGTGCTGACAGGGCGTTCCAGAATCGTTGGTCGTTGTCGATGTCCTCATAGAGCACCCGGACAGCGTCGGCATCGTCGCGGGTGGAGATGGCGGCGCTCACCCCGAGCCCGGCGATCGCGTCGGCGAGCTGTGTCTCGATCGCATCGCGGTCGGCGCCGTCGACCAGCACCAGGACGGCATCGTTGACCAACCCCTCGTGCCCACCGAGTTCCTGCGCCGCGGCCAGCGGGAGGTACAGGATGGCGAGTTCCCCGGCAGCGAAGATCGTTCCCTCGGGTCCCTCGTAGAAGAAGTCCTCCGGGGCGACCCCGAGGCCGGTGTAGGTCACGGCGCGGCCACCGGCGACCAGGAGCGTTCCCTCGGTCGGCAGACCGTGCTGGTCGGCGAACTTGACCTCGAGCACCGCGGAGCGATCGGTCGGGTCGGCCGACGGTGTGGTGCCGTCGCGGACCCACACGTCGTCGACGGGCCGCGCCGACGCGAACGTCATCCCCACCAGCCGGGCCGGGACCAACACCGAATTGGCATCGCCGACGGCCCCGGTGTCGACCTGGCTGTCGACGACGAGACGTTCGGTTGCGGCACGCACCGACTCGCCGCCGTCGATCGATGCGATCGCGCCGAGCAGCGCACCCTGCTCGACGAACGTCCCCGGGCTGAGCGCGACTCGAAGGTCGTGCATCGCCAACGCCGCGAAGCTCGCGTCGTTGGACTGCCGCCGCCACTCTGCAGTGCTCCCGAGACCCGCGTAGACCCCGGTTCCGATGGCGAGCACGAGCGCGATCGCAGTCACTGCGATCCAATGCGATCGGAGGTCGCGCCACGACCAACGCAGCCACCATCGCAGCCAACCGCTCGGTCGAGATGTCTTGGTCACCATTGCAGATCGCCGATGTCGGCCTTGCCGCCGGGTGGCGGCCCGTCGGACACGATCCGACCACTCGACAGTTCGATCACACGGTCGGCGACACGGGCGATCTCCCGGTTGTGTGTGACGACGAGCACGGTCATCCCCGCCCGCGCCTGTTCCTCGAGCACGCCGAGGATCTGGACCCCTGTCCGGAAGTCGAGTTCACCGGTCGGCTCGTCGGCGAGCAAGATCGGGTTGCCGGTCGCCAACGCACGAGCGATCGCCACGCGCTGCTGTTCGCCGCCCGACAACTGATGCGGGAAGTGACGATGACGATCCGCGAGCCCGACTTGCGCCAACGCCTGTTGCGCCCGAGTGGCCGGGTCCGGCGTGCGCGCCGCATCCGCACCGAAGCGCACGTTCTCGAGCGCCGTGAGTCCCGGGAACAGGTTGAACGTCTGGAAGATGAAGCTGACCCTGTGCCGGCGCAGCATCGACCGGTCCGACTGCGACGCGCCGCTCACGCCGATCCCGGCCACCCGTACCGATCCCGAGGTGGGAGTGTCGAGGGCGCCGATCATGTTCAGCAGCGTCGTCTTGCCGCAGCCCGACGGCCCGACGATCGCGACGAACGCAGCGTCGTCGACGTGCAGGTTGACGCCATCGAGGGCGGTGACGTCGAGCTCGCCGACCCGATAGCGCTTCGTGAGATCGTCCAAGTCGATCCGGGTCCCTTCGTGGCCCACCCGCGCATCGACCGCAATCGAGCCGAGCTGACCATTGACCACGTCTTGGCTCATACTTCAAGGTTCAGCCGGCGGGACGTCCCGACCAAGAGAACAAGGTCCCACCCACGCAGGGTTCGGCGTACACCTGCGGTCAGGCGTCCTCGCCTCCTTCGGCCAAGTCGCCGGGGTCGGTCGTGTCGTCTCCCGCAGCGCCCGAGGGCGCGATACGGGTCGCCACCCAGGCGGTGGCGTCGTCGTGAGCGCGTCGGGCGGTCTCGCCGACGAAGGCGGTGCTCTGGTAGATGTTGTCGGGGCCGAGCACGTCGGTCGTGCCGGTCACCCGCAGTTGGCGGATCACGCGGCGGTTGTCGGTGACGATGACCAACTTGCTGTCGACGTCGTGCAGCGCGGTGGCGTACTTCTTGAGGACGTCGATCAGCGTCGCGCCGGCGTCGTCGGCGCCCCGGATCCGCAGGATCACGACCGAGTTCCGCGACACGGGTGTCACCAGCGGCATCTGATCCAGCAGCGTCGCCGCGGTCGCGAAGAAGAGCGCGCCGTACGGCTGGAGCACGACCACGTCGTCGGGGGGCACGGTGGCGGGCGGCTCGACCTCCTCGAGGCGCCCGTCGTCGTGGAAGACCAGCCGTTTGGTGACCAGTGCCGTCGACTGGCGGATGACGAACAGGATGACGGAGATGCCGACGCCGACCAGCACCGCGTACTGCAGCGGGATGACGAGGGTGAGGACGAACGTGATCGACATCACGGTCAGCGGCACCGGGCCGGTCTTGGCGACCGACATGATCCGCGCCGGGCGGATCGTGCCGACGCCGACGACGATGAGCAGCGCCGCCAGCGACGGCATCGCGACCAGTTCGATGACCCCGCCGAACACGAGGATCACCACCGCCATCACGCCGGCTGCGAAGAACGCAGCCGCGCGGGTCTTGGCGCCGGCAGAGGCGATCAGCGAGCTCGCCGACATCGACCCGCCGACCGGCATCCCCTGGAACAGCCCGGCGACGATGTTGCCGGCGCCCTGGCCGACGAAGTCCTGTGACTCGTCCTGGGGTTCCCCGTCCTCGTTGGGGAACCCGGCCGAGACGCCGGCGCCCTGCACGAGCCCGACGAAGGCCAGCGACAGCGCAGGGATGAGCAACGTCGGGATGTCGCGCAGCACCGGCGCGGTGATGAACGGCAACGATCGCGGCACGTCGACGAGGTCCCGAACCTGGGCGACGTCGCGGTCGAAGCGGTTGAAGATGCCGGCGACGGCCGACCCGGCGAACACCGCGACGACCAACCCCAACGCGTCGAGCCTGGTGCGCTGCAGCGTGACGATCAGCACCACGGTGACCACACCGACGGTCACGGTCGGCAGGTCGATCTTGCCGAGGTTGAACAGCAGGTTGAACGCCCGAGACACCCGATTCCCGCCGGTCGCGGCGTAGCCGGTGAAGTCGGTGAGTTGGCCGAGCACGATGTTGACGCCCACTGCGGTGATGAACCCGGTCATCACCGAGTTCGACACGAACCGCAGGAACGATCCGAGCCGAAGCAAGCCGGCGACGATCATCACCACGCCGGTCAGCATCGCCAGCGTGTACAGCGCCCGCTCCGGGTCGTCCCGTGCGGCGAGATCGACGTCGGCGACGATGATCGCCATCGCGCCCGTGCCCTGGATCGCCATGAACGCCGTGCTCGTGAACAGCGCTCCACCGGCGAGACCGAAGAGGTAGCTGTACAGGCCGGCCACCGGGTTGACACCTGCCAGCAGCCCGCTCGCCAACCCGTCGGGGACGCTCTCGACACCGAGGACGAGCCCCGCCAACGCGTCGTCACGTACCGTCGAGCGGCGAATCAGCGAACGAGGCCGTGTGATCGGAAATCTCACGCGTGCATCCGACGACGAGGGATCCGACGACGAGGGATCCGACGACGAAAAGAGGTCTCCACGGCGGACATTGTCGCGGCGGCCCCGTGCTGCCACAAGCCGGGACGCGAGTGGCTGGCACCGGCGCCTCCGGCATGTTCAACGAGTCGTTGACGGCATGCACCGCCTGATCGCGTGCCGGCGCTCGTCAAGCAGGCTCAGATGGTCAGGCCGAAACAGTCGAACTCGAAGGTTCCGAGGTCGGCCTCCGCAAGACCATCGTCGAAGTCGTCGGATCCACCGATGTACTGAACGCTCGACGGCGTCGCGATCTCGTAGGCCGCGCTGGACACCGCCCACGTTCCGTCCGCCTGCTGTTCGGCGGCGGAGATGCCGATGCCGCCGTCGAAGCAGGTTGCGCCACTGCGCACCGGCGATCCGGGTCGGATCAACATCGTGAAGTCGTCGCTCGTCCCCGTCCACGCGTAGCTGAAGAGACAGTCGGCGGAGTCCAGACCGAACACGCCGATCTCGACGGCGGCCGATCCTTCGCCGATCACGGCGAAGAGCTCCAGGCTGTCGCCGGGGAAGACGGCAGCGATACCGAGTGGCCGGAAGGTTCCGTCGATCGTCGAGTTGACGACTTCAGAGATCACCCCCGCGCCGGTGGTGACTCGCAGCAGCGTCACATCGCCAACGGCGTAGGCCTCGACCAGGTCATCGGCAGAGCCGTCGCCGAGCATGTCGACGGTGAGCGACGACATCAGCGCGGCGCCGCTGCCCAGGGGATCCGCGCTGTCGCAGTACTCGACGGGCGGCCCGGGGGCCGGAGTGGGGGGTGGCGCCGTCGTGGGAGCTGCCGTCGACGAGGGAGCCGGCGTTGGTTCCGGTGTCGACGCCGGGGAAGGCACCGTGTCGACGGATCGCGGCGCAGTGGTCGCGGTCGCCGGCGACGTGGTCGTGACCCCGTCGGCGATGGTCGCCGCCACGACATCGTCGGTCGCGATGCTCGACGTGGGTGCTGCGGTGTCGGGGATGGCCGCTTCTTGCGACGGTGGCGACGAGCCGCATGACGCGCCGACCAGGGCGGCGCAGAGCGTGAGTGCGATGGAGGAGGCTCGTGTGTGTTTCATGTCGGTTCGGTCGGCGGTGCGCTGCCCCAACGATCGGAATCGACCCCGATCGAAGCTATGGATCCTCCGCGATTCGGTGTCGGTGTCCGCGGTCGAGAGCCACCGAGCCTCGGAGTGCACTCGCATCGTAGGCGCTGACCGGGTCGGGCCGACGACTTCCCCTGAGGGGATGATCCGCCGGGGCCGTGTCGGGCGAACCTCGACGGCGATTCATCCGATGTGGGCGATGCGACCCGAGCGGGACCGGGGCTAGCGTCGTAGCGTCGTCATCTCTGGGTCCCGTCCGGACCCGGCAGACTTCGTCCGGTACCCAGAAAGAGACCCGCTTCAAGGAGACACGCAATGCTTGCATACGACTACCCGATCCTCGGCGTGTTCTGGAGCATGCTCCTGTTCTTCCTCTTCTTCGCCTGGCTCATCTTGCTGTTCCGGGTGTTCGCCGACATCTTCCGCTCCGACATCGGCGGGTTCGCGAAGGCGATCTGGTCGATCTTCGTGATCATCGTGCCGTTCTTGGGCGTGTTCGTGTACCTCATCGCCCATGGCGACGCGATGACACAGCGCAGCATCGACGAGGCTCAGCAGAACGAGCAGGCGTTCCAGACGTACGTGCGCGAGACTGCCGGGACCGGTGGCGTGGCGTCCGAGCTGAGCCAGTTGGCTGATCTGAAGAACCAGGGCGCGATCACCGATGCCGAGTTCGAAGCCCAGAAGGCGAAGCTGCTCGCCGACTGATCGTCGGCGTCGACAGACATCCGCTTCGATCGATCCCGATTCCGAGGAGTTCCTGACATGGTCCACAAGCACGTATCGAACGATGAGGCGCTCGATCCGGCCTACGCAGGTCGGTTCGCGCATGCGCCGATCCCGAAGAATCGGATGCCCGACGACGAGTCGCTGCCCGGAGCCGTGTACCGGATGATCCACGACGAGCTGCTGCTCGACGGCAGTTCGCGGCTGAACATGGCGACGTTCGTGACGACGTGGATGGAGCCCGAGGCCGAGAAGTTGATGGCCGAGACGTTCGACAAGAACATGATCGACAAGGACGAGTATCCGCAGACCGCGGAGATCGAACGACGCTGCGTCAACATCGTGGCCGATCTGTTCCACGCGCCGACCGATGGCGACGCGATCGGTGTGTCGACGATCGGCTCGAGCGAAGCCGTCATGCTCGGTGGCCTTGCGATGAAGTGGAAATGGAGGCAACGGCGCGATGCCGCCGGGCTGCCCACCGACAACCCGAACATGGTCATGGGCTCGAACGTCCAGGTCGTGTGGGAGAAGTTCTGTCGCTACTGGGACGTCGAGCCCCGTTACGTGCCGGTCACCCCCGAGCGTTTCACCGTCGCCCCCGATGGCGTGATGGAGAAGGTCGACGAGAACACGATCGGTGTGATCCCGATCCTCGGCACCACCTACACCGGGGAGTTCGAGCCGATCGGCGAGATTCACGATTGCGTCGTCGCCTACAACACCGAGCACGGGACCGACATCCCGATCCACGTCGACGCAGCATCGGGTGGATTCGTCGCCCCGTTCCTGCACCCCGATCTCGAATGGGACTTCCGACTCCCGCAGGTCAAGTCGATCAACGTGTCGGGGCACAAGTACGGGTTGACGTATCCAGGGATCGGGTTCGTCGTGTGGCGGTCGGCCGCGGAACTGCCCGAGGACCTCGTCTTCCACGTGAACTATCTCGGCGGCGACATGCCGACGTTCACGCTCAACTTCTCGCGGCCTGGTAACCAGATCGTCGGGCAGTACTACAACTTCGTGCGCCTCGGTCGCGATGGATACCGCCGCATCATGGAGTCGCTGCGCGACAGCGCGATGCACATGTCGTCCAAGATCGCCGAGATGGGTCCGTTCGAGGTGGTCAGCGACGGGTCTGCGATCCCCGTGCTCTCGTTCAAGGTCAAGGACCCCTCGAAGTTCACGGTGTTCCACGTGTCCGATCTGATGCGCCGCGGTGGCTGGCAGGTGCCGGCGTACACGATGCCCGCTGACGCCGAGGAGGTCGCCGTCATCCGGATCGTCGTCCGCGAAGGCTTCGGCATGGACCTCGCCGACATGCTCCTCGCGGAGCTTGCCAAAGCCGTTGCTCATCTCGAGGCGTTCCCGCCGGCGCGACCGGCTCCGGCCTCCGGCTTCAGCCACACGTGACGCCCTTGCGACGGGCGAGTCGCTGATGCGCTGGCGACGACAACTCAGCTGGAACCCCCACGATCTCGGCTGGCGCATCGCCGTACTGTTCATCGTCGGGTCCTTCCTCTTCGCGCTCGGCTCGTTCCCGCCCTACTCCCAACTCGTCGACGGGCGGATCGTCGGCATCACCTTCGTGCTCGGGTCGCTGTTCTTCACGACGGCCGGATACAGCGCGTTCGTGCAGGTGATCAACGCCGGCCGCGAGGCCGGCGCGCCGGCCAAGCGCTGGGCGTGGTCACCGCGCACGACGTTGTGGTGGGCGGCGTTCATCCAGCTGATCGGCACGCTGCTGTTCAACGTCAACACGATCCTGGCGACGGTCCAGACGTTCACGGTCGAAGAGACCAACCGCCTCGTGTGGGCGCCCGACTTCTTCGGTTGCATCGCGTTCCTCGTCGCCAGCCACCTGTACTGGACCAGCACCTGCGGCAAGCTCTGGTGTACCAACACCGACGACCCGGACTGGTGGAGTTCGCTGCTGAACTACGCCGGATCGATCGCGTTCATGGCCTCCGCACTCGCCGCGTTCACCCTCGAGACCACCGGGGAGGCGGTCAACATCGCCATCGTCAACTCCGGCACCTTCATCGGAGCCGTCTGCTTCCTCGTCGGCGCCGACCTGCTGTTGCCACCCGCCCCTGAGAGGCGATGACATGGGCGGCAGGGGTGAACAGCGGGACACGTCGATCGAGGTGAGCGTCCGGGAGCGGATTCGATATCGATTCGACAACGTGCTCGCACGGGGCACGGGGGCCGCACTCGTCTGGCTCGGCGCGGTCACGCTCGCCGCCGTGCTGGTGAGCTCACTGCTCCTGGCCGTCTTCAACGTCACCTTGACCGGCAGTGAGAACGGCGCGTGGGCGGAGGACGCCTGGCAGAGCCTGCTCAGGATCCTGGACACCGGCACGATGGCGGGCGATGTGGGTTGGGGCCGACGCTTCCTCGCGCTGTTCGTCACCCTGTTCGGCTTGCTGGTGGCGGGTACGCTGATCGGCGTCATCGCCGCCGGTGTCGAGGACCGAATCGACGGCATGCGGCGCGGACGCAGCGTGGTGATCGAGTCAGGCCATCTCGTGATCCTGGGTGGGTCGACTCGGATCCCGGAGGTCATCGGACAGCTCGTCCTGGCCAACGCCGAGCGCACCTCCAACACGATCGTCGTGCTCGCCGAGATCGATCCGACAGAACTGAGACGCTCCGTGGTCGCCGCGGTCCCCGACCGACACCGGACACGAATCGTCTACCGGTTCGGCGATCCGAAGGTTCGCTCCGATCTCGCGCTCGCGCGCGTGGGCGAGGCTCGGGGTGCGATCGTGCTGCCCGAACGGGAAGGAAGCGACGCGTCCGTGGTGCAGACCGTCCTCGCGCTCACCGCAGAGCTGGGGGGGCTGCACGATCTCCCCGTCGTGGTCGAGGTGGCCGAGTCGACGACTGCGGAGCGGTTGGTCCACGCGTGTGGTCCGACGATGCATCCGATCGCCACCGCCCAAGCCGTCGCCAGGATTGCCGCGTTCGCACTGCGCCAGCGCGGACTCGGCAGGGTGACCAACGAACTCCTCGACTTTCGTGGCAGCGATCTCCACGTCACCGAACGTCCGGAACTCGTCGGGCTGCGGTTCGACGACATCGTCGGTCGTTTCTCGAACGCTCGACCGCTGGGCTTCGCCCGTTCCGACGGTCGATTCGAGTTCAATCCTCCGGCCGAATCGACGCTCGCCCCGGGGGACCGACTCATCCTCATCGCGCGCGACCTCGAGACGCTCGAGCCGGCTGATGCGCCGCAACCCCTTGCGAAGCGCGGGCCGGTCGACCACCGTTCCGCACAGGTGACTGCGCCGGTCGAGGAGCACATCCTCGTGGTCGGTTGGAACCCGCTCGGCCACCACCTGCTCGATGGATGGGGTCGGGGCACGGCGCCATCGTCCAGCGTGGAAGTCGCGTTCGACCCACGGCTCGTCCAAGCGGCCGAAGTCGTCATCCCCGACGTCGACATCGAGGTTCGGCTCACTCCCATCCCGGAGGTGTCGTCGCTTGATCTGAGTCGCCCGCCGACCACGATCGTCGTCCTCGGCTACGCGTCGATCGACAACGCAGAGGCGGACAACCGCACACTGCTCGACGTCATGCAGCTGAGGCGACGCTGCTCGCAGGCCGGGCAGATGCCACGATTCGTGGTGCACCTGCTCAACGACGAACATGCCGACCTGGCCGGGCTGGCCGGGCCGGACGACTTCTTGATCAGCGCTGCACTCGCGAGCCAGCTCATCGCGCAGCTCATCGAGCAACCAGAGCGTCGCGACCTCCTGCTCGACTTGTACGGAGGGGGTGACGCGTCGGTCCGCTTGATCCGATGCGACCGCCTCGACCTGGTCGGCTCGGTCAGCACCGCCGACGTGGTGGCGTCCGCGTATGCCGCCGGTGTCCTCGCCATCGGCTGGCGACGAACGGTCGACCAGGGCGAGGTGGTACTCAACCCGAGCGCGAGCGATCGTGTGACGCTGTCGGCCGATGACGAGATCGTGGTCGTCGGCTGACCGTTCGCCGACCGTCGTCGTGCGTCAGTGTGAAAGTGCTGCACAAGCGGCGGAGTTCGAGGTGGCAGACATATCGTGGTCCGGTGCGGCACAGCATCGGTCTCGACATCACGCGCCCGTTGCGTCCACGATCGGTCGGAAGCCGACCCGCCCCGTGAGCGATCTCGTCTCCATCCGCGATCGGGTCCGGTTCACCGGGCCGACCTCCACCTCCGCAACCGTGAAGCGCACGCGCCTCGACGCGCGCTTCGAGTCGGCGGTCGGCCAGGTTGTCCGCGTGTTGGCGCCGGCTGGCTACGGGAAATCGACCTTGGTGGCGCGCTGGGTGGCCAGCGACGAACGGAACGTCTGCTGGCTCGACCTCGAGCCGATCGACGACGACCCACTCGTGTTCGGCCAAGCGCTGGTCAACGCTCTCGCTGATCACCGAGCGGCCGACCACGACCCGGGCCTGGACCGCCCACATGGCGCGCCCTTCGACGAGGTTGCAGGTCTGGTGGGCGGTCTCCACGACCCGTTTGTCCTGGTGCTGGACGACATCCATCACCTCGTCAGCGAGGACTCGACACACCTGATCGGTGTGCTGATCGACAGTCTGCCGCCGGATTCCACGATCGTCCTCGCCGGACGTGCGCACCACCGCGCCGAGTGGATCGCCCGGCACCGACTCCACCCCGGCGTGGTCGACGTGGGCATCAATGCGCTGGCCTTCGATCTTGCCGAGACCGAACAACTGCTGACCCTACTCGGGATCGAGCCGGACATCGACCTGGTCACCGCCATCGCCGATCAGTTCGAGGGCTGGCCGGCCGGCGTCAGGCTGGCCGGCCAGGCCATGGCCATGGGGCGCTCCACCGGCGAGGTGGCGTCGAGCAGGCTTGGCGACCTCACCGACGTGATCGACTACGTCACCGCCGAATGGTTCGGAGGACTCAGCGACGAGGACCAGAGCTTCCTCACCGAAGCCGGATGCCTCGGCCGCTTCACCGGAGAGCAGTGCGACGCCGTGCTCGGCCGCCGCGGCTCGGCGTCGATCTTGCACCGGCTCTGCCACAAGGAACTGCTGGTCATCGCCCTCGATCAACAAGGCCAGTGGTATCGGATGCATGCCGTCCTCTCCCGTTGGCTCGCCGCACGTCTTCGGAGGCTCGATCCCGACCGATGGCGTGAGATCCATCTCGCCGCGGCACGGTGGTGGTCGCTCCAGGCCGACATCGACCTCGCCGTCGAACACGCCGCGGCCGCGAACGACCTGGACCTGCTCGAAGAACTGGTCATCTTGCACAGCGGCAACTACGCCACGCGCGGGATGTTTCACACGATCGAACGCTGGATGCGGCACTTCGACGACACGCGTGTTCGCGGGTCGCTGGCCCTCAGACACGTCATGGCGGTCCTGGCGGTCGGCTCCGGAGATGGCGACCGGGCCGTTGGCTGGATGCGGCTCTCCTGGGCCGATCACGTTCCGATCGACCACGCCGTGTCCAGCATCTCCGATCTGCTGGCATACCAGACCGACGCACTCTTCGCGACGCTCGAGACCCGATCTGCAATCGAACTCATCCCTGCGGCGAAGCGCGCGCATCGGCACCTTCCACCCGGCGCGTGGAGAGGTCTGGCGTGCTTGGCGCTCGGGGCGAACCTCAAGCTCTGCGGCGACGAAGGAGCCGAGGACCTGCTGCGCGAGGCGTTGTTCGAGGTGGAGGTCGCGCACTCGACGACGTTGCAGGCGACCGCAGCCTCGGCGCTGGCGATCGCGCTCGACCTCGACGGCAAGGTCGACGAGGCCTCCGAGCTCGTCGAGCGGGCGGTCCGTCTCCTCGCCACGCCATTGGGCGAGGACTCGTCGGCGACCGCGCTCGCGCTGGCCGGCGCGTCGCTCGTCGCGGTCAGGTCAGGCCGCCACGACGAAGCAGCCGCGAGGTTCGGCGCGGCGCGGCGCAAGCTCGCCGGGTTCGACCGGTGCGCACCGTGGTTCAACATCCTGGGGCTCATCCCGCTGATCCGTACCAGCCTGCTCCTCGACGATGCAGCGGCTGCCCATGAGCTGCTGCGGCAGCTCGATCAGAAGATGCAGGACCAGGATGGGAGCACTCCCCTCGCGCGGCGCATCAACGAACTCGGCGATGCCGTGCACACCGCCAGCGAGCTGTTCTCCGAGCGCTCGTGGTCGTTGACCGCTGCCGAACTGCGGGTCGCGCAGCTCCTGCCGACCAACCTCAGTCTGGCTGACATCGCAGGTCGGCTGTACGTGTCTCGAAACACCGTGAAGAGCCATGCGGCGGCGATCTACCGCAAACTCGGCACCAACTCGCGAGCCGAGGCGGTCGATCGCCTGCGGAGCGCGGGCACGCTCACCGAGATGTGAGCGGCGCGGCCCGACGCAGCACCATCGGTCCGTGTGGACGTGCCGTCGGTTCGGCGGCCGGGTCGTTCATCTCAATCGGGTGATGACGGCGCCATCCCGATGTGGGCATGCTGTGATCGCGGGCGCCCCGCCGGCGCAGCAGTCGATGGTGGCCACTTCAGAGGAGGAAACGTGAGTGATGACGATCTCGACGAGATGGGTCCAGTGGACTACCTCGTCGTCGAGTTCCCTGCGGGGCAGCAGAACTTCAGCGGGGAGATGGCGACCGAGCTCGCCGACCTGAGTGAGTCGGGCACGATCCGTCTGCTCGATCTCCTCATCCTCGAGAAGGAGGTGGACGGCACGATCCAGGCATTCGAGATCGACGACTTCGACGAGGTCGACGAGCTCGTGAAGCTCGAGGCGGAGATCGCCGAGATCCTCGCCGTCGACGACGTCACCAACCTGGCGGAGGCGATGCTCCCGGGGAGTGTCGCCGGCGTCATCGTCTGGGAGAACCGCTGGGCGGCGCCGTTCGCCTCCGCCGCTCGCCGTGCAGGCGGCCAGTTGGTCGCCACCGGCCGCATCCCGATCCAGGCAATCGCCGCCGCACTCGAGGCGGATGCAACCGACACCGACGAAGGAGCCTGACCATGCCTCTCCGACCAGCACGTGCAGCCCGACGCGGTGTCGTTGGAGCGCCGGTGGCCCGCACGGCCGCGGTCGTCGGCACTGCAGCAGTGGTATCGAGCGGCGTCCGCCGCCGCCAGACGCGGCGCGACGTGCGCCGCCGCATCTAGACGCTCTCGCTCACCTCCTGCGCTCGGCCGGGACCTCGTGTCCCGGCTGAAGCGCGCCCATCCCGACGATGGCGGCCGGAGTCAGCCGTCCGTCGCGGCGAGGCGGCCCTCGGTGACCGCCTGCTGCACGGCTGCGTAGTCGCGTTCGTTCTGATCGGCGTACCGGTGGGCGAAGTCGACCATCGCATGATCGAACGCATCGCTCTTCCCGAGGTATCCGGCGATCGCGGCCGGGTCGCCGGAACGGGCATGGGCCCGAGCGAGCGTCCAGCCGCACAACGAACCGTAGATCTTCATCGCGCTGGCATCGATCGTCTCGAGGTCCACCGATCCCTTCGCGTCCCACAACTGCCTGACGAAGAAGTCCCGCTCGACGCCGTCGATGCCGACACCGCGGTGCCAGCCGAGCAGGATGTCGCTCGCCGCCTGCATCAGGTGCTGCCCGGCGACGATCCGCTCGCCGTGGGTCACGAACTCGCTGACGCCGAGGAACTCCTCCAACACCGATGCCTGGGCTTCCTTGAACTGCAGGAGGAGCGGGTCGTCATCGTCGCGCCCCACCATCAGCAGCACCCAGGCGCGGGTGCCCACGCTGCCGACGCCGACGACCTTGCGCGCCAGATGAACGTAGCGATACTTGTCGAGCAGCCGCTGCCGGTCGGGGCTCAGCGAGGAACGAAACGACTCGATGATTTCGGCGACTCCCTCACCCACTCTGTCCACTTCCTCGTCGGACACCAGGTCATCGATGGGGACGAGTGTCGGAGGGTCTCGACGAAAGCTCCGCTTCCCGTCGACGACCTCGGTGAGCTTCGCCATCGCCCGGAGGCTGTTCTTCGTCTCGGCCCTCCGGATCATCTTGGCGAATCGCTTCCGCTCCTCGAGCGTCGCGTCTGCGCCGAACCGATTCTCGACCTCGTCGACGTCCAAGCGCGCGTACCAGAGGTCGAGTGTCGACATCGCAGCGAATTCGTGCATGGCGTGTCGGTACGACTTCACGACCGTCGAGACGATCTCCGCGCACGTCGCGCGACCGAACTCGCGGTGACGACCTGCGATCGTGAAACTGGCGACCAGACGCGCCACGTCCCACTCGAACGGTCCGGGGAGGGTCTCGTCGAAGTCGTTGAGGCTGAACACCAGTCGACGGTCAGGAGCTGCGAAGACCCCGAAGTTGGCCAGGTGGGCGTCGCCGCAGAGCTGGACGGTCAAGCCGCTGCGGGGGAGCACGGCGAGGTCGGCGGCCATCAGCAGCGCGCCGCCGCGATAGAAGGCGAATGGCGAGGCCAGCATCCTCCCGTGTCGCAATGGCACGAGCAAGGGCTCCCGAGTCGCCGCTTGCCGCGCGAGGAGGTCGACGGGGTCGGCGCGATCGGCAGCCGGTTCCCACGAGCCGGCAGTCGATCTCGGGACCTGGTCCCTGATCAGTCGACCCAGTTCGCGTCGTCCTTGGACGGACGTCGTGGCCGGAGGTGGTGGCTCGACGAGGTCGACGTTGGCCATGGGGCACTCCTGGTCGGCCTGGATTCCGCCGGCGATCATGAAGGTTGACGTGAGACGAACGACCGCAGCGCATCGGTCGCCAGGGCGGGGTCGGGCATACCTGGACGCTATCCAGTACGCGTCAGGCCGTCATCGTCCGATCTGGACGATTCGGCACCTCGCACGAGGAAGTGGATGCTGACGATCAGGACCCAGGTCGGGAACACCATCGTCGACCACAGGCTGATGCCGCTACCGACCAGCTGCATGAGGGCCAGCAGATACGTGACGGCGATGATCCAGCGGGGCATGGCGCCCGACCGCAACCAGATCGAGCCGGTCGAGAACATGAACACGCCGGCCATCCGGACACCGAAGCTGTTGGAGATGTGGAAGATGGCTTCTCGATCGAAGGCGTAGATCCCCGACGTGATGGTCCGTTCCGGCGCGGCCTCGTAGGTGGCGATGAGCGCGCCGACCAACGCCGCGGCGGCGAAGGTCATCGCCAGGTAGAGCAGGCCGCTGCCGAACATCACGCTCGACAGGAACCGATCCTCGCGATCGCCGAGCCGATCCCGCACGACGCCGATGAACCACAGGAAGGCGATGCCGCCGAACGGCACCAGCCAGAGCGCGAGCTTGACCCGGCCTGAGTTCGTGTCCAGCCACTCGCCCGGATCTCCTGGGTCGGCCGGCACCGAGAGCCGGAACAAGGCGGTCGCTGTGCCGAACAGGGCGGCGAACAGGATGCCTGCCATCGCGGCAGCCCGGGGCGTCGTCAGGCGGCGCCCCAGTTGCGGCTCGTCGGTGGCTGTGCGGTCGTCCATCATGGGTTCGACGGAGGTTACGCGTTCTACTGTCGATGGCGTCGCTGAGGTCGTCGGACGACTTGTCGATCAGGCCAGTGCGGAGCGTCAGCCCGCCGCGACAGCCTCGCGCTCGTCCTTGCCCGCCTGGACGACCAGCGCGGCCATCGCTCCCGCGATCAGGGCGACGGCGACGACCGCGGTGTACCACCGGGTGAAGGCGTTGCCGGGGCTCCACCACAGCAGCACGAGCGTGATCACGACAGCGCCGCCAACCGCTGTCGCAGGTGTCGTGATCGGGTTGTGCCGGCGCACTGCGACCGCCCATGGGTGTGTTCCGAGCAGCGCGGCGAATCCGATGATGAGGACGCCATACGCGATGCCAGCAAAGGCCAACTGACGAAGCAGGTCGGTTGCGACAGATGCGATGGCGTTGGCGAGCCCCTTGTTGGTGTTGTCCGAGACGTAGTAGTCCACGCCGGTCCGCACACCGAGCGCCGTGAGCGCGAACAGCGTGATGCCATAGGCGATGAGCGACCACCCGACCATCGACAAGGCGTGGCGACGGCGGCCACCGGCCAGGTACACCGCCAGCGCGTACAGCCCGACCGTCAGCAGGAACAGGAACCAGGACAGGAAGTCGAGCACCCGGACGTAGGTCTGGGCGGTCTTCAGCTCGTTGGACTGGAAGATCGTGATCTGCCCAGCGCCCTCGGGAATGCGGTCCAACGCCGACTGCGGCAGGCCGAGCTCCGTGCCGACGTTGATGATCGCTTCGCGGAGGTTGAGCGTCACCGTGCCGTCCGCCGTCGACACCGCCGGACGGGTCTCGTCGCGAAGGATGGCGACGAATTCCGCGTGGGCGAGGCGGTTGGCGCGCACCCAGATCTCGGCGAACTGTGGTGACTCGAGCACCCGCTCGATGCCGTTGGTGACCGGCTCGCGCAGTGCGCCTGCGAGCGCCCCGGCGACTCCCGAGAGGTCACCCGGCAGCAGTTGCTGGAGTGCACCGGCGACGTCGACCTGGGTGTACAACTCGTTGACGAGGTATGTCGCAACGGCGGTGGTGACCTCTTCGTTGACCAACAGCTCTTCGCTGGTGGAGACCCAGGCGTCGGTGTCGAGTGCGTCGGTGTGCACCCATGTCGTCAACGAGCTGAACACCGCCAGCACCGTGGCGATCACGATGAGGACGGTCGGTGCCTTGCTCGATTTCGCGGCTGCTGTGTCCACGTCCGATCCACCGGTGGCAGCGGACGAATCGACACCGTCGGGTCGCGCGCGATCTGGATCTTGGTTCGTCATGAGGGTCACCTTAGGGTCACTCGGCCACTTGGTTCATCGCCCAGAGTGGCGGATTCGGGCTGATGGCGCCGGACGCCGCCCATCCCACCGGCTTCATCGTGCTCGTCTTTGGAGCAGATGGAGTGGGTCGGGTCGGAAGGTTGCGGAAACGACCGGCCACCCGGCCGGTTGACGGAGCAAGACGTCGAGGTCGCGACGTCTTGCCAGCACGAAACCCTACGCCCGGCCCGGACGTGGATCATCCCCCAGAGTGGCGGATTCGAACGGCGAGCAGGCCTCGCCGTGTCGCTGATCCACAAGACCCCGATTCACCCGATCAGGGCGACGCCGGCGAGTCGGCGCGTGAGTATGTTGAATACCTTGTATCCACCGGAGCCGGGACGCATGGGGGGACCATGAGTACGACGCATCGAGATCAGCGAGGTCCATCGTGAGTGTCGAAGCTGCCAAGGGGAGCGAGCGGAAGCACGGCCCCTGGCACTGGGTCACGCTGCTGCAGGGCATCCTTCCGTATCAGCGCAGCCTGCTCGTCGCGCGACATCGTCGCGGGGATCACGCTCGCGGCGCTCGCGATTCCCGAAGTCATGGGGTACACCAAGATCGCGGGGACCCCGGTCATCACCGGGCTGTACACGATTCTGATCCCGGCGATCGCGTTCGCCGTGCTCGGCTCGTCGCGCCATCTCGTCGTCGGGGGAGACTCGGCGACGGCAGCGATCCTGTACGCCGGAATCGCCGGGCTCGGCGTCTCGGGGCTCCAGCCGAACTCCTCGGAGTGGCTGGCCTATGCGAGCTTGGCCGCGCTGATCACCGCAGGCCTGCTGATGCTCGCTCGCGTCGCTCGGCTCGGGTTCCTCGCCGACTTCATCTCGCGTACCGTCCTCATCGGGTTCCTCACCGGTGTCGGCATCCAGGTCGCGCTCGGTCAGTTCGATGGGATGCTCGGCGTCCCGGCACCCGACGTCGAGGTCGACCGGGTCAGCGGCACGGTGCTCAAGTTCTGGGACACGCTCGGAGAGATTCCCGACGCGTCGCTCACCACGGTCGCGGTCTCGATCGGCGTGATCGCCACGCTGCTCGTGTTCGCGCGGTGGATCAAGGCGATCCCGGGTGGGCTCGTCGCCGTCGTCGGCGCGATCGGCATCAGTTGGGGCTTCGACCTCGAGTCGCACGGGGTCTCGGTGCTCGGGCCGGTGCCGAGCGGGCTTCCCTCGGTCGGCCTGCCGAGTGGGGTCGGCTGGAGCGACGTGGTGCCACTCCTCGCGACCTCGGCGTCGATGGTGCTCGTGATCCTCGCGCAGAGCGCGGCGACGTCGCGCGCCTACGCCATCAAGTACCAGGAGCACTTCGTCGAGAACAACGATCTGGTCGGGCTCAGCGTTGCGAACGTCGCTGCCGGGTTCAGCGGTACGTTCCCGGTCAACGGTAGCCCGACCAAGACGGAGATGGCCGACGAGGCGCACAGCAAGACCCAGGTCGCGATGCTCTCGATGGCGGTCACCGTTGGGATCGTCCTGCTGTTCCTCACCAAGCCCCTGCAGTACATGCCGAACGCGGTGCTCTCGGCGGTCGTCTTCCTCATCGGGGTCAAGCTCGTCAAGATCGGGGGCATGAACGAGATCCGCCGCCTGCGTCTTGACGAGTTCGTCATCGCGTCGGTCACAGCGGTCGTCGTCGTCGTCGTCGGCGTCGAGCAGGGGATCCTCCTCGCCATCGTCCTGTCCCTGCTCGACCACGTCCGGCGCCACTACGACGCGCCGGGCGCGGTCATCACACGGGACGAGCAGGGACGGCCGGCCCAGATCCCCGCCTCGCCCGAGGCTCGAACCGAACCCGGCCTCGTCGTGTACCGGTTCGGTGTCGGTCTGTTCTATGCCAACTCGACACGATTCGCCGACGACGTTCTCGCGCTCGTCGATGGCCCCGAGCCGCCTCGGTGGTTCGTACTGATGGCCGATGCGATCGACGACATCGACTTCACCGGGGGCAAGACGTTGCTCGAGCTTGGCCGGAGAGCTCGCCGAGCGCAACGTCGTGCTCTGCATCGCAGCCGCCCAATCGCTGATGCCCGAACTCGAGCGATTCGGAGTCCTGGACGCCATCGGAGCCGAGCACGTCTTCGAGTCCCTCGATGACGCCATCGCCGCGTTCCACGCTGCGCAGCCATCTCCCGACGGCCGGTAGGGATCACCGGAACCGACCGGGACCCGCCACTACGATCGACAGGTCTTGCCCCATGTCGGCCGAGTGAGCAACCCCGATGAGATTCCTGCGACGCGCCTACACGCGATTCCAAGCCAATCCCGCGTCAGCGAAGTACGCCGATCGCGGCGATCATGAGCGTGACGATTTCGGTTGTCGTGGCTGGTGCGCTGCTGATGTGGGTCTTCGACCGCGCCAACTACCCCTCCTACGGTGAGGCGGTCTGGTTCACACTGCAGACCGTGACCACGGTGGGCTACGGCGACACGACTCCCACGAGTCCGATCGGGCGAACCGTGGCGGGCGTCGTGATGCTCGCCGGAATCGGGCTGATCACCGTGGTGACCGCGGCGATCACCTCGTTGTTCATCGAGGCGGCACGCGTCCGGATGGAGACGTCCCAAGCCGAAGCGTTGGCCAACGAGCCCCACCCGCTCGAGAGAATGGAGGCGTCGCTCGCCGAGATCGCGGCGCGTCTCGAGCGTCTCGAGTCGCGGGGCGCCGAAGATCGCCGGCAACACCAGCCATGACCGATTCCAAGCGTGGGGGGAAGCGGACTCGTCCCGAGATCCACCTGTCCGATCTCGGATCCGGGCGACTGGCGACCCGCGCGTTCGCGGTCCCCTCGCGGCCCCCACGATTCCGCCGCCCGACCGACGTCGTGCTGCTCGTGCTGTCGCTCGTCGTCATCGTCGTCACGGCGTGGCAGATCGAGAATGCTGGAGACTTCGAGAAGGCCTTCAGCGACTGGCTTGCAACGCTCCCCGGATTGTTCGACTTCCTGTGGAGTATCGCGTTCGACCTCGCCCAACTCTGGGTTGTCGTCGTCGCCGTTCTGGCGCTGGTGCGACGCCGCTGGACGCTGCTGCGTGACTGGGCGGCGAGCGTCGCGCTCACCGTGGCCGGTGTCCTCTTCGTCGGATGGGCGGTCGACGGCTCGATCCCCACGCTCTCCGACAGCATCGGGCCAGCGGACGGATCGGGAGGATTCCCTTCGCTGGCGCTCGCCGCCAGTGCCGCCGCGATCACCGTGGCGAACCCGTACCTCGTCAGTCCACTCCGCAAGTGCGGCCGGTGGCTGATCGCCCTCGCCTGGCTCTCCGCGCTCGTGCTCGGAGTGGCTGCCCCCGGTGCGGCGATGTGCGCCGTCGCGATCGGGTGGGCCGCTGGCGCACTCGTCCATCTCGCGTTCGGCTCACCCGATGGGACACCGTCGCTCCACGACCTCGGCGAATCGTCTGCGGTCGATCGGAGTCGACGCCGTGCCGACGAGCGTGGAGGTCAGCCACGGCGTGGCGCTCGCCCGCGCGAAGACGCCCGACGATCGAGAACTCGACGTTCACGTCCACGGCCGCGACTCGTGGGACAGCCAGTTCTTCGTCAAGATCTGGCGCCTCGTGTTCTACCGATCGGGTGGGCGCAACGTCACCGTCAATCGTCGCTTCCAGATCGAGCACCAGGCCTATCTGACCCTGTTCGCCGAGCGGGAAGGGGCATCGGTGACGCCGTTGGTCGCGGCCGCGATGGACAGCCGCGGAGACGCCCTGTTCGTCTCCGAGCGGGTGGGGGTCGGGTTCGGCCGGGGTGACGACGAGATCAGCGACGAGCTGCTGGCCGACGCTTGGCGCTCACTGGAGCGACTGCACGATGCAGGCATTCGGCACGGCGGGATCACCCCGGACGACCTTCAGGTGTCCGATGGGCGCGTCTACCTGGGTGAGTTCGATCGAGCCGCGATCGCCTGGGATGACACGTCACGCCAACTCGACGAGGCGCAACTGCTGACGTCGACCGCCGTGGCGGTCGGCGCCGACCGCGCCATCGCCGCCGCCTCCGCCGCGCTCGGCGTCGAGCGGCTCACCGAGACGACCACGTTCGTACAACCAGCAGCCATGATGCCCGCACTACGAAAGCGGGCCGCCGCCGCAGACCTCGACATCGACGATCTCCGCAAGTCGGTCATCGCACACGTCGGCGCCGAGGAGCAGGAGCTCCAGACCCTCCATCGCATCTCTCTCGGCAACGTCGTGATGATGGCATTGCTCATCGTTGTCGCCTACTCGGTCATCGGCGCGATCCAGAGTGTCGGTCTCTCATCGATCGTGGACGCGATCGCCGCGGCGAGTCTCGGGGTGCTCCTGCTGGCGTTCGTGCTCGGTCAGGTCCCACGGGTCGCCAGCGCGTTTGCGGTGTCGAGAGCCGCACCCCTCCCGATCCCCCTGGCCAGGCTGACCCTGCTCGAGTTCGCCATCACGTTCGTCAACCTGGCCATTCCTTCGACTGCGGCCCGCGTCGCGGTCAACATCCGGTTCTTCCAACGCAACGGGCTCGACCGTACGACCGCCATCGGCGTCGCCGGGCTCGACAGCGTCGGCGGGTTCGTCGCGCAGATCAGCCTGATGCTGGCGATCGTCGGGTTCGGACTCGGCAGCCTGAACATGGACATCAGCGCCAACGCGCCGAACTTGAACGGGCAACTCCTCCTTCTCGTCGCGGTGGCGATCGTCGTCGGAATCGCCGTGGTGGCCCTCGTCCCGAAGTTCCGCGATCCCGTCGTGGCGGTGGTGAGAACGACCTGGGACAAGATCGGACCACTCCTGAAGTCGCCCCGGCGCCTGATCTCGGTCGTCCTCGCCAACCTGCTCGTGCAGCTGCTCTTCTCGCTGGCGATGTACACCGTGCTGCGAGCGTTCGGACAGGACGTGGGGTTCGCAGACGTCGTGCTCGTCAACGAGGCTGTGGCGCTGTTCGCCGGTCTCATGCCCGTACCGGGTGGTGTCGGGGTGACGGAGGCGGCGCTGACCGCAGGGTTCGTCGCGATCGGCGTCGACAGCACGACTGCCATGGCCGCGGCCATGTCGTACCGGATCATCACGTTCTACACCCCGCCACTGCTCGGCTACTTCGCGATGCGCTCGTTGCGCAATCAGCGAATGCTGTAGCTGCGCGCCGGCGCGGCGGTCACCCGAAGTGGAGGATGATCGAGATCTTGGGGTGATCGGATTCGGCCGCCACGCACCATGAACGCTGCAACTCGTCGATCACGGGGCGCACGATCGACGGACCCGTGCGGTACGTTCCATCCGTGGGCAGTCCGACCCGGCAACTGGTTCCTACGGGCACCTTCTCACGGTGTCGCTCCGAGTGATCTCCGCCACCGGTTACGTGCTCCTCTACGGCCTGGTCGCTGCGATCAGCCCGCTCGCGCTCACCGCAACGCTTGCCGTGGTGCAATCCGAGCGTCCCCGCACGAACAGCATCGCCTTCCTGGCCGGGTTCCTGTTCGGAACGACGGTTGCGTGCGTGCTCGGGCTGGTCCTCGGCGAGGCCGCCATCGATCGGCTCGAGTCACGCGACACGATCGAAGCCCTGGCGGTGCTGCTCGTCGGTATCGCGCTGTTCGTCGCGGGGCTGCGGGGACGTCGGTCGCCGCCACGGCGAGCAGCGGAAACGAGTCGGGGAGCATCGATCCTGGCGGGACTGAGCCACGTCGGACCCGGTGCCGCTCTGTCGATGGCCGGACTCCTGGGGTTCGGCGGACCCAAACGGCTCATTCTCACGCTTCTCGCCATGGCAGCGGTCAGCGACGTCGATCTGGGTTACCTCGAGAACCTCACGCTTGTCGTGCTCTACATCGCGGTTGCCACGTCGCTCGTCTCGGTGTCGGTCGGCACCATCGTGGTCGCGGGGAATCGTGCTGCCGCCGTCATCGGTCGAGGAGAGTCCTGGCTGAGGACGCACTGGGCAGCGCTGAGCTTCTGGCTCGCAACGGGTCTCGGCGCAGCACTCGTCATCGACGGTCTCCTCCGACTCATCAAGTAGACCGGCGAACACGCGCCCGATTGCCCGATCGGTCCGGCGCTGAGCCGTCGCTCCGATGTGCTCGGTGCGCCAGAACTCGAGCTCGGCAGGCCCGCTAGGGTCACCGGTCATGGGAAGCAGCAGTAGCCGGCGGCGCAAGGGCGCCGGGAAGCCCAAGCACCTGCCGAAGGTCGGCTCGCCGGCCAACCAGCAGTGGGAACACGCGACGCACACATCGGGCGCCTCCGGCTCCTCCAGCTCCTCCGCCAAGCTGATCATCATCGGCGCGATCGGGATCCTGGTCGTGTTCGGTTTGCTCGTGCTCACCCTCTGAGACCCACGATCTGCGCGGTCGTCTCGGATGTCGGCCGACCGGTGTGACGCGACGGATCGGAAACAACGCCGCTCCGTCAGAGCAAGGCGTTGCGAGGGCGTCGATGGCAACGGTGATCGACAGCAGCAGCACCGTGGCGTTCTCGTCGAAGACCTCGATGCCGTAGGTGTCTCGAACGCGGAACCATCGCTTGGAGACCTCGGCGATCACGTCACCCTTGCGTTCGATCTTGTACTCGTGGTCGACGATGTTGCCGTGCGCCTTCAGGTCGTGCACCGCGCGACCGCATCCCGCTCGCCGACGCCACGGTAGCTCGATCATGGTGATCTGGTCCGCCGAGGAATGGCGGTGGCGGCCCGCTCAGCCGCCGTCGGTCGACGGTGCCGCCGGCGCGTCGGTCGCTCGAGGGGCCAGCGTGGCCGTGATGCTCGGTACGTCGGTCCCGGGGGTCGGGGTGTCGTCCGAGGAGCCGCTGTTGACGGCGATCAAGATCACGATGCCGATGAGCGCGACGACGATGCCGCCGATGATCACACCCCACCCCGGGCTCCTCGAGGTCGACACGTTGACGGTTTGGGCCGCAGCGTACGGGACCGGCTTGGCGTACTGCGTGCCGGGCGCCGGCGGCATCTGGGCCAGGGTGGGATCGATCGCCACATTGACGGTGGTGCCGCCGCGGTCGACCATCTCGGTCCAGCTGACACCGTTCCAGTACCGACCGTCGCCCTGACCGCTGGGATCGCGGTACCAGCCCGGCGGGACGCCGACGTTGGTCATGCCGTCACCCAACCGCTGGGCCGAGGTTGCAGTGCATCGTTGTCGAACATCGTGTTTCTCCCCGTCGAGGACGTCGTCACGTTCGGATGTGGGTCGCGTTGAGTGTTCGTCGCGTGACCGTAGCGTCGGCCACACTCGTCGATGCGGCATTGGTGCGTAACCGCCAATGTGGGTGATCGTGGACGGCGCCCTCGAGCGCCGGTGCGCCCGCCTGATCCATGCGCACCGCCGCCGCGTCCACCTCGCTCCGCCGGCAGCGACGACGTGTGATGATTGTCGATCGACGATTCGAACCGAACTGGAGCACGCAGTGACCACCGAAACCACCTCAGCGCCACCGGCTGGGCCCGACCCGGTCGCACTCCTCCGGAGCCCGAGCTATGTCGTGTTGCTGCTCTTCGGGGCGATCGTTGGTGCGCCGATCGCCGCGGTCGCCTACTTCTTCCTCAAGGGCGTCGCCGAGGCCCAGACCTACCTGTACTCGACGCTTCCCGGCGATCTCGGCTTCGATGCACAACCATCGTGGTGGCCGATCCCGCTGCTGACGCTGAGTGGTTTGCTCGTGGGGCTCACGATCACCTACCTGCCCGGCGAGTCGGGCCACAAGCCGGCCGAAGGTTTCAAGACCGGCGGTCCGGTGAGTCCGAAGGACCTGCCCGGCATCGTACTGGCGGCCTTGTTGACACTCAGCCTCGGCGTCGTACTGGGACCCGAAGCGCCCCTGATCGCGATCGGCAGCGGGCTCGGGGTCTTGGCGGTGCGGCTGCTCAGGCGGGACGCGCCCGACACGGCGTACATGGTCATCGGCGCCGCCGGGAGCTTCGCCGCGATCGCGGCGCTACTCGGATCGCCGCTGGCCGGAGCGTTTCTCTTGATGGAGGCGGCCGGACTCGGTGGCCCGATGATGGGCGTCGTCCTCGTGCCCGGTCTGCTCGCCGCAGGGGTCGGCTCGCTCATCTATGTCGGACTCGACGCGTGGACCGGCTTCGGCACGTTCGCGCTCGCGATTCCGGATCTGCCCCCGGTCGGATCGCCGACGGGTGCCCAGTTCCTGTGGGCGATCGTGATCGGCCTGCTCGCGGCTGGAGCCGGTGCCGCGATCACCCGCCTGGCGCTGGTCCTGCAATCGATCGTCGAACGGCGCATGGTGGTGTTGATGCCGATCGTCGGTCTCGCGATCGGTGTGGTCGTGCTCGTGTTCGTCGAGACGACCGACAAACCGGCGGCGGAGGTGCTGTACTCGGGCCAGGATCAACTTCCTGGACTCATCACCAACGGTGCGGCCTGGACGGCAGGTGCACTCGTCATGTTGGTCGTGTGCAAGAGCATCGCGTACTCGCTGTCGTTGAGCAGCTTCCGCGGCGGCCCCGTCTTCCCGGGGATGTTCATCGGCGCAGCCGGAGGCATCGCGCTGTCGCATCTCCCAGGCCTGCCCCTGGTCGCGGGTGCCGCGATGGGGATCGGTGCGATGACCGTCGCGATGCTGGGGCTCCCGATGGTGTCGACGCTGTTGGTCGCGCTGTTCCTCCAAGCCGACGGACTGGCGCTCATGCCGACGGTGATCGTCGCGGTCGCCGTGTCGTACGTCGCTTCGGCATGGATCCGCCCGGCGGCGACCGCACCAACGGCGGCGCCTGGGATCCCCGGACCCTGACGGAGAACCGGTGAGTGCTCCACACCCTGCGGTGTGCGGCACCGAGGATCACCGGTGACGGCTGGCAGATGCGGGCGAATTGATGATGGGTGGGACTCCGCTGCGACCGACGAGCTGGTTCCTCTTCAGCGCTGAGGTGGAGGGGTGATGTCGCCGCAGGGTGCTTGCCACGGCCAGCGACCTTCCGCCTCGAGTACGAGCGACCACGCGAGGAACGTTCGGACGATGACGAGCAGCCCCAGCGCGGCAACGTTCTCCAACGTCTGCTCCAGCGTCACGGTGCGGATGATGTCGGCGGCGATCAGCAGGTCGAGGCCGAGCAGAACGCCCGCGAGAAGATCCGCTTGAACACGTCGTTGGCGGAGGCCCACTCACCGGCGAGGACGGTTCGGCTCATCTGCGCCACTGCTGCCACCACCGTGACGGCGATGACCAAGATCGCCCCGATCTCGATCCACTCGGACACGTTCCGGGCGAGTTCCCAACCGCCGATCGCCGGACCGTGGGCCTCGCCGCTCGCCATCATGCGCCGCCTCCTCTCCTCGTATCCCGGCAGGTTTCATCATGCCATCCGACCCGCCGATTCGAGCAGCCAGCTCGTCCGCTCGCCAGTGGGGCGCGGCGAGGCCGTCGAACACGGTGAGGTCGTCTCGAAGGTCGAGGACGTCGTCGAGCGACCACGAACCGGGACCCACGATTCGGGGCATCGAAGAACTCCCACCCGCCGAGCGGTTCCGGTCGGCTGTCGGCCGGGTTCGGGCTACGTCCAGGCCGGGCGTGTGCCGTCGTGATCGGCGGCGATGCGGGTGGGGGTGACGACCTCGCTGTGTTCGGGTGGCGGGTTTGAGTACAGCAAGCGGCCATCGAGGCGTTCGCCGATCGGGGGGCGGTGGGTGCCGATCAACTGCTCGGTCGAGCGGGCACTGGTACCGTCTTTCGGAGTGGGGCCGATCGTGGCCGCTGGATCGAAGGGGCATGCCGACCATGGAGTACACCATCACTCGCGGGGAACCGATCACCGAAGAGGACGCTCTCGCACAAGCAGCTGCGATGGGGTTCCACGGTCTGGCGTTCGACCTCGTCGTCGACGAGGACGAGCCGCTGCACTGGCATGAGTTCGACTCGGTCACCTGGGTCATCGCCGGCACCGGCGCCGCTCGAACGGGCGACGACGAGCTCATCGAGATCGGTCCCGGGTGCCGGATCGACGCACCGGCGGGATTCCTGCACCGCAACCTGGCGGGGCCACCCGTCCGAGTCGTTCTGGCGACGAACCTGCCCTACCGAGCCTGGTCGCAGCCGATCGACAAAGACCCAGCTGACCGGCCAGCGCACCTCGCCGTCTGAGCCGGCCGTTCCATCGACCGTCGAAGGTCCGACGGCGCCGACAACTTCTCGTTCGACGTGAACGTCAGTCGACGATCGCCCAGCAACCACACCATTCGTGGTCGTCGCCACGACGGCCGTGACCAACGGCTACAGCAGTGCGACGACGACGAAGATCGGGTAGCCCGCGACGAGCAGGGCGGCATCGCGGCGATCGAGGGCGTCGTGGCGGACTGCGAGCAGGATCGCCAGCGTCATCAGCGCGAGCATCACGACCAATGGCGCCCGCAGGATGTAGCGATCGTCGATCGAGATCGGCGCGACGAGGGCTCCCACCCCGAGGCTCATCGTCATGTTGTAGGCGTACGAACCCACGACGCCGGCGATGACCGCTTCGGTGACGCGGTGACGACTCGCCGACCATGCGAGCACGACCAGTTCGAACGCGGTCGCCAAGCCGACCACCGTCAGCCCGAGACGGGTCTGGGTCCGTTCGATGTTCGTGATCTGCCGCACACCCTCGACCAGCACGATCGATCCGACGGTCAGGGCGACGAGACCGGTGACCACCCACACGAGGTCGAGACCGACCCGGCCACCTGCGTCGGCGGCCTCGTCCATCTCGCCCACCTCGCCCAACGTCGGTGGGCGGCGCTCGCCGAGCCAGATGGCGGAGATGAACGTCACGTACGCCGCCACGAGCAGGGCCCCCTCGACTCGCCCGACCGCGCCGTCCCACATCATCCCGGTGGCGACAACGCCGGCGACGAGCCCGCCGATCGCGTACCGGCGCACTGTGCGTCCGAAGGGAATCGCGACCAACCAGGCGCCGACGCCGAGTGCGATGGTGACGATGGCGGCGTTCGCACCGATCACGTCACCGAAGGCCACCCCGTCGACGCCGCGCGACGACGCGGTGACGACGGTGGCGAGCTCCTCGGGCTCCGCGCCGGCGAGCAGCACCGCAAGGGCGAAGGCGGTGAAGCCGAGCCGCTTGGACGCATCGGCGAGGTGCTCGGCGAACCGCTCCGCGCCCCAAACGATCGAGGCGGTCCCAGCCGCCATCGCGACCAGCCAGAGCACCGTCGACACTCGGAGTGGTCTACCCCTCTGGGCATTCGGTCCGCAACTGCTGCCGCCGGTGCGATCGCATCGATCCCGATGGTGTCGACGCGGCGAACCCCACCCGCTTCGCCGATGGTGCTCGCCTCGCCGCCTCTGCCGGCCTCGCTCCTATCGACCGCCGCTCCGGCGAGAGCATCGACTCCGCCGCCGCCTCCCGTCGTGGCAACCACCGACTGAAGAACGCCATGTTCATCGCAGCGTTGGTCGCAGCCCGGTACGACGCCCGCGCCTGGACCCGAAGGGCGTGCGCGAACGCCAGTGCGCTTTGCGGGGTCGGCTCCGACCACTGCGGTTCGTGGCGTGCATGCTGCTCGAGCTCCTGCACCTGCGCCTGCGGTCGAACGGTCGTCGAGCAGCATCGCAGCTCGGACCAGTGCCAGTCGAACGATCACGTTGAACCAGGGCGCGATCGAGCGGTAGCCGCTGAGTGAACGTCGTGCGACGTCGAGGCTGTGGGGTGTCACCCATGAAGCGTCGTGCTTCGTCTGTGAGTTGGGTGACGCGCGCGAGGCGCGCGACGGATTGAGGGTGAGGTGACGATGCGAGTGTGGATCGACCAGGACCTGTGCACCGGCGACGGGTTGTGTACCGATCACTGTCCCGAGGTGTTCGTCCTGCTCGAAGACGGTATCTCGTACGTTCGCGATGCCGATGGGGTGGCTACGGGGCCGGGCGGCATGGCGGGCGCCGTGACCGTCCCGGCGCGGCGCGAGGGCGACGTCATCGCCGCAGCGTTGGATTGCCCCGGCGACTGCATCTTCGTCGAACCCGACGAGGACGGAGAAACAGGGCCGACGGACGACGACGTCGTGCCGGCCGAGGTGGTCGGGACGAGCGGCGACGGGGCGGGGGAGTGGTGATGGCCCGTTCGGCATTGCGTGCTGCTGATCAGGTGGCGGGGCGTTTTCCCGATCGATGTGTGCTGACCGGGGCCGTGACCACGCATGCCGTACGGCTGACGGCTCCGCAGTGGGGTGGCCCGCGGTGGGTGCTCGGTGTGCCAGGAGTCGCGGTGGCGGTCGGTCTCATCCCAGGGCGTCACCGCCATGTCGTCGCGCTGCCGGTCAGCGCTCGGGTGTGGAGGATGTGGCGCATCCGCAACCTGGTGGCGCTGGCGGTCGTGGGAGCAGGCGTCACCTTCGCCGGGATCGGTCTGGTCACGGAGGGGGCCGGCCTCGCGGTGTTCGGCGTGTCGGTCGCCATGGCCGCCGCCGTGTATCGAACGCGCGCCCAGCACAACTACTGGGTGACCTGCTGGTTTCGTCCCGCCGACGGGACGATCGTGGTCGAGCCGACGCACCGGCGATTCGACGAGGCAGCGCGTGACCTGTTCCTCCGTTCGCTGCGATGACCGCGAAGCGCAGCGACCCGATCCAGAGGTTCCATACGGCATCCGGCGTTGTCGAGTGCGTTGCCGGGCCGTGATCGTGGCGGTGGCCGTCCCGACGTGGCGGGTCGTCGGGAACTCGGGGAGTTCATCACGACCGCGATTGACGGCAGCGGCATGCTGACCAACCGACGCGGCCGCCTCGGTGACCACCGCCTCCGGGTAGCGATCGGCTCGTGTTCGGTCAGTCGGCTGGAAGGAGGAGGCGGGACCAGGTGTCGACCAGCCATTGTTCGTAGCGGTGTGGGGTCCAGCCTCGTTCGGCGGTGAGCAGCACGTAGACCTCGGCGCTGTTGGTGACCCAGATGTTGTCCGCGGCCTCGGCGATGGAAAGCCCGGCGCGGATCCCGCCCACCGAGTTCAGATCCTTGGCCAACTCGTGCATGTTCAGTGCTCGCCGGTTGCTGATCTCATCCCAGACCGCCCTCGCCTCGGGCTCGGTCGTCGATGCATCGCGCAGTGCCAGCAGGAGCGGTGCGAGGCGTGCATGGATCTCGCGGGTGGCGCGGGCGTAGATGGTGAGCTTGCGTCGTGGGTCGGGCTCGGCGCGGATGGCTGCGACGTAGTCCCGGTGCTCGGCGGGGATTGCTTCGTTCGTCCCGGAGATGGCGTGCTCGATGAGCTCGCGCAGCACCACCGGCTTACGTCCGACGAGTGTGTACACGGTGTCGACATGCACGCTCGCACGTCGAGCGATGTCGGCAATGGTGGATGCCCGGTATCCCCGTTCCAGGATCTGGAACCTGGCGGCGTCGAGGATTGCCTGCCTTGTCTCGTTCGACTGCTCGAGACGTGTGCTGTTGTCGTAGGGACGCTTCTTGACTTGTCGGGCCATCGCGCCCATAGTTCCATCCGAAGACTGTTCGGATCAAGTAGGGAGCTCCCATGGCATTCGCGTTCACTCAAGATGTGCCGATCGACGCCGCCTTCTATGGCCGTATCACCGACGGCCTCGGCGATGCGCCTCCGGAGGGGTTGGTGGTACATCTCGCCGTCGAGCGCCCTGAAGGCGGGCTTCGCTACATCGATGTGTGGGAGTCCCAGGAGCACTGGGAACGGTTCGTCGAAGAACGGCTGCACCCTGTCGTGCACGGTCTGCTCAGCGAAGTGTTCGGAGAAGATCTCCCACCCGAGCCGGAGCAGACATCTCTCCCGGTGATCCACGCTTGGACGCAGTGAGGGTCTCGTCTGCGGGCACGGTCAGTCCGGATCGTGGCGAGTCGAATCCGACGATGCTCGTTCCCGACGTTTCCGGGTCCGCTCTCGACGTACGGTCGCCTCGGAACCGCCGTGGGTTCGGAATCGATGCCGCGTCGGCACGACGACGGGAACGAGTCATACTCTGATCATGAACCACCGCCTGGCGACGATTGCTGTCGCCGTGTCGTTGCTGGCCGCGTGCTCTGGTGACGACAATGCGGTCACCGATGCGACTTCCTCGGCCGCGGCGACCACCTCGAGCTCCACCAGCACGAGCGGCTCGGGCGTAGCACCCATCACCTCGACCACGAACGCGGCCCCGACCACATCGTCGCCCACCGCAGCCGTGACCACGACGAGCGACTCGGTCAGTCCACCGGTCGCCGAGGCGAACGGCTGGCGGTTCGTCGTCACCCAGCCGGTGCCGCGCAGCACGATTGGAACGAAGCCGCTGGTCTGCTACGAGGCGTCCGGAACGAGCCGCGAACCACTCCTGGTGCTGGAGGTGCAGGTCATCGACGCTGCGACAGGATCGGTCGTCGTCGATGAGCGCCGCGACATCAACGTCGGTCGGGGTGGCATCGAGTTCGACCTGTCAGCAATCGCGCCGGGCAGCTACCGCCTCACGGCGGGACTCTCCGTCGACGGGGCGCCGCCGGGCGGGCTGACGTTGCAGATCCCCGATCTGACCCTCGTTGCGGGAACGACCGCCGTTCCCTGCGAGTGATCCGGCAGGCGGACCGCGGCGCGAGTGATCCGGCAGGCGGACGGCGGCGCGAGTAATTGCCGGTCGGCGAGCGCCCTGGACGAGGGTCGTGACAACGCTGTTCACCGGGTGTTGTACCGTTCGCAGACAACTGCAAACGAAGGGGTCCATGATGCTGTTCGATCTCCCTCGGCGAGGCCGCCGCCAGGTAGCCGCCATCGCGTTCTTCGCGATGATCACTCCGATGGTTCCCCTCATCGCCGCTTCTCCGGCTGACGCGCTGACGGTCGGGGCGCCCACCAACGCCACGGCCCGAACGGGCAACGAGGACGAGTCGGCGATCGCAGTCAATCCGAACGACAACCAGCAGATCGCGGTGATGACGAACGGCATCGCCGGAGATGCCGGCCTCCCGCTGTCGATCTCGCAGGACGGCGGTCAGACTTGGACTCGGACCGTGTTCGCCACCGGGAGCAGCATCGACGGAGGCCCGGCAGCCTGCTGCGACCCGACCCTCTCCTGGGACGAGTTCGGCAACCTCTTCGTCGGGTACCTGCAGCGCACCCCGCGCACGATTGAGCTGTTCGTCACCACCGATCTGGGAGCCACCTACACCAACCTCGGACCGGTCGACACCGGTGCCGCCGGCAGCCTCGACCAGCCGACGGTCGTCGCCGGTGAGGGCGCCGTGTGGGTGACCTGGCGTGACGACTCCGGCGGTATCGCCGCCCGCGGCCGCCCGGTCACCGGGCTGGGTACCTTCGGAGCTTGGAACGCCGAGCAGGACATCTCCAACGTCGGCAACTTCGGCGACATCGCCATTGGACCCAACGGTGAAGTGATGGTCGTCTACCAGAATCCGACCGGCGGTCAGGGTCCGGCGAACATGATCGTGCACACCGACGCCGACGGCCTCGGCGCAGGCGCATTCGGTGCGGGCGTCACGGTCGCCAGCACCAACGTGGGCGGCTTCGACTTCCTGCCCGCCCAGCCGAAGCGGTCGGTCGATGCCGAGACGGGCCTGGCGTGGGATCGTAGCGGTGGCGCCAACGACGGGCGGGTGTACCTCGTGTACACCGACGAGATCCCGGACGAGGGCAACGACTTCGACATCTTCGTCCGCACCTCCGACGACAACGGCGCCAACTGGAGCGCCGCCGTCCAGGTCAACGACGACAGCGGCACCAATTCCCAGATGCTGCCCAAGATCGCGCTCGATCAGACCAATGGCCAGGTGGCGGTCACCTTCTACGACGCTCGGGGCGATGACGGATCCGGACCCAACGCCGTCGATATCGACGGCACGGCCAACAACGACGTGACCCTGTTCGGCACTTGGAGCACCGACGGGGGGGCGACATGGGAAACCAACTTCGCCATCGCTGACGCACCGACCGACGGATACAACTACAACGGCAATCAGGAGCTCGGTGATTACACCGGGGCCGCCTTCCACGACGGCATTCTGTACCCGTCGTGGGCGGACGCATCGAACAGCACCGGCGACAACCCGGCCGGAACGCGGGTATCGCTCGACGTGTACACCGCGGCCGTCGAGGTCTCCAACGAGCCGCCCGTCGTCACCGTGGCGCCGGCCGCGGGAGCCGAGGGTGCCGCCATCGTGCTGGCGGGGAGCGCGGTCGATCCCAACGGTGACCCGCTGACGTACTCATGGGTGATCACGCCCGACGGCGGCAACGACCCCGGCTCGGCATGTGTGATCACCGCAGGCGATGCAACGGTGACGCCGACCGTTCGCTGTAGCGACGACGGCACCTACACCGCTACCTTGACCGCCACCGGCGACCCGGCCGGCCCGGTGAGCGCGGCGGGCACGATCACGGTCAGCAACGCCAACCCGAGCGTCGACAGCACCGCTGTGACGCAGCTGACCATCAACGAGGGTGAGAGCACGACGTTCTCGGCCACGTTCAGCGACGCCGGTTGGAACGACACGTACACAGCGTCGATCGACTGGGGATTCGGTCCGCCAGAGGCAACGGCAGCCAACGTGACCACCGCGGGCGGCCCCGAGGTGCCCGACAGCGGGACCATCGGCGGCACGCACACCTACCTCGACAACGGCACCTTCAACATCGCAGGCGCGATCAACGACGACGACGGCGGCAGTGACGTGTCTGCTCCGATCGCCGTCACCGTGCTCAACGTCGCCCCGACGGCGGCCATCGACGAGACCGGCACGATCCTCGTCAACGGAGTGCCCGCTGTCGTCACACAGGCCGGCGTGCCGGTCGACTTCAGTGCGGCCAGCACCGACCCGGGGAGCGACGACCTGACGCTGACGTGGGACTGGGACGACGGTTCCCCGTCCCCCGACGTCACCGAGCTGTCGCTGGCCGATCCCCCCGGGCCGGACCCGTTCCCGAGTCCCGACGGGGTCGCCCGCAATACGACGAACGACCAGACCCACGCCTTCGACGACGCCTGCCTCTACGACGTCGTGTTCGGCTCAGCCGACGATGACGGCGGGGCGGCGGCCGACGACCTGGCCGTCGTCGTGGTCGGCGACTTCGCCACGAGCCAGTCGCACGGCTACTGGAAGACCGAGATCCGCAAGCAGCGCGACCACTCGGCGGCCGAACTGCAGTGCCTGCTGGACACCGTTGGCTTCATGAGCCAGGTCTTCGACGAGGCGCGTGACGCCTCGACACCGGCGCTGGCGACCCAGGTGCTGACGACGTCCGGCAAGACCACCGCGAGTCAGAAGTTCGAGACGCAGGCATTGGCTGCGTGGCTGAACTTCGCCGATGGCCGGGTGGCGCTGACCGACCTGGTCGACACGACCGGCGACGGAGTGCCCGACACCCAGTTCGCCGACCTGATGGCCCAGGGCGAGGCCGTCCGACTCAACCCTGCGTCGACCGACGCGCAGATCCTCGCTCAGAAAGATCGCCTCGACGTGTTCAACAACTCTCACATCTAGCTCGAGGACCTGCACGACGAACACCTCGGTGGCGAACCGGGGTCGGGAGGTGATGTGGACAGACGATGGCTGCTCGGTTGGGCGATGATCGGCGCCGTCGCGGCCTGTGGTGGGGGAGGCACCGCTTCCCCGTCGGTGTCGTCGCCATCGGACGCGACTGCGGTCGTCGACGACGGCCCCGATGTCGACGTGGCATCGACGGCGCCGTCGCCGCCCGCCACCGACGAGAACTCGGCGAACGGCGACGCGCCGACCTCCTCGACGGTGAACGACGCCGGTGGCTTCACGCCGTTGGCGCCGGACGAAGGCGTCACGGTCACGTCATCCGGGGCTGAGGTGACCAGCGACGACGGACGACTCGTGCTGTCGTTCCCCGACGGAGCGGTCGCCGAGGACACCGTGGTCGCCGTCGCCGCGCTCGCTGCTGACGAGTGGCCCGACGACTTGGCCGCGCTCGACCCCGCCTCGCTGGTCTACTCCTTGGAGCCGAGCGGGCTGACGTTCGACGAGCCGGTCGCGTTCGCACTGACGACCGACCTCGTCACGGCCGACGACGGGCTGGCCCAGGTGCCGCTGGCGATCCTGATCGACGACGAGGGAACCGGAGAACTCGTGGGGCTCGACGCCGAACTCGATCCGGGTGCGGGCGTCGCCGTCGTGTCCGGTGAGATCGAGCACTTCTCGAGGATCATCTGGCCAACCGGAACCCTGACCGTCGGCCTGGAACAGGTGTCACCGAAGGACCGCGACCTCGGCCAGCCGTGGAAGCCTGCAGCCCAGATCCACAACGGCACGTACGAAGTGACGAGTGAGAGCGGCTACCAATTCGCCGTGATGCGCGATTTCACCATCAGTGCGATCACGTTCGGCAGCTCGGGTGCCGCGCAGGTCGTCGGCTCGACGAGCCACCCCGGATTCAAGCTCGAACCTGGAACCATCCGCAAACTCGACTCCCCGGCGCCGCGCTGGCAGTGCGTCGACATCGGCGAGGGTGTCTACACCGTCAGCGCCACCGCGCCGATCGACGAGTCGGGAATGTCACCCTTCGAAGCCGTCAAGCGGTGGGTGTTCCGCCAGAACACCTCGTTGGTGTTCACCGCCACCGCGTCGGTCAACTGTCAGCTCCCCAAGTTCAGCGCCTCCGGCGGCGGGGAGCGCCTCACGGTGTCGGGGGAGGTCGACATCACCGCCCCGTTCACGCTCCAGGGCAACGTCGTCGGTGGTCAGGTGAGCCTCGCCTTCACGCCCACTGACACCGGATCGATCGTCAACGCCGAGACCATGACGATCTCCTCGAGCGGCACGTTCACGTACTCGGGCACCGCCAACACGAGCGGGTCGGGCACCTACACGATCAGCGGACCCATCGGTCAGCCGCTCACGCTCACCCACGTCGCCGATGGCTGTACCAATCCCGGGACATGCCAGGGGACCGAGGGGGGAATCATCCTCACGCCGTTGCCGGAGTAGCGAGAGGCGCCTGGTTTACAGGATCGATCCCTTCCATCGAGACGCACCGGGCGATGGCCGCTCGCTGCGATCCTGGAGCACATGACAAGGGCTTTTCGACCCGTCGCTCAGGGTCGAATAGCCACAGCACCGCTGGGTCACGATGACGAGCGCCTGTCCGTCGCTCTTCCGTCGTTCGAGAGGCGCCGAAACCGCGCGCTGCCCGCTGTGCTGCTTCGCGACTGTTCGAGACGAGAGAGGTCTGCGCGGGAAAGCGCCCACGCGTCCCCGAGCTGTCAGGCCAGTTGATCATCGAGCCACTTCGACGACGGCAGGATCCGTGCATCGCTCAGCGAAACCCGGCCGGGCTTGGCGCTGGGTGGTGGGTAACCGGGGGGATAGACCAGGCCGGGATGCTCGGGGTCGACGGTGACCGACAGGGTGAGCCCACTCTGGATGTCGGGGATCGCAACGTTGAACACCGTCCACTGGACCGTTCGTCGGACGGCGTCGCCGCCGGGTTGTTGCACGTCGAGTTCGACGACGTACACCTCAGAGATCTTGTTGAGGTCGTTGGAGCTGTAGGAGGTCAGGCCTGCGCTCACGACGGTCGCCGTCGCAGGAATCGCTCGGGCGAGTGACTCCGCATACCGATCCGGCCTGTTCTTCCCGCGACGGAAAATTCCCATCCGCCGACTCTAGATCGCCCACTGTTCCGTCGATTCGATGTGTGCAGACCGGACGAGACGCCCGGTCACACACGTGTCGGTGCGTCGACCACGACCATTCGGCCGCGCACGCCGACAATGATCAGGCCGATGCCGACAGCGATCAGGACCAGGCCTGCCACGAACATCGCAAACGCCGCGATCGCCCACGAGGCACGGTCGGGGGCAACCGCCACGAAATACAATTCCGGATTCGCGGAGTTCGTGAACTCGCAAGCGATCGTCGTCTCGCCTTCGATGGCATCGAACACCCCGACCGACTCGCCGACGTCGGTCTCCAGCGAGATGGCCTGTCGGTTTCCCGTCACGAGATCGGTCGTTCCGTCGGCGAGCGTGACGGCGCAGCTCAGAGCTGCGACGGGGTCGCCCGGCACGCCGAATGCCGCAGGGTTGCGGATCAGCACGATCGCGTAGCGGCGGGCTTCGGCATCGAACCGCAACTCGTCGGGAATCTCGGCGCGGTCGGTGGCTCCGATCACCTGTGCGGCCTGCGTGGCGTCGAGGACGAGGCCGCCGAGCACGAGGAGGATCAGCCCTGCAGCGCACGAACCGATGCCCCAGCGGAACGGGCGAGTACGACGTTCGGTCTGGATTCGGCGGCGTGGTGCCGCCGTGTCGTTGGTCTCGGTCACCGACGGCGCTTCCGTTCGGCTTCACACGCTTCACCGAACGCGGCGCCGAGCCGCCAATCGGTTCGCATCCTCGCCGCCCACTGCTGTGCCGCAGCGGTGTACGCCCCTGGCTGCGCGCCGAACTGCTCGGCATAGGCATCGATGCCGGCGGGCGGGATCCGATCGATGCCGGTGCCGACCTCGACGGCGACCCACGTCTCGAATGTCACGCCGCCGATCGAGTCGTGATCGGGCGATACCGCCGCTGCGATCGGGCGGTCGTCAGCCGTCTGCATCACCGAGGATCGCTCCGCCGGCGTCCCGGTGAACACGTTGCCGATGCTGGCGAGCACGTCGGACGGTGGTACGCCGACACCGGGTGATGCAGTCGCCGCGGCGGGCCAGTCGATCTTCACCTTGTCGAGGCGGCGAGCATCGATCCAGGCGGGGAGGACCGCGCCGACTTCGACGAGATGCGAGGCGTAGTGGGGCACGCCGACGTTCGTGAGCGTCGAGTCGTAGGAGTCGACGCCATCTGGCTGGACCAGGACGCCGAGTTGCAGCACCCGTCGCATGCCCATCATGGCGTCGACGATCGATGCGTCGGTGATCGTCACCGAACCGGGGAGTCCCTTCTTGCGGGTCTTGTCGAGCTTCAGGGTCTCGTCGACGATCGTTGTCAGAGGCGGCTCCTTCAACAGCCGAATCCAGTTGATCTCACCACCGCAGGTCGACTTCCAATCGATCATCGCCTTGCCGTCGAGATGCTTCACCTGGACGTCCATACCGAGGCGGACGGTCTGGTCGGGAGTGAGCGTCTGTTCGACGCCGGCGACGAACGGCGGGCTCGCGCGCACTTCGACCGCGTAGGCATCGACGCGTCGGGTCGAGTTCTCACCGACGCTTTCCTCACGCACGGCAATGCCGATGATCCGGCCGGTACACGACTGGCCCTGCGCCATCACCTTGTCCGGATTGACGCCTCGACCGAAGAGCCCCATCACCCCGCTCCCTCCCAGAATTGTCGTTTGATCTTGACGGAAGACGGAGGAGGAGTAAAGCACCTGCGCTTCCCAGGCCGCACCGCAGCGCGTGGGTGCGCCTACCTCCGAGGGTCCGCCCGCCGTCGATGAGGTCGGCTGTCGTATTCAGACTTTCTCAGAAACTCTGAATAAGGGTAGTCTTCCGTCATGGACCAGCCGCGTCGACCGGGCGACCGGTGGCGCGAGGGAGACGATGATCCTGCCACGTCGACCAGCTGGCCGGCGGTCGAGTACGAGGAGCATGCGTGGGTCAGCTCGCTCGACATACCTCGCCGATGGCAGTCGACCTTCTCGGGTCCATACCGGGCTGCAGTCGTCCCCGAGATCTGTCGGCTGGATCCCGTCCTGCCGGCAGCGACCGCGGCGCTCGCCGATGAGGCCACCGCCGAGCTCGCTCGCTTCGATGCCGAGATGGGGTCCGAGATCGCCCCGTTCGGGGCGATCCTGCTGCGTTCGGAAGCCGCGGCGTCGTCGCGCATCGAGAACCTGACCGCGTCCGCGAAGGCGGTCGCACTGGCAGAGCTCGGGGACACCTCGCGGCGCAACGCCACTGAGATCGTCGCCAACACGACAGCGATGACCGCGGCGATCGCGCTCGCCGATCGGCTTGACGCACAAGCGATCCTCGCCATGCACGCCGCGCTGCTCGAACACCACGATCCGAAGATCGCCGGCACGTGGCGCAGCGCGCAGGTCTGGATCGGCTCGAGCAGCTATGGGCCGCACACCGCGAGCTTCGTCCCGCCTCACCACACACGGGTCGCGCCGGCGATCGACGACCTCGTCTGCTTTATGCACCGTGACGACCTGCCCGTGCTCTCCCAGGCTGCGATCGCTCACGCCCACTTCGAGACGATCCACCCGTTTCCCGATGGCAACGGTCGAACTGGGCGGGCGATCGTGCACTGCTTGCTGCGAGGAAAGCGACTCACCCGTCAGGTGACCGTGCCGGTCTCCGCCGGACTGCTCACCGACACCGACCGGTACTTCGATGCGCTCACGTCGTACCGGGCAGGTGACGCTGAGCCGATCGTCGAACGTTTCGCAGAAGCAAGCTTCGACAGCGTCGTCAACGGGCGCCAGCTCGTCAGCGATCTTCGGGCGATCCGTGCTGCGTGGAGCGAGGCGATCACGAGTCGACGCCAGGCGACCGTCTGGCGAGCGCTCGACGTGGTCTTCCAACACCCGGTGCTCGACAACACGCTCGTCCAGGGCGATCTCGACGTTTCGGCGATGGGAGCCGATGCCGCGATCACCGAGCTCGTCGAGATCGGAGCGTTGCAGGAGATCACCGGTGGCCGACGCAACCGAAGGTACGCAGCGACCCAAGTACTCGCCGCGCTCGACGCCTTCGCCGAACGTGCCGGACGTCGGTCCCCGTGAGTCGCCACGACCGAGGTCCGGGTCAGAATGCGGCGGCCCTTCGGAAGCGGAGGGGCGAGCCGGGTCGACTGCAAGACCCGTTGGCGAAAATCGCTTCGGGCGCCGTCACGCTGCAAGAAATCCTGGCGAAAGTCGGTTTCGGCAACTCCTCGGAGTTGCCAACCCTTTGCACGTCGACCGCGCGCCCAACAGCGCGACGCACGCTACTTCGAGCGCGTGATCGCCACCGTCGACGGGTCCGGCCGGCCCGGCTGACGGGTCCCTTCGCCGAGGGCGTCGAGGTCGATCAGCAGCGAGGCGTGGGTGTGTCGGAGGTCGTAGGGCCGGAACTCTGGCACCGCGGCGGCGACTCGGGCGTTGTGAACGATGCGCCAGAGGGTGTGGTCGTACATCGGTTTGCCGGTGGGGGAGACGAACATGCGGTCGGTGCCCGACGGGCGCACCCCGGGTGCCTCTGCTCGGGGCGCCAGCGATGCGGCGAGCTGCACGCGCAGGTCAGTCGACGACGTCCGCGACAGGTCCGACGCCATGATCGACGCCCGCCTCGTTGAGAGTAGAAGGGCGTCAACCCCAACCGGCCGTGTCGGGCTTCCTGAGCGAGGACGAGTGAGAGGAAGATCGAAGGTGGGTGAACACAGGTTTCACCCATGATCGACGTGCACGGGGCGTCGGGCATGGTGTTCGCTACTGGACGGGGTGCCGGGAGTGGCGCACCACGCCAGCGGCCGAGGCGTTGGCGTCATGGATCGAGGAGGATGGGTATGGCAATGCAACGGCCGGCAACGGAGGGAAGCGAGCGGCAAGGAGTCCAAATGAGTGGCGGTGCGATTGCCGCGCTGTCCGGACTCGCCCTCCTGGTGGTGTTCATGGTGCAGAACACCGAGGAGATCGAGGTCAACTTCCTGTTCTTGAACCTCAACTCGCCGGTCTGGCTTCTCACGCTCGGTGCTGCTTTGCTCGGCGCATTGGTCTCGTTCGGCCTGGGAGTGTTCCGCCGTCATCGGCGTCGCGCCGAGCGACCAGCCGAGTGACCGTTTCGGCAGCCATCGCCGGTTTGGTGAGGTGATCTTCATCAACCCGGGCGGTGTCGCTCCCGCGTCAAGACTTCCCGACACCGACGGCGCGTTCGAACCGGGACCCAACTCGACCATCGCGATCCCGTACGTGCCCGCGAACGACGCACCCTGGACGTTCCACTGGTTGATGTGCAACACGCGGATGATGTGACGGGGGCTGGGGAATCGCCAGATCAGGCGGGGTCGCTGGGGACCGCTCGCTACCGTGAGCGCATGGCGATCGAGACCAGCGACGGAAACGCTGAGCACCGGCGCAACGATCCGTCACGCGTCGTTGCGTTCTCCGACGGCGTCTTTGCCATCATCATCACGATTCTCGTGCTCGAGATCGGCGTCCCGTCGAACCTCTCGGAGCAGTCGCTGCGTCAAGCGCTCGACGAGGTCGGGCCCACGCTCGTCGCCTGGGTCATCAGTTTCCTGCTGGTCGGGATGTACTGGATGTGGCACCGCGACGTCTTCGACCTGGTACGTGTGGTGAACCGTGACATCGTCTGGTTGAACCTGGTGTTCCTGTTGCCGGTGTCGCTCGTCCCGTTCGCGGCGTCGGTGCTCGGGGAGTACCACGACGAGGCCATCGCACTCCTGCTCTACGGGGTGGTGCTCGTGGTGGTGAGCCTGACGCGCATCATGCTCTACGCCTACTTGAGCCGTCGGCCTGAGCTGTTGTGGGAGCCTGTGCCGGCGAGAACCCGACGGTTGGCGCTGCTGCTGTCGTTGTTCACCATCGTGTCGTACGTTCTTGCGATGGCGTTGGCAGGGATCGCCCCCAACGCGAGCTTCGTCATCTACTTCGCCGTTCCGGGGACGTACTTCGTCGCGATCACGCTGTTGCGGGACCGACCGTCGACTGCCGGCGACGCCGCCGACTTCTCCTGATCGCTGCCGTGCTCGGCCGTCGCGTCACCTGTTCGAGTGGCGCGTGACGACTTGTGATTGGAGAGCCTCGTCTTGCTGATGGAGGATTGAGCGCTCGAAGAGGTCACAATGCCGGACCTGTTGACAAGGTCGCGGAACGGAGCGCGTGACGTTCCGGCGTCGCAGACGGTGATCACGAAGTAGTCACTCACGTGGCTGATCAGCAGCGCGATCCCTTACCGCCCAGGCTCCCGAACGCTCGGCTCCCCGGTCCTCGATATCCTCCTCCCGTGACGATCAGCGAGGACCACTTGTTGCTGCGTCGCGAACGCGTCGACGCACAACTCGAGCGATTGTTCGAGCTGTCGGGCGGGGAAGTCGTCGGACCGATGGGCTGCGGCAAGACGTCGGCGGTGAGGGCATGGGCATCGACGACCCGGCTCGCCGACGTGACCTGGTTGTCGATCCAACAGCGGCACCGCGACTCGACGGTCCTGGCCGCCGATCTGTTTGACGCCCTGCTGCCGGCCGACTGGCACGAGCTCCGTCCCGACGGCTCTGACGCCGCGGGCTCGATGTCGGTCCTCGCGTTTTCGCTCGAGCAGCGCGGCCGTCGAGTGGTCCTCGTGCTCGACGACTACGAAGTGCTCGACGATGCACCGTCGCTCGAAGTGGTTCGGAGCCTGAGATCCGCCCAAGGCGGGGCGCTCCGAGTCGTGCTCGTCGGCAGGTGGATTCCTGCATCAGGATTCGACGACCAGCGCCGTCGGGGCCTCCTTGCGACGTGTTCCGCCACCGACCTCCGCCTCAGCCAACGGGAGACCGCAGCGATCGTGCGCGCGGCCGCCGGACGGGAGGTCAGCGATCAAGATGTCGACCTCGTCCACCAGCAGACCGACGGCTGGGCACTCGGTGCCGCAGTGAGTGGTCTCGTGCTCAGGGACAACGCCGTCTGGATGCCCTCGGCCGGGTTGTTGCACGACGGCTACGGCTATTTCGACGAGATCATCGGCGACCAGGTGTTCGATTCGCTCGGGCCTGACATCCAGCGATTTCTGCTCGACACCTGTGTCGTCGACGCGATCGACCCGGCGCTGTGTTGCGAGCTGACCGGCCGAACCGATTGCGAGAACGTGCTCCGGGATCTGACACGCTCCAACATGTTCACCGAGTGGATCGGCGGAACGAGACTCACGTTTCGGTACCACCGGATCTTCCGATCGTGGCTGCGGCATCGCCTGGACCACGAGGCGCCCGGACGCTCAGCCGAACTCCGGCGACGGGCCGCGCGGTGGTGCCGAGCGAACGGACGCCACGTGGAGGCGATCGGGTGTCTGCTCGATGCGGGCGATCACCTGGCCGCGAGCGAAGCGATCGTGGAGTTCGGGCCTCGAGCGCTCGGCGAGGGCCGCTACGACGCCGTCACCGGATGGATCGAACGGCTGCCATCCGACACCGTGGCGTCGAGCGCTCCGCTGTTGATCCTGCTCGCCGAAGGCGCACACCGGTCTGGCCAGACCCGTCTGGTGACCGTCGTGCGAGCCCTTGCAGTGGACCTGTTGAAGCGCGAGCCGACGGAGCTACGCACGCTCAATCTCCACTTGGCGGTCGAGGTCCAACGCTGCCGGGAGCTGCATCTGGCCGGCCGGCTGGCCGACGCTGCGGAGCTGGCGTTCGAGGCCATCTCGCTGCTCGACCTCGACTCGTTGCGTCCCGACGGGAAGTCCCGACCGACGTTCGAAGAGATCGCACTCGCCCACGACATCTCGTCGTTCATCCAAGTGCTGCTGGTTGCCGGCGAGCCGGAGTCGTGCGTCACGTTGTCGAAGTGGATCGTCGACGCGTTCGCGTCGGACGACCCCAACGTGGCACCCGTCCGGATCGCGTGCCTCGGCAGGATCGCTGTCTGCGAGGTGCTGGACAGAGCCAGACCGGCGGCCTTGCAGCACGCGCGGGAGGCCGTCGCCCTGTGGGAGTTCCACGGGAGCAGTTGCGCAGACGTCGGCTGGGCCCTCGCTGCACTGCTCGTGAGCGACTCCACGGTCGATCACGCCGATGTGTATCGACGGGTCGAGCACATCGTCGAGACGATCGGCTTCCCGTCGCTCATCTGCGTGGCCAGGCTGCTTCGAGCGTGGTCGCATGTCCGATCGGGTGACATCGATGCAGGACGAAGCATGCTGTCGGGCGTTCAACCGATCGTGGCGTCGATGGCCCAGCCAGGCATGCTCCACACTCTGGAGCGTCGCGTCGCCACGATGGTCGAGATGGGCGCCGACGAACCCCTGTTGGGCGCACGAGAACGCACCGTGCTCGCCGCACTTGCCGCAGGAGCGTCCCGACGGGAGGCGGCAGATCAACTGCATCTGTCCGTCAACACGGTCAAGACCTACGTCCAGCAGGCGTACCGAGCGCTCGGCGTCGGCAGGCTGCACGACGCGGTCGCGCGGTGCGGAGAGCTCGGGATCTCACTCGCCCTTCCCGAACCCGTTGAGGGGTGACCGTCATTTACAGCCCGGCTTCCGCTTGCCCACGACGGCTTCGAGGTGTTGAAGTCGCCGAGGGTGACGACCTTCCGATCGTGGGAGCGGTCGTCATGAGTCATGACGTCGACGTGCTCGACGTCGGCGCGTTCGCCCCGGCGCGCGCAGGGGCATCTTCGACGGTCAGTTGATAACGGCGCATCGGAGGCCCCAGGGTGATCTTCGCGTTCACCCTGCGCCCCCAGCGACACCGATGCCTGCCCCTCGTATTCTCGCCCTCGGCGCGTTCGTTCCGCATCGAGATGAAATGTCGCGCATCCCCATTGTCCATTCGGACTCGTCGAGACGAGGTTTGAGGTGTCGTCCGAGCCGGCGTCCGCCCCGAAGTCGACGCCCGAGATCGAGCTGACGTTACGGCTCGGCCGGTTTGCGCACGACTACGGGCTGCCGGGCTACGAGCTGGAGGGCTGGATGACCGACGTCGGAGCCGCGATGGGGTTGACCGGCAGCGTGTTCGCGACGCCGAACTTCATCGATTACACGGTCGAGAGGCGACAGGACCCCGGCCAGCGTCGCATGATGGTCCAGCTCGGCGACGTGTCGTACAACCTGGAAAAGCTGTCGCAAACGCTGCGACTCGCCGATCGGATCCGTGCGAGCTCGGTCTCTGTCGAGCAGGCGAATCGTCGACTGGACGAGATCGAGGCCCTACGTCCTCCATACCCCGTGCCTGCCGCCGGTGTCGCCTATGCCGCGTGCGGTGCCGGATTCGCCGTGATCCTCTCCGCGGCATGGGGCGATGTCGCAATCGCTGCGGCGCTCAGCATCGTGGTGTTCCTGCTGGTCCAGGCCTCGAGCCGATCGGAGTGGATACCAGATCCTCCCTGCCCTGGTCGACACGTTGCTCGAGAACGGATATTCCGAAGAGGACTGCGTCAAATTCATCGGAGGCAACATGTATCGGGTGATGAGTCAAGTCTGGAAGTGATCCGATTCGCCGGCCACCACGCCTACCTCGTCGACGGAATCCTGCGAGTCGACGCGAGCGAGGCGGTCGAAACCCATGGCCGGCTCCGAAGTCGTCCAAGCCGCATAGCTCGGCGCCGATCTCGCGCTCACCCGCTCAGACCCTGGACGGGTCTCCAACCGGAGGGGTGGCCTCCCGATCCCAACCTGGAGGTGTCGACAATGCGATCCTGGGGAGATGTCGATGTTGTGCGTCGAACCGGCTGAGTCGTGACCGACACGACCAGCAACCATGGAACGCGCGGGGTGCAGGTGTTCTCTGCGCCCTCCGACGCGCCTCGCGTTCGGCTACGAACGGACCTGATCTCTGCCGGCCTCACCTCGGTCTGGCTCGCGCTGCTGATCCTCGTCGCGGGTGACGGTTCGACGTTCGACGACAACGCGCTCCAGTTCGTCGGGACGTTGCCGGGCTGGCTGCTCTGGATCGGACAGGCGGCCTACGTCGTGGGCGTGGTCTATGCGTTCGGGCTGCTCGTCGGGGTCGGCGTCCTCGCCCGCGACCGGCTGGAGCTGCTCCGCGACATGGTCCTCGCCGCCTTGCTGGCAGTTGTCGTGGTGTTCGCCCTCACCCGGCTCATCGACAACCGCTGGCCCGAGTTCCCGTTCTTCGATCTGCAACAGACGCGGCTCACGTTCCCGGCGTTCTTCATCACGACCTCCACCTCGCTCCAGGCGGCAGCGTCGCCATGGCTGACGGCGCCGATGCGCAGGATCGGGTGGACGTTCATCTTCGTGGCGACCGGTGCCGCAACGCTCGGACGCGTCACCACCGTCAGCGACGCAATCGGAGGCGTGCTCGTCGGGCTGATCGCAGCGGCGATCGTCCGGTACCTCCTCGGCACGTCGGCGGGCTTGCCGTCGACCAACCGGCTTTGCGACGGGCTCGCCGACCTCGGCATCCAGATGAACCGGCTGACCTACTACGACGAACAACCGCCTGCCGCACTCGTGCTGTCGGGGGTCACGAGCGACGGCCGGAACGTGTTCGTCTACGGGCTGGGGCGCGACGCGTGGAGCGCCCGTCGACAGAGCCGGCTGTGGCGCCAAGCCTGGTACGAGAGCGACGACGCACAATTCGGATCCGACCGCCGCCAGCAGATCGAGCACGAATCGCTCGCCATGCTGCTGGCGGAGAAGCGAGGGGTCTCGGTTCCCGAAGTCCTGACCGTCGGCATGACCCGGACCGGCGATGCGTTGCTCGTCACCGACCTGGCCGACCACTCCCTGGCGAACACGACCGCCGACGAGGTCGACGACGAGCTGCTCGATGCGGTCTGGAAGCTGCTCGGTGAGCTCCACGATGCCGGAATCAGCCACGGCTCACTCGACGACATCCACATCTGGGTCGACGCGTCCGGCGGCCTGCAACTGATGGGGTTCAGCGACGCGGTCATCAACCCCACCGACGACCAGATCCACCAGGACGTCGCTGCGATGCTCGTGCTCACCGCGATCGGCGCGGGTCCTGATCGTGCGATTGCGGCAGCCCGTCGCGCACGGGGCGACGACGATCTCGCGGCGATGCTGCCGGTGCTGCAGACCGCCGCGCTCAACGCTCGTCTGCGTGCCCACGCGAAGCGTCGAAAGCTCAAGATCGCCGATCTTCGCAAACAGACGGCGGCGGCGTTGGGCGTCGGTGTTCCGCCGACCGAGCAGCTGACGCGGGTCAGCTGGAAGAGCGCGATCATGACCGCGTTCATCGTGCTCGCGGCGTACACCCTCGTCGCCGGGCTCGCCAAAGTCGGGTTCGACACGATCGCGGAGAGTCTGGCCGACGCCCGCTGGAGCCTCGTTCTGCTCGGCCTCGTCCTCGCTGCCGCAACGAACTACACCGACGCGGCCGCACTGGTCGCGGTGTCACCGAAACCGGTTCCCGTCGGCGTCACCACCATCGAACAGTTCGCGATCGGCTTCGTCAACATCGCGATCCCGTCCGCCGCCGGTCGCGTGGCGACCAACGCGAGGTACTTCCAGAAGTTCGGCATCAGCCCGGTCACCTCGACCACCACCGGCGCGATCACCGGGTTCGTCGGGTTCGTCGCCCAGGCGATCCTCATCGTGCTGACCATCCTGGTGGGCGCAGGCAGCATCGACCTGTCGAACCTGCAGGGCGGCGGCAGCGTCCTGCGGCTGCTGGGCATGGCGGTCGCGGTCTTTGTCGGCGCGGCGATCCTCGTGCGGGCTGTTCCCGCATGGCGGCACTGGGCATGGAGCAAGCTCGAGCGACCGCTGTCCCAGATCGGCGACGCCTTCCAGACGCTGAAGGAGCCGAGAGTGTCCCTGACCGCGCTGGGCAGCTCGATCGGGACCGAGGTCCTCTACGCCGCCGGGTTCGCGATGTGCGTCGCCGCGGTCGGAGGCTCGATCACCCTCGGCCAGGCGATCTTCATCAACGTCACCGTCTCGCTGTTCGCCGGGTTGATGCCCATCCCCGGCGGTGTCGGGGTCAGCGAGGCGGGCATGACTGCGGGCCTCACGGCGATCGGCGTGGATCCCGGCACGGCGGTCTCTGCCGTCCTGATCTACCGCATCGTCAGCTACTACCTCCCGCCCCTGTGGGGATACGTCAGCCTGCGCTGGCTGACGAAGCACGACTACCTGTGACAAGGCCCGTACGTGAGCCGGCGGACCCCGAGTCGAAGTGACCTGCTCGCGCTGCGTGGCGAGCCACTGCTCGGCTGCTGCCTGCGCATCGACGACCGACTGTCGAACCCGCTCGGTGGCTGCGAACACGTTGTCCCCACCGAGGTCGTCGAGGGTCCCGGTGTGCTCGAGGGTCTGGTGTCCGCGCAGGTCGAGGATCACGACGGTCGGTGGGGTCTCGTCGTCCGGGCGGGGCATGCCCTGTCCGGTGAAGTCGCCGGATGGGTCGGACCTGCTGCCATCGGGGTTCGGAAACGCGTGGGTCACTGCGGCCCTTGCACCAGCCCGACGATCGCGAGTGCCAACGCTGGACCGACCAGCGATGGCACGAGGTTGCCGAACGACGACAGGCCGGGGAGGATCGGCAGTGGGAGCTGTCCCGGAATGCCTGGTGAGACTCGGGTTCGCCCCCGTACCCCACTCGAGCCCCGGGTGCGTTGTGGTGCGAGGTCACCGAGAAGCGTTCGCGCGTCAGATCGCCCTGTCACACACCCTGAGCTTGGGCGAGTAGCCCTGAAGGGTGGCGAGATGGGTGAGCTGGGGCGGTGTGCCCCCCGTGCGCTGGATCGTTCCCAGGTTGAGGGCTCGTAGGAGGGCGTTGACGAGATCGGCGACGGGTTTGGGGATGACGTACCCGATGCCGTAGCCCAGGTCGAGGTTCAGGGTGGCCCCCCTGCACTGGACGATGGCGAGATCGGACCCGCGGGTCAAGTGAATGCGACATGTTGCGAACGCACGCTCATGACGCGCGATCGCCTCGATCAGTGGGCGATCGAGGTGATCGGGTCGCTCTGGTCGCTGGAGGTGAGCGGTGGCAGTCGGAGCGTGAGCAGCCACGTGGTGGCCACGAACGCGGCAGATCCCCAGAGCGCAGCGTCGAGGCCGCCCCAGAGGTAGAGCACACCGGACAGCAGGGTTCCGACCAGGCGTCCGGCGGCGTTGGCGGAGTAATAGAAGCCGACGTCGAGTGACACGTCATCGCCTTGTGAGTACGCCAGGATGAGGTAGGAGTGCAGCGACGAGTTGATCGCGAACACCACACCGAACACGATCAAGCCGCCGACGACCACGACGGTGACGGCGACGTCGAGTGCCACGCTGGCTGCCATCGACGCCGACACGATGCCGAGCACGAATGCCCAGGTCCGTGCGGCGCCGATCTCGGCGTCGACGCTGGCGATCGAGCGGCGTAGCAGGCGAGGTGCTAAGGACTGCACGATGCCGTAGCCGATCAACCATGCGGCGAGGAACGCGCCGATCTGCCCTGACGGCCATCCCAGCTCATCGGCGAAGAAGATCGGGAGCGCGACGACGAACCAGATGTCGCGCGACCCGAACAGGAAGAACCTGGCGGCCGACAACCGGTTGATCGCCGTCGACTTCGACAGGATCGACCGCAGTGGGGGCTTGACCTTCGCCCGACCGATGTCCTCGTCCAAGAGCACGCCGACGGCGACGAGCACCACCGTGATCATGATGGCCATCGACCACAGCGCCGCGTCGTAGCCGATCCACGACAGCAGGACGGCGCCGAGGAAGAAGCCGACTCCCTTGAGAGCGTTCTTGGAACCGGTGAGGATCGCCACGAACCGGAACAGCGTCCCGTCGCCGGCCATGTACTTGACAGCGCTCTTCGAGCTCATCTTGGTGAGGTCCTTGGCAACGCCGGACAGCGCCTGGAGCCCCATGACGAACATGACCGAAATCCACTCGACCCAGCTCGGGTTCTGGAACGTGAGGCCGACGAGGGCGACCACCTGCAGACCGAGTCCGATGAGCAGTGTGCGGTTGAGCCCGGTCCGGGCGCCGACCCAGCCGCCGATCAAGTTGGTGAGGATCCCCATGAACTCGTAGAGCAGGAACAGGAAGGCGATGGCGACCGGGGAGTAGCCGAGCTCGTTGAAGTAGAGCAGTACCAGCATGCGCAGTGCACCGTCGGTGAGCGTGAACGCCCAGTAGCCGGCGGTGACCAGGACGTAGTCGCGCAGCTTCACGTCGGACCCGGACTCATTGTCGTGGCTCGACGCGCTCGTCGATTCCGCTCGCGATCTTCGCGGCCAGGTCGGCCATGCGGAACGCGTAGCCGTACTCGTTGTCGTACCAGACCAGCACCTTGACCATCCGGTTGTCGACGACCATGGTCGATGGGCCGTCGACGATGCCGGATCGGGTGTCGTTGGTGTAGTCGGCCGACACCAAGGGCCGGTCCTCGAATCCCAAGATGCCCTTCAGGTCACCGTCGGCGGCGTCGCGTAGGAGCGTGTTGATCTCCTCGACGGTGACGTCGCGGGTCATCGTGAACACTGCGTCGGTGAGCGACGCGTTCAGCAACGGGACCCGCACGGCGACGCCGTTCAACTTGCCGATCAGCTCGGGGTAGATCATCGTGATCGCCGTCGCGGAGCCGGTCGAGGTCGGGATCAACGAGTTGAGAGCGGAGCGCGCCCGTCGCAGGTCCTTGTGTGGTGCGTCGACCACGACCTGAGTGTTCGTGGCGTCGTGGATGGTGGTGATCACGCCGCGCTCGATCCCGATCCGCTCATGGAGCACCTTGACCACCGGGGCGAGGCAGTTCGTCGTGCACGACGCCGCCGTCACGATGTGATGGACGGTCGCGTCGTAGAGGTGGTCGTTGCAGCCCATCACGATGTTGAGCACGCGGTCGTCCTTGACGGGGGCGGCGACGATCACCTTGCGCACCCCTCGATCGAAGTACGGCGCAAGCAGTTCGGCGGTGCGGAACTTGCCGGAGCATTCCAGCACGATGTCGACGTCAGCGGCCGCCCAGGGCACCTCGCCCGGCGACGCGATCGACGAGTAGCCGGCTGCCGCGCCGTCGATCTCCAGTTGACCGTCGGTCACGGAGACGGATCCGCCATACCGTCCGTGCACAGTGTCGAACTCCAACAGGTGCGCTGCCGTCGGGGCGTCGGCGAAGGGCTCGTTGATATGTACGAGTTCGAGATTGGCGTGCTCTCGTAGTGCTCGCACGACCAGCCGACCGATGCGGCCGAATCCGTTGATGCCGACCCGCGTACTCATCGCTGCCCGGCCGTAGCGGCAACGTCCAAACCGAGCGACGCAATCAACGCTTCGACGCGGTGACGGACGTCGTCGCGGATCTCACGCACCACGTCGATCGGCTGCCCTGACGGACTCGGCAGATCCCAGTCCTCGTAGCGTTTGCCTGGGTAGATCGGGCACGCGTCACCGCAACCCATCGAGACGGTCACGTCGACGGAGCGGGCGACCTCGTCGGTCCAAGGCTGCGGCAACTCTGCGGCGACGTCGATGCCGACTTCGGCCATCGCCGCTACCACAACGTCGTTCGGCACGAGGCCCGGGTCGGTTCCGCCGGAGAACACGTCGACCCGGTCACCGGCGAGCCGTCGCAACCAGCCTGCTCCCATCTGCGAACGCCCGGCGTTGTGGACGCACAGGAACAGCACGGCCGGCTTGGCGTTGGCTTCGAGCTCGAGCCGCTCCAGGGCCCGGAGCCGATCACGGGTGAGCCGCTCGATCAGCAGTGGGAGCCACTGTGTGAACTTCGCCTTCGAATGCAGCAATTCCTGGGAGTCGAGCATGTACCGCTCGATCGTCTCGATGTTGAAGGTGCCCTTGAAATGGTGGCGCAGTCGCTCGGCACCCTGGCGGATCAACATGATCTCCTCGGTCGTCAGCTCGATTCGATCGTCGGTCATCGTGGTTCCTTCTCGTCAGTGAGCGACGGCGCGGATGCGGTCGTCGAGTTCGGTGATCACGGCGTCGAAGGCCGCGGCGTGGCCGTCCTCGACCGGATCGGGGAGCGACCAGTGCCACCACCCCGGTTCGGGGTCGAGTTCCTCGTGCGCCTGGTCGCACACCGTGACGACGAGCTCGGCAGGTCCGTCGAGCTCGAACACTCGGGGCTCGGCGCGACTCAGATCCAACCCTGCGCGCGAGGCTGCGGCGACCGCCCCGGGATGGACACGATCGGCAGGATGCGTACCCGCGGACGTCGCCAGCGTGCCGGTCCGGGCAGTCCACAACGCTGCTGCCAGCTGCGAGCGCGCCGAGTTGTGGCTGCACACGAAGACCACCTGGCCCGTGGGCAGTGCGGTGGCAACGCCGAGCTGGGCGAGCGGCGCTCGCACGAGGCGGACATATCGGCGCCGGCGATCGCCAGCTGACACGAACCGTTCGATCAGTCCCACATCTTCCAGGACGTCGAGATGATGGGCGAGCAGGTTGGCCGGGATCGAGAATCGAGCGGAGAGCTCCTTCGGCGAGCGGTCGCTGACGGCGAGGTCCTCGACGATCGACAGGCGGACCGGTTCGCCCAGCGCGGCGTGGACGGCGGCGCGTCGGGCCACCGAGTCGACATCGTGCGTCTGGTCCATGACACGGACCCTAGATGTTCAGCCAATATTGAATCAATAGAGACTGAGGAAGTTCACCCCGTGTTCACCAACGCGCCACCTACGTCGGCCAGTCGGTCCCGACGGAGGCTGAACCACGCCCATTTGCCGCGCTGCTCGCGTTCGAGCACTCCGGCTCGCACCAGCAACGACAGGTGATGGCTGACGGTCGGTTGTGTGCGCTCGACCAGAGCGGGCAGGTCGCACGCGCACACCTCGCCAGACTCGGCGGTCCCGATGATCGACACCAGTCGCAACCGCACCGGGTCGGCGAGCGCTTTCAGGACCTCGGCCAGGTCCGATGCCTGCTCCTCGTCGAGTACCGACCGCAGGAGGGGGGTGCAACACGGCTCGGGCGTCACGTTCGGGGAACCCACGCTTACATATTGACATGGTTCGATGTGTGCTGCTAACGTATTGATCAACGTCAAAGTGTTGTTCGGTCCGCCGATCGACCCATCCGTTCACCCCGGGAGTCCACCCATGCGTCTGCAGCTCGCCCTCAACGTCGATGATCTCGATCAGGCGATCGAGTTCTACACCAAGATGTTCGGTACCGAACCGGCCAAGATCAAGCCGGGCTACGCGAACTTCGCGATCGAGAACCCGCCGCTCAAGCTCGTGCTGTTCGAAGGTGCAGGGCCGGCTGGGTCGATCAACCACCTCGGCGTGGAGACCGAGACATCCGCCGAAGTCGTCGCCGCCGAAACCCGTCTCGCTGACTCCGGACTCGAGACCACCGGCGTCGACGAAACCGTCTGCTGTTACGCCGAGAAGACCGAGACCTGGGTCCACGCTCCCGACGGGAACCGCTGGGAGTGGTACGTCAAGCACGGCGACACCGAACAGCTCGTCAACACCGTCGTGTCCAGCAGCACCGGTTCTTCGGCCGGCTGCTGCGGCTGACCAGCAGATTTCCGACCCCGTCGCCGAGCACTGAAAGGGTCGCAACTCACAGGCCAGCTTCCATGACCCGAACCTGGAGCACGTCGAGCAAATCCTGCGTCAGGCCGAGTCGTGCGAGGAAGTCGCCGACGGCCGCGAAGCGGGTCGGATCCTGCACGAGGGTGGCCGACGTCAGCTCGAAGGTTTTCGTGTCGACGATCGAAACGTAGGCATGCCTGGTACTCGCATGGCCGGTCGATGTCGTCCAGCGAGGTCGCTGCCCCCGGCGGTGGCAGCTCTACGCCCTCGAGCAGCGGTGTGAGATCGGGTGCGTCGCGCCAGAACGAATTCCACGACGACGGACCGTCGTACAACCACGGCGCGTGCTCTTGGTCGAGACCTTCAGCCACTCATCCCTCCCGCGCCGAGAGCGCCAGTCAGCCCGCCGCTGTGCCCGTAGACTACCGGTCCCGCCCAGCCGACGCCCGGTTACGTGGCAGTCTCACATCTGCGAGGAAACGACAACACCATGAGTTCTGCAAGTCAGTTGGGACGCAACCGCCCACTGGTGCTGGTCGTCATGGACGGCATCGGCGTCGGCCAGGGCGACGCCTTCGATGCAGTCGCACTCGCGAACACACCGAATCTCGACCGGTTGGCGTCCGAGTCGTGTCGAACACTCAGGGCACACGGAACCGCGGTGGGGCTCCCCTCGGACGCGGATATGGGCAACTCCGAAGTCGGTCACAACATTCTCGGTGCGGGACGCATCTTCGATCAGGGCGCCAAGCGCATCGACAACGCCATTGCGTCCGGTTCGATCTGGAAGTCGGACGCTTGGCAACAGATCGTCGATCGCTGCGGCACCGGTGGTGGAACGCTCCACCTGATCGGTTTGTTGTCCGACGGCAACGTTCACTCCAACATCAGCCACCTGTTCGAGATCTTGCGCCAAGCTGCCGAGGACCAGATCTCCACGATCAGAATCCACGCGCTCTTCGACGGACGCGATGTCCCTGATCCATCTGCAGAGCGCTACATCGCACGGACCGAGGACGAGTTCGCCAAACACCCCAACGTTGACATCCGGTTCGCGTCGGGCGGGGGGCGCATGGTCACGACCATGGACCGTTACGGCGCCGACTGGCGCATCGTCGAGGCGGGTTGGCGAGCCCACGTCCTCGGCACGGCCCACCCGGTGCCGGACCTCATGTCGGGCCTCGAGTGGGGTCGATCGACGGGCGTGCGCAGCGATCAGCTGCTCCCTGCATTCACCGTGGTGGACGACTCGCAACAGCCGGTCGGCTCGATCGTCGACGGCGATGCCGTGGTCATCTTCAACTTCCGGGGCGACCGCGCCATCGAGTTGTCCCAGGCGTTCGAAGCGGGACCCGAGTTCGACAAGTTCGACCGGGAGCGCGTCCCCGACGTCTACTTCGCCGGGATGGCGTTGTACGACGGTGACACGAACACGCCGGCGTCGTACCTCGTCGGCCCGGAGTCGGTCGACACGACCGTCAGCGAGATCATTGCATCGGCCGGGATCAGCCAATGGGCGGGCGCGGAGACGCAGAAGTTCGGGCACATCACCTACTTCTGGAACGGCAATCGCTCCAGCAAGTTCGACGACCGACTGGAGACCTACGTCGAGATCACGTCCGACCTTGTGCCGTTCAACGAGCGGCCCTGGATGAAGTCGGCCGAGACTGCCGATGCCGCGATCGAGGCGGTGCGCTCTGGCGAGTTCGGCTTCATCAGGATGAACTTCGCCGGCGGCGACATGGTCGGTCACACCGCCGACATCGCCGCGACTCGGATCGCCGTCGAGAGCGTCGACCTGGCGATCGGTCGCATCGCGGATGCCGTGGCAGCTGCTTCGGGATGTCTGCTCGTCACTGCGGATCACGGCAACGCCGACGACAAGGTCGAGCGCGACGACGGGGGCAAGCCGCTGATCGGTGACGACGGCGCGCCACTGTTGCGCACGGCCCATTCACTCAACCCCGTCATGTTCGCCGTGCACGACTACGCGGGGTCCCCCGTTCACCTTCGCGACGATCTGCCCAGCGCAGGCCTCGCCAATGTCGCGGCGACGATCCTGCAGCTGCTGGACCTGGAGATCCCGCCGGACTACGAGCCGTCACTGCTGGACGCAGCGACGCACTGACGCTGGAGCGCGACGTCCGTCAGAGGGCGTTGATGCCGGCTTTGAGGATGGCAAGGCCGGTGGCGTTGACGCAGTAGTGGGTTCGTGGCCCTTCGATCTCGCCTTGGATCAGCCCAGCTTCACGCAGGATCCGGAGGTGTTCGGACACGGTCGACTGGGCAAGGGGGAGTTCGGCGACGACGTCGCCGGTGGCGCAGGTCTCGCGGTGCGTGAGCAACTGCAGGATCGCCAACCTGGCCGGATGGGCGACCGCCTTGGCCATCGTGGCGAGGGTCTCGTCGTCGGGTGGTGGGACGAGAGTGTCGACCGGAGTCGGCATGCTGCATTCCTCTGTCGACGGTGAGGTTTGCGCCGGGGTGGTGGTCGACGCTGCGGTCATGGTCGTGCTCCTTGCGTGACGGGTGTGGCATCGGTGAAGTCGCTCGGGTAGTAACGGCGTCGGGCCCACAGCGACACGTAGACCAGGCCGACCAGCACGGGGACTTCGATGAGCGGCCCGACAACACCGGCGAGTGCTTGGCCGGACGACACACCGAACACGCCGATCGCGACCGCGATCGCGAGCTCGAAGTTGTTGCCCGCAGCGGTGAACGCAATCGAGGCGTTGCGGTCATACGGGAAGCCCATCTTGAGGCCGGCGGCGAACGAACCGGTCCACATGATCGCGAAGTACACCACGAGGGGAATGGCGATGCGGGCGACGTCCCACGGATTCTCGGTGATCGCGTCGCCCTGGAGGGCGAACAAGATGACGATGGTGAACAGCAGCCCGTACAGCGCGATCGGGCCGATCCGTGGAAGGAGCGTTCCCTCGTACCAGTCGGTGCCCTTGCGAGGTTCGAGGATGTACCGGGTGAGGAACCCGGCGAGCAGTGGGATGCCGAGGAAGATGAGGACCGACTTGGTGATCGCCCACACGGTGATGTCGATGCCGTCGGAGTCCAGCCCGAGCCAGTCCGGCAGGAGCTCGAGATAGAAGTAGCCCAGCAGCGAGTACGCGACGATCTGGAACAGCGAGTTGATGGCGACGAGGACGGCGGCGAGCTCCCGGCTCCCGCAGGCGAGGTCGTTCCAGATGAGCACCATCGCGATGCAGCGCGCCAGCCCGACGATGATCAGTCCGGTGCGGTACTCGGGCAAGTCGGGGAGCAGCAGCCACGCGAGCGTGAACATCAGCAACGGCCCGATCAGCCAGTTCAACACGAGCGACATCACCAGCGAACGTCGTTCGACCACGTGGCCGATCGAGCGGTACTTCACCTTGGCGAGCACCGGGTACATCATCGCCAGCAAGCCGATCGCGATCGGCAGCGACACCGTGTCGATCTTGACGGCATCGAGGGTGTCGTCGAGGCCGGTGAACGCCTTGCCCAGCACGATCCCGGTGACCATCGCCAATCCGATCCACACCGGCAGGAACCGATCGAGCAACGACAGTCGAGCGACGACTGCATCCTGTGGTGGGGAACCGGTGGTGGTTTCACTCGCCATGTCGGACCTCTCTGATCGTCATTCGACGATACACGATAACAGAGTGGGTCGCGGACATGTCAGGACCGTTGTCGCTCACGAGGCAACGATGGGAGCAGGTCGGATCGTGAACGAAACGCCGACCCGCCCTCGAAGTAGATGCGTGAACCAGAACAGGAAGTCGTGGCTCGACCTTCGAGTCGGACATCTGGCACTCCTCCCTGATCAACGGTTCGTTTGCGCCAGCTGACCGAGTGCGCGAGCTATCGGTGTCAGCCGACCGACTCCTGATGACCATCACGCCCGCTTGGCGAGCTGACCGCCGATTGGACGTTCGTCTCGGTTGGTGCGCTCGGACCACTGCGGTACATGATCACGCCCAGCCAGACGAGCCAGACGATGAGACCGAGACCGAACACTGCCCCGACGAGCTCGAACGCAGGCACGATCGTGGCGAAGGCCGACAGGCTGATGACGATGCCGATGTAGTTGAGCGCTTTCGGGAACACGCCAGTGCGCAGGGCTGCCCAGCTGATCAGCAAGACCCAGAGCCCACCGACGATCTCGATCGTTCCGCCCAACCCCCTCTCGACCGAGTCGAGCGAGATCCACACTGATTCGGCTCGACCCGGGTCGGAGTCGGCAAGGTCAGCGATGGTTCCCAGGTCGATGAGGGTCACCATGCCGGCGCCGATCAGCAGACCAGCCCAGATCAAGGCGAGCGCGGTCGCAATCTGGGCCAGAGCGCCCGATCCCTCTTTCAACCGGTCATGGAGCGCGAGACCCACCGGCACGAGCAAGACACCGAACGCGACCATCACGATCAGATTCCAGACGTACATCGTGGCGTAGTGGTCAGCGATGAAGGCCACGGACTCACCAGGCTCCTGGTCCCCGGTGGCGTAATCGGACAAGAGCGTGGCGAACATGGCGAGCCCGATCACGAGCGTCACCGCAAGGATCAGTGCAGCGATGCCACCGAACTTCTGTCGCTCATTCATCGTTGTACTCGCTTGGGTCTCGAGTCGCGCTTCCGATGCCGAACGACCGGAGGCCACGTCCGGGTACCTGTCGGTCGTCGCTCACACGACATGACACGTCCACGCCCATCATCGGTGATGGCGGTCGTTGCCTCCAGGGCACAAGGCCACAACGACGGCGGGGCTGGGAATCCGACCATGGTCACCGACATCAGCTCCGACCCCGCTCTGTCGGACCACGTTCCGCGTCGCCGATCTCGCGGAACCGGATCGGGCCCTTCTGCCCTGCCGCTCGAGCGAACCAGAGCCACGATGAACATGAGAAGGAGGAATGGGCGTTCGAGGGCAGCGCTGTTGCCGGAGCTCGGTTCTCGTGGCAGATTCGTCACGTGACGACTGCTGTCCCCGGAGGGATTGGAGGATGATGTCCGCTTCGTGTGCCCGGCGCCTCAGCGTTCTCGGGGTGATCGTTTCGCTGCTGGCGGGTGGTTGCGGAGGAGACGACACGGCGGCGTTCGGGTCCGGTGAGGGATTCTCGATCAACGGTGCGCTCGGCCAGATCCCCCTGGCTCATGCCTCCGACGATAACGGCAGGATCGAGGTCTACGCCGCCGACCTCCTCGCCGCGGGCGAGGCCACGGGCAGGAGTCGACCCACGGGTTCGACCGACGGGAACCGGGCACGTGAGTGGCTGGCGCCGATGACCGGCATCGGGGACGCGCCGGTGTTCGTCGCCCTGCCACGGGTCTTCAGGGACAGCATCGGGGACCTCGGCGGGTTCGAGGACGAGGTCGGATTCGCCGTCACCGACGTCGACGCCACGATCGAATCGGTCGCCGGACGAACCTCGATGTCGGTCCTCGCCGGCGATCTCCCCACCCCGACGGGTCCCGAGGTCTCCGGCGGTGTCTTCACGATCGGTGACGGCGACGACTTCGAGATCGACCCTGCAGGCCGGACGGCGGCCCGCCCGTTCGGGGCCCCACTTCGTGTCGCGTCCGACGATGGTCTCGTCCTGTTGAGCAGTACGACGGATGCCGCCGCGGCCTGGCTCGATGCAGGCTCGGCGAGATTGGACAGCGACGAGGCATTGGCCACCGCCGCCAGGATCCTGGACGAACGGGAGGTCCTGAGCGCTGCGCTGGTCCGCGAGAACTTCTCCGGGGCGGGCGTCGGGACATCCGACGACGGCGCGGCCGGCGGGACCCTGCCCGTGATCACCACGCCGTTCGACACGGTCGCGGTCGGATGGGGTCTCGCGGACGGGGACGCCGTCGTCACGGTCGTGTACGTCACCGCCGACGAGTCGGCCGCCCGGGCCGCCGCGCCGGAGATCGAGGACGTGTTCGCCTCGGGGCTGTCGCAGCGGACGGGGCAGCCGATCGCCGACGTCGTGACCCTCGACGGTGTCGTACCCGACGGCAGGGCCGTCGTCGCGACACTCGGCCTGCCGGACGATCGCCTCCGTCCGGGCATCGTCTTCGAGATGCTTCTGACTCGGGACGCTCCGTTCACGTTCGAGGTCCGTGGAGCATCGCCGGACTGACCGATCCCCTCGGACCGCTTCCTGGTCCGCCTGCACTGGCGCAGATGGAAGTCACGATGATCGTCGCGCGGCTCGCGCAACGTCTCGACCTCTCGCCCGTTCCGGCGAACGTCCCGGTGCCTGCCGGCATGGTCGTCAACCGCCCGGCGGGAGGAGCACCGATGCGGGTCAACCTGCGGCGAGAGGCCGACACGACGGCGCGCCCGTGGACGACACCCCGACGATCCGTGACTCGTGGCCCGGCGCGGCGTTCTCAGTCCGTGTCGCGTCGGTAGAAGAGGGTGGTACCGATCGCGAGGAGGGCGAACGCGTAGCCACCGAAGAGCAACCCATTCTGGAACGGGGTCAGGGCAGCAGCGATTGACTCGGGTGTGTCGGTTGCCGAACTGATGCCGAGGATTCCGGTGGCCGCGCTGAAGGGCAAGTACCGGGCCGTGCTCACCGGAATGAGGGTCCGGGCGATGTTCTCCAGCACGAACGCCCAGACGAGCAGAATCGAGACCGCAGCGGCACTGTGGCGCAGGATCATGCCGACACCGAGGCCCAGTACGGGAGCGAGCGCGGTGAGCAGGAGCCCCCACAGCGCGGTCGATGCCATCCCCGACGTGTCGCCCTTCGCGAGTCCGCCCAGGATGGCTCCACTGAGACCACCGATCATCCCGAGGATCCCCATCGCCAGTCCGAAGCTCGCCGAGACGGTCGTCTTTGACGCGACGGTCACCCATCGGGCGGGTTGCGCCGCAACTGCGGCCGCCATGGTTCCGTGCTGAGCCTCGGAGGTGAACATCAGCGTGCCCATGATCGCAGCGAGGACGGTGGTGAGCCATGTCGAGAAGATGAATGTCTCACCGACCGTGAACGGGAGATCCGTGTCCGGATCGATCTTGACGAAGGTGGCCAGGATCCACGACAGCGCGACGCCGATGACAGGGGTCAGTGCGAGGATCGTCACGTTCGAGCGAAGCGATGACACCTTGATCCATTCGCTGTGCAGCGCGGTCGGGATCGAGGCGGTGTCGTCACGACGAGATCGCTGGAGGACCCGGACGGTGGGCGATGCTTGCGCGACCGAGGCCGACGCAGTGGGGTGGGTGATGATGGTCATGGGGATGGGTTCCTTCGTCGTGGCAGTGACATGGGTGGCGGCGGATGGATGCGGTGGGTGGAGATGCGGTGGGTGAGATGCGCTCGGCGGTTCAGACCGAGGCGAACTCGGTGACGGAGCTCGTCATCTCGAGCAGGATCTCTTCGAGGGAGCGCGAGGTCTCGGTGATCTCGACGACCCGAATCTGATGATCGAAGGCGAGCTGGGACACCGTCGCCGTGGTCGCGCCGTGAATCGACAGTCGGTCGTGGGAGATGCTGAACTCGATGTCGCTGCGATGCAGGAGGCTGGCGAGCTCGGCCGCCTGGGGTGTCCGGACGACGACGGTCGAACGTCCACGGGCGAGCGTGCTGGAAACGGATTCAGCGGCGAGGAGCTTTCCCCCGCCGACGACGATCAGGTCGTCGGCGAACATCTCGAGTTCACCGATCAGGTGACTCGACACGAAGACCGTGCCGCCCCGTGCCGCGAAGGCGCTCAGGGAGTTCCGCAACCAGCGAATGCCATCGGGGTCGAGGCCGTTGGACGGTTCGTCGAGCAACAGCACCTCGGGCTCTCCCAGCAGGGCGCCGGCGAGGGCGAGGCGTTGGCGCATGCCGAGCGAGAAGCTGCCGGCGCGTTGGTCCGCCGCGTACTCGAGTCCGACCTCGCGGAGGATCTCGTCGATTCGATCCGCGGGAATCGCGCTGAGCGCTGCGGTCGCCCGGAGATGGTTCCTGGCTGTCCGGCCGGGGTGCATGCAGCGTGTATCGAGCACCGAGCCGACGATGCGTGCGGGCCGCAGAAGTCGCGTGTACGGAACGCCGTGATAGCGGACGTCGCCGTGGTCGGGACGCGTGAGCCCGACCATCATCCGCATCGTCGTCGACTTTCCGGCGCCGTTCGGGCCGACGAATCCGGTGACCCGTCCGGCCGCGACATCGAAGCTCATCTCGTGGACGGCGATGCGGTCGCCGTAGTGCTTCGTGAGTCCTGAGACGGTGATCATGATCTGAATGTCCATTCCTGTTCGTTGTTGATGGTGAGATCGGCAGGCAGCGGTGCTCCCTCCTCGAGCACCGCGAACCCGGCGGCGCTGTCGGAGACCGGAATCGTCGACCCGCTTCCGAACGCATTGCCCACGACACCAGCGGCAATGAAGACCACGACCAGGAGCGCAGCCCAGAGCCCGAGGGTGGTCCGGGAGTGATCGAAGCACCAGCCACCGCGACGTCCGAGCGCAGCGTCGTTGCCATGCCTCCGCGCGCCACCTTGTCCCGTGCCGACGGATGGTGGCGTGACAGGATTGCGTTCGAGCGGAGAGGTCGGCATGGCCCCCATCCTCCCGATCCTGCGCCGGCGGCACATCAGGAGTCCGGCCACTTGCACACCGTCTGATCGGCCGGTCCGTAGATCGTTCTTTCGGCCGATCCGCTCGACGCTCGGATTCCGTACGCTTGCCCCCGTGGTCTTGGACACGAGCCGTCCGTACTGGTCGGTACCACGGGCGGCAGATCCGCCTGGACCGGCTCGGCGCGACTGGTTGCTCGTGGCGGTCGCGGTGGGGGCAGCAACGATCGAGACGTTGGCCAGGGATCAACTGGTGTGGATCGGTGCCTCGCTGGTCGTGACCGTCGGCGCCGCGTGCCTGTTGCCGTGGCGCCGCGTTCATCCCTTGTTGGTCGTCGCTCTCGCGTTCGGGACGATGAGTGCCGTCGAAGTGGTGTCGCTCGTGCGAGGCGTGGAGTGGGAAGGGCTCAACACCGCCGTCTTCCTGCTCGTGCTGCCGTACGCACTCGCGCGTTGGGCTTCGGGACGGGAGGTCGGCGTCGGTCTCCTCGTCATGTCGGTCCCGGTCGTCCTCACTGCAGTTGCCGGCGATCCAGTCGGTGACATCGTCGGCGGTGCCGTCGTGCTCCTGCTCGCCTGCGCCGTCGGGTTCGCCGTTCGATACGCGAGCGAGCTGCGGACCGAGGAGATCGCCGGTGTGCGGTCGCGTGAGCGAGAGGAGCTGGCGCGCGAGCTCCACGACACCGTCGCCCACCACGTCTCCGCCATCGCCGTTCAGGCCCAGGCCGGTCGGGTCGTTGCTGCCACCCGGCCCGAGGCTGCGGTCGAAGCGCTGTGGGTGATCGAGCAAGAGGCGAGCCGCGCCCTCGAGGAGATGCGATCGATGGTCGGCTCCCTACGCCGAGGCGATCAGGCCGATCTCCGGCCGCAGCAAGGCGTGCGCGACCTGTGCCGGCTCGAGCGTCTCGGCGAGGGATCGGGACCCCGAGTGAGGGTGACCTTCGCCGGCGAGGTCGATGAACTCCGTCCGTCGGTCGACGCCGCCTGTTTTCGCCTCGCACAGGAAGCGGTCACCAACGCCCTCCGTCACGCTCGACGAGCGTCGGAGGTGCAGGTGCGTGTCGACGGCGGCGAGGACCTCGTTCGGCTCACGGTCGTCGACGACGGAGAGGGCGGCGGCGCATCGACGCCCGCCGCATCGGGGTTCGGGCTCATCGGCATGGCCGAGCGGGCCAAGCTCCTCGGCGGCACATTCGACGCCGGTCCGAGCGCCAGCGGCGGCTGGACCGTCGAGGCCACATTGCCCCGTCAAGCGGCGACCAGATGACCATCCGGGTCCTGATCGCCGACGACCAGGACATCGTGCGCACCGGACTGCGCATGATCCTCGACGCCCAGCCCGACATCGAGGTCGTGGGCGAGGCAGTCGACGGACGCGACGCCCTCGAGCTCGCTCGCCGCTTTCGTCCCGACGTGTGCCTCTTCGACATCCGGATGCCCGAGTACGACGGAATCGAGGTCACCCGCCGACTCGCGGGACCAGACGTCGCAGACCCACTGGCCGTCGTCGTCATCACCACGTTCGACATGGACGAATACGTCCACGGTGCGCTCAAGGCGGGAGCCCGCGGATTCCTCCTCAAAGACGCCGGTCCCGAGCTACTCGCTCAGGCGGTGCGCTCCGCCGCCGCCGGCGACGCGCTCATCGCTCCGAGCGTCACGGCGCGGTTGCTGTCGGCGTTCTCCGAACTCGGCGCGTCCACCAGGGAGCAGGCGGCGCAGCCGATCGACCCTCTCACCGAGCGGGAGGAAGAGGTGCTCGTCACCGTCGCCCGCGGCCGCACCAACGCAGAGATCGCCGATGACCTCCATATCAGCCTCAGCACCGTGAAGACCCACCTCGCCAGCCTCATGAGCAAACTCGGCGCTCGCAACCGCGTCGAGCTGGCAATGTGGGCCTACGAAACCGATCGAATGCCGACCAACTGAGACAGCGCGTCCTCGGCCGAGCGATGTCAGCTGAGTTCTCGAACCCTGACGGTGTCGACGTGCTGTTGGAACGTCGCAAGCTTGCCATCGGTAACGGTCCACACGTGGGCCATCTTTACCACGGCGGGCGCTCCGGAGCCCTTCTGCTTCCAGCTGTAGTTGCCGAGCGCCACGACAGTGTCCCCCTCAGCGACAATCTGGTCGGGAACTGCGGCGAATTCATCGCCGATCTCTCCGAGCCGCATGAACACTCCTTCAAGCACCGCTTGGGGGCCGACGTACGTCCCGGCGAGCGGGAATCCGTCGGCTTCGGCCCACTGGATGTCCTCTGCCATGGCGCCCAGGACGGCCGGCACGTCACCTTGTGCAAAGCTCGCGTAGACACCTTCCACGATCTCCTTGTTCGTCGCCATCTCGGCCCCCTCTCGATCGGCCCTAGTGCCGAGCAGCAGAGTATGACAGCTTCGCGCGGGCTGCTCGAAGGCGTGATGGCCGAGCGGGCGTCGAGGCGGACCTCGAGCCATCTGCCGTCGCTCATGCCGTGAGCGATGTAGATACGGACTGACCCCAGATGTTCCGACGTCTTCCGATCGCCCGTCTCGTCACACGGCCCGTCACACGACGGCGGTGGAATCTACAGACATGACAAACACGACGTTCCTCACCACCACCACCCCCACGACGGGCACCACGACGCCGGGCCACGCGACCTTCATCTCGATCGATCAACCCGATCTGGAGCGGTTCCTCGATGACACCGCCCACCGCATCGCCGCCGAAGGGACACATGGCGAGGCCGCGACCCTCGAATGGATGGCAGCGATCACACGGACGATCTGTCCAGGCGCCGCCGCCGCCGCGTGTGGTCGTGGGACATCACGAGGTTGGGTGGGGCGGCGAAGTGGTCGTGGTTCTACCTGTACGTGATCATCGACATCTTCTCGCGGTACGTGCCGGGCTGGATGCTGGCCAGCGCCGAGAACCACACCAACGCCAAAGCGCTGCTGGCCGAGACGATCCGCAAGCAGAACATCCCCGCCGGGCAGCTCTACATCCACTCCGACCGCGGGTCGCCGATGATCGCCAAGCCGGTCGCGTTCATGCTCGCCGAGCTCGGCGTCACCAAGAGCCACAGCCGACCCCACTGCTCCAACGACAACCCGTTCAGCGAAGCTCACTTCCGCACGTTGAAGTACCGGCCAGAGTTCCCCGACCGGTTCGGATCGTTCACCCACGCCGCCCAGCACTGCGAGCAGTTCTTCGCCTGGTACAACCTCGAGCACCGCCACTCCGGGATCGGGCTCCACACCCCCTTCGACGTCCACCACGGCCACGCCCACGCCGTCCGCGAGAAACGTCAGATCGTGCTCGACGGCGCCTACCAACTCCATCCCAAGCGCTTCGTCAAACGACCGCCGTCACCGCCACCGCTGCCCGACGCGGTCTGGATCAACAAGCCCAACGAGGAGGAACCCACGACTCACTGATTCCCAAACAAACCTGCCTCAAGAAGGTTGACAGGCGCCGGAGTCGTGCCGTGGCTCGAGGTCGATGGCCTGTGCGGTGGTCGCGTAGATCCATGCCGACAGTCGCGCCCGCGACAACGCCACGTAGATGCCCTCGCGATACAGGCCGGCCGGCCCGACCACCAGCACGTGATCACAGGTGACGCCTTGCACGCTGTGGACCGTTGACGCGTAGCCGTAGTCCAGCCACCCTTGCTCGGCGTAGTCGCGGTCGAGCACGATCCGCTCGCCCGTTGTGAGCGTCACCTGCAGCCCGACGGAGTCGATGCGTGTGAGTCGGCCGCGCATCCCGTTGTCAACACCGAACGTCGTGCCGTCGGCAAGACGCTGGTCGGGATGGTTGCGCCGCAGGATCACGTGCTCACCCGGGGCGAACGACCGTCCCCCGATATCGACTGCACGGTCGACGTCGAGCTCGCCGCGGTCGGCGAGGAGTTGTCGAGCGACGCTGTTGAGTTGGCGGGCCTCGGCGCGGGTGCCGGCGAGCATCAGCGTCACACCGGTCTGGCGCAGGGCATCCCAATCGGCGATCGCCCGAACTCGCAGGTCGCCGCGGTTGTCGCGCAGCACGACGCGGCCGTGGTCTCGGTATGCAGCGAACGCGGCCGTGACGTCGCCGTGGCGGAGCTGGTCGAGCGCCGCCTGCTCCCATGGCTGATGTTGTCGCCGGTTGATCGTCAGCTCAGCGACCCGGCCACCGAGCACGTCGAGCGCCGCTCTGAACGCGCCGCCGGCGGCGACCTCGGGGAGTTGGTGGTGGTCACCGACCAGCACCAACTTCGCCCCAACCCGTGTCACCTGATCCACGACACGGGCGAGATCGCGGACCGCCGCCATCCCGGCCTCATCGACCACGACCACCGTTCCGGCCTCGATCTCACGATGCTCGACGAGATGCCGGGCGATCGTGACCGACCCGATCCCCGAACCTGACTCCAGCTCACGGGCAGCACGTGCCGACGGCGCCAACCCGATCACCGAATGTCCGGCGTCCTCGTACAGCGGGCGCAGCGTTCCGAGCGTGTGCGTCTTGCCCGTCCCGGCCCGCCCCACCATCACCGCCACCCGGTCACCAGCCGATGCCAGCAACCGGATCGCGACGGCCTGATCGGCCCCAAGCGTCGACCGGGCGATCGCCGCCTCCACCGCACTCCGGTCGAGCACCCCGACACCGGCGCCCACTCCGTTGCCGAGCTGACGCACGAGTTGTTCCTCGATCGCGAGCAGGGCCCGTGACGTGAAGCGACGGTCGCGATCATCGCTCCGGTCGATCGCATACTGCCGCGAGGTCGCGCATCTTGCGTGTTCAACCGGCCGCGACTCGAGCGCCCCAGGAGCGTGCCCGCCAGACAGCGTCGGTGTCGATCGTTCAGAACAGGGTTCCTTGCTCGAAGGTCGGCTCCATGCTTGCCTGCTGCGCGAGCTTGAACTCGATCGCGAGGGTGTCCACGGCTGCGCGCAGCGTCGTCGGCGAGTGGTCACCGAAGGCCGTCATGTACTGGCGGAGCCAGCCTTCCACGGGTGGCCGGGCAGTCTCGACTGCTTCACAGAGCACCGCGTGGCATCTGGCGACGGCCTCTCGGTCGAACTCGCCGCCGGCGAGCGCTCGCTGCAGCGTGCCGACCGTATCTCGGATCTGCCGCGCACTGATCTCGCCCCGCTTCTCGGCGAGATCCCAGCGACGGGCTATGTGTTCGCCGCGGTCGCCTTGTTCGCAGCCCGCCCGATATCACTGACCTCGGCGTTGCTCGGCAGCAAGCTGCAAGTTCGTGAACGAATCGTGGCCGCGTGGTTCGGGCCCAAGGGTTTCGCCTCGGTCGTGTACGGGCTGTTGATCCTCCACTCGGATGTGGCTGCTCGCAACGAACTGTTCCACCTCGTGGCGTTGGTCGTCGTCGCCTCGATCATCGCTCATTCGTCGACCGACGTAGTCGCGGCACGATGGTTCGTTCCGAAGCCGACAGAGACGAGGCCACCGGTGGTGCACGTCGACGGCCCCTCCACCAGCTGACCAACGTTGCAGGAGGCTCCCTGAACCGTGGTGACGGCGGGGTCAGACTGGGTGGATGCGCCTCCGGCTGAGCTCGCTGATGGAACGGATTCGGGTGAGTCTGTTCTTCGTCCCGGTGGTAGGGGTCCTCACCAGTATCGTCGGCGCAGTCGCCACGATCTGGATCGACAGCCGACTCGATGTACGGGGTGCCGATCTGCCACTCGGGGTCACCTCGACGGTCGACAGCGCACGCGCGGTGCTGAGCACCGTCGCAGGGGCGACGATGACGTTCGCTGCGATCGCGTTCTCGATTTCGCTGCTCATCATCCAGCAGGCGTCGAGTCAGTTCTCGCCCCGGGTGGTGCACACCTTGTTCCGAGATCCGTTCAACAAGCGAGTCATGGGACTGGTCATGGGGACCTTCACCTACTGCCTGGTCGTGCTCCGATCAGTGCGATCGTCGGTCGAGTCCGGCGGGGATGCCGTCGTCCCGAATCTCTCGGTCGCCGTGGCGGTCGTGCTCGGGATCGCCACGATCATCTCGATCGCTGCGTTCTTGAACCACAGTGCCCACTCCATGGACGTCAGCCAGATCCTCGACCGGGTCGAGGACGAAGCAACCGCCCATGCCCGTCGCGAATGGAACGTCGCCGAGTCCGACCAGCCATCCCCGGAGCCGATCGCCGCTCCGGATCATCCGGCGCACGTCGTCCGGTTCGACCGCACCGGATGGGTCCAGCAGATCGATACCGACGCACTCCTCGCCAGTCTCCCCGATGAGACCATCGCCTGGGTGCTCACCTATCCGGGCCGATACGCGATCCCCGGGGCGCCGCTGTGCGCTCTGTCGGTGGTGCCCGACGACATCGAAGCGACCGAGCGAGCGATGCTCGGCGCCGTCTCGACAGGGAACACCCGCTCGATGCAGCAGGACATCTCGTTCGGGCTCCGCCAGATGGCCGACGTCGGTCTCAAGGCGCTGTCGACGGGGATCAACGATCCGACCACGGCACAGGACTCGATCTTCCACATCGCGGCCGTACTCGCCGAGTTGCTCCGACGCGATCCGCCGACCCGGGAGATGAGCGACGAGCGAGATCGCCGAGTAGTGCTCGTCGAGCAACCCAACGGTGACCATCTGGTTCGCCTCGCGTTCGGTGAGCTCCGGCGCGCCGCAGCCACACAGCCGACCGTTTGCATCTACCTCTTGGAGGCTCTGCATCTCCTCCGGGAAGGACTCGACGCGACGGGACTCTCGTCACGCACCGCGGTCCTCGTCGAACAAGCACGTCTCGTCGTCGCCGGGTGCGAGGCAGCCAACGTGTTGCCAGCCGATCTCGACGACGTCCGTCGAGCGTACGACCGCCGCTTCGCTGGCGACCCGCTCCGGCCTCTGGGCTAGCGATGCCGTTGGGCACGTCGTCCACTTGCCGTTCGCACGAGCAGGAGATCGTGCCGACCGCCATGGAGGGCCAGGCGTTGTCAGCGTGATCTCGTCCGGGGTAGCCACGCCTCAATCCTGCGGACTTCCGTCACCCGTCTTGTGCCGTGAGCGACGCGTGACCGCCGCGAGGCCGCGTCCCAACAGGCTGAGCAGCATGCCGAGCGCATGGGCCGTTCCGCGCAGAACCGCCAGTAGGCCACGGAAGAACCCGACCCCCGATCGTTGCTCGTCGTTCATCGTCGTGGACCCCTGTCGTCTCGGAGATGTCGTCAGCGCAAGCGGAGCACATGGCAACGATGACCATGATACGCGGGAGGGACGATGGCCTCTTCCGCCATCGCCACGTCGTGTCCAGCGTCGGTCCGCGCCTGTCAGGACGTCGACTGGTTGCCTGGGGTGGATGACGCGAAGGCGACAATCTGAGCCTTCGATCGGCCGGCGCCAAGGCCAACTGTGCCCACCACGAGGCCAGAACTCACGACGGGGCCCGTCGGGCAGCGCGACCCGCAGAGTTCGACTCTGGACGTAGTCGTCGGGGGGGGGTCTGTCAGGAACTTGGTGTAACTGGTCTGGCTGGTCATTGGTGTGGGGAATCGTAGGTCGTCAGAAGATGCGGCCTTGCAGTGTGGATCACTCGGAACCGGGCTCGATCTCATCGACTCCTGAACCACGACCGCCCGAACAACCACGCATAACGACACAGCCGACAGTGACCTCAAGCCGAGCAGTTCCGGCACTGCGATCGCTGGCCGAACGACGCCGACCGCCCATAAACGTGAGCGCCGTAACTCGAGGCCCCGGCGTCGACCGACCGCTCGACTGCGGCCCACTGCAGTGCCACGTAATCGCGATCCGTGTCGGCATCCGCCCTTTTCCCGCCCTCGCATCTCTGGGGCTTGGCGCCACCTGCGCTGAGCTGGTGTGATGTGCGTACCGCCTTGATGCTGGGGGGGGGTGGACACCCCCGGCCACTTCCCACTGCATTTCCCCTGGTCATCGGGTCGACGGTGACGAAGGTCCACCTTGTCCTTGAACCTCTACCCCCACAAAACCCCTGGTAGATGCCCATGAGGGCGTCGTGGAGCTGGGGGGAATCCGGGTGAGGTGAGCGCCGAGCCTCAAAGCCCCTGGTAGACCGATTCGTTCCGTTCGGCTGGCTCGTCGTGCGGAGCAACCTGCGGAGCAACGGAACTGCGTTGGTTCCGTTCGGGGAATCAGACGTCAGCCGTGTCCGGCTGCTTGGGACGCGGCATTCGTTGCGCTGAGGCCCAGTTCGAGTTGGACCCAGACCTTGTTGGCGTCCCGACGGGTGATCCGTCCCCGAATCGGTGGCTCCTCATCGTCGCCGACGGTCACCCAGTCGCCCGGCTCCAAATTGAACGTGGCGTCGGACGCTCGGGGCTGTGGCTGATCCACGTCTCCACGACGAGATCGGCGCCGACCGAGGTGGCGTCGTACCACAGGTCGTAGCGATCGCTGTCCATGTCATTCATGGTACGTCAGCGATTCCGGGGCCGATAGCTCGGGTCGGCGATCGGACCTTCGAAGTGCTTTCGAACCCGATTGAACTGTGCAGCGGTTGCAGCGGCGAGGACGACGGTCCAGTGCGGGGATCGATCACTTGGCCGAGAGCTTGTGCTCGATGCGCTGCCGAACGGCTGCCCACGGTTCGCCTCGCGACTCCGTGGCGAGCACGCGCCGCGTGCGCGCCGCTCGATCTCTGTGGCCCAGAGCCGCTCGGCGGGCGATACAACCTCGTCGGCATGCCGATCGTCGCTGCTGTACCCCACGAGGTCATGGTAGATCGGTCCGGTCGGCGAAAGCCGCGACTCAGTCAGGTGCGTTGTCATTCGGCGCACTGCCGTCGGCAATGCGGTCGGCCACGAACTGCTCGAGGTGCTCGATTGAGAAGCGCACGCTGCGGCCGATCCGGATCGGGGTGAGCTGTTCGTTCCAGACGAGTTGGTAGATCGAAGATCGGCTGATCGCGAGGATGGCGGCGGCCTGAGCGACGTCGACCAGAAGCGGACGCGTTGGGTGATGGCGGGTGGTGTTGTCGGTGATTGCCGATGTTGTCGTCATGTACCGGTAAAGGCGCCGGCGCGAACGATGGAGGACATCGGCGCACGGAACCGCACCGAACACGATGTGAACGAGGCGGCAGACACGATCGGGTGAACCGTCGTGCGCGCCGAGCCGATCGTCAGCGGGCGACAATCGCCGGCAGGGCGTGAGCGGTGGATCGATCGGATCTTGTCCCGTTTCGCCGAGAAGGCCGCCTCTACCTCGGCAGTGGGATTCCACCGTCTGCCGACCCGGCGCTTCTGTGTTCGTTGTGCAGCGTCGTCGGTATGGCGCACGAGACTCGATCGGCCAGAGCCGCTGGGCGTCGTCGGGCCCGGTCGCGCGTCGGTGCTTGCCTTTCGAGGTTGGCGGTCGTGGTTTGCGCCCGCTCGGGTTCTTGTCGTTCGGGCCGCTTCGGTTCCTGGTTGCCGTTGGCTCGAGGCCGCGGCTCGGGTGGTGCCCTCTCGTGTCGTCGGGCGGTCGGCGGGTGGGGTGGTCGCTCGTGGAGTTGGCGGTGGGGGGCAGTTCAGACATTTGCACCAGGGTGATCGTGCGCGGGTCGGGTCATGCTGACGGTGGGCAAGGTCGGCCCGGGGAACGCCGGCTACTACCGGTCCGCTGTCGTGGCTGGAGTCGAGGACTACTACGCAGGTGACGGCGACGCGCCGGGTCGCTGGATCGGTCGAAGCGATTTGGTGGGTGCTGTCGCCGGAAGTCTGGCGACTGCCGTTGACGCCGGGTTGTTGTTGGAAGCGAAGTGCGGTCCTGACGGAACACAGCTTGGAAAGACCACGGTGACCGAGCGGTCGGTGACGGCGTTCGATCTGACGTTCTCTGCGCCGAAGTCGGTCAGCGTGCTGCACGCCCTCGGCGATCCCGATGTTGCGGCCGCCGTCGAGGCAGCGCACACCGCGGCGGTCGAGCAGGCGGTCGCGTCGGTGTCACCACGTATCGCGTACACCCGAACGGGTCACGCTGGGGCAGCGGTCGTCGACACCGACGGTGTGTTCGGCATCCGGTATCGGCATCGCACAAGCCGGGCACTGGATCCGCAACTCCATGACCATGTGTTGATCTCCAACGCGGTGCGAACGAAGTTCGACGGTGGGTGGCGGACTCTCGATGCGCGTGGGTTGTATCGGAACGCGAAAGCTGCTGGTGTCGAGTACCAGACGTTCTTGCGGGCGGGGCTGTGTGCATCGTTGGGTGTCGAGTTCGGAGAGGTCGATGCGAACGGTCAGGCCGACATCGTCGGCATCGATCAGGGCGTGCTGGCCGAGTTCTCAACGCGCAGTGTCGACATCGAGACGGAGCTTGTCGTCTGGACGACTGGCTTCGTCGAGCGAGAGGGTCGCAAGCCGACCCCGGCCGAGGTTGGCAAGGCGCACAAAACGATCACGCTGGCGACACGACCTGCCAAACCCGATGAGGCCGGTCTCCCGACGGCAACCCTGCGGGCGGGGTGGCGGGTTCGTGCGGCCCGGCTGGTCGATGTCGATCGGATGATGGCGTCGGCACTCGGAAATGTGCCCTCACCTGCGGTGATCGTGCGTCCGACCGTCGACGAGGTGCTCGAAGCTGTTGAGACGCGACATGCGGAGTGGTCGGAGTCGCAGTTGATCGAACAGGTCGCAGCGCGCACGACCGGCCCGGACCCGGCCACGATTTCCGACACGATCGAGGAGGTACGGCGTGAGGCGATGGCATCGGCCGGTGTCGTCGACTTGTGTCCGGTAGTCGAGCCGGGTGATGTGGTTCGTGTGTCCGATGGGCGACCGGTCGGGCTGGCGCCGTCGGCGGTGCGGTACACGACGACCCGTCACCTTCGTCGTGAGATCGAACTCGTCGGCTGGGCGACGACCCCGGCGATGGCGCGCCATCAACGACGCGACCCTGTCCCTGACGGGTTGGCGGGTCTCGACGCAAGCCAAGTTGACGCAGTCGCGATGATCCTGGGCACGACGCGTCCGGTCGTGACGGTCGTCGGCCCTGCCGGTGCGGGCAAGACTCGGATGCTCGCCGCCGCTGTCGACTCGTGGCGACACGCCGAGGTAGCAGTCTTTGGTGTCGGACCATCTGCGTCATCGGCCCAGCAGCTCGCCGACGGGGCCGGAACATCAGCGGACACGCTCCACAAACTCGTCTACGAGCACAGCACGAAATGGATCGAACGCCGCCAGGCCCCGGAACCGCACTGGGCGTTGCCGCCCGGGTCGGTCGTGATCATCGACGAAGCCGGAATGGTCGACACCCGACTCCTGCACACGTACGCCCAGATCGCCCTGCGCAACCAATGGCGAACGATCCTGGCCGGAGACCATCGTCAGCTCGACCCCGTCGATGCTGGCGGCATGTTCGCCGAACTCGTCGAGCACCCCGACGTGCTCACGGCCGAACTCGACACACTCCACCGCTTCGACCATCAGTGGGAAGCCGACGCGTCACTGCTGCTTCGCGACGGCGATGCCACAGCGATCGCAATGTATGAACGCCACGATCGTCTTCACGGCCACCCCGACGAACAGGCCGCGGTCGACGCCGTTGTCGATGCGGCGTTCGTCGGCATTGTGGAGGGCCGCGACGTTCTGGTGATGGCATCGACCAACCGGGTCGTCGACCTGATCAACGAGACCATGACCGATCGGGTACTCGCTGCCGGCTGGCTCGGTGCAGCAGACGAGGTCAACATCGGAAGACATCGCTTCTACATTGGTCAGCCGGTCGTGACCCGAGCCAACGACCGCCGCCTCACCCACGGGCCGGACGATGAGCAGTGGGTGCGCAACGGCGACCGGTGGGCTGTGCTCGCCGGTACGAGAGACGAGCTCTACCTCGAGCATCGAGACACCGGTGATCGCCAAGCGCTGCCGGCCGAGTACGTCGAGGCGGGCCATGTGAGCGTCGACTACGCATCCACGGTTCACCGAGCCCAAGGTGCAACCGTCGACGAAGCGCACCTCATCCTCTCCGAACACACCGACGCGAAACAGCTCTACGTCGGAGCGACACGTGGTCGGATTGTCAATCACGTACACGGCCACCCGCCGGCGTTCGATGCCGAACATCACGGCCGGAGCATCCCGGTCGTCGAGTGGTCGCCAGCCGACGCCGTGACCGCTTCGCTCCAACGTGAAGGCGCTGGAACAACAGCGCTCGCCCGACGCCGACGGCTACGCGATGAGGCCACCGACGGCCGGTCACAAGACACGACCGCTCAGGCCACGGCGGCGGCACGACGACTTGCAGCCCTCCGCAGGGCACGTACGAACGCGGGACGCGGCCTGTGAGCTGAGCGGGACCTACCGGAGCGTTCTCGCGCGGAATTATGAGCCGGGTGGCAGGTGAACGCTGACCGATCGAAAGTGCCGTACCGCTAGCTGTGCGAGAACTGACGCGATGTCGATATGAGTGCCCCCGACCGGCACTTGAGGGACGCGTCTCGTCGGTTGGCGAGTGCGCGATATGGGATGGTCTCTGGCCGCGAGAATGCCGGAACCCGGACCGTACGTGAAGCCGCGACGTCCTCGGCCTCATGTCCGGCTAAACCTGACTATCACTCACGCAGACGATTCGTGACAGCGCTCGGTCCTCGCAGCGAACAATCGAGCCTGCGAAGTGTCGGTCAGCCCGGACCGGATTGTGCCGGTCGGAGGCCGGCCGCCCGCTCGAAGAGGTCGACGGTGCATTCGCCGTGCTCCCACACGCACAGCGTTGTCCCGTCGCCTAGTGCCTTTGGGCATGCGAACGGGCTGCCGGCCCTGAGGAGGCAATCCAGGTTTCGCTGCGCGAGCGCCTGCCTCATCAAGTCGTGCATCGTGAGCACGTCCATGTTCTGTGCAGAGAACATCGCCGGTCGCAGGGGCTCGAGTCCGAACAGGCTTACGTGGGCGTAGAACTGCGGATGACGTCGAGGATGCCGTTCGTCCCGAGCAGGCACACCGGATACCTCTCAATTCGCTCCATGCGCTGATGGAGCGCGCCGGCGTGCACTCGGACGGCCGAAGCCAACCACGCGTCGTCCACGTTCGGCGTGTTGTCGAGGATCCTCGGCGCCTTCTCGAGCGCCAGCGACGTGAGCGTCATCGGATCCGGAATGTCGAGGGCGGAGCAGAGCTCACGGTAGAACCGCTGGGTTTCATCGTCGTCCGTCGACGAGATCGGTTCGATCTGGCTCGCCGCTTGGCAGGCGAGGACGAAGGTCTCACTCGGATAGCGATCCGCCGGTTTCTTGTTCACTGCTGACGGATTCGATCATGCCCATGGAGCGCTCGCGGTGCTGCTCGGCCTCAACGGGCTGCGGGTGTCCGAAGCGGCAATGAACCGGCACAACTTGAGCAAGTGCGTGGTATCGACGCGACGTCGAATACGTTGTGTCGTCCGGGATGACTCCTCCGAGTGGCTCGGATCGGGACGACGGCGTCACCTGAAATGACTCAAATTGATGATTGACGCCCTGGCAACTCCGTGCGACTCTCCTCGCATGCGTGGGATCCGTCGTACATTATCTGCTTTGGTGTTGGTGCTCGCGGTGGCCGCTTCGCCGGCCTTCGGACCATCCTCGAATGCCCCGAGCGCTCGCGCCGCATTCACCGAGATCGTCGGAGAGCTTCGCCCACTCCACAATCAGAATCTCTGTCTCGACGCTCCCAATCCCTCGGGAGTCTGGCCATCGACCACCTACCCCCCGAACAACACGCAGATCACCGTTCACCACTGTCACGGCAACCCGAACCAGGACTGGGGGGTCGAGCACCTGGACAAGGAGATCTACCGGGTGCGATCGATGTGGAGCGATCAGTGCCTGCGGCGACAGAACGACAACTTCGGACAGTTCAACAAAATCGTCGTCCACACGTGTTCGACGACCAACGAAGCCGATCGACGCGAGCTGTTCACACTCATGAAGACACACGAGATCGAGCTCGGGGCGGGTGCCGATGCGTTCATGATCCGACCTGCGATCCGTGAGGATGCGTCTGCTCAGCTCATCACGCGGCTGTGCGTCGACGTTGCCCAGTCGATGGGCTCGGGGGCGCCGGCCATCACCTACCTCTGCCGCGACGACAACTCGAACAACTACAACCAGGCGTATCGATTCGAGAGCACGCCGTACTACGAACTGGCCTCCGCTCACGATGGCGAGCTGTCCCACTACACGTACATGTCGTCGAGGATCGGGTCGCTGCGAGTGCCCGGATCGATCAACGGGTTCTGTACCGCGGCCTCCATCAAGGGCGAGGAGGAAGGTCCCAGTGCGGTCGACAACCTCGCGATCACGGCCGGGCATTGCATCCAGGAACGCGTCCTCGACGGAACCTCCGACCAGATGTGGTTCTCCGCCGACTTCGACGAGCGTCGTCCCGGGCTGTACCAGGGAGCGTTCCACGTCGACGACTTCGCGATCGTCGGATCCGACCTCACCGGCGACGACATCGCCTTCCTCGAGCTCGGCGGGATGTACGACCCGGATGGCTCGTGGAACGGCACCTCGCTGCACGACGAGGTCGGCTACTACTGGCCTCACTTCGGCGGGGGGCCGAACTTCGGGGTGTCGATCTACACCTACGGGTATCCGGCCAATCTGAACGGACTGGACATGCCGAGTGCCTGTGCAAACGGTCGGTCGTCGTGGGACGGTCCGGACCCTGATCTCGGCGATGTCTACCGGATGAACTGCAAATCGGGCGGCGGGACGAGCGGATCGCCTTGGCTCGCATGGGGGAGCAGCACGCTCTATGGCGTGTCGTCGTTCGCCTGCAGCACTCCCATTGGTACGATCGACTGCACCGACGACGCGATCCGTGAGGCACCGAACCCCGACGCCTACACGCCGTCTTTCATCGGCTTCCGGTACCTCGACGCCGATAGCGAGAACATATGGAGGCTCCTGTCATGAGCACACGATTCCACTGGTCGGCCGCCGTCGGCTCGATCCTGATCCTCGCCGCCTGCGGTGCCGAAGGAACGGGTTCGTCGCAGGCGCCGACGCTGCCGGGAAGCGCCCTGACACCATCGACCAGCACCGCCTCGCGCAACATACCTCCGACCACGCTGTCGAGCGAGGTTCGTCTGGAGGACTCGAAGCCCTCGGTCGACCTTTCGTCCGTCACGCTGCCTCCACCTGGATCGGTCACCGTCGTCGATGCCACGTCGTATGGCTACGAGTGGTCCGACGACGCGATCGAGGACCTCCGCAAGCTGATTCCGCGGGGAGAGCCCGTTCGTGTTCGGATGGCGGGGATGGAGGCGTGGCCCGAGGAGTGTCTGCTCGATCTCTTCCTCAGCGCCCCCGTTCAGGAGCCGGAGCGCGCTCCCGACTTCAGCGCGGAAGCTGATCCGACGGCGATCCGAGACGCCGTCGATGCCGACGCGATCGTCGAACGCAGGTCGCAGCTCAAGGCGGCGTTGTGCGCCGACCTCGAGGCCGAGCGACGCGACGACCGCGGCGACGCGGACTTCGACCAGCCGGCATCTCCGGAAGAACGCGCCACTCCGTCGACGGTTCCGGAGGGTCCAGGTCCCGTCTTCGCCGAGGATCCGGCAACGCTCGGCGAGTAGACCGCTCGTTGCCGGCGAGGCTCGGTGTAGCCGGACCGGCCGAAGCGCACCGCGAGCGCCGCGGTGTGCTCGGGATGCATGTCGCGGCACCCGCCGACGATCGTCGCACCCGACTCGACCCAGCCGGCGACGAAGTCCGCGTACCGCTCGGCGGTCAGGTCCTCGACGGCGTGCTGCGCTTCCTCGATCACGACGGCTTCGAGGCGGCCTCGCTGGAAACCGGCCGGAGCGGGCCGCTGTGGACGATCGAGGGCGCGGAGCCCACGGTGCTGGTCGAGCAACTCGAGCAACCCGACAACGGTCGGCTCAAACCCGGTGACTCGATCACCGCCTACCCGGCTGACCGAGGGCGCGATCAACGAGGCATGGACCCGTCCCGGTCGAGACCTTCATCGTGCGCAGCGGCAGGATCGTTCGTTCGTTCGTCGTCATCACCGCGGACGCCGGCGACAGCGAGGTCGTCGACGCGATCACCGGGGAGACGATCGCGGCGGTCAGCTTCTATCTCGAAGCAGCGGCCAACGGGTTCGTCGCCGTCGACGCGGCCGACACCGGTTCCTTCGACACCGTCGCCTACGACCTCGGTGGCCAGGAGCTGTGGCGTATCGCCCACAGGGACGCGCGTGGCATCGAGATCGTCGACAAGGGCGCCATCACCGCCCGCACCGACACGGTCGAGCTGACGTTCTACGACTGATCGGTCACCTCGGAACGACCTCAGCCAGACGCAGATCCAGTGGCGCAGCGGCCAATCGAGAATACCCGGTCGACCGAGCGCTGGGGGCCATCCGAGAACGGAAGCCACGAACGCGTCCAACCGTCCCAGAACACGCCCCAGACGTCGCGAGTGTGTGCCCCAGATGCGCCTACCGTGTGGCGCGGTCGGCTTCGATGGCGATAGCGCAGCTCGACTGAATCATGGATTGCTGCGCCATGATGTGGTCGTGGATTTGACGCCGCGCTCGTTGTCGTGGATGAGGCGAGCGTCTTGCGGCATATCGCCTCGGAGGACGACGACGCCGCTGTGCTTCTCGCCCAGATCGAGGAGGCGATGGTGACCGGTGTTTTGCCACCGCGGCTGCCCGACGATCGACATCGCCGTGCCGGCGTCGAGCCCGGCGCTGCGATCAACGAGGAGTCCACTCGGTGTTGAAGGTCGCGTCGAACTCGATGCCGCCGGCTCGCCCGCCGACATCCTGATCTTCCTGACTGACGGGCAGATCTGCGGGTTGGAGTATGTGTTCTACGGCGGAGAGATCCCGCTCTCGTGGCCTTCAACTGAGGACATCGCCATCGTCAGGGTTGGCTGACAGTCGAGACACGAGCCACAATTCTGACAGACCCGCTCCCCCCTCCCCCCTGCGTCCGGGCTGGACGCAGGGCGCAACACGACCCTCATGGCGCGAGCTCCAGCGGGGAGCCGATGGTTGCTCGCTTCCTCACTCGGGCTCGTCGTTCACAGCCCCTCGCTGACCGACGACGTCACGAACGCATTCCATCCAGTCTTCCCAAGCCGCGGGATCGAATGTTAATCCGGAAGGACTCTGGGCGATGTCGCCGAGGAGCGTCAGCAGGTCATCGCCTGCCCGATCGGCGAAGCGATTGACGAACAGCGACATTGCGTCAAAGGCCTCACTTTCGGTCAAGCTGTACAACGGTTCTCCTGTCATCTCGGAATCACATTCACTCCGCCGTTCGTGATCTCGAAACCATTGCGAACCTCCGCCCAAACTTGACGGCCATCGGGCAGGATCTTCTGGTACGAACGGAGTACCGACGAACCTATCGTCCTCTCTGCAACGAGATTTCCCGGGGCAACCGCACTCTTGATGAGCTCTCTGTTCGCCAGCGTGTCCGCGTCCGAGTGCGGTGTGCGTGCAGCCTTGTTCCCGGCGTCGAGCCGATCGAACCCTCGTCGCTCGGCGAGGCGATCCCATGAGTTGGTCTGGAACTCGACGCGGCCTGTCCGAATCTGAACGGAACAGACCCGTCCCCGACGCCGCGACGGCGAAGGCGGCAGGACATTGACGTAATCACCGCGGGTCTCTGTCGTCGGGACGATGATCGTTGCACCGGTCTCTTCGAGTCGTCTGAGAAGCCGCATGATTCGTGCACGGCTCCGCTCGCTGCCAACGACCTCTTCCCAGTGAGTCACGGAACAATTCTGTCAGCACAGAGTCACCGCCAGTGACCAACCCTGGGACTCCCGTGAAGGCGGTCGTGAATGGTCTCGGGTTGTTGGTTGCCGTCGCTTGTGGCTGAGTCGGCCCGAGTCGAGTTGGCAGAGGTGTCGCGTGGTCCTTCCACCAACGAGGAGGACCACGATGGACACAATCGGAGCAACATCGACAGTGATCGCCAGGGCCAATTCAGCGGCACCGTTCGACGAGGCGCAACTGGCGGCGGCTGCGTTCTTGGCTCGTTACTCGGGCCGCACCCTCGACGCCTACCGTCACGACCTGCGGTCGTTCTTCCAGTGGGCGACCGACACCGGTCTCGAGGTGCTCGCTGCGACACGACCGCACATCGAGATGTACCGGGCAGCGATGGAGCGACGCGGACTGGCCCCGTCGACGATCGACCGGCGTCTCTCCACGGTGTGCGGCTACTACCGGTTCGCGCACATCGACGGACACATCCCGGCCAACCCCGCCCAGTACGTGCGACGCCCGAAGGTCCAGCCCCGCGAAGGCCACGGGATGGACCGCGGCGAGCTCGGCACTTCCTGTTCACCGCCGAGCGCTTCGACCACGCCCACGCCGCCCTCGCGGTGCTGCTCGGCCTCAATGGGCTACGGGTCTCTGAAGCGTGCGCGACCAACGCCGAGGATCTCGGGTTCGAGCGCGGTCACCGAACGCTGCGGATCGTCGGCAAGGGCAACAAGCCGGCGACGATTCCGCTCGTGCCGCGCACGGCCAGAACGATCGACCTCGCCGTCGGTGAGCGACACGACGGTCCGATCCTGCGACGCCGCGACGGCCAACGACTCGATCGTCGCACCGCACATCGCTGGGTGCGCTCGATCGGCAAACGAGCTGGGCTCGAAGGTGTGCATCCTCACATGTTGCGCGCCGGGTTCATCATGGCGGCTCTCGACGCCGGTGTCCCGCTTCGTGACGTGCAGATCGCCGCCCGCCACGCCGATCCGAGGACGACCACGATCTACGACCGGCGACGCCAGAACTTCGACCGGCACGCTGCCTACGTCGTTGTCGCCTTCGTCGCCGGAAACTGACCAGACCGTCCCCGCGTGGCACTTCGGTGATGTGCAGTCGGATTCGCAATCCGGCGTTATGAGGCGGTCCGACAGCGCTCTTTGGCGACCGACTTCGCCGGGTATCGAGCGCGCCGTGCTGTTGTGGATGCCTGGCGTGTCTGTCAATCGGGTCTTGTCGCCAGCATGCAGACCACGCGAACCGTCAGCAATGGTTCGTCCCGTTCGTCGTCGACGAGATCGGCCTGGTGCGTGCGCCGATGCCGCGCCCAGGCTTCGAACTGAGTCGCTTCTCGGCTACCACGAGCCGAGTCCGAACCCGCGTACCGGGAAGAAGAGGCTTCGGGAACTTGGCAATCCATTCCAGGCCACCAAGAAACGCCCACTCAGAACCTGGAGCCGCCATGAAGCCGTGCGCCGAGAGGTACCAGAGGCTGATGGTGTATCCGCCGCGAGGCGACGAGACCGCCGAACGGCGAGCTCGGTCTCGCCGTTTCTGGGTCGGCGTGCATCGGCCACGGGTCGAACTTCTGGCCGTAGGAGAGCATCTCCTGCCACCCAAGCTCTCCCGCAGTACGCGTACGAAGTCCTCGCATCTTCGCAGGTGCCAAGATCAGCGCGCGGCTCAACCGCTGCGCTGCAGGTGGGCAACCGCGGGTGCTGCAACCAGCGGCATAGCGTGGGCTCCTCGCCTGGTGGTCCTTGCCCGTCACTGACCACTCTGCGCGAGGGGCTTCCAATGGTCGTAAGGGGGCTGTCCTCAGGCTACGGATAACTTACGAGACGTTAAGTGGTACACGGCAGGACTCGCGTCGCATCATCGATGCACGCAGCCCACCTCGCAGTCCACGAGGTCGCTCACCGACAGCCCAGAACGATGGTCGCTCGGCGATGAAGCAGTTCCGGCCCGTCGGCACCGATCAGCGAGTTCCTCACCTCCATCCGGCTCTGGCAGCCGCTTTCGGAGGGGGCCGTGTCCCATCGCCCACGGCTGGACATCCGGTGCCCTCGACGCCGGGCCGTCAGCACTCCCAGCCATTCGACACGACGATCGCCGGCGGCTCACCGATCATCGGCGGTGACGTCGAGCCCGAGCCATCGGGCGATCACAGGGGCAGCTTGCTCGGCGGAGTACACCGTGTGGTGATCGACCCCCTCGAGATAGATCGTCTCGACCTCGTGGCCACCGGCGACGAGCGCCTCCGCGAACTGCTCCGTGAAGAAGGCTGGCACGGTGCCATCGGACGTGCCGTGGAGGAGCAGTGCGTCGACCTCAGGTCGGCGGTCGGCGTACTCAATAGGGTTGCCCGCGGACCAGTCGCTCGGTTCAGCATCCGGTCCGAAGAGAGCTCCGGCGGGGCCGCTGGCGCGCCCGACGTCGTACGGCCCAGCCAAGCCGACCATCCGATCGACCATCACCGCCGGACGGCCGCAGTCGGTCGCGAAGTCGTCCCCACGGAGAGCGACCAGCGTCGCGAGATGAGCTCCCGCCGAGTGCCCTACCACGACGACCTCGTCCGGCGGGAACCCAGCGGCCGCCGCCGACCCCGCCGATGTCGCAATGGCGCACGCGACGTCTTCAGCCGGCAGCGGGAAGTACGCACCGTCGGACGCCGTCCGGTATGTGATCGGCACCACGACCGCACCCGCCTCGGTCAGTGCTCCGGCCAACGGCAAGAGGCCGGTGGGGTCCGCGTCGACCCAGCCACCGCCGGGAACCAGGACGACCAACGGCGCAGCGCCCGGCGATCCCGGCGGCAAGAGCAGCGTGATGTCCTCGGCTCCGCTGATCGACCCGACGGTGCGATCGTCGCTCTCCACCGGATCCACGACGCGGCCGGTCACGACGGGTCGATCGCTCATGTCCACCGAATCCTTTGAACCAGCCGTCGCGACGGGACTCTCGGTCGGGTTCGAACGACCCACAGAATCGTCCGACGACCCACAACCGACCGCCATGCCGAGGCCAAGGCCGATCGCGAACGCGCGCAACGGGCAAGTTGCGAACTCCACGTCTCGATGCTGGACTCCTCCCGCGAGAGCCGCCAGAGCCGTTCGGCCAGATTGTCAGAGTGCGGCGAGTGTTCGGTCGGTCCAGGCGCACCGGAACCTCCCATATCGCGCACCCCCGAATCCCGCTCCGGAGTGCCCCACAACGCCTACTCGAGGACGCACTCCGACGCGTCCGGTGCGCGTGCTCGCCGCGTATCAGATGACGAACGGCAACCGGCCGGTTCTCCCCCGAAGCGACGTGACTGAATGACGGCGGCGACGTGTCTCAGTAGCCGGGGGCCATTCGTACGGTCGTCCATGGATGAAACACTGATTGGATACGCACGCTGCTCGACCGACGAACAAGACCTCACGGCTCAACGCGAAGCGCTCCTCGCGCTGCACGTCGCTCCTGATCGCATCTACATCGACCACGGGATCAGCGGCACGAAACGGGAACGACCCGGCCTCGATCAAGCCCTCGCCGCCGTGCGAGCCGGCGACACCTTGGTCGTGCCGAAGCTGGATCGGCTGGCACGATCGGTTCCCGATGCTCGAGACATCGGCGACACGCTCGCCCGCCGCGGCGTCGCGCTCTCGCTCGGCGGCCGCACCTACGACCCCGATGACCCGATGGGCAAGATGTTCTTCAACATCCTCGCCACGTTCGCCGAGTTCGAAGTCGACCTGATCCGAATGCGCACCCGCGAGGGGATGGCCGTTGCCAAGGCCCAGGGCAGGTTGAAGGGACGGCAGCCGAAGTTGTCGCCCAAGCAGCAGCGCGAGCTGAGACGCATGCACGAGACCGGCGAGTACACGATCAGCGATCTCGGCGAGCTGTTCTCCGTGTCGCGCCCGACCGTCTACCGAACGATCAATCGCCCGTCACCAACAGCCCACTGACGGGTCGACCGAGGGTGTCCGCACACGATCCTCATCCGAGACAAGTTGCCTCCCGAGCACGACGACTGCGTCGGCGGTGCCCGAGACCTCCGGTGGGGATTCGTTCACTGGCCGCCCGTGCCGGCGCGCCGACCGCTATGAACGCACGGACACGAGGGTGACCGACTCGAAAGCTGTTGACAGATTGCTCGACCCTGAGCTATAAGAGCGACCGCGGGCTCGATCAGAAGCGGAGGAACTCATGATGTTGAGAACACCACTTGTGACAATCGGCTGCCTTATTCTGGCGCTCGGAATGCCCGTAAGCTCGCCTGCCGATGCTCAAGACGCTGCCCCGTCGGAGACGGTCAACCCCGAGGATTCTGATCCCTCGGAGTTGGTCCTACCGGACGGTGTAGAAATCAAGGATGGTAGCATCGAAACCATCGACGACAAACCGTTGACACAGGAACAGATCGACTTCATGAACGCGAGAACATCCGGATGCTTTGCCTATGCGCAGGCATGGACTCCACACGGCGGAGGCGTCTATGGCCGCGGGTATTCCGTCGGCTCGAGCTGCGGTAACTACCGGGTGTGCGGCTCAATGTTCAGCTCTACCACGGGGTATCGGGTTGACGGCGAGTGGTGTAGTAGCGTGGGGGGAAGCCAGAGCCCCTTGGTCACCTACACATGCCAGAACCCGGAGTGCGGAATCGTGCGTGCGTATCTGTACACGAGCGGTGGAACCTTGGTCGATTTCCATACGGCTCCCGACCAGCCGTGTTCGTAGTGAATATTCTTCGTCGATGACGAAACTTTGCTCAGTGGGGTCGACCGCTGGTCGACCCCACTGGCACGCTAGTGGTCCGCCGCTGAAACGGCGAGTTGGGCGGCGTGGGGCGGGCCCGTAGTGACTGCGACCCCGTTGGAGATGTCAGGAGAGCAACGGTCGGCCTTGGAGGTGATGGCGGGGGATCAGGTGTCGCATCGTCAGGTGCGATAGACCCACCAGTCACCGATCGCGGGGCGCTTCACAACAACTACGGAGCACACAAGCACGACAACGTCATGCGCTGGCTCGAGCACCCGAGTCGCAACGACCGCTGGCACGTGCACCTCACTCCGACATCGGCATCGTTGCTGAACCTGGTCGAGCGCTGGTTTCGGGAGCTCACCGACAAGCGGCTACGCCGCGACATCTTCACCAGCGTCGACCAGCTCGTGGACGCCATCGAACGTTCGGTCGAGCACCAAAACGACGACCCGAAACGCTTCGTGTGGCACCGCACCGCCGAATAGATCATCACCGAGGTCCCGCCGGGATGTGCCGCTAGTCAAGGTGCTCGCCACACTCTCCGCACCACCGCTCGCCGTGCGGGAGGGTCACGGTGCCTTGATGTCCGTGCCTCCTGCATTCAAGCGCCGCCGACGCTCTCCGTTGCCGTTCTTCTGCTCGGGAACTGATGAACTCCTTGGCCATCTGAGCCTTGACCGCGGCCGGAACGTCAGCAACGCTCTCGGGAAGCGGACCGCCCTGGTAGGGGCTTTCTGCCGCCTCCCTGATGCTCGGATGGGCTGCGACTTGACGAGCCTCTTCGTCGGGATCGGGAAACGGGTCAGATTTCGTGCACGCGAAGCCGGTTCCGACGAGGACAGGATGCCGCACCCGGAGCATGCTGTGTGCGCCGAGGTCATCATCGGGACGCTCGACCCAGTCGAACCGGAACGCGGGCGGCAGACGATCTTCGAGCGCCGAGATCACTTGCGATCGCCACTTCGTCACATCAGTCCAGCCGGATTCCACTAGGTCAACTCCTAGAGATGGTGCGCCGCCCTGACGAGTCTACCGACCTGCGCGGACTGCTCGGCAATTCGATGGGCTACCGTCCCAACCCGCATTATCCGGGACTCCTCGGGTTGGTGTGGGTCGTTTGGGGTGGTGGGCTGGGGTCAAGGGCGGCCGGAGGCCGGCGGAGCGGACCCTTGACGCCAGCGTTGTGGGCCGCGTCGCCAGGATCATGAGATAGGTCCCCGGCTTGGCCGGGGACCTGCTCGCCTCGGTGGTTGTGGGTGACGCGCACGTGCCGGGCTCTTACGTTCGGTGCTGTCCAAAGCAATCGAGCGTGGAGGTTGAGCACGTGCGCGTCAGTACCGCATTCAACAAGATGCTGGGCATCGTCGGGGCATCGGTGGCGTCGGTGGCGTTCACCCCAGCTGGAGTGGTGGTCGGACTGCGCCGGCGGCGAACCAAGCTGGTCTGTCCGTGCGGGTGGAAGACGCGGGCGATCTATGACCGCTCGACGCGACGTTGGCGACATCTCGATCTGGCCGGCTCGAAGTTGTGGTTGGCAGCTGAGATCCGCCGCCTCGACAGTCGGGCCTGCGGTCGGGTGCGCACCGAACAGGTGCCGTGGGCCCCGTCCCGGCGCTCGCCACACCCGCGACGTGCAGGACCTGGTGGCGTTCATGGCGCAGCGGATGGACAAGACCACCATCACCCGGCTGCTGCGGGTCAGCTGGGAAGCGGTCGCCCGCATCGTCATCGACGTCGTCGCCGAACACCTCGACGCGGCGCGGCTCGACGACCTGTTCCGCATCGGTGTCGACGAAGTGTCCTATCGCAAGGGGCACCGCTATCTCACCGTCGTCGCCGACCACGACTGCGACGGGGCGGTCGTGTGGGCCAAGGAAGGCAAGTCGGCCACGACGTTGGAGGCGTTCTACGACGAGTTGGGCGAGCAGCGTTGCGCCGCGTTGGAGGCGGTGTCGTTGGACATGGGCGGCGCCTACAAGAAGGCGACCGACGCCCGCGCCGCCCAGGCCCGCCAGTGCGTCGACCCGTTCCACCTCGTCAAGCTCGCCAACGAGGCCGTCGACAAGACCCGCCGATGGTCCTGGAACGTGCACCGAGACCTCGGCGTCGCATCGTCGCGGTGGGTGAAACGAACCCGCTGGGCGCTGCTCAAAGACCCCGACAACCTGAACGACTCCCAGCTCGCCGTGCTCCACGAGCTGCGCCGCAACCGCTCGGTGCTCTACCGCTGCTGGCAACTCAAAGAAGGCGTGCGCGACCTGTATCGGCTGCAACACCCCAGCGACGCCGCTGCCCACTTGGACTGGTGGCTGGCATGGGCCTGCCGCAGCCGCATCCCCGCCTTCGTCACGCTCTCCAAGACCGTGCGAGCCAACCGCGACCGCATCCTCGCCGCCGTCGAACTCGGCCTGTCGAACTCCAAACTCGAAGGACTGAACAGCAAGATCGGGCTCATCAACCACCGCGGCTACGGACACCACTCCGCCGCCGCCATCATCGCCATGATCTACCTCTGCTGCGGCAACATCACCGTCGAACTCCCCTTCAAATGACCGCCACCGACGCCCGGAATACCCACACCAACCCGAGGAGAACCCGATTTCGCGCGCACCGCGTCGGGGTCGTTCCAATGAATAGCCGATTTGATTCCCGTACCGCTGAGCCGCTCAGAACCGCACTGGCGCGCTGTCCGATTGACCAACGGCATGCGGACGGCTTGAGACGTCGATGACGTTCCCGGATGACAGCCGAGAATCGTCTCATGTAAGGGACGTCGGTTCCCGGGGATCCACCACGGGGCTGAGGTTCCAGGGTTGCATGGTGCTTCCCGGCTGGTTCGGGGGGGTGGCGTTGAGATCGTCTCTGGGGAAGACCCGTTGGTCTTGCCCCGTCTGATTGATTGCCACACCTGGCTGGCCACGGACGCCCCGGATGAGGGAAGTGGCTCGGTCCGTTGAGGTCGGAGCCGGTTGCAGCACATGAGTGGGAGCCGCGGTTCACGCGTGTCTTCTTTGGGACCGTGGCCTTGATGCGTCGCTCCTGCGGGCGAGCCGGTGAAACACCGAAACGACCGAAGGAGACAGTGATGAGTGACAGGCGCCTGGTCGGCATCGACTTGGGTATCGCGAGCGCGCACACGGTGCGAGTGCTCGACGGGGAGGGCAACACGATCGCCAAACGCAAGGCGTGGCCAACGGTGGAGAGCCTCAGCGACATGGAGGCCGCCGCGTTGGCCGGTTGCCCGGCGGGCACACGGTTGGAGGTGGTGATGGAACCGACGGGGCCGGCGTGGTTGCCGATCGCGGTGTTCTTCAGCAGCCGCGGGCATGTGGTGCATCGCGTGTCGTCGGCCAAGGCACACGATCTACGACGGTTCTTGTCGCGGCACACCAAGTCCAACGGCATCGACGCTGACACCCTGGCCCGGGTGCCGTTGTTCGACCCCGCCGGGCTGCAAGCACTGATGCTGCCCAACGGCGACCGGGCCGCGCTGGATCGACGGGTCCGGGCCACTGACCGGCTCACCCGCCAGGGCGCGCTCCACAAGCTCCGCATCAGGGACCTGACCCGCCAACTGTTGCCGATGACCCCGCTGGCCGCCGATCTCGGCGTCACCGATCTCGCCGTGTTGGAGCGCTATGCCGACCCGAACACCCTGGTCAAACTTGGTCTCAAGCGGCTCACCACGTTGATCGCCAAGACCTCCAACGGCCAGCAAGGCAGCGACCGTGCCGGTGAGTGGATCGCCGCCGCTGAGGCCTCGATCGAGCTCTACGCCGGCCACCCCGCCGTCGCATACGGCGATCTGGCCGCCGAGGTTGCCACCGAGGTCCGGCTGCTGCGCGCCGTGCAGACCGAACTCGCCGCCCACGCCGCCGAACGCGAGCACGCCTACCAGTGTGTCGACCCCGCCGGTCTGGCTCGCAGCCTGCCCGGTGTCGCCCACGTCGGCGGCCCCGCCCTGGCCGCTGCGATCGGCGAGCCCGCCCGTTTCGCTCGCGGCAAGCAGTTCCGGTCCTTCACCGGTCTGGTCCCCAAAGCGTCTGAGACCGGTGACACCGACCGCAAGGGCCAGCCCATGTCCAAGGCCGGGTCATCGCTGCTGCGCACCACGCTCGTGCGTGCCGCGGACACCGCCCGCAAGACCGACCCGCAACTCGCACGCGTCTACCACATCCAGATGGTCGAACGCGGCAAGGACCACCTCGGCGCGTTGTGCGTCGTCGCGGCCAATCTCGCCGAGAGGTTCTGGGCCGTCATGACCCGCGGCACGCCCTACGTCATCTGCGACACCGACGGCCGCCCCGTCACCGCTGATGAAGCCAAAGCGATCATCGCTGAACACTGGACCGTCCCCGCAGAGGTGCGTGCCCGCCGCCGCAGCAAGAAGGCGGGGAAGGCCCCCCAGCAAGTGCTCTTGGCACATGACAAGCCGAACGCTCGAGGCGCCGGCAAACGGGGCGACCTTCCCCAGCCAGCATCATCGCTGCGACACAACGATCACGTCAACCGACAATCCGCTTGACACCCAAGCCCCCATAGGGAATCAGTCAGGGTTGCTCTATCGGGCGCTGAAACTAAACCGCGTTGTGGCATGGCGAGTGACTGACTGATTCCTGCTGCACGCCACGAGCCAGCCAGCGGCCGGCGGCCCGATACCAGGTTCCGAAGCCGGCTTTCGAGCGAACCGCTCAGCATTCTCTCTACGCGTTTAGGTCCGCCAACTGGGTTCGCCAAGACCCACTGGTGATGTTGCCCCGCCGTGGTGGGCGGGCCGGGTCAGCTGTAGTTCCGATCGAGAGAGTTCCATGCTCACGATCATTCGGCGGCTGGTCAGGGCTTGGCGAATTGTTGGCAGTGCGGTGACCGCTCGGCGGCTTCAATGAGTCCGTCGGCTCCTGGCCAGGAATCCATGTCAGCGAAGTGCTTGTTGAAGATTTCGAAGAAGTCCCCCTCTGTCTCCGGTGTGAGTTCCGCGACCTTCGGTCGCATCGCTTGGAGCGTTTCGAGCATCCGCTGGGAGAACGAGCCGACATCATCTGGTTGGCCCTCGCCCTGAGGGGCGTGCTCACGAAGTGCTGCGATCGCGGCGTCGACCGACTCGATCGGCGTCACGAACGGGTCCTCGACAATGAGGGACGGGTCGATGGCCTCTCCGGCCGCCTCGGGTGCGATTGACTCCGGGTTCTCGGCGACGTGCCGCGCTTGAATGCGGGCGATGGCCAGACCCATCTCCGTGATCGCCCAGCACGCCGCGCCGACGGGGGTGAGCGGCAGGTTGTCGTTGGCGACCGGGCCATCCGGGGGTGGCCTTAGCGTCGGCTGGGGCTGGCTCGGATCGTAATCGGTCGGCCGGCCCGGCACGGTCGGTTCGGTGAGATCGACCTCGACGGGAGCCAGTGTCGATGCCGGTGGCTGTTCGCCGACCGCCGGTGAGGCATCGTCGGCACCGCACGCCGAGAGCGCCAGCAGTCCGGCGGTGAAAATGATGATTCCAGTACGCATGGCTTCTCTTCTCTCTCATGTGATCCAGAACTGCTGGTTAAGCCCTTCATGGCAGTGGCCGTAAAAGCTGTAGTTGTCGCCCGCGGTCTGTGATGAGTAGGGCATGTCCATGCACCACCCAGCCCCGACGTTACGGATCGTGTACGTCCACCCGCTCGGTTCGGGCGATGCCACGACCAGCTTCATCCGCTGTGAGATCCAGTCTTGATTGCAGGACCACTGGTGCGCCCAGTCCGCCAGATATCCAGCGTATCCGTACTTGCGGATGCAGGTGCTAGTGCCGGCGTGCACCGGACGAATGGTGAAGTAGCCGGGGGTGTTCTTAATCGGATAGAATCGGAATTTCTGATTCGAGCCGTAGTGACAGGGCCACTGCTGCACGTCAACGTTGTTCGCAGTCGAACCCCAGTCGATGTCGACGCACCAGTAGGCGGGATACGTGTGCCGGGTGTGAAGCGACACCTGGGCAGGACTGGCCGACGGCCCGAACCAGTTCTTGACGATGTTATAGTACGTCGACCGCTGGGACCAACATAACGTCCCCGCTGCACCGGAGCGGTTGTTGCAGTCCGCCGACATCAGGTCGTTGAACGCTGAATCACAGTCGCCGCGGGTGACGTATCCGTTGAAGCCTGCTCGGACCAGGTCCCAGCAGTAGTCGTGCGCCTTGCAGGGCACGGTGAAGTCGAAGTACCACGCCGACTCCCATCCGAGTCCGCTGCATTCGCCATTACCCTTGATGAGCACCCAGCCGAAGTCGTCGGCGACGTTCACCTGGTCGCCCCAAATCGGAAGGTAGCCGTGCTTCTGGATAAACAGCGACCGGTTTGGGCAGATGCCGTAGTCCTGAGTTCCCCACCCGGCAACCGCATCGAGCATCCCGTACGCCTCCCACTCGCCCGAGACGTACCCGATGTGGCAGTTGTTGGCGTGCTGTGTCTCGGCCCCTACCATCGGCGCCTCCTCGAGCGCCACCATCGTTCCCGCCGCCAGCGCGGCGATGACCACCAACCGACCTATCCGCATCACCATCTGTTGCCCTCCCGGAAGGTTTATGACCGACTTCGTTGAAATGACATGTCCGCCGAAGGCACGTTCTTACACGCTCGGCCAGATTTCTTAGTTGGTGTCAATGATCGGTGAACGGAGCCGACGACCACTGGAGTTCACCGAGCGGATATCGGACGGTTTTCGCGTCAGCGTCGGCCGAAGTTCCGACTCGCGAGCCATCTCAGTTGGGGATCCACATTTGAGGCGCTGCCGCGTCGGCGACCTCGATCGTTGTCTTCGTCGAGCACGATCGGATGCAGGCAGGCGTGGCGCTCTTCCGTACGGTTCCGGGACTTCGAGGTGATCATCAGCCCGCAGATAGAAGCGTGTCGACCACGCGGCCGATCAGTCCGCTGGGAATGATTCCGGCGAATGTCATGAGGGATAGGCCAAGAACCTGTTCCAGCCGTTCGGAGGCGGACAGCCAACGCCACGTCGCCGTAGCCAGTCCCGGGAGGACACCGGCGACGGCTGCCCCGGCCACTGCGAGATAGAACGGTGCCGCGGTCGCCAGGACGAACCCGCCCACCAGCGCGAACAAGAACCATCCGACGAAAATACCGATGGCTGCCTCCCCCCGACGAACGGCTCAAACATCAGTACGCCAAGAACCGTGGTACCGATCAGCAGCCACGGATAGGCGATCGGAGTGTCGGTGGGCGCTCGATCGTGTGCCACGAGCACACCCAGGTTGACCAGGGCCACGATCGTCACGAAAGGCCATGGTCCCAACGGCAGCACCCACCCTTTCCATGACTCCTCCGCGACCCCGAAGTGGGAGTGCTCCGTCTGGCTCATCCGCTGACTCCTAGGATCCTCAGCGCATCATGACAACACGACGCGCTGCCTCCACGCTCAGGTTGGCGCTCGATCGCTGATCACACAAGAGGCGAAGGGCCAGTGCCCTGCGGACCGCGAGCGTCACGTACACACCGGTACCGGGCAACGACCTCCACCCTCCTTCCCGAACGCCTGTCGTCCGGGTCCGGGTCCACTCCCGTCGATCAGTCTCAATTGCGGAACGGCGAACGGACGCTGCACCGACGCATGGCGCGGGTCATGGGTCCTGACCTGGCCGGTCTCAATAGCCTGGTACGAATTGATTCTCAGTGAGGGAGGGCTATTCGTTACACGGCGAACGCGCCCGACGGCGCCCCCGGCCCGCACGCGGAGCACACATAGTAACGCGGCTAACCGCAAGCGACATCGTGCAGGGATCCGGCAAACGCGCGCACCGACACTTTGGACGGCGGCGCACATAACGCGAGCGCCGTAGCGCGGGCTCGACGCCGTTTCGCCCCTTGGTTGCGGGCCCGCGCCGAATGCTGGTGTTCACGCACGCACCCATTCGAGAGGACGCAGACGGCGGGCGGCTCAGATCGTCGGGTCGAGGAGCTGCGCGGCACGGGCAGCTGTGTCAGAGGGGCGGTGGCCGAGGCTGCGAACGTACTCGGCTGTGGTCGATGGGTCGGAGTGGCCGACGTGGCGTGCGACATCGGCGAGGTCGAGGCCTCCGTCGGCGTACAGGGCGGTGACGACGGTTCGACGGCCGCTGTGGCTGGCGAGGCCCTCAGGGTCGAGGCCGGCGATCCTCGCTGCTCGGCCGATCTCCTTCGTCACGGCCTGGCGGTTGGTGAGCCCACCGTGGACAGCGGTGAACACCATCGACAGCTTCTCGCCGTCGTAGTTGTGCTCCTGCCACTCGGCGCCCATCGCCTCGCACTCGAGCTGCTGCTCGGTTCGACGCTTGCGAAGATGGGCGACCGAGACCGGTGCGAGGTGGTGCACTCCCTCGGCTCCTGACGTCTTCGTTGATCCGAGGACCATGCCGACGGACGAGGTGTACGACGCTCCACGTCGGATCTGCGCAGTGCCGGCATCTAGATCGAGGTCGTCCCAGGCCAGCCCAAGCACTTCGCTCACTCGCCAGCCCTGGCAGAACAGCAGCGTCACTGCCGCACCGAGTCGCAATTCTTGGGACGCGGTGATCAGCGCCTTGGCGTCGGCGGGGGAGAGGGCTCTGCCTGCCTTGACGCGCTTCGCCCGTGGCGCCTTGACGAGGTCGAACGGGTTGGCGGGAATGAGCCGGAACTTCACCGCTTCGGTGAACGCCTGTCGACAGACCTTCCGGCAGTTGAGCACGGTGTACGGCGCGTACTTGTCGAGCAGCGTCGACTGCCACTGCGTCAGCACCTCGGGGCCGACATCAACCACGGCGTGCGTGCCGATGTCGTCGGCGAGGTAGCTGGCGAACCTGCGATAGCTGTCGAGCGTCGAGGTCTTCACCTGGTGCCGAGCGACTGAGTCGAGCCACCAGTCGGTCAGTTCCGCCACCGTCGTGTCACGGGAGAACCGACTCCCCACCGCCGGCATCGCTGCGATCTCGGCGAGCTTCACTTCGCGTCGAGCCTCAGCCTGTACACGAGTCGGGCCGGACACAGTCCGGCGCTTGCCCTCGACATTCCGGTAGCTCGCTCGCCAATAGCCGGGCCGGACCTTGCCGTCCTTCGACGTGCGTGCCGGCTCGAAGTAGACCGAACCGTCACCGTTGGCGTTCTTTGACACCACCTCGACGTCGCCGTCGGCAGTGGTCGATCGCTTGCCTCGTGGCTGTCTCGGCATGGCTTCGCTCCTCGCCTCGATTGCTCCGCAACGAGTGATTTGCGGAGCAACGTGCGGAGCAACCGTACCACTGTGCGGAGCAACCGGCGGAGCAACACTCCAGCAACGTCGACGCACGTTCACGAACGTCAGCGGACAAAAGCCCTGGTCAGCGGGTCAAGATCAGGACTTTGGCGCAAGCGACCGCACGCGCAAGAATCTGGAAGTGGAGCTGGGGGGAATCGAACCCCCGTCCATCAGCCGGTGCACGAACTCGCTACGACCATTCCCGACATTGACACTGACGCTGTGACACCGGCGGGTCGGCTGTCCGCTCGAGGCGGACCACGCTCCGTCTTTCCGGAGAGGCAGCGGTCTTTCTCGCCGTCAGCGGTCTTTCCCGCCGTCATCCCTCACTTCTGTTGCCGGGCTGTGATGGATTGGCCCCGTGCGACATTTCTGCTCACGATGACTCTTCGTTCACCTGGGATCAGGCGACGAGAGCGAACTGCTCATCGGCAATTCTTTTGGGTGCCCCGTTTAGCGAGTCTGAGCAACTCGGGTCGCAAACTCGAACAGCGTTACTGACGTCGAAACCAGTCAGCCCCGTGATCGATATGTCCGGCGGCGCCGTATCGGCCCCGCCACGTCTCCCAAGCTAGCTCGCACGCGGCCGCTTCGGGCCGCTTGCGCCAACTCGATCTGCGACGATGTTGGCATGAGGCTCTACGTCGCCGGCCCGCTGTTCACCCCTGCCGAGCGGGAGTACCTCGACGGGCTCGCCGCGCGGCTGTCGGCGGAACACCACGAGTGCTTCGTCCCTCACCAGCAGACGTTCGAACCCTTCGACGCGCCGACGATCTTCTCGGTCGACTCGGCAGGGCTGCACGCAGCGGACGCGATGGTCGCCTGGCTCGACGGGCCGATGATCGACGACGGCACGGCGTGCGAGATCGGCATCTTCAGCGAGCTCGTGCGGACCAGGCCTGAGCGCTACCGGGGCATCGTCGGGCTGGCCACCGACTGGCGCGTGTCCCGAAACCGGGCTGCCGGCGAGAGCCTCGGGGGCCTCAACTACTTCGTCGGCGGTGCGGTGCTCGAGTACGGCCAGATCGCGTGGAGCATCGACGAGGTCATCGCCGCACTTCGCAGCTGGGCGTGAAGTGCGGGCCGCAACACCCCGATGCCGCGCCGGTCAGGATTCGCCGTACTTGCGGGCGCGGTTGATCGCGGTCTGCATCTCCCGATCGGCGTCGCGCTCGGCCATCGCCTGGCGCTTGTCGCCCTTCGTCCGGCCTTTGGCCAGCCCGAGCTCGACCTTGGCCCGCCCATCTTTCCAGTACAGCCGGAGTGGCACGATCGTCAGTCCGCCCTGCGCCGTGCGGACGTCGAGCTTGTCGATCTCGGCGCGGTTGAGCAGGAGCTTGCGCGGCCGGTCCGGGTCGTGGGCGCCGAATCCGATCGCGTTGGTGTACGGCGGGATGTGGATCCCCTCGAGCCACATCTCGCCGCGCTGCACGCGCGCATAGCCCTCGGAGATCTGGGCGTTTCCCTCGCGCAGGCTCTTGACCTCGCTCCCGGCGAGGACCAGGCCCGCCTCATACGTGTCGAGGATGTCGTAGTCCCGAAAGGCGCGCTTGTAGCTGGCGATCAGCGTCGTGCCATCGCCGGCCTTGTCGCGCTTGGTCTTCTTGCCCTTCGCCATCGGCGTGGACCCTATCGACGCCGCGGAATCGGTCGTCGGTACGATTCGGCGGGTGCTCTCCGTCTCCCGCGCCGCCTACTCCCGCCTCGTCGGGCTCGCGCTCGACGAGTACCCGCTCGAGATGTGTGGGCTGCTGGCCGGCCCTCCGGCGGTGGGCGGCGGCCCCGGCGCGGGCAGCTCGGTGTTCTACCCGTGCACGAACCTCGATCGGTCGGCTCGCGTCTACACGATCGACCCGCGTGATCACCTCCACGCCGAACTCGACGCCGAGGATCGAGGCCTCGAGATCAATGCGGTCGTGCACAGCCACACCCACTCCGAGCCGTATCCCAGCCCGACCGATGTCGCCTCGGCCCCGGATGCGAGCTGGCACTACGTGATCGTCGGTCTCAAGCGCGAAGCCCCCGAGGTCCGCAGCTACCGGATCGTCGACGGCGAGATCACCAGCGAGCCGCTCACCATCGTTTGACCACCCGAAACCTCAGCGGCTCCGTGCGGTGGGCGCCAGGCGGGCGGAGCTTTTCGGGAAGGCGGACTGGATGCGGGGGGCGGCGGCGGGTACGATTCCTGACAAGTCCCATCGGGATTGTCGGAATACGGCCGACCGGAGCGACGTTGACCCCAACGATGACCATGACGATGACCACGCTGACCACCCCCTCGGTGCTGCCGGGACTCGTGAACGAGAGTGTGCTCGACATGATCGGCAACACGCCGATCGTCGACGTCTCGAACCTGTCACCCAACCCGAACGTGCGGATCCTCGCCAAGATGGAGATGCAGAACCCGTTCGGTTCGGTGAAGGACCGGATCGCCAAGTCGATGATCGAGTCCGCCGAGCGCGACGGCCGACTGCTGCCCGGCCAGACGATCCTCGAACCGTCGTCGGGCAACACCGGGATCGCGCTCGCCGCGATCGCCCGGATCAAGGGCTACCCGATCAAGATCATGATGCCGACCAGCGTGTCGATCGAGCGCCGCCAGATGCTCGAGATCTTCGGCGCCGAGATCATCCTCACGCCGGGTGAGGAGGGCTCGAACGGTGCCGTCGCCCGTGCCCGCCAGCTCGCTGCGGAGCACCTCGACTGGTTCTTTCCCTACCAGTACGCCAACGACTCCAACCCGGCCGCCCACTACGAGGGGACCGGCCCCGAGATCTGGCGTGACGTCCCCGAGATCACCCACTTCGTCGCCGGGCTGGGCACGAGTGGCACGTTGATGGGCGTCGGACGGTTCCTCAAGGAGCAGAACCCCGACGTCCAGCTGGTCGCGGTCGAGCCGCCGCTCGGCGAGCGCGTCGAGGGACTCCGCAACATCGGCGAGGGCTACATCCCGCCGGTCTTCGAGAACTGGAACGGCTACGACCTGCTCGACCGCAAGCGGGTCGTGCGGCCTCGCGAGTCCATCGAATGGACCCGCCGGCTGGTCGCCGAGTGCGGCATCTTCGCCGGCATCTCGGCCGGCGCGGCACTCGCCGGCGCGGCCAAGGTCGCCAGCCAGATCGCCCCGGGCGAGACGGCCACGATCGTGTTCATCGTCTGCGACGGCGGCTGGAAGTACCTCTCGACCGGCGCCTACACCGACGACCTCGACGTCGCCGAGGCAGCGGCCGAGCAGATCATCTACTTCTGAGACAGCCCCCGAGTGGAGGAGCGTCAGGTGACGACGGTCAGGATGCCGACGAGCAACCCGATGCCGCTGAGCACCACCGTGGCGAGCCCGATCGTCTTGGCCATCGTCGGGTGGATGACACTGGTCCCCGAGCGCAGCAACCCGTGCAACTCCTCGTAGTGCGCGCCGGCCCAGACGAGCACGATCGAGCCGAAGGTGATCTGCGCGAGTCCGATCGCTTCGAGAACCAGCGAGGTGTGGCTCGAGGCGTAGCGGACGAACACGACGCCGGCGACCATCATCGCGATCGCCGTCCGCTCCCACGCCAGCGCGGTGCGCTCGTGCTGCAGCCCGACGTCGAAACTCCGGATCGGTCGTTCCGGCCGGTCGGGCATCACAGATCGATGGCGAAGATGATGCCAGCGGCGAGCGCGATCAGCGACGTGCCGATCGCCATCAGCAGGGGCAAACGGGACGGCGGCAGCGGTTCACTCAGGCGCATCGAACGCTCGTTGAGCGCCCAGCGGCGGTAGGCGGTTCCGGCCGTGACGAAGCTCAGGCACAGCAGCGCGATGCCGAGCACCTCGGCGCCAGGCAGATCGGTGAGCAGGCCGATCGCCGCCAGCCCGCCTGCGGTCAGCGCCAGCGCCGTGCGGATCCACGCCAGGAAGGTCCGCTCGTTGGCCAGCGTGAACCGGTAGTCGGGTTCGTCACCGACCAGGCGCGGGTCGTGCGGCACCAACCGGCGGTAGGGGTTGGCGCGCGGAGCGTCGGACGTCACGCCGGACCGTTCATTCGTCGGGACACAACCACCGGGCAGCACGATACGCGCCACGGCCCCGCGCGCCACGCCTCGACGCGACCGATCGCCGCCCGTCGACGTCGATCGGTCGGCTCGGACCGGTCGTCTCGCTTCGGTTTCCCGCTCGGTACATTGGCGGGCCGTGGATCGGCCGATCGGGATGTTCGACTCCGGGTTCGGGGGGCTGACCGTCGCCCGGGCGACGATCGACCTGCTCCCTGCGGAGAACCTCGTCTACATCGGCGACACCGGCCGTTACCCCTACGGCTCCAGGCCGCTCGACGAGGTCAGCGGCTTCGCCCGCGAACTGGCGTGGAGCCTGGTCAAGGACCACGACGCGAAGGCGGTCGTCGTCGCCTGCAACACCGCGACCGCAGCCGGTCTCGACGACCTGCGCGCGGAGCTCCCGGTGCCGTTGATCGACGTGATCGCGCCGGGCGTGGCGGCGCTGGTGAAGACGACCGCGACCGGGCGCGTCGGCGTGATCGGAACGGTTGGGACGATGTCGTCGGGCGCCTACGTCCGGGCGATCGCCGCCACCGGTGCGCCGGTGCACCTCGCCAGCGCAGCGTGCCCCGGGTTCGTCGAGTTCGTCGAGCGTGGCCAGACGACCGGCGACGAGGTGATGGTGCTCGCCGAGCGGCTGCTCGAGCCGATCCGTCGCGCCGAGATCGACGCGCTGCTCCTCGGCTGCACGCACTACCCGTTCCTCGCTCGCACGATCGGGGACGTGATGGGGTCGGCGGTCACCCTGGTCAGCTCGGCCGACGAGACCGCGTTCGCCGTGCAGGCCGAGCTCGCGTCGATGGGGCTGCTCCGGACCGGTGGCCCCGGCCGGCACCGTTTCCTGTCGAGCGGCGACATCGACGTGTTCCGCGAGCTCGGCCGGCAGCTCCTCGGCCCCGAGCTCGACACCACCGAGCCGTGGGACCCCACGGGTTGAAGAATCCACGACGCATTGGAGAGATGATGACCCGACCAGACGGCCGAGCCGACGACGAACTGCGCCCGATCACCTTCGAGCGCGACTTCACCGAGATGGCCGACGGGTCGGTGCTCGTCTCGTTCGGCCGGACCCGGGTGCTGTGCACCGCGAGCATCGACGACGACGTGCCTCGGTGGATGCGCGGCTCGGGCAAGGGGTGGGTCACCGCCGAGTACTCGATGCTGCCCGGCGCATCACCGGAGCGGATCGGCCGCGAGGCCGCACGCGGCAAGCAGAGCGGTCGCACGGTCGAGATCCAGCGGTTGATCGGCCGGTCGCTGCGTGCCGCCTGCGACATGGAAGCGCTGGGGGAGCGGCAGGTGATCGTCGACTGCGACGTCCTCCAGGCCGACGGCGGCACCCGCACCGCGAGCATCTGCGGCGGGTTCCTCGCCCTGCACGATGCCCTGCAGCGCGTCGTTCAGCGAGGCGACCTCGCCCGTCACCCGCTGCACTCGGTGTGCTCGGCGGTCAGCGTCGGCATCGTCGACAACACGCCGGTGCTCGACTTGCCGTACGTGGAGGACTCCGCGGCGGAGGTCGACATGAACGTCGTCATGCTGCGCCCGATCGGCGGGGGAACGGCTCGCTTCGTCGAGGTGCAGGGCACGGCGGAGGGGATGGCGTTCAGTCGTGACGAACTCGATGCGATGCTGGTGCTCGCCGAGGGAGGCCTGCGCACGGTGGGCGACCTCCAGGCGGCGGTCGTCTCCGATCCACCGCCGCCCCGGGCCGCGGTCCGGTGACGATGCAGCTCGTCTGCGCGTCGGCCAACCCCGACAAGGTGGCCGAGATCGAGGAGATCCTCGGCGGCCTGGTGGCGCTCGTGCCGCGTCCCGGTCACGTGCCCGACGTCGTCGAGGACGCCGACACCCTCCTCGGCAATGCCCGCCTCAAGGCGACCGCGATCGCCGCGGCGACCGGGCTCCCGGCGCTCGCCGACGACACCGGGCTGGAGGTCGCCGCGCTCGGCGGTGCACCGGGCGTGTACAGCGCCCGCTACGCCGGGGACGGCTGCTCGTCTGCCGACAACCGGGCGAAGCTGCTCGCCGAGCTCGACGGTGTCGAGCGGCGCACGGCGGCGTTCCGCACGGTGGCGATCATCGTCTGGCCCGACGGTTCCGAGCTTGCCGTCGAGGGCCGATGCACCGGCGTGATCACGCCCGCACCGCGCGGCGACGGGGGCTTCGGGTACGACGCGGTGTTCGCCCCCGACGACGGCGGCGGGCAGACGTTTGCCGAGATGTCGACCGAGGCGAAGCACGCGATCTCGCACCGCGGGCGGGCGCTGCGGACCCTGCTCAGCCGGCTGGAGCGACGGTGACGACGAACCCCCGGTGATCGCTGCCCGGGACGTCGAAGTCCACGACCGAGGTCGAGACCAACCCCTGGCCGGTCAGCGTGTGGTCGAGCCGCACGAACGGCACCCGTCGCTCACCGGTCGGCCAGGAGTTGGAGAACCCCTTGCCGTGCGCCATGTGCGCGTCGACGAACCCCGTGTCGAGCAACCTGCGGAACGGGGGATGCCAGTAGGACGCGTTCAGGTCACCGATCAGCAGCGTCGGCGAGGTCGCCGCCCGGGCCCGGTCGCGGAGGAGCCCGAGGTCGTGACGCCATGCGTCGAAGTCGTACACCGGTGCCGGCGGGTGGATGCCGACGATCTCGAACGGCCCGTCGGGGCCGTCGATCGTCGCGTCGATGCTGTAGTTGACCGTCGAGAGGCGGGGATGCTCGTCGATCGCGTAGCGGCTCCAGATCGCCAGGCCGCCGGCCCGCAGCCCGGCACGGTCGACCCGGTACCGGTACTGCGCCGACAGCGGGTGGGAAGTGAGCGCCCGCTGGTGCTCGGCGGTGTACTCGCTGAACACGATGATGTCCGGTTGCCGGGCGAGCAGCGCGTCTGCGGCATCGCCGATCGTCTCGTTGCCGTAGAGCAGGTTGACCGACGCGACGCGTACACCGGAAGCCGCGTCGTCGCCGGGCGGCTGCGCGGGTCCGAACACGAGCGGCGCCGCCAGCAACACCCCGCTGAACCCGATGGCCGCGGCCGCGAACCCGACCCGGTACTCCCGGCGGACGACGGCGACGACGGCGACGATCGCCAGCACGACGATGCCGTACGGGGTGAGCGATTGCAGGACCGCGACCGACCTGGTGCCCGCCCAACCGGTCGCCTGGGTCAGCATGATCGCACCGACGGCGGCCACGACCAGCCAGCCGACCGGCCGCAGCGCCCGCTCCGCTCCGCCGGTCGAGTCCACGGCGGGCAAGGCTACGGCGTGAGGTCGCGCCGCACCTGCCAGCGGTGCCGACGGAGAGATTCGAACTCTCACTGACGGCGACCTAAACGCCGTGCCTCTGCCAGTTGGGCTACGTCGGCCTGACGGATCGAGGATACGAGACCGAGGCCGTGGTCGGACGGTTGCCCCTGCTCACGGAGGGTAGTGGCGCCTCTCGACCTGCTCAAGCCAGGGTGTTCGCGGGCCGATACCGCTGCGATGGTCATGCGACGGCGGTTGGGCGGTCTTCCTCTCGCGATGTACGTCGCGGCCCTGCTGCTGATCCCGATGGGCGCGGTCACGATCCTCAGCGTGAACGAGGTCAACCGCAACAACGACGCCCTCGATGCGTCCAATGAGATCGCCGCATCGATCGACGTCGAACTCGCCGCGCTCGGCGCGATGGCGCCGTTGGAGATCGAACGGATCGCTCTGGTCAGTCTCTCCCGCATCGACGAGCTCGGCATCGACCGGTCAGCGGTCGCCCCGTTGAGCGAACTCGACCTCGAACAACTGCTGGCGGGCAACACCGCCCGCCTCGACCAGGCGCTCGACGACCTGGAATCGGTCATCGTCGCCGAGGACCGAGGTGCTGGCGATGGCTTCGCCGCGTCGTTCGCCACGAGCCGGGCGGCGATCGCCAGGCAGCGCGCCACGGTCGCGCAGCGGTCCGGCGACCCGGCGATGGTCGATGCCACCTTCCGCCAGGCGGCGTCGCTCCTCGACGAACTGGTCACCGACATCAACGCGTCGGTCTCGACGGTGCAGGCCGGCACGATCGACGCTGCCGATCTGTTGAGCGACCTGCAGGCGGTCGCCCGAGTCACTCGGACTGCGCGCAACGAGACCGGGGCGGTGATCGATGCGATCGCTTCCGATCAGGTGGTCACGATGTCGTCGGTCCTCGGGAGCAGCTTCCGCCACGAGGACGCACTCGCCGCGGCTGCCCGCAAGCAGGCGCTCGATCCGTCGGACCTGGTGAAGCGGTACGGCGAGCTGACCGACGTGCCCGTCAGGTTCTACGACGGCAGCCTGGTCACCGGAGGTCAGCTCCTGGTCGACCAGGCGTCGCTCCAATCGATCGCCGCCATCATGATCGAGCGGATCGACTACCTCGGCCACGTCGAGAGCTATCGGGCGAGCGAGGGCGCGGCGATGGCCGCGCGGGCCGATGCGCTGGCGACGGCGGCAGAGCAGCGCAACCGGTTCACCGTCACCGCGCTGATCATCGTCGGCCTCGGCTCGTTGGCATTCGGCATCGTCGTCATCCGTTCGTTCGCCCGGCCGCTGACCCAGCTCCGCGCCGAGGCCGAGTACATCAGCAACGGCGGGCTCGACGCGAGAACGCTCCCGCTGGAGGGTCCGAGCGACATCCGCAAGGTGATCGCCGCGATGAACGACATGGCGGGCACCTTGCGCTCGGTCGACGTCAACATGAAGCTGCTCGCCTCGGGGCAGAGCGACGGGAACCACCTGGCCGAGCTGCCCGGCGAGGTCGGCGCATCGATGCGCCATTCGATGGAGCGGGTGACCGTGCTCACGTCCGAACTGCAGATCAGCCAGCAGCTCCTCGAACGCCAGGCCCGCCACGATTCGCTGACCGGGCTGCCCAACCGGCTGGCGATGCTCGAACACCTCGACCGGCTGATCGCCGAGCGCGGTGACCTCCCCGAGTTGGGCGTGATGTTCGTCGACATCGACGGATTCAAGAGCGTCAACGACACGCACGGGCATGCCGTCGGCGACGTCGTGCTCACCGAGATCGCCCGGCGGCTCAGCAACTCGATCCGCGAGGGTGACATGGTGGCCCGTCTCGGCGGCGATGAGTTCCTGGTGGTCGTCGAGCAGTGCACCGACCGGATCAGCCTCGAAGCGTTCGGCGAGCGCATGATTCGGGAGATCGAGCAACCCCACGCGGTCGGCGAGCAGCTGTTCGCGGTCTCGGCCAGCGTCGGGGTCACCAGCGTCGACGCCGTCGACGACGCGATGGCGGCGATCGCCCGTGCCGACGCCGCGGTCTACCACGCCAAGCGGCGCGGCCGTCGCCGGGTCGAGACCTTCGACGCCGATCTGCAGAGCTCGATCGAGCGCACTGCGCAGCTCGAGCTCGTGCTCCGACGAGCGATCCACGACGGCGAACTGCGGATGTTCCTCCAGCCGCTCGGCGACCTCAGGACCGGTCGGGTGTGCGGCGCCGAGGCGCTGGTGCGCTGGGAGCGTCCGGACGTCGGCCTGGTGCAACCGGGCGAGTTCATCCCCGTCGCGGAGCGCTCCGGGCTGATCTTCGACCTCGAACGGTGGATGCTCGGCGCCGCCTGCCGGCGGATCGCGAGCTGGCGGGCCGAGTATCCGGACTGTGAGCTCCGGCTGGCGGTCAACATCTCGGGCCGCCACCTGATCGAGGGTGACCTGCTGGCCGACCTCGACGCCGCGCTCGGAGCCGCCGGCGCCGATCCTCGGATGCTCGAGATCGAGCTGACCGAATCGCAGCTGCTCGACGACGTCGATCGCGCCAGCGTGGTCCTCGGCGAGATCCGGGCGCGCGGGATCAGGATCGCGATCGACGACTTCGGCACCGGCTACTCGTCGATGACCTACCTCCAGAAGCTGCCGATCGACGTGGTCAAGATCGATCGCAGCTTCATCTCCCGCGCCACGTCGAACGGTTTCGACTCGACGATCGTCGAGGCGGTGGTCACGATCGGGCGCACGCTCGCCCTCGACGTCGTCGCGGAGGGGGTCGAGACGCCCGAGCAGCTGGCGTACGTGATGTCGAAGGGCGTCACACGCGCCCAGGGGTTCCTCCTCGCCGAGCCGATGCCGGCCGACGAGGCCGACAAGGTCATCTTCGGCGGCCCGATCATCGATCTCGGAATGTACGAGGCGGCTGCGGCGTCGACCGTGACCAGCTGACCGCCTGATCAGCCACACTCGGCGCGCGTCCGAGGATGGACGATGTCAGAAACGGCCACGGTGCGTGTTGCGTGACTGCGCCTCTCGTCAGTCGATCGGCACCCAGGCCAGGACGAGCTGGGTCACCTTGACGTCGGTCTTTTCGAGGCCGACCGACAGGGTGGTGATCTCCTTGGCGGTGGCCATCCACGTGGCGTCGATCTCGGTGACGTCGTTCTCGACCTCGGCTTCGAGCTCCTCGAGGTCGGCGGTCAGGCGGGCGACCTTGTTCTCGGCGGCGTCGACGCGTGCTTTGGAGGCGCTCGTCGATCCGCGGCGGCTGGCCGCCGAGCTGCCGTCGCGGAGCAGGCCGCCGAGGAGGCCACCCTTGCGCTTCTTGCCGCCGAGCAGCCCGCCGAGGACCGAGCCGGCGGTCGACAGCAGTTCGGAGTTGCGCTTGCTCGTCGCCTGCTCTTCGAGCACGTCGACCCGATCCTCGGTGGCCGCGAGCTGATCGCGGAGGCGTTTGGCCTTGGTCTCGTACTTGTCGCGCAGCGCGGCGATCTCGGCGTCGGCCTTGTCGTCGGCGAACTTCAGGCACCGCACCTCGAAGTCCTCCGCGCTCTCGCCCGGCCGCCCGTAGAGCTTGAGCGCGGCGTTGGCCGGCAACTCGATCGCAAGGTTGCGGACGAGGTGCTCCTTCAGCTCCCGCTCGACCTGGATCCAGAACGTCTTGGTGTCGATCTTCGCCGCCGGGAGGAGGTACACCGCGCCATCGGGCGGGTTGGCGCGCAGGTCTCGGTCGTCGTAGTCGACCTGCACCAGGCGTGCGATGTCGAGGTGTTCTTCGAGCGGGAACAGCACCGCTTCGTATTCATCGTCGTGGACGAGGTCGGCCTTGGCCTCGTCGTACCGCAACGACACCCTCGCCACCGCCGCGGCCTCGAGGCGCTTGCCTGCCGAGCTCCCACCGACATCGGCCAACCAAGGCGCCGCCACGTCGACGAAGCGCACCGCCGTCCCATCGGCGACCTCGGGCATCAGCGCCGTCTCGTCGTCGGCAAGGGAAGGGGCGGCAGCGGGTGAGCCGGCGGCGGCGGAAGCGGTGGCCGCAGAGGAGCCAGCCGGACCAGCGTCGGCAGTCGGAGCGGCCGGGGAGGCCGATACCGCGGCGTGCACCCCCTCCATCAGCGACTCGATCTGATCCCGCGTCAACGGCCCGCGCAGGTACGACATCGCCCAGCGGGTGGTGAACACCTCCGGAGTGTCCCTGCCGGCGCGGCGCAGCACGAACTCACGCTTGCCGAGCCCCGAGATCGTGTCGCCGACGGCACCGACGTCGACCCCGCCCGCCGCCGACGCCATCCCGTCGAGCAGACGGGCCTTGTCGCGGTCGGTCTGCAGGCGCCCGATCATCCAGGTTCCGGCGTTCGACAGCGCCTTGTAGTCGACGTCGACCGGGTTCTGCGTCGAGAGCACGACGCCGACGCCGAACGCTCGCGCCTGCTTCATCAGCAGCATGATCGGCTTCTTGGTCGGCGGGTTGGCGGTCGGCGGCAGGTAGCCGGCGACCTCGTCCATGTACAGCATCGCCCGCAGGTCGGTCGTGCCACTCTGGCGGCGCATCCACGTGACCAGCTTCGACAGGACCAGCGAGGTGACGAACTGGCGCTCCTCGTCGGACAGGTGGGCGGTCGTGACGATCGCGCAGCGCGGCGCACCCTCGGGGGTGAACAGCATCGACTGGATGTCGAGCGGCGGGCCGGCCGCCCAGGCGGCGAACGACGGCGAGGCGAGGAGCCCGTTGAGCTTCATCGCCAGCGCCATCCGGTCGGGCTCGGGGAAGAACTGATCGAGCTCGAACACGCCGAGCTTGCGGATCGGCGGGTTGGCGATCAGCCCGACCAGCGTCATCAGGTCGAGCGCGTGGCCCTCCGCCCAGGAGTGGCTGATCAGGTTGGAGAGCAGGATGTGCTCACGGCTCGACAGCGGGTCGGCGTCGATCCCGACCAGGCCGAGCAGGCCCGACACGTAGCCCTCGATCTCGTCGCCGACGACCTCGGCGTCGCTGAGGTCGTCGGGCACCTGGAGCGACCCGACGATGTTCATCGGGATGCCCGACTGCGAACCGGGCGTGTAGATCGAGAAGTCGGTCCGGCCGCGCAGCGCACCGATGTTCGCCCCGGAGAGCCCCCAGCCGGCGAGGCCCTTGGTCCACAACGCGGCCTGCGACGCGGCGAACTCGTCGGGCGTCTGCCCCTCGCCTTTCGCCTGGCCCTCGTCGACCCACGGGCGGAAGTCGGCCGGGGCGAGGTCGGGGAACGTGAGGCAGAGGTTGGTCAGGTCACCTTTCGGGTCGATGGCGATCACCGGCAGGCCCGCCGTGAGCACCTCCTCGATCAACACCACCCCGAGCCCGGTCTTGCCGGAGCCGGTCATCCCGACGATCACGCCGTGGGTCGTGAACTTGTCGGTGGCGACCGAGACGTGGCTCGAGTCGTCGCCGGTCGTGCGCTCGTGCGTGGCGGGGTCGATCGCGCCGCCGAGGAAGAGGTCTGCCATGGCGCCCGACGGTAGTGGTTCGGGCATCGATCGGGCAGTGGCTCAGCCCGCCGATCGGGCCCGCGCTCGCTCGACCTCGGCCAACAGGCGCCGGCGTACGTAGTCGTCGAGCTCGGCGTCGGTGAGGAAGTCGGTGTCGTCCGGCGGGGAACACCCGACGGGGAGCATCGGCCGGCCGTCCGCGCGGTAGTCGACGACGCGGCCGTCACGCGTGCGCCGCGTGCGGATGCGCTTGCGGTGTTTGAACCGGTTGTGGCCGGCACAGCTCGCGCCGCCGTTGACCAGGTCGGTTCGGCCGCGGTCGCGCGACCATTCGTCGAGGTGGTCGACCTGGGCGAGCGCCGCCTTGACGGTGCAGCCGGGGTGGACGCAGTGGCGGGCCATGATCTGCACCGCCGTACGGGCGACACCCCGGTAGAGGCGGCGCTTGCGGCCGACGTCGGTGATCACCCCGGCGGAGTTCATCACGACCCGGCGGACGTGGCCCGACAGGGCCGCGCAGAGGACGTCGTCGGGCAACAGCGGGGTGCCGTCGAGGGTCTCGCAGCGCCGGTCGGACAGATCGACCCGCCGGAGGTCGACGGGTTCGACGCCGAGTCGGTGGCGGGCGGCGTGGTGCTCGAACGTGTACTGGTCGACGATCACGTTGACCACCGTGTCGGCCGGCACGCCCGAATCGGGGTTGGCGACCGCCGCTCGGAAGATGGCGTGCAACGCGTCGAAGCGGCGTTGCCCGCCGGTGCGGGCCAACAAGCCGGCGTGGGCGTCAGGGCCGTGGAGGCGGGTGCGTTCGGCGACGTCGTGCCGGAATTCGCGCTCGACGAACCGGTCGAAGATCGAGACGAGTTCTTGGGCGTCGACGGCGGAGCCGCCGGTCGCCTGAGCGAAGACCGCGCCGTCGATCTCGGTCACGGTGGCGGACCGGTGCTCGAGGTTCGACTCCCGGTCGCGGTGGGCGCCGTCGAGGTCGGCCAACACCTCCCATCGGCGGATGCACAGCCGGCTGTCGGCGAACGACAGCTGCTCCACGTGCTCCAGCAACACGTCGACCGAATCGGCGAGCCGGTGACCGCACCTCGGGTTGGCCCGCACCCGAGCCAGCTCGTCGGCCTGGGCGGTACCGATCCGTCCTGCGAGCAGGGCCTCACCGGCGTCGGGGACCGTGGTGACCAACCGGGCCGACCTGCGGACCCGCGCCGCCTGGCCCGACGACCAGTTCGCGTTCGCCAACAACCAGCCCGTGATCGAATGGTGGCCATCGATCCGGTACACCCGACGCCGGTCGGCCTCCGCGACGACGGCAGCCAGCTCCGCCTCGATCCGCCGCCGCTCCAGCTCCAACTCCCGGAACCGGCCGGTCAACGCCTCGTCGTCCAGCCCCCGCACCGTGTCGACCACCGCCGCCAACATGGCACCATGCTACCAAACAGATGATCTGTTGACAATACTTGAAACCAACAAATGTTCGTGTTCGGAATCCGAGCCGCCGGCGAGCACGTCGTCGCGTCGATGGGAGTGCCAGGTCGCCGTCTCGGTCGGCCGCCGTGACCGATCGGCGCGCCAAGCGGGTGCGCCTACACTCTGGCCATGGGGTTCACCGGGTTCCCCCCGGAGGGGATCGAGTTCTACGAGCAATTGGCGGCCGACAACTCCAGGGCGTTCTGGCAGGCGAACAAGGCGCGCTACGACGAGTTCGTCAAGCAGCCGATCGTCGCGCTGACCGAGGAGCTCGCCGAGTACGGCCCGTACCACATGTTCCGGCCGCACAACGACCTCCGGTTCTCGAAGAACCGGCCGCCGTACAAGCTCCAGCAGGGGGCTTACGGCGAGTCGGAAGGCGGCGCCGGCCACTACGTGCAGTTCTCGGCCGACGGGCTGATGGTCGCCGCCGGCTACTACGCGATGGCCAAGGACCAGCTCCAGCGGTTCCGCGACGCGGTCGCGGCCGACGCGACCGGAGCGGAGATCGCCGAGCTGGTCGCCGACCTCGAACAGCGTTCGTACGAGATCGGCGCGATCGGCGAACTGAAGACCGCGCCGAGGGGGTTCCCGAAGGATCACCCGCGCATCGAATTGCTCCGGCGCAAGGGGCTGATGGCCTCGAAGAACTTCGGCGCGCCGAAGTGGATCCACACCAAGGCCGCGGCGACTCGCATCCGCGACACCTGGGAGGGTGCCGCCGACACGTGCGCCTGGCTCGACGCCCACGTCGGCCCGAGCACCCTCGAACCCGACGGCTTCTTCTGATGTGGCGTGGCTGCCCCGTTCGGGGTGAGGCACCGAACAGCGCGTCGAGCAGCGCGATCGGTTGTTCGATCGCCGACTCCGGGAGGGTTCGGTGCCGGGCGTTGACAGGATGTACGGCGTGACCGTGATCGACACCTCCGCTGCGACCCGCGACGCGCTCGAGAACCAGTTCGGCCTCGCCGACCGGATCGTCGACGAGGCGGCGCTCGCCAACAGCGTGCAGCGGTTCCGCGAGCGCGGGATCACGTTGCCGACGTTCGGACAGCTCGCCGACCCGGCGACGTTCGACCACGCGGTCCGGGTCGGTGACGCCGACCCGCAGGGTCCCGACGCCCGCAACCTGTGGCGGGTGCACTGGTACAACGACCTCGCCGGCAACCGGGTCCAGGTCCCGCAGCACGTCGTCCTCCCGTCGAGCCTGACCGGCGTGCCCAGCCCGATCATCGTCGTCTTCGGCGACCGGTTCCCGATGATCACCGCGCACAAGGTGCTCGCCGCGTACGCCTGCCTCGCACCGCGCGTCGTGACCGGCCAGTTCGATCCGACGCGCCATCGGGCGATCTGGCCGTCGACGGGCAACTACGCCCGCGGGGGTATTGCGATCAGCCGGATCATGGCCAGCCGCGGCGTGGCGATCCTGCCCGAGGGGATGAGCCAGGAACGGTTCGACTGGCTCGATCGATGGTGCGTCAACCCGGCCGAGGACGTGATCAGGACGCACGGCACCGAGTCGAACGTCAAGGAGATCTACGACGCCTGCAACGACCTCCGGACCGACCCGACCAACTTCGTCCTCAACCAGTTCTCCGAGTTCGGTAACCACCTCGGCCACTACGAGGTCACCGGACGGGCACTCGCCCACGTCTTCGAGCACGTGCGCGCCGAGTCGGGTCGCGACCTGCACCTCGCAGCGTTCACGTCGGCGACCGGGTCGGCGGGCACGATCGCTGCCGGCGACCGGTTGAAGGAGCAGTACGGGTCCAAGACCGTCGCCGTCGAGGCGCTCGAGTGCCCGACGATGCTGGAGAACGGCTTCGGCGAGCACAACATCCAGGGCATCGGCGACAAGCACATCCCGCTGATCCACAACGTGATGAACACCGACGTCGTCGTCGCGATCTCCGACAAGGCGACCGACGAGCTCGATCTCGTGTTCAACAGCGAGGCCGGCCGGGCGCACCTCGCCCGCAAGGGGGTGCCCGAGCGGGTCGTCGCCCAGCTCGAACACTTCGGGTTTTCCTCGACCTGCAACGTGCTCGCCGCGATCAAGACCGCGAAGCTGCTCGATCTCGGACCGGACGACGCGCTGATCACCGTGGCGACCGACGGGGCCGCGCTGTACCCGAGCGAGCGAGCGAAGCTGCTGGTGAACAGGTACGGCGGCGAGTTCACCCCCGCCGACGCCGCCGAAGCGTTCGGCGAGCACCTCGCGAAGGTCACGACCGATCACGTGATCGAGTGCACCGAGGCCGACAAGCGCCGCATCTTCAATCTCGGCTACTACACCTGGGTCGAGCAGCAGGGCACCCCGTTCGAGCTGTTCGAGGCCCGCCGATCGCAAGACTTCTGGCGCGGGCTGCGCCGCTACCTCGGCGTCTGGGATGCGATGATCGACGACTTCAACGCCCGTGTCGCAGGCTGACCGGCGCCCGGTCATGCGCGCTGCGGGTTGGCGCTGCGCGGTCTGCGCCGACACCATCGACATCGCCGAACCGTTCCCGTGGCGCTGTCCCAACGCGACCGCCACCGATCGCCGGCACGTGCTGCACATCGTCGGCGAACCGGCGACGCCGTCCGTCCCGGGCGGCGGCAACCCCTTCGTCGATCACGACGAAGACCTGGCCTGGGCCGCCTATGCGGCGGCGAACGGGATGACGCCCGCCGCGCGGCGGGCGCTCGTCGGCGCGCTCGACGCTGCGGTGCGCGACGTGGCGGGCGTCGGGTTCGCGGCCACGCCGTTCGGGCGCTCGGCCGCGCTGTCGACCGAACTCGGCTTCGAGGAGCCGGGCGGCGTGTGGGTCAAGGACGAGACCGGCGGGGTGGCCGGGAGCCAGAAGTCTCGGCACCTGTTCACGATCCTGTTGCACTTGCTGGCCGCCGAGGAGTTCGGTCACCTCGCCGAGCGGCCGCCGCTGGCGATCGCGTCGTGCGGGAACGCCGCCCTGGCCGCGGCGACGCTCGCCCGCGCCGCGTCGTGGCCGATCGACGTGTACGTGCCGACCTGGATGTCCGCCGGGTTCGGCCGGCGGCTCGACGAGCTCGGTGCGCGCACCCACTCGTGCGAGCGTCGGGCGGGCGATCCGCCGGGCGACCCGGCGATGCTCCGGTTCCGGGAAGCGGTCGCCGGCGGGGCGATCCCGTTCACCGTGCAGGGTCCGGAGAACGCGCTGTGCCTCGATGGCGGGCGGACGATCGGTTGGGAGATCTGCGAGCAGTTGACGGCGGCGGGCGGTGGGCCGCTCGACCGGACGTTCGTGCAGGTCGGCGGCGGTGCGTTCGCGTCCTGCCTCGGTCGAGGGTTCCACGAGACCTGCGGGCCGACTCGCCTGCACGCGGTCCAGGCCGCCGGCTGCGCGCCGCTCGCCCGGGCGTGGGATCGGGCGGTGGGGATCGACCGCCCGGCGCCGCTGTGGGCCGACCTGATGACGGTCTGGGAATCGCCGCGGTCGGTCGCCGACGGCATCGTCGACGACGAGACCTACGACTGGATCGGCGTGTTCGCGGCGATGCGGGCCGGTGGCGGATCGCCGGTCGTCGTCGGCGAGGACACGCTGGTCGCTGCCCATGCGATGGCCCACCGCGCCGGGTTCGACGTCGAGCGCGACCGGGTCGGCGGGCTTGGCCGGACTGATCGGGTTGCGCGCCGAGCTCGATCCGACCGAACGAGTCGCGGTCGTGATGAGCGGGGTGACGCGGTAGGTCGGCGCGGCGCGCGGGTACGCCCGGTTCCGTCCCGCGGGGCGAGGGGCGCTCACGGTGAGTAGCCTGCACTCCACGTCTCGAGTATCGATCTCGTGGTGGACCCGGGCGGGAGCCATCGTCGCCGTCGCCGTCGCCGTCGCTGGCGTCGCCGACCGATTCGTCGCGCCCGCCGGTGCTCAGACCGCACCGGTGACCGAGGTCGTCTCGCAGAACACCGACGGCTCGCCGCTGAGCCCCGAGAACACAGCGCCGGCGATCTCCGACGATGCCGCGGTCGTCGCCTTCGTGACGCTCGACGATGCCGGCGTACCGATCGTCGCGATCCGCGACCGGTCGGCCGGCACCACGTTGCGCGTCGCCGAACCCGGGAGTTCCAACCCCGCGGTCAGCGGCGACGGTTGCGTGGTGGCCTACCTGGTCGAGAAGCCGGGTCCGATCGACGGCGACGATCCGGACGCCTCCCCGACGAGCGTCGAGCTCCATGCCGTCGACCGCTGCCGCCGGCCGGGTGCCCTGGTCGCCGTGCCGGTCGACCAGGCCGACGTCTCCGGCGGGCTGGCGACCCCGGCGCTGTCACAGGACGGTCGGCTGATCGCCTGGTCGACCGGGACCGGGATCGTGCGCTTCGACGGGCTGGCCAACACGGCGGGCGTGGTCAACCTGTACGTCCAGGACCAGGGCTTCGATCCGCTGGCCGACGGTGCCGCGATCATCCCGGCCGGCGCGGTCACCGGAGCCGGCGTCGACGTGTCCGCCGACGGTTCGGTCGTCGCCTTCGTCGCCGGACCCGCCGGGGAGCCCTACGGCCCGTTGCCCCCGGAGATCTACGTCTGGTCGGCGGGGACGGTCGAGCTCGCGTCGATACCGTCCTCGGCGGTTCCGACTGCGCCGCCCGAGGCCGGCTCGACCGGTCCGGTCCTGTCCGGCGACGGCACCCTGGTGCTGTTCGAGTCGTCCGACACCGACCTCGCAGCCGCGGCCCCGAACCCGGCCACCGTCGTCCCGTTCGTCGTGATGTACCAGCGCGGCGTCCAGAGCGCGGTGCTCGACGAAGGCGCCCGTCGTCCGGCGATCTCCGTCGACGGGCACCATGCCGTCTACGACCGCGGCGGGGTCATCCAGTCGATCCGCTGGAGCGAGGGCGAGCCCTTCGCATCGGTCACGCGCGAGGTCGTGGTCGGCACGCCTGACGACGACCCGGCGACAAACTCGGAATCGGTCAGCGGACCGGTCGTCTCCGAGAACGGCCGGTCGGTCGTGTTCGACAGTGCCGACGGCGCGGCGCTGACCGACGACGCTCGGTTCCACACCGGGACCCAGGTCTGGCTCCGGCTGCGTCCGGAGGAGGCGGGCGGTCCGGAGGTCGATCTCGGCGCGATCGAGGTGCCGGGCTCGGCGACCGGGACCGCGACGTTCACCAACACCGGCTCGGTGGGGATCCCGGTCGACTCGGTGGCCGTCGACACACCGTTCCAGGTCGTCGCCACGACCTGCGCGGGAGTGCTTCAACCGGGGGTGGCATGCACGGTCGACGTCTCGGTCGCCGCCGACGTCGAGGGAGCGCTCGCCGGGGTCGTCCGGTTGAGGGGTGGCACGCCGTCGACCGAGTTCACGATCGACGTCGTCGCCATCGGCGTCGCGCCGTCGACGACGACCAGCACCACGACGACCAGCACCAGCAGCACCACGACGACGACGATCAGGCCGACGGTCACGACGCGCCCGCCGACGGTCACGACGCGCCCGCCGACGGTCACGACGCGCCCGACCGTGCCGAGCGCGACCACCACCCGCCCGACGACCCCGCCGACGACGAGCACGCTCCCCGTGCCGGTCGTGTTCAATCCCGCTTCGTTCGAGTTCGCACCGACGATCATCGACGCCGGCCGCCGGACGGCGTCGATCGACCTCTTCAACCCGGGTCGTGATCCGGCGACCGTGCTCGCCGTGCGGGTCGAGCCCGCCGGTGGTGGCGGGTTCTCCGCCGACGGCTCGGGGTGTGTCTCCCAACAGCTTCTCACCGGCGGTTCGTGCGCCGTCGGCGTCGAGTTCGCCCCGACCGCCGAGGGCAGCCAGTCGGCCTCGATCGTCGCCGACCTCTCCGACGGCACGACCGCCGTGCTCGAGCTCACCGGGTTCGGGGCGCCGCCGCCGACGCTGACGGTGACCCCCGACGTCGCCGGCAACGGCCAGGTCGTGTCGGTCGAGGGCGCAGGCTTCCCGACCGGGATCACGGTCGAGCTCTCGTGGGACGGCGGCCGGGTCCGCAGCACGCCGCTGATCGACGGGGTCGGCGGGTTCGTCGAGACGCTGGTCGTGCTCCCGAACACGGCCGGCGGGACGACCGAGCTCGTCGTCGCCGGTCAGGTCGATCTGTTCGCCGACGTCACGGCCGACCTGCTCGTCGGCGGCTCGCGCGGCGGCCCTGACGTCGCGGTGTTCAGCCGTCTCGGCCCGTCGGTCGCGCGGTGACCGAGCGCGATCAGCCAGCCTGATCGACGAAGCCGACGATCGTCGACGCGACCGGGCACTCGGTCTCGTTCGGCCCCGCCGTCGTGCACTCCACGCGCAGCTCGACCGTGCTGCCGCCGTCGAACCGGAACGGCGCGACAAAGTGGAAGTCGAGATCGCGGAAGTTGGCCAGCTGGGACTCGAGCAGCACCTGGCCGTCGCGCAACAGCGTCACCACGCCGACCGCACCCGAGGGGTTCTGCAGGACGACGTCGGTCACCGACAGCACGCGATCGCCGCTCACCGCGAACGCATCGCTCGCAGCGGTGCTCGGCGCCGGGCTCACGGCGAGCCGCAGGTCGGCCGGCTCGCCGAGCGGGAGCTCCTTGGCCTCGGCGGCGGCCTCCTCGAGCTCGGTGATCAGGTCGCGCAGCACGGCGCGGTCCTCGACGATCGCCGCGACCGCCGCGTCCTCCGCGGTCTGGTCGACGTAGGGCTTGAGGAGCGTGAACCACGCCAGCGTGCCGAGCAACAGCACGGCCGCGGTACCGGCGGCAACGGGGAGGAACCAGGGTCGCAGGCGCGGACCCTGCTCGAACGTGCCCGGCAGCTCGTGGGTGGTGCCGTCGTCGGCGGTCGCCCGGATCTCGAAGTTGCGGACCTCCATCGGACCGCTCCAGAACCGATCGGGAGGGACGACGCGCACGTCGACCTTCGCCGTATCGCCCGGATAGACGGAGACGGTCGGCGTCGCCAACTCGATCCGGACGCCGTCGTCGGAGGCGGCGGGCGTGAGTTCGACCGTGATCGGAATGTTCCCGATGTTGGCGATCGTCACCTTGTGGCGCCCCGCGGCCGACGACCGGGAGTGCTCGGGGACCAGGTCGATCGCGTACCCCCGCGCCTCGAGGACGTCGATGGTGGCCTCGGCGATCGACGGAGCTCCGTCGGCGGCGAGGACCTCGATCGTCGAGGAGTGTGGCCCGGCCGGCAGCCCTGCCCCGATGTCGACGACCACCGGTACCTCGAACGTCTCGTTCGGGTCGAGGTAGACGGTCTCCGACTGCAGCACGGTCTGCTTGGCGAGCTCGCCTCCGGCCCGTAGCCGGACCACCTCGTCGGTCGGCGCACCGTTGTGGAGGCGCAGGATGAACGCGGCGGTGCCGCCGGGTTCCGACGAGACTCGTCCCGGTTCGAACGATGCGGTCACTGACATGGCTGCGAACCGTACCTGCTCCAACCCCTCCGATCGATGTCGCCGGTATCCTTCCCGCATGTCGGAGCACACCAAACCGCACGCCCTCGAGCCCGGATTCGACCCCCGCAGCGCCGTCTTCGATCGCCTCCTGAAGAACCGGGTCATCATGTTGGGCTCCGATGTCAACGACGACATCGCCAATCAGATCTGCGCGCAGCTGCTGTATCTCGAAGGTGAGGACCCGGCCACCGACATCTGGCTGTACGTCAACAGTCCGGGCGGTTCGGTCACCGCCGGCATGGCGATCTACGACACGATGCAGTTCGTCGGCTGCGACGTGGCGACGGTGTGCCTGGGCCTGGCGGCATCGATGGGGCAGTTCCTGCTGACCGCTGGAGCTGCCGGCAAGCGGTACACGTTGCCCAACGCCCGCATCATGATGCACCAGCCGCTGGCCGGCCTGCAGGGCCAGGCCGCCGACATCGCGATCCAAGCCGAGCAGTTGCGGTACACGAAGCGGCGCATGGCCGAGTTGATCGCGCACCACTCCGGCCAACCGCTCGAGCAGATCCAGGCCGATTCCGAGCGCGACCGGTGGTTCACCGCCGAGCAGGCCAACGAGTACGGCCTCGTCGACAAGGTGATTCTCCGCCGCGGCGACGTCTGACCGCCTGATTCGGGCCGGTTGCGGCGATCGCGGCGTTGCGCTGACTCCTCGCTGCCGTGAGGCAGCGTCGTCGTTGCGCGCCTTGCGCTCACCACAACCGGTCCCGAATCAGGGGCCGAGGGTTGCCTCGTCGGTGGTGGATGTGGTGTGCGGCGGGTTCGGTCGTCGGGACGATCGCGGCGTTGCGCGCCTTGCGCTCACCACGACCGGTCCCGAATCAGGGGGCCGAAATGGTGCTTGGTCGCTCGGTGCTACGGGCGTTCGAGGATCGTGGTGAGGGGTCCGATGTCGACGGCGCAGTTCGCCCGCAACCAGTCCGCGACCGCCACCGCTGACGTCTCGGACTGGTACGCCGCGGCGAGCGCGGCCTGCTCGGACTCGACGTCGCCGAGGACGACGGTGCTCGCGGTCTCGTAGGTCCGCACGAGGTCGCGCCACTCCTGCTCGATCGCCAGGGGGGCGAGGTCGGCGATCTCGCGGTACTTGTCGAGCAACGGCTCGATGTCGTCGCTGTAGACGAGCCCTGGGTCGGTGAGCAGGGACTTGTTCTCGTCGATCTCGCCGCAGAAGCGCTCTGCGTTCCCGGCCCCGCCGTCGTCGCAGGCGGTCAGCGACAGCGTGGCCAGCACGGTCACGGCAGCGATCGATCGCAGGCAGCGGGCGGGCACGGCTCGCATTGTTGCACGGGGTCCGTGCGAGCCGACGGCAGGAACGCAGCCGACGAGTGGCTGTCGCACCCCATCGGTAGGTTGTCGGGTGCCGGCCACTGAGCCGGGCGTCGTGGGGCCGCAGCGTCCCTCCTGAACCCGTGCGGTACGCCGCCTGTCAGGAGGTTCCGATGCTCGCCTCGATCCCGTCTGCCGTTCTCCTCGGTGCCGAAGGGCACCCGGTCACCGTCGAAGTCCACGTTGCGATCGGGCTGCCCGCGTTCAACATCGTCGGGCTGCCCGACGAGTCGATTCGCGAGGCCCGCGATCGCGTGCGCGCCCGCGGTGATGTCGAGCGGTCGGCCGTGGCCGAACCACAAGATCACGGTCAACCTCGCGCCCTCGCAGCACCGCAAGTCGGGATCGGGGCTCGACCTGGCGATTGCCGTCGGCGTGCTCGTCGCCAGCGGCGAGCTGACCGCCGAGTCGATCGGCGAGCTGGGGTTCGTCGGCGAGCTCGGGCTCGACGGGTCGCTGCGGCCGGTCGCCGGCGTCGCGCCGATGGTCGGCGTACTCGGCGAACGCGACGTGGTCGTGCCGGTGCAGAGCGGTACCGAGGCGCGCGTGGTCGCGCTCGGCACCGTGCGCTCGGTCGCCGCGCTCGACGAGCTGATCGCCGTGCTCGCGGGCGAGGCGCCATGGCCCGACCACGCGGCACCGCCCGTACCCACCCCGCCGGCCGTCGTGCCCGACCTCGCCGACGTGCACGGGCAGCAGACGGCGCGTACCGCGCTGGAGATCGCCGCCGCCGGACACCACCACTGTCTGTTCATCGGCCCACCGGGCTCGGGCAAGACGATGCTCGCCGCCAGGTTGCCCGGCCTGCTCCCCGAGCTCGACCGCCGGCGGGCGCTGGAGGTCACGATGGTCCACTCGGCGGCCGGCATCGGCCTGCCACCGGACGGGCTGGTCGTGCGCCCGCCGTTCCGCGCGCCGCACCACACCGCGTCCATCGTGTCCCTCGTCGGCGGGGGGTCGCGCACGCTGCGCCCGGGCGAGATCTCGCTCGCGCACTGTGGCGTGCTGTTCCTCGACGAGCTCGCCGAGTTCCCGCCTGCGGTCCTCGACGGTCTCCGCCAGCCGCTCGAGGAGGGGGTGGTCCGCGTGTCGAGGGCTCACGTCCACGCGGCGCTGCCCGCGGCGTTCCTGCTCGTCGCGGCGATGAACCCGTGCCCGTGTGGCGGTGGACCGCCGGGAGCGTGCCAGTGCGGTGAGGCCAGGGTCGCCCGGTACACGCGACGGGTGTCGGGTCCGCTGCTCGACCGGTTCGACCTCCGCGTGACCGTGCGCCGACCGGCGGTCGAGGAGTTCCTCGCCGTGCGACCCGAGGAGCCGACTGCCGTCGTCGCGGCGCGAGTCGCTGCGGCCCGCGACCTGGCGAGCCGGCGCCAGGGCGTCGCCAACGCAGCACTGGGGTTCAAGCACCTCGATGAGTACGCACCGCTCGACGCGCCGGCCAAGGCGCTGCTGCGCTACGAGCTCGAGCACGACCGGTTGACCGGGCGCGGGTACCACCGTGTCCGCCGCGTGGCGCGAACGATCGCGGACCTGCGGGCTGACGGGTCCGAGGTGGTCGGCGAGGGCGACGTCGCCATGGCGATGCGCCTGCGGGCACCGCTCACCCCGCAGAACCGCATCGGTCGTGTCGCATGAGCGGGGAACTGCCTGCGCAGGCCTACGTCGCCGCGCTCGCCGGCTTCGAGCGGATGACATCGGCCCGCCTGCGCGGGCTGCTCGCCCGCCACGAGCCGGCCGAGGCCTTCGAGATCGCGAGCGGACGTAGCGCTGCGCCACCGCCGTTGGCAACCGTCTTCGAGCGCTGGCCCGACCTCGCCGAGCGCTGGCGGCTCGACGGCGAGGCGCGCCACCCGCAACGTTGCTGGCAGCACTGCGCGGATACCGGTGTCGACGTCGTCATGGCGCACGATGACCGGTTCCCGCCCCAGCTCGCCGGCGATCCGGCGTGCCCACCGGCGTTGTTCGTCCGGGGCGACCTGACCGTCCTCGACGCCAGGCGGGCCGGGATCGTCGGGACGCGCAACTCGACCCGGCAGGGTGATGCCACCGCAGCCCGCTTCGGTCACGAGCTCGCCGACGCCGGGGTCGTCGTGGTCAGCGGGCTGGCACGGGGCATCGACGGCGCGGCCCACCGCGGCGTGCTCACGGCAGGCGGAGCCGCTCCCGCCGCCGTCGTCGGCAATGGTCCCGATGTGCCGTACCCCCGCGGCAACGCCGAGCTGTGGGAGCAGGTCGTCGCGTCCGGCGTCGTCGTGTCGGAGTGGCCGCCGGGTACCCAACCCGACGCGTTCCGGTTCCCGCTGCGCAACCGAATCCTCGCCGCGCTGTGCGAGGTCCTCGTCGTCGTCGAGAGCCGCGAGCGCGGCGGCAGCCTGATCACCGCCCGCGAGGCCGCGATGCGCGGCGTCACCGTCTTCGCCGTGCCGGGTTCGGTGCAGAGCCGGGCCTCGTCGGGCACCAACGAGCTGCTGCGCGACGGCGCAGCGCCGGCGCTCGACCCGAGCGATGTCCTGATCGAGCTCGGCCTCGATCATCGGCGCGCCCATCGCTCGAACTTCGATCCCCGGCCACGACCGCGCGGCGACGACGCGCGCGTGCTCGACGCGTGCCGGGCCGAACCGCTCACGGTCGACGACCTCGTCGAGCGCCTCGGGTTGCCGCTCGGCGAGGCGGCGCTGTTGCTCGCCCGGTTGGAACGCGACGGGTGGCTGGTCGACTCGGGTGGGTGGTTCGAGGTGGTGGGGCCGTGGTCCACTCCGCGATGACCGACGCGCTCGACCGCTCCCGACGCGTACGGCAGCGTCGCCTGCCATCCGCGACAGGAGGCGGCCGTCCGCAATACGATCGGCGTCGTGGAGTCCTGGCGCATCGACGAGTTCTGCCGCGCGCTCACCGCGCTGTCGGACAACACGGTGTCGGCGTACCGCACCGATCTCGAAGCCTTCGCCGGGTGGTGCGCACGCAGCGAGCTCACCGATCCAGCCCTGGTCAAGCGGGCGACGATCCGCCGGTACCTCGCCTTCCTCACCACTCGGCAGTTCGCCCGCCGGTCGCTCGCTCGGAAGGTGGCGGCGTTGCGCCGCTACTACCGCTGGTCGGTCGCGTCCGGGTACGCGCTCGCCGATCCGACGGCGGGGCTCTCCGTCCCGGCGGGCGGTGGGCGGCTGCCGCGGGTGCTCGATCAGCGCGAGCTGGCGGCGATGCTCGACGGCCGGCCGGACCGGTCCGAGCCCGAGTGGCGGCGCCGCCGCGACGACGCGGTGCTCGAGGTGCTGTACGGCTCCGGGCTGCGCGTCGCAGAGCTGTGCCAGCTCAAGGTGTCGTCACTCGCTCTCGCGGTCGCCGCGGCGACCGTCTGGGGCAAGGGCGCCAAGCAACGGCGGGTGCCGCTGGGCGAGGCCTCGGTGCGGGCCCTGCGCCGCTGGCTCGAGGTGCGGTCCGAGGTGGTGCGGCCCGAGCTCGGCGACCTGCTCTTCGCCAACGAGCGCGGCAACCCGTTGACACCGCGCGACGTCCGCCGAATCCTCGACCGGCGGTCCCCGACGCCGACCCACCCGCATGCCCTTCGGCACAGTTTCGCCACCCACCTGCTCGACGGTGGTGCCGACCTGCGCGCCGTCCAGGAGCTGTTGGGCCACGCCGACGTGGCGACCACCCAGCGGTACACTCACGTGAGTCGGGAACGACTCTCGGCCGCCTATCGCGAGGCACACCCCAGAGCATGAGCATCGTTCCCGAAGACGCCGACATCCAGATGCAATGGAATCGGTGGCTGAAGCGGCAGAACATGGCGGCGCGCGATCACCTGATCGTGCACTACTCGCCGCTGGTCAAGTTCGTCGCCGGCCGTGTCGGTGCCGGGCTCCCCTCGAGCGTCGATCCGGGCGATCTCGTCAGCTCGGGCGTGTTCGGGTTGATCGATGCGATCGAGCGATTCGACCCCGAGCGGGGGGTCAAATTCGAGACCTTTGCCGTGCCGCGCATCCGGGGAGCGGTCTACGACGGCCTCCGGCAGCTCGACTGGGTGCCCCGATCGGTCCGCAGCCGGGCGCGCGAGGTCGAGCGAGCGTTCTCCGAACTCGAGCACCGGCTCGGCCGGGGACCGAGCGACGAGGAGCTCGCCGAGCACCTGCGCATCTCGGTGGACGACCTCGCCAAGTGGCTTTCGGCGATCGCCAGCACGACGGTGGGTCCACTCGACCGCGCGATCGCCGCCGGTGCCGAGCCGGCGGCGCCCGACGACTCCGGTGCCGGATCACCGTCGGCGGTCGTCGAGGAGCGTGAGCTCAGCCACCTGATGCGCGAGGAGATCCGCAAGCTGCCCGATCGGGAGAAGCTCGTCCTGTCGCTCTACTACGACGAGGGCCTCACGCTCGCCGAGATCGGCGAGGTGCTCGGCGTCACCGAGAGCCGTGTCTCGCAGATCCACACCAAGTCGGTGCTCCATCTGCGGTCGCGCCTGACCGCCCTTGGCGCGGTCTGAGCCGAACCGTCGGCGCTCCGGCGTCCGCTCCGCCTCGGCCGATCGGTCGATGGCCCGCACGGTGCACCCGCGCCCTCGCTTCGTTCGGCGTTCGAGCGCCATGGCAAGGGGAGCGCGCAATGACCCGTTCAGGTTGGAGCCGTCGGCTGGTGGCGGTACTCGTCGCCGGCCTGTCGTCGGCACTCGTCCCTGCCGCACCAGCGCGCGCTGCCGCGTGCTGGCGCGAGCCGGTGGTCGGCGAGGTGATCGACCCGTTTCGCCTGCCGGCGTGTCCGTGGTGCAGCGGCAACCGCGGGCTCGAGTATCGCACCCGCCGCGGCTCGCCGGCCCGTGCGGTCGCCACCGGGACCGTCGCGTTCAGCGGTGTCGTCGCGAGCACGCGTTACGTGGTCGTCGACCTGCCCAACGGTTGGAAGATCACCTACGGCCGGCTGGCGAGCAGCGGGTTGGCGAGGGGCGATCGGGTGACGACGGGATCGGTCGTCGGCACGGTCGGTCCGACGTTCTTCTTCGGGGTGCGCGTCGATGGGCGTTACGTCGACCCCGCACCTCATCTCGGCCGGATGGTCGGCGTTGCCCGGTTGATCCCGGTCGACCGCTCCCCGGCGCGTGCCGCTCCTGCGCCGCGGCTTCGCTGTCGGGAGTGACCTGCCGTGCGCGCCGATAGCATCGACCGGGCGATTTCTTCGCACGCTGCTCGCAGCGCCAGCACTCATCAGTCCCGTCGTTCACTGCGGTCGCTCATGCGCCGAACGACGGGAGCAACCGCACCAAGGAGAACCACGATGGCCGTCATCACCATGCGGCAAATGCTCGAGGCCGGAGCCCACTTCGGGCACCAGACCAGGCGCTGGAACCCGAAGATGAAGCGCTTCATCTTCGGTGAGCGCAACGGTATCTACATCATCGACCTCGAGCAGACGCTCGGTCGGGTGGAGAACGCCTATGGGTTCGTTCGCGATCTGGTCGCTGGCGGCGGGACGATCCTCTTCGTCGGCACCAAGAAGCAGGCCCAGGACCCGGTGCGCAGCTACGCCGAGAAGTGTGGCATGCCCTTCGTCAACGAGCGCTGGCTCGGCGGCATGCTCACCAACTTCGAGACGATCTCCAAGCGGGTCTCCAAGATGCTGGAGTACGAGCGCATGCAGGCGTCGGGCGAGTTCGACGCGATGATCAAGAAGGAGGCGCTCCTCCTCGATCGTGAGCTCACCAAGCTGCAGCGCAACCTCGGCGGCCTGCGCAGCCTCAAGAAGGCGCCGGACGCGATCTTCGTGCTCGACACGAAGAAGGAGCACATCGCCGTCACCGAGGCCAACAAGCTCGGCATCCCGGTCGTCGCCGTCGTCGACACCAACGTCGACCCCGAGGTGATCCAGTACCCGATCCCCGGCAACGACGACGCGATCCGCTCGAACAGCCTGTTCGCCAGGGTGATCGCGGATGCGGTCGAGGAGGGCCGGTTCATTGCCAACAAGCGCAATCCGGCACCGGTGGCCGCACCCGAGCGATCCGCCGAGGAGATCGCCGCTTTCGACGCCGAACAGGCGGCGGCGCGCGCCGCCGCTGCCCAGGCCCAGGCCGACCGCGACGCCCGCCTGGCCGCCGCCAAGCGCCCGGTGGGCGAGGCGGTCGACACCGACGATGTCGCCGAGGCGGTTGCCGAGGAGATGGTGGCTGAGGCGGTTGCCGAGGAGATGGTGGCTGAGGCGGTTGCCGAGGAGATGGTGGCTGAGGCGGTTGCCGAGGAGGTCGTGGCTGAGGCGGTTGCCGAGGAGATGGTGGCTGAGGCGGTTGCCGAGGAGATGGTGGCTGAGGCGGTTGCCGAGGAGATGGTGGCTGAGGCGGTTGCCGAGGAGGTCGGTGGCTGAGGCGGTTGCCGAGGAGGTCGTGGCTGAGGCGGTTGCCGAGGAGATGGTGGCTGAGGCGGTTGCCGAGGAGGTCGTCGCTGAGGCGGCCGAGGGCACCGAGAACACGGAGAGCTGAACCAATGTCATTCACCGCCAAAGACGTCAAGGCCCTTCGCGATGCGACCGGTGCCGGGATGATGGACTGCAAGAAGGCCCTCGAGGCGACCGACGGCGACATCGAGGCGTCGAAGAAATGGCTCCGCGAGAAGGGGCTCGCCGCCAGTGCCAGCCGCGCCGACCGAGCTGCGGCTCAAGGCGTGGTCAGCCTGGTGATCGACGGCAACGTGGGGGCGATCGTCGAGTTGAAGTGCGAGACCGACTTCGTGGCCGGGTCCGAGCAGTTCAAGGCGGAGGCCGACGCGCTCGCCCACCTGGTCGCCGCCAAGGGCACCGAGGCGGTCACCGAACGGACCGCCGAGCTCGAGGAGCTGAAGGTCACCCTGAAGGAGAACATCGGTCTCGGCGACGTGCTGCGCATCGAGGCCGCCGACGGAAACGACTTGGGCAGCTACCAGCACATCCAGGGTGGGCGTGGCGTCAACGGCGTGCTCGTCGAGCTCGCCGGCGGCGACCCGGAGCTGGCCCACGACATCGCGGTGCACATCGCGTTCGCCCGTCCGAGGTACCTCAGCCGCGACGACATTCCCGCCGACGTGGTCGCCGCCGAGCGGGAGACGCTCGAGACGATCACGCGCAACGAGGGCAAGCCCGAAGCTGCGATGGACAAGATCGTGACCGGCCGGCTCGAGGGCTTCTACAAGGACGTTGCACTCCTCGATCAGCCGTACGCCAAGGACGACAAGCAGTCGGTGGGCCAGATCATCGGCGACGCGTCGATCGTCGCGTTCGCGCAGTCCGAGATCGGCTGACCCCCGCCCGGTCTTCCCGCCCTCACCGACCCCCGAGTCGCGGCCCGGTCTCGCTGGGGTGGCCTACCGCCGGTGGGGTACGGTCAGCTGAGCCGAGCCCAGCGACCGCGCCAGACCACGGAGCACCGATGACCCACGAGACGAGCCCCCGACCGAGCTGGAAACGGATCGTGTTCAAGCCGTCCGGCGAGGCCTTCGCCGGCCCGTCGGGTCAGGGGCTCGACAAAGCGACGCTCGACGCGACGGCCAGCGAGATCATCGACCTGCGCCAGAACCTCGGCGTCGACGTGGCCGTCGTGGTCGGCGGGGGCAACTTCTGGCGCGGCCGCACCGGTTCACTGTCGGGGATGGATGCGACCCAGAGCGATCACATCGGCATGCTCGGGACCGTGATGAACGCCTTGGCCCTGCAGGACGCGCTCGAGAGCCTCGGCCAGGACACCCGCGTCCAATCGGCCATCGAGATGCCCCGGATCGCCGAGGCGTATATCCGCCGCCGGGCGGTCCGCCACCTCGAGAAGGGGCGGGTCGTCATCTTCGCCGCCGGCACGGGCAATCCGTTCTTCACCACCGACACCGCGGCCGCGCTGCGTGCCGCGGAAATCGAGGCCGAGGTGCTGATCAAGGGAACGCACTCCGGCGTCGACGGCGTCTACACCGCCGACCCCCGCTCGGATGCCACGGCCGAGAAGTACGACGAGGTCTCCTACATCGAGGTGATGACGAAGAACCTCAAGGTCATGGACTCGACGGCGATCGCCTTCTGCCGTGACAACGAGATCCCGATCGTCGTGTTCGACATGTCGCAGCCGGGGACCTTGCGCAGCATCGTGCAGGGCGGCAATCAGGGAACGCTGGTGCACGACGGATGAGCAGTGTTCGAGGGGCGGGACGGCGCGGTGTTCGGTCGGCCGATCGCGACAGGGATACGCTGTCGCCGTGATCGAAGAGACGTTGCGCGGGGCGACCAAGCGGATGGACCAGGCCGTCGAGCACACGCAGTCGCAGTTCGCCACGGTTCGTACCGGGCGGGCGACTCCCTCGCTCGTCGATCGCATCACCGTCGAGTACTACGGCTCGCCGGTGCCGATCCAGCAACTCGCCAGCATCTCGGTGCCCGAGCCGCGCCAGCTCCTGATCAAGCCGCACGACCGCGGCGTGCTCGAGGCGATGGAGCGGGCGATCCGCGACAGCGACCTCGGCGTTTCGCCGAACAACGACGGAATCGCGATCAGATTGTCGCTTCCTCTGCTGACCGCGGAGCGCCGCCGGGAGTACGTCAAGGCGGTGAAGGCGATGGCCGAGGACGGACGGATCGCCGTCCGGGGCGTGCGACGCGATGCCCGCAAGACCCTCGAGCATGCGGACAAGGACGGCGAGATCTCTGACAACGAGCTCGAACGGGCCAAGGACGATCTGGAGAAGATCACCCACGATCGCGTCGGGCAGATCGATGCGGCGTTGAGCCGCAAGGAGCAGGAGCTGCTGGAGCTATGACGGCGGAGGAGCGAGGCTGCGGGCGGGACCCGGGCCCTTCGAGGGGGAAGGCACCCAATGAGTGACGACATCTGGCGGTCCGACGACGATCCCGCACACGATGCCGGCCGACGCCGACCTGGCCCGATGGAGAGCGACATGGACTCCTTCGACGCCGACGAGTTCGGTGGGCCGTTGTTCGCCGACACGTCGGATCACCCGGTGGCCGCCGCTTCCGATCGCCCACCGCCGACCGATCCGGGTGGGGCGCTGAGCTTCGGCGACGAATCCGGCTCGATGCCCCACTGGACCGAGCCACCGACCGGCGACATCCCCAAGATCGAGACCCCGGCGCCGGCCGATCCGACCGACGATCTCGACGTGTGGTCCTCGTTCACCTCCGAGTCGCCGGTCTGGAAGGAGGGCGACGAGGTCGACCGGCCGAGTGGCCAGCAGCCGGTCGATCCGACGGGTGAGTTGACGTGGGACGACGGCGCGGCCACTGCAGGCGAGGCCCCGGTCGCCGACGAGAACGTGACCGCCATCAACGAGCCGGTCGCGGCCGCCCCCCGGGAACCGGCCCGGATCACGATCGGTACCGATCCCTCCGGCATGCCGCGGCGTCCGACACCGGGGCGTCGGGGCGGGACCCCGCAGCGCCCGCCGGGCGCTTCGTCCGCGCCCGCTCCGGATCGCCGCAACCTCCCGATCGCCGCGGGCGTCGGGGTCGCCCTGGCCGTCGTGTTCCTCGCGCTGACGATGTGGCGCCCGGCGGGAGCGGTCGCGTTCATCACGGTCGCGCTGGGGCTGGCGGCGATCGAGTACTTCTCCAAGGTGACCGAGAAGGGGTACCGGCCCGCCGTCGCTGCGGGCGTGACCGCGTGCGTCGTCGCCCCGCTCGCCGCCTACTGGGTCGGGGAGGCGATGTTCCCGATCGTGCTGGCCTTCGCGTTCTTCGCCGCCGCGCTCGGCTTCATCGGTGCCGATTCGATCGAGGTCGGACCGATGCCCAACATGGCGATCACCACGCTGGGCATCGTCTGGATCGGGATGCTCGGGTCGTTCGCCGTGCTCATCGTCGGGTTCGAGCCCTTCCCGGGGCTGTCGACCTCGATCGGAACCGACACGCTCGTCCTCGTCGCGATCGGTGTGGTCGCCAACGACGTCGGCGCGTACTTCGTCGGGAGCGCGTTCGGCCGGGTCCCGCTGCGGGGATGGATCAGCCCGAACAAGTCGTGGGAGGGCCTGCTCGGAGGCACGGTCCTGACCCTCGCCGTGATGGTGATCATCGGGTTGCGCGATGGCAGCGACACCTGGTCGGGCCTCGACCACCTGATCATGCTGGCGGGTGTCATCTCCGTCCTCGCACCGCTCGGCGACCTCACGGAGAGCATGTTCAAGCGGAACCTCGACGTCAAGGACTTCGGTTCGCTGATCAAGGGCCACGGTGGCGTGCTCGACCGCTTCGACGGGTTCCTGTTCGTGCTACCCGGCGTGTACTACCTGATGCTCGTCGTCGAGCCGTGGACCGCGTTCACGGGGTGAGCGGTACGGCGATCGATCTGCGTTCGCCGCTGCGTCGTCGCTGACGGCATGGGTCCGACACGGGTCGCCATCGCCGGCTCGACCGGCTCGATCGGGACGCAGACCCTCGACGTCGTCCGCGCCGAGAACGAGCGCGAGCCCGGGAGCTATCAGGTCGTCGGCCTCGCCGCCGGCCGGTCGGTCGAGGCGCTCGTCGCCCAGGCGCGGGAGTGGCATCCGACCATCGTCGCCGTCGCCGACGGCGCGGCGCGCCGCGCCGTGGCCAGCGCGCTGCCCGGCGTCGCGGTGGTCGCCGACCTCGCCGAGGTGGTCGATGGCGCCGAGGTGGTCGTCAACGGTGTTGTCGGCTTCGCCGGGCTGCCGGTGACGATCGAGACGCTGCGCGCCGGCAAGCGGCTCGCGCTGGCCAACAAGGAGAGCCTGATCGCCGCCGGCCCGGTCGTCCAGCCGTTGCGGGCGACGCCGGGCGCCGAGCTGGTTCCCGTCGACAGCGAGCACGGTGCGCTGCACCAGTGCCTGCGGTCGTCGAACGACACCGCCCGGGAGGTCGAGCGTCTGCTGCTCACCGCCAGCGGCGGGCCGTTCCGGGGCCGGTCCGCGGCCGAGCTCGCTTCGGTGACCGTCGAGGACGCGCTCGCCCACCCGACCTGGAGCATGGGGCCGAAGATCACGATCGACTCGAGCACGCTGATGAACAAGGGGCTCGAGGTGATCGAGGCCCACGAGCTGTTCGGCGTGCCGTACGACCGGATCGATGTCGTCGTCCACCCGCAGTCGATCGTGCACTCGATGGTCGAGTTCACCGACGGCTCGACGATCGCCCAGCTCAGCTTGCCCGACATGCGGCTGCCGATCGGCTACGCGCTCGCCTACCCACGGCGGATCGCCACGCCGTTCGGCCGTATCGACTGGACCACGCTCGGCCGCCTCGATTTCGAGCCGGTCGACCGGGTGACGTTCCGCTGCCTCGACCTGGCGTACGAGGCCGGGCGGATCGGTGGGTCGGCGCCCGCCTGGCTGAGCGCTGCGAACGAGGTGGCGGTTGACGCGTTCTTGACCGGATCCGTGCAGTGGAATGAGATCCCCGACGTGTGCGTTGACATATTGGCGATGCATGATGGAACGGTTCCGAAGTCGGTCGACGACGTCGTCGCGGCCGACCGGCAGGCGCGCCATATCGCAGAACGAATTCTGCAACGATGAACACCCCAGCACGATGACCGATCAACTGACCCCCGCTGGCGAGTCGACACCGTCGATCCCGTCGCCCGACCGCCGGTCGAACCGGTCGCGCCTCGCGACGGTCAAGAGCGAGATCGTCGCCGGCGGTGCCGCGAACGAGCGCTCCGACGACGAGCTGGCCGGAGGCTGGCGGGGCCTGCTGGCCATGGCGACGATCCTCGCGCTCTTCGTCTGGCTGGCGGTCGCCAACCTGTGGGCGTTCGTCTTCGTCGTCGGCGTCGTCATCTCGATCTTCCTCCACGAGCTCGGGCACTTCATGACCGCCCGCTGGACCGGGATGAAGGCGACGCAGTTCTTCTTGTTCTTCGGGCCCCGGCTGTGGAGCTTCCGGCGTGGGGAGACCGAGTACGGCGTCCGGGCGGTTCCGCTCGGCGCGTTCGTGCGAATCGTCGGGATGCACGGCGTCGACGAGGTCGATCCGGCCGACGAGCCGCGCACCTACCGCCAGCAGAGCTTCCCCCGGAGGCTGCTCGTGATCTCGGCTGGTTCGATCATGCACGTGCTCATCGCCATCGTGCTGCTGTTCGGCATCTACGCGACACAGGGCGAGATCACGTCGGCCGACGAGCCGCGTGTGCTGGTACGTTCGGCGGCGGTCGAGCTGCCCGCCGGCCAGGCCGGCATCGCCGAGGGCGACGAGATCGTGTCGGTGGGCGGCATTGCCGTGACCTCCTCGACCGAGCTCGGTGAGGCCGTTCGCTCGTTCGACCCTGGTGAAGTCGTCGACGTCGTGGTCATCCGCGACGGGGTGACCAGCACGGTCGAGATCGGGCTCGGCGCCCGAACCGACGTGCCGGCCGACGACCCGCTGTTCGGCACCGCCCTGATCGGGCTGTCGTCGTACAGTCCGCCGTTCTACGAGCAGCACGGCATCGTCGCATCGGCCACCAACGCGGTCACCGACGTGTTCCCCGCCGCGTGGCAGTCGACCCAGGGCGTCGTCAAGGTACTGAACCCGGTCAACATCGTCGGTCACCTCAACGGGACCAACGACGACTTGTCCAGCCGCCCGACGACCCTGTACGGCGTGGCGACGGTGTCGGACGATGTCGGCGACTCGTCCGGGCTCGCCGGCGTGCTGTACATCCTGGCGATCCTCAACGTCTTCGTCGGCGTGTTCAACATGTTCCCCCTGCTTCCGCTCGATGGCGGACACGCGGCGATCGCCGTCTACGAGCGGGTCCGCGAGGGGCTCGCGGGAAGCCGCCAGCGCTACTTCGCCGACGTCGAGCGGCTGATGCCCTTCGCGATGGCGGTGATCATGGTGCTCGCCTCGTTGCTGTTCGCCGGCCTGTACCTGGACATCACCGAGCCGATCGGCTGACCGGGTCACCGATGGAAGTCTCCAACTCGTCGGTCGAGCGCCGGCGGACCAGGCAGATCCTCGTCGGTGACGTGCCCGTCGGCGGTGACGCGCCGATCACGGTGCAGTCGATGACGATCACCAAGACCGCCGATGTCGAGGGCACGCTGCAGCAGATCTACGCGCTCGCCGCGGCGGGCGCCGACATCGTCCGCTGCACCTGTAACGAGACCGAGGCCGCCGAGGGCCTGGCGCAGATCGTGCCGCGTTCGCCGGTGCCGATCATCGCCGACATCCACCACCAGTACAAGATGGCATTGGCTGCGATCGAGGCCGGAGTACACGGCCTGCGACTCAACCCCGGCAACATCCGCCGCCCCGAACACATCAAGGCGGTCGCCAGCGAAGCACGCGATCGGGGCCTACCGATCCGCATCGGCGTCAACGCCGGCTCGCTCGATCCGTCGCTCTACGAGAAGTACGGGAGCGCGACGCCGGAGGCGATGGTCGAGTCGGCACGACGCGAGATCGCGTATTTCGAGGACGTCGACTTCGACCTGATCAAGATCTCGGTCAAGGCGTCGAGCGTCCCGCTGATGGTCGAGGCGTACCGGCAGCTCTCCGCGGTCACCGACCATCCGCTCCACCTCGGGGTGACCGAAGCCGGTCCGCCACCGGCCGGGCTGATCAAAGCGACCGCCGGGATGGGGACGCTGCTGATGGAGGGCATCGGCGACACGATCCGGTACTCCCTGACCGCCGACCCGGTCGAGGAGGCGCGAGCGGGCCGGCAGTTGCTGGAGGCGTTGGGGTTGCGCGAGCGCAAGAACGTCGATCTGATCGCCTGCCCGTCGTGCGGGCGCGCCGAGGTCGACGTGATCGACATCGCCAATCGGGCGATGGAGGCCTTCGGCGAGCGCGAGCTGCCGCTCCAGGTCGCGGTGATGGGGTGCGTGGTCAACGGACCCGGCGAGGCCCGCGATGCCGATCTCGGCATCGCCGCCGGCAACAAGCGCGGCCACCTGTTCATCAAGGGCCAGAACGTGGCGGTCGTTCCCGAGGCGGAGATGGTCGAGCAGCTCGTCGAGTGGGCCGAGTTCATCACCGAGCACGGCATCGACGCCGCCCTCGAGCGTGCCGACCTCGTCAAGGCGGCCCGCGAGGCGGAGAAGGATCGGGCGAAGCTGCTCGTCGACCAGGGCGCCGACGCCAACGACGCCGGCACCAAGATCGTCGAGATCCGCAAGACCACCCGCTGACCAGCTCGCATCACGCCACCGGTGAGTCCTGGCGCGGGCGGGTCGCGCCGGAGTGTCACCGGAGGGGTGGGTCGTGGGTGACGACGTAGGCGTCGGCGGCCGGGGCGTAGACGCACGTGGGCGGGAGGTACCAGGTCCCACCGTTCATCGCCAGCGCCAGCTCGTGGCCGGTCGAGGTGTGGACCGAGCCGACGGGGAGGTGGACGAGCACGCAACCGGCCTCCTCGAGCGGGTAGCGGCCGGGCTGGGCGAGCTCCATCACGGGATGCGGCAACGGGGTCAGGTCGACGATGCGGCGGAGCTCGTCGTGGTCGACCGGCTTGCGCGTGAGGCCCCCGCGCACCACGTTGTCGCTCGGACCCATCAACTCGATGCCGGCCCCGCCGAGGTAGGCGTGCAGGTTTCCGGCGGTCAGGTGCAGGGCTTCTCCGGGCTGCAGCACGACGAGGTTCAGGAGCAGGGTGACCACCACGCTGGCCTCGCCCGGGTAGCGATCGGCCAACCGCCGGACCCACACCGCCTCGGGCCGCGCGCTGCCGGCACACGCGTCGATCGTCGGCTCGGGGTCGAGCTCGCCGAGGTACAGGGCGCGCATCGCCGCGCGCGGGCCGCCGCCGATGACGACCTCGGCGAGCTGCCGTGCGCCGAGGTCCGCGAGCAGGGCCACCGTCGCGTCGACCGGTCGCACGCCGCACAGCGCCTCGAACCTGGTCAGTGCGCACAACAGCTCCGGCTTGGCGTGGGGGTCCGCGTAGATCCCGCGGCGATGGCCGTCGGCCGCCTGTTCCGCGTTCGGGTGGACCTGGAGCGAGAGCGGCTCGGCCGCAGCGATCACCTTCAACAGGTAGGGCAACTCGCCGGCGACCTCGCGCAACGGTGTTCCGTCGTCGAGGAGCGCAGGGCCGTTCCGGTGGGTGCCGAGCCACAGCTCGGCGTGCGGTGAACCGTCGGGCTCGGTCCCGAGCAGGCGAGGGATGAACTCGGTGTCGCCCCACGGGTAGTCCTGCACGACACCGGTGACCGGTCGAGGGTTCGGCGCCATCGGGCCAGGCTACGGCGCAGGTCAGATGTCGAGGGCGGCCGCCCGATCGAGCACGCCCGCCCGTTCCGCACCGACCGTGGTCGACTCGCCGTGGCCGGTGTGCACGATCGTCTCGTCGGGGAGACCGAGGAGGACGTCGCGGATCGAACGGAGGATCGTCGGCTCGTCGCTGAAGCTGCGCCCGGTCGCTCCCGGACCACCGCAGAACAGCGTGTCGCCGCTGAAGACGACGCCGCTCGCCGCGTCGTGGAAGCAGCAGCAGCCGGGGGAGTGGCCGGGTGTGTGGAGCACCCCGAACTCGTGCCCGCCGGCGCGTAGGACGGTCCCCGGTTCGAGGGGTCGATCGGGAGCGTCGTCCGGCCAGACGGCGTGCCACAGCATGTGGTCGGACGGATGGAGCAGGATCGGAGCGTCGACCGCGGCGCGCAGCGGGACGGCCGCGTTGACGTGGTCGTTGTGCCCGTGGGTCAGCACGATCGCGGTCACCCGGCGACCGCCGACCGCCTTGACGATCGGTCGGTGGTCGTGGGCCGCATCGAAGACGACGACCTCGCGATCGTCGCCGACGAGCCAGATGTTGTTGGTCACCTCCCACTCGCCGCCGTCGAGCGCGAAGATGCCGTCGGTCGTGACCAGCTCGATCGGCATCGCTAGAGCACCACGACGCTGCGCAGCACCTCGCCGCGCTCCATCTTGTGGAACGCCGCTTCGACATCGTCGAGGGCGATCTCCTCCGACACGAACCGGTCGAGCTCGAGCCGGCCCTGGAGGTAGAGATCGATCAGCATCGGGAAGTCGCGCGATGGCAGGCAGTCGCCGTACCACGAGGATTTGAGCGCCCCGCCCCTGCCGAACACCTCCTGGAAGGGCAGCTCGATCGTCATCTCCGGCGTGGGGACCCCGACGAGCACGACCGTCCCGGCGAGATCGCGGGCCTCGAACGCCTGCCGGTAGACCGCAGGCTTGCCGATCGCCTCGATGCAGACATCGGCTCCGTATCCGCCGGTGACCGACCGTACGAAGGCGACCGGGTCCTCGCTGGCCGAGTTGCACACGTGGGTCGCCCCGAAGCCTTTCGCCCACTCCAGCTTGCGGTCGTCGACGTCGATGCCGACGATCGTCGAGGCCCCGGCGAGCCGCGCGCCGGCGATCGCCGCGTCGCCCACCCCGCCGCAGCCGAAGACGGCCACCGATTGGCCGCGGCGGACCGCGGCGGTGTTGATCGCCGCGCCGATGCCGGCCATGACGCCGCAGCCGAGCAGCCCGGCTGCGGTCGCCGGCGCCGCCGGGTCGACCTTGGTGCACTGGCCGGCGGCGACGAGGGTCTTGTCGCAGAACGCGCCGATGCCGAGCGCCGGTGACAGCTCGGTCCCGTCGGTGAGGGTCATCTTCTGCGTCGCGTTGTGGGTGTCGAAGCAGTACTGCGGCTCGCCGCGCTGGCATGCCCGGCAGTTGCCGCACACCGCCCGCCAGTTGAGGATGACGTAGTCGCCCGGCGCGACCTCGGTGACGCCCTTGCCGACCGACTCGACAATGCCGGCCGCCTCGTGGCCGAGGAGGAACGGGAACTCGTCGTTGATCCCGCCCTCGCGGTAGTGCAGGTCGGTGTGGCAGACCCCACACGCCCGGATCGCCACCACCGCCTCACCCGGCCCCGGGTCCGGGACGACGATCGTCTCGATCGAGACCGGCGCTCCCTTGGCGGTGGCGATGACTCCTCGTACCTGCTGGCTCATGGCACGCGACGGTAGCTCACGACCATCGTCGGGCCTGCGAGTCAGAACAGCCGGAGGTCGTCGGGCTTCATGCCCCGCAGCTCGTCGTAGTCGACCTCGACCCAGCGGAAGCCCCGCGACTCGGCGAGCACCCTGGCCTGGGGTTTGACGACCTGGGCGACGAACACGCCGCGCACGGTACCGAGCGACGAGTCGAGCTGCAGCCGCTCGATGTACCGGGCGAGTTGCTCGACGCCGTCGATGTCGCCGCGCCGCTTGACCTCGACCGCCACGACGCCGTCGTCGGCGTCACGGCAGACCAGATCGACCGGTCCGATCGCGGTCGGGTACTCGCGGCGCACCAGCGTCAACCCGACTTCGATGGCGTGCGGGCTGGCCGCGAGCAACTCCTGGAGGTGCGCTTCGACGCCGTCCTTCTGCAGCCCGGGGTCGTCGCCGAGTTCGTGCTCGATATCGCTGAACACCTCGTGCAACGTGATCGTGAGCGTCTCGTCCTTCGGGTTGGTGATCACCCAGGTGTCGCCCCGGTCGTCGAGCTTGTTCGGCGCGTTCATCCAGTTCAGCGGCTTGTAGGCGCCGCCGTCGGCGTGGATAGCGACGCAGCCGTCCGCTTTGACCATGATCAGCCGGTTGGCCTCGGGGAGATGGGCGTCCAGCCGCCCGGCGTAGTCGACCGAGCAGCGGGCGAGGACGAGGCGCATCGAGCGGCGAACCTAGCGGAGCGCAGGCTCAGCGGGACGCCTCGACGTGCTCCTTCATCCGCTTCTGGATGAGCTCCCGGCGGGCCTGGAGCTCGCGGTACGTCAGCCGGTGGACGCTCGGGTCGAGACCCATGCTCGCCTTCACGCCGTCCATGTCGAACTCGACGGTTCGGGGGTCGACACCGAGTTCGCGGCCCAGCCGCTCGCCGTGCTTCTGGGCGAACATCATCGCGATCGTCGAAACCTCGCCGATCAGGTCGAGGTCGGGCGCCAGGCGGGCGATCGCTCCGTCGAGGAACACGAGGTTCTTCACGTACAGCATCAGTTCCTTGGGGAGCTTGGCGCCGTAGCCGAGCATCGCCTTGACGACCCGCTGCACCTCCTGCACCATCTCCTCGCCGGTCAGCGTGGTCGGGTCGATCACCTCCTGGTCGAGGCGCAGGTCGGTGATCACGGCGTCGAGATCGGTGTCGAGCGGGAGCGCGCCCAGATCGCGCAGCGCGGCCATCTGCCCCTTGATGTCGTTGGTCGTCGCCCCCAGCATCAGCCGGAGAAAGGCGTTGCGCCGGCCGCCGGTCAGCCGGCCGACGATGCCATAGTCGAGCAGTGCGGTCCGGCCGTCGTCCATCACGAACAGGTTCCCGCCGTGGAGGTCGCCGTGGAAGATGCCCTCGACGATCGCCCCTTCCATGAACGCGACCATCGCCGTCCGCACGACGTCCTCGGTGTCGATGCCCGCCTCGCGCATCCCGGCGACGTCGTCGAACTTGAAGCCGTCGAGGCGTTCCATCACCAGCACGCGACGGGTGACCAGCGTCGGGTGAGGGCGGGGGACGACGTACCGCTCCTGCCCGAGGTCTTTGAGCATCGCTGCGATGTCGAGCATGTTGGCGGCCTCCATGCGGAAGTCGAGCTCCTCGACGATCGTCTCGGCGAACAGTTCGACCAGGGCGGGCGGGTTGGCCAGGGCCGAGACCTGGATCCGGCCGACGAGGTGCGGTGCCAGCCACGCCATGACCCGCAGGTCCTTGCGAACGAGGGAGGCGACCGACGGGCGCTGCACCTTGACCACCACGCTCTCGCCGGTGCGCAGCTGCGCGGCGTGTACCTGGGCGATCGACGCGGCCGCCAGCGGGTGCTCGTCGAAGGACTCGAAGACGTCCTCCAGGCGGGCGCCCAGGTCCTGCTCGACCGTCACCCGCACCGTGTCGAACGGCTCGGCGGGCACCTGGTCGCGGCACTTCCTGAACTCGTCGACGAGCTCGGCCGGGAACAGGCCCTCGCCCGACGAGATGATCTGGCCCAGCTTGATGTACGTCGGCCCCAACTCCTCGGCTGCCAGACGGAGGCGGCGGGAGACGTCGGCGCGACTCGCAGCCGGGTCGTGCCCGAACCGGCCCCGTCGCTTGCGATACAGCCAGGGCACGATCGCTCCGCCGAGGTGCCCGACGACGGTCAGCACCCGGGCACCGGGTGGGATGCGCGAGGGAGCGGTCAGGACGGGGACCTCGGCCTGGGCATTCGCCCGCAGCGTCGCGGCGAGTCGGAGCCAGCGGACGTCATCGCGGTGCACCTCCCACGGGCCGTTCTCGGTGAATGCGGCCCAGCCGGTATCGGACGCGGTTGCCATGACGTCAGGATGTCGGGAAAGTCGTGGTTTCGGTGCGGTTTGGGCGTGACATTCCTGACGCCGATCATGACGGAAACGTGAGTCAAGCGGTGGCCCCCGGGGGTCGATGAGACGGCATGAGCGTCGTGATCTTCACCGTGGCCGAACTGGGCGTGCTGTCGACGATGCTCGGCGGCCTGATCCGCAAGCGGGCACACGCCAGTACCGCCCGCCCACCCGCCGAGGTCACCACCCCGTCCTGAGCAGCCGGCGCCGCGCCGCGACGTGCCAACATGTCGCATGCGCGCCCGCCCGTTCCGTGTCCTCGGCGTCCAGCAGATCGCGGTCGGTGGCCTCGACAAGTCGGCCCTCACCGGCCTGTGGAGCGACCTGCTCGGCGTCGAGAAGATCGGTGACTACCGCAGCGAGTCGGAGAACGTCGACGAGGACATCCTCCGGCTGGGCATCGGCGAGCACGCCGTCGAGATCGACCTGATGCAGCCGCTCGACCCCGAGCGCTCCCCGAAGGTCCACGTCCCGACCCTCAACCACGTCGGCCTCTGGGTCGACGACCTGGCCGCCGCCGTCGACTGGCTGACCGCACAGGGGATGCGGTTCACCCCGGGTGGCATCCGCCGGGGAGCGGCCGGTCACGACGTGTGCTTCATCCATCCCAAGGGCAACGACGCGGCGCCGCGGAGCGGGGAAGGCGTCCTCATCGAGCTGGTCCAGGCGCCCCCCGAGGTCGTCGATGCCCTCGGCTGAGCAGCCCGGCGGCTCCGGCCCGCTCACCGGGATCCGGGTCGTCGAGCTCGCGGTGTGGGTCGCAGGACCCGCCGCCGCAGGGATCATGGCCGACTGGGGCGCCGATGTGATCAAGGTCGAGTCGGCGACCGGTGACCCGCAGCGCGCCGTGTTCGGCGCGCTCGGCGTGCGCGGCGACATCCCGGTCCCGCCCTTCGAGATCGACAACCGCGGCAAGCGCTCGATCGTGCTCGACCTGCGCGGCGACGGGCTCGCCGATCTCCACGCACTGCTGAGCCGTGCGGACGTTCTCGTCACCAATCTGCGGCCGGGAGCGCTCGAACGGCTGGGGCTCGGCCACGAGGAGGTCTGCCGCCGGTACCCGCGCCTGGTGTACGGATCGATCACCGGCTACGGGCTCGACGGCGCCGACCGCGACCGCGCCGGCTACGACATCGGCGCGTACTGGGCCCGATCGGGATTGGCCCACACGATCGTGCCGCCGGGAGAGCTGCCACCCGGGCTCCGATCGGGGATGGGCGACCATCAGACCGGCATGACGCTGGTCGCCGGGGTGATGGCCAAGCTGGTCGAGCGGGGACGGACCGGTCGGGGCGGTCTCGTCACGACCAGCCTGCTGCGGAACGGGATGTACTCGATCGGCTGGGACATCGGCATCCACCTCCGCTTCGGCCGCCGCCAGTCGACGCGTCCGCGGGAGCGCAACCCGGCCCCGCTGATCAACTGCTACCGCGCCGGCGACGATCGCGGGTTCTGGCTGATCTGCCTCGAGGCCGATCGGCACTGGCCCAAGGTGCTGACCGCGATCGATCACCCGGAACTGGGAGACGATCCTCGATACGCCACCGCCCAGCTGCGCAACGAGCACTGCGAGCCGCTGATCGCCGAACTCGACGCGGTCTTCGCCACGAGGCCGCTGGGCGAGTGGGGGGAACGGTTCGACGCCAACGACGTCTGGTGGGCCCCGATCCAGTCGATCGCCGAGGTGATCGACGATCCGCAGGCGCGGCCGGGCTTCGTCGAGGTACCGGCGGGCGACGCTGGTGAGCCCTACCGCGCGGTCGCCACGCCGGTCGACTTCGACGGTCACGTCCAGCGCCCCGGCCCTGTCCCACACCTCGGCGAGCACACCGCCGCGGTGCTCGCCGAGATCGGTCGGCACGTCGAAACCGGCTGACCTCGAACGTCGGTGCGACGGCGGGCGGCGCCGATCGGGTTCAGAACTCCGGCGAGCGCTTGGCCCGCAGCGCGGCGATTCCCTCGCGGTACTCGGCGGTGCGCATCGCTTCGTCGAGCAGCCGGATCGAGTCGGTGACCGACGCCGCCGGATCGTGCCGCAGGAGGTCGGCGGCCAGCTGGCGCTTGGTCGTCGCGACGGCGCTCGGTCCGGTCGTCGTGGCAAGCGTCCTGGCGTAGGCCTGGGCGGCGTCGACGGTGGCGGGGCCGTCGGGCAGCACACCGTTCCACAGCCCCCAGTCGGCGGTCTCCGATCCGGTGACGACGCGTCCCGACAGCAGCAGGTCGGCGGCGCGGGTGACGCCGACCAGCCGGGGCAGGATCCAGCTCATGCCGTACTCGGCGGGCAGCCCGAGCTTGGGGGCGGCGGTGGTCAGCTTCGCACCGGCGGCGACGAAGCGCAGGTCGCAGAACAGCACCAGGGCGAGGCCGACGCCGGCGCACGCTCCGTTGACCGCGGCGACGATCGGCAACCGGTACCCGAGCTGCCACGCAAAGTCGGCATCGAGCCGGTCGCCGCCGCCCGGCCGGGCCGGCTCGGCCGGCAGCCCGGTGTCGTACGCGCCGGAGGCTGCGTGGCCGGCGAGCGCCTCGGCGTCACCGCCGACGCAGAACGCGGGCGGCGTACCGGTCACCACCACCGCCCGCAGTCCCGGGCGATGCTCGAGGTCGGCCATCACCGAGCGGAACTCGGTGTGCATCGTGCCCGTCCAGGCGTTGTGGCGGTGCGGGCGGTCGAGCCACACCGTGGCGACCGGACCCTCGACCTCGATCCGGACCGCCCGCAGCTCCACCGGTCAGCCCCAGAGCGCCTTCAGCACCGATTCGGCCAGCTCGGGCCGGCAGACGATGAAGTCGGGGAGCCACGGATCGCGCTCGTTGTAGACGAGGGGCGAGCCGTCGAGCCGGCTGGCGTGGAGGCCGGCGGCCATCGCCACCGCAGCGGGAGCGGCCGAGTCCCACTGGTACATGCCGCCGTCGTGCACGTAGATGTCGGCCTCACCGAGCAGTACCGCCATCGCCTTGGCGCCCGCCGAGCCGAGCCGTACCGCGTCGCAACCGAGGCCCTCCGCGACGAGCACGGCGGCGTACGGCGCGCGGCTGCGCGACGTGACCAACCGGGGACGCTCTCGCGCCGTCTCCGGCAGAGGGCTCGGCGGGTCGGTGGCGAAGGTCCGCCCGATCGCCGGCAGGCTGACCGCCGCCGCGCCGAACTCGCCGCCTGCCCACAATGCGACGTGCACCGCCCAGTCGATCCGGCCGGGCTCGCCGTACTCGCGGGTCCCGTCGAGCGGATCGATGATCCAGACCCGCTCGGCGCCGAACCGCCGGTGGTCCTCGGCGGCCTCCTCGGACAGGACGGCGTCATCGGGGCGGTGGCGGCCGAGCTCGGTGGCGAGGAACTGCTGCGCCGCGGCGTCGCCGGCATCCTTCACGTCCCACGTCGATGCGTCGGCGGCAAACATCCGGTGGCGCAGTTCGACGAGCAGCACGCCGGCCTCGGTCGCCAACCGTGTGGCGAGCTGGGCGTCGTTCTCGGACGGCGGCATCGCGCCATTGTGCCCGGTGGGGCACTCGATCAGGCGAGCTTCTTGTACTTGATGCGGTGTGGCTGGTCGGCTGCGGAGCCGAGCTCCCGATGCCGGTAGTCCTCGTACTCGGTGAAGTTGCCCTCGAACCACCGGACCTGACTGTCGCCCTCGAAAGCGAGGACGTGGGTGGCGATGCGATCGAGGAACCAACGATCGTGGGAGATCACGACCACGCAGCCCGGGAAGGACTCGAGTCCGGCTTCGAGTGCCCGCAGCGTGTCGACGTCGAGGTCGTTGGTCGGCTCGTCGAGCAGCAGGACGTTGCCGCCCGACTTGAGCAGCTTGGCGAGATGGACCCGATTGCGCTCACCGCCGGAGAGGTCGCCGACCCGCTTGCCATGGTCGGTGCCCTTGAAGTTGAAGCTCGAGACGTACGCCCGGCCGTGGATCTCGCGCCCGCCGACCTCGAGGTGATCGACGCCACCGGTGATCTCGTCGTAGACGGTGGCGTCCGGGTCGAGATCGTCGCGATCCTGGTCGACGTAGGAGAGGTCGACGGTCTCGCCGATCGCGATCGTGCCGGCGTCGGGCTCCTCGCGTCCGGCGAGCATCTTGAACAGGGTCGTCTTACCGGCCCCGTTGGGTCCGATGATCCCGACGATTCCGGCCGGCGGCAGCGAGAACGACAGGTCCTCGATCAGCAGGCGGTCGCCGAACGCCTTGCGCAGCCCATCGACCTGGATCACGTTGTCGCCGAGGCGCCGGCCGGGTGGGATCGCGATCTCCAGCTTGGACAGCTGCGGGTCGGCGGCGCGGGCCTCGGCGTCGAGCTTCTCGTATGCGGCCAGGCGCGCCTTGCCCTTCGCCTGACGCGCCTTGGGCGCCATCCGCACCCACTCGAGCTCTCGCTGGAGCGACCGCTTGCGGGCCTCGTTCGACCGTTCCTCGCGCTCGAGTCGGGCCTGCTTCTGTTCGAGCCAGCTCGAGTAGTTCTCCTCGAACGGGATGCCGCGCCCCCGGTCGAGCTCGAGGATCCACTTCGCCACGTTGTCGAGGAAGTACCGATCGTGGGTGATCGCCACCACCGTGCCCGCGTAGTCCTGGAGGAACCGCTCCAGCCAGTCGACCGACTCGGCGTCGAGGTGGTTGGTCGGCTCGTCGAGCAGCAGCAGGTCCGGCCGGGAGAGCAGCAGCCGGCACAGCGCGACGCGACGCCGCTCGCCTCCCGAGAGCACGGTGACGTCGGCGTCGTCGGGCGGGCAGCGCAGCGCGTCCATCGCAATGTCGACGTTGCGCTCGAGGCTCCACGCGTCGGCGGCCGCGATCTTGTCCTCGAGCGCGGCCTGTTGCTTGCCGATCTTGTCGTAGTCGGCATCGGGGTCGGCCCACTTCGCCATGACCTCGTTGTACTGGTCGATCAACGTCTGGACCTCGGCGACCCCGTCCATCACGTTGCCCTTGACGTCCTTGGTGGGATCGAGCTGCGGCTCCTGGCTGAGGTAGCCGACCGTGAAGCCGGGGGTCAGCCGAGCCTCACCGGAGTAGCCGTCGTCGAGGCCGGCCATGATCTTCAGCAGCGACGATTTGCCGGCACCGTTCGAGCCGAGCACGCCGATCTTCGCGCCCGGGTAGAACGACAGCGAGATGTTCTCCAGGACGGTCTTGTCCGGCGGATAGACCCGCTTGAGCTTGTACGCCTGGTAGATGAATTCGTGCGCCATGGTACGGGCGAGGCTACTGGCGTGAGCCCGTGGTGATCCGTTGTCCGTTGCGCGCCGAGCGTGGTCGAAGCGGGTTCAGCAACGTCAAGGGTTGTTCAAGTCGTGGTCCGATTCTTCCGATGAGAGAAGGAACGCAAACCGCGTGATCGACGACGATGAGACGGCCACCCGAACAACCCGACGCGCCAAGACGGGCACTGCTGAGCGCCCGGCGGACGGCGCTGTCTGCGTGCTGTGGATTCGTCGCGCTCGTCGCGCTCGTCGGGGTGGTGCAGGTCGCCCACGCCGCACCCGACCCGGCGCTTCCGCCGGATCGGGTTGCCGAGTGGTGGCCGCTCTCGACCGACGGTGGCCCGATCGAGCTCAGCGGGCTCGCGCCGAGCACCGTGTTCGAGGTCGACGTCCCTCCCGGCTGGTCGCCGAGCGCCGACGGCCAACTCGTGCTCGACTACGAGTTCCCGGCGCTGGTCGAATCGTCGGCGATCGGCGTGACGTTGAACGGCGACTTCGTCGATGCCGTCGCGCTCGAGCCCCGCTCCGGCGTCGCCGTGGTCGCACTGCCGGCCGCCGGCTTTCGGATCGGGACCAACTCGGTGCGCGTCGAGGCGACGATCAGCGTGGTCGACGATCGTGAGTGCCCCGACCCCTGGCACCCGGCTCGCATCATCACCTTCGGCGACGGCAGCCGCGTCGAGGTCCCGCTGGCGCCGACCGGCCGCCTGCTGCTCGACCAACTCCCCGACGCGCTCCAGCCGGTCGGCGTCGCCGATCGCACGGTCACCGTCCGGTTCGGCCCGACGCCGTCGGATGAGGACCTGACCGCGGCAGCCGCCGTGATCGGCACGCTGCGCGACCGGTCCGAGCTCGAGATCGCCATCTCGGTGGACACGCTCGCCTCGGCCGGCCGCGCGACCGGACCCGACGTGCTGATCGGGGTCGCCGCCGATCTCGCGGACGCCGGGATCGGCGTCCCCGAGCGCGCCCGGCGGGTCCCTCGAGATCGGGCGGAACCCGTCGGGGGACGTCCGGCTCGTGGTGTCGGGGGAGACGCCGGCCGATGTGCTCTCCGCCGCACGGACGATCGACGTCGGACCGGCGACCGCCGTGCTCGCCGGTATCGAGGCGCGCGCCGCGCCCGAGCCCCCATCGGCGGTGGCGCGGTTCACCCTCGACGACCTCGGGTACCCCGACCGCGATCTCGCCGGTCCCGGTCTCGCGGCGACCGTGTACGGCTTCGACGCGCCGCTGGCGGTCGCCCCGACCGCGATGTCCGTGACCGTCGACGCCGTCCGCTCGGCGAGCGGCGACGAAGTGTCCGGGCTGTCGGTGTTCGTCAACGGCAGCCGGGTCGGCACGGTGCACTTCGACGTCGACACCGGGGCGACGTCCGGTCTGCAGATCAACGTGCCAGGGGAGGACGTCCGCCCCGGCCGGAACTTCCTGCGCATCGAAGCCGAGTTCCCCGGACCGTCACACGACTGCGACCAACGTCCACCCGACGAGTCGGTCGAGATCAGTGCGTCGACCGAGATCGAGCTGATCACCAACGAGGAGCCGATCTCGATCGACCTCGAGGACCTGCCGTACCTCTTCCGCGCGCCCAACGACTCCGCCGACCTGGTCGTCGTGCTCCCGGAGGACCCGACCGACCAGGATCTCACCGACGGAATCGACATCGCGGTCCTGTTCGGCGACGACCAGTTCCCGGCCCGCGTCGCGGCGGCCGGCTCGCTCGACGAAGACGGCCTCGTCGGTCGGCACGTGATCGCGCTCGGTGCGCCGAGCGAGCAGCCGCTCCACGAACTGGTCCCGCAGAGCATCGTCGCCACGCAGACGACGACGGTCCGTTCGGAGCAGGCGGCGATCGACGCCGCTACCCGGCTCGACGGGGTGATCGAGGTCGTGCCCAACCCGGTCGACCCGACCAGGGTGGTCATGCTGGTGACCGGCTTCGACGCCGCGGGCGCCGATCTCGCCCAGCGCGTCCTGCTCGACCCACTCCTGCGCGGCGACCTCTACGGGCGGGCGACGTTCGTCGGCGGCAGCGCCGAGAACCCGGTGCTCGCACCGGTGCTCGAGCCGGTCAGGATCGAGCGCGCCCGCGGCCTCGCCGGGCGGTGACGAGCAGCCCGGCGACAACGTGGAGACGGCGGCCGGTGCCGACTCCGGCCTCGCACCGACCGTCGTCGACGACACGATCTTCGACGTCGCGCCTGTTGAGGAGCGCAACACGATCGGCTCGCTCCCCGTCGGGCTCCCGCTCGGCCTGGTCGGCGTGCTCGGCATCGGCGCGGTGGTCGCCGGCGGGGGGATCCTCTCGCTTCACCGGCGCCGTCGCGATCGCGCCGGCTCCGCTGCCCACTGACCGCTGGCGGTTGGCCGGGCGAACTCAGCGGGAGAGGCGGGCGACGGTCTCGGCGAACTCGATCACCGTGTCGGCGATGATGTCGGCGACCGGTCGCACCTCGTCGATCCGGCCGGCGACCTGGCCGGACAGCGCGATCGCCGCGTTCATGTCGCCGCCGAAGTACAGCGCCTGGGGATCGCCGAAGTCGCCGAACACGTTGTGCTCGGCGTCGACGAGGGCGGCGGTGCGCTCGGTGCGCAGCGCGCGGAGGGCGGGGGAGTGGCGCTGGTTCAAGAACAGCGTGTCGGTCTCGGCGGCATCGATGATCGCCCGTTTCCAGTTGTCGTGCACGGGCGACTCGGCGGCCGACACCATCCGGGTCCCCATCTGTACCCCTTCGGCGCCGAGGGCGAACGCGGCGGCCATCGTCGCGCCGTCCATGATCCCGCCGGCGGCGATGATCGGGACGTCGACACGGGACCGCACGAGCGGCAGCAGCACCATCGTCGCCACCGGCGTCGGGCTCTTGAACCCGCCACCTTCGCCGCCCTCGACGACCAGCCCGTCGACGCCGGCGTCGACCGCCTTGAGCGCGGCGGCCAGCGTCGGCACCACGTGGTACACGGTCAGCCCCGCGGCTTTCAGGATCGCGGTGTACTTCGTGGGGGAGCCGGCGGAGGTGGTGACGAACTGCACCCCCTGGTCGATCACGAAGTCGGCGATCGCCGGGTCACGGACGAACGCCTGGGCGATGTTCACGCCGAACGGGCGGTCGGTCAGGTCGCGCATCTTGCGGATCTCCTCCTTGACCGCGTCGAGCTCGCCGGACGACGTCTCGATGATCCCGCAGGCACCGGCCCTCGAGACCGCCGATGCCAGCGCCGACCGGGCGATCCAGCCCATCGGCGCCTGCACGATCGGGATGTCGACGCCGAGGTCGTGGGCGACCCGGTTGTCGAACGCGGCGGGGAGACCGGAGGCCATCACGACATCATCGCGATCACAGTTCGACGAGCGGGAATCGGGGGTCGCCGTCCAACGGCTCGCCGACGGTCAGCCCCTCGGGCTCGAAGGGCGGTGAGACCTGCCAGGGCCGGGTCGCGAACCGGGCGTCGTCGCCGAGCCATCGCAGGCTGACCACCCGGCGGGGGGTCGTCAGTCGGTTGCCCGGCGCGTCGTGCAACGTGCGGTAGTGGAAGGCGACGACGTCGCCGGGTTCGACGTCCCACGACAGCACGCGGTGCCGATCGAGCTCGGCGTCGAGATCGGGAACGAGCTCGAACCGGTCGTCGCCGTCGGCATAGGGCGTGTGGTCGACGAACCGGCGCGGCACGAACATCCGGTCCCAGCGGTGCGAGCCGGCGATCAGCCGCATCCCGCTCGGCGCCGGCACCGGGTCGAGGGCGATCCACATGCTGACGTTCTGGGCTCCGTCGACGCAGTAGTACGGCTGGTCGTGGTGCCACGGGGTGCGCTCGACGGCGCCGGGCTCCTTGACGAGGACGTGCTCGTGGAAGAACCGCACCGTGCGCGAACCCATCAGCTCGCGGGCGAGCCCGGCGAGGCCGCTCTCGAAGACGACTCGTCGGTAGGGCTCGACGTCCGGCCACGTGACGTAGTCGGTCCAGAAGCCGGTCGCGTCGTGCTCGTCGGTGTACCAGTGCGACCATGCGCTCGGGTGGCGGCGGTTGTGCTCGATCCCCGCTGCCAGCAGGTCGAGCCAGCGCGGCGCGACCGCGCCGCGCAGCAGGACCGCTCCGTCCCGGGCATAGTCGTCGACCTCGCGCTCGGTGATCGCCGGCATCTCGCGAGCTTGTCAGATCCGGCGCTCACCGGCCGGTGTCGGTGGCGGTCGCGCCCGGGGCGAGCGGGGCCGGGCGCGCCGCGGCGCCGAGATGGACGCCGATGGGCGCAGTGTTCGCGGGCGCAGCGGTGACGGTGGTGCCCGCCCGGGTCGCCCGCACCACCGCCCGCTGGCCGCGGAACACGACCGTGTACTCGAGCGATGCCCAGGCCGGCGGGAGCCGGGGATCGACGACGAGGGCGCCGTCGGCGACATCGAGGCCGCCGAACCCGAACACGGCGGTCTGGTACGCGCCGGCGTTCGCCGCGGTGTGGATCCCACCGATGAAGGTGCCGCCGACGGTCGAGTGGGCGGCGGACAGCAGGTCGAGGGTCGCCGTGTCCATGAAGTAGTCGTAGGCCTGCGCCAGGTACGACGGGTCGAGCGACGCGATGCGGGTGGCGACGAGCGCGTGGACCGAGTGGCTCAGCGACGACCCGTGCGCGCAGCGCGGCTCGTAGTAGTCGTAGTTCGCGCGCTGGACGTCGAGCGGGTACGACCGGTCGACGGCGAAGAGCTGGACGACCGCGGGCTGCTTCGACACCTGGGTGTGGACGGCGACGCCGTTGGGCCATCCCCAGTACTCGCCCGGGTCGAGCAGCCGGCCGCGCGAGCACGTCGGGGCGGGCGTCCTCCAGCGCGAAGAAGCCGTCGAACTGCTCGATCAAGCCGGTCGCCGGGTCGGGTCGTGGGATGACGAGCTTGCCTGCGATTCGCCGCCAGGCGTCGACCTCGCCGTCGGTCGAGCACGATGCGCGCAGACACGGCGGCGAGGGCATCCGGGTCACGATCGGCGAGCAGTTCGATCAGGGCGCCGGCATGCGTCAGCGCGAGCTGGACGAGGCGGTTGGTGTACAGGTCGTTGTCGACGTTCTCGTGCCACTCGTCGGGGCCGAGCAGCCGGATCACCTCGTAGCGATCGAGTCGCTCGTCGTACTTGACGAACGAGTGCAGGAACCGTGCCACCTCGAACACGATCTCGGCGCCGTGGTCGGCGACGAAGCCGAGGTCGCCGGTCACCTCCCAGTAGCGCCAGACCGCGTGCGCGATGTCGGGGCTGATGTGCACCTGCCACACGTTGAAGTGGTTGCGGATCGGCCGCCCGGTCAGCACGTCGGTGAAGAAGAAGTCGGGGCACAGCTCGTCGCCGGTGTCCCCGCTGATCCACGCGAAATAGGCGCCGGCGTAACCGAGCCGGGCTGCCTTGCGTCGGGCGCCGTCGAGTGTCCGCCAGCGGTAGGTGAGGATGTTCCGGGCGATGTCCGGGGCGGTGAACAGGTAGGCCGGGAGGTTGAACATCTCCTGGTCCCAGAACGCCGCGCCCTGGTACGCCTGGCAGGACAGGCCGCGGGCGCCGATCGGGAGCCGATCGGTGTGGGCGGGGGTGGCGATGCGGTTGTGGTAGACCGAGAAGCGCAACGCAGCCTGGGCGGTCGGGTCTCCCTCGATACGCACGTCAGCGGTCTCCCAGAACCGAGCCCAGTGCGCCGCCGACGCGGCCAGCGCGGCGCCGTAGCCCCGCTCGACCGACCCGGTCGCGGCGGCGCGGGCCGCGTCGTGGGGGTCGACGCCGTCGTTGGTCGAGGCGACGCCCATCCCGGTCGTCAACGTCACCGCGCGGCCGGCGCGCGCGTCGACCCGCCAGGTGCGCGTGTGCAGCGACGGCGACGGATCGAACGGTTCGGGCGGCGTGACCGTGCCGTCGTCCAGCCGGGACGTCGTCGCGACGACGATCGTGATCGATCGCTCGCCGGTCACCGACGTCCGGGTGAGCACCGCACCGTCGTCGCCATCGGTCGCGGAGGCGAAGTGGTCGCCGTTGAGGCTCCAGACCGCGCCGTCGATGCCGGCCTCGATCTCCAGCCGGCCGTCGGAGGCGGGGACGACGCTCACCTGCTGGCCGAGGGCGTGGAGGTCGGCCATGCTGGCGAAGCGGCGCGTCTCGACGACGGCGGTCGCCCCCACGGCGGTCGCCCATGTCGCTCGCTGGATGATCTCGCCGGTCGCCAGGTCGAGCGCGATCTCGGCCGGCCGGGTCATGTCGATCGCCAGCGGATGGCCGTCGAGCGACAGCGCGACGTACAACCCGTTGGGGACGTTGCACAGCTCGCGCCAGACGCCGTCGGCCATGTCGTAGGTGTCGGCGACGGCGCAGCCGACGAAGTGCTCGGCGCGCTGGTCGGGACGCGTGCCGCGGTAGCCGAGGTAGCCGTTGCCGGCCAGGAAGTTCGATCCGACCGTGATGCCGCGGTCGTCGTCGGGACGCTCGTCGACGATCTCCCAACCGGTGTCGGTGCGGACGTGTTCACTCAACCGCATCGGCGCAGTCTCGCAGGCTCCGCCGCGCGATCGGACCGATCGCGATACGGTCCGGTCATGCTTCCCAGGGCACCGTTCGGACGGACCGGGCACCGGTCGACGCGCCTGATCTTCGGCGCGGCCGCGCTCGGCGGGATGAGCCAGTCGCGAGCCGATGCGACGCTGGACCAGGTGCGCGAGTGGGGGATCAACCACATCGACACGGCCGCGTCGTACGGGGCGTCGGAGGACCGGCTCCGCGGCTGGCTGTCGTCGCATCGTGACGAGGTCTTCCTGGCGACCAAGACCGGCGAGCGCGACGGGCCGGCGGCGCGCGCCGAGCTCGAGCGATCGCTCACCCGGATGGAGGTCGATCGCGTCGACATGATCCAGCTGCACAACCTCGTCGAGCCCGACGAGTGGCGCGCCGCGTTCGCCCCCGGCGGCGTGGTCGAGGCCCTCGCCGCGGCGCGCGACGAAGGGCTCGTCGACCACATCGGCGTGACCGGCCACGGACTGCGGATCGCCGGGATGCACGTCCGCAGCCTCGAGCGGTTCGACTTCGCCGCCGTGCTGCTGCCGTTCAACTTCTCGCTGCTCGACCGGGCCGACTACCGCGCCGATGTCGAGCGGCTGCTCGACATCTGCGCCGCCCGCGAGGTCGCCGTGCAGACGATCAAGTCGATCGCCCGCGGCCGCTGGGGCGAGGGCGACGATCGGCGGTTCAGCTGGTACGAGCCGCTGACCGATCCTGCGGCGATCGACCGAGCGGTGCGCTACGTGCTCGCCGACCGGCAGCTGTTCTTGAACACGACGAGCGACGCCCGGTTGCTGCCCGCTGTCGTCGCCGCGGCGCAGGGCGAGCTCACCCGGCCGAGCGCCGACGAGCTGCGCGCCGACATCGAGTCGTTCGGCATCACCGCGCTGTTCGACAACGCCGACCTCGAACGCATCTGAGCGTCACCACCTCGTGTCGGACACGAGGTGGTGACGCCTCACGGCGTGCGATTGGCGACGATGCGGACGGGGCCGCGGCGTTCGGTGATCTCGGCGTAGCGGGCGACGATTTTCCGGATCGTGTCGCCCTCGAGTTCGTCGGAGGCGCACAAGCCGTCGGCGATCTCGAGCAACGCGCCGCGATGGTCGGCGATCATCAGCGCCGCACGCTCGGCGCCCTCGGACATCAACGACTCCGCCGCCTCCCGGCTGCGGTCGTCAGCGAACACCTTGGCGACCAGGTTCGCCGCGGTCGGCATCGCGGAGGCCTCGAGGCTGAGCAGGCCCGGCCCTTGACCGAGCTGGCCGACGAGCTGAGCGGCGATGTTGGTGGCCACCGCGAGGTCCGAGGAGATCCCGCTGCTCGCGTCGCCGTACTCCTGCACCTCGGCCGCCCGACCTGCCAGCGCGACGCAGATCAGGTCGCGGGCGTCGGCCGGCGTCTTCAGGAAGCGCTCCTCGAAGTCGCCGTGGGCGACCAGGCCGAGGGCCGACGATCGACGCAGGATCGAGGCCATCTTGACGTCGCGCCGGGTGAGCACGGCGGTCAGCGCATGCCCCGCCTCGTGGATCGCGATCCGGCGGCGCTCGTCGGGGTGGTAGCCCATCTCGTGGGCCACGCCGACCTCGGTCACAAGCTGCGCCTGCAGCACGTCGTTCACGTTCATCACCTTGCGGCCGTGGCGCAGCGCGATGATCAGCGCCTCGTCGAGCAGCTTCTCGATGCGCACCGGTGTGTACCCGGCGGTGAGGTCGGCGACGAGCGGCGCGGTCACGGACTCCTCGTGGTTCTTCTTCGCCAGGTAGTACTCGGCGATCGCCACCCGATCGTTCCGCGGCGGGAGGTTGAACGTGATCACCCGGTCGAAGCGTCCCGGCCGCATCAGCGCCGGGTCGAGGTCGGCGGCCCGGTTGGTCGAGGCGACGATCAAGACGTTGGCCTCGGTGCGCGTCGGTCGCGGCCGCCGCCGATGGTCGGGCAGGAAGCTGTTGCACCAGTCGGTGAACTTGACCTGGAGCTTCTGCCGACCGGTCGGCAGGTCGAAGCTCTGCATCTGGACGAGCAACTCGTTGACGACGCCGACGATGCCCTCGCGCATCGAGCCGCTGTTCATCCCGCTGCGCGCCCCGCCGATCGCGTCGAACTCCTCGATGTAGCCGATCGCCCCGCCCTCGTCGCGGGCCGCCTTGCGGATCGCCTTGAAGAACGACCGGATCTTCTTGTTCGTCTGGCCGTAGTACATCGACTGGAACTCGCTGGCCGACACGAACAGGAACGGCACGCCGGCCTCGGCGGCCATCGCCTTGGCGAGGTAGGTCTTGCCGGTACCGGGAGGCCCCTCGAACAGCACGCCGCGGCGGGCGTTTCCACCCATCTCCCGTTGGAACGTCTCGGACGCGAGGAACAGGTTCATGCTGTCGATCGCCTCCCGCTTGGTCTGGTCGGCGCCGACGACGTCGTCGAGGGTGATGTTCGAGTCAGAGGCCCGCAGCAACGTATGGGGGGAGCGACCGGCGGTCAGGAACGGGATGAAGATCACCGTCCCGAGGATGACGATCAGTCCGAGCGCGATGACGATCTCCGGGTTGCCCTGCACCCAGCCTGGGATGCCCGGACGGATGGGGTTGTCGTTGATCAGCCGCCAGAGCAGGTAGGCGAGCACGACGCTGAGGAGGACGAGCGTCCGTTGCAGCCGGCGCTGGCGCATCCGCTCCCGGTTGGCCGTCGCGTCGATGTCGTTGCCGGTCAGCATCTCGCCTCGGCTCAACTGTTCGATGTCCATCCATTTCCTCCTGGGATCGGGTGTTCGCCGACGACCTCACCGACCGTAGCCCCGGTCCACCCACCGTGAACACCGAAAACCGGTCAAGGCTTCGTCAAGATCGCCGACCCGGCAGCACCGTGGGCGAGCGGCGGTCGCTCGGCCCCGACCGGTCGCAGCGGCGAACCGCTGCCGAGCGAGAACGCGAGCGCCCCGAGCGGCAGTGCGCTCAGCGCGAGGATCGCCGGTGAATACCCCCCGAATGCCGCCTCGGCCAGCGAGAGCGTGACCGGCCCGAGCGTGGAGGCCGCAACGCCGAAGAACGTCAGCGATCCGTGGATCGATCCGAGATGGCCGGTACCGAACCACGCCGGCAGCAGCAGCGAGGTCGTCGTGCGCACCGCCCCGCCGGTGGCGCCGAGCACGGTGGCGTACACGATCGCGGCCACGCCCGGTGCGATCAGCGCCGCCAGGAGCTGCGCGAGGACGAGCAGCGCCATGCCAGCGGCGGGCAGCAGGCGGGTGCCGTATCGGTCGCCGAGGAAGCCGACCAGGAGCCCGGCGACCGTCGAGCCCAGCACCTGGGGGATGAACATCGCCGCGGCGGCCGTCGCCGAGATCCCGGAATCGGCCATCAGGTCGATCTGGTGGAAGTTGAGCGCCGTGACCATCATCGCCGCGGTGCCGCCGACGACCGCCAGCACCCAGAACGAACGAGTGCGCAGCGCCTCGGCTCGGTCGTAGGAGCCGTCGGCAACGGCCGCGATCGCCGTGCCGCGCCCCCTCGCCGCAGCCGAACCGCGCGGCAGCCCCCGCAGCCCGAACCAACCGACGGTGACGACGACGAGCGTGACGACGACGGCGGCGAGCCTCCATGCCGATCGCCAGCCGACCGTGGCGATCGCCACCGCGAGGGCGACTGGCACCAGCGCCATCAGCGCGCTGGTCCCCATCGAGAACAGGCCCAGCGCGGTGCCGCGGTTGCGGACGAAACGCAACGACACGGTCACGGTGGCGATGAGCGAGAGCGATCCCTGGCCGAGCAACCGGATGCCGGTGAACCCGACCGCCAGCCAGACGAACCCGCCGACGAGGGACATGTTCCACAGCGCGACGCCGAACAGCAGGCCGACCGCGATCTGCGCCACCCGCACCCCGCGCCGATCGACGAACCGCCCGACCCAGGGGAGCAGCGAGGCGCCGACCAGCGTCCCGACGAGGTAGGCCGAGCTGACCTGTGAGCGGGTCAACGACAGGTCGGCGACGAAGTGGTCGATGAACACCGAGACGCCGAGCGTCTGGCCGGGACCGGTCAGCCCGGCCGTGATCGTCGCCATCGCGAGGACGCAACCAGCCGCGATCGGTCCACGACTGGCGCATGGACGGGGGATCGGTGGCGAGGGAGGAGGTCACGGGTCGACGTTCGCGACCCGGGGCCGCCGTGTCACCGTACCGGGCCGGCGCCGGCCCGGTACGGAGCGGCGGCAGGCGTGGGGGCCGGGTCCTATACGCTGGCCGTGTGGCAACCACAGATGGACAGGGGGCAGGGTTCGGGGCGAACTCTTGGCTCGTCGAGGAGATGTACGAGCAGTTCGTGCAGGATCCCGAGTCGGTGGGTGCGGCCTGGCAGGAGTTCTTCGCCGACTACCACTCCGGAGCTCCGAGCATCGCGGCCGCCGCTGCGGCATCGCCGCGCGTCCGGGCGATCGCGGTCGGCTACGGAGCGGAGGTCCCCGAGGTCATCACGACCCCGCCGCCGGCCGCGGCCGTCCCAGCGCCGGTCGAGCCCGAGTCGGCGCCGAGGGCGGCGACCCCTCCGGCGCCCGCCGCCGTTCCCGCTGCCATTCCCGCCGAGGAGCCCGGGCGTCCGATCCGCGGGGCCGGGGCGGCGATCGTCGCCAACATGGAACGCAGCCTCGCGGTGCCGACGGCGACGAGCTTCCGCAACGTGCCGGCCAAGCTGCTCGAGGTCAACCGCAAGGTGATCAACGGGTTTCGCGCCCGGAGCGGGCAGGGCAAGGTCAGCTTCACCCACCTGATCGGGTACGCGGTCGTGCGAGCGATCGCCGACGAGCTGCCGGCGATGCGCAACAGCTACGTCGAGGGGGCCGACGGCAAACCCCGTCTCGTCGCCAACGAGCACGTCAACATGGGCCTGGCCGTCGACGTCGCCAAAGCCGACGGCAGCCGGACGCTGGTCGTGCCGGTGTTGCGCGACGCCGACACGCTGGATTTCGCCGGGTTCCTCGCCGCCTACGACGAGATCGTGCGCAAGGTCAAGGCCAACAAGTTGGCCGTCGAGGACTTCCAGGGCGCCAACGTCACGCTGACCAATCCGGGCACGATCGGCACGGTCCAATCGGTCCCTCGACTGATGCCCGGGCAGGGCGTGATCGTCGGCGTCGGCAGCATCGATTACCCGGCCGAGTTCGAGGGCGCCGACCGCAGGAACCTGTCGTCGCTCGGCGTGAGCAAGGTGGTCACGATCACGAGCACCTACGACCACCGCATCATCCAAGGTGCCGAGTCGGGCCTGTTCCTCAAGCGCGTTCACGAGCTGCTGCTCGGTGAGCACGACTTCTACGAGGACATTTTCCACGCCCTCGACCTGCCGTACGAGGCGGTCAAGTGGCGGCCCGACGTCAACCCGATCGACCGCGAGGAGGCGATGCTCGCCAAGCAGATGGCGGTCGGCAAGCTGATCCGCGTCTATCGGGTCCGCGGCCACCGCATCGCCGACCTCGACCCGCTGCGGTGGCAGGAGCCGCACACGCCGCGCGAACTCGACCCGGCGACCTACGGCCTGACGATCTGGGACCTCGACCGCGAGTTCCTGACCGACGGTGTCGGCGGGGTCGACAAGATGACGCTCGGCAACCTGCTCGGCGTGTTGCGCGACGCGTACTGCCGCACGATCGGCGTCGAGTACATGCACATCCAGGACACCGACGAGCAGCGCTGGTTCCAGGAGCATTTCGAACACAAGCCCGAGGAGCTCGGCAAGGACGACAAGCATCGGATCCTCGAGCGGCTGAACGCGGCCGAGGCGTTCGAGAAGTTCCTCGCCACGAAGTACGTCGGCACGAAGCGGTTCGGGATCGAAGGCGCGGAGTCCGCGATCCCGATCCTCGACGCGGTGCTCGGCCAGGCCGCCGACGCGGGGCTCGACTCGGTCGTGCTCGGTATGGCCCACCGAGGCCGCCTCAACGTGCTGTCGAACATCATGGGCAAGAACTACGAGGCGATCTTCTCGGAGTTCGAGGGGCACGTCGATCCCACCTCGGTGCAGGGTTCCGGCGACGTCAAGTACCACCTCGGGATGAAGGGCAAGTACGTCAGCCCGTCCGGTGCCGACATCGCGATCGAGCTCGCCGCCAACCCGAGCCACCTCGAGACGGTCGACCCGATCGTGATGGGCATGGTGCGGGCCAAGCAGGACCAGATCGACCCGCCCGGCTCGTTCCCCGTCCTGTCGCTGCTGATCCACGGCGATGCCGCGTTCGCCGGTCAGGGGATCGTCGCCGAGTGCCTGGCGATGAGCGAGACCGGTGGCTACCGGATCGGCGGCACGATCCACCTGATCATCAACAACCAGATCGGGTTCACGACCGCGCCGCAGTCGGCACGGTCGTCCCCGTACTGCTCCGACGTCGCGAAGACCGTCCAGGCGCCGATCCTGCACGTCAACGGCGACGATCCCGAGGCGTGCGTACGCGTCGCCCGGCTGGCCTGGGAGTACCGCCAGACGTTCAAGAAGGACGTCGTGATCGACATGGTGTGCTACCGCCGTCACGGGCACAACGAGGGCGACGACCCGAGCTACACCCAGCCGCTGATGTACAAGGCGATCGATCAGCGGCGCAGCGTGCGCAAGCTCTACGTCGAGTCGTTGGTCAAGCGGGGCGACATCACCGTCGAGGAGGCCGAGGGGGCGCTCAGCGACTTCCAGGGCAAGCTCCAGGTGGCGCTCGACGAGACCCGCGCCCACGCCCCGGACACCACGATCAAGGCGGCCCGCCCGCCCAAGCCGCTCGGGGTTCTGCCGCACATCCCGACCGGCGTCGAACGCCACACGCTCGATCGGGTCTTCGCCAAGCTCACCGACTACCCGGAGGGTTTCACCGTCCATCCGAAGCTGGCCAAGCAATTCCAGGCCAAGGAGCAGATGTACGCGGCCGGCGAGGTCGACTGGGCGACCGCGGAGGCGCTGGCCTACGGCTCGCTGGTGCTCGAGGGGCACACGGTGCGGCTGTCGGGAGAGGATTCGCGACGCGGGACCTTCGGTCACCGACACTCGGCGGTGATCGACTTCGACACCGGTCACGCGTGGATCCCGCTCGACAACCTCGACGGCGCCGAGGCGAAGTTCTTCGTTTACGACTCCCTGCTCTCCGAGTACGCCGCGCTCGGCTTCGAGTACGGGTACAGCCATGCCAACCCCGACGCCCTCGTGCTGTGGGAAGCCCAGTTCGGCGACTTCGTCAACGGCGCGCAGATCATCATCGACCAGTACATCGTCGCCGCCGAGGACAAGTGGGATCAGCGCAACGGCCTGGTCATGCTGCTCCCGCACGGCTACGACGGGCAGGGTCCCGAGCACAGCTCGGCCCGGCTCGAGCGGTTCCTCACGCTGACCGCCGAGGACAACATCCAAGTCGTCCAGCCGACGACCGCGGCCAACTTCTTCCACCTGCTGCGCCGCCAGGTCCACCAGGAGCGGCACACGCCGCTGGTCGTGCTGGCGCCCAAGTCAGGCCTGCGCGCCAAGCAGACCCGCTCGCCGATCGACGATCTCACCCGAGGCTCGTTCCGCGAGCTGATCGACGACCCGGCCGACCTCGACCCGGCGGCCATCCGGAGGATCGTGTTCTGCTCGGGCAAGATCGCCTGGGACGCGATCGCCGAGCGGGACCGGCGCGGCGCGGCGGTGGCGGTCGTACGCATCGAGCAGCTCTATCCGTTGCCGACCGAGCAGATGCTCGAGGTGCTGGCGCGGTACCCGAACGCCAAAGAGCTCCGGTGGCTGCAGGACGAACCGGAGAACATGGGGTCGTGGCGCTTCATCGAGCACAACACGTGGCGGGTCAAGGACCAGGGCTACGACTTGCGCCACATCACGCGCGTCGAGTCGGGCAGCCCGGCCACCGGCTCCAAGACGATCCACGACCAGGAACACGCCGACCTGATGGACGCCGTCTTCACCGACCTGTAGCCCGCGTCAACACGCGGTCGTAGACACCCGCTGTCAACGCCTGACGGGTAGGTTCCTCGGCATGTCGCGCCCCCCGGCCACGCAGTACTCGATCAGCCTCCGCGTCACGCTCGACAACGTCCCGGGGGTGCTCGGGCGGTTGGCGTCCTCGATCGGCGAGGCGGGCGGGAACATCTATGCCGTCGACGCGTTCGTCGCCAAGGGCGCCGTCGTCGATCGGGAGATCGTCGTCAACTGCCGCAGCGTCGAGCACCAGGCCGAGGTCGTCGCCGCGGTACGGGCGACCGAGGGCATCACGCTGCACGACTGGTGGGACCGCACGTTCCGAATGCACGAAGGCGGCAAGATCGAGGTGCTGCCGCTGTGCCCGGTCGGCGACCCCGAGGACCTCTCGATGGCGTATACCCCCGGTGTCGCCAGGGTCTGTACCGCGATCGCCGCCGACCCGGCGCTCGCCGACGTGTACACGATCCGCAGGAACACCGTTGCGATCGTCAGCGACGGCACCGCCGTGCTCGGCCTCGGCGACATCGGCCCGCGGGCGGCGATGCCAGTGATGGAGGGCAAGGCGCTGCTGTTCAAGGAGTTCGGCGGCGTCGATGCGTTCCCGATCTGCCTCGACGTGTCCACCCCTGCGGAGATCATCGAGACCGTGGTCCGTCTTGCGCCGACGTTCGGCGGGATCAATCTGGAGGACATCGCCGCGCCCGGGGCGTTCGAGGTCGAGGAGGCGCTCAAGGAGCGGCTCGACATCCCGGTCTTCCACGACGACCAGCACGGGACCGCCGTCGTGGCGCTGGCGGCATTGCAGAACGCGCTGCGCATCACGGGCAAGCCGTTGGCCGATCTGTCGATCGTGATCTCCGGTGTCGGCGCAGCCGGCGTGGCGATCGGCAAGATCCTGCTCGGCGCGGGCGCGACGCGCATCGTCGGAGTCGACTCCCGCGGTGCGGTGTTCGACGGTCGCGAGGGCTTGAACCGGTGGAAGCAGTGGTTTGCCGAGCACACCAACCACGGCGGGCGGGAGGCCTCGCTGTCCGACGTCATGGTCGGCGCCGACGTGTTCATCGGCGTCAGCGCTCCCGACATCCTCAGCGTCGACGACGTCGCGTCGATGGCCGCCGACCCGATCGTGTTCGCGATGGCCAACCCGGACCCCGAGATCCGCCCCGAACTGGCGAAGGACCTGGTGCGGGTGATGGGGACCGGCCGGAGCGACTACCCGAACCAGATCAACAACGTGCTCGCGTTCCCCGGCATCTTCCGCGGCGCGCTCGACGCCCGCGCCACCTCGATCACCGAGAACATGAAGCTCGCCGCGGCGACGGCGATCGCCGAGTCGGTCTCCGACGACGAGCTGAGCGAGACCTTCATCATGCCGTCGGTCTTCGACAAGTCGGTCTCGGCGCGGGTGGCCGCCGCAGTCGCCGACGCAGCGCGCGCCGACGGCGTCACCCGCATCTGAGCCCGGCGCGATGGCGCTGCGGCCGAGCATCGCCCACGCATTGCCGTGCGGATGGGTAGCGTTCACCCTGCGGATGAATTCGGGTGAGAGCCCGTGGTCGGCCTCCTACCGGTTGCACGCCTCGAATCGGGGCTCGACAGGATGACGCCGCCGAAGTCCCAGAGCACCGCTCGGATCATCCGGCGGGGAGCCTACGATGGCTCCCGCCGCCATCCAGTACCAGGAAGAAGACGTTGAATGTCACGAAAGCCCGGACCCGCCCATGTCGTCGTCGATGGGTCCAACCTCGCAACCGAGGGGAGGTCCCTCCCGAGCCTGGCCCAGCTGAGCGAGGCGGTGGCCAGCTTCATGCAGGAGCATCCGGAGACGGCGGTCACCGTCGTCGTCGATGCCACCTTCGGTCACCGGATCGACAAGAAGGAAGTCAAGGAGTTCGAGGAGGGGATCTCGAACAACGAGCTCGTCGCCCCTCCGGCGGGTGCGGTCGGCAGAGGCGACGCGTTCGTCCTCAGCATCGCCGACAAGGCCGACGCCACCGTCCTCTCGAACGACTCGTTCCAGGAGTTCCACGGTGAGTACGAGTGGCTCTTCGACGAAGGCCGGCTCATCGGTGGGAAGCCGGTCCCGCACGTCGGATGGGTGTGGGTCGATCGCATCCCGGTCCGCGGCCCGGTCAGCCGCAAGGCGACGCGGGGCAGCGGCTCAGCCGCCCGCTCGTCGTCGGGCGGTCGGTCACGATCGACGTCTCGCCGGTCGTCGAAGGCCGCGAGCGAGCCGATGCCCGTCCCCAAGGCGCCGCCGCCGCGGGCAGCCGCGCCGGTCGAACGGCCCGTCGATCAACCGGTGGTGCGCCCGGCCCCGAAGGCGCAGGAGGCCGTCAACGCGCTGCTGCCGTTCCTCGAGTTCGTCGAACACCATCCGATCGGAACCAGCGTCAACGGCACGGTCGATGCGTACTCCTCCCACGGCGCGTACATCACGATCGGCGACGAGGGAGTCCGCGGGTACGTGCCGCTCCGGTTGATGTCCGACCCGCCGCCCCGCAGCGCGCGGAAGGTGATGAAGCTGGGCGAGTCGGTCACCGTGGTCGTCGCCAGCTTCGCCCCGTCGCGGCGCAGCATCGACTGTGCCCTACCGGACATGGCGAGGTCGCTCCCGATCGACGTCTCGGGCGCCGAGTCGGGTGACGCCGCCGGCACGGCCGCGACCCGCAAGCGGGCTGCGGCGAAGAAGACCGCAGCGAAGAAGACCGCAGCCAAGAAGACGGCGGCGAAGAAGACCCCAGCCAGGAAGACGGCGGCGAAGAAGACCCCAGCCAGGAAGACGGCGGCGAAGAAGACCGCTTCGGCTGCGTCCCGCGACGAGCAGGTCGGCACCGACGCGGCGGAGGCGATGGTGGAGCGCCCGGCCACGAAGCCGGCCCGGAAGACGGCGGCGAAGAAGACCGCGCCGAAGAAGTCGGCGGCGAAGAAGGCTGCGGCGAAGAAGACCGCAGCCAAGAAGTCGGCGACGGCCAGATCGACGGCGGCCAAGAAGTCCGCTGCCCGCAACGCGCCGGCGAAGCAGCCCGCGCGGAAGCGGCCGGCCAAGAAGTCGGCGACGACCGCATCGACCACCGCGGGGGATTGAGTGCGGATCGCGACCTGGAACGTCAACTCGCTGCGCGCCCGCCAGGAGCGAGTCGAGGCCTGGCTGGCCGAGGTCGAACCGGACGTGTTGTTGCTGCAGGAGACCAAGCTCGCCGACGATGCGTTCCCGGCGCTCTCGTTCGAGGCGCTCGGGTACAGCTCGGCTCACCACGGGCAGGGCCAGTGGAACGGCGTGGCGATCCTGTCGCGGGTCGGTCTCGACGACGTCGTCGTCAACTTCGCCGGCCCGGGCGATCCCGATCCCGACGCCCGCATCGTCACCGGCACGTGTGCGGGCGTGCGGGTGAGCAGCGTATACGTCCCCAACGGACGCTCGCTCGACGACGACCACTACACCTACAAGCTCTGGTGGCTCGGCCGGCTGGCCGATCACCTCGCCGCCGACACCGCGCCCGACCAGGCCGTGCTGGTCGGGGGCGACTTCAACATCGCTCCAGACGATCGCGATGTCCACGACCCCTCCAAGCTCGTCGGCGCTACCCATGTCAGCGCGCCCGAGCGCGAACGCCTCGCCGAGCTCGAGGCGTGGGGGCTGACCGACATCTTCCGGCGTCATCACGCCGAGGATCGCATCTTCTCCTGGTGGGACTACCGGGCCGGCGACTTCCACCAGGGTCGCGGCATGCGGATCGACCTGCTGCTCGGTTCGGCGTCGGTCGTCGAGCGGAGCCGGTGGTGCGTGATCGATCGCAACGCGCGCAAGGGCAAGCAGCCGAGCGATCACGCCCCGGTGATCGTCGACCTCGCATCCTGACGCGGCGTCGCGTCCTCGGGTGCGGCCGTCCCGACCTCCGACACGACCGACAGGATCGCGGGCGCCAGCCGGGCCGCGGTGATCGGACCCATCGACGTCGCGGCGACCAGCTGATCGGTGGTGGCCGGGCGATGCTCGGCGATCGTCGCCAGGTCACGGTCGGAACACAGCTGGGTGGGCAGGACGTCGGCGCGCCGAGCGGCATCGTCTCGCCACGCCCGCAGCGCGGCGACCAGCGGATCGGATCGAGGGCGGCCGCGCAGGAAGGGTGGCGGCGGCTGCGCCTCCGGCTCGGCGAGGTCGACGTCGGCGAGCAGCGGGCTGAGGCGGCGGGCGTACCCGCCGCGACGGCCGGCGTGCGTCACGACCAGGCGATCGGTCGCCCGGGTCATCGCGACGTAGAGCAGCCGCGCCTCTTCGGCTCGTTGCGCGGCCGTCGTCGCTGATCGGTGCGGCACGAGGCTGGTCTCGACACCGGCGACGATCACGAGGTGCCACTCCCGCCCCTTGGACGAGTGGAACGTCAGCAGGTCGACACCGGCGGTCGTTCGGTCGCCGAAGGGGTTGCTGGTGGCGATCCACGAGCGGAACCCGGCACCGTCGCCGCGCGGCGTGCCCCGCAGGTACTCGAGCGCGGCCGCGGCGACTCGGCGCTCGGCCGCGGCATCGTCGGGATCCGCCTGCGGCGCACCGTCGAAACGGTCGAGGACGTCGTGGGCCCAATCGCGCAACCTCGACGCCGAACCGTGTTCGGCCGCCCGCCGGATCGCCGCCTGGATCGGCGACCCCGGCGCGGTCGGCGAGCGCCGGACATCGATCCCCGCCGCGGTGAACGCCGCCTCGAGCGGCCGCAGCTGGGCGTGGGTTCGGGCGAGGACGGCGACCTCGCCGCCGCGCACGAGGTTGAGGTCGCCGCTCTGGACGAGCTGCGCCACGCGGGCGGCCTCGTCCGCCTCGTCGTCGGCGGCGATCAGCGTGACCGCCGCGCCGTCGGGTCGGTGCGATACGAGCCGGGCCGGCTGGCCTGATGCGTCGAGCACATGAACACCCGCCCGCACGATCTGCGGGGAGCTGCGGTGGTTGACCGGCAGGCGGATGATCTCCACGCCGGGGAATCGTGCTTCGACGTCGACGAGCAGCGCCGGATCCGCGCCGTTGAACCCGTAGATCGCCTGCGACGGGTCGCCGACGAGGAAGAGGTCGTCGCGCCCAACCCGCAGCAGGTCGACGAGCCGGTGCTGGAGCGGGTTGAGGTCCTGGGCCTCGTCGACGAGGAGGTGGCGGAACCGCCACCGGATCGCGGCCGCGAAATCACGGTCGCGCTGCATCTCGCGGATGGTCTGGCTCAGGACGTCGTCGAAGTCGATCACGCCCCGGCGGCGCTTCAACTGCTGAAAATCGGCGTACACCCGCTCGGCCCGCTCGATGCCGACCGTTGGCCGGCGACCGGATCGGCGGGCCGCCGACGCGTAGTCGGCCGGCCCGATCCCGCGGCCGCTCGCCCAGTCGATCTCCTCGAGCAGCCGATCGATGCCGCGCCGATCGCCGGCGCCGAGCACGTCGCCGACCAGCCGGCGTCGGTCGCTGACGATCGTCGACGGCCGCGTGCCGGTGTCGACCCAGCGCTGCTTGAGGATGCCGAGCATCACCGAATGGAACGTGCCGGCCTCGACGTGGTCGCGGATGCCGAGGCGGTGCAGCCGGCGGCGCAGCTCGCCGGCGGCCTCGCGGGTGAACGTCAGCGCCAGCGTGTGCCGGGCGTCGGCCCGCCCGGTGGCGATGCGATGGGCGATCCGCCGGGTGAGGACGCGCGTCTTGCCGGAGCCGGCGCCGGCGATCACGGCGACCAGCAGGGATTCGGCGGTCACCGCGGCGCGCTGATCGGGATCGAGGTCGGCGATCAGTGCCTCGGCGTCCACTCGACCAACCATACGGCGGCTGGCGGCCGGCGGGCCGCGTTCTTCGGGACCGGTGCCAGGGGCGGGCTATCTTCTGGTCATGGCCTACCCCACGAAGCTGCTGAACGACAACGAAGCGGTCGTTGCCGACCTGCATCCGCACTGGATGCACTTCATCCGACCGGCACTCGTGTTCGTCGCCGCGGTCGCCGTCGGGATCGTCGCGTTGACCCAGGACGGCGGCGTGGGGACCGCGCTCGGGTGGCTGTCGATCATCGCCATCCTCGTGTCGGCGGTGTGGCTGATCCAGGGCTTCATCAGCTGGGTCAGCACGAACTTCGTCGTCACCAACCAGCGGGTGATCTACCGCAGCGGGGTGTTCGCCAAGCGGGGGATCGAGATCCCGCTCGACCGAGTGAACACGGTGCACTTCCACCAGGGCATCCTCGAGCGGATGTTCGGCGCCGGCGACCTGCTGATCGAGTCGGCGGGGGAGTTGGGCCAGCAGCGCTTCACCGACATCCGTCACCCCGACCAGGTCCAGCAGACCATCCACGCGCAAGGTGAGCTGCGCGAGGAGCGTCGCCACAGCGGCACATCGGGCGGCACCGACATCGCCGGCCAACTCGAGAAGCTCGAGGGGATGCTCAGCCGGGGGACGTTGACCCAGGAGGAGTTCGACGCCCAGAAGCGCAAGCTGCTCGGCTGATCGTCGTCACAGGACGCGTGCGCCGGCCGACGGGCTGACGACCCAGCCCGACGTCGCCGTGCCGGGTGCGCACAGGGCGACGACGCAGCCGCCGAACCCGCCGCCGGTCATCCGTGCCCCGTAGACCCCGGGCGTGCGGGCGAGGTCGTCGACCGCCGCGTCCATCTCGTCGGTCGACGTGTCGAAGTCGGCGCGCAGGCTCTCGTGGCTGTCGAGCATCAACCGTCCGGCTTGAGCGTAGTCGCCTCCGCTCAGCGCGCCGGCGAACTCGACGACCCGCCGGTTCTCACCGATCACGTGCCGTGCCCGCCGCCGGGCGACAGCGTCCCCGACGGACGCCACGTCGTCGAGCGTGGCGAGCCGGAGCGGCCCGATGTCGGCCTCGGCCCGGGCGCACTCGGCGACGCGCGCCGCATACTCCGATCCCTCGAGGGTCCGGTGGGCGACGAAGCGCACGACGATGGCGACGTCGTCGGGTATCGGCACGTGCTCGACCGCGTGGGTATGGCAGTCGATCATCGTCGCGTGGCCCTCGGTGGCCGCGGCGATGCACAGCTGATCCATGATCCCGGTCGGCACACCGGTCGCCCGGTGCTCGGCCCGCCTCGCCGCCTGCGCCAGCTCGAGCGGCGACCCGTCGAACCCGAGCGCCAAGGCGACCGCGCACTCGAGCGCGGCGCTGGAGGAGAGGCCGGCGCCGGCGGGGATGTCGGACTCGACGCGGCCCCGGATGCCCCGGGTCGCGCCGAGCTCGGCGGCCATCGCAGCGACGTAGGCCCCCCAGTGCGGCTCGACGTCGTTGGCGATCCCTGCGAAGGGCAGCGCCAGCTCGAGTTGCCCGTCGGCCTGGTCGGAGGTCAGGACGATCGCCCCCTCGCAGGGCACGCAGGTCAGCGTCGTCGCGCGATCGATCGCCATCGGGAAGACCAGCCCGCCGGTGTAGTCGGTGTGGTCGCCGATCAGGTTGACGCGACCGGGGGCGCGGACGCGTCGGGGAGCTGGCACGACGGGAAACGTACCCGATCCGCTCCTGCCGACGGCGCTGCGGCCCATCCCGCTTGCGGCCCGCCGAGCGCGCTCTGCAACACTCCGGGCATGCCCCGAGCCGCACTGCCCACCGGGATCGAGATCGAGTACGACACCGCGGGCGATCCCTCCGATCCGACCGTGCTCCTCGTCTGCGGCTTCACCTCGCAGTTGATCTCGTGGGACGACGACTTCGTCGCGCTGCTCGTCGCCGAGGGGCTCCACGTCGTGCGGTACGACAATCGCGATTGCGGCCTGTCGACCAAGCTCGACGGGCAGGTCGTGTCGCCGCGCAGGGTGCTCCGACTGCTCCTGCGCGGCGAGGAGCAGCCGGTCGTGCCGTACACGCTCTCGCACATGGCGGCCGATGGGATCGGGCTGCTCGACCACCTCGACGTGCCGGCAGCCCACGTCGTGGGCGTGTCGATGGGTGGGATGATCGCGCAGACGATGGCGATCGAGCACCCCGACCGCATCGCCAGCCTGACCTCGATGATGAGCAGTACCGGCGACCTGCGCGTGGGCAACGCGACCCCCGAGGCCCTCGACGTGCTGCTGGCACCGCCGGTGGCCGATCGGGAGCGATACGTCGATGAATCGGCCCGGGCCGAGGTCTGGATGTCGAGGAAGTACTTCGACCCCGTCGCGGTCCGGTCTCGCGCCGCCGCCCAGTTCGACCGGATGTTCTACCCCGAAGGGGGGCCGCGTCAGCTCGCCGCGATCTACGCGAGCGGCGACCGCACCGCAGCGCTGCGCGGGCTGCGCGTGCCGACCCTGGTCATCCACGGTCGCGACGACACGCTGATCACGCCCGGGGGCGGAGCGGCGACCGCCGAGGCGATCCCCGGGTCGTCGTACCTGCTGCTGTCCGACATGGGGCACGACCGCCCACCCCCGCTGTGGCCGATGCTGGTCGGCGCGATCGGCGCCCACGTCAGGGCCTCGCTCGCAATCCACGCGTGACCGTCGGACGAACACGATCGATCCAGGAGGGACCATGGCCGGACCGCTGACCGGATACCGCATCATCGAGATCGCCGGCATCGGACCCGGCCCGTTCGCCGCGATGCTGCTCGCCGACCTCGGCGCCGAGGTGCTGCGCGTCGAGCGGGCCGCAGCGGTGCGCGGGCCGGCACCGGACACGCCGCACTACGACGTGCTGCTCCGGGGGCGGCGCAACGTCGCGATCGACCTCAAGCAGTCGGCCGGTGTCGAGACGCTGCTCGAGCTGGTCGAGTCCGCCGACGCGCTGGTCGAGGGGTTCCGGCCCGGCGTGATGGAGCGCCTCGGGGTCGGACCCGACGTGTGCCGGCAACGGAACCCGCGGCTGGTGTTCGGGCGGATGACCGGCTGGGGTCAGGAGGGACCGTACGCGCAGGCCGCCGGGCACGACATCAACTACATCTCCCTCGCCGGCGCGCTCGCCCACTTCGGGCGAGCGGGGGAGGGGCCGGTACCGCCACTCAACATGGTCGGCGACTTCGGCGGCGGCGGGATGTTCCTCGCCCTGGGCGTCGTCGCTGCGCTGCTCGAGGCCCAGCGCAGCGGCGAGGGGCAGATCGTCGACACGGCGATGGTCGACGGTTCGGCGGTGCTGATGTCGATGTTCTGGTCGTTCCGGGCGATCGGTATGTTCGACGAGCGGGCCAGAGGGACCAACCTGCTCGACACCGGCGCCCACTTCTACGACGTCTACGAGTGCGCCGACGGCGAGTACGTGTCGATCGGTTCGATCGAGCCGCAGTTCTATGCCGAGCTGCTGCGCCTGACCGGGCTGGCCGACGACGAGGAGTTCGGCGCGCAGATGGACACGGCCCGCTGGCCCGCGCTCAAGGGGCGCCTGCGGGCGCTGTTCGCCACCAAGACCCGCGCCGAGTGGTGCGACATCATGGAGGCCACCGACGTCTGCTTCGCCCCGGTGCTGACGATGGGCGAGGCCGCCGAGCACCCGCACAACGTCGCCCGCGGTACCTTCGTCGAGCTCGGGGGCATGATGCAGCCGGCGCCCGCCCCGCGCTTCAGCCGCACGTCGCCCGAGGTCGAGCGGCTCCCGGCCCATGCCGGCCAGCACACGCGCGAGGCGCTGGCCGACTGGGGCCTGGCCGCCGAACGGATCGACGAGTTGCTCGCCGCCGGCGCCGTCCGCCAAGCCGAGTGACGAGCCCCAGGGGAGAACGGGGGAGAACGCAGTGGGCGCGGTGCGGATCGCCCGCCGGGTCGCCAGACTGAGCGGCGATGGGAACGCTGGTCTGCTTTCACGCCCACCCCGACGACGAGGCGATCTCGACCGGTGGGTCGATGGCGCGGGCGGCGGCCGAGGGGCACCGGGTCGTGCTCGTCGTCGCCACCGACGGTGCCCACGGCGAGGTTCCCGCCGACCTCGCCGAGGGTGAGACGCTCGTCGATCGCCGCCGCCGGGAGACCGAGGCATCGGCAGAGGTGCTCGGGGTCGCCCGGGTCGCCTGGCTCGGGTACGGCGATTCGGGAATGACCGGTTGGGACCAGAACGAGCACGAGCACAGCTTCCACCGAGCGCCCGTCGACGAGGCGGCCGAGCGGCTCGCAGCGGTCCTGAGCGAGGAGGACGCCGACATCCTGACGATCTACGACTGGCACGGCACGTACGGCCACCCCGACCACGTCAAGGTCCACACCGTCGGGACGCAGGCGGGGGCGATGATCCCGTCGGTCCGTGTCGTCGAAGCGACCGCCAACCGTGATGCGATGGCGGCGATGATCGCCGCGGCCCGCGAGGCCGGGGTCGAGGTCGGGTCTGCGGACGACGGCGACGGCGCCGAGGACTTCGACCCCCACGGCCCCGCCGACGACGGCAACCCGTTCGGGATGGCCGAGCACGAGCTCACCCTGTCGGTCGACGTGCGCGACTACGTCGAGTTCAAGCGGGCGGCGATGCGCTGCCACCGCAGCCAGATCACCGATTCGTCGTTCTTCCTCGAGATGCCCGACGAGATGTTCGCCCAGGCCTTCGGCACCGAGTGGTTCATCGAGCACGACGCCTCCCCGCCGTACCGCACCGGATGGCTGTTCGACTCCTGAGGAGGCCCCCGTTCTCGATGTCGTCTCCAGGTCCCCCGATTCCCGCCGATGGTGGTGCATGATGTTCCCCATGTCTCGGCGTCTCGTTGCCGGCGTGGCGGTCGTCGGTCTTCTCGTTGCAGCGTGTTCGTCCGATGATCCCGTCGAGGTCGACGGGGCGCCGGTCACCGAGTTGACCATCGCGCTTCCGACGACGACCACGACGACCGTGCCGGCGTCGACCACCAGCACGTCGACGACGACGACCTCCACGACCTCGACCACCTCGACCACCACCACGCTGGCCCCCGCCGACACGACGACGACCGTGCCCGATCCCGGCGTGTCGGCGCTGGTCTTGACCACCGTCGGTATCGGGTCGGCCCAGTTCGGCGCCGAGCCCGAGGGCGTGATCGGCTACATCAGCTCGTTCCTCGGACCGCCGACCGGCGACACCGGTTGGGTCGATCCGTTCTCGATCGGTCCGTGTTCGGGCAACCAGCTCCGCCTCGTCTCGTGGGGGGTGCTCACGCTCACCTTCGGCGACGTCTCGAACGTCGTCCAGGACCGGCTCCACTTCTTCGCCTACTCCTACGGCGTCGATGGTCAGATCGGCGCTCCACCGGTCGGGCTGGTCACCGATCGCGGCATCACCGCCGGGTCACGGGTCATCGACCTGCTCGCCGCCTACCCAGGGGTCACCCTCAACCCCGAGGACGACTTCCTCGCGCCCAACTTCTACGTGAACGACAACCTGCGAGGCTTCCTCACCGGTCTCGCCGACGATGACACGGTGACCGTGATCCTCGGCGGCATCGGCTGCACCGAGTGACGCTGACCGACCTCCACCGCTGGCTCGCATGGTTCCTCGTGCTGTCGAACGCTGCGGTCGGTGTCTGGGCGCTCGTGGCCCAGCAATACCCCCGCATCCGGCACCGAACGCTGTGGTGGGCGGTGATCGTGGCGCAGCTGTCGACGTTCGCCCAGGCGATCGTCGGCGTCGTGATCGTGAACCGGGACGGCGTGGAGCTCGACCAGTTCCACGCGCTGTACGGGTTCAGCACGATCGTCGCCGTCGGGATCCTCTACAGCTACCGGTCGAGTCCGTTCGTCAAGGACAGGGCGTACCTGCTCTACGGCCTCGGGAGCCTGTTCATCATGGGCCTCGGTCTCAGGGCGATGTACCTCGCCACCTGAACCTCGGTGTCACAGGCCGATGCCCTGGGGCAGTTTGTCGGGATCCCAGTCGAGCTCGGTGATCCCCTGGCGGCAGGCGAAGCGGTCGGTCATCCCGGCGACGTACGCGACCGCGGCCCGCAGCGCCTCGTCCGTTCCCGACTCGACCAACTCGACGTCGACGTCGGGACCGAGGGCGGCGCGAGCGGTCGGTGCCGGGATGGCGTGGGGCCGATCGGCGTAGTGCTCGACCAACGCCTGGAGCAGCGAGACGACCGCGTCCGCCTGGCGGCGGCTGGCCGGCCGGAGGTAGACGTGCTCGTAGTTGAAGCGCCGGAACTGGGCGAGCGAGTCGGCGATCTCGGGGGTCATCCCGACCCGGCCGGCGGCGATCGTGGCGGTGATGGTCGCCCGGACGAACGTGCCGAGTTGCGTCGACCGGTCGCGGCCACACCGCTCGGCGACGTCGGCGGGGAGCATGTCGGCGGTGACGATTCCCGCGGCGACCGCGTCCTCGAAGTCGTGACAGACGTAGGCGATGCGGTCAGCCCAGGACACGACCTCGCCTTCCGGCGTGTGGGGAGCGGGCAGGCTCCACGAGTGGTGGCGGATGCCGTCGAGGGTCTCGGCGCACAGGTTGAGCGGCGACAGCGTCACGTCGGCGCCCCACGGGGCGTGGTCGAATCCGTTCTCGAGGAACGGCGACAGGGCGTCTTCGCTGGCGTGCCCACCCGGCCCGTGCCCGCAGTCGTGGCCGATGGCCATCGCCTCGACCAGCGGGACGTTGAGGCTCAACGCCTGGGCGATCGAGCGTGCCACCTGGGCGACCTCGAGTGCGTGGGTCATCCTCGTGCGCTGGTGATCGGCGGGGAACACGAACACCTGGGTCTTGCCGGCGAGCCGGCGGAACGCCGAGTCGTGCAGGATGCGGTCACGATCGCGTTCGAAGCAGGTGCGGTAGGGGTCCGGAGCCTCTTCGATCGTCCGGTTGCCGGCCCCGTGCGCCCGGGTCGCGTTCGGTGCGAGCAGCGTCGCTTCGTCCTCCTCGCGGCGCTCGCGGGTCATCTCGCGCGGCGCGCCGATCGTCGCGTGGGAGTCGGCGTGCGCCAGCACGATCGAGTCGTCGACGTGGCCGGACATCGTCGCCGCCCACCGGTCGGTGCGCGTCCGCTGCTCGCCGTCGACCCGGCCGTCGTCCATCCGGACGACGATACGTCGACCGCCCGCCGCAACCGCGGCGCACCGGGGAAGTGAGGCAGCGTTAGCCTCGGCGCCATGTCGCAGTTCGTCGACGAGTGCCAGCTGAACGTCCGGGGTGGCGACGGCGGCGCGGGCTGCGTCAGCTTCCGGCGCGAGGGGCCGGTCGTGATGGGCGGCCCGAACGGGGGCGACGGAGGCAACGGCGGGGACGTGTGGCTCGTCGCCGACCACAACGTCGCGTCGCTGCTGTCGTTCCGCGACCATCCGCATCGGCGGGCGACGAACGGCGTCCACGGCAAGGGGAAGGACCAGCACGGCCGCCGAGGCGAGTCGCTCGAGGTCAGGGTGCCGCTCGGCACCGCAGCGTACGACCTGTACAGCGGCCAGTTGCTCGCCGAGCTGCTCAACCACGGCGACCGATGGCTCGCCGCAGCGGGCGGCCGAGGCGGGCGGGGCAACCACAAGTTCCTGTCGAACCGGCGGCGGGCCCCGAGCTTCGCCGAGCAGGGCGAGCATGGCGAGGAGCGGTGGTTGCGCCTCGAGCTCAAGCTGATGGCCGACGTCGCGCTGGTCGGGTTCCCCAACGTCGGCAAGTCGACGCTGATCAGCGTCATCTCCGCAGCGAAGCCGAAGATCGCCGACTACCCGTTCACCACCCTCGAACCGAACCTCGGTGTCGTGCGCGTCGACGAAGCGACCGAGTTCGTCGTCGCAGACATCCCGGGCCTGATCGAAGGCGCCAGCGAGGGCAAGGGGCTCGGCCATCGGTTCCTGCGGCACATCGAGCGGTCGCGGGTGCTGTGCCTGCTCCTCGACCTCGCGCCGATGGACGGTGTCCCTCCCGACGAGCAAGAGCGCGTGCTGTTGCGCGAGCTGGGCCGCTACCAACCCGATCTCCTCGATCGGCCGCGCGTCGTGGTCGGCTCGAAGGCCGATGCGATCCAGCCCGACGAGCTCCGCCGGCTGGGCTGGGAGGGCGACATCATGTCGTCGGTGACCGGCCAGGGCGTGGGTGAGTTGGTCGGTCGCCTGGCATCGCTCGTCCACGAGGCGCGCCAGGCCGTCGAGCACGAGGACGGCGTCGTCGTGCTCCGACCGGATTCGGAGGGCGCGCTCGTCGAGCGGGTCGGCGAGGGTGAGTATCGGCTCGTCGGCCGCGACGTCGAGCGGGTCGTGGCGCTCAACGACGTGACCACCCCCGAGGCGCTCGCCTACATCGACGCCCGCCTCGGTCGGCTCGGCGTCCCGAGGATGCTCACCAGGGCAGGCGCCGAGGAGGGCGACATCGTCTGGATCGGCGAGTTCAGCTTCGAATACCAGCCGGATCTCTGATCGACATGCGCGTCGTCGCCAAGATCGGAACCGCGTCGATCACCGACGATCGCGGGGTGATCAACCGGGACGCGATCGCCAAGCTCTGCGACGAGGTCGCGGCAGTGCGGGGAGCGGGCCACCAGGTCCTCGTCGTCTCGTCGGGCGCGGTAGCGGCCGGGGTGGCCGCCGTGGGGCTCGCGGCCCGACCGAGCGACATGCCCACGCTGCAGGCGATCTCGGCCGCGGGGCAGAGCCGGCTGGTCGAGTCGTACAACGTCGAGCTCGCCCGCCACGGACTCGTCGGCGCCCAGGTCCTGCTCGACTCGCTCGACTTCGTCGGCCGACGGCAGTACCTCCACGCCCGCCAGACCCTCGAACGGTTGCTCGAGCTGGGGTGCGTGCCGGTGGTCAACGAGAACGACGCGGTCGCCAACGAAGAGCTCCGCTTCGGCGACAACGACCGGATGGCCGCGCTGGTGGCGAACAGCGTGCGGGCGGACCTGCTCGTCCTGCTCACCGACATGGACGGTCTGCACACGGCCGATCCGCGGCGCGACGTTTCGGCAGCGCTGATCGCGCACGTCGCGGCGGACGACCCGCTCCTCGCGATCTCGACCGACCGCGGGGGCAGTGGGCGGGGGAGCGGCGGGATGGCGAGCAAGCTGATCGCCGCACGGATGGCCTCGTGGTCCGGCGTGCGCTCGGTCATCGCCCGGGCGTCGTTGCCCGGTGTGTTGGTCGACGCCGTCGCCGGCCAAGCTGTCGGAACGACCTTCGACGCACACGAACGGGCGCTGCCGGCGCGCAAGCTGTGGATCGCGTTCGCGGCCGACGTGAACGGCGCGGTCGTCGTCGACGCCGGCGCCGAGGACGCGCTGACCCGCCGGCCGACCAGCCTGCTCCCAGCAGGGGTGGTCGATGCCCACGGATCGTTCCTGGCGGGCGACGTCGTCGACGTGGTCGGCCCGGCCGGGCGGCCGTTCGCCAGGGGGATCGTCAGCTGGGAGGCTCAGGGCGTGTTGGCCGCACGCGGCCGGCGGACCGACGAACTCCCCCCCGGCGTCGAGGAGGTCATCCACCGCGACGACCTGGTCGTGCTGCCCTGAGCAGCGGCTGCCCGCGGCGTCGTCAGCCTTCGGCCGGCTGGGTCTCGCCCTGCTCGACGGCGGCGGGGACCTCGGCTGCATCGAGGCCGAGCTCGGCGCGCAGCTCCGACAGCCGGGTCTGCGCCTCGACGTTGGCGGTCGCCTGCTCGATCTCGAGCACCCGGCTCTCGACGGAGGTGTCGGTCAGCTCGGCGGTCGCCTTGGCCTTGGCGTAGCGGGCCTCGATCTTCTCCTGCACCTCGTTGAGCGTCGGGACGTCGTCGCCAACGGTCTCGTTGAGCTGGGCCATCGCCGTGTTCATCTCTTCTTGCATCTTGGCCTGCTCGAGCTGGCTGAGCAGCTTGGACTTCTCGCCCAGCTTCTCCTGCAGGAGCCGGCTGTTCTGCTTGACGGCAGCCTTGGCCTGATCGGCGGCGTCGGTCGACTCGAGCACCATCTGCTTGAGGCTCTCGACGTCGGCCTCGACCGAGATCAGCTTGTCGGCGATCGTCTCCGCTGCCCGCGTGTAGTCAGCGGCCTTGTCGGCGTTGCCGGCCTTCTGGGCATCGGACGCCATGATCAGCGCCTGGCGGGCATTGGCATTGAGCTTTTCCAGCTCGGTCATCTTCTTGTTCAGTCGGATCTCGGACTGCTTCTGGTTGGCGATCACGTTGGCCGCCTGGTCCTTGAGCCGCCGGTGCTGGTTCTGCGCCTCGGCGATCGCCTGTTCGAGCTGCACCTTCGGATCGGCATTCTCGTTGAAGCGGCCGGTCAGCTTCGCCACGAGGTAGTTCCACTGCTTCTTCAGGTACTTGAACATGGCGGCGAGCCTACAACCCGGCGCGATCGGTCGGTACTGCCGATGCCCGTCGGCCCGGCAGCCGCCGTCGTGCGGCAGCGAGCTCGGGTGCCCGCATCGCGGCGAGCAGTGCGAAGTACACGACGATCCCGACGACGGTGCCCGCGGTCAGCCGCACGACCGCATCGCGGCCGGCATTGCCCCCGATGTTGTCGGTCAGCAGCCACACGACCTCACCCATCAGCGAGGCGGCGACGACGATCCGCCAGATGCTCCACAGCACGGTCCGCAGCGGGAAGCCGGGCACCTTGTAGCTCAGGATCCGCAGCGACCAGAGCGACGAGATGGCGTAGGCCCCGGCGAACGCCGCACCGAGCCCGAGCACGCCGTACCGCCCGACCAGCACGAACGCCAGCCCGATGTTGAGCGCGTTCTCGACGACGTTGACGACGAACGGCGTGCGGGTGTCCTTGTGCGCGTAGAACCCGCGCAGCGTGAACATGTACAGCGAGAATGCACCGAGGCCGAGGGCGAACCCGCCGAGCGCCCGCGACGTCGCCAGCACGTCGTCGGCGTCGAACTCGCCGCGTTGGAGGATCCCGATGATCGGCTGGCGCAGCACGAAGATGCCCACGCCGGCCGGCACGGTGACCAGCGCGGTCATCCGCAGGCCGAGCGAGGCGCTGTCGAGGAACGCCGGCTTGTCGCGGCGGGCGACCGCGCGGGCCATCTCCGGCTGGAACGTCGTGGCGATCGACACCGCGAGGAGCCCGTGGGGGAGCACGAAGAAGGTGAACGCCAGGAAGTACGCGGTGGCGTCGGACGAGCCGGGGCCGGCAAGGTTGCGGACGAAGATCAGCGCGACCTGGTTGGCGGCGACGAAGCCGAGCGTCCAGCCGGACAGCGTCAGGAGCTGGCGGACGGCGGGATGGCGGAAGTTCGCGTTCGGGCGGAAGCGGAACCCGGTACGCAGCGCGGCGGGGATCAGGACGAGTGCCATCGCCGCGATGCCGAGCGTGGCGCCGAGCCCGAGGGTGTACCTCAGCCGATCGTCGGTGACGACGTCCGCCAGCTGCCACCCGTCGGGGCCGGGTTCGGGCAGGGACAACAGCGAGGCGATGATGATCAGGTTCGGCAGGATCGGGCTCCACGCCGCGGCGAAGAACCGCTTGCGGCTGTTGAGGAAGGCGTTGGCCAGCCCGCTCAGCCCATAGAACAGGATCTGGACGAGGAAGATCCGGGCGAGCGTCGTGCCGACGTCGCGGAACAGGACCGGATCGACGTCCTCGACCGTGATCGAGTAGAGCCGGAAGATGAACGGGGCGAGCGCGACGGCGAGCGCGGTCAGTCCGGCCATCAGCAGTGCGGCGGTGGTCAGCACGACGTTGGTCGCCTCGTCGTCGTCGTGTTCGAGGAACGTCGAGAACATCGGGACGAGCGTGGCCGACAGCAGTCCGCCGAGCAGCAGGTCGTAGACGATGTTCGGTGTCTCGTTGGCGAGCAGGTAGGCGTCGCCGAGCGCGGTGCGCCCGATCACGGCAGCGAACACGACGAACCGCAGCAGCCCCGTGATGCGCGAGAGCGCGGTCCCGGCGGCGACGGTGACGTTGCTGCGCAGCAGGCTCACGGCGGGGGCGTCAGCGTGTCTCGTCGAGGGCCAGGCGGAGCGCTTCGAGCTCGTCGACGAGGTCCTCGACGTCGTGTTCGTAGGCGTCGGTGTCGCCCGCCCCGATGCTCACCTCGGCGGCGCGCACGGTGAGCTCGTCGAGCCGGGTCTGCGTCAGGCGCAGGGTGTTGGCCGCCTTGGCCGACTTCTCCTTGAGCCGTTCGGTCGACTCGAGTTGGTCCTGTACCGACTCGATCGCCGCGGTGAGCTCGTCGGTCGGACGCTCGGTCGCCTGCTCCTCGAGCGTGGCCAGCTTCGAGCGCAGCCGCGGTGGGTCGAGCCGGCGGACGACGCGGTCGATGTCGTCGCCCCGCCGAGCGATCTGCCAGGTCTCGTCGAGGCCCTCGTCGAGTTTGGCCACGATCGCCTGCAGCCGGTCGCGCACCGAGCCGTTTGGCGTTCCGTCGACGGTCTGGTGCAGCTGGCGGACGGCTCGCTGCGCGCCGTGGACGTACTGCCTCCAGGGCTCGCCGATGCCGAAGGGATCGATGCGCGGCCGGGCGCGCCCGCTCGGCATGGCTGCCGCGACCAGGCCGACGTAGACGACGAGTCCGCCCGCGATCGACGCTGCGGGCTGGAGTCCGGCGAACACCGCCGCCACCGCCACCCCCACCCCGACCGCGATCCGCCACGACAGGATCGCCCGGGCGGTGACCGGCGTGAAGAAGCGATCGCGAAGTCCCATCCAGTGAGCACGCTAGACCGGGGCGATGTCGTCGGCGGTGAGGGTCCGCAGTTGGTCGGTCGTCGGCGACGCGACATCGGTGAGCCGCACCGCCTGCCGGCCGACGGCGGCCTCGAAGACGTTGCGGACGAAGCGGGCGTTGCCGAAGCCCCGGCCACGGGGTTCGGCGTCGATCACCGCCACCAGCGCCGCCCGGCCCGATTCGTCGAGCGCGTACTCCTGCTTGCCGCTGATCAGCTCGAAGATCGCCAGTAGCTCCTCGGTCGAGTAGTCGGGGAAGTCGATCGTCCGGGTGAACCTGCTCTCGAGCCCGGGGTTGGAGGAGATCAGCTCGTCCATCTCGGCCGGGTAGCCGGCGGCGACCACCGAGAGGTCGTCGCGGTGGTCCTCCATGAACTTGACGATCGTGTCGACCGCCTCCAACCCGAAGTCGTTCTCGCCACCTCGGGCCAGGGCATACGCCTCGTCGATCAGCAGGGTCCCCCCGAGTGCCGACTCGAGCACCTTGCGGGTGGCCACCGCCGTCTGCCCGACGTACCCGGCGACCAGCCCCGATCGGTCGGTCTCGACCAGGTGACCCTTGGTGACGACGCCGAGCGCGCGGAAGATCTGCGAGAGCAGGCGGGCGACGGTCGTCTTGCCCGTCCCCGGGTTGCCGCTGAACACGAGATGCTTGCTCGTCTCCATCGTCGCCAGCCCGTGCTCGGCGCGCAGCTCCTGGATCCGCAGCAGGCTGGTCAGCCGGCGAACCTCCTCCTTGACGATCTCGAGCCCGATCAACGCCTCGAGCTCGCCGAGCAGTTCCTCGATCGGCCGCGCCGGCGGCAGCTCGGTCTCGGTGGCGGCTTCGGGCTCGCTCGTGCCGGTGCCCGCTCCCGCCGTCGCCGGTGTCGCCGTGCCCGGCTCGATCGAGGGCGTCGCCCCGCCGCCGGGCGACGGGCGACCCGGTCGGGGCACGGCGTGGGCGTCCATCGTCCGGAGCAGCATGGTGCGGAACCGGCCGATCGCTTCGATCTCGCCCGGCGACGGCACCGTGTCGAGCGCTGCGGTGGCGTGGGCGAGGGCCATCGCCCTGTCGTAGTACGCGGTGGTCCGGCGCCCTCCGTCCCGTGCGTCGGCCTTGACCAGCAGGTCGAACATCGTGCTCGGCCGCTCCAGCCAGGCGCTCGAGCCGCCGAGGGTGTCGTCGGCCCGAAGCGCCGACGGGGTGAGCAGCATCGGTGGAGTGAGCCGGGAACCGAGTGCCGACGTCCAGCTCTCGAGCTCCTGGCGGGTGTGCCGGCCGTCGGCGTCGACGAACGCCGACACGAGATTGGCCGCCTCGATCACGCACTCCTGCCCGTGGTCGCGGCCGCCCGACAACTCGGTGAGCGCGTGGTTCGTCGCGGCGATGAAGTCGTCGGCCTGGTCCTCGAACACCGCTGGCATCGGTCGGAGCGTAGATCGCGGATGCGCGGCCGGCGGCGATTCCGATTGACCGAGCGGTCAAGGCCCCCGTTATCGTGCCACCATGACATCGACCGATGCCGCAGCCATCCCCGGCAGCCAGGCGGCGGCCCCCCGATTCGAGACGGTCCAGGCCGTCCGGGAGGGACTGGCGAGCGTCCAGTACCTCGCCGACGACGGCATCGCCGGGGTGGCCTTCCTCGCCGATCGGCTCGGCAAGCCCGTGCTCGTCGAAGGCCCGGCCGGCACCGGCAAGACCCAGCTCGCGAAGTCGATCGCCGAGGTGACCGGTGCGCGGCTGATCCGGTTGCAGTGCTACGAGGGCCTCGACGAGTCCAAGGCGCTCTACGAGTGGAACTACAAAAAGCAGCTCCTGCGCATCCAGACCGAGCGCGGGGGCGAGGGCAGCGAGGAGTGGACCGAGATCCGCGACGACATCTTCTCCGACGAGTTCCTGCTGACCCGGCCGCTGCTCGAAGCGATCACCGCCGACGATCCGGTCGTGCTGCTGATCGACGAGGTCGATCGGGTCGAGGTCGAGACCGAGGCGTTGCTGCTCGAGATCCTGTCCGACTACCAGGTGTCGATCCCCGAGCTCGGCACGATCGTCGCCAAGCAGATCCCGCTGGTGTTCCTGACGTCGAACAACACCCGCGAGCTGTCCGAAGCGCTCAAGCGGCGGTGCCTGTACCTGCACGTCGACTACCCGACGCTCGAGCGCGAGCGGCAGATCGTGCTGGCCAAGGTCCCCGGTGTCACCGAAGCCCTCGCCGACCAGGTCGCCCGCATCGTCCGCTCGATCCGCCAGCTCGACCTGAAGAAGGCACCGAGCGTGTCGGAAACCCTCGATTGGGCGCGCACGCTGCTGCTGCTCAACATCGAGACGATCGACGAGCAGGTCGCCAAGGACACGCTCAACATCCTGCTCAAGTACCAGACCGACATCTCCAAGGCGGCCAAGGAACTGGCCGTCGACGAGTGACCGTCGTGGCGCACCGATGATCGAGCTGCTCAACGGGTTCGTCGTCGAGCTGCGCAACGCGGGGCTTCCGGTCAGCCTGACCGAGAACCTCGACGCGATGGAGGCGGTGCAGCACATCCCGATCGAGGACCGGGAGGCCTTCAAGTACGCGCTCGGGGCGACCCTGATCAAGAACCATGCCCACTGGCGCAGCTTCGAGACGGTGTTCGAGGTGTACTTCAGCCTGCGCGGCCCGGAGTACAAGCTGGTCGAGGGCGACGAGACCGATATCGACGAGCTGTGGCGGGAGCTGCAGGAACAACAGCAGGGCGAGGGCAAGGGCGGCGCGGGCGGGCTCGACAACCTCACGCCCGAGGAGATCGCCCACCTGTTGATGCAGGCATTGCTCAACGGCGACCAGGGACTGATGCGGGCGATGGCTCGGCAGGCGGTGCAGCGGTTCGCCGGCATGGAGCCCGGTCGCCCGGTCGGCGGGACGTACTACCTCTACCGCACGCTGCGCAATCTCGATCTCGATTCCATGCTCGAGAAGCTGATGGACGCCACGCGCGAGCAGATGGCGACGGAGATGACCTCCCTCGAGGAGCGCCTGGAGCGGGAGGAGTACGAGGACCGGATCGACAAGTTCAAAGGCGAGATCGAGGCCGAGATCCGGCGGCGGCTCGTCGCCGACCGGGGCGCCGAGGCGATGGCCAAGACGCTGCGCAAGCCGCTGCCCGAGGACGTCGAATTCATGCACGCCTCGCGCGACGAGATGCAGGCGCTGAAGAAGGCGTTGTACCCGCTCACCCGCAAGCTCGCCGCCCGCCTGGCCCGTAAGCGCCGCCACGGACGCAAGGGGCCGCTCGACTTCCGCAACACCGTCCGCCACTCGCTGAGCTACGGCGGCGTCCCCGCCGAGCCGAAGTTCAAGTACCCGCGGCCGTCCAAGCCCGAGCTGATCGTCGTCGCCGACATCTCCGGGTCGGTTGCTGCCTTCGCCCGGTTCACGCTGATGCTGGTGTACGCGATCCAGAACCAGTTCTCCAAGGTCCGCTCGTTCGTGTTCATCGACGGCATCGACGAGGTGACCGACTACTTCAAGGCGACCGAGGACATCACCGAGGCGATCCACCGAGTCAACACCGAGGCCGACGTCGTGTGGGTCGACGGCCACAGCGACTACGGGCATGCGTTCGAGGTGTTCTGGGATCGCTACGGCAAGGACGTCGGCCCGAAGTCGACCGTGCTGCTGCTCGGTGACGCGGTGAAACAACTACCACGCCAGCCAGAGCTGGGTGGTCAAGGAGATGCAGCACAAGGCGCGCCACGTCTATTGGCTGAACCCCGAGCCGCGCAGCTACTGGAACACCGGCGACTCGATCGTCGGCGAGTACGCGACCCACACCGACGGTGTCTACGAGTGCCGCAACCTCCGCCAGCTCGAGGGCTTCGTCGAGAAGCTGACGTAGCGGGCTCCCGGCCCGATCCGGTGCCGGCCCGTCAGTCCTGGCCCGGAACGGCAGCCTCGGGAAGGTCGGCGGCCCGCTCGAGCAACTGCGCCAACTCGTCGGCCTCGACCACGCCCCGCTCGACCATCGCCGCGGCGTCGGCGGCCAGTTGGTCGACGGTGAGACCGCGCTCGACGCGCACCGGGTCCTGGCGCAGCACCTCGGCCGCCGCGGCGACCAGCGCCGCCAGCTCGAACGCGTCGCTCGGATCGTCCGCCGGATCGGCGGGGATCGCGGTGGCGGTCTCGACGGCCTCGCCCGACGCCGTCGACGTCCAGCGCAGGCGGACCTCGCCGGGCGAGCGGCCGGCACCGTCGGCAGTCCGGACGATCTCGTAGAGCGCTGTCGCCGCGTGGCCGGCGCCCAGCTCACCCGCGTCGGTCGTGTCGTCGCGGAACTCGCTGTCGTCGAGGCTGCGGTTCTCGTAGCCGATCAGCCGGTACTCGGCCACGACGGCGGGATCGAACACGACCTGCACCTTCGCGTCCTCGGCGACGACGGTGAGCGTCGGCGTCAGGTCGTCGACGAAGAGCCGCTCGGCCTCCTCGAAGGTGTCGATGTAGCTGTAGAAGCCGTTGCCCTGATCGGCGAGCTGCTCCATCAGGTCGTCGTTGAAGTTGCCCATGCCGTACCCGACGGTGACGAGGTGGATGCCGTCGTTGCCCGACTGCTCGATCAGCCCGGCCAGTCCGTCGGGATCGTCGACGCCGACGTTGGCGACGCCGTCGGAGGCGAGGATCACCGAGTTGACGCCGTCCGGACGGAAGCCGGCTCGGGCCTGCGCGTAGCCGGTACGGAGGCCGGCCTCCATGTTCGTGCTGCCACCGGGCACGAGGCGGTCGATCGCGCTGATGATCGTCTGCGACTCCGACACCGGGGTCGGCGACAACAGCGCGGTGGCGTCGCTGCCGTACGTCACGATGGCGATCGTGTCGTCGGGGCCGAGCTGCTGGACGAGCAGCGCCAGTGAGGCTTGGACCAGCCCGAGGCGTTCGCGGATGTCCATCGAACCCGACGTGTCGACGACGAACGTCAGCGCCGCCGGTGGCCGGTCGCCCGGTGCGATCGCGCGGGTGGTGACGCCCACCCGGACCAGCTCGACGCCGGCATCGGCATACGGCGCCGGGCCGGTTTCGACGATCGCGGCCAAGTCGGCGCCATCGGCGGCAGGATCGCCGTACTCGAAGGAGTTGATCCACTCCTCGGGCCGGATCGAGTCCGGCTCGGGGCGGTAGCCCTCGGCGACGAAGCGGCGAGCGACGGCGAACGAACCGGTGTCGACGTCGAGGGCGAACGTCGATTCGGCGTCGTCGGCGGTCGCCGTCCAGAGCGAGGCGCCGGCATCGACGAACGTGTTGTCCTCGGTGACCGAGGGTGGGATCGGGTCCGGCGGCGGTGGCTCGATCCCGCCGGCGTCCGGCGCCTCGGCGGGCGCGATCATCAGCTCCGCTTCATCCTCCACGGGAGACACGTAGTCGTCGAAATAGGTCCGCGGGTCGATGTCGGACGAACGCGACGGGTCGTCGTCGGCGCATGCGGATGCGCCGAGCAACGCGACCGTGATGGCGAAGATGGCAGGTGGACGGTGCATGGCGGTTCGACGTTCGGTCGTGGAGCGGCGGTTCCGCCCCTTCCGCACCGAAACCGTATTGCACCGGATGCAGGTCTTCACAAGGCGCAGCGCTGCCCGCCCCGATCGACGCGGGCGCGCCCAGGGGGTGCAGCACTCAACCGACGTAGGTCAGCACCTCCCCGAGCGCCTTGCGTCGCAGCGTGGCGGTGTGGGTGAGCGTGGCGAGGCCGTCGTGGCGCTCGAAGCGGAGCGGTTCGAACGGGAACCGAGCCGCCAGATCGCGAGCCGGGTATGGGAACGCCACAGCACACCGCGGTCAGGAGCGCTGGTAGTTGGGGGCTTCCTTGGTGATCGTGACGTCGTGGGGGTGACTCTCGTTGCGGCCGGCGGTGGTGACCCGCATCAGGCGGGCAGAGCGCAGCCCGTCGAGGGTCGCTGCGCCGGCGTACCCCATGCCGGACCGCAGGCCGCCGACGAGCTGGTAGACGACATCGCCGAGGGGGCCGGCGTAGGGCACGCGGCCCTCGATGCCCTCGGGGACGAGCTTGTTGCTGGCCGCGCCGACCGCGGTCGAGCCGCCCGACGACTGCCCGGTCGCGTAGCGGTCGGCGCTCTCGCCGGTCATCGCCCCCATCGAGCCCATCCCGCGGTACGCCTTGTAGCGGCGGCCCTCGAACAGCTCCATGTCGCCCGGGCTCTCCTCGGTCCCGGCGAGCAGCGAGCCGAGCATCACGGTCTCGGCGCCGGCCACGATCGCCTTGACGATGTCGCCGGAGAACGTGATCCCGCCGTCGGCGATCACCGGAACGCCGAGTGCTCGCGCCCGGCGGGTGGCGAACCAGATCGCGGACAGCTGAGGCATCCCGGCGCCCGACACGACTCGCGTCGTACAGATCGATCCGGCCCCGACGCCGACCTTGACCGCATCGGCACCGGCCGCGGCCAGCGCCTCGACGCCGTCCTCGGTGACGACGTTGCCGGCGGTGACGACCAGGTCGGGCCACGATCCCTTGATCCGCTCGATCGCCTTGATCACGTTGGCCGAGTGCCCGTGGGCGGTGTCGATCGACACCGCGTCGACCGCCATGTCGACCAGCGCTGCGACGCGCTCCTCGAGGTCGGCGCCGACACCGACCGCGGCTGCACAGCGCAGCCGACCTCGGTTGTCACGGGAGGCGTTGGGGAAGTCGAGGCGCTTCTGGATGTCCTTGACCGTGATCAGCCCCGCCAGCCGGCCGTCGGCGTCGACCAGCGGCAGCTTCTCGATCCGGTGCTGCTGGAGGATCGACTTGGCCTGGTCGAGTGACGTGCCGACCTCGGCGGTGACCAGCGAGTCCGACGTCATGAACTCCGAGATCGGCCGCTCGAAGTCCGCGCCCTCGCAGAACCGGATGTCGCGGTTGGTCAGGATGCCGATCAGCCGTCCGTCGCCGTCGGTGATCGGCACGCCCGAGAACTTGAACTGGTGCATCAGCGATTCGGCCTCGTGCAGCCGGGCGTCTGGCGTCAACGTGACCGGGTCGGTGATCATCCCCGACTGGGAACGCTTGACCTTCTGCACCTCCGCGGCCTGCGCGGCGATCGACATGTTCCGGTGGATGACCCCGATGCCGCCGTGGCGGGCCATCGCGATCGCCATACGGCCCTCGGTCACCTTGTCCATCGCGGCCGAGATCAGCGGCACCGCGAGCTCGATGTCGCCGGCGAACCGGGCCGCGGTGTCGACCGAGTCGGGGAGGGTCTCGGAGTAGCCGGGGACGACGACGACGTCGTCGAAGGTCAACGCCTCGAAGCGGTCGAAGAGTTCGTCGTTCGGGTTGCTGCGGTCGGTCATGCCGATGCCTCCGTGGGGGTGTTGAGCAGACTGGGGTTGGTTCGATCGCACAGTACGCCGAGCACCTCGACGAGCAGGCGGTGTTCGGCGGCGTGGATCGCCGCTTCGAAGTCGTCGAACGTGCCTCGGGCGTCGATCGGGACGGCCTCGGTGCCGAGCACCGGCCCGTCGTCGACGCCCTCGTCGGGGACGAGGTGGACCATGACGCCGCTTCCGGTGCGTTCGCCGCGCCCGGCCTGCTCCCAGGCTCGTTCGATCGCGCGGGTGCCGGCGAGCTCGCCCGGGAGTGCGGGGTGGAGGTTGACGACCCGGTCCGGGAACCATCCGAGGAAGCTCATGGTCAGGATCCGCATCCACCCGGCGAGGACGACGATGTCGGGGTCGAAACCCGAGACGACGTCGGCCAACCGGGTGTCGTAGTCGGCGCGCGCCTCGCTCGGTGTGGGGCCGACGTGGACGGCTGGCACGCCGGCTGCGGCGGCCCGTTCCAGGGCGAACACGGTGGGCCGGTCGGACACGACGGCGACGACGGCGCCGTCGATCTCCCCGTCGGCGCACCCGTCGAGCACCGCCTGGAGGTTGGACCCGTTGCCCGAGGCCAGCACCACGATCCGAGTGCGGCGACGGGGGCGGGCGTCCATGGGGAGACGGTACCGACGGCACACCGCAGCGGCGCGGACCGTGAACGAAAAGTCAGGGACGGGGCAGGCGGTCGGCCCGGTCGGCGTCGAGCACCACCGCGCGCTCGCCGTCGACCAAGCGGCCGATCACCCAGGTCGGCTCGTCGATCGACGCTCGCACGGCAACGGCGTCGTCCGCGGCGCACACGACGACCATGCCGATGCCCATGTTGAGGGTCCGGTACAGCTCGCCGGTCGGCATCTGCGGTGTCAGCTCGCGAACGAGGCGGAACAGCGGCGGGACCGGCCACGACCCGAGCTCGACGACCGCGCCGACGCCGCCGGGCAGCACCCGCGGCAGGTTCTCGGGCAACCCGCCGCCGGTGATGTGGGCCAGCGCCTTCACCCGGCCGCCCGCCAGCGCCGGGGCGAGCACGTCGAGGTATGACCGGTGGGGTTCGAGCAGCGCCTCGCCGATCGGGCGGTCGAGCCCCTCGGGCACGGCGTCGACCGGGATCCACTGGAACAGCTTGCGCAGCAGCGAGTAGCCGTTGGTGTGCGGTCCGCTCGACGCCAACCCGATCAGGACGTCGCCGGCGGCCACGTCGTCACGGGGGAGGAGTGCGGAGCGCTCGGCGACACCGACCAGCGTGCCGGCGATGTCGAACGCGCCCGGCTGGTAGACCCCGGGCATCTCGGCGGTCTCACCGCCGAGCAGGGCGCACCCGGCGACCCTGCACGCTTCGGCCATCCCGCCGACCACGTCGGCGACGAGGTCGGCGTCGAGCGTGCTGGCGGCGATGTAGTCGAGAAAGAACAACGGGCGGGCGTTCTGGACGAGCACGTCGTCGATGCAGTGGTTGACGATGTCGATCCCGACGCCGCGCACCGTCCCGACCCGGGCGGCGAGCTCGACCTTCGTGCCGACGCCGTCGGTCGAGGCGACGAGCACCGGGTCGTCGAGCGCGGTGATCGCCGCGGCGGAGAAGACGCCACCGAAGCTGCCGACGCCCTTGAGCACGCCGTGGTCGTGGGTCGCCTCGACGGCCGCCTTCATCTCGCCGACCGCCCGGGTGCCTTCGTCGATGTCGACGCCCGCCTGGGCGTAGGACGCGAGCATCGCGCCCGGCGCCCGCCAGCCGATGTCGCGCCGCACCTGCATGCCGTCGAAGGAGATCTGCGCCATCCGCTCGTACGCCGCGGCTCGCGCCGCGGCGAGGTCATCGCCCAGCCCGGTCACGGCGAGCACGCGCCCGCCCGACACGCGGCCGGCAGCGTCGACGCCGGCATCGAACCTGATCGCCCGGTCGTCGTCACCGCCCGCATCGTCGATCACGGCACCGGCCGACGGCGACGACGGGTACCCGCTCGCGGCGGCGACGACGGTGACCGCCGCGCCGGGGCGAACTGCCAGCTCGACTCCGGCCAGCCCGCCGCGGGTCGCGGCGAGGGCCAACTCGGCGACGTCGGAGGCGAGCAGCGGGAGCACGGCCTGGGCCTCGGGGTCGCCGAAGCGCACGTTGTACTCGATCAGCCGGGGACCGCCCGCAGTGAGCATCAGGCCGGCGTAGAGGACCCCGACGTACGGCGTGCCGGCCGCCGCGGCGTGGTCGAGGATCGGCTGGACGAACGTCGCCACCAGCTCGTCGGGGGAGACGGGGACCGGCGCAGGGGCGTACGCGCCCATCCCGCCGGTGTTCGGGCCGGTGTCGCCCTCACCGATCCGCTTGTGGTCCTGGGCCAGCGGCAGCGCCACCGCGGTGGTCCCGTCGCACAGTGCGAGCAACGAGCACTCCGGTCCGCTCAGCCGCTCCTCGAGCACGAACGCGCCGGCCTGGCCCGCCGCGGCGATCGCCGCCGCCGTCTCGCCGTCGGTCGCCGGCACGGTGACCCCTTTGCCGGCCGCCAGCCCGTCGAGCTTGACGACGACCGGTCGCCCGAGTGCGGCCCACCACTCGACCGCGCTCGCGGCGTCGTCGAAGCGGGCGAACGCCGGACCGGGGATCCCGAGGGACGTGGCGAGCTCGCGGGCGTAGCCCTTCGATGACTCGAGCCGGGCGAGCGCTGCGGTCGGGCCGAAGCAGGGGATGCCGCGGGCGATGCACTCGTCGGCAGCGCCGGCGACCAGGGCCGCCTCCGGCCCCGGGATCACGAGGTCGGTGTCACCGGGTCCGGCGTCGCCGAGCTCGCCGGCGAGCCGGACGTCGTGCCCGTGGCGGCGGCACGCCCAGGCGATCGCCTGCTCGCGGCCACCGCCCCCGAGGACGAGCACTCGCATCAGCCGCGCCACCGCCTCACGCCGGCATCCCGATTCACGCCAGTACGCCCTCGAAGGCCAGCTTCGCCTGGGCGGAGCCGACCTCGATCGGGTAGGTGCCCGTGAAGCAGGCGTTGCAGTAGCCGTCGGCCGGTCCGCTCGGTTCGCCCACGACCGCCTCCATCATCCCGTCGAGCGACAGGAAGGCCAAGCTGTCGGCGCCGATGTGCTCGCGGATCTCCTCGACCGAGAGGCGGGCGGCGATCAGGTCGCCGTCGTGACCCATGTCGACGCCGAAGTGGCAGGCGTGGGTGATCGGCGGGCAGGTGATCCGCATGTGTACCTCGGTCGCCCCGGCATCGCGGACCAACCTGACCAGCGGTCCGGCGGTGGTGCCGCGCACGAGCGAGTCGTCGATCATCACCACCCGCTGACCCTCGAGATTCTCCGAGAGCGCGTTGAACTTGAGCGCCACGCCCCGCTCACGGATGTCCTGGGTCGGCTCGATGAACGTCCGGCCGATGTAGCGGTTCTTGATCAGTCCGTCGTTGAACGGCAGGCCGCTCTCCTTGGCGAACCCGATCGCCGCGGGGATCGACGAGTCGGGGACCGGGATCACGACATCGGCAGCAGCGGGCGCCTCGCGGGCGAGCTCGACGCCGAGCTGTTGGCGGACGCGGTGCACGTTGCGGCCGTGCCAGACCGAGTCGGGGCGGGAGAAGTAGACGAACTCGAACGTGCACCGCGCCGCCTTGGGTTGCGGAGCGAGCACCTGGGCGCGTGTCAGCTCCGAGCCGCGCAGCGTGATCATCTCGCCGGGGGCGACCTCGTCGATGTCGACACAGCCCAACGTCGCCAGCGCGCACGTCTCGCTGGCGACCGCATGGCCGCCGTGGGGGAGCCGGCCGACCGACAGTGGGCGGAACCCCCAGGCGTCGCGCACCGCGACGACGTGGTCGGCGGCGAGCATGACGAGGGAGAACGCGCCCTTCCAGGCGGGAAGCGTGCGCTCGAGCCGCTCCTCCCACGTCGCCCCGCCGGCCGCGGCGAGCATCAGCGTCATCACCTCGGAGTCGCTCGTCGCCGTCAGGCCGAAGCCGCGGCTGAGCAGCTCGTCGCGCAGCGCCGGAGCGTTGACGACGTTGCCGTTGTGCGCGAGCGCGAGCGGGCCGTGCATCGTCTCGACCAGGAACGGCTGGATGTTGCGTTGCGCGTTCGATCCCGTGGTCGAGTACCGCGTGTGGCCGATCGCGTGGTAGCCGGTCAGCGGGGCGAGCGCCTCGGGCGTGAACACGGTCGATACCAGCCCGGGCTCCTTGTGGACGCGGGCGCGCCGGCCGTCGCTGACCGCGATCCCGGCGGCCTCCTGGCCGCGGTGCTGAAGGGCGAACAGGCCGAAGAAGGCGAGTTGGGCCACCCCGTCGCCGTGGGGCGTCGAGAGTCCGAGCACGCCGCACTCCTCCCGCGGGTGATCGTCGATGTCGTGCCGCGCCGGCCCGGCGGACGTACCGCCCGCGGGTCCGGGAGCGGAGCCGACGTGCAGTCGTCGAACCATGTCAGCGTGTCTCCAATCCTGAGAGGGCCGCGTGGATGCGCGGGCCGGCGGGATAGGCGCCGGGCTGGAACGTGGTACCGGTCAGGCGCTCGTAGGCATCGATGTAGCGGGCGGTGGTCGCCGTCCACACCTCGTCGGGCAGTACCGGGACCGGACCCTCGCCGGTGTAGCCGGCTTCGGCCAGCGCACGGCGGACGACCTCCTTGTCGAGGCTCTCGGGCTCGAGGCCGGCGGCGATCCGATCGCCGTAGGTCGCCGCCACCCACCAGCGCGACGAGTCGGGGGTGTGCACCTCGTCGATGAGCAGCAGCTCGCCTGCCGCGGTCAGCCCGAACTCGTACTTCGTGTCGGCGAGGATCAGGCCGACCTCACGGCCCCGCTCCGCGCCGCGTTGGAACAGCTGCTCGGCGGCGGACACCACGCGCGTCCAGAGTCCCGGTTCGACCAGACCGCGGGCGACCACGTCGTCGCAGGAGATCGGCACGTCGTGGGCGCCGTCGGCCCCCTTGGTGGTCGGGGTGACGATCGTGGCCGGCAGTGCCGTGTTCTTCTGCAGGCCGTCGGGGAGGTCGTGGCCGTCGATCGTGCGCGCCCCGGCGGCGTACCTCGTCCACACCGAGGTGTCGGTCACACCGGTGATGTAGGCCCGCACCACCACCTCGACCGGCAGCGGTCGGGCGGCGGTGGCGATGAGCACGTTCGGGTCGGGCACCGCGACCGCGTGGTTGTCGACGATGTCGGCGGTGTGCTCGAACCACCACGCCGAGAGCTGGTTGAGGACCTGCCCCTTGTAGGGGACGCCGGCGATGATCCGGTCGAAGGCGGACAGTCGATCGGTCGTGACGAAGACGCGGCGGCCGTCGGGGAGGCGGTACGACACGCGCACCTTGCCGACACGGCGATCGTCGAGGGGCAACTCGATGTCGGTCAGCGGGCCGATCGGTGCGTGATGGTCCATCGTCTGCCTCACAGCGCTTTGGCGTGGCGCACGCCGTTCTCGAACAGGCGGAGACCGAGGTGGCGCGGCCCGCCGCCGCCGCGCAGGTGGCGCGGGTGTTGGCGCGGCACGATGTGGTTCTCCGGGTGTGGCATCAGCCCGAGCACCACGCCGGACGGGTCGCACACGCCGGCGACGTCGGCGACCGAGCCGTTCGGGTTCGTGCTCCGGTAGCGGAGCGCGACCTGGCCGGCCTCGGCCAGCAAGTGCGGATCGGGGTGGACGTACCGGCCCTCGCCGTGCGCGATCGGGCAGTGGATCGGGTCGTCGATACCGGCGGTCCACACGCAGCGGCTCTTCGGCACGGCGTCGAGGACGACCCACCGGCAGTCGAACCGCCCCTGGGCGTTGTGGCCCAGTGCGCCGGGCAGCAGCTTGGTCCGCGTCAGGACCTGGAACCCGTTGCAGATGCCGATCAGCGGTCGGCCGGCGGCGACGAACTCCTGGAGGCGATCGCCGAGGCCGACGATCAGGTCGAGCGCGAGCATCCGTCCGGCGCCGAGCGAGTCGGCGTAGCTGAACCCGCCGGCGACGACCGCGAGCCGGGCGTCGTCGAGGAGTGCGGGCCGGTCGATCAGCTCGCTGGCGAGCACGATGCGTGCATCGGCTCCGGCCCGCTCGAGCGCGGTCGCCACGTCGCGGTCGCGGTTGGTCCCGGGTCCGGCGATCACCACCGCCCGCACCCGGCTCACGCGTCCGCCCCGGTGAGTACGTCGTCGGGACCGGCGGCGGAGTTGAACGCGTCGGCCAGCCTGCCGACCGCGATCGGTGGCAGACCCGGCAGATCGAGCGTGCCCGAATCGTTGACCGCACCGATCGTGATGACCTGGTCGTTCATGACGCGCATGAACGCCGGCACGCTCGCCGGCTCCACCTCGACGAGGAGGCGCCCGGTCGACTCGGCGAACAGCGCCGTCGCGAGGTCATCGTGGGGCAGGGTGCGGATCGTCGCCCCGAGCCGTCCGGCCAGGCACATCTCGGCCAGGGCGACGGCCAGCCCACCTTCGCTCAGGTCGTGACACGACGCGACCAGACCGGCCTGGATCGCGGCGTGGAGGTTGCGGTAGCGGGACGGGGCATCCGGGTCGGGCGCCGGTGCGACGCCCGGATCGGGCGGTTCCCCGAGCACGAGGTCGAGGTGGGAGCCGGCGAACTCGGTCGTTGTCGATCCGAGCAGCATGATCGCGTTGCCCGGCGCCGCCAGATCCGGGGTGACGCACCGGTCGGCATCGGGGACGTGGGCCACGGCGGTGATCACCAGGGTCGGCGGCACGGCATGGCGCTGGCCGTCGGCACCGACGTACTCGTTGTTCAGCGAGTCCTTGCCGGAGACGAAGGGTGCGGCGTACATGTGGGCGGCACCACAGCATCCCTCGACCGCGGCGACGAGCTCGCCGAGCGTCGACTCCCGGCGGGGGTCGCCCCACGAGAAGTTGTCGAGGAGCGCGACGCAGTCGGGGTCGGCGCCGACGGCGACCACGTTGCGCATCGCCTCGTCGACGACGGCGTGGGCCATCGCCTCCGGATCGTGGACGCCGAACCACGGGTTGACACCGATGCCGATGGCGATGCCGGCGCGCGCCGCCGGTTCGGCGAGGACGACGCCGTCGCCCGGCCCGTCGCCGGCGGCGCCGACGAGCGGGCGGACCACCGTCGAACCGAGGATCTCGTGGTCGTAGCGGTGGATGGTCGAGGCCTTCGATGCGATGTTGGGGTGGGCGAGGAGGGCGAGCAGCGCGCCGACCGGATCGTCGACGGCCCGGCCCGTGCGGTCCGTGCGGTTCGGGGCGGGGAGCACGGCCGACATGCGGCGCTGTGGGCGCCCGTGGTGGAGGAACGTCGTGTCGAGCTCGGCGACGGCGGCGCCGCCGGCCCGCACGGTCAGGATCCCGTCGCCGGTGAAGTGGCCGAGGTCGGCGATGTCGACACCGGACCGGCGGCACCGGTTCTCGAGTGCGCCGAGGCTGCGCGGTGGAACGGCGACGACCATGCGCTCCTGGGCCTCGGACAGCCAGACCTCCCATGGTTGGAGCCCCGGGTACTTGCGGGGCACGTGATCGAGCTCGACGTCGGCTCCGATGCCCTCGGCCATCTCGCCGATCGCCGATGAGAGCCCGCCGGCGCCGCAGTCGGTGATCGCGGTGAACAGGTCCTCGGCGCCGACCAGCACGTCGATCAGCAGCTTTTCGACGATCGGATCGCCGATCTGCACGCTGGCGCCGGCGACCTCGCCGGTCGTCGCGTCCATCGTCGCCGACGAGAACGTCGCGCCACGGATGCCGTCGCGGCCCGTCGCTCCGCCGAGCAACACGACGCGGTCACCCTTCTGGGGTCCTTCGTGCAGTGGCCGCGACGTTGCGGTGCCGATGCAGCCGGCGAAGACGAGCGGGTTGGTCGTGTAGGCAGGGTCGTACAGGATCGCCCCGGCGACGGTCGGGAGCCCGATCTTGTTCCCGTAGTCGGCGACGCCGTCGATCACGCCCTCCCTGATCCGGCGGGGATGCAGCGAGCCGGCGGGGAGGTCGGCGAGCGGCAGGTCGACGGGTCCGAAGCAGAGGACGTCGGTGACCGCGATCGGGCGGTGGGCGATGCCGAGCACGTCGCGGATCACGCCGCCGACGCCCGTGTTCGCCCCGCCGAACGGTTCGACCGCCGACGGGTGGTTGTGGGTCTCGGCCTTCAGGGCGATCGTCGTACCCTTGGTGAACTCGACGATGCCGGCGTTGCCGACGAACGCCGAGCGAACGAACGGTGCGTCGAGTTGCTCGGTGCAGTTCCGGAGCTGGGCGAGGAGCGGTTCGACGGTCGCCGGCCCGTCCGGCCCGCCGGTGGTGTCGATGATCGCCCGGAACGTCTTGTGGGCGCAGTGCTCGCTCCACGTCTGGGCGAGGGTCTCGATCTCGACATCGGTCGGATTTCGGCCGGCCGTCTCGAAGTGGTCGCGTATCGCCCGCAGCTCCTCGATGTCGAGGTACAGGGCGCGGTCACGATTGAGCCGCTGGAGCGCCGCGTCGTCGAGCCCCCGGATGGCGATGACGTCGTGGCCCGTCGCTGCGGGCGCATCGTCGGGGTGGTGGGGTTCGATCGTGCCGTCGACCCATCGTTCGACGATCGGGTTGGCGACGAGGCGGGCGATCACCTCGCCGGCCGTCGCGGCGTCACAACCGCTCGGGAACTCGACGCGCGTGCCGGTCGCCGCGGCGACGATGTCGACGCCGAGCTGGGTGGCCAGGTGGTGCACGGCCTCGGCGTCGCTGTCGGTGACCCCCGGCTGCGGCATGATCTCGATCCCATCCTCAGCGGGCAGCGCCCAGGAGCCCCGCTGCAGCAGCGGGTCGACGAGGACCGCGTGGAGCCGGTGCAGGTCGTCGGAGGTGATCTCGCCGTCGATGAAGACGAGGTCGGCGATCGTCACACCGCCGACGTCGGGAAGGCCGAGGTGGCGTGCGCCGGCCACGACGGCGGCGGCCCGGGGATCCGGATCGATCGAACGGATGGTCAGGCGATGCCGGGCGGCCACTGGCGCGACCATAGGGGGGCGAGCGCTCGACGCCTGCCCTTTTGAACAAATTGTTCACCGCGCCCACCGTGAGCTGGGGCGTCGCGTCAGAGGATGCCGCTGAGCTGGGGTTTCATTCTCACAACCCGAGCTTGACCAGCGCCGATGCGGTCAGCGGCTCGATCTGCTCCAAGGCGGGGAACTCCGGCAGCCATTCGTCGGCCGAGACCATCGTCACCGTCAAGGTCTCGTCGCCGCCGGGGGTCGAGGTGATCAGCTGGCGGATCAGGCCGCGCGCATCGATCCACATCTCGATCGAGATCGTCTCCGGAGCCGCCCTGCCGGTGGACGCCGCCGGCAGGGCTCCGACGTCGGCCGCCGGGTCGGCACCCGCGCCGTCGGTGGGCAGGCCGTCGGGTCCCACTCCGGTCGCCGGCCCTGTGGCCGGCGCGAGGTCGGGAGTGATCGGGGTCGCTTGGGTCGGTGCAGCGGTTGCGTCGCCGGCGGCGCCGCCGACCACGCCGGTCACGCGCAGCGAGGGGCCGGTCAGCTCGGGGCCGGCGAGCAACGCCGGGTCGATCGACACGACGAGGTGGCGCATCGACTCGCCGGCGAGTTGCGAGGTCGTCGAGTTCTCGATCGCCGCCGCCGCCCGGTTGGCCGGCGGGATCAACTCGTCGAGATGGCGGACCCAGCGGTCCCGTTCGAGTTGGTCGTCGAGCGGGAACTGGCCCCGCGGCGTCTGGTACCACGTGTCCTCGTCGATCCGGCGGACGACGGCTTGGTCGAACAACGTCAGCACCTCGAGCGTGGGGAGCTCGTCGCGGTCGATCAGGACGCGTGACGCACGGGAGATGAAGTCGGTCGTGATCTCGTACCTCCGAGGTGTCCCGTCCGGCCCGAGGTCGTCGAGGATGAACGTCGCGTTCCTGACCTCGACCGGCGGCGCGGTCTGACTCGGGAACTCGAGCGGGGCCGAGCTCTCGTCGGGCGCGGCTGCCTGGCCGCCGGGCTCACCGCCGGCGCGCTCCTCCCGGATGCGTTCGAGAACCCCGGGGCCGTAGACCACGCCGGCGGCGCCGAGACCACCGAGCAGCGCCAGCACGACGACGAACCGCAGGAACTTCCGGCCCGTCCCTCGCGATCGCTTCGGGGTGGGCGGGGTGACCAGGGAGTAGTAGTCGGGCAGCGCGGTCGGCCGCTCCGGTCGCGGCGGCGGGGCCGCGGCGACCGGCGGCACGACCGGGAGCGTCGGGGACACCGGCGGCGCGACCGGAGCGGCCACCGCCGGCGGCCGGTACTCGGGCAGGTCGGCGGGCGGCGGCGGAGGAAACGGCGTCGCGCCGGTGGGCGGTGGCCACCCGGCGGCGAGTGGCGCGGCGGGCGACTCGCGCGTCGTCACCAGTTCTGCCGTGTCGGTCATACGTTTCAATATCGGTGGGCGCTGATGTGATCTTGAGTGCCTCCGGGCCGCGCATCGTGGTGAGCGGCCTCGTACGGGGTCCGTCGCCGTCGTGCGAGCGGACGGCCGGCTTCTACCATCGAGGCGGTGAGCGCCACCCCGACAACGGAGGCACCGACGCGCGTCGTCCTGATCCGGCACGGCGAGTCGAACGCGACCGTGCGGCGCGTCATCGGTGGTCCACGAACCTGCGACGGGCTCTCCGACCTCGGCCGCCAACAGGTCGAACGCCTCCGGTCGAGGTTGGCAGAGACCGGTGAGGTTCGCGCCGACCGGCTCGTGTCGAGCCACTACGCCAGAGCGATCGAGACCGCCGAGGGGCTCGCGGCCGCGCTCGATCTCCCGATCGAGGTCGAACCCGGCTTCGGCGAGCACGATCCAGGTCCGGATCTCGACGGCACGTCGTACGACGGCTACGTCGAGCGGTTCGGCCGTCCGGACTGGAACGGCGATCCGCACGCCGCGCTGTTCCCCGGCGGTGAGACGACGGCCGAGTTCCACCTGCGGGTCGGCGCGGCACTGTCGGGACTCGTGCGCGACCAGGCCGGACGGACCGTGGTGATCAGCTGCCACGGCGGCGTCATCGACGCGGTGTTCCGCCAGCTCCTGCAGGCGCCGGCGACCGGGGGCTTCGAACTCCACACGCTCAACGCGTCGATCACCGAGTTCGTCCGGACACCGTCGGACCGGTGGCGGCTCCAGCGGTACAACGACGCCGCGCATCTCACCGGGCTTCCGGCCGAGACGCCGCGCCCGGCATCGTGAGGTGATCCCGGGCGGCGTGCGACGATGGCGCCCGTGACCGAGCACTGGATCGTCGTCGGCGCAGGCTCTGCCGGCTGCGTCGCCGCCGCTCGCCTGTCCGAGGACGGCGGGCGGGCGGTCACCTTGATCGAGGCCGGCCCGACGCTCGCGCCCGGACGGGTGCCACCGTCGATCGACGGGCCGGACTTCCTCGCCGCCCTCGACGAGCCCGGTCGCACCTACCCCGACCTGGTCGCCCGCCGGCACGCCGGCGCCGATCCGGTGCCGTACGCGCGCGGTCGCGGGATCGGTGGCTCGAGCGCGGTGAACGCGATGATCGGCCTGCGCGGGGGCCGGTCGAGTTACGAGGCGTGGGGGTGGGGTGACATCGACGCCGCTTGGGAACGCGTCCGCCTGCCGGTCGAGCGTCCGGCCGTCGGCGAGCTGGGCGCGGTCGACCGTGCCCTGCTCTCGGCCGCTCCGGACGCGGAGCGGGCACCGCTCACACGGGTCGCCGGGCGGCGGGTCACCTCGGCCGAGGCGTACCTCTGGCCGGCGCGCTCGCGCCCGACCCTGACGATCCGCACCGGCGCACTCGTCGACCGGGTGGTGGTCGACCGCCGGCGGGCGGTCGGCGTCGCTCTCGCCGACGGGCGGGAGCTGGCGGCCGATCGCGTCGTGCTCGCCGCCGGTGCGATCCACACGCCGGCGATCCTGCTCCGGTCCGGCATCGACACCCCCGGGGTCGGTGAGGGGTTGCTCGATCACCCGTCGGCCCCGATCACGCTGGTGCTGCGCGACCCGACCGCGACCGGCGACGGACCGGGGCGCTTGGCGGTCGGCGCGTTGCTGCAGCGCGGCGTCCACCAGGTGTTGCCGATGAACCACCTCGGCAGCGGCCCGGGCGAAGCCGGACTGGGGCTGCTGATGGTTGCCCTGATGCGACCGCTGGGCGCCGGGGGCCGCGTCACGGTCTCGTCGCTCGACCCACAGGTCCAGCCCGATGTCGAGTTCGCGCTGCTCGACGATCCCCGCGACCTCGCCGCGCTGCGCGCCGGCGTCCGGCTGCTGCTCGGCCTTCTCGACCACGACGGGTTCGAGGCGGTCGTCGAGCGGGCGGTGATCGACGCGCACGGAACGAGCACCGAGGCGCTGGCCGACGACGACGCGATCGACCGCTGGCTTCGATCGGCCGGCGGCGACTACGTCCACGCGTCGAGCACGTGCCGCATGGGCTCGGTGGTCGACGGCACCGGCGCGGTGGTCGGGTACGAGGCCCTGTCGATCTGCGACGCGTCGGTCTTCCCGGGAATCCCCGACGTCAACACGCACCTCCCGACGACGATGCTCGCGGAACGTCTGGCCGCACGATGGTGCGGCGAGTGATCGGCGCCGGCCGGTCGGTCGACGTCGGCGGCGTGGAATGATGGTCGGCGTGGGAGCCGCCGATCCGACCCCGTCCGACTACTCCGAGGGCGCCCGCGAGGTCGCCGCCGGATGCTTCGCCTACCTCCAGCCCGACGGTGGGTGGGGGTGGAGCAACGCCGGGCTGGTCGTCGGCGACGGGCGTTCGTTGCTCGTCGACACGCTGTTCGATCTCTCCCTCACCGCCCGGATGCTCGACCGGTTCGCTCCGATGACGGCGAGCGCGCCGGTGCACTCGCTCGTCAACACCCACGCCAACGGCGACCACTGCTACGGCAACTCGGCGGTCAGCGCCCGGTGGGAGGGCGTGGAGATCGTGTCCTCGACCGCGACCGCCGAGGAGATGCCCGAGGTCCCGCCGGCGATGCTCGCCGCGCTGAACGAGGCACCGGGTGAGATCGGGGAGCTGTTCCGTAGCTTCTTCGGTGCGTTCCGGTTCGGCGGGATCGAGCTCGAGCTCCCGACGCGCACCTTCGACGACCGGCTCGAGCTCGAGATCGGTGGGCGCACCGTCGAGTTGATCGAGGTCGGCCCGGCCCACACGCGGGGCGACACGATCGTCCACGTCCCCGACGCGGCCACGGTGTACACCGGCGACATCCTGTTCATCGGTGGCACGCCGATCGTCTGGGCCGGCCCGCTGTCGAACTGGATCGCCGCCTGCGACCTGATGCTGGCGATGGACGTCGCCGTCGTCGTCCCCGGTCACGGCCCGGTGACCGACAAGGGCGGGATCGTCGCCGTCAGGGACTACCTGGCCTTCGTCGACCAGGAGGCGAGCGGGCGGTTCGCAGCCGGGATGGACGCGTTCGACGCCGCCCGCGACCTGGCGCGCGTCCTCGGCGCCGACGAACGGTTCGGGGAGTGGGGCGAGTTCGGTCGGATCGCCGTGAACGTCGAAGCGGTGTACCGCGCGCTCGACCCGGCCCACGAGACTCCCGACGTGGTCGAGCAGTTCCGGCGGATGGCCGAGCTCGAGCGGGCGTGAGCGCCGCGGCGGGCGCCGACCCCACCGTCGTGCACCGGGCTGACGTCGTCGTCGTCGGCGACGGACCGGCGGGCAGTGCGCTCGCCGCAGCGTGCGCCCGCCTCGACCTCGATGTGCTCCTGGTCGGCCCGGACGAGCCGTGGAGCGCGACGTACGGCGTGTGGATCGACGAGCTCTCCGGCGTGCCCGTGCTCGGCGAGGCCGACGTCTTCGGCGCCCGGCTCGAACGGATCGTCGCCTACGGCGCCCGTCGCCACGAGCTCGGCCGCGCCTACGGGGTGATCGACAACGCGGCATTGCGGGCGGTGCTCCGGTCGGGCGTGGCGCGGCGCGTCGAGGCTCGGGTCGACGCGGTCCGGCCGGGTGTCACCCATCACACCCTGATGCTCGCCGGCGGCGACCGGGTCCGCGGCCGGCTGGTCATCAACGCCACCGGGCGAGCGGTCGACGCCTCGGGCAGCGCGGGGTCGGGCCGCCCGCCGGCGTGGCAGACCGCCTTCGGTGTCGTGCTCGCCGAGCCGCCGCAGGGCTCGCTCGGCCAGCCGACGCTGATGGACTTCCGCCCGCCGGACGGCGCGGCGATCGGCCCGCCGGTCCCGACGTTCGGGTACGCCCTCCCGGTGGTCGACGGGTGGCTGGTCGAGGAGACCGTGCTCGCCGCCCGACCTGCGGTCGACCCGCAGTCGCTCCGGTGCCGCCTGGCCGCCCGCCTCGGCCGGTCATCCGACGACCCGTTCACCGATGCCGTCCGGACCGAACTCGTTCGCATCCCGATGGGCGGGTCGGTGCCCGATGGCGATCGGCCGATCGTCGACTTCGGTGCTGCGGCGGGTTTCACCCACCCGGCGACCGGGTACTCGGTCGGGGCCTCCTTGCGCGCCGCGGCCGGGGTTGCCGACGCGATCGCCGCTGCGCTCGCCGGCCCCGACGACCTCGCCGGCGATGCGCGGCATGGTGTGGGATGCGGTCTGGCCGGTGGCGGCGCGGCGCACGAGGGTGCTGCACGACTACGGCCTCGAGCGGCTGGTGCGGCTCGACGGGGACGCCGTGCGCGAGTTCTTCGACCGCTTCTTCGAGCTGCCGACCGAGCGGTGGGCCGGCTACCTGCGCATCGACGAGCCGCCGGGTTCGGTCAGCCGGACGATGCTCGGGCTGTTCCGCTCGTCGAGCTGGTCGACGCGCCGCCGGCTGGCGTCGGGGAACCCGCTGGCGCTGGCGGGTCTGCTCCGTCGGTGACGCTCGCGCGGCGGCGGGTGATCGAGCGCCGCACCGCCAGCACCCAGCCGACGGCGACGGCGAACGAGAAGATGAACCACTGGATCGCGTACGACAGGTGCGGGCCGCTGCCCAGCTCGGGGCGGGGAATCGGTTCGGGGTCGCCGGGTCCGGCCGCCGGCTGCGAGGAGATCAGGTCGACGTACATCGGGGCGACCAGGTCACCGAGCTGCGGCGCGATCCGTTCGATCTCGACGCGCCGGACCTCGGTGACCGGCCCGTCGCCGGTGTCGGTCAGCCCGCCCCGCTCGCGGAGCTGGGAGCGGCGGGCGAGCCCGAGTACCTCGACGTCGCCGGTCGGCGGGTCAGGGGTCTCGGTGCCGAGCGGGACGAACCCCCGGTTGATGAGCACGATCGGGCCGCCGTCGAGCTGCAGGGCGGTGAGCACGTTGTCACCGGCCCGCCCGTTCTGCGTCCGGTTGAACACCAGGACCTGGTCGGGAAGATAGGTGCCCGAGGCCGTGACCGGCCGCCACTCGACGTCGCCGGGTTCGACGCCCGGTCCGCCGAGCAGCTCGGCGAGCGGCACCGGCGGCGCATCGATGCGGGCCTCGACGATGCGGTTGAAGTCCTGGCGCTCGTCGAGGCGGCGGAGCTGCCAGAAGCCCAGGTTGACCATGACGACGATCGCCGTGACGACCAGCAGATGAAAGGCGAGCCAGCGCGGCCGGAGCAGGAACCCGTACATCTCGCCCACGACGGTAGCGGTGGACGGGGAGCTACCGTCGGGCGTCATGAACGAGGCCGGCGTCACCTCCGAGTGGCTGTCCGCGGTCCTCGACGTCGACACCACGGTCGTGTCCACGTTGCCGATCGGCGACGGGTTGGTCGGGTCGAATCTCCGGGTCGTTCTCGACGGCGCCGCCGGCGCGCCGCCGTCGGTCGTCGTCAAGTTGCCGTCGGAGGACCCGACCAGTCGGGCGACCGGCATCGCCCTGAGGAACTACGAGCGGGAGGTCAAGTTCTACCGGGAGGTCGCGACCACGGTCGACATCCGGGTGCCGCACTGCTACCACGCCGAGTGGGACGAGGGCACGGGCGACTTCGTGTTGGTGCTCGAGGACATGGCGCCCGCCGAGCAAGGCGATCAGCTCGCCGGCTGCGATCTCGACCGGGCGACCGCCGCGGCCACCGAGTTGGCCCGGCTGCACGGGCCGCGGTGGGCCGATCCGACCCTCGACGTCCTCGACTGGCTCCAACGCCGCACGGGGCGTGACGACGCGCTGCAGCTCGCTGCGCTGTGGCAGCTGTGCTTCCCCGGCTTCATCGCCACGTACGCCGGATACCTCGGGGCCGAGGCACGGGAGCTGGCGGAGTGGTTCGGTGGGCGCATCGTCGAGTGGATGGCACCGTTCGACGGCCCGCTGACCGTGACCCACGGCGACTACCGGCTCGACAATCTGCTGTTCGCCACTGCGGTGGGCGGGCCGCCGGTGACCGCCGTCGACTGGCAGACGCCGGGGCACGGCTCGCCGGTCGCCGACCTCGCGTACTTCTGCGGCGCCGGCCTGCTGCCCGACCAGCGCCGGGCGCACGAACGGGACGTGATCGACGCGTACGTGGGGTCGCTCGCCGGGTACGGCGTGGTCGTCGACGAGTCGTGGTTGTGGGATCGGTACCGCCACGACGCGTTCGGCGGTGTGATCATGGCGGTGGTCGCCTCGCAGGTCGTCGGCACGAGCGAGCGCAGCGAGGCGATGTTCGCGGCCATGGCGACACGCCATCTGCAGCACGCCCTCGACCTCGATTCCCGCGCCACCATCTGACCCCCACCGGTCGGTTCCGGCGCGGACGGGTCGCGCCGAGACACACCCGGGCTGACGGGACAGACTGACGGGATGGAGCTGCCCGACTTCCACCTCCCGCACGCGGACAAGATCGAGTGGATGATCGAGACGAACGGCTGGGCCCTCGAGCCGGTCGCCGCGCAGCTCGACACCGAGCCGGTGATTCCCGGGTATGCCTACTCGATCGGGCTGCCGGCTGCGGTCGGCTTCCCCGAGGTGGTCGTCTTCGGGCTGGCACCCGTCGCGGCGAACGGCCTCGTCACCCTCGTCGTGGACGCGCGGCGGGGCGGCACCGACATCCCGCTCGGTGTCGACCTCGTCGGGCTGTTCGACAACGACCTGCGTTGCCGCTTCGCCCCGGTCGACACCGGCGAGTGGGGCGCGCTGTTCACGACCGCGACCGCGTGGTACCGGGCGGAGCCGTTCGAGATGGTGCAGCTCCTCTACCCGGACCGCGACGGGTTCATGCCCTTCGAGGACGGCTACGACGCCCGGATGCGCGTCGCCCAGCCGGTGGTCGGCTCGCTCGGGTAGTCAGGCCCCGCTGCTACGATCTGCGCCACCCCTCGGCTTCCCGCGGCTCGGTGCACGACGATGACGAACGGCAGCCCACTCCCGGTCACCGGCGCCTGGCTCCCCGGACACGACCCCGGCCACCGCCAGTTCTTCACGTTCGCCACCGACCGCCGGTTCGCGCTCGACTGTGGGACGGCGCTCTCCGACGTCGTCGTCGCGTACGAGACCTGGGGGCGCCTCGACGCCGACGCCTCGAACGCGATCCTGCTGTGTCACGCGTGGACCGGCGACAGCCACGCCGCCGGCCCGGCCGGCCGGGGTCACCCGACGCCGGGCTGGTGGGACGACACCGTCGGGCCGGGCAAGCCGATCGACACCGACCGCTACTTCGTCGTCTGCGCAAATGTGCTCGGCGGCTGCCAGGGCTCGACCGGGCCGGCGTCGCCCCACCCGGCCGACGGCGAGTTCTACGGCTCCCGCTTCCCGGTCGTGACGATCCGCGACATGGTGCGGGCCCAGGCCCGCCTGGCCGATCACCTCGGGATCGCCTCGTGGATGTCGGTGATCGGCGGCTCGATGGGTGGGATGCAGGCGCTGGAGTGGGCGGTGATGTACCGACGGCGCATCCGGTCGCTCGTCGCCATCGCCACCTGCATGCAGGCGACCGCGCAGCAGATCGCGTGGGGCGCGATCGGCCGTCGGGCGATCCGGCTCGACCCGAACTTCGCCGCCGGCGACTACTACGACTCGCCGACGGGTCAGGGTCCGGCCGAAGGGTTGGCGATCGCCCGCACGATCGCCCAGGTCACGTTCCGCAGCGACAACGTCTTCACCGACCGCTTCGGGCGTGAGTTGGCCGACCACTCGCGCGGCACGCTCGACATGTGGCAGCGGTTCGAGGTCGAGCGCTACCTCGACCACCACGGCACCAAGCTCGTGCGGCGCTTCGACGCCAACAGCTACCTGTCGATCGGCAAGGCGATGGACCTCCACGACCTCGCCCGGGGTCGGGGCACCCTCGAGCGGGCGATGGCCCGGGTGACCGTGCCGACCCTGACGGTCGGGATCTGGAGCGACATGCTGTACCCGGCGTACCAGCAGCAGCAGATCCACGAGATGCTGGCCGCCAACGGCACGCCGTCGCAGTACCTCGAGATCGACTCACCGCACGGTCACGACGCGTTCCTGATCAACGGCGACCAGCTGGCGAGACCGCTCGAGCGGTTCCTCGGCGAGGTCAGCAAGTCACCGTCGTAGCCGTCGTGCCCGAGGGGTTGGAGGCCGAGATCTGGCGTGAGGCGCTGGAGGTCACGATCGGTCGGCGGATCGATCGGGTGTGGACCGACGATCGGGTTGCGCCCGCCGACCTGGCACCGGTCGTCACCGGGAGCACGATCGTCGATCTCCGGCGGGTCGGCAAGGTCGTGCTGATCGACACGGCGTCGGTCACGATCGGGCTGCACTTCGGGATGACCGGCCGTGTCGAGGTCGACGGTGGTGCCCCGATCGGCCGCCTCGAGTACGCGTCTGGCCGCGACCGGCCGGAATGGGATCGGCTGCGCATCGTGACCACCCCGGGCTCGGAGGTCGCCCCGGCGATCCGTTTGAACGATCCTCGGCGGCTCGGCCACGTCAGCATCGATCCCGACCTGACCCACCTCGGCCCCGACGTGTTCGGCCTGAGCTCCCGGGTGCTCGCGGCGCGTCTGGCGCGCCGTCGGTCGGCGGTCAAGTCGGCCCTGCTCGACCAGACGATGGTCGCCGGGCTGGGCAACCTGTGCGCCGACGAGGTGCTCTGGTGGTCGGGTCTCGACCCGCACCGCCCGGCCGACTCGCTGACCGGGGGTGAGATCGCCGGGCTGGCGGCGGCGATCCGGCGTCGGCTGCCGATCATGTTGCGCCGAGGTGGCAGCCATACCGGCGTGCTCGATCCGACCGTGCGCTCGGCCTGCCCGCCGTGCCCGCGCGACGGTACGCCCCTTCGTCGCTCGCCGATCGGGGGTCGCACCGCGGTGTGGTGCCCCCAGCACCAGCGTTGATCGCCGGAGAACTGCGACGTGGGCTGCCCGATCTCGGCTCGCAGCTGGCATGATTTCGTCGCAATGTTCGCCGCGCTCGCGTCCAGCCTGATCCCGCTGCGCTCCGTCGCCGGTGATCCCTCGTCCACTCGGACGGTGTACGCCGTGGTGATCGCGCTCGCGGTGATCGGGGTCGGGTTGATCGTGCTCGGGATCTGGATGATCCGCCAGACGAGGGTCGAACCCGTCCTGCTGGCACCGCTCGAGCGCATGGCGGACCGCCGGTGGCGCCGGAGCGACCCGACCGGTCGCCGGCGGCTGCTCGACGACGTCCGCCCGGAGGGTGCCGAACCGGTCCATCGCGCACCGGACGAACCCGAGATCGACGAAGAGTTCGATGCCGAGCCGCCGGTGCCTTCCTTCGACGACCTCGATCCGATCCTCCTCGCCTATGACATCGACCCGCGCCTGCTCGACGTGCCGGCCCCCGCGGCCGACGCCCTTGCGACCGGTGACGACGCGACCGGTGACGACGCGACCGTTGACGAGCCGGCGAGCGACGACCGGCCCGATGACGACCCGAACGGCGACGATCCGACCGATGCCGAGCCGGCGATCGACCGAGGAGCGCCGCCGCCGGCGGACGACGGTGCGATCGCGGACGACGGGACCGATCAGGCGGGGACCGACGATGGGACCGGAGACCACGGGACCGACCAGGCGGGGACCGGCGATGGGACCGTGCGGGGCGTCTACGCCGGTGAACCGGATGGCGAGCCGGCCGGATCCGACCGGTAGCGGTAGCCTCGTCGCGGTGGGAACCCTCGACACCGACGCAATGATCCTTCGCTTTCAGGAGCGCGCCAAGGCGGTCAAGCGGCGCCCGCTGCCGCCGGTCGCCGGCGAGGAGCGGCAACGGTTCATCGAGCAATCACAGCTCGACTTCCAGGATTTCGCGATGATCGGCGATGCCGAGGCGACGATCGAGGACGGGGTGCTGACCCTGCGCGTCGACCTCCGTCCCTCCTGACGCGCGCCGATGTCTCGGTGGTCGGCAGGGTGTCCGATCGGCGGGCACCACTGCTAGATTGATCGCTCGATTGCGGACGTGGCTCAGTTGGTAGAGCGTCACCTTGCCAAGGTGAAGGTCGCCGGTTCGATCCCGGTCGTCCGCTCCAGGGAAGCCCTGGTCAGCACGTCGCTGGCCAGGGCTTCTTCTGTTAGTCCCGCACCTTGTTGTTTCCGGACCCGCCATCGAGCAGGTCGGAGCCCGTTCCGCCCCGGAGCACGTCGTCGCCGTCGCCGCCGTACAACTCGTCGTCGCCGCCGCGGCCCCAGAGCTGGTCGTCGCCGTCTCCGCCGTTGATGACGTCAGGGCCAGATCCGCCCCAGAGCATGTCGTCGTCGTCACCACCGTGGATGATGGTGGGCAGATCGATCGACTGGTGGACGCTGCCGTGGTCGTCGCCCTCGCACAGCCACACTTCGACCGAGGTCACCGCAGCGAGGTCGAACCGCCGGTGCTTCGGCGAGACGAAATCCGCGAACACGTCGATCTCGTCTCGGATCGCCTTGACGTCGACGTGATCGGCGCCGGCGGTGCCGACGATCTGGAGCACACCTCCGTTGATCCCGACGCCCGTGACGACGGCGAGCGTGCTGTCGCTCGCCGCACCGGTGTCGTCGTCGGTGATCGTGACGGTGACGGTGAACACGCCCCCCGCGAGGTACGTGTGATCGGCGGTGTAGGTCCCGCCACCGACGGCCTGGACCACGGTTGCCGGTTCGATGTCGCCGTCACCCCAATCGATCACGGCGGTGTGGGTGTCCAACGTGCCGACGTCGGTGAACGCACCGCTGACGGTCACGGTCTCACCTTCCTCGGCCTTGTCCGCGAACGTCGCCGAGCTGTCGATCGAGGTGATGACCGGCGCCACGTTGTTGACCGTCAGCACCGGTGAGGTGGCTACGCCGCTGCCGAGGTCGTCGTCGTTGATCGTGACGTCGACGGTGAAGTTGTCGGACGGCGTCGCTGTGAACGGATCGTCGTCGAGGAACGTTCGCTCCGTCGAGAAGGTCCCCGCCCCGACCACGACGGCTGTCGACGCGCCATCGCTCCATGCGGCACTTCCGCTGAACGTCTCGGTGACCTCGCCCAGGGCCGGATCGACGAACGTCCCGGACACGGTCACCGAGTCGCCTTCGTCGATCGACGCCGCGCTGACTCCGATCGCGTCGATCGAAGGTTCGACGTTGTTGACCGTCACGATCGGCGACACGGCGCTGGTCTGACCGCCGTCGCCGTCGTCGATGGTCACCTGGACCGTGAACTGGTCCGAGGGCGTTGTGGTGGTCGGGTGGTCGTCGGGGAAGGTCCGCTCGGTCGAGAACGTGCCGTCGCCGATCGTCACCGCGGTGATCACACCGTCGCTCCAGAGCGACGTGCCGGTGTACGTCTCACCGCTGCCAGGGTCGGAGAACGTCCCGGACACGGTCACCGAGTCGCCTTCGTCGATCGATGCCGCACTGGCGATGATCGTGTCGATGGTGGGCGCGACGTTGGTGATGTTGACGGTCGCCGTGTCGGTGTCGCTCAGGCTGCCGTCGGAGACCTGCACCACGACGGTCTGAGCGTCGGGTCCGTCGAAGCCCGCCGCGGAGAACGACGGCGAGGCGCCCGGAGTCTCGAAGCTGCCGTTGTTGTCGAGGTCCCAGTCGATCGCCAGCGTGTCGCCGTCCGGGTCCGAGCTGCCGGCGCTGCTCAGGCTCACGCTGCCGCCTTCCGGCACGCTGTAGTCGCCGTTTGCCTCGGCGGTCGGCGCCGTGTTGGCGCCGCTGTGGAAGACCTTCAGCTGGACCGAGTCGATGTCGATGGTCGTACTGCCGGGATCGCCGCTCGACGTCGTGATCACCTTCTGCTTGATGTAGACACCGATGTCGCCGTTGTTGAAGTCCGCCGGCGTGAACGTCGTCCCCCACAGCTCGGTCGCCCCACCGACGGACTCGAAGGACGTCCCGTCGCAGGTGTTCGGGCCGTCGTTCGCGGGGAGCACCATCTGTGTCCCGGTCAGCGCCCCGCCATCGGTCAGCCGAATGATCTGTTCACCGACGGTCTCGTAGTCGACGATGACCTCGACGCCGTCGATCGAGTCGCCTGCTGGGATGCTGAAGTTCGGGAACGAGAAGAAGGCTTCCGCGCCTCCGGGCTGGCTCGATGCGGCGATGCAGAACGAGTCGGAGGGCCCGTGCGCGTTCGCCGACCCCGTCGACGGCACCCACTGGCCTCCGCCGCTGCCGGTCCAGGAACTGACGAAGAGGGCCTGCTCCGCGGCCGAAGCCGTGTTCGCGGATGTCCCCACCAACGCGACTGGCATCAGGACGAGCGTGGCTGCGATCGCGGCGACGCGGTTGAGGTCGATCCGAAACATGGTGGTGTCCTTTCCCGTTGGCCGACTCGTCGGCGTTGCCGTCCGGAGCGCCGGATTGCACCAGCGTAGGAGATCGGCGGTGGCGGCTCGGCCCCGACCGGGGTGCGGTGACCGACCCGCCTCGGTCGAGAGGGTTCGGTAGATTCGACCTTCGTGGCGATCGAGCGGCAGCGCGTGAGCGCCGGAGCGCTGCTCGCAGTGATCGTCGCGCTCGCCGCCGCCGGGGCTGCGTTGGCAGATGCGTCACCGACCGGTTCGCCCGGCGTCGATGTGGTGCTCGTCGCAGTCGTCGCCGGTGCGGTGACCTTGGCCGCGGCGTCGGCTCCCTGGTGGGCCAGCGCCGGTGCCGCCGGCATTGGGGCGACGGTTGCGCTGGAGCCCGTCGTCTGGGTCCTCGGGACCCTGGGATTCGTCGGCGGGTTGGCGGTCGGTGTTCGCGGCGATCGACCGGAGCTGCGCGCAGTGGTCGGTGGAATCGCCGTCAACGCGTTGATCCGCTCCGAGCTCGGGGGGTTCTTCGGGCTGTCCTCGCTCATCGGGATCGCCACGTGTTCGGCCCTGTTCCTGGTCGGTGTGTGGAATCGCCCGCACGACGTGCGGCGGGTCGCGATCCTCGGGCTGGGCGCCGTGGCGGGCCTGGCGATCGTCGCGATCGCCGCCGGGGGGCTGTCCGCGATGGCGGCGCGATCGGATGTCGCAACCGCGGCGAGCCGCTCCGAGGAGGCGATCGACGCGCTCAACGACGGCGACTACGTTGCTGCGGCCGATCTCTTCGACGAGGCCGCCGACAGTTACGCCGGGGTGCACGACGCCCTCGGCGGCACGCTCGCCGCGCCGGCGGCGGTGATCCCCGGGATCAGCCAGAACCTCCGGGCGGGACGCGACCTGGCCGAGACGGCGTCGTCCGCCACCGCCGAGGCCGCCGACGCGCTGCGCCAGGCCGACCTGTCCAACGTCCGCTTCGTCGACGGCCGGATCGACCTCGACACGGTGCGCGGTCTGGAGGAACCGGTGCTGCGCCTCCAGGTCGTGCTCGAGGAGCTGTCGCAGGTGGTCACCGAGGTCGACTCGCCCTGGCTCGTCGGACCCCTGCGGGCGCAGCTCGCCGAGCTCGATGCCGACCTCGCCGACAACGAGGCCCGGCTCGCCGATGTGATCGAGGCGGTCCGCGTCGCGCCGGCGATGCTCGGCGGTGATGGGCCGAGGCGATACCTGATCCTGTTCACGACCCCGGCCGAAGCGCGCGGGCTCGGTGGCTTCGTCGGCAACTTTGCCGAGGTGCGGGCCTTCGACGGCAGGATCGTCGTCAGCGAGTTCGCCGGCCGCTCCGAGCTCGAGGACCACCTTGCCCAGACCGCCGCGTTCTGCATCGAGTGCCCGGCCGAGCTCCTCGACCGCTACGGGCGATTCGGGTTCGATTCCGGTCCCGACGGCGCCGTCGAGCCGAGGGTGTGGTCGAACATCACGATGCCGGCCCACTTCCCGTACGTCGCCGAAGCAGCAGCGATCCTGTACCCGCAGAGCGGTGGCGCGCCGATCGACGGCGTCATCGTGATGGACCCGTACGTCATCGAGGCGCTCATGGGGTTCACGGGTCCGATCGAGATCCCCGAGCTCGACCGCGTCGTCCGGCCCGACGAGGCCGCCGAGTTCATCCTCGGGGACCAGTACCTCGAACTCGACGACGGGGGCGGGAGTGACGACCGCATCGATGCGCTCCAGTCGTTGGGCGAGGGCGTCGTCACCGCGTTGCTCACGTCGTCGCTCCCCGATCCGCCCGATCTCGCCCGCGAGCTTGCACCGATGGTCGAGGAGCGCCGGCTGTTGATGTGGGCGGTCGACGACCGTGAACGGGAGTTCCTCGACCGCGTCGGCGCGCTCGGCGCGCTGCCCGAGCTCGGTCCCGACGGCGGCTTCTCCGTGTCGGTCACCAATGGCGGCGCCAGCAAGATCGACGTCTTCCTCGACCGCGCGGTCGACGTCGCGGTCGGCGTCGCCGACGATGGGACCCGTCGGCTGACCGCCAGGGTCGTGCTCACCAACAACGCGCCGAGCTCGGGGCTGCCGGACGACGTGATCGGCAACGCGGTCGGGCTGCCGACGGGGACGAGCAGGCTGTTCGTCACGTTCTACGGGCCGCGGCTGTTGGAGGCCGCGTTCCTCGACCGCTCGCCGCTCCCGCTCGAACGGTCGGCCGAGGCGGGTTGGTCGGCCTACGGCGACAACGTCGATCTCGGGCCGGGTCAGTCCGTCGAGTACGTACTCGAGTTCCGCCTGGAACCGGCGCCCGGCGTGCCCGGCCCGCCGGTCGAGTTCGTGCAACCGCTCGCCGATCGTTGATCGCCCGGTGGGTCGTGGAGGTGACGTATGGTGCGTTCGCGCGCTTCTGTGGACTGGCGGGCGGATTCCGTGGCGCATGAGCACCGGTGTCGATCGGTCTTGGCGTAGGCTCCCCGGCACTTGTTGGAAAGGAATCCGCCGATGAATGCCAACTCCGTGATGACCCATCGCAACGTCGGCGTGCTCGCCGTCGAGGCGGTCGAGGCGCCAGAGGTCATCACGTCGGTCTGGATCGACGAGCAACTGGCCGAGACCTACGCACGAACCGGGCTGAAGCCGGGCACGCTGTCCCAGCTCGCCGGGATCGAGGAACGCCGGTGGTGGCCCGAGGGGATGACGTTCGATGAGGCCGCTTCGCTGGCCGGTCAGGCGGTGCTCGACTCGACCGGGATCGACCGCGATCGGGTCGGGATGCTGATCTCGACATCGGTGTGCAAGCACGAGCTCGAACCATCGGTCGCCTGCGCCGTGCACCACCAGCTCGACCTGCCGCCGAGTTGCCTCAACTTCGACGTCGGCAACGCATGCCTCGGCTTCATCAACGGGATGCAGATCGCTGCGGCCGCGATCGACGGCGGGGCGATCGACTACGCGCTGGTCGTCGACGGCGAAGGCAGCCGACACATCCAGGAGGCGACGATCGCACGGCTCCAGGGTCCCGATGTCGACGCCGCCGACGTGTTCGCCGAGTTCGCCTCGCTGACCCTCGGTTCCGGTGCCGCCGCCACCGTCCTCTGCCGGCTCGACGAGCACCCCGAGGCGCACCGCCTCGTCGGCGGGATCGCCCGGGCCGGTACGCAACACCACGAACTGTGCGTCGGCAACCTCGAGCGGATGACAACCGACACCCACAGCCTGCTCGTCGCCGGCCTCGACCTCGGCGAGGAGGCGTGGAAGCACGCTGGGCACCAGTTCGACTGGGAGGTCGGGATGGATTGGTACATCGTGCACCAGGTCAGCCAGGTCCACACCCGGATGATGTGCGAGCGCCTCGGCGTCGACCCCGACCGCGTGCCGCTCACCTTCCCGCACTACGGCAACGTCGGCCCGGCGGCGATCCCGATCACGCTCGCCGGCGTCGCCGACCAGATCGAGCGCGGCGAGCGCGTGCTCTGCATGGGCATCGGGTCGGGGCTCAATACGAGCTTCACCGAAATCGTCTGGTGACCGTGCCGCCCGCCTGGGCGCCCGAGCTCCCGTCCGCCGACGACTGGGTCCGCTGGAGCGTCGAACCCGAGTGGTCGCGCACGATCGAGGTGGCCGGCCATGACGGCACCACCCGCCGCTGGCACGTGCTCGACACGGCCACGCCGGAGCCGGCGGCGACCGTCGTGTGCGTTCACGGCAACCCGACGTGGGCCTACGCCTGGATCATGTTCCTCCGGTCGCTCGGCGAGACCTACCGGGTGGTCGCCGTCGACCAACTGGGGATGGGATTCAGCGAGCGCGTCGGGCTTCGCCGGTACGCCGAGCGCGTGCGCGATCTCGACGACGTGATCGGTGCGCTCGACATCGATCCGAACATCCCGCTCGTCCTCGCCGCCCACGACTGGGGTGGGGCGATCGCGATGGGCTGGGCGGTCGACCACGCCGATCGTGTCGACGGGCTGATCCTGTGCAACACCGGTATCGCCGTTCCCGCCGGCCGCCGGGCGCCCGGCGTCATCCGGCTGGCGGCGTCGGCTCCCCTCCGCGACCTGGTGTGCCGCCGCACCTCCACCTTTGTCGAGGGAACGATCCGCCTGTCGCGCGGCCGGCTCGGGCATGCGGAGCGCAATGCGTTCCGGGCGCCCTACCGGACGGCAGCGTCACGTGCGGCCATCGCCGACTTCGTCGGTGACATCCCGCTGCGGCCGGGTCATCCGTCCGAAGCAGCGCTCGCCGACGTCGCTGCCCGGCTGGGCTCGATCACCGCCCCGGTGCTGCTGGCGTGGGGCGCCCGCGATCCGGTGTTCGACGACGACTTCGCCGCCGACCTCGCCGGTCGGCTCCCGCGCACGTCGCTGCACCGGTTCCCCGACGCCAACCATCTCGTCATGGCCGAAGCCGACGTCGCCGGCACCGCCCGGACCTGGCTGGCCGACGTCCTCCACCCCTCCGGTGAGTCAGGGCGCGAGCAGGTCGCGCCGGATCTCACCGGTGATGGGGGGAGGCCATTGTGGGCTGCGCTCGAGGACCGTCGTGACGATCCGGCGATTGCGTTCGTCGATCTTGCCGACGGGCGCGAGGTCAGCTTCGCGGGCATCGTCGAGCGGATCGAGACGGTCGCCGCGGAGCTGGGCCGGCGCGGGCTCGAGCCCGGCGACCGGGTGGCGATGCTCACGCCGCCGGGCATCGACATGGTTGCGGCGATCTTCGGGGTGCTCCGGGCCGGCGGCGTGGCCGTCGTGGCCGATCGCGGGCTGGGGCTGCGCGGGCTGCGGGCCGCCGTCCGCGGTGCACGGCCCGCCTGGGTCATCGGCCCTCGGCGGGCGCTGGCTGCTGCGGCGACGCTGCGCTGGGCTCCGCGGGCGGTACGGCTCGACGTCGCCGACCTCCTCGCGGCCGAGCCGGGGGAGCTGCCGTCACCGCCGCTTCCGGGTGATCCGGCCGCCGTGCTCTTCACGTCGGGCGCCACCGGACCGGCGAAGGGCGTGCGCTATCTCCACCGCCAACTCGCAGCCCAGCGGGACGCGCTCGCCAGCACGTATGGCATCACCGGCGACGACCGGCTGGTCGCTGCGTTCGCCCCGTTCGCGCTGTTCGGGCCGGCGCTCGGGATCCCGACCGCGCTGCCCGACTGCGACGTGACCACCCCCGGGGAGTTGACCGCGGCCGCGCTCGGCGCAGCCTGCGAGCGGATCGGCGCGACGCTGGCGTTCGCGTCGCCGGCCGCGCTGGCGAACGTCGTCGCCACCCACGGGTCGATGGGTGCGGACACCGGGCTGAGCGGGCTCCGAGTCGTCATGTCCGCTGGCGCCCCGGTGCCGTCGGAGACGTTGCACGCCGTCGCCGAACTGGCCTTGAACGCCACGCTGCACACGCCGTACGGGATGACCGAGGTGCTGCCGGTCGCCGATATCGATCTCGACTCGATCGACGAGGCTCAGCGCGACGACCCCGGCGGTGGCGTGTGCGTCGGACCCCCGGTTGCAGGGGCCGCGGTACGGGTCGTCCCGCTCGGGTTCGATCCGGTGCGGCTCCCCGACGCCTGTGCCGTGGGTGAGATGGGGGAGATCCTGGTGTCGGCGCCGTGGATGTCGGAGGGGTACGCCGGTCTCTGGCACACCGAGCGCCGTGCGCGCCCGCCGGCCGACGGGCAGCGATGGCATCGCTCGGGCGATGTCGGCCATGTCGACGAGCGTGGCCGCCTGTGGGTCGAGGGACGGAGCGTCCACGTCATCACGACCGTCGACGGCCCGGTGACCTCGGTGCCGGTCGAGCGGATCGTCGAGCGCGGGCTGCCAGGACGGCGGGCCGCGGCGGTCGGTGTCGGCCCGGTCGGGTGCCAGCAGCTCGTGGTCGTGATCGAGGCGCCGGGCGGGTGCGGCCTCGCGTCGCCCGACGTTGCGGCCGCAGTTCGGTCGCTCGTGACGGTTCCGGTTGCCGCGGTGCTGACGACCAAGCAGCTGCCCGTCGACATCCGCCACAACTCCAAGATCGACCGGGCGGCGGTCGCCGACTGGGCCGCCAGCCTGCTCGCCGGCCGGCGGGCGCGACGGCTGCGATGAGGGCTGCGCGGTGAGAGTTCTCGTGACCGGCGGGTCGAGCCTGATCGGCTCCGAGCTGGCGCGGGCACTGCTCGCCAGGGGCGACGTCGTGCGGTGCTTCCAGCGGCGGGTGGTCGAAGGACGGCCGCCTGCGATCGAGCAGCTGCTCGGGGACGTGCGCGATCCCGACGCGGTCGGCCGGGCGGCGGTCGGCTGTGACGGCGTCGTTCATCTGGCCGCGAAGGTCGGTGTGGTGGGGGAGTGGGAGGACTACCGGTCGATCAACGTGGACGGCACCTGCAACGTGCTCGCCGCGGCCAGGGCCGCCGGTGTTCCCAAGGTCGTTCACGTGTCGTCGCCGTCCGTGGCCCACGGCGGCGCGGCGATCGTCGGTGGAGCCGCCGAGCCGCCGGTCACCGGGCGTTCGCACGCGTGGTACGCCGAGTCGAAGGCGCTCGCCGAGTTGCAGGCGCTCGGGCAGTCGGATCGCGAGCTCGCGGTCGTGGCGATCCGACCGCATCTGGTCTGGGGTCCCGGCGACACCCAGCTCGTCGGTCGGATCGTCGAGCGGGCCTCATCGGGCCGGCTCGCGCTCGTCGGCGGCGGCCGGGCGCTGGTCGACACGACCTACATCGACAACGCCGTCGATGCGCTGGTCTGCGCGCTCGATGCCGTCGGGCCGGATGCTCGCTGCTCGGGTCGGGCATACGTCGTCGCCAACGGCGAGCCGCGCCCGATCCGCGAGCTCGTCGCCGGCATCTGCCGGGCGGCCGGCGTCCCGTTCGAATCGCGCGCCGTGCCATTGCCCGCTGCCAAGGTGGTCGGGTCGTTCGTCGAGCGGCTGTGGCCGCGCCTTGGTCGTGAGGGTGATCCGCCGATGACCCGATTCCTCGCCGAACAGCTCGGCACCGCCCACTGGTTCGACCCCCGCCCCGCGAGGGAGGACCTCGGCTGGGAGCCCCTGGTCGGCATCGACGAGGGCCTCGCCCGGCTGGCGGCCTGGTACGACTCGTCGGGTCGCCCGGGCTGACCTGCGATCCGCTGCCGAGGTCGACCGGCCGGCCGGTATCCTCGCACCGTTGGCGACGTGGCCGAGTGGCTGAGGCAACGGCCTGCAAAGCCGTGTACCCGGGTTCGATTCCCGGCGTCGCCTCCACGTAACTGCTGGTCACGGGCCTCGAAAGGGGCCCGTGGTCACAGCATGGTCACGAAAGCGATCACTGCTGCTTGCCCCTCGTCGCCGACAAGACGGGCATCCCGGTCGACAGGATCACCCTCGTCGACGGTGACACCGACCGGGTCCCGACCGGCGGTGGTACCGGCGCGTCGCGGTCGCTCCAGCTCGGTGGCTCGGCGGTCGCCGGCGCGACCGACGCGATGATCGAGCGGGCCAAGGAGGTCGCCTCGCGGGTGCTCGAAGCCGACGTCGCCGACATCATGGTCGACGTCGCGACCGGAACCGTCGGTGTCGCGGGCGTTCCGGCCCAGGCGCTGACGTGGGGCGAGCTCGCCGAGCGGGCGGAGTCCGGCGGCGGGCGGCTCGACGGCCGGTTCGAGTTCGAGCAGGACGGGGCGACGTTCCCGTTCGGCGCGACATCGCGGTCGTCGAGGTCGACGCCGACACGGGACGGGTGCGGTTGATACGCCACATCGCGGTCGACGACGCCGGCACGGTGATCAACCCGCTGCTGGTCGAGGGCCAGCAGCACGGGGGCATCGCCGCCGGAATCGGCCAGGCGCTGTACGAGGAGGTGCGCTTCGACGAGGACGGCAACCCGATCACGTCGAACTTCGCCGACTACGCCATCCCATCGGCTGCGGAACTGCCGATGTTCGAGACGGTGTCGACCGAGACGCCGACCCCGCTCAACCCGCTCGGGGCGAAGGGCATCGGCGAGGCGGCGACGGTCGGGTCGACCCCCGCCGTGCAGAACGCGGTCATCGACGCGGTCGCCCACCTCGGCGTGCGGCACATCGACCTGCCGTGCACGGCCGAGCGGGTCTGGCGGACCATCCGCGACGCCGAAGCCGGCACGCTCGCCGACTCGTGGCGCCCGCCGCCCGGCTTCTTCGCCCGCATCCGCGACACCACCGAGGACGCCGACGCGGCGGCCGCTGCCGACGGCATCTGACCCGCCTCCCCGGTCCTGCGGTGAGTCTCAGCGCGAGGGGTTCGCGCTGGAACTCACCGGTGCGAATCGTGGGGCCGCGTGAACGCGATCGCCACCTGCACACCGGCGAGGAACAGCAGGAGCGGTGCGAGGAAGAACATGGCGATACCGATGGCCGTCGCCGTTCCGGCGGTCAGCGCGAAGAACGCGATGAGGGCGAGGACGAAGGCGGTGACGCGGAGCAGCGAACGTCGTACCCGGACGAACCCCTCGTACTGGTTCCCGACGCGGCGGTAGACGTCGATCTCGCGGGGGCCGTACATCGGCCCGACGATCCGGCTGCTCGGGAGTCCGGACGGATTCCTCTTCGGCGCCACGGGATCACGGTACCGGGCCAACGGCGAGATCCAGGCCCTCGAGGGCGCTGGCCGCACCGCCCCCGATGAACGCTGCAACGCTCGTAGCAGCCGCCTCGTCGTCGCCGGGCAGGACGTGGGCGTACACCTTGAGCGTGACTCCGACGTTTGCGTGACCGAGGCGCTTCGACAGCACATCCGGTCGCAAGCCTGACGCCAGCGCCGCCGTCGCGTACGAGTGACGTACATCGTGGAGTCTGATCGCTCGAAGGTTCGCCCGCTTCGTGATCGCATGGAATCGACGCGTCAGCACTTGGGGATGAACCCGCGAACCATCCGGCTCGGTGACGACGAGATCGTCTTCGTCGCGCCAACCCGCGCCCATCAAGAGTCGCTCTTGCGCCTGAGTGCTTCGCCATGCCTTGAGTGCCGCCGCGGTTGCGTCATCGAGTGCCAGTCCGCGTCGGCCGGCCTTCGTCTTGGGAGTTCCGATCTCCGGGCGGCTGCCCACCATCGTCATGGTCTGAACGATCCGCACGTGCTTCGCGGTGAGGTCTACGTCGGACCATCGCAGCCCGAGCAGTTCGCCGCGGCGAATCCCGGTCGTGGCCAGCAGATGCCAAGGGCCGGCGAGTCGGTCGTCACTGCTCGCCACGATGAAGCGGCCGAGTTCGTTGGCGGACCATGCTCGCATCTCCGGGCCGACATCCTTCGGCTGATCTGCTGCGTCGGCCGGATTGATCGCGAGTCGCCGCCATCGGACCGCGTCCTTGAACGCCCGGTGCAACATGCCGTGCACGTTCCGCACCGTCTTGGGGGAGAGGCCCCCAGTGACGCCGGAGGCTCCTGTACGCCCTCGTGTAAGTAGGTCGCCGTACAAGGCGTTCAGCATCGCACCGTCGACAGTCGCGAGCTCGGCGTTGCCGATTCGGGGGATTACGTATGACTTGATCGTCTGCCCGTAGCTCGCGGCGGTCGACGGCTTCAGCGTCGGCACCTTCGCCGGCAGCCACTCGTCGAGCAGGAAACGAGCGACGCTCGTTCGCGATGGACGGACGTAGGTGCCGCGTGACCGCTCGGACACCACGTCGGCTTCGGCGGCGAGTGCCTCCTTCTTCGTCTTGAACCCGCGTCGGCGGGCCTGCTGACGCTTCCCACCGATCGGCGGGAGATCGATGACGTAGTACCACGTGTTGCGCTTGGGGTCCTTCTTGACGCTCATCGCTTCGGCCCTATTCCGTCGAGGAGTCCCGCTCGCCTCGCCTTGCCAATGCGCTTCGCTGCCCCATCCTTCGACAGGTGGAAAGCCTTGCGCACCGCTTCGTTGGTCGGCTTGTCGTCCTTCCATGCCTCTCGGTACACCCTTGCGACCTCCGCGAGAACATCTCCAGTGAGTAGCTGACCCCGCTGGGGCTTTCGGGTGACCAGCGATTCTGACAACGAACCAACTTCGTCGACCACCACTGGGTCACTCAGCTCGCCGGACCACGAGGGATCTTGCGACATCACTTCTCCGTGGCCGCGTATTTCAGCTCGACTTTGCTTCAGCATCTCCCCGAGCGGCAGCTGGCGAATGAGTTGAGCAGTCACAGGTTCCGAGCCGCTGGCTGTTGCCCGGACGCGCACTTCGACTGGTTCCGGCCTGCCATCGAGGATCCGCCACCAGGTCTCAACCATCCTCCCCTCATGTACGGCTGTCGTCCAGACCCGGAACTCCTCGCCCCGCCAATACGAAGGCGTTGCCGGGCCGGAGGGAGCAGATCTCGACGGCGGCGAGATAAACGACCGGGTCGTGAAGCTCGGGTAGGGGTAGCGCTCGCTGTTCACGTGCCCAACCCTACAGACAGAAGGGCAGACAATACAAGGGCATATGCCGTACGCAACGGGTAATCTTCGCAATACCACCTAGCACCGGAGGCGACGCGACGTGATCACACTGGACCCATCCCGCAACCCGACGCTCAGCGTTGACGAGTTCGCGATTGTGGCTGGCATCTCGCGATCGACTGCGTTCGCAGCCGTGCACCAAGGCCAGGTGCCATCGATCAGGCTCGGCAGACGCATCAGGATTCCCACGGCGGCCGTTTGTCGAATGCTGGCACTCGACGGAGGTTCCGAGGCTTGCGTTGCCGAGGGCAGCGAGTCATGAGCACCGAACCACCGGAGGGCTTCGGTGGCGTCGGCCGCCAAGTGGGACCGTTGCGGCAGGACTATGGGGAAGGTTGGGCCAATCTCGTGTGCGATCGGTGCGGCGCGAGTTGGGTTGGTCTGATCGATGAGCGCTGCGGCTGGTGCATCCGCATGTTCGAGTTACTGGTCGATGCTCACCGCAAGGTGATGCTGCGTCCGGACTTGCCGGCTGTCGGTGATGTGGGTCGTGATCGGGCGTTGCGGGCGTGGATGGATCGGCTGGCGGTCGCGGTGCAGTCGGACGTGGTGACGCGGGTCGAGGCGGAGTGTGCGTTGCGGCGGGAGGTGGCCCGTGACCGTGCTGCCTGATCTCGTCGACGAGTTTCATGAGCGCCTTGCCGCCGCTGATCCGCCGTCGATGCTGGCGGCGCGAATCCGATCGAAGCTGTTGACGACCGGGCAGCTTGCGGACATCCGCCCACCGGAGGCGATCGTCGGCGGGCTGCTCTATCGGGACAGTCTCGCCACCTTGTACGGCCCGTCAGGTTCCGGCAAGTCCCATGTCGTGATCGACCTGGCAATGACGCTCGCCTCCGATCTCGACGACTGGCACGGCGTGCCCATAACGACCGGTGACGTGCTGTACGTGGTCGCTGAGGGTGTGTCGGGTGTGTCGCTGCGTACCGACGCCTGGCAGACCGCACACGGCACTGACGGCCGCGTGACGTGGTATCCCGAGGCGCTCGCGCTCAACGATTCCGGTTGGGTGTCGGCGTTGTGCGAGGTGGTCGCTGAGATGCGGCCGGCGTTGATCGTGATCGACACCCTCGCCCGTGCCATCGTCGGCGCGGACGAGTCATCGGCGCGAGACATCGGCGAAGTGATCCACCACCTCGACCGCATCCGCATCGCGTCCGATGGGGCGTGCGTGCTGCTCGTCCATCACTCCGGCAAGCAGACCTCCGCCGGTGCCCGGGGCAGTTCGGCGCTGCGGGCGGCGATGACCACCGAACTCGAACTCACCGGCAATCCCGACGACCGCATGACGTTGTACTGCCGAAAGCAGAAAGACGCACCCGAAACGACCGCACGGCACTTCAAGCTGATCGCCGTTGCCGGCACCAAGTCCGCAGTGATCGAACCGACGTCCGGGCGCGGTACGAGCGGACCCGATGCCGCAGAGGCAACCCTGGCGGCGCTTGAGGGCATCGCTGGACCCGAGGGCGTCACCTCGGCAGCGTGGAAAGCCGCCGCGGGCAGAGCGGCGCGAACGTTCTTCCGCCACCGCGAGGCGCTCTGCTCAAGCGGACGCGTCGTCGACGTGGGCACCAAGAGCAATCCGCTCTACAGACCGGCGGCATCCGATGAGCACTGACCGCGGGGTACTGCCACCTGCCACCCCTAAGGGGTGTGGCAGTGGCGGCAGTCCACCATCCCGCCGCTGCCAATGGCAGTCGATGGCAGTGCCATGGCAGTTGCTCAGCCTCCTCGCCGGAACCGCACTCCTACTGACCGCGCTCCGCCAGTACGACGCCGCCCGAAACCGATTCGACCGGGCGGCCATCCAAGCCACGTCGAGCGGCTGCTACGAACGCGTCCACTGCCCGCAACCGCTGCTCGATGTCCTGCCCTCGGCGCTCGTCGGAGCGACCGGCGTCACCGTCCTGACCGTGGCACTCGCCGCCGCGCTGTGGCCGCGAGGCCGGCTCGAAGGGGGACCGGGGGGCGGGCGCGCAACGGACCAACACGCGCCCGCCCCAGCCCACCCCGATCTGGACGTATACCCCTAGTGGTCGGTCGGGAATCCGCGACCAACAATGAAAACGAGGTCATCATGAGAAGTGACAACGATCCGGCGGTCTGTGAGGGCTGCGGCAACCCGTTTGCGATGGGTAGCGGTGTCGGTCGTCGATGGTGCTCGGAGCGTTGCCGTTCCCGGGCGAGACGCGCCGACGCGAAGTCGCCGCCGTTGCCGGACGAGCCGATCCCGCCGGCCGAGTCGGCGACGGACGCGGTCGAGTCGTTGGCTGCTTGTCTCGATTACGACGACGGCGATCCGCGGTCGGTGATGATCGTGCTCGCGAGGCGGATGGCCGCGCAGGTGGATCGCGCTCCGCAAGACGTGATGTTCGTTCGCGAGTTGCGGCAGATCGTCGGGTCGATGTCGGAGAATCCTTCGCAGCCGGCGACCGTGCTCGATGAGATCAGGTTGAAGCGGTATCGGCGGCGCGCTGACTTGTTCCTTGCGTCGGTGGATCGGGAGCGGTCATGACGCCTGACCCGCTGCCGGTGAACGTGATCGACCGGCTCGAGCTCGACCGAGCCGAACATCTCGTGCGCGACGCGGTGCTCGCTCAGCATCCCCGCGAGCGGTCCGAATGGCTTGCCGCCCTCGACGCGGGCGCGACGGTTCACCTCGATCTATTTGACGAGCGCGGCTTTGCGAAGTTGGCGTTCGCCAGACCTGCCGATGGTGCTCTTGTGGTTGTCGGTCGGGTGCACTGGCGGGCGTTCCTGCCCGAGTGCGAAGGCGTCTGGGGTGAACCCGAGTGAGACGCAACCTCGCCTTCGAGGTGATCGTTGCAGATGCAATCGAGGTGCTATCGTGACCGGTGAGCGTTCGAGTTCGTTTGCGGCGCTCGTCGAGCCGCCTGGCAACACGCGACAAGACGGGCGGCGACGGTGGTACTTGCGAGAGTAGGGACCGTCACCGCAGCGAACCCGAACTCGGGCTGTTTGCACCTCGGGAGATGACGCAACCAACGTCTGAACCGCGCCGCCCCCTGTGGCGGCCATCTCTCAAGGAGAACCCCCAAGTGTTGAACCTTCGCCAGAACGAAGCCCAACGAGCCGACCTGAAAGCCGACATCGCCCGCATCAAGTCCGAGATGCACAGACTCGACGCCGACGCTGGCGGGGAGGCATTGAGCCCGGGCGCGGCGGAACGCTGGCACAACTTGGAGCGGGCCATCGAGAAGCGGAACGCCGAACTCGAGGCCGTTGAGAGCGAGATGCGGGCCGAACTCATCGACCGTGTCGTGAAGGGCGGCGGCCACCCGATTGACAGTTCGATCGCTGACCGCCACCGCCGCCACGATGGTCACCGCGTCCCGGGATGCGATGACGGGCTGCGCACCATCGAACGGGCGCACAACGCCGGCCAGTTGCCGGACTACGCCGCCGAACGCGCCACCAACCTCGTCACCGCCGGATCGTTCGGTGAACGCACCCTTGCCGCCAGGTGGGCCACCGCCGCAGGCGACGACCAGTACCGGGGCGCGTTCGCCAAGCTGCTCGGCGACCCAACCCGCGGCCATCTGCTGTGGACACCACAAGAGGCCGACGCCTACCGGGCTGTGGCTGCGGTGCAAGCCGAGATGGAATCGCGGGCGATGTCGACCACCGTCGGCAACGGCGGCTACATGATCCCGTTGACGATGGACCCGGCGATCATGCTGACCAACGACGGCTCGAACAATCCGCTGCGGCAGCTCGCCACCGTGAAACAGACGATGACGAACGCCTGGCAAGGTGTCACCTCCGCGGGTGCCACCGCGGAGTGGAAGACCGAGGCCGCCGAGGCCGCCGACGGTTCCCCCACGGTCGCGGCACCGTCGATCCCTGTGTTCCTCGGCGACAGCTTTGTGCCGTACAGCTTCGAGATCGGCCAGGACGCGATCGGCTTCCTCGACGAACTCTCTGGCGTGCTCGTCGACTCCGCTGACAACCTCATGGCCACCGCGTACACGACCGGCACCGGCTCAGGGCAGCCGCAGGGCATCGTCACCGGGCTCGCCGGCACCGCGTCGGAGATCAACGGCGGCGGGTCCGAGGCGATCATCGCCGCCGACGCGTACAGCCTGCAGGACGCCCTCCCGGCACGGTTCTCGGCGAACGCCACCTGGCAAACCCACATCGCGACGGCGAACACGTTCCGACAGTTCGAGACGACGAACGGTGCGCTTGCGTTCCCTGAGTTGCGCGAGACACCGCCGACGCTGATCGGGAAACGGTGGTACGAGAACTCGAACATGGACGGGGCCATCGACGCCGGGGCGACGGCGAACAACTACCTCGCGGTGTATGGGGACGTGCGGCGCGGGTTCTTCATCGTCGACCGCGTCGGCTCCACGCTCGAACTCATCCCCAACCTCGTCGGAGCCAACCAACGCCCCACCGGCGAGAGGGGCGCAATTTTGTACCTTCGCACCGGCTCCAAGGTCGTGGTGCCGCAAGCACTCCGCCTCCTCGACATCGCGACAACCGCCTGAGTTGAAACGAGTCCGCACGCTCAACTGATCGACCCTCGGACCGCGCAGGCTTCAAGGTTTGGGCAATCGGTTCCGAATCCCTGGGGCAGAAGCCGCCACGCTGCCTCGCATGGGAGGACGGGTCCCTGAGGGCGGCGTGGCTGGCTTCTGCTCCAATACTGAGTTGTCCGCTCCCCTTCGGTCAGTTACGCGTTGCAGATGCAACGAGAGTCGTCATACCCCAAACACTCCGCCTGCTCGACATCCCGACCACCGCGTGACCTCCCCGCGAAGTGCAATCACAAGGGGCGGCTACCAGCTGAGCGTGTCGTTGTCCGTCACGTGAATCCGAGTGAACGCCGCCTCAACAGCCTTGATGCTCACCCGCGCACGCACGACCGTGTCGTTCCCGAGGGTGAGCACCGCGACCAAGTCCTTCCGAGGCTCTAGAGCGCCCTGGTTTGCTCTGATCAGGTTTCGAACTCGCTTCTCATCGATTATCCAACTCCGCTGTCCAGACACCAGAATCGGCACGGGGAACCCTTGAACATCCGAGACGATCCCGGGTGCGTCCGACGTTCCGAAGGTCAGCGAGGTCACAATGGCGTTCTGTCGACCGATGTTGTGCACAACGACGCCGAGGCTCAGGTGCTCGTCCGGCAGGGCCCTCACAATCGCACCCGACTTTCCGATCGGGGAGGTGCTGCTGTCGCGATCGGCCAGGTTCAGCACGAAAGAAATCTTGACCCTCACCCCGGCGTCGCGGTGCATCTTCCACTGCCACAGGATCGAGGCCACGCTGAGCAGGAGGGCGCTAAGCGCAATAGCGGTGGTCCAGACCTCCATTGGTCGCGCAGATTACCCCCGGCCTCAAAGGAAGCGATCATTTCTCATCACCCTCGTCCTGGTCACATCGTGGTCACAAACGCGTGATCACAGGGCCGGATTCGGCATCACGAGTATCGACGCCGCTCGGCGCGAAATGCACTTCTAGCTGGACTGACACAGACCGGAGGACACCAGGCATAACGGCCGTCTTCGGGTTCGATTCCCGGCGTCGCCTCCAACCCCTGAGCAGGTATCATGCCTGCTCAGGGGTTCATTTCGTTTTCACCCGCATCGCCGAGGGTGCCCAAGCGCGAGATGGCGTTCCTCGACTGGGATCAGACGATGATCTACTTCGCCGTCGACACCGGGATGCGCTGAAGCGAGATCGTCGGGCTCCGGCGCGGCAAGCTCGACCTGGCGAACCGCGAGGTGCGGGTGACCGAGCAGCTGGCTGATCGAGCCCCCGCACCCGCCTTGGACTCGGGCTTGGACGGCTCTGCGAGAACCATCGAGCACAGTGGAGCAACAATCAGGCCGAGGGCATCGTGGACGCGGGACGCCGATCAAGCAGACGCGGCGAAGGGCGGGTCACGGGTCATGAGACGAGGAGGCGGTGGTCAGCCGGCTGGTTCGTCGTCCGGCCAGGTCGCCTCGATGCCGGCCATGATGTCGTCGAGGGCTTCGGGACCGTCGACGAACCAGTCGATCATTCCCGCCCAGAACGTTCCCCCGCCGACCTCGCGGGGCATCATGTCGGATGCGTCGAACCGAAACCCGTCGCTGACGAGCGCAGCGCGGGTGAGCTCGGCGATTCGCCGTTCAGTGGGGTTGGGGATGGCGTCGAGACCGAACCGGGTGTTGGCGGGGATGTACCCGATGCCTGCCTCCGCGCTGGCATGTCCGTAGTCGGGCGACGCGATGAACTCCATCACTGCGCGCACCTCGGGGCGATCGGTGACTGCGATGACGTACCTGCCGGCACCGACCATCGTCTCGGAGTACTGCGGATCGATCGTCGGGAACGCGAGGGCGTCGATGGTCTCTCCCGCTCCACTCCCGGCGATCGAAGGGGTGAACGATGCTGACGGTACGAACGTGCAGCCTTCAGGTTCCTGTGCCAATGCGAGAGGTGCCTCCTGAAATGGCGTCTGGGCAGCTGCGGCCGGGCTGCGATCGAGGTACTCGGGTGTGAAGACGAGCTCGCCGACTCGTCGTACCGCGGCAACGACCGCCGGGTGGTCGAAGTCGATCTCGTGGAAGGACCAGTCGTCGTAGAAGTCTGGCCCCTCGGAACGGAGCAGGGCGGACTCGATGATGTCGGTGACCGGCCAGCCGCTGGCGTTGCCGGACTCGATGAAGATGCACCATGGGGTGCGTCCGCTTGCGACGATCCGATCGCTGATCGCCATCAGCTCGTCCCAGGTCTCCGGCGCTTTCTGGCCGAGGCGGTCGACGGCTGCGATGTTGTACCAAACGAGTGATTTCGCGTCGAGGCCCTCCCACAGCCCGTAGACCGGGCCAGACGTCGATGGCCAGGATCGGTCGAGGCTGAGCGAGAGCAGGCTGGTCAGGTAGGGGCTCTGGGTTCTCTCGAGTTCGTCGCGGTCGAGGTACCGCGTGAGATCCATGACATTGCCCGGCGCGATCACCGGCATCATGCCCGGCTGAACGAGTTGGAGGATGTCGGCGTCGGGGTCGACGACGTCCCGGAGACTCGCGTCGCCGCGTTTGGCTCTGACGACGACTTCGATTCCGGTTTGCTCGGTGAACAGTTCGAAGTTGGCTTGCATCGCGGCAATGCCATTCAGCTCCGCCTCGATCTTGACGCTCGCGCCGGCGAGCGGTTGTTCGCTCGGCCTGCCGGCGTATGCCTCGACGCCACCGGTGATCGTCAGACCGGACGCAACGGGTTCTCGTGGGTCCTGACACGTCGTGAGCCCGGCTACACGGCACTCCTCGTCGGTGAAGCTCCTCGTCACTTGACGCTGGGCGAGAGCGATCAGCTCGTCGGGTGGCAGTAGGAAGACGCCGCCTCCAGCACCCGCTCTGAGCGCGCTCGGCGCGGTCGAGATGGGGTATTGCGTCCTGGTGGCCTGCACGCCTCCGTGCAGCGCGTCCATGACCTCTGGCGGCAACTGGCCCTGTGCAGACGCCACGCGGGCCGCTTCGATTGCCAACATGTTCGCCAGCTCGGGATCCGATCTCTTCTTCGACTGGGCGGTTGCCGCGACGTCGCGGGCTTTTGCCGATCGGCTGATCTCTGTCGCGAGGTCGGAAGCGCGGCGCTGCTGGACGAACGCGAATGCACCCAGGGCGAGCACCAACACGATCGTGACCGCCATCGCGACCAAGATCTGGGATCGCCGTCGAAGCGTCGTCTCGCGTCGCTCCTCGTTCACTCGCACACGGCGCCGTTGTGCCGCTGCCAGCTCGCTCGATTCCAGAAACTGGCGCTCGTCGCCGGTGAGTCCGATCGGTGGTGACTCGACCCAGCCCTCGTACTTGGCGAGCTGGCCACCGGTGAGAACGAACGTCGGATCACGATCGTGCTGAAACCAGTCGCGAGCCGTTTCGGCAAGACGACGTTCGGCGCGGACGTCCGAGCGCGCGTCCTCGATCCATCGCTGCAGCCTCGGCCACGCGTTCAGGAGCGCCTCGTGCGCGATCTCGACCGTCGGCCCGCGGGTCACCGGGTCGCGATCGAACCCCAGGAGTCGATGACGCGCGAACGTGTCGGCGACACGCCGGGCGTAGGCGCCTGCGCCGCCGATCGCTGTGAGTTCTGACAGCAGCACGCGTCGCCGCGTGTCACCGGAGCCTTCACCGAGCGTCACGAGCCGCAGGAAGATCTGCCGGGCTGCTTGTTGTTCGTCGACTTCCAGGCTGACATAGATCGCCTCAGCCCGGTCGACCAGCGCACCCGACACCCCACCGAGCTCGCGGTACGCCGACATCAGCAGCGTGGTGCCGGAGCGTCGCTCGAACAGCTCGGTCAGCGTGTACTGCAGCAATGGAAGAGCGGCCGGTCGGTCGATGACCGCGGCGACCAATTCCCCGACCAGCGCCGGCTCGCAGACCGCACCGACGCGCTCGGCTGGTCCTGACACCGCCCGTTCGAGATCCTCGGGCGACATCGGCGTCAGCACCTCGGTGCCGGTGCGAAGGAGTTCACCCAACCCACGGTGCCCGAGCGGCCGGTCGTAGAAGTCGGCCCGCAAGGTGATCACGATCCTGACTCGGCTGTGGTCGTCGCGAGCAGCGGCGACCAGTGCGTCGATGAAGCGCTCGGCCTCGTCGGGCGCACTCTGCGTGAACAGTTCTTCGAACTGGTCGACGACCAACACGAGCGTCGAATTCTCTGCCGGGAGAACACGTTCGACCGCCCGGTGAATGCCTTGGTCACCACTGAGCTGCTCCAGCAACGACGCCGATGGCTTCACTGCGACCGCGAGCAATGCAAGCTCGAGCTGATCGAACGGGTGGACTGCCGGCACCATCTCGACGGTGAACCATGTGCTCGATCCGGGCGCGGCCCCCTGCCGGAGGGCGGGGAGCAGGCCCGCCCTCACCACGCTCGACTTTCCGCTCCCACTTGGGCCGACTACCGCTACGAATCGGCCTGCGCTGCCGGCCCGGCTCAACCGCGACACGAGGCGGTCGATGAAGCGCTCGCGGCCGAAGAAGTCCTCGGCGTCACTCTGACCGAAACTGCGCAGCCCCTTGTACGGGTTCTCGTCGGCCACGGGCGTCGCCTGATTGCCATCGACGCGGAGCGCTGTGGCGACCGCGCTGCGGAACGCGCCCGCATCCTCGAATCGAGCAGCGATCTTCTCTTCGGTGGCTCGCTGGAGTACCGCTGCGAGTTGCCCGTCGAGGCCGACGAAGAGATCCGATATCTCGTCGGTCCGACCAGTGACCGCCTGCGCAACCGTCACGGCGAGGCTGTAGACGTCGGAAGCGGGAGTGAGGTCTTCGGCGCCTCCGAACTCCGGCGGTGCCGATGCGTGTGCCGAACCCTGCGAGACCGTGGCATCGACCCGTGCCGCTGACGTGATCTCGAAATCGGTGAGGTATGCATTGCCGGAGTCGTCGACGAGGATGTTGTCCGGGCCGATGCGACCGTGGGTGACGCCGCTCCGGTGGGCGGTTTCGAGCGCCGCTCCGATCTGGTCGACCAGCTTGGCGAGCCGGTCGGAGCTCATCGGGCCGTTTGCGATGACCTCGGCGAGCGTTCCGCCGCGCATGTACCGCATGACGAGGTATGCAGCACCCGGTTCACGCCAGTAGTCGTAGAGCGGCACGATGTGGGGGTGCTCGAGGCGGGCGACCAGCTGTGCTTCATCCTCGAATCGCCGGATGAACGACGGATCGTCGGCGAGATCTGGTCGGATGACCTTGATGACCACTTCGCGGCCCACGGCAGGCTGGAACGCCTTGTACAGTACGCCCGATCCCCGCTCGCCGAGGCGTTCTCGGATCTCGTAGCCGCGCACGGAGAGACCGGGCGCGGCGCCGCCGTCGGAGCGAGCAGCGCGATGATCCGAGTCGAGTGATGGATCGCCCGTCACGATCCGTTCGTTCAGTCGTTGCAGTGCAGCTGACGGTTCGACACCGAGTTCGTCGACCAGTCGCTGACGGCTGAGCCGATAGCTGCGCAGTGCATCAGCCGGTCGGCCCGATCGGTAGAGCGTCAGCATCAACGCCCCAGCAAGGCGTTCGCGGGTGGGGTGCTCGCGCACGAGGCTCTCGAGCTCGCCGACCAGCTCGTGAGTCATTCCTCGACGGATGTCCGCGTCGATCCGGCTCTCGACGGCTTCCAGGCGGAGTTCCTCCAAGCGGGAAATCTCCGACTGCGCCCACGGTTCGTAGACGAAGTCTGCGTACGCCGATCCGCGCCACAGCGCAAGCGCTTCGGCGAAGACGATCGACGCAGCAGCAGGATCCGTCTCGGTCAGTGCCCTGCCCTCTGCGAGCAGACGCTCGAAGTCATCGGAGTCGACCTCGTTCGAATCGACATCGAGAACGTAGCCGGGCGATCGAGTTTGCAGCGGGCCGCCACCCGAACGGCTCTCGTCCTCCGGCTCGAGGACCTTGCGCAGATGCGAGATGTGCACCCAGAGCGCGTTCTGCCGTTCGGGAGCAGCATCATCACCCCAGATCTCGTCGATCAACCGATCGGTCGAGACCACCCTGCCCGAGTTGGACAGCAGGATGCCCAGAACCGCGCGCTGCTTCGCCGAACCGAGGCGGATCGGTTCACCGCCCCGGGTCACCTCGAGCGGCCCGAGAATTCCGAACCGAAGTGGTGCCGACGCGTGCGGTGCGCCATCTCGCATGATGAACCCTTCACTGACCCTAGACCGTCGACGTGCCTGATCACAGTCGACGTACCTGATCACAGGGGCCTTAAGGGTCGCTAAAGGCAACGTGGGGTCGCGCGAAGTTGGGTTGAAGTTCGTAGGTCGATGTTGGTTCCATGACAGACCAGTTGATCTGCACCGACACTCTGGCTCCGGCCCGGGACGAGCGACGCACTCGCGATCGACCCCGCAGGCAGGTATCCACCGCCGACCTCTCGCTACTGAGTGAGGCGCTCGACGTGACTCGCCCGGATCGGACCCAGCCGCCACCGGACGCGCTGTTCGAAATCATGCGACTTCTCCGCAGTCTCGTCGGAGCCGACTCGGCTTGCTTCCTGGAACAAGACTGCCTCGATTTCACGGTCCCGTATCTGCAGTACCTGGACGACAACGACGCCGTCGTGTTCTCCCCTGAGCAGATCGCCGCAACGCACGACGAACCAGGTCTGGAGACACAGATGGAGCGCTGGTGGACGAGCCCCTGCAGCCTGATCGAGCGCACCGGGGCATCAGTCGTCACGACCATGCGCTCGTGGTATTCCGCCCGCCAGTGGGCCGAGAACCCCGAGCACCGCGAGGACCCCACCTGCGACGACGAGCTCATCATGGGATTCCCCGTCAGCACCTTCCGCAGCATCCGGATCCTGCTGCCGCGCGAAACGGGCCCAACCTTCGGGGAGCGTGAGATCACCCTCATGAAGCTGCTGCTGCCGCACCTGCAGCCGCTCATGAGGTCAGTCGTCGAGGGGGCCGGAAACGATCCCCGTCCCGTGCTGACCACCAGGCAACAAGAGGTCCTCGGCCTGGTCCGCCTCGGGATGCCGAACAAGCGCATTGCGCGGATCCTGGGGATCTCCGACACGACCGTGCGCACGCACCTCGAGCACATCTTCAAGCGGCTCGGTGTGCAGAGTCGCACGGCCGCCGCCCGGGTTGCCTTCGACCCACCGACCACCACCGACTGACCAGCCGATCAGGGGCAACGGTCCGACTGGTCCGCATCGGGAATGGTCACTGCTCCACCCGTCCCGTCGGCGTTCATCGGCACCCCGAAGAATGTGGCCACGAGCACCGTCTCTCCGGAACCCGGGTTCCACGCAGTGTGGAGTTGCGGACCGGGATCCACGAATGCGTCCTGGGGCCCGTAGCTCCGCTCGACACAGTCCGATGCCTGCTGATAGATCAGCTCGCCCTGCGTGACCGTGACGATCACCGGGCCCGGGTGTGTGTGCCACGGAAAGGCGGCACCTGGCTGCATGACGAGCCTGGCAGTGACGACGTGCCCGGCGTCCTTGAGGTTCAGGACGTCTGCGCCCTGGCCGGGCAGCTTGCGCTTCACCTGCACCGAAACATCGTCGGGGAATGCTGCGTGCTTCGACAGCACCTCGACGGCGATCGGGGGAGGCGGGTCGTCCGCCTGGACGCTGGTCGCTGCGCCCACCAGAGCTGCGGTACCTGCCGCAAGTGCAAGCACGCCCGCCGCTATCGCTGCGCCGCGCCGGCGGGACTTGGCCCCCGATAGGTTCTCTTCGTAGGTGGTCATCATGACTCTTTCTCCTGTCGTCCGGTCTCGGAGCGAAGCCCGCCCTCTGACCCGTCCAGCATGATCAGAACGACCCCTGCAGCGATATACGACATGTGTCGTATGTTCACGTTCACCGGGATCCAACGATGACGGACCCGCGCAGTCCTCCACGAGGCTCTTGTGACGCGAATACCTCGCCGCCGCACCAGCCGACTTTCCAACGACGCCACCCACTGGGACGACAACGCATTCTCGGAAGTTCAACGCCGGCAGCGACGCCAAGCCGCCCAGCGCACGTAGGCCGCCAAGATCTCGGCGTAGCCGCCCGCTGCGGTGGACGGATCGGGCGCACACTTCGCTCAACCGATTCGATCGACCGCCCGCTCGCGTACCGGCGAAGTGTGCGGGGTTGAGACGACTCGACACTGCACATAATTACGCTCCGAGTCCGTTGCCTCAGCCCCGTGAATGTTCGGTCGAGGAAACCTCAACGGACGCAGGCTGGCCGAAGCGCTCCCAACAACCGCCTGACCATCTTTGGCCGGACGACCAGCTCGATAACAGACCGTGCCCGCCGCTTCGTCATGTACGAAGTCTGTGGCGGCAAAGAGATTCGCGGGTCATGCAGGCCCTGTGGCGATCTTCGATGTCAGTCCTCTCTCGAGGCGACCTTCCAGAAAGTGTTGAACGTACGACCGTGTGTCGATGGCAGGCGACAGTTGGCCAAGGTCGGCGCGCCGCAACATCTCTTGAATCATGAGCGGCCCGATGAGCGCGACCAACGCCGTCATGGGCGCCTCGGCCCGTAGACGACCCGCTGTCTGGTGGTGTTGGAGGATGGCGGCGAGTCCGCGGACGTTGTCGAGCGCAGCGCCGAAGGCGTCGCGCAAGTCGGCACTACGCGCGAGCTCGACGAGAAGCGCCGGAACGATCGCACCCAGCAGCCGGTTGGTCTCGAGGTAGGCCTCGACGATCGTGACGAGGTCTGCTTCCAGGTCATTGGAGGGTCCGAGGCCGGCCATCGGTACCTCGCGCCACTGGTGGTCGATCGCGGCCCCGATCAGCATCGCCTTGCTGCCGTAGCGACGAAAGAGTGTCGCTTCGTTGACCCCGGCCGCTTCGGCGATCTCCTTGGTCTTCGTGCCGGCGTACCCGTGACGAACGAACAGGGTGGCGGTCACTTCGAAGACCCGGTTCTCATCGATCGCTTTCGGCATGGGGCCCTCCGGATGGCAGGTGAGCAGCTTAGGCAAGTGTTGACTTGCAATCAAGGCTGACGTACTGTTCGCAAGTATCCACTTGCGTACATGGAGAACACCGCGTGACATCCCAGAGCACCCAACGCCCCGACGAGATGCAGGGCCTCGGCGCCAACGAACGAGCCATCCTCGAGCGGATCCGATGGGGCCCGGCCCGGCGCCTCGCAGTGCGCGCCGTGCGCACGAAAATGCGCCTGCAGTTCGCAGGGTGGCTGCAGTACGTGATTCCGGCACCCGTCATCCTCGTGCTGAGCTTGCTCGGTGGGTCGTCGTGGCTCCTCGGTGGCCAGTGGTTGGCGGCCGTTCTCCTGATCCCGGCCGGGCTCCTGGCGCTCGTCGTCATCTTCGACATCGTGACGACGAAGTGGAGGATCCGGTTTCCCGAGCGGCGACCGCCCCGACTCGACGGGCTCGATCCCTTCGACCTGCTGCGAGCCCGGCGATCGTGTCGCTCGTTTCAAACGCGCCGCATGTCGGACGCTGACCGTCAGGCGCTCTTCGCTGCCGTGGACGTCCAACTCGGTGTCCCCACGATCGGCGAGACATCACCCCGGCTCGAGTACATCGCAGCGCCACTCACCGTCTGGCCGACCGTGAACGGGTCGGAGTTCCTCGTCGCGATCGTCCCCAAGGCCTACGACCGGACCGCCGTCATCGACGTGGGCCGAACCCTGCAGCGCGTCGTGATGGACGCGACCCGCATGGGGCTCGGCACCTGTTGGATCGGACCAGGCGCAGACCACGAGAGCGTCATCGCCCACCTCGCCGACCGCTTCGACCCGAACGCCGATCAGATCATCTGCGTGTGCGCGGTGGGCTATCGGTCACGGTACGTCCCGCTCTTCATCCGTGTGTTCAATCACCAGATGTCCTCCCGACGGCGTCCGCTCTCCGAGCTCTTCTTCTCAGACCACGCGCTCGAGCATCCGATCGACCCGACGACTCCGCCCTACGCCCGCTTCGGGCGCAGCTACGAGGCCTGCCGATGGGCCCCTTCGTCCTACAACGGCCAAACCACACGGGCGATCGTCGAAACCAGCCCCGGGACCCGCTCGTGCGCGGTGCACTTCGTGGCCACCACGGCCTCGCACTACTACGCCCCTGTCGCCTTGGGTATCTGGTGCGCGAACTGGGAGCTCGGATGCGAAGCGCTCGGCGAGCATGGCGTGTTCGAACGGGTCCAATCGAGCGACGACGACCTCCCACGCCACGACGTGACCTGGCGGCAAGTGAAACAACCTTCCGCGTAGGCGGAAACGCGAGCCCTGCCGAAGAACGAATCGCCCCTTCAAGCCGTCCGACAACGAGCGAAACCGCTCCCAGCTCCCGGGCACGTAGCCCGATCCGAGATCGGCACTTCCGATCGGTCGATCGGCTCGCCGGCCCCGCTCGATAATGCCCGGTTCGATCACCCGCCCGACACCCACATATCCGGCGAAGTGTGCGACCTCCGAGCCTGATCGGCCCACCGCATAATCACTGGTTTGCGGGTGCCAGCTGGCGTGCGCTCAGAAGTCGATTTCGATGCCCATCGACGACCGGGTGGGTGTCGGTGGCGTCGGCGGTTGCAGTTCGAGTCCTCGTCGCTGCGCCCACTCGGCGAGCGGCGCAGCGAGTTGGTTGATGCCGGGTCGGTCGTCGTGGTCGGCGAACGTGGCGGCGATCTCGACCAGGACGGTGTCGTACAGGTTGCGACCGTTGGCCCAGTGCTTCCATTGGTCGAGGGCGTGGCAGAGGCGCCGAGCGTCTCGGGCGACGCCTTCGAGGTCGTTGAATTGGTCGAACATCCGCCGGGTCGAGTCCATGCGGTGGTGATCGTCGATCACGTTGCGGAGCTGGTTGACTCGTCGACGTGTCGGCGCCGCGAGTTCCTCGGCCCGGTTGAGTCGATCGGTGGCGACAGCGAGGACGTCGCTGGCTGCGTCGACGTCGCGGCGAGCCGATCGACGGTGTATCCGACCGGCACGCCGCAGTTCATCTTGGGCCTTGCGCAATTCCGACTGCGCTTCGTTGACGATGCGTTCGGCGGCGTCGACCCGCTCGGCGAACGGTGCGTGTGCCTCCTGCGCCGCGGGCAGCTCGTGACGGGCCAATGCAACTCGCTCTCGGCCGGCGACGCGCTCGGTGTTGCGTTCATCGAGCCGTTGCTGTGCGACGCGCCGACCTTCTTCCGCCTCGGCGCGAACCTGGTCGAACCAGTCAGGTATCCGGACCCGCCGCTGCGGCACGCTGGCGGGAACGGTCGCTGCCAGGTTGCGGCGTTGCACCGTGGCGGGGATGTCGGCACGGTCGGAGAACAAGACGGCTTCGAGCACGGCTCGTGCTTCCGCGAGATCGTGGGTGTTGGTGACCACCAAGGCGAGGTTCTCGCGTTGACCGCGAGTCATTGCCATGTACAGGCCAGCGTCTCGTCGTCGCGTTGGTGGCAAGGGTGAGGCTCCGTTCCGGAGGTGTCGCCTTGCACGCCGGGTTCAGTGGTGGCATACGCGAGTTGCATGTGCTGGCGGACGTAGTGCACGCGGCAGGGTGATGGTGCCGTGTCCGTCAAGACGGGTCACGGTCACATCACCTTCCTCGACAGTGTCGGTAGCGGTGACGGTCCAGCGTTCGCGATTCCGTACCGGCTCCCCAACCGAGGTGCGCAGGCGGCGTTCGTTGCGGCGCGTCGCCACCACGTCGCCGACCATCACCCACGCATCGTTGACCTGGGCGAGGGTCGCCTGGTCGAGTTCGCCGGTGTCGAGGCGGCGTTGCTGGATGTGGTCGTTGATCACGTTGACGTGCTCGGTGCGTGTCGTGATGATCGACAACGACTCACCCTCGCTCCGACACTGCAGCCAGAGGTCGCCGATCGTGTCGAGATGCTCGGCGAACGTCCCCGCCCGAATCCGGCCGTGCGCTGCGTACGTGTTGAGGGCGGACGGGTTCCCGCGACGCAGCTCCAGCGACGCGGCCGCTTCCCACCGGTTCGTGAACCGGTGGAGATGCTGCAGCTCGACGTGGCGGCCGGTGTCGCACAACTCGAGGAACATGCCTCCACGACCGACCGCTTGGAGCTGGTGCGGGTCACCGACCAGGCAGAGTCGCCACTGGCGTTGCTCTGCGTGGGTGACGAGGCGTGACAGGTCGGAGGTGTTCAACATGCCGGCCTCGTCAACGATCACCGTCATCCCCGGCCCTGCATCCCACCACGAGTCGTCGCTGTCTGGTCGGTCCAGTTCGTAGAGGAGCTTGGCAACCGTGTCAGCGACCATGCCCGTCTCGGTTTGCAGGACACGCGCCGCCTTCGCAGTCGGCGCCAACCCCATCACCGCACGCCGCTGTCCGTGGAGATCGGACACGGCAGCCTGCAACATACGAGTCTTGCCCGCCCCTGCCGGCCCCACCACCAACACCAACCGATCATCACCGGCAACCGCACTCGCCGACGCGTACTGGCCGTCATCCAACGCGACATCGGTGATCGTGACCGACGGTTCCGGGTCATCGGAGTGGGCGTCGAGCGCCCAGGTCAGGATGTGTTCTTCCTGGGTGAGGACGTGCTCGCTGGTGGCCTGGTTCGTGATCGGCTCGATCCACACCGAGCGACCATCCGACCCCCTTCGTGCCGTGCCGTCGCCGACCGGGTCCAAATCGATACACGACTCCAACACCGTGTTCACCGACGCGTCAAGTGCTGCCGCCCAGCTGGCACCGTCGTGTCCGGGTTGTGGGGCCACGGTGTCGCAGATGGTGCGCAGCACGTCCATCCGATTCCACGTCGACTGCCGCGACGCCAACGACTCCACCACCTCCGCCACATCCAGCGGCGACACCTCCATCGGCCGCTGCCGCGCCGCCTCGGCGATCGCAGAGGTGAGCGCGGCGGCGTCGATGCCCACGCTGGCGGCTTCGCGTTGCAAGCGTGTCCGCAGATCCGGCACGCCGAGGCCGGTCTTCTTGGAGCGGGTGTCGACGGCGGCTTCGCGTTCCATCGCCGCGTACTCGAAACCCGACGGGTCACGACCCTCACGGTCGAGGAAGTCGGCGAGCTTGTCCCCCATCTCCACATCGATCTCGCGGGCGCGCTTCGAGAACTGATCGAGGAGCTCGGCGGGGACGCCGCCGATTTCGGCTTGGCCGTTCACGA
>CAWGTW010000004.1:0-748930 GCA_963825565.1 Ilumatobacteraceae bacterium
CCTCGATCGCCGGTATCTCGCGAGTCAGGACCAAGGTCGTCATCGATGGCCTCGCGGTTGGACGCCGGCGAACGCCGGAGCGGGCGAGGCCGATCCGGCGGCGACGGGCGTTGCGCAACGACCGACTGCGCGACCACCGAGGGAGCTCTCGCCGCTTCGATCGCGACCCGGGCGTCGTCTCGAAGATCGGGCCGGGGGGCCTTGGCTTTCCGCTCCACGGCGGGCAGGCACGGAACGAGAAGAAGAAACGGGAAGATCAGTGACTTCTGGCGCGTGAGGACGCCGAGGTTGGCGAAGCTGGAGAACGCCAGCCCACTGAGGAACACGCTAGTCATCGCGAACGCAACGTAGGGATTGGTGACCAGCATCTTCGGGAGCGCACGAACACGACGCCACGAGAGCGCGTACAGGCCGAGCAGCGCCATCATCTCGGCGGCCGACATCAGCTGGGCCAGGCCGCGCACCTCGTTCGGAAGTGGTCGCGTCAGCGTTCGGATGACGGCGAACGGCCAGTCGGTCGGACTGGCGATCGACGGCGGCACGAAGTTCGAGCCGGCCTGCGCCGTCCGTCTGGTCGTCTCGTCGAGGATCTCGGTGACCGCGCCGAAGTCGGCTCGTCCTTGCGGGGCTCGAGGTACTTGAGGGTCGCCTGCGCGATGACGGTCAACGACACGGTCGCGATGACGATCACGCCGACGAGTCCGAGACGACCACTCGCTTGCGCGAGTGGGCAGCGGTCTCCGATCGGGCGCCGAGCACGACCGCCAGCACGAGCGCCGGGAGGGCGCCCGCGACCCAGATCCCGGCCATGTGCGGCCGGATCACGGCGGCAACCCCGACGCCCAACGCAATGGCTACGACCGAGGTGGACCAGGCGCGCAGCGACAACAACGTGGCGACGCCATAGGTGCCGATCCCGAGCCCGAGCATCATCAGCGCCTCCTTGCCGATCGAGGACGGCCAGTAGACGATGCTCGGGAAGAGCACGCACAGCCAGGCGTACTTGCGCAGCGCCATGCCAGGGACGGCGATCGCCGCGGCCTTGACCATGAGGGCCAGTCCCCAGTAGGCGAGGAACGAGAACGTGACGAAGCCGGCGAGCTGGCTGCCGCCGGTCAGCGTGTAGACGAACGCCGTGAAGTGCTCGACGAACACGGTTCCGGTGCCGGCCGGGAGGACGTCGAAGAAGCTGCGCTCGCCCGACCACACCTCCCCGGCTGTCGACGGCGATGCTGTGGTACTTGCCGGCGTCGATGCCGCCGCCGTACGCCTCGAACCCGACCCAGTAGCGGGCGATGGCTCCGCCGAGCTTGATGAGCAGGCCCCACGTCATCACGGTGGCGACTGGCTCGATCGCCTCGGAACATGCCGTGCAAGCCGAGCCCGCCGAGGACGCCGTAGATCGGGATGACGATCAGCGCCCCCCAGATGTCGTACGACAAGTGGGTCATCGCCCAGCCGAGCGCGAGGAGGTAGGCCAGCCCGGCGGCGATCAGCAGGGTCTCGCCGCGGGGACGGTCATTCGACCGGTTCGAGTTCGGACTCGGGCTCGGACTCGGGCTCGGGTTCGGGCTCGGGTTCGGACTCGGGTTCGGACTCGGGTTCGGACTCGGACTCCGGCTGCAGGGCGCTATCCGCCCGGCGCCGACGCTTCCACCAACGCTGCTGCGTTTCGCTGTCCTTCCGGCGGCGGTCCGAATACTCGTAGTAGTGCGTCCGTTCGTTCTTGAGGCCGCCGAGCACGAGCAGCATCGGCACGGTCGTCAGGTCACGCAGGATGCCGACCGCCCGTTCGGCCTGAGCACTCGTCGTGTTGCCGACGCGGATCACGATCACGACGATGTCAGCGTGCGGGACGAGGTCGAGTACCTCGGCCGTCGCTCCGACCGGCGATGTGTCGATGATGACCGAGTCGCAGAGCTCGACCAGCTCGTCGAGCTTGTTGGCGGTCGCCCGGACCAATTCGCCAGCCGACGCGTCGACGCTGACGAGGTCGAACAGCCTCAACCGCTCGACGCCAGACTTGCCGAGCAACGTGCGCGTGCCGAGCGCGTCGATGTCCTCGAGGAGGAACGGAAGCGGTTCCCCCGCCTCCGGGCCGAACACCGATGTCAGACGTGGCCGGCGGAAGTCGGCGTTGACCAGGATCGTGCGCTGGCCGGACTCGGCGGTGGCGGCGGCCAGGTTGGCGGCGAGTGAGGTCTTGCCGTCGCCCGGACTCGGCGAGACGACGAGGGTGATCGGCGCACGTTGGCGGGATTCGGCCGGCCCCTGCACGAACGCGACGACGTTGCGGACGGTTCGGTAGGAGTCGGACAGCGCATCGTGGCGATCGGAGGCGACCACGAGCTGGTCGCGGTCGCTGTCGCGGACCTTCGGGATCAGCACGCGGGCTCGGCATGTCGGTCGCGACCTCGGCCTGTTCGCGAGTTCGCAGCTGCGGTCGATGCGTCCGAGCAGGAGCGCGACGCCGAGACCGACCGCTGCCCCGACGAGGGCACCGAGGAACGCACGGCTGGTCCGGGACGCCGGCGCAGCGAGCCCACGGGTCGGTGATCTCGACCGCCTGGGCGCGTTCGAGCGTCGTGAAGCCGATCAGGGGTGGGTTGGCCGCAACGCTTCGCTCTGCTCGAACGCGACGCTGTACTGCCGGGAGATCGCACTCTGCTGTGCAAGGAGGATCGGATCCTCCTCGACTCCGGGCCAGGTCGCGGGTGATCTGCGTCAGTTCGACCTCGAGCTCGGTGAGCCGCTCGAGGGCGGCCGCCAGGCGTTCCTCGTAGATGACATCCTGCCGCTCGACGAGGTACGACGCGAGCTCGTCGGCGAACGTGTCGGCGACCGCCACGACACGCTCGGGGTCGCTGCCGGTCACGGTCAGCGTGAGCCCACCGGACGAGAAGTCGAACTCAGGGAGCACTTGGCTGGCGAGGGAGGCCGGATTCCCGTCGAACTCGAGCTCCTCGGCCGCACGACGTGGCACCTCACCCGTCGTAGCGAACAGCGTGACCTGGCCGGGCTGTATCACTGTCGTCGCCGAACCGTCGGCGGACTGGTTGGACAGCATGGTGTGGGTCGCCGTGAACGTCCGCTCGACCTCCTCCTCCTCGACGGTATTCGGCTGCGGCAGTGCGCCGATGAGCGCGCCGGCGACCACGAACAGCACGATGACCCACCACCTGCGTTTGATCGCCCCGAGGGTCGCGATTTTCGTTCATCTCAGATTCCGATCCGCTCAGCGCACAACGCTAGCAACCAGGCGCCAGTTCCCATCGGCACCCTCTGTTCGACACGGTTCCTTGACGATCACTTGACGGCGAGCCCGGTACTGCTCGGCGGCGGGATCCGCGCACGTCAACGGGTCAAGCGTCCGCCGTCGGAACGGATCCGTGACCAAAGGTACCGTCCCTGAGCGATTGGACCAGATCGCCGGCGGCGAGCTGCGTAGTCCGGGCCGGTCGCGAAGTATCCGCGGAGGTACAGCGCTCGATTCCTCCACCCACTCAGGAGTCGGAGGTACGCAAGCTCCTCGGTTGCGGCGCGGCGCCGAGGTGAGAGGTACGCGTGGTCGACGAGCCGATCGCGCCCCGTGTAGGGCTGCCGCATGGCGACACGCCAATCTCCGGGAATCGACAACTGCGCCGCCTCATAGCTCGACGAAATTGCGTGTTCGACGAGTGATCGAACCTTCCAGACGTCGGCGTGGGCGAGCACGGCGGCCGCGGATGTCGCGCTCGCCTCGACCAGCACGAGCACGTCGGCCGTGCTGGAGAGTCGACGGTAGGGGCCGCGGGACATCGCATGGAGTGCGGCGTGAATCAACCGATCAGTGCGGGAGAGCGCCGGCAACTCGAAGCCTGCGATTCGGTACATCGCGGCGTCGGTGAGCAGCTCCGAGGTTGGGACGAGCTGGCCGACGGCGCGGTGGGCAATCCGCTGATGGACGTCGACCTCGACCCGGCCAGGTCGGCGCCACGTGATCGCATGTGTGAACTGCGCATGATGACGGGGCAGCGTGTACGGGCGTCTCCAGCCCTGGTCGTCCAACAGCGCGCTGACGGCGGCGAAGTCATGTGGCGACACGAGCAAGTCGATGTCGCCGAACTGGCGAAGGGATGGATCTACATAGTCGAGATGCGCAGTTGCCGCGCCTTTCAACACCGCAAACGCGTAGCGGTGCCGCTCGAGCAACATGGCGATCTCGAGGAGGGTGTGTTCGAAGCCGACCATCGTCCCCATCACGTCGAGCTGAATCGCCGTCGCCTCGGCGAGCTGCGTCTCGCCGATGCCGGTCGCCGTCGAGGTGGCGATGTGGTGTAGCAGGGGAAGCACGCGCTCGGTCGCGTGCCAGGTCGACCCAGCGTGCCCAGTCGTTCGCGGCCGGCTCGACCGGGCCCCCGGCCCCGACCGCGGCGCGGAGCAGGCGTGCGCTACGCAGGTCGTTGTTCAATGAGGCCCTCGTCGATGAGTCGTGTGATCACATCGTTGAGCCCGGTGTGCCTCGCTGCGGAAGCGACGGAGGGGTACAGCCCGTCGAGCGTTCGTTCGAGTTCGGGTCCGTTGCGCCAGTCGACGAGCTCGTGCCACACCGATGCGGCCGTGCTGTTGAGCACGAGGGGCGTGCCATCGGAGGGCCGTGCGACGATGACTCGATCGCCGACCGTTCGCCGCGGGGTGGGTCGCTGCCGGTACTCAGGGGGGCTGATGGGCTTGATTCCAGCCAATCTAGCCCTGCTCGGGTGACACCTGGCCTGGTGATTCAGGTTGCGTGATCGTCTCGGATGGGCCAGACTTGACTCCGGAAATCCAAGTTGGGCACTGCTGAGGAGCAACAATGGGCGTGGACGGTGGAACAGAAGGCAATGGAGGCGCGTCGCGCGTCGATCGACGGAAGCTGCTGAAGGGTGCAGCTGCGGTCGGCGTCGGTGTGGCCGCATGGTCAACCCCGAGCATCACGTCGTTGGGCGGCACCCCCGTGTACGCCGCACAGTGCACCGGGCCGATCACGAACTACTTCTTGGGCCAGCGCAACACGTCGTGTGACTGCAACGGATTCAGCATCTCGGGTGACACGTCCTCACCGGTGTACAAGTTCGTGCAGTACAAGTGGCCGTTCACGGGCGACTGCGGTCAGACCGTCTACGACTCGAATCCGAGCGCGCCGGGCACGCAGCCAGCTGGCCCCCGCGTCCCCACGTTCAACTTCGGCAACAACGGCGAGTGCCCGCCCGACACGTGGAAGGGCAACAGCCCACCGCCGAACGGCATTGCGGCGGTCACCATCCCAGGTGGCAGCGACTGGTGCGTGATCACCGTGAAGGTGCTGCTAAACAACTGTGGGAGCTCGGTGCTGGCCACCGCAACCACCGGGCTCGTCGGCGGCACTGCAAAGACCGTTGCGATGCCACGCGTACTCTGTGCGTCGACCGGCCCGACGCCGAGCAGCATCTTCCTCCAGATGTTCCTCACCTGCGCCGAGGACGACGCCTGCCTCACCGACGCGTACTGAGCGCGGTCTCAGACGCTGAGGGCTTCGTAGACGCCGTTTCTGTCTTCTACGTCGACCGCCGCCGGGTCCTTGTCGGCGAGTCGCTCTGCAACCGACATCGCAACGTCACGGGACGTGCCCGCAAGTGCCCGGGCAAGGAAGGCGACGACCTGGGCACGCGACGGAACGTCGGGTCCTGCCTTCGGAACGATGATCGACCGGATTTCGATCCGCCGACCGTCGGGCCGCAGGTGGCCGCGTATGTCGCCGTCGTTGTCGTTGTCGTTGTCCAGCCACGGTGCCGGCGTCATCTCCAGTTCGCCTGCCGGTGTGATGTCGACCACGAGGCGGTCGACGATCCGGTGCGACACACGTGAGAGTTGACCCTCGATCGCCGGTGGCGAGCTGAACAACGGAAAGCCGGTGAGGACCGCACGAGCATCTGGGCCGACGACCGCCCGCATCCGGAGGCGAACGGTGTCGTCCGGTGGCTGGAGCAATGCCCCGAGGTGGCTGAGGAGGACGGCGATGCTGTCGGCGGCGGTGCGGGTACGGGCAAGCACGAAGCCGGAATGATCGACGAGCACGTGGAGCGCTCCCGGGTTGTCCGGAGCCTGGATCATGAATCCTGGGTCCGCCGGCTCCTCGGTCAGATGACCGGCGAGGATCGTCCGAAGTTGTTGAGCGACGTCGGGGTGGTCGCTCAGCACCCTGACGCGTGCCCCGGTGATGTCCAGGTCGACCGCCTCGGTTCCCACGGAACCGCTGGAGCCGAACATTCAATGGTTGCGGGGGGCCGGGAAGATGCCGAGATCGGTTTCGGCCTCCTGGCTTGGTGATGAGTCGAGCAGTGCGCCGTCGTCCAGTACCGAGATGATCCCGCGGATCCGGTTGCGGGCGACCGCCTCGGGGACGCCGACGGCTTCTGCGACGTCTGCCACCAATTCGCCGACAGCGGTCTCGCCATCGAGGAACGTGACGAGGAGCGCGGCAACCGGATCGAGGTGGACGGGCTCGATCCCGGCCGGTGACCATGCGACCGCCTCGGAGTCGTAGCGGCGGACAAGCGCGTCATTGCGGAACCTCGGCGTCGACGAGTCAAACGCCTCCGGGGCAACCATCGTGTCGGAAATCATCACTCTCCGGTCGGCTCGCCAACGGGTGCACGAGCGATCAGCCCGTGGGACGAGAGTTGTTCGAGGAACGAGATCGTGCCGGGGGACGTCAATGCGTCGAGCGGCCACCAATCCGGTGCGAGGCCGTGGAGTGCCCACCAGACACCGGTGCCCGCTTCGTCGAGCGCCACGATTGCGCCGTCGTCGGTGTCGTGTACGACCGCTCGATCACCGATGGCCACCGAACGGACGGTGTCCGGCACGAGCCACCCGTCGACCGGTTCGCGGTGGCTCGGGAGGCGACGAACCTCGAGGGGTTCACTTCGTTCCCGCGCGAATTGCTCGATGAGCTCAGTCGAGTCGGCGAGGGGTGCTACCGGGAGGGAGACACACCGGCTCCGGCCGGCGAGCTGGGCCAGGACGTACACCGTTTCGGGGCCGAATCGCTCGGCGTCCATGGTCTGGCCCATGAGGCTGACTACTGCGTCAGCGGGGTGGAGCGGCACGGGGACAGGTGGGTCGTAGAACGACTGGTTGGGGCGGATCTCCAGGATGACCACGACGACCGGTTCGACCTCGGCGGCGATCGGGACCGGAATCGCGCTCGCCGGAATGTGCCACCACCGATCGTCGTCCGGGTTGAGCGACACCCGGAAATCGGCTAGCTCAGGAACCAGTTGGCCGCCGCCGGGCTTGATCATCAGGGGCTTGGCGAAGCCGGTTGCAGTCGGCGAGTCGATCGACAGCGCGATCATCTCGTCGGACGTGTACGTCCATTTCCTTCCGGCGAGTGCGGCCGCCAGGGTGGTCTTACCGGTGCCAGGGTCGGCCGAGATCAGAACGCCGCGCCCCTCCAAGGACAATGCGGCGCAGTGAAGGTGGAGCCGATCCGGGTCCGAGTCCAGGGCCAGCCTGCTCACACCCGTGACTGCCGCCGCCAGTGCCCCATTGATCTGTTGCGCGTTCGTGGACCGTCCGTCGCCGACCTGCACCGACCAGTGCCCCTCGTCGCCCTCGGCGATGACGATCAGTGTCGGCGTGGCGCCCGGGTCCCCGTCGGGAAGGTCGGCGAACAGCGCCTTGACCAGATCGCGCACCGCTGCCGTCGGACAACGAACCACGAACGTGGCCCGGCCTGCGCCAAAGGGAGGGGTCAGGTAACCGTTCTCGCCGCTCGCCACGACCCAAACGCTACCGCTGTGTATGGCCTTGAGGCAGATTGTTCACAGGACCTCGCCGGTGAATTCGACGCCGCGCATCAGGTTCTTCGTGTCGAACACGAGGCTGGCGTGGTCGGCGATCGTCGGCCGGTACGAACTCGTCGTGGTCGACCAGCACGATCGTGATGTCGGCGGCGGCCAGCTCGGCCGGACCGAACTCGACGAGCGGGAACCGCAGGTCGAGGGCGTTGACCTCGGGGATGTGGGGGTCGCAGAACACGACCTCGGCGCCGCTCTCGGCCAGCCGCTCGGCGACGTCGACGCTCGGGCTTTCCCGCCAGTCGCTCGTGTTGCGCTTGTACGCCAGGCCGAGCAGCAGCACCCGGCTGCCGTTGAGGCTCTTGCGCTGGGCGTTGAGCATGCGCCGTGACGCGGGTGTGGACGTAGTCGGGCATGTGCTCGTTGACGTCGTTGGCCAGCTCGACGAAGCGGAACGTGTGGCCGAGGTGCTGCTTGACCCGCCAGGCGAGGTAGCTCGGGTCGATCGGCAGGCAGTGGCCGCCGACGCCGGGGCCGGGGGTGAAGCGCATGTAGCCGAACGGCTTGGTCGAGGCGGCGTCGATCGCCCGCCACACGTCGACGCCGAGCTCGCGGGCGAACATCGCCAGCTCGTTGACCAGCGCGATGTTGACGTGGCGGAACGTGTTCTCGAGCAGCTTGACCAGCTCGGCCTCGGCGGGCGAGCCGACGGGGACCGTCGTGTCGACCAGGGCGGCGAAGAACGCGTCGACCGCGGCGAGCGAGTCGTCGTCGACGCCGCTCGTGACCTTCGGCGTGTTGACGAACGTGTGCGTCGTGTTGCCCGGGTCGATCCGCTCGGGGGAGTAGCCGAGCCGGTACTCGCCGGGGCCGAGGCCCGGACGTCTCCTCGAGGATCGGGGCGAGCAGCTCGGTCGTCGTGCCCGGGTAGGTCGTGCTCTCCAGGACGACGCAGGCGCCGCGGGCGGAGGTGGGCGCCGAGCGTGCGGCCGGCGTCCTCGATGTAGGCGAGGTCGGGAGCGCCGTCGCGCAGGGGGGTCGGGACGCTGATCACCGCGACGTCGAAGCCGGCGAGGTCGTCGGCGTCGGCGGTCGGGAGGTAGCCGTGCTCGAGCGCGTGCTTGACGGTTGCGTCGCCGATGTCGCCGACGAAGCTCTCGCCGGCCTGGAGCGCCTTCACCCGCTCGGCCGACACGTCGAACCCGACGACGTCGCCGAACCCGACCTCGACGGCGCGCATCGCCACCGGCAGCCCGACGTAGCCCTGCCCGACGACGACGATCTTCGCCGTGCGCTCCCCGATCCGTTGCAGCAGTCCGTCCATCTCGATCCGCCAGCCTACGAGCCCTCCGTCCCCACCCCACGGACTCCCTCCGGTGAGAGGTGAGACCACCTGCCCGCTCCAGATCTCACCGGAGCGCCGCCCGCACCCGGTTCGGTGAGAGGTGAGACCACCCCCTGGTCTCACCTCTCACCGGAAGGTTCGGGAGGCAGGAGTGGGGCGGGCGGGATTGTCGAGTGAGATTAGGATTGGCCGACGGCGAAATCGGTGGACACGCGGTGCCGAGCGCCACGCGGACAATCTGGTGGTGACCCTGCTGCCGGGACTTCGCCCCGAGGGAGACCGATGAACTTCGAGACGATCGCCCACGACGGGCGGAACGTGCGCGTCGCCAGCGTCGGGGACGGGGCGCCGGTCGTGCTGCTCCACGGGTTCCCCGACGGTCCTGAGTCGTGGAGCGACACGGCGAGCGCGCTCGCCGCGGCCGGACATCGAGCGGTCGTGCCGTACCTTCGGGGCTACCACCCCGATACGTTCGCCCCCGGTCGCGGGTACTCGCGGGCCGAGCTCGGCGGTGACGTGGTCCACCTGCTCGACGCGCTCGGGCTCGAGTCAGCGGTCCTCGTCGGGCACGACTGGGGGGCGGCGTGCGTCTGGAGCGCCGTGTCGTCGGCGCCAAATCGTGTTGCCGGGATCGTGCCGATCGCCATCCCCCATCCGGCCTCGATGAAGCCGTCGCTGCGGCTGCTGTGGGCGGTCCGCCACTTCTTCTACTTCAAGGCGCCGATGTCCGACCAGCGGACTGCCCGCAACAACCTCGCCTACATCGACACGCTGTACGAACGGTGGGCGCCCGGCTGGCGGGGTGCGGCGAGGGGCGCAGCGGTCGCCGGGGCGAAGGAGCGGTTCGCCGATCGGGCGGTGTTGCACGAGGCGCTGCAGTGGTACCGCGACCTGTCGTTCAAGCCCGACCCGATCAACGACTTCCGCGTCGCGTGCCCCGGGCTGCTCGTCGCCGGCGGCGCCGACTTCGGTGGCGACCTCGAGCCGTACGAGCGGTCGGTCGCCCGATTCGACGCGCCGGCCGAGTTGCTCGTGATCGACGCCGCCGGCCACTGGCCACATCGCGAGGGTCAGGCCGAGTTCGACGCCCGGCTCATCGCCTTCGTCGGCGGTTGACGCCGGGCCCGGTCGGTTCCGCGGCGGCTGCGGCGGTCGCGCCGGAACTCTCCGTTGGCCCGGACGTCAGACCCGCTGGGTGTCGATCGCCGGTGGGGTGGGGTTGACGCCGGTCCCGTACCGATCGTCGGGTCCGTCACCGGCCGGGATCTGCACGTCGTCCATCGAATCCGAGGTCAGATGGTCGGCGAGCATGTTGTGGAACCGATGGAGCGGCTCCTCGAACCGCGGCGCCAGCGGGCCCGGCGGGCACCGCGCCGCGAGCCAGCCCGCGCTGGCCGCGCTCGACGATGTCGATGTCCTCGCCGTTGATGTCGAGCCAGAACGTGCGGGTCGGCCCGATGTCTTCGGCGGTGAGCTCGCCGGTCGTCGGCGGGACGAGCCACGTGCAGGACTCGCTGGTCGCGCCGGGACCGAGGACGGGTCGAGCCGCATCACGAACGCGTGGTTCGGGAGCACCGACAGCAGCACGTTGGGGAAGATCGCCACGAACCGCCCGCTGCACCGATCGGACTCGTCGAGGACCGGGCGCCGGCGGCATCCGCAGCCAATCGTCACGGTCGTCGGCCGACACCGGTGTCGTCGTCTGCCCGCAGTACATCCCCGGTCCCTGGTAGCGGTAGTGATCGGCGACCCGCGACACCTTGGCCAGCTCCGGGTGCACCCAGGTGAGGTGGTAGTACTCCTGGAAGTTCTCGCTGATCAGCTTCCAGTTGGCGGCGATCTCGATCCGCCGCGACTCGACCGGCACCCACTGGTCGAGTCCGTATCCCGCCATCCGTGCGGGGAGATCGCCGAGCCACACGTCGAGCGGGACGGTGGCCGGATCGAGGCAGGCGAACAGCAGGCCACCCCACGTCTCGACGCGGACCGCCACGAGCCCGTGGTCGGCCCGATCGAAGCCCTCGCGCGGGACGTCCTCGAAGCGCGGCGTCGCGATCAGCCGGCCGTCGGTCGCGTAGCCCCAGCGGTGGTACGGGCAGCGGATCGTCGACCCGATGTCGCAGTCGGCGGCGGCGAGCTCGGTACCGCGGTGGCGGCACGAGTTGAGGAACCCGCGCACGATGCCGTCGTCGGCCGATCGGGTGATGACGATCGAGCGTGAGCCGAGCGACCGGACGAGCAGGCGTCCCGGCTCGGTGATGTCAGCGGCCAGCCCGACGCAGACCCAGGCCCGCTCGAACACCCGCTCCTGCTCGACGGCGAAGAACCGGTCGTCGGTGTACGCCGCCGGATCGAGCCCGGTGGCCTGCGTCAGCGGCGCCCGCGTGCCGGCCCACCACGCGTCGGTCGTCCAGTCACTCGACTCGACCGGCGCCCCACGCTCCACCCGCTCATCGTGTCACGCCCAGCCCATCCCCGTTTGCGTCGCGATGGTGGAGCAGACCGACTCACCTGGATCGCGACGCAAACGTGGTGGGACGGAGGAGGTGGGGCGATGGTCCGGGCGTGGGCCGCCCTCAGGCCGTTTGCGTCGCGATTGTGAGCGCGTGGTCCGCCGAATCCGCGACGCAAACGACGTGGGTGGCGGATGGGGGGTGGCGGTGGGGGCGGCGTCAGGCGTGCCAGGGCGGGCCGTTGGTGGTGTCGGCGACGCGGGAGGAGACGACGTGGAAGTCGGGGAGGGTGCGCCGCCGGTACCCGGAGATGTGCAATGCGGCGGCGGCGTCGGTGCCGGCCAGCCGATCGACGGCAGCGGCGATCGCGTCGTTCAGCAGATCCCGCAGGTGCGAACGCTCCCACGCGGTCACGCACACGACACCCGGCGTCGGTTCGGTCGTGTCGATGATCGCCAGCTCCTCGGATGCCGGCTCGTAGTCGACGGCCAGCCGCCAGGAGTGCACGTCGATCGCCGCGAGGTCGGCCCGGCCGTCCGCCACGGCCTGGATCGCAGCCCGATGGCTCCCGGTGAACAGGGTCGGCCCGAACAGCGGTCGGTCGGCGATCCGGCCGCGGACGTGGTGCCCGAGGCTCCAGTACCCCGACTGGGAGTCGGTGCCGTTGGACGGCGATGCGGGCACCTCGGAACCGGTCGAGTGCGGGCGACGGCCGAGCGCGATCCCGTCGTCGCACCACCGCTCGGGGGGTGCGGGAGCCGGGGCTGTGGGCGTCGGCGCGCCGGCAGACGATCACGGAGTAGTAGCTCCCCGGCTCCGGATCGGGCAGGCCGGCCGGCGGTTCGTAGACGAGCGTGCCGAGCGGTTCGACCTCGCCGAGCCCGTCGCGCACCGGGTTGAGCGAACACACCTGACCGATGATCATCTCCGGGTCGCGCCAGATCTTCTCCAGGTTCTCGGGCCGGCTGAGCGCGGCAGGCGCGTCGATGCCATGCCGCACCAGCTCCTCGCGGATCGCTGCCCAGAGCTCGTCGACGAACCCTTCGACCTCGGGCCAGTCGTACATCGGCAGGCCGGCGATCGCTCCGTCGCTTCCCCCGTCGGTCACGAGCCGACCCGCTGGACGAACGCGGTGATCCGCTCGACGAACGCGTCGCGGTGGAACGCCTCGAACTCGGGCCAGGTCGCCAGCGTCGACGGGTCGGCGACCCGATCGACGAACAGCACGCCGTCGAGATGGTCGCACTCGTGCTGCCACGTCCCCGCGGTCAACCCGCGCTTGACCTCGTCGTGCGCGACGCCGTCGCGGTCGAGGTAGCCGACCCGGATGGTCACGTGGCGCAGCACGTTCCCGCGCAGCGGCACCGAGAGGCAGCCCTCGTTGATCTCGACCAGCTCGTCGTCGAGCGGCTCGATCGTCGGGTTGATCGCGACGGTCAGCGGGATCGGCGGCTTGTACGGGTAGCGCGGGTTGGACGTCACCTCCATCACCGCGATGCGGACCGGCTCGCCGACCTGGTTGGCGGCGAGGCCCGCACCGTTGGCCGCGTGCATCGTGTCGATCATGTCGTCGATCAGCGTCTGCGTCTCGGGCGACCGGATCTCCTCCGCGGTGAGCGGGCGCGCCGGCTGGCGCAGGATCGGATGCCCGATCGACAGCACGTCCCTGACCGTCATCGACCGACTGCGCTGAGGCGACTCATCACCGGAGAATGTACCGAGGGCCGGCAGCCCCGATCACCGCAGCGCCCTGGGAAGCGGCCTGGTCAGCTCTTCGACCAGCGCTCGAGTGCGCCGCGGAACGGGCGCTCGGCAGTCTCGGCCGGCGCCTGGTCGGGGTCGTAGTAGGGCGCGTCGCCGACGATCGTCACCCGCTCGACCCGACGGACGCTCGGCCAGTAGTCGGACACCGCGTAGTGCTGGCACGCGCGGTTGTCCCAGAAGGCGATCGAGTTCGGCTCCCACCGGAACCGGACCTGGTACTCGGGGAACGCCGCCTGGCGGTAGAGGATGCCGAGCAGCTCGCGGCTCTCGTCGGGGTCGATCCCGACGATCTCCTGGGTGAACGCGGCGTTGACGTAGATGCCCTTGCGGCCGGTCTCGGGATGCGTCCGGATCACCGGATGCTGCGGGTTCGGGTACTCGGCGTCGAACGCCTCGATCTGCTCGTCGGTGGCGCCGTTCTTGCGCAGTCGGCGGCGGAAGTGCGGGAAGTCGTGCCGCGCCACCCGGCCGTCGACCCGCTCCTTGATCCGCTGCGGCAGCCCGTCGTACGCCGCGCACATGTCGGCGAACACCGTGTCGCCGCCGAGCGCCGGTCCCTCGATCATCCGCAGCACCGAGCCGAGCGACGGCTCGAGCCGCCATGTCACGTCGGAGTGCCAGCTGTTCTCCTGGCCGGGGGCGTCGGCATCGTGCGTGATCGCCAGCACCTCCGGGTACCCGTCCTTGTGCGGGGCGAACGGGTGCACCTCCAACTCGCCGAACCGCCGGGCGAACGCGAGGTGCTGCTCGGTCGTGATGTCCTGGTCGCGGAGGAACAGCACCTTCCAGTCGAGCAGCGCCCGATGGACGGCGCCGATCACGTCGTCGGTCAGCTCGCCGCCGAGGTCGATCCCGCCGATCAGCGCGCCGATCGTCGGCGACTGCGGGGTGATCGTGATGCCGCCGACGCGCTCGGCAGCGTCGGTCGTGTCGATGACGGCCATGGGCGTTCCCCGTTCTCTCGTGTGAACCGAGTCTGCCAGCCGCGGGCGGCGGCGACGAACGGTGGACCCGGCGGCGCCGGGCGGCGAACCGAACCCGCCGGTCAGCGCGGCGATCGGTGACGCACGTGGGAACCGTCGAAGGGGAACGCCCGCGCCTCGATCAGCCGGGCGACCTCGGACGCGGTGGCCTCGGCCCGGTCGATCACGTGGAGGGGGTAGAAGGGGCGGTTGTGCTCGAACTCGACCCGATCGACGATCTCGACCCGGGCGTCGGTCCGCACGACGTCGAGGCCGACATCGATCGTCTCGACCGTCGTGCGCGTCATCGCCGCCGGGATCGCGATGTCGACGTGCAGGTCCGGGGTGCAGCCGTCGAGCCAGATCGCGTTCCACCACGCTCCGCGGACGAAGCACACGACGGCCGCCGTGGGGAGCTCACGCAGCCCGCCGCTCGGATCGTCGACGACCGCACCGGGGTCGATCGTCGCCCACGTGACTGCGGCGGCCGCGCGCGGTGAACGTGATCCCGACGCGCCGGTGGAGGGCACCCGACCACTTGCGCATCGTCCACTCCGCGCCGGCGGTCGGGTCGTCCACGCGTCCAGGTTCGCGCACAGGCCGGCGCGCCCGATCGGTCCGGTGCCGGCCCCGGAGCGTGTCGGGTCGTCGTCGGGTCGATGTCGTGGCAGAATGTTGCGATGACAACGGAAACCCCGCACTTCGGTTCGACGCACGACGGCGACCATCCCGATCGGGTCGACGAGTGGGCGCAGCTGCGTGCCAAGCACCTCCGGCCGAAGTCCGAGCGCCCGGCGTCGACCGCCCGCGGGGTCCACCACCAGGCGCTGATCAGCTCCGATGTCGAGCGGACGATCGACTTCTACCAGGGCCTGCTCGAGTTCCCGCTGACCGACCTGTTCGAGAACCGGGACTACGAGGGGTCGACCCACTTCTTCTTCGACATCGGCAACGGCAACGCGCTGGCGTTCTTCGACTTCCCCGGCCTCGGGCTCGCCGAGTACGCCGAGGTGCTCGGCGGCCACCACCACCTGGCGATCTCGATGCCCGAGGACAACTGGGAGCGGATGAAGGGCAAGCTCGACGCGGCCGGCGTCGACGTATGGGAGCACAAGACCTCGCTCTACTTCGCCGGCCCCGACGGCGAGCGCATCGAGCTGATCGCCGACCCCCTCGGCCACATGTACGGCTCCGACGTCCTGTAGACGCGAGCGAGCCCCGGCTCGTGCCGGGGCTCACCCATCCCGAAATCGCGCGCTGGCGTAGCGCTGAGGCGCAACGATTCGCGGACAGAAGCGATGCTCCGTCCGAAATCGCGCGCTGGCGTTGCGCTGAGCGCAATGATCCGCGGACAGAACCGGTTGGTCGCGCTGGGTCAGGCGGCTGGGGCGACGAGCTGGACGTCGAGCTCGATCGCCACCTTGTCGGAGATCATCACCTTGTCGCCGCCGAGCGGGACGTTGAACTCGATGCCGAAGTCCTTGCGCGAGAGCGTGCTGGTCGCCGAGAAGCCGGCCCGGGTCGACTGGTCCATCGGGAACACCGAGGTGCCGAAGAACTCGACATCGAACTCGATCGGCCGGGTGACCCCGTTGATCGTCAGGTCGCCCGCCATCACGTACTCGTCGCCCTGGCCGCTGATCGACGTCGAGGTGAACGTCATCGTCGGGTTGCTCTCGGCGTCGAAGAAGTCCGACGACTTGAGGTGGGCGTCGCGGTCGGGGTTCCCGGTGACGACCGTGCTCATGTCGACGGTCGCCGTGACCGAGGTCGACGCGAGGTCGGCGCCCACGACGAGGGTCGCGGTGACGCCGTCGAAGCGGCCGCGCACCTTGCTGAGGCCGAGATGGCGGACGGTGAACCCGACCATCGTGTGCGACGGGTCGGCGGTCCAGGTGCCGACGCCGAGGGGGAGGGTGGTGGTTTCGGTTGCAGTCATGGACCGGGAATCTACGGGCAGATCCTTGCGATCGCAACTAAAATCTCCGGCATCCCCTGTTCTGTCCGCGAGATCGTTGCGCTGAGCGCAACTGGAGCGCGCGATCTCGGACGACGATACGCCCGCTCAGGGGGATCAGGGTCCTTCGGACCTGGCCCGACCGGGTCGCACCCGTGTTGGATAGGCCCGAACCGTCAGTGCATCGGAGGTCGCCGCGGGCATGGCCCCATCCACCTCGCCGCCTCCTCCGGCGGCGCCACCAACATCGCGCCCTCGCTCGGACGTGCGCGCCATGGCGTCGGCCAATGCTCGCCGCTTCGCCTACCCGCTCGTGCTCATCGCGCTCGCCGCCTACTTCGACTTCCGGCTCAAGGGTGAACCCCTCAGCACACTCGTGATCGTCGCCGTCGCCCTCGTGCCGATCCTGCTGGCACAGCGTCCGCGGCCCGTCGCCCGTGATCTGTTCGGTTGGGTCCCACCGCGCTACAGGGCGCTGTTCGCCGCCGCCGTACCGGTCGCGTTTCTCTACCTGACCCGCTGGCGGGGTCAGCAAGATCTCTGGGCGTCGCTGCTCGTGATCGGCGTGCCGATCGGGCTCGGGGTGCTCACCGTGCGCCATCGCGGACGGCTGGACCGGCTCGTCGCCCCCTTCGCCAAGGCCCGCGACCGCGTGCTCCCGCGGTGGGCGTGCATGGTGCTCGCCACCGTCGTGCCGTTGGTGCTCGTGTTCTGGCTGGTTCACCGGAACCTCTCCGACATCGGCGCGCTGTTCGGAGACCGGACCGCGAACCGCAGCGCCGTCAACAGCGAGGGAACCGCCCCCCGGATGATCTTCGCCACGGCGCTGTCGACGGTGATCGCCTACCTCCTCCTCGCCGAGCCACGACCGGAGGGACGTCCATGACCGTCGACCCGTCCCCCCGATCACCGAGGTCCAGCCGGCCGACGATCGCGTGCTCGCCCTGTTGATCGCCGGTTGCGCAGCGATGTCCGGTGCCGCCCTGGTCCTGCACGCAGCCGGCGTCATCGAGATGCCGTTCATGATCTCCTTCGTGGCCCTCCCCGCGCTGCTCGTGATCATCGGGCTGATGGCGTGGTTCGGGCGAGTCGGGAAGGTGATGTTGCTGCGACGAGTCTGGGTGGGCGTCGTCGCCGGTCTGCTCGCGACGATCGCCTACGACCTCGTGCGCTTCGTGATCTTCGTCGCCACCCCGACCGACTTCGATCCGTTCCGTGCGCATCGACCGTTCGGCGGGCTGATGCTCGATACCGACCCGAACACGACCGCTGCGTTCTGGGCCGGTTGGGGGTATCACGTGTGGAACGGGCTCTCGTTCGCCGTGATGTACGCGATGCTGTTCGGTGGGGCGCGCTGGTTCTGGGCGGTCGCATGGGCGCTCGGCCTCGAGACGGCGACGATCATCACGTACCCGAGCCTGTTCGACATCGACCTCACCCAGGCGGGCTTCATCGGCGTGAGCGTCGTCGGCCACGCGTGCTACGGGGTCGTGCTGGGCGTGCTGGTTCGGGAGTGGCTCGGGCGTCCGGCCCGCAGCTGGTGGGCCATCCCTCCCCCGGATCTCCGCAGGGGCTTCGGGTGACCGTTCGCCGCGTCGTCGGAGTCCTCGTGCTGGCGATCGGGTTCTTCGCGCTCGCCGCGCCCGGCATCGCGCATGCCGACGACTGTTCGTCGCCGTCCGATTGCTCGAACACCGCCTGGACCGTCGCCGGAGGCGCGGCGGTCGCGGCGGCGATCGTCGGCGTGGCGATGGGCACTCGAAGCGAGGGCGGGAGCGGGGCCGAGGAGTGCGAGGACGCCGCCGCCCTGCACGCTTCGATCAGCGCGCGCTTCCAGCGGCTCGCCGACCTCGCCGTGCTCCGGCGTGGCGCGATGCTGTCGAAGGCCCGAGCCGAGGCCCAGTTGCGCGCGGCGGGAGAGTGGGCGGCGCGCCTCGAGTCGTCGGCCCAGCTTCCGACGACCGGCGCCGCCATCGCCGCGTCCGCAGGGTCGGCGACCACCAAGGCGGCCGGGGAGCTCATCGAAGGGACCGCCACGAGCGCCATCGCCCGTCAGCGCCTCGCGGCACTCCTCGCCGACTCGTCGTCGCACGGGGGCACCCTCCGGGCCGGCGCGTCCACCGGTGGTCGGGGAGCGATGAGCACTGCCAGCTCGTGGTTCTCCCGCTTCGGTGCCATCGTGAGCGTCGCGGGGCAGTACTTCAACTACCAGCACCGCGACGACATGCGCACGCTCGGCATCCTGCGGCAGACGATGACCCAGAAGCAGGCCGAGATCGAACGCTGGACGAGCGCGGCGGACGAGTACGGCGGGAAGATCGACGGTGGCATGCAGGCGCTCCGTCCCGCCGTCGATCAGTTCAACAAGCTCAACGAGCAGCACGGTTGCGGCTGGTCGCGGCTCGATCTGGCCCAGATGCAGGGCCTCCTCGATGCCCCGCCGGCCGCGGTCGGAGCGATCGGTGCCGTCCCGCAACACATCCTCGAAACCGAACCTCCGATCCGGCGGGCGACCGACGAGGAGCGGGCCGAGGAACGCCGTCGAGACAGGGACCGACCGGTCTGCAGCGCATACGACGCCGACCTCGCAGCCTGGAACAGCCTCGTCGGCCAGATGACGCCGAAGCTCGACAAGTGGGACGAGGAGCTCCGTCATTGGGCGGCGCGCGGTGCGGCCGTCCGGCGCGTGATGGCGCATCGGAGCGAGTACGAGCGCCAGGTCCGCGAGGCGATCTGGGGCGTGACCGGCAACGCGCTCGGCGAACGGGCGCTCGCCGGCGCCGATCTCGGAATCGCTGCGGCCGGACTCGTCGTGGCGTCCGCGCCGGCGGTCGTCGCGCTGGGGATCGCCGGGATCGTCGTATCGGTCGCTCGCGGCCAGATGTCGCCGACCGACGCGCAACTGATCGCTGAGGGCAAGATCGCCGCCGAGATGCAGTTCTGGGCGAGCCGGCTGATGTACATCCGGGCCGAGATCACGCGGATCACCCAGATGCGGACGGAGGTGCTCAGCGAGTTGCAGCGGCGGCGCATCCGACTCGACCGGACCCACGCCTGGTGCTCCCCATGGTGGGACGACCGGGGCGAGCAGCACGAGCGCGCCGAGCCGGTGCCGATCCGGTATCGGCGTGACTACTCGAACTTCGACGCACATCCATCGGCTCGCTACTCGGCGATGCCGCTCCACGACCTGATGCAGGAGATCCGAACATGGCGCTGAACGCCGCAACCCTGGAACAGCTCGCGCGGGACGGCTACGGCCCGCTGCGCTTCGTCGTCGACGCCGATGGGTGGCGGACGCAGTGGGGCGCCCACCCGGTGTCGATCCGAGCCGACGTCGGCACGCTGCGCGTGGTCGCGGAACGCACCGTGTCATGGCCCGGCACCCGACGTGCGCCCGGCGAGATCGAGCGGCGAGTCGAACGCGCGCTCGCCGAGGTGATCGTCGGACGCCCCGAGTTGCTGAGCATCGAGGTCGACCCGCGCCGGTCGCAGGTCGTCACGTCGATCTGGGTCGACGTCGAGCATGCCGGCCCGCCGGATCTGGCTTCGGCGGTCCGGGCGGCCGTGGTCATCGGTGATCTGGCCGAGTGGTCCGTCGAGGTGGTCGGCGTCCGCCTCGCCGCCGAAGCGGAGCTCCTCGACCTCACCGGCTCGGCCGAGAGTGATCTCGAGGCGGCGACGGCGGCGCTGGCCGAGGCCGAGCAGGCCTCGGTCGACGCCTCCGCCCTGATGGCGACCGCCGCCGCGCCCGGACCGGTGCCGGACCGGCCCCCGCCGGTGGCGCCGGTCGCGCCCGAGCGTCCGTCCCCGGCGCCGCCGCCCGCGCGCCCGACCGAGTGGTGCTACGTGATGGCACCCACCGACGTGCTCGACCCGAGCGACACGAGCCGGACGTTGGCTCGGCTGGAACCGGGCGCGTGGTATCGGCTGGTCGCCGAGCGCGAGGGGTGGACGCGAGTGGCCGACGCGGACCGAACCTTCGAGGGCTGGGCGCCTGCGAATCGGATCCATCGTCGCGACGCGGTCTGAGGGCTCGGTGGTCCCGCGGGTCGGCTACACGCCCCAGCCCTCGTCGATGCAGCGCACCGACCCGGTGAGCGGCACGAGTTGCCCGGTCGCCAGATCGGCCGACCAACCGTGCAGCATCACCTCGAACCACTCGGTCCCGCTGAGCTGGAAGATCCCGACGACACCGGTGCGTTCGACGCCGTCGACCTGGCAGGGTGTCCCGCCGAGTATCACCATGTCGCTCACGTCGACCTCGACGGGTGGAGGGATGAGGACGGCGTCGATGACCTCGAACTCCGGTGTGCCGTCGACCGCCGGTGTCGGCGTCGTCCACTCCAACCAGAACATCTCGCCGTCCGGTGTGTCGACCCACGAGACCGCGTAGTCCAGGTTCTCCGGGAGCAATGCGCCGCCGATCCAATCGATTCCCGCCGGCGGCGTGCCCTGGTAGCGGAGCCCCACGTACGCGGTCGTCGGATCCTCGGGCGTGGCTGGGACGGTGCTGGATGGTGTCGTGGGTGCGGTCGTCGTGGGTGGGGTCGTCGTCGATGGTGCGGTCGTCGTGGTGGGCGGGGAGGTCGTGGTCGTCGTGGGCGTGGTGGTCGTCGCGTCGGTCGTGGTGATCGGTGTCGTCGCCGGCGACGTCGTCGGCGGTTCGGCCGTCGTCACGGTCGAGGCGGTCGACCCACCACCGTCATCTCTGGACCGCCAGACTGCGATGGTGGCAACGGCGAGCACCGCGACGGCGGCCGCGACGATCGCCAGGCGGCCGCGGCGCGGGCGTCCCGGTCCGCCGCCGCTGTCGTCGGTCGGTGCGGGCGGCGGGGCGGGCGGTGGGGTCGTCGGCGGCTGCTCCGGTGAGCCGGGGGGCGGCTCGCCGGGAGGTGCGTCATCCGGGGGCCGCGGGGGCGGGGCGGCGGGCGGTGGCTCCGGGGGCGGGGCGGCCGGCGGCGCGGGCGGAGGCTGGGGAGGCGGGTCGGGCGGGGGACCGGCGCCGGGATCGGATCGGGAATCGGTGACCATCGATCCGATCGTCCCGCTACGACGTTGCGATGACCAGGGTCCTTCGTTGAACCGTTCCCGGGAACCGTCTCAGCGCCTCCTGGCGCGCGAGCTCGGCGGGGTCAGGGGAGCGCGGTCGGGTGCTTGGGGACGTCGACGCGGGTGGTGAGCAGCGTGCCGGTCGCGGCGCCGGCGGCACGGTCGGGATGTGAGTCGGCGCACGTGAGCACGTACAGCGTGCGCCCGTCGGCGCCGCCGAGCATGCAGGCGTACGTCGGCTGCGGCGTCTCGATCGTGTGGGTCACCTCGCCGCCCTCGCGGACCCGGACGACCCGCCGGCCGGCGGCGTCGGAGAACCAGATCGCGTCCTCGGCATCGATCGTGCAGCCGTCGGGCGCCGACCCGGGCACCGCGGCCCACGTCCGCGGGTCGCCGAGCGTCGCATCGTCGCCGATCGGGTAGGCGGTGTACCTGCTGGCGAACGTCTCCCCGACGATCAACGTGCGGCCCTCGTCGGTGATCACCGATCCGTTGGGGAACACGCTGCCCACGGCCGCGACCTCGACCGTCCCGTCGGCGCGCACCAGGGCGATCGACGTGGTCGCCATCTGTCCGCCGCCGTGAAGGTCGAACCCGAAGTTGCCGACGTAGGCGTTGCCGGTCGCGTCGACGACCATGTCGTTGCACTCGTGCGCGGCAAACGAGGACAGGTCGGCGTGCTCGACGGTCGAGCCGTCGGCCTCGACCCGCATCAGCCGGCGGTCGAGCATCGACACGAAGAGCAACCGGCCGTCCGGCAGCCAGCCGAGGCCCGACGGTTGGCCGTCGTACTCGAGCTCGACCCGCCGCACGCCGTCGTCGCCGACCGAGCAGATCGTGTGCTGGAAGAAGTCGGAGAACCAGAGCCGGCCGCCGCGCCAGCGCGGACCCTCCCCGAAGTCGATGCCGTCGAGGAGCTGCGACCAGGTCATGGCCGTGACGCTAACGATCCCGTTGGCGCGATCTCGGTGCGGAACGAGCCCCGCACGCGTTGGTCATGCAGTCGGTGGTCTCGGGGGCGGTGGTGGTTGGGTCGCGTGGTGGACGACGGTCGGGTCGAGGATCACGTGATCGGCGGCGTTGGCGGCGAACCACACCTCGGTGGTGCGCAAGCCGGTCGGACCGTCGAGCGAGCCGGCCATGACCGAGATCGAACGGACCGGCCCATCCTCGACCCGGAAGAACAGCGAAGAACCGCATCGCTCGCAGAACCCGTACGACACGTTCGGGTCGTCGGCAGGGTGGAACCAGCGCAGCGGGGCGTCGGCGTCGAAGCGCACCGCGTCGGGCGGCGCCGCCGTGGCCGCCACGAAATTGCCCGAGGTCTTCTGGCAGCGGTAGCAGTGGCAGGCGAACACGTCGCGGACCGGTCCGGTGACCTCGAACCGCACGCCCCCGCACAGGCAACTTCCGCGCAACGGTCGATCGGCCCTGGTGCCCTGGTCGTCCATGGCTGCAGTCTGGCCGAGACGTCGCCTCGCTCGGCCCGGCAATCTGCAAGAAACTTGCGGATTGCCGGGTTCTCGTGCAAGGCGCGACCAGATTGATCTAACTTCGGCGACGGGCCGTAGAACGCTCGTCACTCATCGGGGGGATCCGAGATGAAGAACAGCCGCACGTCAGCGATCGTCGCAGGCGTCCTCGCCGTCGCGCTCACCGTCACGGTGACGCCCTCGGCGGGTCGCGCCGACCACACGGCCGACCCGGCGAGCGTCGCCGTCGTCGGCAGCCTGCAGTCCGAGCTCGGGTGCTCGGGCGACTGGCAGCCCGAGTGCGCGGCCACCGAGCTCGCCTTCGACGTCGACGACGGAGTGTGGCAAGCGGCGTACAACATCCCCGCCGGCGCGTGGGAGTACAAGGCGGCGCTCAACGACACGTGGGACGAGAACTACGGCGCCAACGCCGTCGCGAACGGCGCCAACATCGCGTTGAACCTCGCCGCGGCGACCGACGTCAAGTTCTTCTACGACCACGAGACCCACTGGGTCACCGACGACGTCAACTCGACGATCGCCACCGCTGCCGGCGACTTCCAGTCCGAGCTCGGGTGCCCGGGCGACTGGCAGCCCGACTGCCTGCGGTCGTGGCTGCAGGACCCCGACGGCGACGGGGTCTACGAGTTCTCGACCGACCAGATCCCCGCCGGCAGCTACGAGTTCAAGGTCGCGCTCGACGAGGGCTGGACCACGGCGTACCCCGCCGCGAACGTTGCCTTCACCTCGGCCGTCGACGACCTGGTCACGTTCACCTACGACACCGCCGACGACGCTGTCGCGGTCACGGTCGACCCCGCCATCCCGACGGTCACGATCGCCGGCAGCCTGCAGGACGAGCTCGGTTGCCCCGGCGACTGGCAGCCCGACTGCGCGGCCACGCACCTGACCTACGACGCCGACGACGACGTCCACCAGGGCACGTTCAGCCTTCCGGCCGGGGCGTACGAGTACAAGGCGGCGCTGAACGACTCGTGGGACGAGAACTACGGCGCCAACGCCGTCGCGGGCGGCGCCAACATCCCGCTGAACCTCGCCGCGGCGACCGACGTCAAGTTCTACTTCGACGACAAGAGCAACTGGGTCACCGACAACGTCAACTCGGCGATCGCCACGGTCGCCGGCGAGCTTCCAGTCCGAGCTGGGCTGCCCGGGCGACTGGCAACCCGACTGCCTGCGTTCGTGGCTGCAGGACCCCGACGGTGACGGCGTCTACACCTTCGCCACCGACCAGATCCCCGCCGGCGCCTACGAGTTCAAGGTCGCCCTCGACGAGGGCTGGGCCGAGAGCTACCCCGGCAGCAATGTCGCCTTCACCGCGGTCGACGGCAACACGATCACGTTCACGCTACGACTCCGGCGACGAACGAGGTCACCGTCGACACCGGCGGCGGCACCGCCGAGCCCGGCGACGAGCTGCTCGTCCAGCCCCCGGTGCGCGTCGACGCGCAGGACAACGTCTTCTACTTCGTGATGCCCGACCGCTTCGACAACGGCGACCCGACCAACGACGAGGCCGGCGACCTCTCCGGCGATCCGCTGGTCAACGGCTTCGACCCGACGAGCAAGGGCTTCTACCACGGCGGCGACCTCGCCGGGCTGAGCGCCAAGCTGCCCTACCTCGACGGCCTCGGCGTCAACGCGATCTGGCTGACGCCGCAGTTCACCAACCGCTGGGTGCAGGGCGAGGGCACGCCCGGCGGCACGAGCGCCGGCTACCACGGCTACTGGCAGATCGACTACTCCTCGATCGACCCCCACTTCGGCACCAACGCCGAGATGCAGCAGCTCGTCGCCGACGCCCACGCGCTCGGCATCGACATCTTCTTCGACATCGTCGCCAACCACACCGGCGACGTGATCACCTACGACCGAGGGCGACAACCCGCCGTACATCTCGCAAGGCCGACTCGCCGTACCTCGACAGCGTCGGCGCGCCGTTCGACGACAGCGCGTACGCCGGCACCGGCACGTTCCCGACGCGTCGACGCCGGCGATCAGCTTCCCGTACACGCCGACGTTCGACACCGTCGCCGACGAGACGGTCAAGTCGCCGGCGTTCCTCAACGACCCGACCAACTACCACAACCGCGGCAACAGCACGTTCACCGGCGAGAACAGCCTGTACGGCGACTTCTTCGGCCTCGACGACCTGTGGACCGAGAAGCCCGAGGTGCAGGACGGGCTGATCGACGTCTTCAAGGACATGGTCACCGACTACGACATCGACGGCTTCCGGATCGACACGGTCAAGCACGTCAACGACGAGTTCTGGGAGGCGTTCGGCCCCGAGCTGAAGGCCCACGCCGCGTCGCTCGGCAAGCCCGACTTCTTCATGTTCGGCGAGGTGTTCAGCTTCGACGTGCCGTACCTGTAGCCGCTTCAGCACCGACCTGCCGCTCGACGCCGTGCTCGACTTCGGCTTCCAGGGCACCGCCCGCAACTTCGCCGGCCAGAACGGCTCGACCGACAACGTCGCCGGCTTCTACGCCGCCGACGACTACTACACCGACGCCGACAGCAACGCGTACTCGCTGCCGCTGTTCCTCGGCAACCACGACATCGGCCGCATCGGGCTGTTCATGCAGCAGGACAACCCGGGCGCGAGCGACGCCGAGCTCGTCGCCCGCAGCGAGCTGGCCCACGCGCTGATGTACTTCGGGCGTGGCATGCCGGTCGTGTACTACGGCGACGAGCAGGGCTTCACCGGCGACGGCGGCGACCAGGACGCCCGCCAGGACATGATGCCGAGCCTCGTCGCGAGCTACAACGACGACGACCTGATCGGCACGACGGCGACGACCGCCGACGCCAACTTCGACGTCACCCACCCGCTGTACGAGACGCTCGCCGACTACGGCGCGCTGCTCGACGCCCACCCGGCGCTCACCCAGGGCGCCCAGCTCCACCGCTACAGCGAGGGATCGGCCGGCATCTACGCCTTCAGCCGCATCGAGCGCACCGAGCAGGTCGAGTACGTCGTCGCGCTGAACAACAGCGAGTCGGCCGACTCGGCGACGTTCGACACCGACTCGCCCTCGACCGGCTTCACCGAGATCTGGCCCGGCACCGGCCCGGCGATCGCCAGCGACGCGGCCGGCAACCTGACCGTCGACGTCCCGGCGCTCGGCGTGCAAGGTGTACCGCGCCGACGCCGGCATCGCCGTGCCCGGCGCGGCGCCGGTCGTCACGATGACGCGCGCCTGCGGCCGGCGCCGAGGTGCTCGGTCGCGTCGAGGTCGGCGCGTCGCTCTCGTCGGCGGCCTACACCGAGGTCACGTTCGCCGTCTCGATCGACGGCGCGCCGTACGAGCCCATCGGCACCGACGACAACGCGCCGTACCGCGTGTTCTACGACGTGTCCGAGCTACCCGCCGGCGCGACGCTCGAGTTCAAGGCGATCGCCGACAACATGTCCGGCGCGATCTCCTCGGCCAAGGTCGGCGCGGTCGTCGGCGCCGAGGAGCCGCCGAGCTTCTCCGGCTTCGACTACGCGATCGTCCACTACAACCGGCCCGCCGGCGACTACGGCGACCACACGACCGGCGACTTCAACGACTTCTGGGGTCTGCACCTGTGGGGCGACGCGATCGCCCCCTCCGAGGTGACCGACTGGACATCGCCCAAGCCGTTCCTCGGCGAGGACGAGTTCGGCCGCTTCGCCTGGATCCGCCGCGGCGGCGCCGACAGCCAGGTCAACTTCATCATCCACCGGGGCGACAGCAAGGACACCGACCCCGACCGGTCCTTCGACGCCGACGCCAACCCGGAGATCTGGATCAACCAGGGCGACGCGACGATCTACACCAGCCAGGCCGACGCCCAGGGCTTCGCCACGATCCGCTACCACCGCGACGACGGCGACTACGGCACGCCGAGCCCCGACTTCAACACGTTCTGGGGTCTGCACCTGTGGGGCGACGCGATCGACCCGGGCGCGGCGACCGGCTGGACGTCGCCGCGGGTACCTGACGGCATCGACGACTACGGCGCGTACTGGAACGTGCCGATCGTCGACTCGGGCCAGCCGCTGAACTTCATCATCCACCGCGGCGACACGAAGGACCCCGGCCCGGACGAGAGCTTCGTCCCCGCCGACGTCCCGACGGTCTGGAAGCAGTCGGGCGACACCGAGATCTACCCCTCGCGTGGCGCCGCCGAGGACACGGCGATCATCCACTACCACCGCGACGACGGCGACTATGGCGACACCTCGAGCCCCGACTTCAACGACTTCTGGGGCCTCCACGTGTGGGAGGGCGCGGTCAGCCCGACGTCGTGGACCGACCCGGTCCGCTGGACCGACGTCGACGTGTTCGGCCCCCGGTTCGAGGTGCCGGTCCAAGACGGCGCGCCGCAGCTGGCGTACATCATCCACCGCGGCGACGCCAAGGACCCCGGCCCCGACCAGTTCCTGTCGTTCGACCCGTGGGGCTACGAGGTCTGGCAGCTCACGGGCGAGAACCCATCCGACCCCGCTGAGCCGCACTACGTGCTGCCGATCGTCGGCACCGGCGCGGCGCCGGGCAACCTCGACGAGCAACGGGCGTACTGGGTTGCCGAGGACACGATCGCCTGGGCCGCCGCCGGCAACCCGAGCCTCGACTACGCGCTGTGTCACGCGCCGACCGGCGGGCTGACGCTCGGCGCGGCGGGCATCGACGGCGGCGACTGCATCGCGCTCGCCACCGGCGCTCCGTACCCGGCCGGCGTCGACGGGTTCCTCCACCTCGCCGGCATGCCGACGCTGAAGCTCCCCACCGGCGCCCTCGTCGACGTTCCGTCGATCCTCACCGGGCAGGTGGCCGTCCAGGCGGTCGATGCCGGCCTACGGATCGACGCGACCGGCCTCCAGCTCCCCGGCGTGCTCGACGACCTCTACGCCACCGACACCGACCTCGGCGTCGTGTGGGACGCGGGCGTACCGACGATCAAGCTGTGGGCGCCGACGGCGAAGAACGTGACGCTGCACGTGTTCGACGACGCCGACCCGGCGACCGCGTCGACCACCTCCCCGATGACGTTCGACCCCGCCATCGGCGTGTGGTCGGCGACCGGCGACGCGCTCGTGGGACGGGAAGTACTACCTGTTCGAGATCGAGGTCTACGTGCCGGCGACCGGCGCGGTCGAGACCAACATCGTCACCGACCCGTACTCGGTCTCGCTGTCGACCAACTCGGCCCGCAGCCAGATCGTCGACCTGTCCGACCCGGCGCTGGCGCCGGCCGGTTGGGACACGGTCGCCAAGCCCGACCTCGCGGCGCCCGAGGACATCTCGGTCTACGAGCTCCACGTCCGCGACTTCTCGATCTTCGACGAGACCGTCCCGGCAGCCGAGCGCGGCACGTTCGCCGCGTTCACCGAGACCGGATCGAACGGGATGCAGCACCTGGCCGAGCTGGCCGCCGCCGGCCTGAGCCACGTCCACCTGCTCCCGGTGTTCGACATCGCGACGATCGAGGAGGACGCGTCGCTGCGCCAGGAGCCCGACCCCGCGGTGCTCGCGACGTACGCCCCCGACTCCGACGAGCAGCAGGCGGCGGTCACCGCGACCGCCGACCTCGACGGGTTCAACTGGGGCTACGACCCGTACCACTACACGACGCCCGAGGGCTCGTACTCGACCGACCCCGACGGGCCGCAGCGCATCGTCGAGTTCCGCGAGATGGTCGGGTCGCTCAACGCCACCGGGCTGCGGGTCGTGATGGACGTCGTCTACAACCACACCAACTCCGCCGGCCAGGCGCCGACGTCGGTGCTCGACCGCATCGTCCCCGGCTACTACCAGCGCCTCGACGACAAGGGCACCGTCGAGACGTCGACGTGCTGTGCCAACACCGCGACCGAGCACGCGATGATGGGCAAGCTGATGGTCGACTCGGTCGTCACGTGGGCCAAGCAGTACAAGGTCGACGGCTTCCGCTTCGACCTGATGGGCCATCACTCGCTGGCCAACATGCTCGAGGTGCGGGCCGCGCTCGACGCGCTGACGCTCGCCGACGACGGCGTCGACGGATCGTCGATCTACCTCTACGGCGAGGGCTGGAACTTCGGCGAGGTGGCCAACGACGCCCGCTTCGTCCAGGCGACACAGCTCAACATGGCCGGGACCGGGATCGGCACGTTCTCGGACCGGTTGCGCGACGCGGTCCGGGGCGGCGGGCCGTTCGACGACGGGCAATCGCTGCTCGACAACCAGGGCTACATCAACGGGCTCTGGTACGACAGCAACGGCGGCCTGTCCGAGCCGGCGGCGCTGAGCGAGCTGCTGCTGTCGGCCGATCAGATCCGCGTCGGGCTCGCGGGCAACCTGGCGAGCTACGAGTTCGTCGATCGGAACGGCAACCTCGTCCGCGGCGACCAGGTCGACTACAACGGCTCGCCGGCCGGCTACACCGCCGACCCGCAGGAGAACATCGTCTACATCGCCGCCCACGACAACCAGACCCTGTTCGACATCGGCCAGTACCACCACCCGGTGGGGACGTCGATGGCCGACCGGGTGCGGGCGCAGAACGTCGGCAACGCCGTCGTCGCCCTCGCCCAGGGCGTGTCGTTCTTCCACGCCGGCCAGGACATGCTGCGGTCGAAGTCGCTCGACCGCGACTCGTTCAACTCCGGCGACTGGTTCAACCGGCTCGACTTCACGTTCCAGTCGAACAACTGGGGCGTCGGCCTCCCGGTGGCGGAGAAGAACCAGGCGAACTGGCCGGTCCAGGGTCCGCTGCTGGCGAACCCAGCGCTGACGCCGGCCCCGGCCGACATCGTGCGCAACGTCGACGTGACCCAGGAATGGCTGGCGGTGAGCGCCAGCACGCCGCTGTTCCATCTCGAAACCGCGGCCGACGTGCAGGACCGGGTGTCGTTCCTCAACACCGGCGCCGGGCAGATCCCGGGTTTGATCGCGATGCAGATCGCCGACCCGAGCGACGGTGCCGTCGTGCTCGATGCGGTCCACGACGGCGTGGTAGCGCTGTTCAACCCGACCGACGACGCGATCGACTTCACCGCCGGTGCGCTGGCGGGGACGGGGATGTACCTGCACCCGGTGCTCGCCGGATCGGTCGACCCCATCGTGCGGACCGCGTCGTTCGACGACGCGACCGGCACGTTCTCGATCCCGGCCCGCACCGCGGCGGTGTTCGTCGACTACGCGTTCGCGACGTGCGGGACGGTGGGTGACGACGATCCATGTGTCGTTCCGGCCGGGACGGTGTTCACCGGCAACCTCGACACCGATGCCGACGTCCTGGTGTTCGGCGAGGTGACCGGCAAGGTCAAGTCCAACGGCGGGACGGTCACGGTCGGGGCCGGCGGCGTCGTCGGCAAGGACGTCGAACAGAAGGGTGACGGTGACGTCATCGTCGCCGAACGTGCGACCGTCGGCGGCAAGGTCAAGGAGTCCGGCGCCGGCTCGGTGGTCATCGATGGCTCGGTGGGCAAGGACGTCGAGGAGAAGGACGCCGGTGACCTCACCGTCGGGAAGGGGGCGACCGTCGCCCGCGACGTCAAGGAGTCCGGCGCCGGCTCGGTCGTGGTGGCGGGGGTGGTCGGCCGCGACGTCGAGGAGAACGACGATGGTGATCTGACCGTCGAGGCCGGCGCCGCCGTCGTCCGCGACGTCAAGGAGTCAGGCGACGGCGACCTCGTGCTGGTCGGGCCGTCGTCGATCGGGCGTGACGTGAAGGAGTCCGGTGACGGCGATCTCATCGTCGGAGCCGACGTCGTCATCGGTCGTGACGCCGAGGCCAAGGGCGATGGCACCTGCACCGTCGCTCCGGCGGCGACCGTCGGCGGCAAGCTGAAAGGCGACTGCAAACCGTAGTTCCTCCGTTCGCGTCGCGATCCCGGTGGGGCGGGCCTCTGAGTTCGCGACGCGAACGCGGTGATCTCACCGGAACGGGGGACGCCGCTGGCAACGTCGGCACGGCCACCGCTCGGCCCGACTTCCGGCCACCAACGCCGCCGCTGACCGGTTCGCGGGTCGGACCCCGGTCCGGTCAGCGGCCCGCGGTGCCTCGCAGCGCGGAGGTCAGGGGCCGAAGCGGTTGCTGGGCGCCGATGAGGCCATGAACATCGCGCCCATCAGGACGGCGAACGCGGCGACCAGCAGGGTGAAGTACTCGGTCCGCAGCCGCTTGGCGGGAACGACGAAGAGCGGGAAGGCGAGCAGCATGAACCGTCCGGCCGACGCCTGGCGGGCGTTCATCGCGATCAGGGCGACGCTGGCCAGCGTGTACCACCACCATTCCGGCCGCATCCGCATGCGCCACCCGACGACGAGCGCGACCGCCGCCGCGGCGAGAGCGATCACGCCGAAGGTCTCGTTGGCGTCGACCCACTCGAGTGTGACGAACTCGATGACCGAGCGGAGCGTTTCCGCGCCGAAGTCGATGCCGGCGTTCCAGTACTCGCGCTGGAGTTGGAAGTACCCGGTGGGCTCGCCGGTGCGGTGCCAGACGTAGCCGACCCAGAGAGCGAAGCCGGCCGGTGCGGCGAGCGTCGGCAGCAGTGGGGCGAGGCGTCCGGTCGACCGGTAGTCGCGCCATCCGGCGATCGCGATCGGCACGGCGATCAGGAATCCCGTCGGCCGGGTGAGCGCCCCGAGGAACGCGAAGGCCGCCGTGGCGCCGTAGCGTTTGTGCCGGAGCGCCAGGAACGCCAGCACCACCAGCAGCAGGGCCAATGCCTCGGTGTAGACCATCGTGAACACGAACGCCTGCGGCGCGAAGCTCAGCAGCGTGACCGTGCGCAATGCGACGACGTCGTCGTACTCGGCGCGCACCAGCCGGTACAGCAGGATCATCGCACCGGCACCGCAGAGCAGGGAGAGCGCGACACCCGCCTCGGAGTAGCCGAGGGGCGTGACCGTGGCCAGCACCCTGACCAGCCCCGGATAGAGGGGGAAGAACGCGGTCCGCCTCCACTGGATGATCCCGCCCAGCCCGGTCTCGGTCGGGTACCCGTCGGCGACGATGTACTCGTACCAGTTCCCGTCCCAGTTGGTCAGCACCTCCTGGGCGGAGAACCCGAGGAACATGGCGGTCGCGAACCAGGTCACGACCGCGGTGAGCAACCGGCTCAGGGCGAACACGCCGAGCGGCGCCAACCACCATCGCCGGCCGAGCGGCGGTCCCACCACGCCAACGGGCACGGTCAGCGGAACCTCGGACATCGCTCGATACTGGCACGTCGCCCGTCTCCGACGACATCTCGGTCGAGAGGTGACGGTCGGGAGGTGACGGTCGGCCGGGCGATCGTCAGCCGGGCGACAGCCAAGCGGCCAGCGCGGCACCGATCTCGTCGGGGCTGTCCTCCTGGATGAAGTGGATGCCGGCGACGGTCACCTCGGTCTGGTTCGGCCACGTCCTGCAGAACTCGCGCTGCGGGCCGATCAGGATCGCTCCCGGGTCGGCGTTGACGAACAGCTTCGGCACGTCGCTCGTGCTCAACCAGTCGGCGTAGGCCCGCACGATCTCGACGACCTCGGCCGGCTCGCCCTCGACCGGGATCTGGCGCGGCCAGGTCAGCGTCGGTCGTCGGCTCTCACCCGGTTCGGCAAACGGACGGCGGTACTCGGCGTGCTCCTCGGGGGTCAAGCGGCGGATGATCGCGCTCGGCAACACCGCCTCGACGAAGAGGTTCTTCTCCAGCACCATCTCCTCGCCGGCGGGTGAGCGGAACCCCTGGAAGATGCCGCGGGCGTTGTCCGGCCAGGCGTCCCACGAGGCGATCGGCTGCACGATCGCCTCCATGTAGGCGATCCCCGCGACCCGGTCGGGGTGGCGGTGCGCCCAGTGGAAGCCGAGCGCCGATCCCCAGTCGTGGATCACGAAGACGATCTCGCTGCCGAGTTCGAGTCGGTCGAGCAACCCGTCGAGCCACGCCCGGTGCTCGACGAACGTGTACGACTCCGGACCCGAGTCGTCGAGCTTGTCGCTGTCGCCCTGGCCGATCAGGTCGGGGGCGACACAGCGCCCGAGCGCGGCGACGTGGCGGATGACGTTGCGCCACAGGTAGGACGACGTCGGGTTGCCGTGGAGGAACACGATCGTGCGATCGGTGCCGTCGACACGGCCCGAGTCGTAGTACGCCATCGTCCTGGTCGTCCCGTCGACGGTGACATCGGCGCGCTGCTTGGGGAGCGGATCGGTGGTGGCCATGCCGACCAGCGTTGCAGATCGAATCGGCCCCGGCGGACACCGGGGTCGACATGCCGTCCGACGGCCGGGCCGCGAACGACAGCCGTCCGGTGCCCAGCGAACACCGCTGCCGTACGATCGGTGTCGATGGCCGACGAGCACCGCTTCTACCGGGACTTCGCGCAGTGGTGGCCGCTGATCTCGCCGGTCGCGGACAACCTGGAGGAGGCGACCTACGCCGCCGACCTGCTGACATCCGGATCGATCGAGGTCGGCGACGTGCTCGAGCTCGGCAGCGGCGGCGGCAACAACGCGGCGCACCTCAAGCGGTGGTTCGCGATGACGCTCGTCGATCTGTCCGACGACATGCTCGACGTGTCGCGCGCCACGAATCCCGAGTGCGAGCACGTCTGCGCCGACATGCGGACCATCCGGCTCGGCCGGCAGTTCGACGCCGTGTTCGCCCACGATGCGATCGAGTACATGGTCACCGAGTGGGGCCTCGGCGAGGCGATCGAGACGGCCTGGATCCATTGCCGGCCCGGCGGGGTCGCCGTGTTCATGCCCGACCACACCGCCGAGACGTTCCTGTCGATGTCGAGCCACGGCGGATCGGACGCGCCCGACGGGCGCGGCGTGCGCTACCTCGAATGGACGTGGGATCCAGACCCGGCCGACCACTGGGTGACGACCGACTACGTGTTCCTGTTCCGGCACGCCGACGGGACGACCACGATCGAACACGAGTCGCACCACACCGGCCTGTTCCACGAGGAGACCTGGCTGCGGTTGCTCGCCGAGGCCGGTTTCGAACCCGACGTCGTCACCGAGGAGACCACCGAGGACCGCCCGCCCCGGCGCGTCTTCGTCGGCCGTCGCCCGCAGGAGCCGTGACCCGAGCGGGGAGCGAGCGCATCTGCGACCGCGTCGATCGGATGGGCGCCGGCGAAGCCGATCGGTGTCAGGACCGCGCCGACGGAGGGTGTGCCATCCCCATGTAGACCCCGCCCCGCCGGAGCTCGTCGAGCATCTGATCGAGGCGCTTCTGGCGCGTGGCGGGTTGCTTCGCGCGCCCGATCCATCCGAGGTAGTCGTTGCGTTGGTATCGCGGCCGCCGCTCGTAGTCGTCCAGCAGTCCCTCGGCGAGCAGCACCTCCCGCACGTCGGCGGGCATCGGGTGGTCGGGCCGCCGGACCACCGTGATCACCCACCGGCGTGGACGAGCGCACCGTCCTGGTACACCCGTCGGATGCGTGACCGCACGTCGCCGACGTCGAGCGTGGCACCGTCGAGGACGACGGCGTCGGCGCGCTTGCCGGCCTCGAGCGTGCCGAGTTCCCCGTGGAGGCCCATCAGCTGCGCCGCGGTCCGTGTCGAGGCGACCCACACCGCCGCATCGGACATGCCGATGTCGCGCATCAGCCCGAGCTCCCGGAGGTTCTCGCCATGCGGCAGGACCCCGCAATCGGTACCCATCGCGATCTTGACGCCGGCCGCCGCCGCCGCCCGGATCGATTCGTGGTGGGCCTCCATCACCAGCTTGGTCTTGTCGACCATGAACGCCGGGACGTCGATCCCCCGCTCGACCGCATCGAGGACGCCCTGCGGCGCGACCAGGGTGGGTACGAGGTAGGTGCCGGCGTCGAGCATCATCTGGATCGCCTCGTCGTCGAGGTAGATCCCGTGCTCGATCGACCGGATGCCCGCCCGGATCGCCGCCTTGATCCCGGCGGTCGCCTGGGCATGCGCCATCACGAAGCGGTCGGCGGCCGCCGCTTCGGCCACGCACATCTCGAGCTCGTCGTCACGGAAGTGGGCGTGGTGCGGGTTGCTGCGCGGGGAGAGCACGCCGCCGGTCGTGCAGATCTTGATCACGTCGGCCCCCGCGTGGATGACCTCGCGCACCTTGTGGCGCATCTCCTCGGGACCATCGACGATGTTGCGCGGCCGGCCGGGGTGCTCGGTCATCAGCCCCGGCACGTTGGCGCCGCAGAGCTGCCAGTCGTCGCCGTGGCCGCCGGTCTGGCTGAGGATCGTGATCGAGAGCTGCATCCTCGGCCCGGCGATCAGCCCGCGCTCTTGGGCCACCTTGACCCCGAGGTCGGAGCCGCCAGCCTCGCGCACGGTGGTGATGCCGCAGGTCAGCGTTCGGGCCATCCGCTCGGCCGCTTCGTAGAAGTTGAGCGAGAACGGGGTGGACAGCGTGGACCCGGCGCCGAGGTTGCCGTCCATCATGAAGTGGACGTGGCAGTCGAACAGCCCGGGTACGACGAGGTGCCCCGAGCAGTCGACCTCTTCGTCGCCGTCGAGGCCGACGCCGACCTCCGCGATCCGATCGCCCTCGAACGCCACGTCGGCGACCGCAGCGTCGGCACCGGTGCCGTCGAACACGGTTCCACCGCGCAGCACGAGACGGGTCACGTCAGGCGTCCTTCATCTGCTCGACGAGCGGGGCCATCTCGTCGAGGGCGGCGAGCACTTCGTCGGCCGGACCCTGCGGCAGCATGAAGACCCCGCGGGCGACGTGCCTGTCGGCGAGCTTGGTCAGGCGCTCCTCGTCGGTCGGTGCGCCGAAGACGCCGATCTCGACCGTCGCCGGATCACGCCCGATCGCCTCGCAGGCCTGCTCGATCTCGGTCCACTTGATCAGCGGGTGCCGGCCGCCGATCGGCATCCAACCGTCGCAGAACTCGGCGATGTCGGCCGCGGTCTTCGGGCCGGCGTTCCCGCCGAGGATCACCGGCGGATGCGGCGTCTGGACCGGTTTGGGCCACGCCCAGCTCGGCTCGATCGTGACGTGGTCGCCGGCGAACGACGCCTCGTCCTCGGTCCAGAGCTGTTTCATCGCCAGCACGTTCTCGCGCAGGATCGCCCGCCGCTCGCCGTAGGCGGTGCCGTGTTGCGCCATCTCCTCCTTGTTCCACCCGTAGCCGACGCCGAACAGGAAGCGGCCGCCCGAGATCCGGTCGACGCTGGCGACCTCCTTCGCGGTGTGGATCGGGTCGCGCTGGGCGACGAGGCAGATCCCGGTCGCCAGCTTCAACGTCGTGGTCACCGCGGCGGCGGCACCGAGCGCGACGAACGGGTCGTAGGTCCGCCAGTAGTACTCCGGCAGCGGCGGCGCCTCCTTGGCTCCGCCCCATGGTGTGACCCGGCTGGTCGGGATGTGGGAGTGCTCGGGGAACCACAGCGACTCGAAGCCCCGGTCCTCGACCTCGCGGGCGAGCCGGACCGGATCGATCGTCTGGTCGGTGGGAAAGATCTCGACGCCGATGTGCATGCCAAGCGACGCTACCGGCCGGTCGTCGACCGGCTCGACGCGGACCGCTCGAACTGGAGCGAAGGGGCCGACCGACGCGGTGGTCCGACGAGGCGGCCCTGCGTGCGATCCGGTCCGGCGTCCGATGAGAACACCGAGCCGGACGCGCAACGGCCGGTGGGACGTACCCACCGGCCGTTGCGGGAGCGGGCGCCGCGCGACGTCCGATTCCCCCTCAGGAAGCTCTCGCCTGCGGTTCTGCTCGCTCCATGGGCGCGCCCGTTACGGCGCGCTCGCTCTCGTCAGTCGTGATGAAGCGCATCACCAGTGCGACGGTTGCCGCGGCGATGGCGATCAGGCCGACGGCCCACACGACTCGCTTCATGGCTCTCCTTCCACGGGAGCACGGCTGACGTTCTCTCCCTCGGTTCCGATCTTCGGACCGCCGAACCCACCGAGACAGGGTCCAAGGTCCCATGGTCCCGCCGGCCGTCCGAATCGGACAATGTGACCAAAGTCCCGAATCCGGGAACGAATGCTCCACGAATCAGAGATCGGGCACTGGCCGTTGCTTAGTATGCCCGTCATGACGATTACCGAAGAGCGGCCGGCATCCGGCGCAACCCCTCCCTCACGGCCCGGAACGTCCAAGCCATCGCCGATCGGCGCCGGCGTGTTCCTGGCGATCACCGGACTGCTGATCGCGCTCGTCCTCGGCGTCGTGGCGATTGGTGTGATCGCACTCATCCAGGACGACGGCGGCGGCGGTGGTACAGCCGCTGCGTCCTCCACGGTCGATGTGCAGCTCACCGAGTTCGCGATCACCGGCGAGCTGGCGGCACCGGAGGGCAACGTGACCATCAACGTCGTCAACGCCGGCTCGATCGAGCACAACCTCGCGGTGCGCGAGACCGGAGCCCAGACGCGCAATCTGCAGTCACGCGGGGTCGACGAGCTCGACCTCGGCAACCTCGCGCCCGGCACCTACGAGCTGTACTGCGCGATCACCGGCCACGCCGAGTCGGGCATGAAGGCCGAGCTCGTCGTCTACGCCGAGGGCGACGCACCGCCGTCGGCGTCTCCGAGCGAGGAGAACCTGACGCCCGAGCAGATGAACCAGATGATGATCGACTCGATGAACGCCTACCTCGATCCCGAGCTGTCGTCGACCGAAGGGGTCGGCAACCCGATCCTCGAGCCGGAGATCCTCCCCGACGGCACCAAGCTGTTCAAGCTGACCGCCGCCGTCACCCCGTGGGAGGTCTCGCCCGGCGAGTTCGTCGACGCCTGGACGTACAACGGCGTCGTCCCCGGCCCGCAGATCAAGGTCGACGTGGGCGACAACGTGCGGGTCGAGCTCACCAACAACACACCGCTCGGCACCGACATCCACTGGCACGGCATCCACACGCCCAACTCCGAAGACGGCGTGTCGCCGTTCACCCAGGATCCGGTCCTGACCGGTGAGACCTACACCTACGAGTTCGTCGCCGACGAGCCGGCGATCGGGATGTACCACGCCCACCTGCACAGCCAGACGTCGGTGATCAACGGCATGTTCGCCGCCTTCACGATCGGCGAGGCCCCGATCCCGTATGGGCAGACGATCAGCGGCGTGACGATCCCCGACGAGATCGACTTCGCGGTCGACGAGCCGATGGTGCTCAACGACGCCGGCGTGATCGGTCTGACGTTGAACGGCAAGAGCTTCCCGGCGACCGCGAAGATCGCGATGACCGAGGGCGACTGGGGCCACATCACCTACTACAACGAGGGCCTCACGGCGCACCCGATGCACATGCACCAGTTCCCGCAGCTGGTGTACGCCAAGGACGGGATCCCGCTCGACAGCCCCTACTGGGCCGACACGATCAACGTCGCCCCCGGCGAGCGGTACTCGGTCATCTTCCAGGCCGGCGATCCGGGTGTGTGGGTCTATCACTGCCACATCCTCACCCACGTCGAACGGGTCGACGGGATGTTCGGGATGGTCACCGCCGTGGTCGTGAGCCCCAAGGAGGGTTGATCGGCCCTGTTCGGCACGCAGTGGGTTGCGTACGGTTGCCACCGAGGGCGTGGACGCCACCACGCGTCCTCGAACCACCGAGGAGGTCACCCATGAACAGATTCCTGACCAGGCGACGGATGCTTGCGGCCGGCGCAGGTGCGGCGGTCACGGCCCCCGCCGTGCTCGCTGCCGGGGCGCAGCCGGCGGGCGCGGTGCTGCCCAACCGGGACGGTCCGGCCAACGTGCCGCTCCTTCCGCGGCGGGTCTACGACTCGAGGCAACCCGACTCGATCATGGGAGGCGCGCGCCTGGCGTCCGGTGAGAGCGTGGTCGTCAACGTCGGGTCGGCGGAGGGTTACTCGTTCTCGCTTGGCGTGTTCGTCAACTGCACGGTCACCGACACGATCGGGTGGGGGTGGCTGACGATCTCGGGCTCCGATGACAGCGGCGAGCTGCCGATCCCGCAGACATCGAACGTCAACTGGTCGACGAACGGCCAGACGCTGGCCAACCTCGCGCTCAGCGCGATCGGCGACGAGCACTCGATCGAGGTCCGCTGCGGCGGCAGCGGCGCGACCCACTTCATCCTCGACGTCCAGGGCTACGTCCCGGTCACGAGCATCTGACCTGCGCGTCAACAGCTGGTGTCTGACACCCGTTGTCGGCGTCAGGCTTCGGCGCGGATGACCTTGATGCCGGCGGGGTCGACCAGGGAGCCGAACTTCAGGCGGTTGTGGCTGTGGGCGACGTGGTGCAGCCCGAACGCGGACTGGATCGCGGTGTACATGCCCATCGCGTCGAGGGCGTTGTTGACCGACTGCTTGGCCAGGGTGAGGCCGAACATCGGCCGCCGGGCGATGTGCTCGGCCATCGCCAGCGTCGCCGACTCGAGGTCGTCGCGCGGCACGACCCGGTTGACCATCCCGTGCCGCAGCGCCTCGTCGGCGGTGATCGCCCGGCCGGTGAACAGCATCTCCTTGGCCAGTCTCGCCCCGGCCTCGAACGGGTGCGTGAAGTACTCGTGCCCGTTGACGCCGAACGCGACGACCGGGTCGGAGAACGTCGCGTCGTCCGAGCAGACGATCAGGTCCATCGGCCAGACGAGCATCAGCCCGCCGGCGATCACCTTGCCCTGGACCGACGCGATCGTCGGCTTGGGGAGGTTCCGCCAGCGCCAGCACAGCCCGACGTACATCTCCGCTTCGCGGGCCATGTAGCCCTCGGCCCCATCGGCGTCGAAGTGGCACTGGGTGCCGATCGTCGGGAGGTCGGCCATGTCGGGAGCGGTGTCGGCCAGGTCGTGACCGGACGAGAAGTGCTTGCCGTCGGCGGCGAGCACGATGCAGCGGACGTCGTCGTCCCGGGCTGCCCGGTCGAAGGCCTGGTTGAGCTCGGTGAGCATCAGGTAGTTCTGGGCGTTGGCCGTCTCCGGCCGCGCCAGGGTGATGCGGGCGACCCCTTCGGCGGGCGTGTCGTAGCGGACGTGCTGCCAGTCGGCTGCCAGCGGGTCGTCGGGCCGGTCGTCGGGCGTGGGGTCGGTCATCGTGGTCCTCCTCGAGCGGTCGGCACGGTTCAGCTCAGTCCGAGCCGGACCAGTTGTTCGTCGGGCGCCTCGACGTCGATCAGTGCGGTGCGCAGCAGGTCGTCCATGTCGGCGGCGCCCGCCTCCGCGGCGCGGTTCTCCTCCTCGTCCGGGTCGACGTCGAGATCATAGAGGTGGTGCTGGCCGAGCGACCGCTCGCCGCCGGCCCAGAACGGGAGCACGTCGCCGGCGGCGAACGGCTGGCGGAGCACCGGCACGTCCGAGCCGGGCATGTAGTCGAGCGTCGCCCGCCGATCGGGTGGAGGGAACCGCATGAAGTCGGCCAGCGCCGGCTGGACCGGCATCGTCGACCAGCGGTTCGACCACATCGACAGCGGGAAGTTGTCGCCGACGGGAGCCCGGGCGTACTTCCGCCGGCCGTCGGTGACCTGGACCCAGTTGCCGAACACGCCGCCGATCGCCCACTCCCTGACCGCGGTCGCACGCCCGGTGAGGAGCGGGACGAGCGACCTGCCGTGGGTGCGGTGCGCGGCGCGGACCCCGAACGCGTCGGCGATGGTCGCGTGCAGGTCGACGTTGGTCGACAGCGCGTCGATGTCGCGGGGCTCGGTGCCGGGCCAGTGGATCAGCAGCGGCGTGTGGCCGAGCGGCTCGAACTGCGGGACCATCGGCTTGCCCCACACGTCGACCCGCTCGGAGGCACCTGGCTCGCCGTTCGACCGGACCTCGCCGAGGTAGTGCCCGTGGTCGGTGCACACGACGACCGCGGTGGAGTCCCACAGTCCCTGGGCGTCGAGCTCGTCGAGGACCGTGCCGAGCCAGTGGTCGATCATCGACAGTTTGGCCCCGTAGTTGGCCCGGATGTGCCGGGCCTGGGCATCGCTCAGCCATCCCTGCGACTGCGCCCCGACCGCGTACGGCGGCCAGATCAGCCGGTCGGACCGCCACGGCTCGTCGTCGTAGGTCGACGCCCACGGCTCGGGGGTGTCGAACGGCTCGTGGGGGTCGAACTCGTCGACGAACAGCAGCCAGCGATCGTGTGCCGCCGGGGCGGTGCGCAGCCAGTCGGCGGCGGCGCGCATCGTGGTCGGCCCGGGGAAGTCGGACTCGTGCCGGAACCACGATCGGCTGTCGTCGTAGTGCCGCCGGCCGGCCGTCTCCCCGGTGATGCCGAACCGCGATCGGAGGAACCAGCCACCGTCGGCGGCGGCCGGCAAGGACGACGGCGCACCGATCGCCGAGGGGTCGGGGTGCGTGCGCCACGGGTCGCCCTCGCCGCCCCGGACGTAGTCCCACGCGGCGAAGTCGGTGTGGTAGTTCTCGCCGCCGGTCTCGAACAGATGGGGGTGATCGGAGACGAGCATCGTCGTCACGCCTGCCCGGCGGAGGGCCGCGGTGATCGGCTCCTCCCACAGCTCGATCGACCCCCACGGCTTCCAGAGGAAGTCCAGGGCGCCGCAGAGGATGTCGTGCCGGGCGGGCATGCACGGCAGCGAGCCGGTGACATGGTTGGTGAAGCGCGACGACCGGGCGGCGAAGCGGTCGAGGTTCGGCGTCGCGAACTCGGTGCCGCCGTACGCGCCGAGCAGGTGGCGGTTGAGGCTGTCGAGCACGACGACGACCATGTTCGGCGCCGCCGGGCGGGAGTCCATCCCCGAACCTTAGAGCGCACGCGGGCGGGGGTACGCTGCGACGAGCGGGGAGGGCGCATCATGATCAAGCGAACGGTCGGGCGGGCCGTGTTGCACGCCACGCGGTGGGGCAGCGCCGGATCTCCTCCCGACATCCCGAAGTACGTGATGATCGGCGCTCCGCACACCAGCAACTGGGACCTGCTCTTCCTCCTCATGTTCGCCTGGTCGCACGGCCTGAGCGTCTCCTGGCTCGGGAAGGACAGCCTGTTCGTCGGCCCGGTCGGCTGGTTGCTCCGTGGGCTCGGAGGCATTCCGGTCCGGCGTGGGCAGCGCGGCGGGCTCGTCGACTCGTTGGCGGCAACGTTCGCCGCCGCGCCCGAACTGATCGTCGTCGTTCCGCCCGAGGGCACGCGGCGGCGAACCGACCACTGGAAGTCGGGGTTCTACCGCGTCGCCGGCCGCGCCGGGGTACCGGTCGTGTGCAGCTACCTCGACTACGGCACCCGGGTCGGCGGATTCGGCCCGACCGTGTGGCCGAGTGCCGACGAGGACGCCGACATGGAGGTCTTCCGTGCGTTCTACGCCGGCAAGCAGGGCAAGTACGCCGACCAGTTCAGCGAGGTCCGCCTGCGCGACACGCCGCAGGACCGCACCTGATCTGTTCGGTGCGTGACCCCGAACGGATCAGCCGCCGGTGCCGGTCCCGGTGCCGCTGCCGTCGAGCGTTCCGACCTTGTCCTCGATGAGCCTGCCGAGCTCGCCGAAGTCGCCGGTCTCGAACATGTTCTCGAGCTCGGCCAGTGTGGCTTCGTCGAGCAGCGTGCCGAAGTCGCCGGACTCGAACATCTCGTCGAGCAGCGTGCCGAAGTCGCCGGACTCGAACATCTCGTCGAGCAGCGTGCCGAAGTCGCCGGACTCGAACATCTCGTCGAGCGGGAGGTCGCCGAGCATCTCGTCGAGCGGGAGGTCGCCGAGCTCCATGTCGAAGACGGGGAGGTCATCGGGCAGGAGGTCGGCACACGCCTGCTCGGCCGCTTCCCACTCAGCCTTGCCCTCCTCGAAGAACGACGTGTCGAACGTCGTCACGTCGCCGGTCGCCTCGACGGTGATCGTGTCGCCGGTCTTGGTGACCACGACCGACCCGTCGCCGCTGCCGAAGTCGAACACCGACAGCGCCTCCGCGCCGTCGCCGCCCAGGTTCTCGACGACCACCGATCCGTTCCAGTCGTCGGCGCCGAGTCGGCCGATCTTGCCGAACACGCCGCCGAGCTGTTCGTCGAGGCACCGTTCGAACGCCTCGAAGTCGGCCGTCACCTCGGCAAGATCCAGGCCCGGGCCGTCGCTGCCGCGATCGTCGGCCGGAGCGTCGTCGCTGTCCTGGGCGCCGTCGCCCGGTTCGTCGGTCGGGGTCTCGTCACCGGGGGCGTCGTCGATGGGAGCCGCCGCCGAGCTCGTCGAGATGCTCGGTCGGTCGGCGCCGACGAGCTGGCTCCCGACGACCAGACCGCCGGCGACGACGACTGCGACGAGCGCTGCGATGCCGCCGATCGCCAGCCGGCTCCGTCCCTGGTCGGGCCCGGCCTCGGGCTGTTGGGGGAGCTGGGGCGGGGGGAGTGCGTCCATCTGCGTTCCTTTCGTGGGGGACGATCGATCGTCGAACGACCACCAGTGTGCCCGGACGACCTGAGATGAAGCTGAGGACGTCGGTGATCACGACTCGCTCGCCGCACGTGAACGTCCGAACGGCTTCTCAGGTCGCGCTCAGCCGGGTTCGGGCACACTGTGCACGTGCGGATCCTGGTGGTCGACGACGAGCAGCGCCTGGCGGCCTCGGTCGCCCGCGGGCTGCGCTCGGAGGGATTCACGGTCGATGTCGTCCACGACGGTGTCGACGCGCTGTGGCGGGCGAGCGAGGTCGACTACGCGGCGATCGTGCTCGACATCATGCTCCCCGGGAAGAACGGCTACGAGGTATGCCGCGAGCTGCGGGCGCGTGGGAACACGACCCCGATCCTGATGCTGACCGCCAAGGACGGCGACTTCGACGAGGCCGAGGGACTCGACACCGGAGCCGACGACTACCTACGCAAGCCGTTCTCGTTCGTCGTTCTGGTCGCCAGGCTGCGGGCGCTGCTCCGGCGCGGCCAGGTCGCGCCGGCCGAGATCGCACTCGCGGTCGGGGGGCTGACGCTCGAGCCACGCCGACTCACGTGCCGGATCGACGACCGGTCGGTCGAGCTCACACCCCGCGAGTTCGCGGTGCTCGAGCTGCTCGTGCGGCGGGCGCCCGGCGTGGTGTCGAAGTCGAGCTTGATCGACGCGGTGTGGGGCCTGGAGTTCGACGGCGATCCGAACATCGTCGAGGTGTACGTCGGCTACCTCCGCAAGAAGCTCGGCAAGGACGCCGTGCGCACCGTGCGCGGCGCCGGGTACCAGCTCGGGGTCGATCGCCCGTGAGGGTGGGGCGGTGAAGCTCTCCGTACGGTTGCGCCTGACGATCGTCGTCGCCGTGCTGATGGGCGCGCTCGCCGCGGCGGCGGCGTTGATCGCCCCGAACGTCGTCGAGAACGTGCTGGTCGACGACATCCTCGACGCAGCGGCCGAGGAGCAGAGCGCGGTGCTCGACCAGGAGCTCTTTGCCGACTTCGGGTTCGAGGAGATCGACCTCGGGCTCGGTTCGTTCCTGTCCGATGCGCTGCTGAAGCAACTGCTCGCCGACCAGGCCGACGTCGATGCGCTGATCGCGCTCGGCGGGGGCGACGAGCTGATCGTCGCGCTGGGAGGGACCTCGTTCGTCGCCGTCGACGACCGGGGAACGCTCGCGCCGTTCCGCGCCGACCCCGCCTCGCTCGAGCAGCCGGTGCTCTCGGTCTTCGAGATCGTCAAGCTCGAGCCGCTGGCCGACGAGTTCCTGCTCTTCGGCCAGGACGTCTTGGTCGGCGAGCCGTTCCCCGAGGCGGAGCTCGCCACGGGTGTTCGGCGGATCGACGGCGTCGAGTACATCGTGTTCGGCGACGTGGCGTCGGTCGAGCAGACCGTGTCGAGCGTGCGCGACGTGCTGTGGGTGGCGACGCCGATCGTGACCGTCCTCGCCGCGTTGCTGGCGTGGACGCTGGTGAGCCGGACGCTGCGGCCGGTCCGCTCGATCACCGAGCAGGCGGCGACGATCTCGGGTGGGACGCTCGAGACCCGCGTGCCCGTCCCCTCGACCGGTGACGAGGTGGCCGACCTGGCGTCGACGGTCAACGAGATGCTCGATCGGCTCGAGGCCGACGATCGGCGGCGGCGGCGATTCGTGTCCGACGCATCGCACGAGCTGCGGTCGCCGGTGGCGGTGATGCGCAGCGAGGCCGAGGTGGCGCTCAGGGATCCGTCGGCGACCGACGTCGAGGAGCTGGCGGGAGCGGTCGCCCACGAGTCCTCCCGGATGGCGACGATCATCGACGACCTGCTGGCGCTTGCCCGCCACGACGAGGGGCTGCCGCCGCCGACCACCGTGGTCGACCTGGACGACATCGTCCTCGCGGAGTCCGGGCGTGCCCGCCGGGTCGCAGTGGACGCGACCCGGGTGTCCGCAGGGCGCGTGCCCGGCCGGGTCGACGAGCTGACCCGGATGGTCGGGCACCTGCTCGACAACGCCGCCCGCCATGCCGACCACCGGGTGCAGGTCTCGCTCCAGACGACGAACCACGCGGTCGTGCTCGCCGTCGACGACGACGGTCCGGGCGTGCCGCTCGATCAACGCCGGGCGATCTTCGAGCGGTTCACCCGCCTCGACGAGGCGCGCACCCGCGACCAGGGCGGGGCCGGCCTCGGGCTGGCCGTCGTCGCCGGCATCGCCGGCCGGTCCGGCGGGACGGTCACCGTCGGCGATTCCCACCTCGGCGGCGCCCGCTTCACCGTCACCTGGCCGACGACCGCGTGACCGGTTGCCGGCGCACGCGCGACCTTCCCGCCCGGCGGGTTCAGGGGGTGCCTGAGGTCCGGGCGCCGGGAGGACAACGCCTAGTCTTCTCGGGTCCGCGACCGGAGGAGTACACGTTGACCGGAGTCGTCAGCATCATCGTCATCCTGCTGTTCTGGCGGTTTCTGATCCTGTTCGGGACGGCGGTCTTCCAGGCCGTGGGCCTCAGCCCGGAGGCGGCCGCCTTCGAGGCGCGGTCGGCGATCACCGGCTCGGGGTACACGACCAGCCAGTCCGAGCTGGTCGCACGGAATCCGGCGGCCGGGCGGACGGCGTCGATCCTGATCCTCACCGGCTACTTCGGTCCGGCGACGATCCTCGCGCTCCTCGGCGTGAGCTTCGTGATCCCGACCAGCGACGACCTGTCGGTTCGCGTCGTCGTGCTCGTCGGCTTGCTGGTCGCACTGTTCGCGGTCGATCGGATCGGGTTGATCCGGGCGATCGCGTCCCGGCCGTCGAAGGCGCTCGCCAGGCGGATGGTCGGCGCCACCACGTTCGAGACGTGGATCGAGGTCGGTGACGACGCGGTCGCGTCGCTCGTGCTCCCCTCCGATCCCGCTCGCAGCCAGGCAACGCTGGCCGCACTCACCGGGTCCGATGTGACCCTGCTGGCGATCGAGCCCGCCGCCTCGGCGTCGGGATCGGTCACGATCGACCCGAGTGGCGCGGCGCCCGGCGATCGGCTGGTGCTGTTCGGCCCGCAGCAGGCCCTGGCACCGCTCCGCAAGCTTGCGTGACCGAATACCGCGAACCTCGACAACTTCGGTCACACAAACCGACCCACGCCGCGTCGGGCCTTGTGTGACCGAAGGTCGCGAACCTCGACCTGCGTGGTCACACAACTCCGGGAGCGGAAGCCGCGGCTCGGTTTGTGTGACCGATGATTGCGGACGTCGACGCGTTCGGTCACACAAACCGTGGGTTGGTTCGGTCTGTTCGGTCAGCGCGGGGTCGGCGTCGGAGGAGCGCCGATCGGACCGTTGAGGACCTGGGCGTCGATGTCGTCGGCGAGCCCGGGGAGCTCCTCGAGCGGGCCGACGTCCCAGTCTCGGCCCAGTTGGGTGACAACGCTCGCATCGGCCAGCACTTCGCCGGGCTGGGCCAGCGAGGCGAGCGAGACCGCAATTCCCGGTGGGTCGCCCCATGCGCCGAACGAGAGCTGCTGGTTCCCGAGCACCCCGGTCGCCACGTCGCCGGCCGCCAAGCCCGCCCGAACGCTCAGGTCCTGTCCGAACTCCGCGCCGACTGCGGCGACGCGCTCGATCGCGGCGAACACGAACGCCGCAGCGTCGGCCGACCTCGCGTCGTCCTGGTCCAGCCCGGTCAGGTAGAGCTGGCCGCCGGACGACCGCTGCACCCGCTCGGCGCCGAACCGCTCCATCAGCGCGTCGGCCTCTTCGGCGAGGCGGTCGGCGAGCTCCAGCGCCAGGTCGACATCGGCGCCGGCGGCCTCGGGGATCCCGTCGATCGTGAGCGCGATGGCGGTCGCCGTATCGAAGATGTCCTCGATTCCCTGCTCGCCGCTGCGGACGCGCTCGACGAGGCGACCCGGGAGCGCGGCCCGCAGCATGTCGATGATGCGCTGCTCCTCGCCGACGATGGCCTGCTCTCGCGACGCGAGCTGCCGGGCGACGCCTTCGAGCTGTCGTCCGACGTCGCCGAGCTCGTTGCGGCCGAGGTCTTCCACCTCGGTGTCGAGATGGCCGTCGGCGATGCGCGCCGCGGCGCCGACCAAGACGTCGACCGGGCGCGTCAACATCCGAGCGAGGAGCCAGCCGATCAGGGCGATCAGGGGGAGCAGGATCGCGAGGACGACGAGCATCGCCCGCACCAGTGCGCGGAGCGCCGCGTCCGATTCGGAGGTGTCCTGCTCGACGATCACCGCCCAATCGAGCCCGCTCACCGCGATCGGGGCGGCGGTTGCGAGCACCTCGGTGTCGAGGTAGTTCCTCACCGTTCCCGTGAACTCGTCGCCCTCCAACGCGGCGTCGACCGCGGCGTTGTCGACCTGCTGGATCAGGATCGGTGATCCGACCGTCTCGATCAGCTCGACCACGCGTTCGTCGTCGGTGCTCGTTGCGGCGCGGCGGAGATAGTCCTGCGGATCCTCGATCCAGACGCGCGACTCCGATCGGAGGGTGCGATCGGGTCCGACGACGTAGGCCTCCCCGGTCTTCTCGAGACCGAGCAGCTCCCAGTCCTGCCCGGCGGTCATCAGGTCGGTCAGCGCGGTGGCCGGGATCTCGGCGACCAACGCCCCGACCACGCTCGATCCTGATCGCACCGCGGCGGCGACGAACAGGACCGGCTCGCCCGCCGTCGGGATGTAGAAGACAGCGTCCGACAGGCTGGCGTCACCGACCGCGATGCCGCCGAGCTGTTCGAGCGCGCTCCCGATTCCCTGGATGTTCGGGTACTGGTCGCCGACGCCGGGCCAGCTCAACCCATTCGTGCCCAGCTCGATCCGCTTCTTCACCGAGTACACGACCTGCTGGGAGTCGGCGTCGACCAGCAACAGGTCCGACAGCCCGGCGCTGTTCGACAGCTGCCTGAGGAGCGGGTGGTGCGCCGCGTGGGCGGCGCTGTAGTCCGATCCGTCGCCGGCGTCGTCGAGCAGGGCGCGCTCGTCGGGCGGGTTGGGGTTCGACGCGATGTACAGCTCCTGGACCGAGCGGCCGGCGGCGGTCTTCGGGACCAGCGAGGTCGCGGGGATGTCGACACCGGCGGCGACGAAGGGCGGGAGGTTCTCCGTCTCGTAGACCGTGACGAGACCGTCGATCTGCTCGGCGCTGATGTCGTCGTCGAGCCGCCCGTACCCGTCCGCCAGTTCGACGAGCGCCGCGGCGAGGCTCGGGTCGGCGGCAAGGGCCGCCACCTGCGATTCGATCCGCGCGATGCCGTTCGAGACGGCTTGGACGCGAGTGTCGCGCACGCCCTCCAGCTGCGACTCGACACTGTCGTCGATCAGCGCGCGGGCGAACACGAAGTTGACCGCCGAGAGCAGGAGGACCGAGACGAGGGCGACGCCGACGAGGGTCAGCGACAGGCGTCTGCGGAGGCCGGTCCGACGCGGATCGCTCATCGGAGGCCTGCCTCTGACGATGCGTCCGGCGCTGGCCCGGCCGAGGCGCGGGCGATACGGCGCAGCGCCCGGTCGATTCGCCGGCGGCGCGTGACCGCGAGCTGATCGAGCACGTTGGCGAGCTCGGGGGCCAACGCGATCGCGCGGGCGGCGGCGTCGGGCGGGATGCGCAGCACGTCGCAGTCGGTGACGGCGGTGACCAGGACCGGCTGCTCCGCGTCGGTCGGATCGTCGAGGATGCCGATGATCTCACCGGATTCGATGTCGAGCAGGCTCACGTCGGCCTCGTCGGGCCTCCGGAGCACCAGGCTTGCCCGCCCACGGTCGAGCAGGAAGAGGTCGCGGCGCTCCCCTTGGCTGACGATCGTCTCGCCCTGCTGATACTGGTCGACCGTCGCGTTGGCGGCCAGGTGATCGAGCACGTCGTCGTCGAGCTCGGCGGCGACCGGCGCGGCGACGAGCCTCCGGCGAAGATCGGCGGTGGTGAGCTGGCTCTCGATCGCGGTCTTCGCGCCGTCGAACAGGTAGAGGTCCTGGGCCGGGTTCGGCAACGGGACGCCGTGACGGTACGAGAGGTACCAGACCAGCGCGCCGAAATCGGCCTTGACGCGCGGCTCGATCGAGAAGTCGTCGATCCACATGTACGTGATGTAGTCGACGACGGGGTCGGCGATCTGCGAGACCGTGACCCACGGCGCAGGGTCCTCGACGACACCGGGCGTGGATCGGGCGGCGTCGAGGAACATCGCTTTCGCCGCGGTCGGCGGCGCGGTCCGCTCGACCTGGACGGGGACCATCACCCGGTGCAGCTTGCTCGGCCGGTCGAAGTTCGTGATCGTGGCCTTTGCCAACTGGCCGTTGGGAATGACGACCAGGTCGCCGTTGCGGTCCTGGACGCGGGTCGCCCGCCAGTTGACGTCGACCACGCGACCCTCGACCGCCTCGGACCGGATCCAGTCGCCAGGGCTGAACGGTTGGTCCGCGAGCAGCGTGAACCCGGAGGCGATGCCGCTCAGCGTGTCCTGGAGGGCGAACGAGATGACGAGCGACGTCACGCCGAGGGCGGTCAGCGCGGAGGACAGGTTGACGCCCCAGACGCCGGCGATCAGGAACCAGGCGGTGGCGAGGATCAGCAACAGGCGCGGCAGGGCGAGCAACAGGCGCGGGATCGGGCGGCGGCCCGTGCTGAGCGGAAGGTCGCTCAACCGCGCGACGACGACCCGGAGGGCCGACAGCGCCGCCACGGCGCCCGACAACAGGATCGCACTGCCGAGCAGCCGGATGGCGATGTTGTCCGGCTCGACGTCGAACAGCGCACGGGCCAGGATCCACAGGGTGACCAGCGGCACGACCCAGACGCGAAGCGTGGAGACGGCGCTGCGGTACCGCGAGTCCCGCTGGCGGAGACGCTCCTCGAACTCGCCGGCGCCGAGGATGAGGAGGGGCAGGAGGACGATGACCAGCGCCGCCCACGCAGAGTTCGAGTCGCGGAAGAGATCGCTCATCGGGCGGCCTCCGCGTCCGCGGCGCGACCGGTCACGAGCAACGCGTCCTCGAGGCCGGCCAGGCCCGCCTCGTCGGTCTCGAACGTCGGCGGGAGCTGCGTGCGGCAGGCCGCCGACACGACGATCGTGTCGGCGGTGGCGCGGCGGGCGAGCGCGGCCGCCCGCGTCACGGTGGCGCCCCACGCGTCGTACACCAGGCCGGAGCCGCCGGTCAGCCCGACGGTGACCGGACCCGAGTCCACCCCGGCGCTGATCGAGATCGGCAGGCCCCCGTCGTCGGCGAGGTCGAGCACGAGTTGGCGCAGGTCGAGGACGAACGCAACCGCCCGGGCGGCGTGGTCGATGTGCGGGCGGACCGTGCCACATCCCGCGAAGTAGGCGTCACCGGTCAGCCGGATCCGCTCCAGCCCGCGCTGTTTGGCCAGCGCGTCGGCTTCCTCGACGAAGCGGTCGAGGAGGTCGCGCGCCCCATCCCGCGATCCCGAGCGCAGGAGCCGACCCAAGCCACGCACGACCACCACGGCGACCGTCGCGTTCGCGACCTGATCGATGACGTCGTGCTCGCCGGCCTCCGCGCGCTGCGCCGCCTGCGGTGGGAGCAGCCGCCTCAGCAGCCGGAGGCGTTCGTTCGCTCGCGACCGGGCGTCGGCGTTCCGTTCGGCAAGCGTCACGAGCATCGTGTCGATGTCACCGGCCAGCTCGCCGAACTCATTCGCACTGCCCGCTGGCAGCTGCATGGCCGGCGATCCCTCGTCGGCGACCCCCCCGGCGCGCACGGCGCGCAGGTTGGCGGAGATGACGCGCACCGGCGCGAGCAGGCGGTTCGACCATCGCACGGCGAGGAACGTGATGCCGACGAGGAACAACGCGATCGCGATGAGCAGGTTGCGGGCGAATTCGACGACCGGCTGCTCGATCTCACTCTGATCGACCTCGGCGATCATCGCCCAATCCAGCCCCTCGATGTCGAGCGGGCGGCGAGCCTGCAGCACCTCGGCGCCGAGGTAGCTGGTCGTCTCGACCAGGCCCGGCGGATCGTCGAGCGCGGCGCGCGCGTCCGCGTCGTCGACCGGCTGGAACAGGACGGTCGTGCCGAACCGCCGCATGAGCCGGATCTGGTCGTCGCTCGCCGCCCCCGCGGCGCGCACGGCGTCGAGGTAGCCGTTCGGATCCTCGACGAACGCCCGGGCGTCGGAGCGCAACAGGTCGTCGCGGGCCACGACGTACGTCTGACCGGTGTCGCCGTCGCCGGTCCACGAGCCGTCGTTGGTCGTGATCGAGTTGATCCGCTCGGGGCTGACCCGGAGTGCGACGTACCCGGCCAGCGCCCCGTCGGCGATGACCGGGCTGACGACGAACGCGCTCGGGGTGCCACCCGCCGCGGTGTAGCTCGTGAAGTCGGCGATCTTCGTGTCGCCGGCCGCCGGCGAGTCGTCGAAGGAGTTGAGGAGGACGGCGAGGGCGCTTCCGCTCTGCGGCCCGGTCAGCAGGCTCGTGGCGAAGTCGATGTCCTTCGCGGTCGAGTAGACGACGGTGTTGTTCACCGGCTCGATGAGGTAGAGGTCGTCGACCTCGCTCTGGATCGCCACCTCGCTGAACGTCTGGTGGAGGGTGTTGTGCAATTCCGACCAGCGGCTGCCGTCGCCGGCGTCGTCGAGGAGGCTTGCGTCGTCGACGCCCGGGACGACGTACTTGGCCTGGAGGTAGACCGCCGCCGGCGCCTGGGGCACGAGGCTCGCGGCGCTGACCGGTCGACCGCGTACGGCGGAGAGCTCCGGTGCGACCACGTCGACGTAGTACTGGTCGACCACCGCCTGGTCGGCCGCGGAGGGGTCGTCGGCGTTGAGCTCGCGATAGGCCTCGGTGAACGCCTCGATCGCCTCGACGGTCGTCGGGCTGATCGCCTGCGCAGCGGCGGCCCGCTCGAGGCCGCGGACGTACCGCTCGACCTGGTTGGCCCGCGCCGCCCCTGTCGCCGTGAGCCCCTCGCGGAGCACATCGTCGGCGAGGTCGCTGCCCCGCTGGAGCCCCACGACCGACGTGACCACCAGCGACACGAGCGCGACGAGGAGGACGACGAGCGACAGTCGCGTGACGACCGAGGTGTTCCGAACGATCCGCCGGGGAAGCGCCGCGATCTTCGACAGGGTCTCGCGCACGTCGAGAAGTTACAGCGCGCGGTCTCGGTCCGCCCACTGGGCAGCGGAGCTGACGGAGCTGCGGTTGTCGCCAGTGGTCGGCCTCCTTTGGGGTGTTGTCCCGACGCGCTGGTGGCGGACGAGCGTGCCGCGGGTCGTGTTTTTCCGACTGGCGCCATCTTCGGGCTTGTGGAGCGGCGACCTGCTCGGCAAGCCTGACGAGATGAGCGACGCTGCAGGTCTTCGTAACGACACCACCAGTGGCCAAGACGGAGGGCCGGCCGGCGCTGGTGCCGCGGCCTCATCGCATCGTTGGCGGCCAGCGCTGGCGTCGGTGCTCGCCGTCGTCGCAGCGCTGTCGCTCGTGCTCGCCATCACCGCCACGTGGATGAGCCGTACGGTGCTCGACACCGACACGTGGGTGGAGACCGTGGGGCCGCTGCCGGCCGACCCGGAGCTCCAGCAGATCATCGCCGACCGCGTCACCGACGAGATTCTCACACTGATCGATTTCCCGGCGCTGATGTCGGGCGCGCTCGGCCCGGCCGGTCGGTTCCTGGCCGGTCCGGTCGAGGACGCGACCCGCGGGTTCATCCAGGAGGCGACCGTCCAGGTGCTGGCGTCGGACCAGTTCCAGACGATCTGGGTCGAGGCGAACCGGGTAGCGCACGCGGCAGCGGTGCGATTGCTCAAGGGAGAGGCCCCGGCGGTCAACGTCGTCGATGGCGTGGTCAACCTCGATCTCGTCCCGCTGATCAACAACGTCGTCGCCGAGGTCAGCAACAACGTTCCCGACCTGTTCGGCGGCGCGGTCTCGGTCCCCGCGGTCACCGCCGCCGACGTCGATCAGGCGGCGACCAACCTCGCCGACGTGCTCGGCGTCACGATTCCACCCGACTTCGGGCAGGTCCCGGTGTTCGACGCCGAGTCGCTCACCGCAGCCCAGGACGGGGTGCAGTTGCTCGACGACGGAACCACCGCGCTCTGGATCCTGTTCACCCTGGCGCTCGTCGGCTCGATCGTCGCCAGCATCGACCGCCGGCGGACGGTCGCCTTCGTCGGCGTGGTGACCGCGGTGACCGCGTTGATCGTGTGGATGCTCCGCCGCCCGCTCGAGGTCAGCATCCTCGACGAGATCACGAACCCGTCGGGCAGGCAGGCGACGCAGATCGTGATCGACCTCGTGCTCTGGAACAATCTCGGGCCGCTGATCCTCGCGCTCGTCGCCGTCGCGCTGCTCGCCGCGCTGACCGCGTTCCTCGCCGGCCCGAGCCGCAGTGCCGTCGCGGTGCGGCGGTCGGTCGCCGGTCTGTTCGGCGACCACCACCAGCAGACCGCGACGAGCGTGTTCATGCGGCGGCACACGACGGCGTTCCGCGTCGCCGGCGCCGTGCTCGCCGTCCTTGCCCTGATCACCATCCCGACGCTCACGTTCGGATGGTTCTTCACGATCGTGCTCGTGCTCGTCGGCTATGAGGTGTCGTGGAACTACGTCGCCCCGCTCGACCACGACTCCGAGACCGGCGACGACCAACTCAACACCAACGCCGCCACCCCCACCTCGTCTTCGATCGCGTGATCACTTAGCGCCGTACCTGCGCCACATCATCACGCGATCGAAGAGGGGTCGAGGTCGACGGGGTGGCCGGCGGCGGCCAGTGCCGCGAGGAACGGCTGCATCGCGTCGAGATCCCGGGCCATGCCGAGGGTGCCGTACAGCGGGAGTCGGCGGCGGTGGCCCCGCCGCGTGATCGCCAGGAGGTCTGATCGGGTGAGCTCGGAGGCGCGCACGGCCGCGTAGTCGGTGGAGAACAGCTCGTAGATCGAGAGCGCAAACCCCAACACCCCGTACAGCGCCGATGATCGGACCTCGACCGCCTCGATCTCGCCGAACGGCACGACCACCGTTCGCCAGCGATTGCGAACCCTGACGGCGTCGCGCTGCACGGCTGCGGACACCGTCGCTCCCCGCCAGGCCGCGATCACGGGCACGGCGGCCGCGATCGCCAACCTGATCCCGAGCGTCGTCTCCGAACCGACCGCGTCGACGAGGTGGTCGACGGCGATCGCGACGAGCAGTCCCGGCACGATGTAGCCGAAGAACCCGACCAGCCCGAGCTGCCAGCGACCGAGCCGACAGCGGGCGACCACGGCCGAATCGCCGATCGAGCGGGTCCCGAAGACACCCCCACCACCAACCAGTGCACCCGACATCTCGACCACGACCTTCCGCCTGAGGCGGCCGGGATCACGGCTCACCGTCAGGCCACGCTGCTCTGCCGATCCGTTCCCCAGCCGAGCACTGCGCTCCTGACCGGGACAGAGGCGAACGGCCCGGCGCGTCGCGCCACGGATCGGATCCGCCCCCGGCCGATCACACCGTGGCGGGCGGGGCGGCGGCGACGACGGCCTCGCAGCCGGCGAGGGGGCCGGCCGGGCTGCGGCGCGCCGGATCGGTCGACAGGAGCAGCCGTCCGTCGAGCCCGGCGGGCCAGTCGACCGCGTCATCGCCCATGTTGACGGCCACCTCGATCACGTCGTCGCCGAGGGACCGCGTGTAGCGGATCACCGATCCGTCCAACGGGCCGAGCTCCATCGATCCCCGCCTGAGTGCCGGGTGCTCCCGCCGGAGCGCGAGCAGCGACCGGTACAGCGAGTGCATCGAGCCGGGCACGCCGACCTGGGCCTGCGCGTTGTGCGTGGTCGCGTTGGCCGGGAACGGCAGCCACGGGGTCGACGGCCAGCCGTGGCCGGTGGTCGTGTCGCCGTCGGCGGTCCAGGGGATCGGCGCCCGGCAGCCGTCGCGCCCGTCGGGGTCGACGATCCGTTCGGCGGGGACGACTGCGTCGGCGAGCCCGAGTTCCTCGCCGGCGTAGAGGAACGGCGTGCCGCGCACGGTCAGCGACAGCACGGCGGCAGCGCGCGCCCGGGCCTCGGACCCGTAGCGCGTCCGGTGCCGCGGCTGGTCGTGGTTGGAGAGCACCCACGTCGGCCAGTGCGGCTCCGCGAACTCGGCCTGCCCGGCCGCGATCGTGCGGTGCAGTGCGGCCGCATCCCAGTCGGTGTGGACCGGCCGGAAGTCGAACGAGAGGTGGAGCTCCGGCGCGTCGGGTGTCCCGACATAGGTCGCCGCCTGGCCCGGCCGGAGGAGGTACACCTCGCCGACCATCATCGGGTGCTGCGGATAGCCGTCGAGCAGCCGGCGGATCCGCCGGAGCAGTTGGTGGCCGAGCGGGCGGTCGACGGTCAGGATCGGGTAGGTCACCTGGTCGTCGGGGAGGTCGGCGAGGTCGGTGCCCTTGCCGATCAGGTGGACGACGTCGGCGCGGAACCCGTCGACGCCACGGTCGAGCCAGAACCGCAGCGTGTCGTGCATCGCCGCTTCGACGTCGGGGTGCTCCCAGTTGAGGTCGGGCTGCTCGGTCAGGAACAGGTGGTGGTACGACTGGCCGGTGGCGGCGTCGTAGGTCCATGCCGGGACGCCCTTGAACTGCGAGATCCAGTTGTTCGGTGGTGAGCCGTCGGGCTGCGGGTCGCGCCAGACGTACCAGTCGCGCTTGGGGTTGTCGCGCGACGAGCGGGACTCGACGAACCAGGGGTGCTGGTCGGAGGTGTGGTTCGGGACCCAGTCGAGGAGCAGCCGCATCCCTCGTCCGTGCAGCGCGGCGAGCAGGTCGTCGAGGTCGGCAGTGGTCCCGAAGATCGGATCGACCTCGCAGTAGTCGGCGACGTCGTAGCCGAAGTCCTTCATGGGCGAGCGGAAGATCGGTGACAGCCAGAGGGCGTCGACGCCGAGCTCGTCGAGGTAGTCGAGACGATCGATGATGCCCCGCAGGTCGCCGAGGCCATCGCCGTTCGAGTCGGCGAACGAACGGGGATAGATCTGGTAGATCACCGCGTCGCGCCACCACGACGTCATCGGGTCGGTCGCCGGGTCGGTCGTTGGGTCGGTCATCGGGTCGGTCGTTGGGTCGGTCATCGGGTCCTCGGTCATCGCTCGTACCAGTCGCCGGAGGGGATCGGGGTCAGCTTCAGCCCGCTGCCGTACTCGTAGGCCCACGCCCGGACACCCCGCCCGGTCGTGATCGCGACGCGACGATAGAGCCCGGCGACGGTCTCCTCCTCCTCGTCGAGGACGGCCAGACAGCGGTCGAGGGACGCGGCGAGTAGCGCGAACGTCCGGCCGACGATCAGGCCCTCACCGCCGAAGATCGCCGCCGGGTAGCCGAGCCCGGTGTCGTACACGCTCCCCGGTGTCGTGTCGGACCACCCGTCATCGACGACGAACGGCGCCAGCAGGTGCCAGCGGACGTCGCCAGGTCGGAGCGTGCCGTAGACGAAGAGATGAGGCCCGGCCGGGTCGGTGGTCGCGGTCACGCCTTGGCGGCCATGAACGCGTCGGAGTACTCGATCCCGAACTCGCCGGTGTCGCGGATCTCCTCGAGGTTGCTCCCGTCACCACCGATCGTGTCGGGGCTGGTGATGAACGCCAGCAGCTCCTCGTCCAGCCCCGCCTCGGCGGCCGCGTTCGGGGTGCCGTAGTCGTTTCCGTTCGACCGCTCGGCACCGTTGTCACCGTCGAGCAGCCAGTCGATGCACGTGTTGGCGGTGCGCTCGCCGTCGTGCATCACCGTGATCCGGTCGCTCATCGTCAAGGCCTCCTCCTGGTCACGGGTGACGAAGTCGAAGGTGATGCCGAGCTCGCGCTGCAGCGGCTTCAACCCGCCCTGCTCTCCTGGCTCAACTCGAGGTCGAGCGCCCCGAACGGTTCGTCGAGGAGCAGCACCTTGGGGCGGTTGACCAGCGCCCGGGCCAGTGCGATCCGCTGCTGCCGGCCACCGGAGAGCTGGCTCGGCCGGCGGTTGCCCATGTTGCCGAGCCGGGACGGCCGAGACCGGCGACGGCGAGGGAACGGTCACCGGTACAGACTCGCACACGCGGCCGGTGCCGCGGCGCGGTTCAGCGGTGGTTGTCGACGCCGTCGGCGGTCGCCTCCGCGTCGGCCGTCTTGTCGAGGTCGAGCTCCTGTTGCACCGACGGGGCGGCGAGCCCGATCACGTGCCCACCGCTCGGCAGCGGGTCGTTGCGGCAGAGGAAGGCCATCCGGCCGTCGACGACGCGCACGATCGGGATGAGGAGCCCCTCGGCGACCGCCGCGTCGATCCTCGGCCCGCTCGCCGCCGCCCGCATCTTCCAGCCCTGGCGCGAGCGTTCGTCGACCTTGGCGTAGGTCAGCCCCTCGATCCCGATGATCCGACCCAGGTACTCCTGGGGGACCGCGGCCCCGCCGGCCTGCCGCTTGCTCGGCGCGAGCTGGAAGACCTCGCGCCGACCGAACACGCGGGCGAATCGGACGGTGGCGAGCGCGTTCACCTCGTCGTTGGACGTGAACGCGAGCAGCCGGCCGATCCCGCGCAGATCGAGGTCGTGCGAGGCCTCGTCGGCGAGCACGCTCATCCGCCGCGCCGGCAGCCCCAGGGCGATCGTGCGGGTGACGTGGTACGGGTCGGTGTCGACGAGCAGGGTCTTGATGCCGAGCGACTTGAGCTCGAGCGCGAGCCCGCGGCCGACGCCGTGAGCGCCGGCGATCAGGACGCCGTCGGCCTGGCTCTCGGCGAGCCCCAGGCGGCGGGCGGCAAGCCCGGTGATCGAGCCGTACACGACGATCGTCCCGATGATGACGAGGAACACGATCGGCACGATCTTGTCCGCGTCGGGGACCGCCTCCTGCTCGAGCCGCAGGGCGAAGATCGCCGACACCGCGGCGGCGACGATGCCGCGCGGGGCCATCGTCATCAGGAACACGCGCTCTCGCCACTTCAGCGACGTTCCGACCGAGCTGACGATGACCGAGAACGGGCGGGCGACGAGCACGAGCACGGCGAGGAACACCAACGAGGGCACGAGCACGGCGCGCAGCTCGTCGGCCTGGATACGGGCCGCGAGCAGGATGAACAGCGCCGAGATCAGCAGGGTGCGCAGGCTCTCGTTGAACTCGACCACCTCGCGGATCGTCGAGCTCTCGCGCCGGGCGAGGTAGATCCCGAGCACGGTCACCGCCAGCAGGCCGGCTTCCTCCTGCACCTCGTTGCTGATCACGTATGCCGTGATCACGAACGCCAGTGTCACCGGGACCGCCAGCGGATCGGGGATCAGGAAGCGCTTCAGCGCGGTGTCGAGGATCAACGCGGCCGCGAGGCCGATTCCCGCGCCGGCGACGATCGTCAGCACCACGATGCCGAGGAGCCGGATCGCCGCCTTGTCCGGAGCGTCGGCGAGGACGATCTCGAACGCCAGCAGTGCACCGGTGGCGCCGATCGGATCGATCAACACGCTCTCGGCGCGCAGGATCGGCCCGCTCGTGCCCGAGGGCCGGACGAAGCGCAGCAACGGCCCGACGACGGTCGGGCCGGTCACGACGAGCACGGCGCCGACCATGATCGCCGCCTCGTTGGAGATGTCGAAGATCTCGCGGGCGCCGTACCACCCGATGATGAACGTGACGATCGCCCCGATCGAGATCAGCCGCCTGACGACCGTGCCCGTGTTGCGCAGCTCGCGCGGCGGCAGGTCGAGCCCGCCCTCGAACAGGATCAGCGCGACCGACAGCGAGACGAGCGGGAACAGCGTGTCACCGAGCAGTTCGTCGGGGTCGATCACGCCGGTGACCGGTCCGAGCACGAGCCCGGCGATCAGCAGGGCGATGATCGACGGGATCTGGGTCCGCCAGGCGAGCCACTGGGCCACCATCCCGGCGCCGACGATGATCGCCAGCGTCGCGCCGATCGGGGCACCGCCCGCAGCGACCATTCCGGCGCTCATCGGGACCCGACCTCGACCATCCGGCCGGAGCGTAGTGGGGATCACGCCACGGCGAGCCCGAGCAGCCTGACGACGACGGGCGAACAGCGCGCCGGATACGGTCGTCCGGGTGACAGCGCGCATCGAACGGATCACCTTCCCCGGCAGCCACGGCGACGATCTGGCAGCGCGGCTCGACATGCCCGCCGGGCCACCGCGCGCCTTCGCCCTGTTCGCTCACTGCTTCACGTGCAGCAAGGACATCCTGGCCGCGTCGCGCATCGCCCGGTCGCTGACCGATGCCGGGTTCGGCGTGCTGCGCTTCGACTTCACCGGGCTCGGCATGAGCGACGGGGAGTTCGCCAACACGAACTTCTCGTCGAACACCGACGACGTGCTCGCCGCGGCGGATTGGCTCCGGGAGGCCCATCGCGCGCCGCAGGTCGTCATCGGGCACTCGCTCGGCGGGGCTGCCGTGCTGGCGATCGCCGGCGACATCGCCGAGGCACGGGCGGTGGTGACGATCGGGGCCCCGGCCGAGCCGGAGCACGTGACCGGCGCGTTCGGGGGAGCGCTCGACCGGATCGAGGCCGAGGGCGAGGCAACCGTCGAGCTCGCCGGGCGCACGTTCACGATCCGCCGGCAGTTCGTCGAGGACCTGCGCAACCACGTCGTCACCGAACGGGTGGCCGCGCTGCGCAAGGCGCTGCTCGTGCTGCACTCGCCGATCGACAACACGGTCGGCATCGAGAACGCGGCCGACATCTTCGCCGCCGCCCGCCATCCGAAGAGCTTCGTGTCGCTCGACGGGGCCGATCATCTGCTCAGCTCGCCGACCGATGCCGCGTTCGCCGCGTCGATGATCGCCGCGTTCGCCACGCGCTACATCGACGACGAGAGCGGGGGGCGCCCGGCGCCGCGCCCGACCGCCTCGGTGGTGGTCGCCGAGACGACGCAGGGTCCGTTCCTCAACCACGTGGTCGTCGGCGACCACCGGCTGCTCGCCGACGAGCCGGAGTCGATCGGCGGGTTCGACGCCGGGCCGTCCCCGTACGACCTGCTCGGTGCCGCGCTCGGTGCCTGCACGTCGATGACGCTGCGGATGTACGCCGGCCGCAAGGACCTGCCGCTCGACCGGGTCACCGTCGAGATCAACCACGAGAAGGTCCACGCCAGCGACTGTGTCGAGTGCGCCGACAGCGAGGTGCTCACCGGGCGATCGGGGATGATCGATCGCTTCGACCGGGTGATCGGCCTCGAAGGCGCCGAGCTCACCGACGCCGACCGGGCCAAGCTGCTCGTCATCGCCGACAAGTGCCCGGTCCACCGCACGCTCGCGTCGGCGTCCTCGATCACGACCCGCCTCGCCGATTGACCCCGGCCCCCACCGCCACCGCCGCCCACACCAACCCGGACTCGCGCGCCCGGTTCGCGCCGGGCGCGGCGATCTGCGGTCAGAACGGCCGGGACGTGCTCACTCGGGTGTGGTCCGCAGCCGGACGATCGCCGCGTTGAGCTCGGCGGACATCAGCGTCGTGATCGCCAGCAGGCTGAGCCAGGTGACGATGCCGAGCACGAGCGCGAACTGGCCGTAGGTGTCGCTGGCGTTCTCGGTGATCCGCCCGACGATCGCGCTCGAGAAGTACTGGATGATCGCGAACAGGATGCCGGCGGCGATCGCACCGGGCCACACCGTCGCCCAGGTGGTCGGTGCCGAGGTCAGGTAGCGGTACATCGCGGCGATCACCGCGATCTGGATGACCGCCGTCGCGGCAACCAGCAGGACCCGGCTGACGCCGGGCAACCCGGCGGTCTGGACGATCCCGGAGATCCCGACGGTCACGACCAGCGACGCCCCGATCACGACGATCGCCGCCAGGGCCTTGCCGCGCAGCGCCGGCAGGGCGGCCCGATCGTCGACGTCGACCTCCCACACGTCGTCGAGGGCCCCCTCGAGGCCGACGAACGCCTTGGTCGACGACCACAGCGCGCCGAGGAGCCCGAGGATCAGGACCCAGACGTTGCCGTCGAGCGAGGTCGGATCGTTCTGCAGCTGCTGCCCGAGGACGGGGATGTTGGACAGCGCGCCGTCGACGATCTCCTGCTGCAGTTCCTTGTTGCCCTCGAGGACGAACCCGAGGATGGTCGTCGCCACCAGCAGCAGCGGGAAGATCGACAGGAACCCCCAGAACGCGAGCAGCGAGGCGTTGCGCCCCGACAGGTGCCGTCGCCAGCCGTCGAGCATCTCGACCGCGACATCGACGCCGTGATGCCGCGCCCGGAGCTGCATCACGCGGTCGCTCGTCGTCCAGGGCATCAGCGACCAGTCTGGCCGATCTGGCTCGGGACGTCGCGGGTCAGGTCCCAATCGACCGGGTCGCGACCCAGCTCGACGAGCGCGGCGTTGGCCCGGCTGAACGGTCTGCTGCCGAAGAAGCCGTTGTGCGCCGACAGCGGGGAGGGATGGGCCGACTCGATCACGGCGTGGCGGGACGTGTCGACCAGCGCCTTCTTGCGCCGGGCGTACCCGCCCCACAGGATGAACACGACCGGATCGGCCTTGGCATCGACGACGCGGATCACCTCGTCGGTGAACGTCTCCCAGCCACGGCGCTGGTGCGAGGCCGCCGCGCCGCCGCGGACGGTCAGCGTGGCGTTGAGCAGCAGGACGCCCTGTGCAGCCCACGGTTCGAGGTTCCCGTGATCGGGGATCGGGAGTCCGAGATCGTCGTGCAGCTCCTTGTGGATGTTGGCCAGCGACGGCGGGATGCGCACGCCCGGCCGCACCGAGAAGCACAACCCGTGGGCCTGGCGCGGCCCGTGGTACGGGTCCTGGCCGAGGATCAACACCTTCGTGTCGGCGTACGGCGTCAGGTGCAGCGCGGCGAACACCTCGTCGTGGGGCGGGTACACCGGGTGGCGGGAGCGCTCCGCTCGAACGAACTCCTGCAGGTCGCGCCAGTACGGCTTGTCGAACTCACCGCGCAACAGCGGATTCCAATCGGTCACGGCCATCGCCCCCTGTCATTAGCATGCCGGAGGTGTTCGATCACCTCGAGCGGGCGACGCTCGCCACGCTCCCGACGCCGCTCGAGCCGGGACCCGTCCTCGACGGCGGGGCGCGGCTGTGGGTCAAGCGCGACGACCTGACCGGCCTCGGCGGCGGTGGGAACAAGGCCCGCAAGCTGGAGTTCTTGTGCGGCGCGGCGCTCGCCGACGGCGCGCGGGCGCTCGTCACCGTCGGCGCCGCGCAGTCGAACCACTGCCGGATGACCGCAGCGGCCGGCGCCAAGCTCGGCCTCGAGGTCCACCTCGTGCTCTCCGGCGACGACACCGGGACGCCGACCGGCAACCAGCTGCTGTCGCGGCTGTTCGGGGCGCAGCTCCATCACACCGGCGCCGAGGAGAGCCACTGGGGCGAACTGGAGATCGCCCGTGAGTCGATCACCGCCGGGCTGGCAGCGGACGGGCTCGCGCCCTACTCGATCCCGATCGGAGGCAGCACCGCGGTCGGGGCGCTCGGCTACGCCGCGGGGTTCGTCGAGCTGGTCGACCAGTTCGAAGCGGCCGGCCTCGAACCGTCGACGGTGGTCGTCACGTCGTCGAGCGGGGGGACCCACGCCGGGCTGCTCGCCGGGCGGGCGATCGTCGCGGCGGGGGGACGGCGGGTACCCGACGTCGTCGCGGTCGGCGTGGCGAAGGGGGTCAACGTCGGGTTGCCCGACGTGGCCGTGCTGGCGAACGAGACGATCGCCCTGGCCGGCTCGACCGCGACCGTCACCGCCGCCGACGTCGAGATCGACGCGGCCTGGATGGGAGCGGACTACGCGGTTCCCACCGACGCCGGCGACGAGGCGATCCGGTGGGCGGCGCACCGGGGCGGTTGGTTGCTCGACCGGACCTACTCGGGCAAGGGCCTGTCGGGCCTGCTCGGCATGGCGGCCGCTCGGCGCTTCGCGGCCGGCGACGACGTGGTGTTCCTCCACACCGGCGGATGGCCGGCGCTCTTCGCGCCCGGCGGAGCGCCGCCATTGCGCTGACCCCTGCCGTATCCCGGCCCGCCGACGCTCACCCGCGGAGGAGGAGGCCGGGCGAGGTACGGGTCGCCTCGGCGCTGGCCAGCTCGACCCAGATCCACGTCGGGAGGTCGAGCGGGACCAACCAGCTCCAGGGGACGTCGTTGGCGCCGGCAGCGCCGGGTCCGTGGGCCTCGTCGGGTGCGTAGGCGCAGCCCTCGTGGGGGTTGACCATCGCCGCCCAGCCGGTCGACACGACGATGCCCGACGAGCCGATCACCCACTCGGAGTCGATCTCGCGGTCGTTGTCGGTCGTCTCGATCGTGACCGGGCGGAATCCCGTCCCGCTGGGGGGCATCGACCACGGGCCGGTCGCCACCGTGCAGGTCTGCCGGAACAGGGCGTCGACCAGCGGCCCGAACGCGTCGACCGGCGTGCCGTCGAGCTCGACGATCGAGATCCGGATGTGGGGTGCGACCTTGTCGGGGTCGATGCGCACCGTCGCATCGGTCGGCACGTCGGCACGGATGCCGAGCGGCAGCGGTTCGGAGTTCCCCATGAAGCCGATCACCTGGCCGGCGCGGACCGTGTTGCCGATGCGCGCCAGCGCGCTGAGGCGGAGGTGGGCGGGGGCCGCGCCGTCGTCGGTCCCCGGTGAGTCGTCGTTGAACCCCGAGTGCACGAACTGGCGGCCGGTGATGTCGGTGACGACCACCGTGATCGGATCGTCCGAGCCCGGGTCGTCGTGCACGGCGGTGACGACGCCGTCGACCACCGCAAGCACCGGCTGGAGCTGGACGCCGAACACGATGCCCGGCGCCTGCTCCGAACACAAGCCCGCCGACGCGTACAGCGCGACGTCTGCCTCGTCGACCGACTGCTCGGTCGCATCGCACTCGGGCACTGCGACGCGGGAGGGTCCGAGCACCGGGAAGGCGATCGCCGGACCGCCGCCGTCGTCGATCGGCACGGCGGGCGGGAGACCGGCTCTTGCCGCCTTCTCCTCTTCGGTCAGCACCTCGGGGAGCGGCTGGCCGGACAGGAACGAGAAGATCCCGAGCCAGCGGGTCTGGTACTCGCGGATCGTCAACACGTTGCCAGCCGACGGCACCGGCACGACGTCCATCAGCGCCGGGTTCTGGGACGCGGCCGGGTAGTACCAGAGCACCGGGATCATCGAGACGTCGTAGTTCCACCGCTCGAGGAACTTCATGACGTCGATCGCCGCCCGCTCGTCCTGGATCTCGGGCGGCGCGAGGTAGGCGTGGGGGTAACCGCCGTAGTTGGCCCACGTGCTGGCGATGAACTGGTAGGCGCCCGAGGCGTTGCCCTTGTTCGGCGGGGCGAGGTAGTTGCCCCGCGACTCGAGGTAGCGGATCGTCGCCATGATGTGGCCGAGGGCTTCGGGACCGACGCGGATGTGCTTCGCCGCTGGTTGCGGCGGGACCGTCGTCGCGGTCGTCGTCGGGGGCGTGGTCGGTGCCGCCGTGGTCGCCGGCGGTGGGTTCGCGCCGCCGGGAACGGTCGAACCCGGGACGGCCGGTGGAACGGTCGTCGTCGTGGTGGTCGTGGTGGTCGTGGCGGTGGTCGGCGGCGCGGTGGTGGGCGGCGCGGTGCTCGGCGGCGTGCCGTCGCCTTCGGCTGGACCCGACGCCGCCGCCGGCGTGACCAGCGCGGCGACCGCCAACGCAGACGTCACCAGCAGGACGGCCGTGGTGGGGCCGAAGCGGTGTCCCGGTCGAGCGGGAAGCTGAGTCGTCGTCATGGTCGGGTTGGTCGTCGTCGTCGCGGTACGTCAAGAACGTATCGGCACGGCGAGGTGCGAAGTAGAGCGGAATCTCGGCAGCCGGCTCTCGATCCCGTGCAGGCGCTACCGTGACACGTTGCCATGACCGCCGACCCGACCGATCGACGCCCTCCCGACGTCGTGCTCTCGATCGACATCGGCGGGACGAAGTTCGCCGCCGGGCTGATGACCGCCCGGGGCGAGTTGCTCGCCCGCAGCCGGGTCGAGGTCGAGCGAGATGTCGGTCCCGAGTCGCATTACACCTCGTTGGCGACGATGGTCACCGAGCTGCTCGGCACGGCGCGCGACCAGCTCGGGGCGAACGTGCGCGCCGTCGGCGTCGGCTCGGCCGGACCCGTGACCCGCAACCTCGAGACCGTCTCACCGGTCAACATCTCGGCCTGGCGCGAGTTCCCGATGCGGCAGCGGCTGGCCGACCTCACCGAACTCCCGGTCTACGGCGACCTCGACGCGAAGGCGCTGGCGCTCGCCGAGGGTTGGCTCGGCGCGGCGCAGGGCCACTCCAACTTCTGCGCGCTGACCGTCTCGACCGGGGTCGGGGGCGGTGTGGTGCTCGACGGCGAACTGCTCGACGGCGAATCGGGCAACGCCGGCCACGTGGGCCACATCATCGTCGAGCCGGGTGGTCGCCGCTGCGGCTGCGGCGCCCAGGGTTGCCTCGAGGCCGAGGCGTCCGGCCTCGCCATCGAGGCGATCACCGGACGATCGCCGACCGAACCGACCTACGAGATCATGCAGCGCACCGGTCGCCTCGTCGGGCGGGCCGCGGCGTCGGTGTGCAACGCGCTCGACCTGAACCTCGTCGTCGTCGGCGGGGGCGTGGCACTCGGGTTCGCAGCGACGTTCTTCCACGCCGCCCAGGTGGCGCTCGACGAGCACGCCAACCTGAGCTACAGCCGGGGTGCACGCATCTCGCCCTCGCGCCTCGGCGACGTCGGCCCGTTGATCGGTGCGGGCGCGCTCGGATGGCGGGGCCTGCGTCGCGCCGGCCGCTCACCCGCCGCCCAGGGCGTCGCAACCGCTGCGATCGACGACCCCAACTGACGCCGCGGTCGAGTCGGTCGCATCTGAGAGACTGCCGCGATGACGAAGATCAGGTCGCGCGACTCGCGGATGATCCAGGATCGCCGTGGCAGCGGTTCGGTCCGGCGCGGCGGCCGGTCGGGTGGCGGTCTGGGTGGCGGTCTGGGTGGCGGTCTCGGTGGGTCAGGCGGGGGTCCCGGCGGTCTCAAGGCAGGAGGCGGCATGATCGGGGTGCTACTCCTGCTCGCCGTGCTGTTGCTCCCCAAGCTCCTCGGCGGGGCGACCGGCGCGGCGACCGGCCTCGGCGGTTCCGGCGGCAGTGGCTCGGTCGAGACGACCGGTGGCGACGACGACCCGTGCAGCAGCGAGGCCGAGCAGATCCTGTGCGGTGCCACCATCGACGTCCAGGAGTTCTGGATCGACGAGTTCCCCCCCTCGTTCGGGCGCGAGTACACCGTGACCCAGACCGTGTTCTTCTCCGGGTTCACCAACACCGGGTGCGGGCAGGCCTCGGCGGCGACCGGGCCGTTCTACTGCCCGGCCGACAACCTCGTGTACTTCGACCTCGACTTCCTCGCCGAGCTCCAGCAGCGGTTCGGGGCTCCCGGTGACCTCGCCGCGCAGTACATCGTCGCCCACGAGTACGGCCATCACATCCAGAACCTGCTCGGCATCAACGCCGAGATGCAGCGGCTCCAGCAGCGCGATCCGGGGCGGGCGAACGAGTACTCGGTGGCCCTCGAGCTCCAGGCCGACTGCCTGGCCGGCGTGTGGGCAGCCGATGCGAACCGCCGTGACCAGTTCGACCAGCCCGGCGAGATCGAGGAGGCCCTGGAGGCCGCGCGGGCCGTCGGCGACGACCGGATCCAGCAGCAGACCCAGGGTCGTGTCGACCCCGAGAGCTGGACCCACGGCTCGTCGGCCCAACGCGAGCAGTGGTTCCGGCGCGGCTTCGACACCGCCGACCCGGCGAGCTGCACGACGTTCGACGAGCTCCTGTAGCCAGGGCGCGGGCGACCCGACGGCGCGGTGCGGCCGGGTCAGCCGCCGATCGCGCGGTACACCCGCTCGGCGGGGCCGCGACCGAATCGGCGGCTCCACCACGTGGCGGCGGCGATGCCGGCCACCCAGAACGCCAGCGCGAACGCCAGGGCGACGTCCAACCCCGCCGGCTCGATCCAGCCCATCCAGTCGACGACGAAGTTGAAGACGAGGACGTGGGCGATGTACAGCGTGAGCGTCATCTGGCCCGCCCGCCGGAGCGGGTCGAGCGCATCCCCGAACCGTCCGGCGAGCCAGTCGATGGCGGCGTACGCCATCAGCGCGGTGCCGAGGGCGCTCGCCACGTAGACGCCACCGCGCTCGTACGGGTCGGTCGACAGGACGCTGCGCTGGAAGTCGGTCGCCGGCGTCGCTCCGGCCAAGGTCGCCAGCGCGAAGAGGGAGAACCCGGCGGCGATCGTCGCCGGACGCCACCACGGCGTGGCGAGGACGCGGCCGAGGACGATGCCGGCGCAGAGGAACGCGAGCCAGGGGAGCAGGGGGTGCGTGCCGTTGACGAACAGGTCGAACACGTAGCCGCGCACGGTGCCCGTGTGCTGGGCGGTGAGCCAATCGGTCGGGTGGCCGGCTTCCTCGCGCCAGAACCGCCAGGTCCTGATCGCCCATCCGGCGAGCGCGGCCGAGATGCCGATGGCGACGATCCACCGGCTGCGCAGCGTGAACAGCGCCGCAGCGATCACGAACATGCCCCCGTAGAACGGGATGATCGTCCCGGGCCAGATCTCGTCGAGGAACAGGCCGCCGACGTAGAGGAGTGCTCCGCGGCGCACGAGCCGCCATCGCATGTCCCGCACTCGGTCGCGGTTGCCGATGCTGCGCTTGGTGAGCAGGGTCACCCCGACACCGGCGACGAGCACGAACGTCGCCGCGAACCGGGTCGACAGCGGGCCGGTCCACGGGTCGAACAGCTCGCCGACGACCGGATCGCGGCGCTGCCCGCCCCGCAGGATGAGATAGCCGTGGTAGTTCATCACGACGACCCCGATCAACGCGACCGCCCTGACGACATCGGGTCCGGGAAGCCGTGGGCGGGCGCCGGCGGCCACCGACGTCCGCACCGTGGCGTTCAGCGCCACTCGTACACGTCCACGGTCGTCGCGTGCAGCGGTCGCTGGACGTCGACCCACTCGCCGACCGCCGGCACCGGCTCGCCGTCGGGGACGAACGCCATCGCGGTGTGCATGTGTGGCGGCTCGTGCAGCGCCATCCGCCGCCGCGCGTGGTGGAACGGGCTGCGGCCGTCGGCGAGGAGGGCGACGCCGTTGGCCGTGCCGGCCCCGATCATCACGAGGTGGCCGTCGGACGGCACGGACCCCAGCCGGTAGCCGGCTCGTTCCCCGGCGCCGATCGGCCTGACGTCGAGGACATCGGCCGAGAGGTGCAGGGCCGCCTTGTCGCCGTGCCACAGTCCCGTGCCGAGCCGCAGCCGGTACGAACGGTCGCCCGGCAACGCGGCGTAGCGCTCGGGAGCGAGGTGGCTGAGCCAGACGGGCACGTCGGTCGGGACCGGGTCGATCGCGCTGGCGATCTGCTGCAGGTGGTCGTCGGGCGAACCGGCCAGTGGCGGATGCACGCTGACGCCGACCACGTCGAGCGCGGCGGCACGGGCCTCGTCGACCAGTGTCGCTTCGCCGCCGTAGCGCCGCATCGCGGACGTCAGCTTGACGATCACCCGGCCGGACCAACCGCGGAGCGCGGCGATGTGCTCGGCCCGCCCGACGGTGAGGATCGGATCGGTGGTCGGCGGCGGGGTCAGGGTCGGTGTCAGCACGACGACCGCAGGCCCGCCGGGCAGCCCGCCGAGCTCGTGCACCGTGCCGACGGCGATCGTGTCGGCGAACTCGGAGGCGACACCCGCCAGCCAGATCCGGCCGAAGCCGTACCCGTTGCCCTTGACCACCGGCACCAGCCCGTCGACGCTCGCTGCGACCTGCGCGACGTGGCTGCGCCAGATCGCCGAGCGCACGATGAGCTTCACGGTCACGGGGTGCGACGGTAGTGGACGTCGTCGGGTGGCACGCCTCAGTGGTCTGGGTGGCCTCGGCGACCGGTCCGCCGGCGCGCCGGCCACGAGACGAGCTGGGGCACGATCGGGGCGACCGACCGCGTCCGCAGCATCCCTCGCCACACCCCCCACCCGTAGGCGAGGTCGGTCGGCAGCGCCGACGGCCGGGCGGCGATTGCCGACAGCCCGACCAGGCGGATCCGCCTCGACGCGATCGCACCGAGCGCGACGATCGGCCACCACTCCCGCCGCACCGCCGAGGCGATCTGTTCGGCCGCTCGCAGGTGGCCGCTGATCGCGATCCGCAACGGCACCGGTGGCGGCACCGCGGTCAGCTTGGGGATCAACGCCAGCGCGCTCCCGAACGCCAGCCCGAGTGCGGCGACCGGTCTGCCGGCGACGGCGAGCGCCCAGCACGAAGCCGTCCAGCCGTTGACCCGCAGCGGGGTCACCATGCGGGGATGGCGCAGCGCGAGCGGGGCGGCGGAGCTGCCGTACGCGGCGTGCTGGCGCAGCCGGCCGGCGCGGTCGCGCGCGGGTGGTGCCAGACGACCGCGCTCGGCTCGTACCGGCAGCGCCACCCGGCCTGGTCGAGCCGCCAGACGAGGTCGACGTCCTCGCCGAGCCGCAGCGCCTCGTCGAACCCGCCGACGGCGTCGAACGCCGCCGCCCGCACGACGACAGCGGCCGCGGGCACGTAGCTGACCCGGGTCCCGGCGCGGACCCGGGCCGGCCGGGCTCCGAGGTCGAGCGGCGAGCCGGGCTCACCGCACACCCGCGGTGCGACGAGGCCGACCAGCGGATCGTCGAAGTGGCCGAGCAGCGGGAGCATCCAGGAGCCGGCCCCGAGCTGGTCGAACGTGTCGACGTCGGCGTCGACGAACGCGATCAGCGGCGTCGACACCAGCGCCCGGCCGGCATTGCGCGCTGCGGCGGGACCCCGGTTGCATTCGAGCCGGAGCGTGGCACCGTCGACAGGTGGCCGTGAGCCGTCGTCGACGGTGATCCGGCCGTCGCCGGCGGCCGTTCCGCCGAGCCGCGGCGTCACCACCGTCACGTCCGCGGTCGTGAACGTCGCCGACCGGCCGGAGACCGCCGGGTGGATCGCACCGGTGTCGAGGAGCCGCTCGATCAGTCGGGAGCTCCATGATGTCGGCACGTCCTGCCCGGCCTCGATCGCGGCGGCGACGGCCTCGCCGGCCGAGGTCAGCCGGAACGTCGTCAACGGCGAGCCGGCGATCACGACCCGCCCGTACCGTTGCCAGGAGGTGTCGAGGCTGAACCGCACCCGCTAGCGCCCTGACCGCGAACGTGTGCGATGTTCCGCCGGTCGGCTCCGCGGCTCGCGGCGTTGCGGCTCCTCACCGTCGGGCAGGGCTGCGCGGTCGTCGCCGCGCCGTGCGGGCGACGAACCCGACTCGGCGTCGACACCTCGAACGTTCACGGTCACGGCACCAGTCTGCCCGACCGTGCCGGCGGTGATCAGTGGGAGGGGGTCGCGTCGATCGGTCGCCACCGTTCGATCTCGTGCACGAGATCGTTGACGAAGCCGGTGATGAACCGCTCGCCCTCGCCGCCCGAGGCGCCGGTCGGATCGCCGAGCACGCCTGAGGAACTCACCGCCTTGACGCCTCGTCGCCGGAGGTCGTCGACATCGGCATCCGGACCCGGTGCCGCCAGCTCCAGCCGGACCAGCCCGGGGTCGATCGCCAGCATCAGCGAGGTCTCGAGGCGGCCGGCGTGCAGGTCGGCCGGGCCGCCGTCGGCCCGCCGGGGGTACTTCGGCCACCACGCCATCGCGCTCCGGCCCTCGGCGCGGAGTTGCTCGACGGCCCGGGTGACGCTCTCGTGATTCCCCCCGTGCCCGTTGACCAGCACGAGCCCGGCCGCCCAGCCCGCACTGCGCCCCAGCTCCACGATCACGTCGGTCATCACGGAGGCACCGATCGACAGCGTCCCGGCGAACCCCGCGTGTTCGCCCGATGACGTGACGCCGAGCGTCGGCCCGACGATCAATCCATCGGTGAAGTGGAGCGACCGCTCGGCGACCTCCTCGGCGATCAAGGTGTCGGTGTTGAGTGGCAGGTGCGGCCCGTGCTGCTCGGTCGAGCCGACCGGGATCAGCAGGATCGGCGACAGGGTGCCGTCGTGATCACGCCCTCGCACGGCGGCCGCCCGCACGTCCTGCCACGTCGCCTCGCCCAGTCGCATCCGGACATCATGCCCGAGCGCGCCGCCCGAGCGCGCCGCCCCGGTGCGCGACGATCAGGCGTCGGGGTCGTCGTGCGGCGCACCGCCCGGCCGGGCGAGGTACCCCCACTCCTCGAGCTGGGAGACGATGCGTTCGGCGGCGGACGCCGGCTCGAGCGTCACGGTCTCGGCGTGCGATGCGTCGTGGCCGCCGACGTCGAGGATCCCGCGCACTCGGTCGAGCGTGCCGCCGACCGGCGGAGGGAGCACGCGCGCCCGCGGCCGGTACGGCGTGACGATGCCGGCATCGCGGTCGGGGGCGACCGTGGGGCCGCGGACGATGTCGATCGGCGCCCGCTGCGCGGCGAGCGTGGCGGCGAGGCCCGCCCGGCGCAGTGACGCCACCGATCCCTCGACCGACAGCACGGCCGGCGTGCCGACGTCGAGGATCTCGCGCCGCCCGCCGTCGAGGCGCCGCACCACGCGCAGGTCGTGATCCGGGCCGAACGTGTCGACCCGGACGTCGACGAGCCCGAGCGCCTGCGCGGCGCCGAGCCGGGCGGCGATGAACGCCGGGACCGACCCGGTGCCTCGATCGAGGGAGTAGTCGCCGCACCAGACCTGGTCGGCGCCGTCGAGCGCGGCGGCCAGCGCCGTCGCCGCGGCCGTGCCCTCGACCGCAGGGTCAGCGTCGATGCGCACGGCGCGGTCGGCGCCGGCAGCCAGCGCGGCACGCAGCACGTGGTCGGCCGCGGCCGGGCCGAGCGCGACGACGGTGACCGTCGATCCTGCGCCGACCCGGTCGCGCAGCGACAGCGCGATCTCCAGCGCGGCCTGGTCAGCGGCGGACACGCCCGCCCACCGCTCGTCGCCGGCGGTACCGGACGGCGAGGTGGTGGCCGGGGAGCTGGTGACCGGTGAGGTGGTCGCCGGGGAGTTGCCGGGCGAGGCGGTGCCGGTCGGGCTCGTCGGGGCGGTGCCGGCGGTCGTCACCGGGCCACCGAGGCTCACGTACTTCCAGCAGACGGCGAACCTCACCGCGACGTCACCACGATCTCAGGTCTGCCTGAAGACCACGCCGCGGCCGCCGACGGGATAGGTCCAGGTGATCGCGCCTTCCCGGTTGCAGACCAGGTAGCACGTGCCGCACTCGAAGCACTGCTCGTAGTTGAAGAGGATGCCGCCGTCGGACGTGGTGACGAACAGCTTGGCCGGGCAGGCGACGATGCACTCGCGGCTCGGGCAGGTCCGGCACACCGAGTCGTCGACCACGATGTGGGCGCGCTCGTCGACGTCGAAGCGGGTCGACCCGATCACGTCCTCGAAGGATCGGTCCGGCCAGCGCTCGGCATCGCCGCTCATCCGAAGCTCCTGATCCCGTCCCACGCGTCGCGCGCCAGGTCGCGGAGCCGGATGCCGGCCCGCCGGCGCTCCTCGAGCACGATGCGGCGCAGCCCCGGCTTCGGCGCCGGGTTGTCGACGCGGAACATCGCCTCGACCGTGTTGGCGACCATCCGCGGGTACACGTGCTGCACCCGGTCGGACAGCACCAACCTCGGCGCTCGCCGGAGCTTGTGATGATCCCGGAGCACGAACGTGTCGCGCAGGCGGCGCTCGTAGCCGGCCAGGCCGGCGGCGGTCACGTCCTCGGTGCCGATCGCCTCGGCCGCTGCCTCGCCCGCGTACAGCCCGCTCGCCATGGCGAAGTTCACCCCTTCGAGCCAGATGCCGGCGGCGAGGCACATCGCCGCCGCGTCGCCGGCGACCAGCATCCCGTCGGCGGTCATGCGCGGCATCATCGACAATCCGGCCTCGGGAATGACGTGGGCCGAGTACTCCTTGACCTCTCCGCCCTCGACGAGGGGGGCGATGGCCGAGTGCGACTTGAGGTCGGCGATGATCTCCTCGGGTCGCCGCTGCTGCGCCGCCAACTTCGGCAGCTTGAGGACGACCCCGACGGCGAGCGAGTCCAGATTGGTGTAGACGAACGCCCCACCGTTGACCCCGGCGGTCCCGCCGAGGATCTCGATGTCGACGCCGTCTCGGCCGCGCACGCCGAAGCGCTCGTCGATGACGTCCTTGGCGAGCCCGATCGTCTCCTTGACGCCGACGGTGTAGTTCGCAGCGTCGAGGTCGCCGTAGAGGCCGGCCTGCTTGGCGAGGAAGCTGTTGACGCCGTCGCACGCGATCACGACGCGCGCTCGCAGGTCGCCATCGGGCCGATCGGTCGTCACCCCGACGACCGCGCCCGACCGGTCGCGCAGGAGGCCGGTCACCGTCGTCGAACAGAGCAGTTGGGCGCCGTCGGCCTCGGCCAGCGTTGCCAACCAGTGGTCCCAGTCCGGCCGGTACGCGGTGGCCCCGTTGTAGGGCGGCTTCGCCCATCGGTCGGCGCGGAAGTCAACCGTCACCGCCTGGTCCTCGGTCAGCAGCATGGTGGAGCGGCGCGTCACCCAGCGCTGGATCGGTGCGGTCTCCCACCAGTTCGGGTGGACGCCGTCGAGAAGGCGCGGGTACACGACGCCGCCGTACATGTTCTTCGACCCTGCGAACGGCCCCCGTTCGAGGAGGATCACCGAGTGACCGGCGCGGGCGACCGCGGTTGCCGCCAGCGATCCGGCCGGTCCGGCACCGACCACGATGACGTCCACGTCGGCGGGGCCGCGGTCGACGACTCGGGTTCGCCCGGCATCGTCGGCCGGGCGTATCGTCGTGCGCTCAACCATCGGCGGCGTCCGCTGGTGCGCAGAGTCGATCGACCAACGCATCGAGCGTGGCGTTGGCGTCGCTGACGATCGCCAGGTCGGACATCTGCATCATCGGGCAGTGCGGGTCGGTGTTGACGCTGATGATGTGGTCGGGGTCGCCGAGCCCGCTGGTGTGCTGCACCGCCCCGCTGATCCCGAACGAGAGGTAGAGGTCGGGGTCGACGACCACTCCGGTCGTGCCGATCTGGCGTTCGTGGGGAACCCAGGACCGATCGGTGACGACCCGCGTCGCACCGGTCGTTGCCCCGATCGAGGCCGCCACGCGCTCGAGTTGCCCGAAGCGCGCGGCGTCGTCGAGGCCCGCGCCACCGGCGACGATGCGGGACGCCTCGGCCAGGTCCATCGTCGTCGCGTCGGGCGGGAGCACCTCGACGACCTGGGCGTCGTTCCACTCGCCGCTCCCACCTGCCGCGCCGGCGTCGAACGCGCCGGCGTCGAGGATCTCGACGCGCGGGTTCGAACCGTCCGGGACGGCACCGCGGATACCCGGCTGGAGCGTGGCGACCGACGGGCCGGCGATCCGGTGCTGGACCAGCTCGCGGCCGCCACGGCGTGCGACCCGCACACGGTCCGGTCCGACCTCGGTGGCGCCGGCGAACAGCGGCCGGTCGAGCACCGTCGCCAGGCGTGGCCCGAGGTCGCGCCCGTCGGGCGACGCGGGCAGCACCACGACCTCGGCGTCGTCGAGCGACGAGATCAGCGAGGCGAGGACCGGCGCCCAGCGCCCGGGTTGGAACGCGCCCAACTCGACCAGCGTCACCTCCGAGGCGAGCCGATCCACGTCGACGGTCCCGGTCCCGGAACCGACCAGGACCACCCGGCCGCCGCACTCGGCGATCGTCTCGTCGGCCCCGGCAGGCACCACGCCGTCGCGAACCGGGACCACTGCGAGCATCGGCCTCAGCGTACGGGTCACGCCCGACCCCGCCCCAGTCAGACCCGCTGCGTCAACGCCCGGTGTCCGACACCGGGTGTCAACGCGGTCAGTCCGACGCCATCGTCGCGTCGATCGCGGTCTCCGGCAGCGGTTCGGGCCGCCGCGCATCGCGCGCCCAGCGGATCAGCTCGATCAGCGCCGTGATCGACATCGCGGCCCCGAACGCCAGCCAGAACGCGAGCGTGTGGTTGTCCTCGAACGTCTGCCCGAAGATGAAGCCGAGGATCGCGGCGTACGAAGCCCACACGATCGCCGCGACGGCCACCCAGCCCATGAACCACTTCCTCGGCTGTTCGGTGACGCCCGAGGAGACGGTGAGCACCGTCCGGCCGCCGGGTATGAACCGGGCCGTGATCAGCAACATCCCGCCCCGCTTGCGGATCTGGCGGGCGGCGCTGTCGAGCCGCTCGGCGCGGTTGGGCTTGCGCGCGGCCCACCGCAGCACCAGCCGCCGGAACCGGCGGCCGATCACGTACGCGGTGTTGTCCCCGCAGAACGCACCGACTGCGGCGAACGCGATCACGAGCACGAGCACCTGGTTGCCCTGCCCGGCGGCCACGCCGCCGATGATCACCGTCGTCTCGCTCGGGACGATCGGGATGATCGAGTCGAAGAACGCGACGGCGAAGATGATTCCGAGGAACCACCAGTTCGACGAGATCGTGTCGATCCAGTCGGTGAAGTCGGTGAAGATGTTGGCCAGCACTCCTCGCCGACGTTAGCGAGTATCGGGCCGATCGGCCCTTCGTGCAGTGTGGGCAGGGCGGGCAGCGTCGGCGACGAACCAGGCCGCGGTGTCGCCGGCAACGACGTCGAGCGGGGTGTCGTCCACCGATTCGCTGGTCAGCACCCGCTGCGAGCCGGCCAGCTCGGGACCGTCGAGGTCGAGCGGGGCCGGGTGGGCGGTCGGGTTGATCACGACGACCAGCGCACCACGGCGGACGACGACGAGCCTCGGGCCGAGGTCGAGGAGTTCGGTGTGCACGGGCTGCGGCCGGGCGTGCCTCCGCCGCGCCGCGATCAGCGTGCGGTACAGCTCGAGGTCGGAGCCGGCGACGCCGGCCTGTCGCGCTCTGGCGAGGTCGCCCCAGCCGTCGGGCTGTGGCAGCCACGGAGGAGCGGGATCCCCCCCGCCGGCCGTCGGCGACGAGAAGCCGTACGACGTGCGTCGATCGGCGGTCCACGGGATCGGCACCCGGCAGCCGTCACGACCGGTCTCGGCACCGTCGCTGAGGATGAACACCGGGTCCTCGCGTCGGTCGTCGGGGAGGTCGAGCACCTCGGGGAGGCCGAGCTCCTCGCCCTGGTACAGGTAGATCGAGCCCGGCAGCGCCATCGCGAACGTCACGAGGGCCCGCGCGCGGCGAGACCCGGTGGCGAGGTCGACCGGAGCGGTCGACAGGTCGAGCGCGTTGTCGAGAATGCCGCTCCCGATGTGGGCGTCGGCCCGGCCGAGACGGGTCACCATGCGCTGGATGTCGTGGTTGTTCAGCGCCCAGCACGGGTCGATGCCGCGCTCGGACAACCAGAGCATGTCGTGCAGTGCGCGCTCGAGACTGGGCGGGTTCCACCGCGCGAGCATCAGATCGAACGTGAACACCTGATGGAACTCGTCGGCGTGGGCGAACTCGGCCAGCACCTCCGGCTTGCCGACGAGGTACGCCTCGGCGACGAGCACGAGGTCGCGGTCGGTGTGGCGGTCCATGTACCGGTCGACCGCCCGCCGGAAGTACCGCCAGACATCGTGGCCCTCGGGACGGAACACCGTGTACGGGTTCTCCCACGTGATCCGGATCTCCCGCGTCCCCGGCGGCACCGGTGGCTGGTCGGGCAGGTCGGGGTGCTTGCCGACCGGGGAGATCGCATCGACGCGGAACCCGTCGACGCCGCGATCGAACCAGAACGACAGCACGTCGACGAACATCCGCTGGACGTCGTCGCTCGTGTGGTTCAGATCCGGTTGGTACCGGGTGAACGTGCCGAGATACCACTGCGGGTCGTCGGGCGACAACCGGGTCCACGCCGGCCCGCCGAACGCCGCCCGCCAGTTGTTCGGCGGCGCGCCGTGGGGGTCGCCCGCGTCGTCGGGCCGGCCGTCGCGGACCCAGAATCGGCCTCGTTCCCGGCTCCTGGGTCCTGCTCGTCTCGCCTCCTCGAACCAGGCATGATCGTTGCTGCAGTGGTTGGGGACGAGGTCCATCACGATCCTGATCCCGCGAGCCCGTGCGTCGGCGACGAGCGCGTCGAACGTGTCGAGCGTGCCGTACTCGGGGTGGATCGCGAAGTAGTCGGCAACGTCGTAGCCGTGGTCGCGCTGAGGCGACGGGTAGCAGGGGTTGAGCCACAGCGCGTCGACGCCGAGCGCGGCGAGGTCGTCGAGGTGGCTTCGGATGCCGTCCAGGTCGCCGATCCCGTCGCCGTCCGCGTCGGCGAACGAACGGACGTAGACCTGGTAGACGACGGCGTCCTGCCACCAGTGCCGGCGAGGTCGGATCGAGGTCATCAGCGCGACAATGTAAGCGCCGCCGTCGAGGATCGCTCGGTGACGGGTCCGCACGCGGGCACGAGCGCCGTGACCGTGAAGGTTCGGGTGTCGAACGTTCGGGTGTCGAACGTTCGGGTGTCGAACGTTCGGGTGTCGACCCCAGGGTCGGGTTCAGTCGTGCACGGTGACGCGCACGCGGGTCCGCTCGTCGGCGGCCGACGCCGCCAGCACGAGTTCGTACTCGCCGGGATCGACGACCCATCCCGCGACGGCCGGATCCCAGTGGTGGAACGCGTCCGGTCCGAACGTCAGGGTCACGGTCTCGGTCGTGCCCGCCGGCACGACCAGCTTGGCCCAGGCCTTGAGCTCCTTGTCCGGGCGGACGCATCCCGGGTCGATCGGCGCGACGTAGCCCTGGACGACGACGGTGGCGGCGCGATCGCCGGTCGCCGTGATCGGGACGGTGACCGCGGCGCCGCCGCCGGCGGAGATCGCGCCGGCAGAGATCGCATCGGCAGCGACGGTCGGCTCGCCCCACTCGGCGCTGCCGTAGCTCAGGCCGTGACCGAACGCGAACCTCGGTGCCAGCTGCCGGGCGTCGTACCACCGGTAGCCGACGAAGAGACCCTCGCCATAGCGCTGCGTCGTGCGCCCGCTGCTGTCGTGGTCGGGTTGGTGATCGAGGTAAGCCGGCGTGTCGGCGAGGCGTGCGGGGAACGTGATCGGCAGGCGACCGCCCGGGTCGGCGACCCCGAGCACGACGTCGACGAGCGCCTCGGCCTGCTCCTGGCCGGCGAAGAACGGCATCAGGACCGCCGGCGCGGGGTGCGCATGATCGTCGGCCGCCCAGTCCATCGTCACCGGGGAGCCGGCGTTGACGATGACGACCGTGTTCGGGTTGGCGGCGACGATCCGCTCGACGAGCTCGTCCTGGCGGCCGGGGAGGTCCATCGTCTCCCGGTCGAACCCCTCGGTCTCCCACTCGTCGTTCGTACCGACCATGACCACCGCCGCATCCGCAGCCGCCGCAGCGGCGACCGCGCGATCCATCAGGTCGGGCGGCTCGGGCGCGCGGACGCCGATCCGTAACGCGGCGAAGCCGTCGCGCCTACCGGTCCGCCACTTGGCGGCGAGTTCGACCGGTTCACCGGCGCGGCACTCGATGTCCCGGGTGACCTCGATGCTGCCGTAGCCGAAGAACTCCTTGCTGCGCGGCAGCTCACCGGCGGGGTCGTCGACGATCGTGACCGGTCCCGATCCGGAGGGCGTCACCGCAACCGCGACCGGTCCGGTGCTGACGACGCCGATCGTGTGCACCCCGTCGACCTCGGGGACGAAGCTGCCCGACAGGCGTGCCCCGAAGTTGCGCGGGTCGATGCCGTCGGGGGTCGTGCCGAAGAAGCGGACCAGCGTCGAGGTCGCCGACGCGACCAGGTCGGCGTCGGCGTCCCAGTCGCGGCCGTTCACGTAGTCGAGCCGGAGCCCGCGGTCTCCCGATGGTGACACGAGCTGCGACCCGCGCAACACGGGGGTCAAGCGCTCGATGCGCACGCCCGGCTCGTAGACGACCGAGGCCGCGCCGTCGAGCCGGTCGGTCAGCGCGTCGAGCAGCGTCCGGTGGCTGTGCGGCTGGAGGCTCGCCGAGCCGCCGCCCATCGAGCGATCGACGACCGCGTTCGGCCCGATCACGGCCACCGAGCCGAGGCGGTCGGGTGGGATCGGCAGGACCGGGCCGTCGAGCTCCCACACCGGCTCGTTGCGCAGGAGCACCGTCCCGCCGATCGCCGCCCGCCGGGTGAGCGCCCGTTCGGCGGGGTCGTCGATCGCCTGCTCCGGCTCGCCGGCGAGGCGCTCGTCGGCCCGGGTGCGACCGATCACCGTCAGGACGTCGCGCGCCAGCCGGTCGACCTGCGCTTCGGTCACCTCGCCGCGTTCCACCGCGCGGAGCAGCGTGTCGCCGTAGACCCGCGGCGGACCCGGCATCTCGAGCGAGAGCCCGGCGTTGGCGGCCTCGGCACCGTGGTGGACACCGAACCAGTCGGACACGACGTAGCCGTCGAAGCCCCACTCGTCGCGCAGGATGTCGGTGAGCAGCCGCCGGTTCTCGGCGCAGTGCTCGCCGCCGACCAGGTTGTACGCGCTCATCACGCCCCAGGCGCCGGCCTCCTTGACGACCCGCTCGAACGGCCGCAGGTAGAGCTCGCGCAGCGTGCGCTCGTCGGCGAGCACGTCGACGCGCATCCGGTCGATCTCGGTGTCGTTGCAGGCGAAGTGCTTGACCGTGACGCCGACATCGTGCGCTTGCACACCGCGCACGAAGGCCGCCCCGAGCGCGCCGGACAGCTCGGGGTCCTCGCTGTAGCACTCGAACGTCCGCCCGCCGACCGGTGTCCGGTGGAGGTTGACCGTCGGTCCGAGCAGCACGTGAGCACGCTTGCGGAGGCACTCCCGGCCGAGCAGGTCGCCGATCTCGGCGACGAGAGCCTCGTCCCAGGTCGCACCGAGCGTGATCCCCGCCGGGACGACCACGCCGGGGACACCGGCGCTGCCGTGACCCTCACCGCGCACCCCGTTGGGTCCGTCGGACATCTTGAGCTGGGGGATCCCCGCCTCGGGGAACGCCGCCGTCCGCCAGTTGGTCTGCCCGGCGACCAGCGCGCACTTGTCCGGCAGCGACAGCGCCCCGAGCGCCACCTCGATGTCGATCATGCCCCGGACCGTACCTGCTCTGTTCGGCGTCAGGCACCGAACAGATCAGACGGCGGCACCGGCGCGCTCGCCCTCGACGACGGCGCTGTGGGCGCGCCGCGGCGCGACGCAGTCACCGACCCGCTCCACGCTCCAACCCGCAGCCCGAAGATCGTGGTACAACCAGTCGACCGGGCTGGGATGGGTCGACAGGATCACCCAGTCGGGCGTGCGCGCGACGTTCGTCCCCGTCGGGTGGTGGAGGAGCTGCAACGTGTTCCCGATCACGCCCATCGGCACCAGATCGGTCGACTGGACGATGCCCTTCTCGCCGGCGCGGATCCACCAGTTCTCCATGTCGAGCGTGATGCCGAGGTCCTGCCCGACGACCATGCCCGGCGTGACGATCTCGACGCGGCAGCCGCGGTCGGCGAGCAACTCGGCGGTCGAGGTCGCGTGGTGGAAGCCGAGCTCGTCGACGATCACGACGTCGCCGAACGGCTCGACCCCACCGGTGAGCACGTCGCGGACGTCGGCGACGTTGGACGCGTCGTCGCCGACCCACCACGGCCGAGCCGCCTCGGCACCGGTCGCCACGATCACGTGGTCGGGCCGCTGCTCCTCGACCAGCCCGGCCCACACCCCGACGCCGAACTCGAACTCGACCCCGAGCCGGCGGCACTCGGTGAGCTGGTTGCGGATCATGTCGCCGAACTCGGCCCGGTTCGGGACCGACGCGGCGAGCCTCACCTGGCCACCCGCCTGCTCGTCCTTCTCGAAGACCGTGACGTGGTGCCCGTTGCGGCGGGCGGCGATGGCGGCCTGCAACCCGGCCGGGCCGGCACCGACGATCATCACCCGCTTGGGCTTCGGCGTGATCCGGGCCAGCCCGACGCCGTCGGCCTCCCGCCCGGTGCGCGGGTTCTCGATGCAGCCGAGCCATCGGTTGAGCCCCATCCGGCCGACGCACTCCTGGTTGCACGACAGGCACAGCCGCGTCTCGTCGGTCGCGCCGGCCCGGGCCTTGGCGGCGAAGTCGGCATCGGCGATCTGCCCGCGGACGACGCCGACCAGGTCGCAGTGGCCCTCGGCGAGCGCCCGCTCGGCCTGGAGCGGGTCCTTGAACCGGCCGACGCCGACGACGGGGAGATCGACCGCCTTGCGGATGGCCGAGGGGATGAACAGCGCGTAACCCGGCGGGATGTGCATCGACGCCTCGATCATGAACAGGCTCGCGGTGGCGACGCCGATCGAGGTGTTGACGTAGTCGACCTGCCCGGTCGCCTCGACGATCCCCGCGACGCGCACCGCGTCGTCGATCGTCGTGCCGTGATCGATCAGCTCGTCGCCGCAGACGCGGACGCCGAGCGCCAGCCGACTGCCGATCACCCGCCGGACCGCGGCGATGATCTCGACGAGCAGTCGCGCCCGTGACTCGATCGGCCCGCCGTAGGCGTCGGTGCGGTGATTGGTCGCCGGTGACAGGAACCCGCGCACGATCGACGAGTGCGAGCACTGGAGCTCGATGCCGTCGAACCCGCCCTCGGCGCAGTGCTCGGCGACCGTCGCGTAGCCGGCGACGATCTCGTCGATCTCGGCGGCGTTCACCGCCTTGGGCACCTCGCGAAAGAGCGGGTCGGCCACCGCCGACGGCGCCCACACCGGCAGCCGCGAGTACATCGACGACGCCTGGCCACCGTTGTGGTTGATCTGGGCGAAGATCGGCGTCCGGTGGCGGTGGACCGCCTCGGTGATCATGCGGTATCCGGGGATGACGTCGCGGTGGAAGCCGTGGATCAGCTTCTCGTACGGCCAGTCGGTCGGATGCGTCGAGTGCTCCTCGGTGATGATCAGCCCGGTCCCGCCCGCGGCGCGCGCCGCGTAGTACGCGGCGTGCTGCTCGGTCGGTCGCCCGCCGCGCGCGTAGTTGGTCAGGTGGGCGGAGAACACGATGCGGTTGCGGGTCTCGATCGGTCCGAGTCGCAGCGGGGTCCACAGGTACCGCATCATTCGGTGACGACGGTACCGGAAGGCCGGCGGCCCGGTCGTGTCCGCCCCGCCTCCCGACGGGCGATCCCGGGAGGGGGCGGTGTCGGTGGTCTCGTGGTGCGATCGGCAAGACTGCTCGGCCGATGCCCGTCCCGACCGATCGCCGCGCGCTGCAGTCCGTCGCGGCGCAGTTCTTCGTCAACGGGTTCGTGTACGGGACGTGGATCCCCCGGCTGCCCGAGGTCCGCGATCGCGTCGGGATCTCGATCGGCGCGCTCGGCGTCGTGCTCACGATCGGGGCGGTCGCGGGCATCGTCGGCAGCTTCCTCACCGGACCGGTCATCGCCCGGTTCGGCACCCGCCGCGTGGTGGTCGTCGGCACGGTGCTGTCGATCGGCTCGCTCCCGCTGATCGGGTCGTCGACCAGCCCCGTCGTGCTGACGGTCGGCCTGTTCGGGCTGCTGTTCTTCGACGTCTTCATCGACGTCGGGATGAACGTCCAGGGATCGCTGCTCAGCGCACGGCGACACACGCCGGTGATGAACCGGCTGCACGGCCTGTGGAGCCTCGGCACGGTGATCGGCGGGCTGGTGACGGCGATGGTCGCCGGTGCGGGGATCGCCGTACCCGCGCACCTCACGATCGTCGCGGTCGTGATGCTCGCCGTGGTCGGGTTCGTCGCCGGCGGGCTGCTACCGGTCGACGAACCGCATCACCCCCACGACGAGCGCGCCGATCGGGGCCGACTGCGCGTCACCCGGAGCGGCGTGTTGCTCCTGTTCAGTGGGGTGTGCGCGATGGCGATGGAGATCTCGGCAGCGGACTGGGCGGCGTTCCGGCTCAACGACGACCTGATGTCGAGTGCGCGGGTCGCCGCCGGCGCGTTCGTCGCCTTCACGATCGGGATGACGAGCGGGCGGCTCGGCGGCGACTGGGTGCAGGTCCGCCTCGGTGCGGTGCGGATGGTCCGTTTCGCCGCGCTGGTCGCCGGAAGCGGCATGTTGCTCGCCACCCTCGTACCGAACGAGGCGGTGGCGCTGGCCGGCTACCTCGTCGCCGGTCTGGGGACGTCGGTGATGTTCCCCCAGCTGTACGACACCGCGGCCAAGGCGCCGGGACCTCCCGGTTCCGGCTTCACCTCGATGCTCCTCGGTCAGCGCGGGGGCGCGCTGCTCGTGCCGCTCGTCGTCGGGACGTTGGCGAACACCGCGGCGCTGAATGTCGGCCAGGCCGTGGCGATCGTCGCCCTGCCGTCGGCGATGTACATGTTCGCGGCGACGTTCCTGCGGCCGGGCGCCGGCTCGCCCGATCCGGTCAGAGGTTGAGGAGCCGCCGAGGGCGGCCGTCGGCCCGAGCTGCCGATGATCGTCCCGCGCCGCCGAAGGGACCGTGAGCGACGAGCCGGCCTGCGTGAGGTTCACGATGCGGCCGGCGGACCATCGGGTCAGATCGGTGCGACCGCGAGCTGGAATCGTTGGTCGTGCCATGCGTCGAGTGCGCTGAGCCCGTCGACGAGAAGCGCTCTCGCCAGCCGTCCCTTGGCCGCCTTGGCGAAGTGGCCCCCCGGCTTGCCGGTCGGGTCGACGAACCCGACCGACACGCCTCGGACGCGGCCGCCCGGCTTCCAGGCAGACCGGTGCTCGTTCGGTAGCAGGTCGACCACGAACCGGCCGCGCAGCCGCCGGTCGAGCACCGCCGAGAGCTCGTCGCGCCACCACGTCGACAACTTGCCGAGCGGGGCGAGGTTGGCGCTCATCTTCAGCCGGTAGTCGGGCACCGGGTCGTCCCCGCGGGCGAGGCCCAGCAGAGCGGACACGACGACGACCCGCTTGCGCTGCTGCTCGTTCAGCGTCGCCGGATCGAGGTGGTCCCAGACGACGCCGGTGTAGCGCTGCCATGCCGGGAGCGTCGGGGCGCCGACGAGCCAACGGTTGGCGTCCCTGGCCCGGTCGAGGTGGTCGCCGCCGACGCCGAGCAGCGCCGCATCGCCGCCGTCGACCGCGCCGAGCGCGCCGGCGACCTGCTCGCGCCGTGGCCCGAGCGCCCCGAACGACCCGGTGGCGGGGTTCCAGCGCGTGCGCGGCCGACCCCCGGTCGCCTTCCCCTCGCTCGGTGGCAGGAGCACGATCGGCACGTCATCGGTCGCGGCGTCGCTCGAATTCGTCACGATCGGAGTCTGGCAACAAGGATTGAGGAATGCGTATTCACCTCGACGCCGAGAAGTGCCAAGGACACAACCGCTGCTACTCGCTCGCGCCCGAACTGTTCGACGTCGACGACTACGGACAGGCCGTCCTGCTCGTCGAGGGTGACGTCCCGGGCGACCTGCAGGACAAGGCGCGGCTGGCGGCGTCCAACTGCCCCGAGTACGCGATCACGATCACGGACTGAACGATGACGGACATCACGATCACGGACAACACGATCACGGACATCACGATCACGGACCGAGCGATGACGGACCGAGCAGTCGAGGACGGAGAGAGGACGACACGATGACCGACACCGTCGCTGACACGCCCGAGTGGGTCCCGCCGACGATCGGGCCGTCGCCCGAGGGTGTCGACGGCTGGGTGCGGACTCCGTACGACCCTGACGAGTACGGGCCGGTCAGCGACTGGGCCGGCGATCTCGACCACGCCGACCCGTACTACAACGAGCACGCGCACGAGATCTGGAAGCAGGTGCGCGAGAGCGGCTGCCCGGTCGCCCACTCCGACCGGTACGGCGGGATGTGGGCGCCGCTCACCCACGACACGGTCCACGAGGTCGCCTACGACACCGAGCACTTCACCAGCCGGGCCGTCGTCGTCAGCGTCGTGCGGCCCGGCGACCTCGCCCCACCGGCCCCGATCGGCGGCGCGCCGCCGATCACGAGCGATCCGCCCTTCCACGGCATCGCTCGTCGGCTGCTGCTGCCGCCGTTCGCCCCGAAGCAGATCGAGCCCTGGGAACCCGAGGTTCGGCGGCTGTGCCGGAGACTGCTCGACGAGATGGGCGAGATCACGCCCGGCGAGACCGTCGTCGACGCGGCGGTGCAGTACGCGCAACACATCCCGGTCAACGTCATCGGGCGGATGCTCGGATTCCCGGAGGAGGACGAGGAGCTCTTCCGCGAGTTCGTGCACACGACCCTCGAGCTGATCAACGAGGAGCCGGGGGCACGCCAGGAGGAGTTCCAGCGGCTCGAGATGTACATCGACGAGCAGGTCCGGGACCACATCGACAACCCGCGGGACGACCTGACCGGCTATCTCCTCAACGTCGAGATCGAGGGCAACAAGCTCGAGATCGAACACGTCAGGGGGTCGATCATCCTGCTGCTGATCGCCGGGATCGACACGACCTGGTCGGCGATCGGCTCGTCGCTCTGGCACCTCGCCCAGCACCCCGAGGACCGCCGGCGGCTCGTCGACGATCCCGAGGTGATGACGTTTGCCCTCGAGGAGTTCCTCCGGGCCTATGCCCCGGTGACGATGGCCCGCCTCGTCGCGAAGGACAACGACTTCCACGGCTGCCCGATGAAGAAGGACGACTGGGTGCTGCTCCCGTTCCCGGCCGCCAACCGCGACCCGAAGCAGTTCGAGGACGCCGAGTCGTTCGTCATCGACCGCGAGCAGAACCGCCATGCTGCGTTCGGCCTCGGCATCCATCGCTGCCTCGGCTCGAACCTCGCCCGGCTGGAACTGAAGGTGGCGATCGAGGAGTTCGTCGCCCGGTTCCCCGACTTCGAGCTCGCCGGCGACGTGAGGTGGAGCGTCGGCCAGATCCGCGGCCCCCGCGTGATGCCGGTCCGCATCCTGTAGCCCCGGCCCGCTTCGGCCCCGCATCGCGTGATCATCTTGCGCACCTGGTGCGCAGCATGATCACGCAATGCGGGTGGTGTGCGGGTGGTGTGCGGGTGGGTGGTGACGGTCAGAGGGTGGTGCCGAGGGAGGCCGCGCCGGCGGCGCAGGCGATCGTGAGCGGGGCGTACCACAGCCCGAACCGCCAGCCCTCCCGGCGCAACTCCCAGGCGAACGACGAGTACGTCGTCAACGTCCCGCAGAACCCGACACCGAGCACGGTCAGCCACCTCGGGTCGAGGTCGCTGGCGAGCACCAGGCCCAACAGCCCCGATCCGACGGTGTTGGCGATGAGCAAGGCCTGCCAGGAACACACGATCTCGGCGAGCGCGAACCGGCCGAGCGCGCCCGCCCCTGCGGCGAGGACGAACAGGAGGGGCGTCACGGCGGCCATGCCTCGGCGACGCGTTCGGCGACGAGGAGCGCGATCAACCCACCCGCCATGGTGGCGGCGAGGTAGGCGATCATCAGGCCGGTCCGGTCGGCATCGACCAGGTCGTTCAGCTCGGTGGCGAACGCCGACATGGTCGTGAAGCCGCCCAGCAGTCCCGTGACGGCGAACGACCACGACAGCGAGTCGCGGTGCAGGCGGCCGGCGGCCACCCCGATCAGGAGGCAGCCGAGCACGTTGACGATCAACGTGCGCACCGGAAGGGTGCCGGGCGTGACCTCGAAGGGCACCCCGGCGAGCCAGCGAGCGCCGGCGCCCGCCGCTCCTCCGATCGCAACCGCGAGCGGGACCCGCCACCCGACGTTCACGGCCCGCGAACCTATCCGGTCCGGCCGGCGCAAGCGTTGACACCGGGTGTCTGACACCGGGAGTTCACGCTTGGCATTCACACCTTGCTCACACCTCGTGCGGCCAGACTGGTGGCGATGCCGTCGAACGGAGCCGTCAGCGTGCTCGTCGCCGAGGACGACCGCGCCGTGCGCGAGTCGCTCGCCCGCGCCCTCGAGCTCGAGGGCTACCACGTGTCGGCCGTGATCAACGGGGCCGAGGCGCTCGACGCGATCAGGGAGTCGGCGCCCGACGTGCTGTTGCTCGACGTGTCGATGCCGCTGGTCGACGGGCTCACGGTCTGCCGCGTGCTGCGTTCCGAGCAGAACCGGCTCCCGATCCTCATGCTGACCGCCCGCACCGAGACCAGCGACCGGGTCGCAGGCCTCGACGCCGGCGCCGACGACTACCTCCCCAAACCGTACGACCTCGATGAGCTGCTCGCCCGGCTCCGGGCGCTGCTGCGCCGGTCGAACTACGACGAGGAGACGAGCACGAGGGAGTTGACCGTCGGCGACCTTCGGCTCGATCCGGCGTCGAGGCGGGTGTTCCGCGGCACCCGCGAGATCGAGCTGTCGAAGACGGAGTTCGACCTGCTCGAGCTGCTCGTCCAGAACCACGGCATCGTGCTCGACCACGCGACGATCTACGAGCGGATCTGGCACTACGACTTCGGCCCCGACTCGAAGAACCTGGCCGTCTACATCGGCTACCTGCGCCGCAAGACCGAAGCGGAAGGCGAGCCACGGCTGGTCCACACCGTGCGGGGAGTCGGGTACACGGCACGGGTCGGCGGGTGACGGCGCTCGGGGCCGGGTGATGGGACTCCGCTGGAAGATCGCCCTCGCCCTCGCACTGGTCGCGCTCTTCGCCACCGCCGCGGTCGGCATCATCGGCTATCGCTCGACGAGCACCCGTCTGATCAGCGAGGTCGACCGGTCGATCACCGAGGCCACCGCGCTCGTCGCTGCCCGCCCGGGCGGCCGGGTGCCGACCCGCGACCTGCTCGAGGTGTACTCGGTCCGGGTGCTCGATGCCCGCGGCACCGTCACCAACACGTCGTTTCGCGCCGACGTCCCCGTCGAGCCGCAGGCCACGGACGTGCTCGGCCACCCCGGCGTGACCGCGCGGTTCACCATCTCGTTCGGCGACGAACGGTACCGGGTCCACGCGATCGGGCTCCAGAACGGCGGTGCGGTCGAGATCGGCCGGTCGCTGGGCGAGACCGACCGCGTGCTCGACGACCTGCGCCGCCGAACCGTGATCCTGGTCGTGCTCGTCGCGATCGGTGCCGCAGCCGCCGGGTGGCTGATCGCCGGCACGGTTGCCGCCCCGTTGCGCCGGCTCACCGGTGCGGCCGAGCAGGTCGAGTCGTCGGGCCGGCTCGACGTCGCGGTCCCCGGTGCCGGGACCGACGAGGTCGGCCGGCTGGGGGCGGCGTTCCGATCGATGCTCGGCGCGCTGCAACGATCGCGCGACGAGCAGCAGCGCCTCGTCCAGGATGCGGGCCACGAGTTGCGAACGCCGCTGACCAGCCTGCGCACGAATCTGGCCGTGATCAAGCGCCACCCCGAGATGTCCCCGGAGATGCACACCCGAATTCTCGAGGATCTCGACGGCGAGGTGACCGAGCTGACCGAGTTGGTCAACGAGTTGGTCGCCGCGGCCTCCGGCCGTCTCGCCGACGAGCCGCCGGAGCCGATCGACCTCGGCGAGGCCGCGTCGGCGGTCGCCGAACGCGTCGGCAGGCGCCGATCGCGGACGGTGAACGTCGTCGTGCGCAATCCGACCACCGTGATGGCGCCTGCGTCGGGACTCGACCGGGCGATCACCAACCTGATCGAGAACGCGTGCAAGTTCGACACCTCGGGCGACGCGATCGAGGTGGTCGTCGAGGGCGGCAGGCTGACCGTCCTCGACCGGGGACCCGGGATCCCGCCCGGGGATCTCCCGCTGGTCTTCGACCGCTTCCACCGCTCCGATGCGGCGCGCGCCATGCCGGGCTCCGGGCTCGGGCTGTCGATCGTCCGCGAGGTCGTCGAGGGCCACGGTGGGACGGTCATCGCGGCGGTGCGGCCCGGCGGCGGCGCGATCGTCGGCTTCGATCTGCCGCCGGCGACGTGACCGGGCCGTCGTGACCGGACCATCGCGTCCCGGTTTCGACGGCGGATCTTGACCATCTCCGCGACGGGATTCTCACCTGCTCTTTAACTGTCTCCGGTTCGATCTTCAACATGGGGGTTCACCATGGCTGGTGTACTCCCCATCGATGCAGCGATGCAGAGAGGAATTCCGACCATGAACAACCAGGAGCCCACCAAGAGCAGGCGCGGTCTCGCCGTCGGCCTCACGGCCGGCCTCATCGGCGGAACGGCGGCGGGCCTGGTGCTCGGTGTGCCCGGCCTGTCCGGTGCGACGAACGACGGCCCGGCCGCCGGCATCGTCGCGCAGGTCGACGATCCGGCGCCGGTCGACGACCCGGTCGCCCCGGGCGACCCGGCCCCCGACCGCGAGCCCGGCGATCGCATCCGCGAGGTGTTGCAGGAGCTGGTCGACGACGGGACACTCACCCCGGAGCAGGCCGACGCGGTCACCGCGCACCTGGTCGAGAACCGGCCCGAGCGCGACGGGCGCGGCGGTCCCGGTCACCACGGGCCGGGCCACCACGGTCCCCGGTTCGACGACGGGGTCGTGACCGAGCTCCTCGGCATCGATGCCGAGACGCTGCGGACCGAGCTGCGCGGCGGCGCGACCCTCGTCGAGATCGCCGCGGCCAACGATGTGTCCGAGCAGGCGCTGGTCGACGCGCTCGTAGCGCAGGCGACCGAGCGGATCGATCAGGCGGTCGTCGACGGCAAGCTCGATGCCGCTGCGGCGGACGAGATGAAGGCCGACCTCGAGGCCCGGATCACCGCCCGCGTGAACGGTGAGCGCCCCGAACGGCCGGGGCTGCCCGGCGCCCCCGCCGACGAGGACTGAGCACGCCGCTCGACGCATCCCCACGTCCCCATCGGAGACGACATGGGCGGGGCTCCGGCCCCGCCCATGTCCGCGTCCCGACCCCGGTCCCGGCCCGGTGCGGCACCCGGGACGTTCCCGGCGGTGCGGCACTAGCGTCGAGACGGTGATCTGCGTCGACCTCGCCGGAGTCGGCATCGAACAACCCGACAAGGTGCTGTTCGCCGGGCTGGACGCAACCGTCTCCAAGGGTGACCGCGTCGCCGATCGTCGGCGTCAACGGGTCGGGCAAGACCACCCTGCTGCGGATCATGAGTGGCGACCTTGCGCCCGACACCGGCCAGGTGCGGTTCGGGCGCGGCGTCCGGATCGCCTTCCTGGCCCAGGATCCCGTCCTGCCCGCTGGCACGGTCGCGGAGCACCTCGGAGACGATCACACCGTCGCAGCGGTGGCGACGAGGCTCGGCGTCCAACCGCTGCTCGACCGGCGGACCGACGAACTGTCGGGCGGGCAGGCCAAGCGGGTCGCGCTGGCCAAGGTGCTCGCCGACGACGAGCACGGCGGCCACGACATGGTGATTCTCGACGAGCCGACGAACCACCTCGACCTCGAAGCGATCGAGTGGTTGGAGTCGCGGCTCGCAGCGATGTCGGCGGCCCTCGTCCTGGTCACCCACGATCGGCACGCGCTCGACCGGCTGACGACCGCGGTCGGCCCGAGCCGGGTGATCGAGCTCGATCGGGGGCGGTCGTTCGTCCACCAGGCGGCCGAGGGGACGAGCGCGTACGCGGTGTCGCTCGACGCCCGGTCAGAGCGGATCGCACGCGAGGCGAACGAGGAGTCGACGCGCCGGATCCTCGCCCGCAAGGAGCTGGCGTGGCTGCGGCGCGGCGCGCCGGCCCGATCGACCAAGCCCAAGGCCCGGCTGCGCAGCGCCGCCGACATCCTTGCGGGCGGACCGCAGGCGGCGGGGGTGCGTGGCGGCGAGCTGCACCTCGGCGTCGGCACCACCCGCCTCGGCAACCAGGTCGTCGAGCTCGAGGGGGTCGGGCAGCGGTTTGGTGACGTCGAGGTGTTCTCCGGGCTCGACCTGGCGATCGAGCCGGGCGCACGGCTGGCGGTCGTCGGGCCGAACGGGTCGGGAAAGACGACGCTGCTCGACATCGTGGCCGGCCGGTCCGAGCCGGCGTCGGGCACGGTGCGGCGGGGTCGCACGGTCGTCGTCGGCTACGCCGACCAGCACACCACCACGCTCCCGCCCGACGAGATCGTACGCGAGCTGGTCGCCGGGCCCTACCGCGAGCCCGACTGGGAAGACCGCGTCCTGCTCGAACGGTTCTGGTTCGACACGACCGCCCAGTTCGCGCCGGTCCGGATGCTCTCCGGCGGCGAGCGGCGGCGCCTCCAACTGGTGATGGTGCTGGCCGCCAAGCCGAACCTGCTGATCCTCGATGAACCGACCAACGACCTCGATCTCGACACGCTGCGGGCGCTCGAGGCGTTCCTCGACGACTGGCCGGGCGCGCTGGTCGCCGCGAGCCACGACCGGGCGTTCCTCGATCGCGTCGCCGACCACGTGCTGGCGATCGCCGACGACGGCGACCGTCCGCCGGGTTCCAGGTGGCGTCGGCGGGTGGCTCGCCGAGCGGGCGCAGCGATCCCCGACGCCGCGGTCGAGCACGGGGCCGTCCGTCCGGACGAGCTCGCCGCGAGCCGACCGGTCCGAGCCCGTACACGATCGGGCGCCGCCTGCGCGAGACCGAGCGGGGGATGGCCAAGGCGCAGCAGCGCGTCGACTCTCTGACCGCACGGTTGATCGGGCTGAGCGACCACGCCGAGCTGTCCGCGATCGGCGCCGAGCTGACCGTCGCCCAGGCCGAGCTCGACGAACTCGAGACCACCTGGCTCGAGCTGTCCGAGCAGCAGTCCGCCGGTTGACGGTCGGTCTGCCGGGCGAGCAGGCGCTCCACGAGCAGCCACGGACTCGTCGCCATCGCGGTCACTCGTGCGACGAAGGCACGCGCCCTCGGATTGCCGCGCGCGCTTCCGATCGTCGATTCAGCGCCTCTTGGCGGCCCTGGCCCCGCCTTCGGGGACGGCGGACGCCGAGACGTCACGTGGCGCGCTCCAACCTCGTCCGGACTCATCGCAAGGCAGGCGACACCCGGTCCGTAACATGGGCTCGGCATGAGTGATGCCGAGCTGTTCGCCGAGGACATCCCGCACCCCGCAGACACGATCGACCGGTTCGCCGGTGGCCGCGGCCCGTCGCCGTTCGCCGAGGGGTTGAACCCCGACCAACTCGACGCCGTCGTGCACGCCGGCGGACCGCTGCTGGTCGTCGCCGGTGCCGGCTCGGGCAAGACGCGCGTGCTCACCCATCGCATCGCTCACCTGATCCACGAAGGGGTCCCGCCGTCGAAGATCCTCGCGATCACCTTCACCAACAAGGCAGCCGCCGAGATGCGCGAGCGCGTCGCCGAGCTCGTCGGGCCGGTCGTGCGGACGATGTGGGTGTCGACGTTCCACTCCGCGTGCGTCCGGATCCTACGGGCGAACGCCGAGGCGCTCGGCTACCCGCGCCAGTTCTCGATCTACGATCAGGCCGACTCGAATCGGCTGACCGGCTACGTGATCCGCGACCTCGGCCTCGACGCCAAGCGGTTCACGCCGCGCGGGGTGCACGGGATCATCAGCCTGTGGAAGAACGAGCTCGTCGACCCGGCGGCGGCCGCCGGCCGCGCCGCCAACATCTTCGACCGCAAGCACGCCGAGGTGTACGCCGAGTACCAGGCCCGCCTGTACAAGGCCGGGGCGATGGACTTCGACGACCTGCTGCTCAACACCGTCAAGTTGTTCCGGGAGCACGGCGACGTCCTCGAGCACTACCGCCGGCGCTTCGAGCACGTCCTCGTCGACGAGTACCAGGACACCAACCAGGCCCAGAACGAGATGGTGCTGCTGCTCGCCGACGGCCACCAGAACGTCACCGTCGTCGGCGACAGCGACCAGGGGGTCTACGGCTGGCGGGGGGCTGACCTGCGCAACATCTTGCAGTTCGAGGAGGCGTTCCCCGACGTCACGACCGTCGTGCTCGACCAGAACTACCGCAGCACCCAGACGATCCTCGACGCGGCGAACGCGGTGATCGACAACAACGTCGAACGCAAGCCGAAGTCGCTCTGGACCGACAGCGGGTCCGGCGACAAGATCTCCCGCTACCACGCCGAGGACGAGGGCGACGAGGCGATGTGGGTGGCGTCGACCGCCCGGCAGCTCCAGCGCGACGACGGCGTGAACTGGCGCGAGATGGCGGTCCTCTACCGCACCAACGCCCAGAGCCGGGTGATCGAAGAGGCGTTCATGCGAGCCGGGGTGCCGTACAAGGTGGTCGGCGGGACGCGGTTCTACGACCGGCGCGAGATCAAGGACGCGATGGCCTACGTGCGCGCGGTCGTCAACCCCGTCGACGAGGTCAGCGTCAAGCGCGTCCTCAACGTCCCCAAGCGCGGTGTCGGCGACGCAAGTGTCGCCAAGCTCGACGCGCTCGCCGCTGTCGAGGGCATCGCCTTCGCCGACGCTCTGCGGCGCACCGACGAGGCCGGGATCTCGGGTCCGGCCGTGCGCGGCATCGCCTCGTTCGTCGAGCTGCTCGACCACCTCGGCGAGGTCGCCGCCGACGACGATCTCGGCCCGGGCGACGTCCTCCAGGCCGCGCTCGAGGGGTCGGGCTACCTCGCCGAGCTCGAGGCCGAGGACACCGTCGAGGCGCACAGCCGCATCGAGAACCTCGGCGAGCTGGTCGGCTCGGCGCGCGAGTTCACCGTGATGGAGGAGTTCCTCGAACAGGTCTCGCTCGTCGCCGACACCGACGAGCTCCCCGACGGTGAGGTCGAGGACCAGGTCGTGCTGTTGACGCTGCACTCGGCGAAGGGGTTGGAGTTCCCGGTCGTGTTCCTCACCGGGGTCGAGGAAGGGGTCTTCCCGCACATCCGGGCCCTGACCGAGCCAGCCGAGATGGAAGAGGAGCGGCGGCTCGCCTACGTCGGGATCACCCGGGCGATGCGGCGGCTGTTCATGAGCCACGCGTGGAGTCGCCAGTTGTTCGGGTCGACGCAGTACAACCCGCCGTCGCGCTTTTTCGACGAGATCCCCGACGACCTGATCGAATCGAGTGGCAACCTGACCGGCCGTTCGTCGTACGGCCGGCAGAGCTACCGGGGTCGCGGCGATCGAGGTGCCGGTGACCCGCCGCCGTACCGCCGCCGCGAGACCGGCCGTGACATCAACGCGGACATCAAGGCGGATCAGGAGGCGCACCGCGACCGCGTCGTCGACGCCGCGGTGCGCGCCGGTTCGGTCGCCGCTCCCCAACCGCCGAACAGCCAGCACCTCGGACTGCGCATCGGCGACGATGTCGAGCACCCGAGCTTCGGTGAGGGCGTGATCATCGACATCTCCGGCATCGGCGACAAGGCAGAGGCCGTGGTCAACTTCACAGGCGCGGGAACCAAACACCTGAGCCTGGCCTGGGCCCCGCTCAGGCGGGCCTGAGTCGGGCCGGTCGCCGCTCGCCCGACCCGCGGCTCGATCCTCCTCGGAGCGGGGAGGTGGGCGGGCGTACGTGCAAGACTCGGGGACGTGAGAGCTGCGATCCTGGTCGAAAGCCTGACGGGCAACACGTGGAAGGCGGCCGAGATGGTCGCCGACCTGCTGCAACAGGAGCGATGGACGATCACCGGGCTGTCCAAGGTGCGCGAGCCGGACTACTCCTCGATTCAGCAGGCCGAGCTGATCCTGGTCGGCACCTGGGTGCACGGCGCGTTCGTCGTCGGGCAGGCGCCGTGGGCGGCGAACACGATCGCCAACCTCCCGGCGATGCGCGGGAAGAAGGCGGCCGCGTTCTGCACCTACGCGCTGAGCCCGGGCAAGAGCTTGGACAAGCTGACGAGCGCGGTCGGCGACACCGGCGCCTACGTGATCGGCGGGCTGGCGATGAAGCGCAACCACCTCGAGGAGCACAGCGAGGAGTTCGCCGTCCGGCTCGTCGACGCGCTCGCCAACAGCTGAGCCCGCTCGAACTCGGTCAGGACGGACTGGAGAGCAGGGTGACCACGGCCCGCAGCGAGGTGCCGTCGGTCAGCAGATGTGTACCGGTCGTCGCGCTGCTCAGGTGGTGCCGGTACTCGTTGCTGCAGATGCCGACCGCGAGCCCGTTCAGGTCGACGCTGGTCCGGCAGTCCGGCCAGTAGGTCCCGGCCGGGATGACGACTGCGCCCGCGACCGCGGCGAGACCGACGATCCCCTGCATGACGGTGAGTTGGATCCGGCGCCACACATCCGGATCCATCCCGCCGGCGATGCCCGTTCCGAGCGAGTACTTCCCGTGGAACGTCGGCACGACGACGTTGTTGCCGCCTGCGAGCCAGGCGTGCAGTCTGGCGAACTGGGAGGTCGTGGTGGTGCCGGACGCTCCCGTGCTCCCGAGCGCCATCGTGTCGATGCCGACGTAGTTCGGGTGGCCGAGGCCCCAGGTCGGGCCGGTCGGGCCGGCCATCCCGGCGCCGCGCAACGACCGACCCTCGACGGTGTCGATGTTGCCGGCGTTCGCACCCCACAGGTAGTACGTGTCTCGGCTCCAGACGGTCCACACCGACTCGGCGCGGTCGGGCCACCAGCCCTTCGGCACCTGCTCGATCTCGCCGAAGCGCAACGTCCCACCGGTCACTCGATCCCTCCTCGTGTCGGGAGGCAGTGTCTATCAGGCCCGCCGACACCGCGCTCGGCCGTCGAGGCGGCCGCGCGGCGGTCAGCCGCCGGCGACGGGGACGCCGCGCAGATCGATCGACAGGACGCCGTTCTCGACGATCGGGTTGATACCGGGCGGCGGCGGCGACAGCTCGGTCACGTCGAGCGTGATGCCGTCGCAGTCGACGAACTGGCGTGTTCCGACGACCTGGCTGACCGGGCACGACTGATCGGACCCGGCGGGATAGGCGAAGTACACCCGCCAGCCGGTCGCCGGATCGTCGCCCTCGTGGTCGAGCACCATCGATCGATCGCCGCTCGTCGTGTTCAGCCCGGGGAGCAGGATCGGACCCTGGTCGGCCACGAGGTTGGCGGCGGTCTCGACCGTGCTCACCCGGAACGTGCTCGGTGCGAGGCGCTCGTTGGTCTGGGCACCCCCGCTGGAGATGTAGGCAGCGATCCCCCAGGTGGACAGGGCGATCACGACGATCACGGCGAGGCCCCCGAGCACCGGCACGACGGCGCGGGCGAACGGTGACCGGAGTCGCGGTCGGCGCGGGGGTGCGGTGCTCACGTCCTCATTGTGCCCGGAGTTGGGGGTTGTGCGCTCCCGCCGCGTAGGGTCTCACGTTCGTGAGGCGTCAGTACCGCATCGTGGTGGCCAAGCCGGGACTCGACGGCCACGACCGCGGCGCGAAGACCATCACCCGCGCCTTGCGCGACCACGGCTTCGAGGTGATCTACACCGGTCTGCACCAGACGCCCGAACAGATCGCCGAGACGGTGCTCCAGGAGGACGCCGACGGCGTCGGCCTGTCGCTGCTCTCGGGTGCGCACAACACGCTGTTCCCGCGGGTGATGGACGAGTTGGCCGCCCGCGACCTCGGCGACGTGCTCGTGTTCGGCGGCGGTGTCATCCCCGACGCCGACGCCCGCGCCCTGCGTGAGCAGGGTGTTGCCGAGATCTTCGGACCCGGCGCGTCGCTGCGGGCGATCGGCGAGTGGCTCGAACGAGCGCTCGACGAACGCGAGCCGGAATGATCGCATCCGGACCCGACCCGACCGAGAGGAACTGACCGGCGTGGATCTCTTCGAGTACCAGGGCAAGCAGTACTTCGCCCGCTACGACATCCCGATCAGCCCCGGTGGGCCGGCCGACACGGTCGAGGAGGCCGTCGCGGTCGCCGACGAGGCCGGCTACCCGGTTGTCGTCAAGGCGCAGGTCCAAGTCGGTGGGCGTGGCAAGGCCGGCGGCATCAAGCTCGCCGCCGACGAGGCAGAGGTGCGCGAGCACGCCGGGAACATCCTCGGGATGGACATCAAGGGCCACGTCGTCAAGCGGCTGTGGATCGAGCAGGCCTCCGACATCGACGAGGAGTACTACGCCAGCTTCACGCTCGACCGGTCGGCCAAGCAGCACCTGCTGATGCTGTCGGCGCAGGGTGGTGTCGAGATCGAGACCGTCGCTGCCGCCGACCCCGACGCGATCGTCAAGCTGCACATCGACCCGGTCGACGGCCTCGACGAAGCGACCGCACGGCAGGCGTGCATCGACGCCAAGCTCCCCGAGCGGGCGCTCGACGGGGCTGCGGACATCCTGGTCAAGCTGTACCGCTGTTACACCGAGGGCGACTGCGACCTCGCCGAGATCAACCCGCTGATCCTCAAGCCGACCGGTCCGGACGGAACCAGCGCGGTGCACGCGCTCGACGCCAAGGTGACGCTCGACGGCAGTGCCGCGTTCCGGCACCCGGAGTGGGCGGGGTTCGCCGGGAGCGAGCAGCTCGACGAGCGCGAGCGGATGGCCAAGGAGAAGGGCCTGCAGTACATCGGGCTCGAGGGCTCGATCGGGATCATCGCCAACGGCGCCGGCCTGGCGATGTCGACGCTCGACGTGGTCAACCAGGTCGGCGGGGCGGCGTCGAACTTCCTCGACATCGGCGGCGGGGCGAACGCCGACGTGATGGCAGCGGCGCTCGAGGTGATCAACTTCGACGAGAGCGTCGAGTCGATCTTCATCAACATCTTCGGTGGCATCACCCGCGGCGAGGAGGTCGCCAAGGGGATCGTCGAGGCGCTCGGGCGGGTCGACCTGCGGGCACCGATCGTCATCCGCCTCGACGGCACCAACGCCGCCGAGGGTCGCCGGATCCTGGCCGATGCCGGGATCCCCGAATCGAAGCTCCGTTCGGAGCCGACCATGCTCGACGCGGCGCGAGCGGCCGTGGCGATCGCCAACGGCAACTGAGGAGAACGATGGCCATCTTCGTCAACGAGCACACCAAGGTGATCGTCCAGGGCCTGACCGGGGGTCAGGGCCGGTACCACGGCCTCCGCAACCGTGACTACGGCACACAGATCGTGGCCGGCGTCACGCCCGGCAAGGCCGGGCAGGACGTGGACGGCATCCCGATCTACGACTCGGTCGCCGACGCCGTCGCGGCCACCGGAGCGAACGCGTCGTTCGCCGCCGTCCCACCGAAGTTCGCGCCGGGCGCGATCCTCGAGGCGGCCGCCGCCGGGATCGGTCTCGTCGTCTGCATCACCGAAGGCATCCCGGCCCAGGACGAGGCGTTGACCTACAACCGGCTCGTCCGTGACTTCCCGAGCACGCGGTTGCTCGGCCCGAACTGCCCGGGGATCATCAGCCCGGGCAAGTGCAACATCGGGATCACTGCTGGCGAGATCGCGCAGCCGCCGACCGCCGACGGCCCGAACGTCGGCATCGTCAGCCGGTCGGGCACGTTGACGTACCAGGCGCTGTACGAGCTGAAGCAGAACGGGATCGGTGTCACCACCTGCGTCGGCATCGGCGGTGATCCCGTGCCAGGCACGAACTTCATCGACTGCCTGAGCGAGTTCGAGGCCGACCCGGAGACCCATGCGATCATGATGATCGGCGAGATCGGTGGGTCCGCCGAGGAGGAAGCGGCCGAGTTCATCCGTGGCAACGTGTCGAAACCGATGAGCGCCTACATCGCCGGCGTCACCGCGCCGGCGGGCAAGAAGATGGGCCACGCGGGAGCGATCGTCTCCGGCGGCAAGGGCACCGCCCAGGGGAAGATGGACGCGCTCGTCGGCCGCCGGGGTGCTCGTCGGGCTGAACCCGACCGAGGCCGGCGAGTTGATGGCCGATATCGTCGCCGCGCTCTGACGCCGATTCGCACACCGAGCCTGCTCTGTTCGGGGTCAGACCCCGAACAGAGCGCGACCGGCTCGGTCAGCCTTCGGGGGCCGGCGGCGTCGGAGGCGTCGGCGGGGGAGGAGGGGGCGGCATCCCGTCGTCGCCACCGCTGGAGAAGCTCCCCTTCAGCTTGTCCATGTCGGTGAGGTCGGACAGCTCGCCCCCCGACTCCTTGAAGCCGATGAACGCGCCGGCGAAGGAGATGCCGGCCCAGATGAACGCCGCCGTACATCCCGATGCCCCGGTCGGCGAAGTCGAAGCGGGCACCCAGGATCAGGCGGAGCAGCATCAGGACGACCGCAAGCCCGCTCCCAGCGAGGAACAGCAGCGGCCACGGCTGGTTCTCGGGGAGTTTTCCGAGGCCGCGGAACAGTGCGAGCGCGCCGACCGCCACGACGAGCAGCCAGGCGATGCCGCCGGTGATGAAGTAGTCGAACGGACCGTCTCCGCTGGCGCTCCCGAATCCGGTGTCGACGCTGGTCCAGTCGAGGGCGAAACCGAGGATCAGCATCGCCGCCCCACCGCCAATCATCAACCAGTCCGCCGTCTTGAGCTTGCTGAAGTCCATGCTCGTCCTCCCATGTCGGCCTCTGCGGGTGCAGCGACTCGTTCCTACCGTAGCCCGATTCGGGCGCGCGCCGTGACGCAATCGCCGCCCGAGGACCGGGTTGGCTACGGTCGGGCCGTGCCCACCGCCTTGCTCTCCGCGTACGACAAGACCGGGATCGTCGACCTGGCCGCGGCGCTCCGCGAGCTGGGTTGGTCGCTCGTGTCCAGCGGGGGAACGGCGAGGGCGATCGCCGAGGCCGGCCACGAGGTGACCGACGTGGCGGACCTGACCGGCGTCCCCGCGATCCTCGGCCACCGGGTCGTGACGTTGCACCCGAAGGTGCACGGCGGGATCCTGGCCGATCCGACCGACGCGTCGCATCGGGCCGACATGGAAGCGCACGGCATCACGCCGATCGACCTCGTCGTCGTCAACCTCTACCCGTTCTCCTCGGATCCGGGCATCGAGCTGATCGACATCGGGGGTCCGGCGATGGTCCGGGCGGCGGCGAAGAACCACGCCCACGTTGGCGTCCTCGTCGACCCGGCCGACTACGACGACGTCGTCGACGAGCTCCGCGCCGAGGGCGCGCTGTCGGACTCGACGCGGCGGCGGCTGGCCCGCTCCGCCTTCGCCCACACCGCCGGGTACGACGCGGCGATCGTCACCTGGTTCGACGAGACCGAGCCCGACACCGCCGAGGACGCGGTGCTCCCGGCCTCGATCCACCTCGCGCTCGATCGCGCCCAGACCCTGCGGTACGGCGAGAACCCGCATCAGGTCGGTGCCCGGTATCGACAGATCGGCGCGACGAGCTGGTGGGACACGATGACGCAGTACGGCGGCAAGGCGCTGAGCTACCTCAATCTGTTCGACACCGAAGCGGCGTGGCGCCTGGTGCACCGGTTCGACGCGCCGGCCTGCGTGGTCGTCAAGCACGCCAACCCGTGCGGCGTCGCCGTCGACCAGGACATCGCCGGAGCGTACGTGCGAGCGAACGCGTGCGATCCGGTCAGCGCGTTCGGCGGCATCGTCGCCGCCAACCGGACCGTGACGCTGGCGATGGCCACCGAGCTCGCCGAGGTGTTCACCGAAGTCGTGGTCGCGCCCGGGTTCGACGACGACGCGCTCGCCGCACTGACGGCGAAGAAGAACCTGCGGGTGCTCGCCGCGAACCCACCGTCGCCCTTGCCGTACGACCTGCGACCGATCGACGGCGGACTGCTCGTCCAGCAACCCGACCCGGTGGCAGGTCGCTCCGATGCGTGGCGGATCGTGACGGTCGCCCAACCGACCGCCGCACAGTGGGCCGATCTCGAGTTCGCGTGGCAGGTGTGCGCAGCGGTCAGCAGCAACGCGATCGTGTATGCCCGCGATCGTCAGGCGGTGGGGATCGGTGCCGGTCAGCAGAACCGCCTCGACTCGGCGCGCATCGCCGCCGAGCGGGCCGACGGCCGGGCGGCCGGCGGGGCGTGTGCGAGCGACGCGTTCTTCCCGTTCCGCGACGGGCTCGATGCCGCCGCGGCCGCCGGCGTCGCCACGGTGATCCAACCGGGCGGCTCGGTCCGCGACGAGGAGGCGATCGCCGCCGCCGACGAGCACGGCATCGCCATGGTCTTCACCGGCGAACGCCACTTCCGGCACTGAACGTCACGCTCAGGCTCGTTGCCTCGCCTTGTGCTCCCGGCGCTGCGCTCTGGTCGCCTGCCTGGCGGGTGCGCGGGCGGTCGGCGTGGCTGGTGCCGTCGCGCCGTACGTTGCGCGCGTGGTGGCCCGCGATCGTTCCGCATCGTGGACTCGTTCCACTCGGTTCCGTATCGTGGAACGGTGTCGATGTCATCGGTAGCGTGGCCGGATGGCTCGGATCGCCCAGCGACTCGCCGAAGGGCGGACCTTGTCGTTCGAGTTCTTCCCGCCCAAGACGGTTGCCGCCCAGCTCACGCTCGGACACACGGTCGCCGAGCTCGAGGCGCTCGAACCCGGCTTCGTCAGCATCACCTACGGCGCCGGCGGCTCGGACCGCCATCGCACCGGCGATGTCGTCGATTGGCTGCGACGCGAGACCGAGCTCGAGCCGATGGCGCACCTGACGTGCATGGGCCACACCCGCACCGATGTCGCCTCGCTGCTCGTCGAGTACCGGCGCATCGGCGTGCAGAACATCCTCGCCCTCGGGGGTGACCCGCCGGCCGACGGCAGCCCGGCGGCCGGCGACTACGCCCACGCCATCGATCTGCTGCACGACGTGGCCGCGACGGGGTGCTTCTCGGTCGGCGTCGCCGCGCATCCCGAGGTCCATCCGCGCTCGCCGGATCGAGCGAGCGATCGTCGCCACCTGGCGGCCAAGCTCCGGATCGCCGACTTCGCGATCACGCAGTTCTTCTTCGAGGTCGAGCACTGGACGCGCCTGGTGAACGAACTCGCCGACCTCGGTGTCGACAAGCCGGTGATCCCTGGGATCATGCCGATCACCAATCTCGGCCAGATCCGCCGGATGGCGGCGATGAGTGGGGCGGCGGTCCCGGCGTGGCTGATCGACGAGCTCGAAGCTGCGCCAGATCCGGACCACGCCCGGCGGGTGGGCATCGACGTCGCTTCCCGTCTCGCCGCCGACCTGCTCGCCGCCGGAGCGCCCGGCCTGCACATCTACACGCTCAACCGGTCCGAGGCCGCCCGCCAGATCTGCGCAAACGTCCGGATCGCCTCCGTCTGAGCGATACTGGTCGGCGATGTCGGCCAGCCTGGGCACCTCGCGCGTCTCTTCGCGTGCTCCCCGTGGACCTGCTGACCCCGTCCGGGTGAGCCGGGTCCCGTACCTTCCCGGGCTCGACGGGATGCGCGCGCTCGCCGTGATCGCCGTGATGGTGTACCACGCCAACAGCCAGTGGTTGCGCGGCGGGTTCTTCGGTGTCGAGGTGTTCTTCGTCATCTCCGGCTACCTGATCACTCTGCTGCTGATCGCTGAGAAGGAACGGTCCGGCGGCGTCGACATGCGGCAGTTCTGGCTGCGCCGCGCCCGCCGGCTGCTCCCCGCGCTGTACACGATGCTCCTGCTGGTCACCGTGTGGACCGCGGTGTTCAAGAGCTCCGAACTCGGCAAGTTGCGCGGCGACGTGATCGCCGGCCTGTTCTACGTGTCGAACTGGTACCAGATCTGGGTCGGGGCCGGTTACGCCGCCGCAAACGACTTCGCACCGCTGCGCCACCTGTGGAGCCTGGCGGTCGAGGAGCAGTTCTACCTCGTCTGGCCCCTCGTGATGGCGCTGCTGCTGCGCAACGGCACCCGGCGCGTCGCCGATCTGAGCCGGTGGCTGTTCCTGGCTGCGGTCGTGGTCACCGTGATCGTCGCCGTGCTCTATCACCCCGGCCCGATCGGCACTCCGGCGATCACTCCGGAGGCGTACTGGCAGGTCGGCGACCGCTACATCGCCAAGGCCGACACGCTCTACCTCGGCACGTTCAGCCGCTCGGCCGGGCTCCTGCTCGGCGCCGCGTTCGCCATGATCTGGCGGCCGGTCGCGGTCATGCGCGGGCCGATGCGCGACAAGGCCCGGCTGCTCGACCTGGTGGCGATCGCCGGGATCGCCGTCCTGGTCCTCATGTCGGTTCGGATCGGCTTCATCGACGACGTCGCCTTCGGCGCCGATCCGTGGCTGTTCCGGGGCGGCTTCTTCTTCGCCTCGATCGCGACGCTCTGTGTGATCGCCGCAGTGACCCACTCCCGCACCGCGATGTCGCAGGTGCTGGCGATGCCACCGCTCGTCTGGATCGGGGTCCGGTCGTACGGCCTGTACCTGTTCAGCTGGCCGATCTTCCAGATGATCCGGGGGATCGCCGGCAGGAAGCTGACGCTGTCCGAGTTCGTTGTCGCGATGGTGATCACCTTGATCGTCACCGAGGTCTCGTACCGCTTCATCGAGACACCGATCCGCAAGGGAGCGCTCGGCTCGATCCGGGCGCGCCTTCGCGACCGGCGCGACCCGGCTCGCCGCAACGCGGTGCTCGCCGGTGCCTTCGCCGGGACCGCGCTGACGATCTTCGCCGCGGGGAGCCTGGTCACCGCCGACCTGCAACAGAACGAGGTGCAGCAGTCGCTCGACGCGGGCAAGGAGGTGGTGTGCGACGTCGTCGCCGACTCCGAGTGCGGGGGCGCTTCCGCTCCGGCGGCGGATGCGGCCGTGCCCGAACCGACCGCCGATCCGAACGTCGCCACCGGCGAGCCCGTCGTGGCCGACACCACCCCCACGACGACGCTCGCGCCGCAGCGGATCCAGCGGCTGGCGATCGGCGACTCGGTGATGCTCGGCGCGGCAGAGCAGCTCGCCGCGTTCGGGTTCGTCGTCGACGCCGAGGAGAGCCGGAGCTTCTCGTCGGGCGCAAGCGATGCGGCGCAGCTCGCCGCCGACCAGCGGCTCGGCGACGTGGTCGTCGTCCACCTCGGGACGAACGGGCCGATCGGGGCGGGCGACATGCAGCAGATGCTCGACGCGCTCGCCGACGTGCCCCAGGTGCTGCTCGTCACCAATGACGTCGACCGCACGTACACCGCCGACAACAACGCGCTGATCTACGACGCGGTGAACTCACGTCCCAACGTGTTCCTCCTCGACTGGCAGGGGCTGGTGGGGTCGTGTCCGGGCAACTGCCTGTACGACGATCGGATCCACCTGCGCCCCGACGGTCAGGCGTACTACGCCCAGCTGGTCGCCGGAGCGCTCGGCATCGCCTAGGGCACTCGCACGGTGGTTCGCGCCGCGCCGAGCCGGCGGCGGGTCTTCGCACGATCTTGACCGAGCGGTGACGTCGGCGTCGAGGGGCCGTGGGGGATACTGGACTCCCCATGGCCACCGTCGCCCCTCCACGGGCCATCCCCGCTGCGGACGAACGCGCCCACATCAGCCGCGTCCCGTACCTCCCGGGTCTGGACGGCATGCGCGCCCTGGCCGTGATCGCCGTCATGGTCTACCACGCCAACAGCACGTGGTTGCCGGGCGGGTTCCTCGGGGTCGAGATGTTCTTCGTGATCTCGGGCTACCTGATCACACTGTTGCTGATCGCCGAGCGCGAGCGAACCTACCGGGTGTCGCTGCGCCAGTTCTGGATGCGCCGCGCCCGCAGGTTGCTGCCGGCGGTGTTCGTGATGATGGGACTGGTCGTCGTCTGGACCGCGCTGTTCAAGCCCGATGCGCTCGGGCAGCTGCGCGGCGACGTCCTCGCCGGCACGTTCTACGTGTCGAACTGGTACCAGATCTGGGTCGGGCTCGGCTACACGTCGGCTGCCGACTTCGCACCGCTGCGCCACCTGTGGAGCCTCGCGGTCGAGGAGCAGTTCTACCTCCTGTGGCCCGTGCTCATGATCGTGATGCTCGGGCGAGCCGGGACCAGACGGATCGCCAACGTCAGCCGGTGGTTGTTCGTCGCCGCGATCGCGATCACCGTCGTCGTCGCCCTCGCCTACCATCCGGGCGCAGCGGAATCGCCGTCGACGACGCCCGACGCCTACTGGTGGCTGGGCGATCGACCGATCTCCAAGCTCGACACGCTGTACCTGTCGACGTTCTCACGGGCTGGCGCGTTGCTGCTCGGCGCCGCGTTCGCCATGGTGTGGCGACCGTTCGCCGTGCTGCGCGGCCCGCTGCGGCGGCGCGGCAGGATGTTCGACCTCGCCGCGCTCGCCGCGCTCGCCGCGCTCGGCGCGATGTGCTGGAACGTCTACCTCGTGACCCCCGATGGGGGAGCCGATCCGTTCCTCTTCCGCGGCGGGTTCTTCTTCGCATCGCTGGCGACGCTGGTCCTCATCGCCGCGGTCACCCACCAGCACGCGTACGCCGGTCGGTTGCTCGCCCATCCCGTGCTGCTCTGGATCGGTACGAGGTCGTATGGGCTCTACCTCTATCACTGGCCGATCTACCAGATGATCCGCGACGTCGCCGGGAACAAGCTCGACGTGCGCCAGTTCGCCGTCGCGATGGTGCTCACCGCCGGCGTCACCGAGCTCTCGTACCGGTTCATCGAGCTGCCGATCCGTCGCGGTCGGTTCAGGGTCATGCTCTGGCGGGCACGGGTCAGCCCGAACCCGCGCACCCGGCGCCTGCTCGTCGGGGGGACGGCGCTGGCGATCGGCCTGTCGCTGTTCGCCGTCGTGACGCTCGTGACCGCGCCGCTGAAGCCCAACGAGGTGGCCGCCGACCTCGGTGGGGCCGAGGAGTTCACGACCGATCTGGCCGGGCTCGCCGGCGATGCGGCCGTTGGTTCCGATGTCGCGTTCACGCTGCCGGCCGGCGTCGCCACGGTCCCACCGCCCGCGCAACCGGCGCTCGCCACCGGCCCGCCACCGACGATCGGTCTGCCGACGACCGTCGACCCCGCCGTGGTCGTCCCGACGTCGGTGCTCGTCGCAACGACGGCGGGGGTCCCGGCCGTGCAGGTACCGACCACGCCCGCTCCCGACGGCGTGGCCACCGGCTCGGTGGTACCGGTCGTCCCCGCGTCGACCGCCGTCCCCACGACGGTCCCGCAGACGACCGTGCCGCCGCCGACGGCGCCGCCGGTCGCGCCGACACAGCTCGGCGTCGTGACCGACATGTCGACGGTCACCCCGCTGCTGATCACCCCGACGGCCGGGGGCATCCCGTTGGTCGCGCTCGGCGATTCGGTGATGCTCGGCGCCTCCGAGGAGCTCGGGGCACGGGGGTTCGTCGTCGACGCGGTCGTGTCCCGCCAGATGGTCACGTTCCTGCCCGATCTCCAGTCGATCCGTGACAGCGGCACGCTGGGCTCGGTCGTCGTCGTCCATCTCGGAACCAACGGTCCGTTCAGCCAGGCGACGCTCGACTCGATGATGGCGCTGCTCGTCGATGTGCCGACGGTGATCGCGCTGACCGGGAAGGCCGACCGCGAGTGGGTGGGCGGGAACAACGACAAGGTCCGCGCCCTCCCGGCGGCCTATCCGAACGTGACGGTGATCGATTGGGAGGTGCTGTCGGCGGGCTGCGTGGGGCGCTGCTTCTACGACGACGGCATCCACCTGACCCAGTCGGGGCAGGACTACTACGCCTCGCTGATCGCCGGCCTCCTCGGCCTCCCGTGACGCGGCCGAGAACGCTGCGGCCAGCGCGTCCGCTCGCGCCGGCGCGACGGAGGCGGTTGGAACGGGCTTTGGCGCTCGCCCCGGCAGCGCCTTACGCTCGATAGCCATGACCACTCCTGTTCGCGTCGCTGTCACCGGTGCTGCTGGCCAGATCGGCTACAGCCTCCTGTTCCGAATCGCCTCGGGGTCGATGCTCGGGCCGGACACCCCGATCGCCCTCCAGCTGCTGGAGATCACGCCGGCGCTCGGCGCGCTCGAGGGCGTCCGGATGGAGCTCGACGACGGTGCGTTCCCACTGCTGTCGGAGATCGTGTGCACCGATGACGCCGATCTGGCCTTCGGTGACGCCGACGTCGCGCTGCTCGTCGGCGCGATGCCGCGCAAGGCGGGGATGGAGCGGGCCGACCTGCTGTCGGCCAACGGGGGGATCTTCAAACCGCAGGGGGAGGCGCTGTCCCGGTCGGCGAAGCGGGACGTCAAGATCCTCGTCGTCGGCAACCCGGCCAACACCAACGCGTTGATCGCCCAGCGCAATGCCGCGGATCTCGATCCGCGCCGGTTCACCGCGATGACCCGGCTCGACCACAACCGGGCCAAGACGCAGCTCGCCCAGCGGCTCGGCGTGTCGGTCAACGACATCACCAAGATGACGATCTGGGGCAACCACTCGACGACCCAGTACCCGGACCTCTTCCACGCCGAGGTCGACGGCGCCAACGCCCATGCCGCGGTCGGCGATCAGGAGTGGTACGAGTCGACGTACATCCCGACCGTCGCCAAGCGCGGGGCGGCGATCATCGAGGCACGGGGCGCGTCCTCGGCCGCCTCGGCGGCCTCGGCCGCGGTCGACCACATCCGCGACTGGACGCTGGGTACGCCCGCCGGCGACTGGGTGTCGATGGCCGTCGTGAGCGACGGCTCCTACGGCGTGCCCGAGGGGATCATCAGCTCGTTCCCGTGCACGTGCTCGGGCGGCGAGTACTCGATCGTGCAGGGCCTCGAGATCGACGAGTTCTCACGGGGGCGCATCGACGCCACCGCCGCCGAGTTGGTCGCCGAGCGCGACGCCGTCATCGAACTCGGCCTGATCTAACCCTTCCGGTGAGAGCTGGGGGCGACGGGTCGCCCTGGCTCTCACCGGTGGTCGGGGAGTGGTTGTTGCGGTGAGAGTTGGGGTGGAGGGTTCGCCCTGGCTCTCACCGGTGGTCGGGGGGTGGTTGTTGCGGTGAGAGTTGGGGTGGAGGGGTCGCCCTGGCTCTCACCGGTGGTCGGGGCCGAGCCGACTACGACGGGTTGAGGACGAGGCAGAACGGGTGGCCGGCGGGGTCGAGGAAGACGCGCCACTGGTCGGGGCTCGGCTGCACGGTGGCCTTCACCGCGCCCCGGTCGATGACCGCGGCCTCGGCGCCGGCCAGATCGTCGACATCGATGTCGAGGTGCGCCTGCTGCGGGCGTTCGCCCTCGGGCCAGGTCGGAGGTCGATGGTCGTCGACGTGTTGGAAGGCGATGATGCCGCCGCTCGTGTGCAACTCGATCCAGTCGTGGGCTAGTGGCTGCAGCTCGCCGCCGACGATCGACCGGTAGAACTCGGCCAGGGCCGCATGGTCGCTGCAGTCGAGGGCGACGAGTGAATACCGGCCGATCGGTGCGTCCATCGGCGGAAGATACCTCGTTCGCGCGATGCGGCTCGACAGGTACGGCGTCGCGCCGGCCCGCACGTGCGACGTCTGTCCGCCGCGCCGCGATCGTCGACGCCGTTACGTCGTGGCGTCGGCCGCTCGTGGCCACGCGGCACGATCGGCGTCAGCCGGTGGCGACCCGGCAGGCGATGCGCATCATCTGGTCGACGCCCGCCCTGAGCTCCTCATCGCTGATCCGTACCGGGTCGGCGTCGGGCGCGAGGATGTCGCTCACGGTCATGATCGCAAGGGCCTCGATGCCCTTGACCGCGGCGATCGTGTACATCATCGCCGCCTCCATCTCGACGCCGAGATGTCCGAGCCGCCGCCATCGGTCGAACGTGTCGGGGTCGGGGTCGTAGAAGAGCCCCGACGACACGATCGGGCCGAGGTGGACGGTGCCCGCACCCGCCTGCCGGCTGAGTTGAGCTGCGGCCTCGGCCAGCTCGAACGTGCAGCACGAGGCGTACCCGGGCATCGCGGCGTAGCGGATCGGGGTCTGGTCGTCGGCGGAGGCGCTGACGCCGACCACCGTGTCACCCATCGCCATGTTCGGCTGGAGACCACCGCACGTCCCGACCCGGATCAGCCGTGTCGCGCCGAGCATGATCAGCTCTTCGAACACGATGCCTGCGCTCGGGCATCCCATCCCGGTCGCCTGGACGCTGATCGGTCGGCCCTCGAATGTGCCGGTGAATCCGAGCATCCCACGCTCGGCGTTCACCTGCCGGAATCCCGGTTCGAAGAACGTCTCCGCGATGTAGGCCGCCCGCAGCGGATCCCCCGGACACAGCACCGCAGGTGCGTAGTCACCGGTCTCGGCCCGCAGATGAATCGGCATGTGCCCCAGCGTACGCCTCTCCGGTGAGAGGTGAGACCCACAGTTCCCCCCAGATCTCACCGGAGCCCGCCCGCCATGGCCTCCGGTGAGAGGTGAGACCTGCCCCTCCTCTCACCTCTCACCGTCGGGGTTGAGCCGGGGCGGGTAGATTGGTTGGCGACCGGCCCCTCCTTGCGTCAGATCTCATGCAGAGGAGTGCTCATGGCCCACCTTTCCGATGCGGCCCTTCGGTTGTTCGAGCGTCAGCACGGCGTCGCTTCGCCGTCGCAGCTGACCGAGTGCGGTGTGACCGCGCACACGATCAAGCGTCTACAGCGGTTGGGCGCGCTCGAACTCGTCCTCCAGGGTGCCTATCGACTTCGCGGCGTCCGGCTCGATGAGCTCGGCCGCTGTGTCGCTGTCTGCCAGGCGCACCCGACCCACGCGATTGCGGGGCCCACCGCCGGGAGGCTCTGGGGGTTCCGGCGGCTGCCGAAAGACGAACGCGTCCACACCCTGTCGCCGCCGCACAGCCAGCCGACTCGCGCCCGGTGGGTCGTGCCGTATCGGACGGCCGCGTTCCATCCGGCCGACGTTGTCGAGCGCCCCGACGGGATCTCGATCACGTCGCGCGCCCGAACCGCGTTCGACCTGGCCCGATTCGTCGGTCCGTTGGATTTGTTGTCGATCATCGAGCAGGCGATGGCCGACGGCGATCTCGGAGACGAGGACATGCGAGCGGTCGCGGTCGACTGGCTGAGCCCGCGGCGGCGGTGGGTGCGGCGCTATCTCGAACAGTTGGATCGTCGGACCGTCGGTGGGCCAGCGGAGTCGCATCCCGAGGTCGTGCTCGCCGAGGCGCTCGAGGCCGCCGGCGTGCGCGGCCTGGTTCGGCAGTGGGCGATCGAACTGCCCGGCCATGGCTTGGCGCGATTCGATCTGGCGGTCGTCGGCCTACGTTGGGCGATAGAGGTCGACGTCTTCCCGACCCATCGCGAGACGGCGGGTCGCGCCGCCGACCTGCGGCGCGACCAGGCGGCCGCCCGATCTGACTGGTTGGTGAGTCGTGTCGGGCCCGCTGGCTTCGGCGCCAATCTGCCGCAGACCGTCCGCGATCTCGTCAACGTCTATCACTCCCGCCACGCCTCGCTCCGGTGAGAGGTGAGACCGACGGGTCCCCCTGGATCTCACCGGAGCCCGTGCGCCCGTCCTCCGGTGAGAGGTGAGACCACCTGTAGGTCTCACCTCTCACCGGAGGGAGTGGCTACTTGAGGAACTTGGAGGTGGTGTTGTCGGCGAGGGTGCGGCCGGCGGTCTGACAGGTCGGACAGTAGTTGACCGTGTAGCCGGCGTACTCGACGGCGCGGACGGTGTCACCGCACGCCGCGCACGGTTCGCCGGTTCGGCCGTGGACGGCGCTCGGGCGGTCCTTCGACGAGCCCATGTCGTCCCTCGTCCGCTCGTACGCCAGGCCTTCCGCGATGCACTCCCGCAGCGCGTCGACGATCACCGTCGCGCCGTCCACGCCGAGCTTGCGGGTGTTGGCGAACGGCGAGACCTTCGCCCGGTGGCAGACCTCGTTCGCCAGCCGCCGCCCGGCGCCGGCGATCATCCGCTGGTCGCGCAGGAAGCCGTGGATCCGCATCGAGTTCGCGGCGAACAACGAGGCGAGCTCGGACGCAGAGACGTCGGACGCCTCCGGCCCGAGCTTGTCGAGCGGCGCCGACGTCAGCGCCTCGTCCGACGGCACGCACCACACCCCGGCCCGCCGCTCGGTGCCCTGCTCGGTCAGTAGCAAGGCGCGCTCGTCGATCGACCCGTCGTCGCGCTCGACCGGCTCGAACAGGAACCGGGCCTGCCCGCCACGCGGCTTCTTGGACCGCTTGGTGTCGACGAGCAATCGGCCCCCCTGCATCAGGTGCACGACGAAGGTGACCGGCTCGAAACGCAGGAGCAGGTACTTCCCCCGTCGGCCGACGCCGAGCAGCGGGAACCCGTAGGCGTCCGACGGCGGCGGTACCGCGGTCTTCAGCGCCGTGAAGTTGAACGGTACGAACGAGGCGAGAATTCGCCCGCCGAAGTGCGCGTCGAGCCGCTCGGCGTGCGCCTCGACCTCGGGCATCTCGGGCATCGCGTCACGTCCGGCTTCTGGTCACTCGTAACGGGTTCGTTCCCGGACCGCGTTGAACACGACGTCGAGCGCGCCGAACACCGGTTGGCTGTCGAGCAGCTTCTGCTGGTCGCCGAAGAGCCGGATGTGGCCGTTGATGAAGGCATCCTGCGCGTTCATCTCCCCGGTTGCCACGGCGACGGCGGTCGACCAGTCCTGCTCCATCCGCACGTCCTCCGGGTCGGCGGGTCCGGCGCCGAAACTGGCCTCGCCGTCGGCCACGCGCAGGTGGTAGGTCACCTCGCCCTCCGGCCCGTCGACGACGATCTGGGTGACCCCGATCGTGTGGTGCGCGGCGACGTCACGCAGATGCTCGCTCGCGGCCACCTCGGCCGCGAGGGCGTTGATCCAGTCGAGGCTGAGGTAGCGGACCATCGGTCCGTAGTCTGCCTGATCGTGACCGCGTTCGCTGACGGCAGGCATCCGGACGCAGCTACCGAGGAGTGGGTGTTCGCCGCATGGCGGGCCGACGCCTCGCTCGGCGTGATCTCCGGCCACCGGATCACCGGCCGAACGGCGTGGTACTGGGCGGCGCTCGCGCGAGCCGGGCGTCCGCTGCTGCACATCACCGACTTCGACGTCCCCGTGCGCGGCGCCGATCCGTTCATCGTGAAGGGCGAGGCGTTGTGGGCCGAGCACACCCGGGAGTCGCCGATGGACCAGTGGTCGATCGGCAACGAGACGTACGCCGCGGCCCTGGACGCCCCCGACGATGCGCTCGGTCGGGCCTACGGGACGCCGACGCCGATCGCCTTCGACCTCGAGTGGTACGCGACCGGCGAGCCCTCGACATTGGCAGCGGGGGCGCCGGGTTTCGGGTACGAGCAACGCGGCGTCGTCCACGGCCGCATCGACGTCCTCGGCGAGCCGGCGATCGAGGTCGTCGAGATCCCGGCCCACCGCTGGCACCGATGGGTCGAGCGGTCAACCGAGCCGGCGACCATCCCGCCACTCGCCCTGCCGGAGGCGGTCGCCCACACCGGCGTCCGAGCCCCGTTCGCGTTCCCGGACGGGACGATCGCCGACTGGGTGTTGACCGGCGACGGTTGGCGTGAGCGTCGCCGCCTCCCGGGGTGAGCCCGGCCCCGGGGAGGACCGGGCAGCGTTCACCCGACGACGAAGAACGAGGCGTCCTGCCGGACCGTCACGTCGCTGTCCTGACTGTCGTGGCCGCCTCCACCGGGGATGACGTACCAGTTGCGAACACCGTCGCGGTCGAAGACGAGGCGCAGGCCGTCGCGCAGTTGCTCGCCGACGCTCGGGCCGTCGGTCGATCGCGTCAGCAGGGTGTCGACCCTGTCCCGGACGGCCCTGCGGCGTGCAGGCCCCACGTGGCGCACCTCCACGCGGTGATACCAGTCGTCCGACACCCGCAGCGCGCGCCCTGCGGCCCTCCAGCCGAAGTACATCTCGACGGAGATGTGGGCGTCGCGGGGGAGCGGGATGTCGGCTCGCAGGTCGAACGACACCACGATGAACACGTTCGAGTACCGATGCCCGGAGATCGGGAGGTCGTCGGTGTACATCGCTCCGATCGACACCTCTCGGGTGACGTCGGTTCCGGCGGGAAGCCCACGCTGGATCTCCCGCTGGACGATGTCCTCGATGACGTCGGTCTCCAACGCGGTCTCTGAACGAGCGCGGTTGTGCACGCGCACGGAGCGCATCGGAAACGGTGCTCCGAGCATCAGCCAACTGGATTCGTCCTCGCCGAGCTCATCGTCGGCCGAGATCGTTCGGCTCAACACCGATGCTCGGCCGGCGAAGTTGTTCTCCAGGCCGACCAGGGTCTGTTGGATTGGCATGTTGTTGCTCCTCGTGTGTCGTGGTGGTCCCGGTACCGGGCTGCCACGAGTGTCGGGTGCGGTGCTTACATCGCCCTTACGCCGCGCGATACTGATCCCGCCATCGCCGGTGACGCCACCGACGGACAGCCATCCGGGAGCGCACCAAGCGGCTCCTCACCCGCCACGGGACTCACGCCCGCTCGCTCCGAGGAGGACGCATGATCGGGGCTACCCGTCCCAGGCTCGAGGTGCTCGGGGCGATGACGGTACGCGAGGGCGAGGCTGTGCGGTCGATTCGCGGCCGATCGGCGTCGATCCTCGCCGTGCTTGCGTCGGCTCGGCGGTCGTGGTTGCCGTGGGACGTGTTGGCCGAGGAGGCGTGGGCTCGGGACGCGCCGAGGCGGGGCGCCGTGCACACGGCGATCTCACGCTGCCGGACGACGATGGGAACGGGCCTCGCGGCCGGCCTGGAGAGTGGGCCGTTGGGCTACCGGCTCACCCTCGACGAGCGTGGCTTCGACCTGGTCGAGTTCGAGGCCCGTTACCGGGAGGCCGTCGAGAGCGAGGCCGCCGGCCGCCCTGCCGACGTGGTGGACCGGGCCGAGCGGGCGCTGGGGCTGTGGTCTGGTCGCCCGTTCGCGAACGTGGACGACAGCGCGCGGGTCGACGCCTTCTGCCGCGAGCTGGAGCGTCGTCAACTCGATCTCGTTGATGCAGGGGCGAGGGCGGCGCTCGCGTTCGGTGACGGTGATCGCTGGGTGGCTCGACTGGAGTCGTCGATGACGTCCGAGCCCTTGCGCCAATCGACGTCGCTGCTGCTCGCCGATTGTCATCGCCGGGCGGGAAACAGGGCGGCGGCGATGCGGACCCTCCAGACGCTCCGGCGCAACCTGCGAGACGTCGGCCTGGCGGCAACCTCCGACGTGGAGGCGGCCGAGCGTCGGATCCTTGCCGACGACCCGGCCGGCCAGCCACGGGCGGGTCTCCCGCCGTCGTTCGTCCTGGCGTCGCTGACGTCGGCCAAGGACCACCTGGCGGCGCGCCGGTTTCGACCAGCGCTGCTCGAAGCCGAGCGCGTGATCAGCCAGCAGGCCCGTCTTGCCCCCGAGGGGATCGCCGAGGCGTGGGTAGTGGTCGCCCTCGCTTGCGATGCCCTCGTCCGCCCCGTCGCGGTCAGGCACGCGGTCACCGAGGCGGTGAAGGCCGCGCTCGAAGCCGACGCATCGCTCACCCTGCGCAAGGCCCTCGCACTGGCCGCCCGAGCGACCGCTCCATCCGAACCGAACCAGGGGGTCGTCGTGGCGCTCGAACGGGCGGACCTCGAAGGCGAGGACGAGACGTGGGCGCTGGGAGCGATCGCGGTCAACGTCGCGTGCGGCGCGGTCACGACAGCGGCGGTGTCCGCGATGGAAGTCGCGGGCCGCGCCCTCCGCCGGGCGGAGGACCGATCGGACGACACGCTCAGGATGTTCGCGGCCGAGTGTTGGCTTCGGGTCACCGAGGGCGATGCCGATCTCGCCGCGCAGGTTCCGGTCGCCGATCGATGGGCCGATGCCGTCGGCTTCGGGACGCTCAACTACGCGGTGGCGATCGCCCAACGGGCGCTGCGCGTCGTCAGGACCGGTGATCGAACGCGCTACGAGGCCGACATCGAGCGGATCGAGCGCTGCGGGGCGGCGATGGGGCTCTCCGAAGACCTGGCGATCTCGATGCAGATGCGTGCGTCGCTGCTCTGTGCGGAAGACGAGCAATCCGAAGCCGCAGCGATGATCGAAGCGGCGGCCGACTTGGTCAGCGACCATCCGGTTCACCAGGAGGTGGCAGCGATCCAGCGCTGGTGGTTGACGTTGGACAGGGACCCGACGACCTATCTGAACGACGTCGAAGCGGTGGCCGCTCTCGGGCGCTCGCCGGCCTACCGAGCGATCCTGGCCTACACCCTGTTTCGCGCCGACGATGCGCACGGCGCTGCAACCGCCCTCGACACGGTGTTCGACGGGACCCGACTCGTCCTCGAGCCGGACGGTTCCTTCCCGACCGCAGCGGCCGGAATCGCCGAGGTTGTCGTCTGGCTCCGGGACGCCGACCGCTGTCAGGTCGTCTACGACGTCCTTCGGCCCTACGCGGGCCAGATGCTCATCGCTCCCGGACAGGCCTTCGTCCTCGGCGCGGCCGATCGCTTCATCGGCCTCCTCGCCGCCGCGCTGGGACGCCCGGACGAAGCGATAGCGGCGTTCGACGCAGCGGTCGAGATGGAGCGGCGGATGGGCTTCGGGCGGTTGGCATCCGCCACCGAGGCGGCGGCCGCCGCAGTGGGGGTTCGCTTGCGCTGAGCAGCGTTCCGCGAGCGCCGCGCGCTCCCACGGTCGCCCCGCTGGCGGGTCGGCTGTAAGGCCGGTGTAAGCGATGCGACGTTGACTCATCGCCACCGGCCGACCGATTGCGGCGGCCGACGACAACGAACCGAGAAGGGGCGAGCAATGACCAACGTTTGGGTGCTGTCAGGGGGCGGAGCGAAGGGGTGCTTCCAGGCCGGGGCGATCCACCACTTGGCGACCAACGACCAGGCCTACCGGCCCGACACGATCGCCGGGACCTCGGTCGGGGCGATCAACAGCCTGCTGGCTGCGCAGAGCTGGGAATGGCCGCTGCAGAACATCGCCGATCTCATCGATGTGTGGCTCAGCTTGGAGGACGAGCAGGACATGTTCGTCGCCTCCGACGCCGCCCGGTCGTTCGAGAACGATCGATTCAATCAATCGCTGCTGGCGGCCGCCGGGTTCAACCTCGCCAGCCTGGCCGATTTCCTGCTCGGCGGGAGCTACGCGCCGGACGCTTCGGAGTTCGAGGGCTACGAGATCGACTTCTTCCCGCCGCCGACGACGACCGACCGCAGACAGCGGCGACGTGGTCGCCTCCGGGTCGTCGCCCGCGTCCTGGCGAAACTCCTCGTGCCGTCGCCATCGATCAACCTCGCGCTGGACGGGGGCACCGCGTACCAGCTCGGGGACCTGGTCGGGGACCTCAGCAGGATCAAGTCGTTCTACGCCCTGCGCCCGATCGAGCAGTTGGTGCGCGACCGGTTGGACTTCGACGAGTTCAGGGCGAACACCGCATGCGTCCTGAAGTTGGTCTCGACCTCGATCAACAACAACCGGATGGGCTACATGACCCGCGACGGTCGCTACTTCCAGGTCTCGCAGGTCGAACCCGGGGCGGGTCCGTTCAGCACCGACGTGCAGGAGCTGCCGGTCCCTCCGCTGACCGCTGCCGATCGTCGTCGTGGGGTCGACCGGATCATCTCGGGCACGCTCGCATCGGCCGCCATTCCCGGAGCGTTCCCACCCGAGCTGATCAACGGGCACCTCTGCTTCGACGGCGGAGTGGCCGACACGCTCCCGACCAGGGCGGTGGTCAACGACATCGCCGACCACCTTCGCAGGGCCGAGCCGGTGCGCGTCATCTCCATCGCCTGCAACCCGTCGAGCCGGTCGCTCGGCATGGCCCCGTACCTGCGCACCGTGCCTCGTGGCCGTCCATCCGATCTCGCCGCCGAGCCGGTCGTCTTCTCGGAGGCAGACGCCGATGGGATGAACCTCCTGGGCTACATCCCACCGCTGATCTCGGCGATGTCCACCGAGATCGACCGGGGGGACGCCGCCGCGCTCGCCCAGTTCGACGGGCAGATCGAGCGGCTCGACATCGCCCCGACGTTCAACGTCAACGGGACGTCCCAGATCGATCCCGGACTGATACGGATCCAGTTGGCCTACGGCTGGATGAGAGCCTTCGATGTCATCTCCGGTGCGCCGGGCGGACCATGGTCGAGCGACGAGATCACCCTGGCCAGGCTCCACGCGTGGCGGCTGGAGGAGCTGTCGAGGGAAGCGCCTGGCTCCCCCGGCAACCGCCGCTTCGTCCCCTCTGCGATCCCCAAGATCCGGCAGATGAAGGTCTTCGTGAAGCAGCGCGTCGAGCAGCGGATCGCCGAACTCGGCGTCCGCTCGATGCCGCGGCACCACGACAAGCACTTCGCCTGGGACGAACGCTGGTACGACGACTTCGAGCGCCACGCGTGGCGATCAGACCGGACGCCGTGGGACGACTGGTTGGACATGCACGGCAGCGCCGTGCCCGCCGACCGCCCACCCTGGCGCTAGGAGACCGAGCCGCCGATCGTTGCGTCGGCGTCAGTCCGCGTGGCTGGCGCCGACGAGCTCCTCGTCGGTCGTCGGGCCGACCGGTGTCGCCGATGCCGGGTTCGATGCCGGCGCCGGCAGCGGGTCGCGGCGCCCACGGCGGCGGGTCACCAGCCAGGCGACGAGCAGCACCGACAGCCCGAGCACCAGGAACGGGGCCATGACGGCGAGCACGAAGCCGACGGCGAACAGCGCGCCGGCGAAGGCGTCCCAGCCGCGGTGGAAGGCGTCGGCGATGCCGTCGTCGGCGGGTCCCTGCTCCTCGGACACGACCGGGTCGGCGACGATCGGCTCGTAGGTGATCGTGATCGTCAGCCGTGACTCGGCGACGCGCCCTTCGACACCGGCCTGCGCGGCCAGCAGCTGCTCGAGTGCGATCTGCCGTTTCGAGAGCTCCTGCTCGATCTCGACGAGGTCGGCGAACTCGGTCGCCTGGGCGTAGAGCACCTCGATCTGCGCGATCCCGGTCCGCGCTTGGCGGATGCGGATTCCGAGGTCGACGAGTTGAGCCGTCGCATCCTGGGTCGCCTGCTCCTGCCTCGTCACCCGGGCCACTCCGCGCAGGTCGTCGATCAGCGCGTTGAGCTGGGACGGTAGGATGCGGATGTCGATCGTCCCGCCTCCGGTGACCGCACCGTCCTCGAGCCGGTCGCCGATCGTCACGTCCGAGCCGGCGATCCAGCCGCCGTTCGCCTCGGCCAGGCGCCGTACGTCCCGGTCGGTCCGATCGACGTTCGTGGTCGCCAGCGTCATCCCCATCTCGATGATCAGGTCGCGCCCCTCCGGGAGGACGACCGACGACGACCCGCCGGTCGCCGGTGCGGTCGCAGCCGGTTCGGTGACGGTGTCACCGGCCTCGACCGCCGGCACCTCCTCCGGGGCGCCGCCACCGATCGCCAGATCGGCAGAAGGCACATCGGTGCTGACGCCGAACTCGGCCGTCGCTTCGCTGTCGCGGCCGCTACCGCACCCGGTCATGCCGAGCGCGGCGAGCGCGGCGAGCGCCGCCACACGCCGTCGCCTGCGGTGCCACCGTCGATCGGGCCGCCGCGCCCTGTCGTGGCCGATGTGTCGTCCGGTGAGGCCGATGCCTGTGGTTCTCCCCATGGCGCTTCGACGTCGCGGGGCGGCCGACGGTTCCCCGGGGGCGGACCCGACGTACCGCTTGAGCCCAAAGTCCCTATTGATCCGATGGTCATCGCAACAGGATCGACATATGGAGACCTTGGTGCTGGGTCGGATGGGGGCCGAGCGGGCGCGCGTCGAGCGCATGGTCGTCGACGCCGGTCACGTGGTCAACGCCTGTCACGACCGCGCCTGGGGTTGCATCGGAATGGACGGGCACTGCCCGCTCGACGCAGGTGGGGGAATGGTCGACGTCGCGATCGCTGTCGCCGAACCGGGCGGGCGGTTCGATCCGCAAGGGGTCGCCTGCGCGCACCGCGCCCGCATCCCGATCGTCGCGGTCGGCGCAACACCCGCCGACCCGGTCCTCGATTACGTCGTGGCCAACGTCGCCCACGGTGACCCGTCGGTGTTGGTGGCGATGGAGGCGGCGGCCAAGGACGGATCGGGTCATCGCGCCGCCATCAAGGCCGCGCTGGCGGTCCATCGTCGGCCCGACGAGTGCATCCACGTCTCGGTCGAACGCAGCCCGCGCTGCATCGACGTGATGCTCGTCGCCAAAGCCGACGACGCCCGCGCCGCGGCGCTCGCCGACGTGGCCCGCGCCGCGGTCCGCGAGTACGACCCGCACGTCAACGTGATCGACGTCAGCGTCGTCGCTCCCGACTGACCGCATCGGGGGGCCTGCATCCTCGCGTTGCCACGGGTGGCGCCGCCGGTGCTGGCAGACTCGGCGGCGATGGCCTACCAGGGTGACATCCTCGACGATTTCGAGGCGCAGCGCCGGCAACCCCGCTACCTGGCCGTCGAGGTCGAGATGGGGATGCTCGTCGAGGACCGGGCGAGCAACTTCTGCGGCGACGTCGTCCGCTGGAACGCGGAAGGCGTGACGCTGCGGGATCGCAACGACTACATCCGCCACTTCACCTGGAAGCCGGGCGGGTTCTTGATCGAGGGCCGACCGGTGACCCTGGTCCGCCCGGCAGCGGTGCGGCAGGCGACGCAGCGGGTCACCGCCTCGGGCTCGATCGCCGGCGACCCGCGGACCCGGGTCGCCAAGGCCAGCCGCATCTGGGTCGAGGGGCGCCACGACGCCGAACTGCTCGAACACGTCTGGGGCGACGATCTGCGCGAGCTCGGCATCGTCGTCGAACCGCTCCACGGCGCCGACGACCTGGCCGGCGCGGTCGCCGAGTTCCGGCCCGGCCCCGAGCGGCGGCTCGGGGTGCTGCTCGACCACCTGGTCGCCGGGTCGAAGGAGAGCCGCCTCGCAGCGACGGTCCGCGACCCGAACGTCCTCGTCACCGGCCATCCCTTCGTCGACGTCTGGGCCGGCATCCGGCCGAAGGTGCTCGGGCTCGACGCGTGGCCCGACGTCGCGAGGGGCGACGTCCCGTGGAAGGAGGGGCTGTGCTCGGCGCTCGGCGTGCCGTTCGACGGCTTCTGGCCCCGCCTTCGCAACCGGGTGCGCACGTTCGCGGATCTCCGGCCCGAACTGGTCGGTGCGGTCGAGCGGCTGATCGACTTCGTGACCGAACCGCGGTGAGCGGCGAGGGCCAGCACGCACATCGCGCCGGTGTCGTCGTGCGGCTGATGCGTCGCGTGGCCGGCACTAGCCTGCGGTCGATGTTGCCAGGGCCGCCACGCAGGCCGGCCCCGGCGTGCAGCGATCGAGTGAGGGGAACACGTGTCGATGTTGCCGGCGAACGGTCTGGGGCGACTGGTGCTCGATCTCGGGGCGCCGATCGAGATTCGCAGTGGTGACGCGCTCTTCAATGAGGGAGACGCGAGCAACTCGGTCTACGCCTGCCGCACCGGCCGGCTGAAGGTGACCGTGTCGACGCCGGCGGGCGACGAGCTCCTGCTCGGTTGGAAGGGGCCGGGTGACGCGTTCGGGGAGCTGTCGGCGGTCGACGGCGCTCCTCGCTCGGCGCGCGTGATGGCGGTCGAGGACTCCGAGCTGGCCGTACTCGGACGGGCCGAGTTCCTCGACGCGCTCCGTCGAGCCCCGGAGGCCGCGGTCGACCTGCTGGTCGAGCTCAGCGCCCATCTCCGGTTGGCCAACCGAAGGGCTTCCGCGATGCGGAGCAACCGGATACCGGTGCGCGTGGCGCAGCGCTTGATCGAGCTGTGCGCGCAGCTGCACCGCCACGGCGCGATGTCCCACTACGAGCTGCCGGTCACGCACGACGATCTCGGGCAGTGGGTCGGCGCCACCCGCGAGTCGACTTCGAGGGCGCTGTCGGGTCTGCGGCGGCAAGGCGTGGTGTCGACCGGTCGCGGTCGCATCGTCGTGCTCGATCGAGGAGCGCTCGAGCGCATCGTCGCCGACGCCACCCGCTGAGGCGGCGCCGGTCGGCGGCCGATCCCGCACGATCATCGTGTCAGATGCGCCTGACCTCGTCGGTCGAGTGGCGAAGGGTGAACGTGTCGCGGGGGTGGAGGAACGACGGCGCGGCTGCGCGCTCGGCGGTGACCTGCGCCTTCCAGGCCCTGCGGTGCCGGCGGTTGAAGCGGTACGAGTCCAGCGTCCGCTCGATCAGCGAGCGGCCCACCCGGCGGCCGGTCGGTCGGGCGACTCGATCGCTCAGCGGAATGGTCGTGAACCCGGTGACGGAGATGTCGGCTTTGCTCATGTCGACCATCGTGCGGGCTCGCCGCCCGCCGTTCCGTGACGCGCATCACCCAGACCCTCGGTGATTCCGGCGCGACCCCTTCGCGCCAGGACTCACCGGAAGGGTGCACACGGAGCGTTCGGTGATTCCGGCGCGACCCCCTCGCGCCGGAACTCACCGGAACCCGGGCCGGTCAGACGAAGGCGCTGGCGAAGACCAGCGAGACGATCGTCATCACCTTGATCAGGATGTTCATCGACGGACCCGACGTGTCCTTGAACGGGTCGCCGACCGTGTCGCCGACGACGGCCGCCTTGTGCGGGTCGGAGCCCTTGCCGCCGTGGTGGCCGGCCTCGATGTACTTCTTGGCGTTGTCCCAGGCGCCGCCGGAGTTGGCCATGAAGATCGCCAGCGCGAACCCGGTCACCAGTGCGCCGGCGAGCAGGCCGCCGAGCGCATCGACGCTGATGAAGCCGGTGACGAGCGGCACGACGACCGCCAGTGACGCCGGGCACGATCATCTCCCGCAGCGACGCCTCGGTCGAGATCGCCACGCAGCGGGCGGAGTCGGGGACGACGCCGGGCAGGCCCTCGCGCAGGCCCGGGATCTCGCGGAACTGGCGGCGCACCTCCTCGATCATCTTCTGCGCCGCTCGGCCGACGGCGTCGATCGTCAGCGCGGCGAACAGGAACGGCAGCCCGGCGCCGATGAACAGCCCGATGAACACGTCGGCCTCGCCGATGTTGAGGTTCAGGGCGGCGGTCGGATCGGCGTCGACGGACGGCGAACTCGAAGCTCTTGAACAGCGCCAGCGCGGTGAGCGCCGCCGAGCCGACGGCGAAGCCCTTGGCGATGGCGGCGGTCGTGTTGCCGAGCGCAGTCGAGCGCGTCGGTGACCTTGCGCACCGAGGGGTCGAGCTCGGCCATCTCGGCGATGCCGCCGGCGTTGTCGGCGATCGGGCCGTAGGCGTCGACCGAGACGACGACGCCGGTCGTGGCGAGCATGCCGATCGCCGCCACCGCGATGCCGTAGATGCCGCCGGGGATGGCGCCCTCGCCGAGCGCCTGATCGCCGCCCCAGTACGCGACGCCGACGCCGATCACGACGAGGCCGACCGACGCCGCGACCGACACCATGCCGGTGCTGATGCCGCCGAGGATGGTGGTCGCCGCGCCGGTCTCGGACTGGTTGGCGATCTTCTTGACCGGTCCGAAGTGGTCCGACGTGTAGTACTCGGCGGTCTTGCCGAGCGCCCAGCCGACCGCCAACCCGCCGATCACGGCGACGGCGAGCCCCCATGGCTTGTCGCTGTCGTCGAAGATCCAGTAGGCGGCACCGACCGTGCCGACGACGGTGATCGCCATCGCCACGTTCGTGCCCATGTGCAGTGCCCGGGCCAACGCCCGCGAGTCGGTCGAGGTCGCCACCGCGGACGAAGAACGAACCGATGATCGAGCCGATCATGCCGATGAACGCGATCGCCATCGGGAACACGAGCAGCGAGATGATCCCGGTGTCGCCCGCCTGCTCGGCGGTGATGCCGACGGCGAACGCCGTCAGCGAGATCGGTGCGATGATCGAGCCGGTGTACGACTCGAACAGGTCGGCGCCCATGCCGGCGACGTCGCCGACGTTGTCGCCCACGTTGTCGGCGATCGTCGCCGGGTTGCGCGGGTCGTCTTCGGGGATCCCCGCCTCGACCTTGCCGACCAGGTCGGCGCCGACATCGGCGGCCTTGGTGTAGATGCCGCCGCCGACGCGGGAGAACAGCGCGATCGACGAGGCGCCGAGCCCGAACGCGGTGACGATCTCGAAGGCCTGGTCGACCTCGAGCCACACGACGAACAGCAGGTAGGTGAACATCAACCCGAGCAGCGACAGCCCGGCGACCGAGAAGCCCATCACGGCGCCGCCGCGGAAGGCGATCGGCAGCGCCTTGGCCGGACCCTCCCGCGCGGCTTCGGTCGTGCGCGCGTTCGCCATCGTCGCCACGGTCATGCCGACGTACCCGGCGGTAGCGGACAGCAACGCGCCGAGCACGTAGCTCACCGCGGCCAGGGGGGTGATGACGATGGCGAGCAGGGCCATCATCGCCACCACGAAGACCGAGACCCAGGTGTACTCCTTCTTCAGAAAGGCGCGGGCGCCGGTCTGGATCTCGGTCATCAGGAAGACCATGCGCTCGTTGCCGGGCGGCGCGGCCTCGACGGACTTGAAGTAGAAGAACGCCAGGCCGAGTGCGGCGAGGGCCGAGAGCGCTGCGAGATACGGGACGAGGTCCACGGTGTTGATGCCTCCTGGGCGGTTTGACGACGCTGTCAACGTCCCGGACACCAGTGCCGGGACTGGACCATGATGGTCGGCCCGCCAGGCTAGGTCCGAATCCACCGATTCGGCCGATGCCGCCGTCGCGGTGTGACGACCGCGACCGGGGCGGATTGGGCAGCGCTCCACCGGCGCGCGGTAGCGTCGGCGCCATGGCACAAGCGCTGCGCCGCGGTCCGGTCACCGGCACCGCGGTCACGTCGTCGGGCAAGCGGAAGCCGTTCGTCCTCGACCTCTACTCGACCGCCGTCGGCAAGAAATACGTGATGGCGATCACCGGCCTGATCGGCATCGGTTTCGTCATCACGCACATGATCGGCAACCTCAAGATGTTCCTCGGCCCGGTGACCGAGGGTGGCGAACGGGTCTACGACATCGACGTGTATGGCGAGTTCCTCCGCGACCTGCTGGTGCCGATCTTCCCCCGGACCGTGTTCCTGTGGCTGCTCCGCTTCACCCTGATCGGCGCGGTCCTGCTGCACATCCATGCCGCGTACGGGCTGACGATCCTCAACCGGCACGCGCGGGCGGTGAAGTACCAGTCGGCCCGCGACTACCAGGTGGCCAGCTTCGCCAGCCGGACGATGCGCTGGACCGGCATCATCGTCGGGCTGTTCATCCTCTGGCACCTCGCCGACCTCACGTGGGGCTTCGCCAACCCCGACTTCGTGCGCGGCGCGGTGTACTGGAACCTCGACACATCGCTCTCGCGGATTCCCGTGGCGGCGCTGTACATCGTCGCCAACCTCGCCCTCGGCGTGCACCTGTTCCACGGCACCTGGTCGCTGTTCCGGTCGATGGGCTGGAACAACCCCCGCTTCGACAAGTGGACACGTTGGCTCGCCTACGGGGTGGCCGGGGTGATCGTCGTCGGCAACCTGTCGTTCCCGATCGCGGTGCAGGCCGGGATCGTCGACTACGACCCGGCCGCGGTCACCGTACCCGTCGAAGCAGCCCAGGAGTAAGGCCCGATGATCACCCTCGATTCCAAGATCCCCGACGGCCCGATGGACCAGAAGTGGCAGAACTACATCGCCCACGAGAAGCTGGTCAACCCGTCCAACAAGCGCAAGTTCAAGATCATCGTCGTCGGCACCGGGCTGGCCGGCGCGTCGGCCGCTGCGACGCTCGGTGAGCTCGGCTACCAGGTCGAGGCGTTCACGTTCCACGACTCGCCCCGCCGGGCCCACTCGATCGCCGCGCAGGGCGGCATCAATGCGGCGAAGAACTACCAGGGCGACGGCGACAGCGTCTACCGGCTCTTCTACGACACGGTCAAGGGCGGCGACTTCCGCGCCCGCGAGGCCAACGTCCACCGCCTCGCCGAGGTGTCGGTCGACATCATCGACCAGATGGTCGCCCAGGGGGTGCCCTTCGCCCGCGAGTACGGCGGCCTGCTCGCCAACCGCAGCTTCGGCGGCGCCCAGGTCAGTCGCACGTTCTACGCCCGTGGCCAGACCGGCCAGCAGCTCCTGCTCGGCGCGTACCAGCAGCTCGCCCGCCAGATCGGCCTCGGCAACGTCAAGCTGTGGAACCGGATGGAGATGGTCGATGTCGTCAACATCGACGGGCGCTGCGCCGGGATCGTCTGCCGCGACCTGATGACCGGCGAGTTCTCGTCGCACTCGGCACACGCCGTCGTGCTGTGCACCGGTGGCTACGGGAACGTGTTCTACCTGTCGACCAACGCGATGGCCTGCAACGTCACCGCGGCGTGGCGGGCGCACCGGCGGGGCGCGGCGTTCGCCAACCCGTGCTTCACCCAGATCCACCCGACGTGCATCCCGCAGGCCGACGACTTCCAGTCGAAGTTGACCCTGATGTCGGAGTCGCTGCGCAACGACGGCCGGATCTGGGTGCCGAAGAACCCCGACGAGACGCGCGCCGCCCGCGACATCCCCGAGGACGAGCGGGACTACTACCTCGAGCGGATCTACCCGAGCTTCGGCAACCTCGCACCGCGCGACGTCTCCTCGCGGGCGGCCAAGCGGATGGTCGACGCCGGCCAGGGCGTCGGGCCGCTCAAGAACGGGGTGTACCTCGACTTCGCCGAGGCGATCGGCCGGCTCGGCGAGGACACGATCCGCGAGCGGTACTCGAACCTGTTCGAGATGTACGAGCGGATCACCGGCGAGAACCCGTACGAGGCGCCGATGCGCATCTACCCGGCCAGCCACTACACGATGGGCGGCCTGTGGGTCGACTACGAGCTGATGACCACCGTCCCCGGCCTGTACGCCGCGGGCGAGGCAAACTTCTCAGACCACGGCGCCAACCGGCTGGGGGCGTCAGCGCTGATGCAGGGTCTGTCCGACGGCTACTTCGTGCTGCCGTACACGATCGCCCCGTATCTCGCGGACCTGCTGAACAAGCCGATCCCGGACGAGACCCACGAGGCGTTCAGGGTGGTCGAGGACGAAGCCCGCGACCGGTTCCGCCAGTACCTGGCGATCGGTGGGACCCGCGGCCCGGACTACTTCCATCGCGAGCTCGGCCGGATCATCTGGGACTACTGCGGCATGGACCGCAACCGGCAGGGCCTCGAGAAGGCGATCTCGGAGATCCCCGCCCTGCACGAGGAGTTCAGGAAGGACCTCAAGGTCACCGGCGACGGCGCCAGCGTGAACCAGACGCTCGAGAAGGCCGGTCGGGTCGACGACTTCTTCGAGCTCGGGATGCTGATGTGCATCGACGCGCTCAATCGGGAGGAGAGCTGCGGTGCCCACTTCCGGTCCGAGTACCAGACCGACGACGGCGAGGCGGTGCGCAACGACGACGAGTTTGCCTACGTCTCCGCGTGGGAGTGGACCGGCGACGCGGCGAAACCGGTCGAGCACAGAGAACCGCTCGAGTACGAGGTCGTGCAGTTCGCCACCCGGAGCTACAAGTGATCGCGGTACTCGCCTCCACCGACCCCCTGATCGCCCACTGACGAGAGCTGTCCGACGATGAGCACCCTCACCAACCTCACCCTCAAGGTCTGGCGCCAACCCGGCCCCGACGCGCAGGGCCGCTTCGAGACCCATCACATCCCCGAGATCAGCGACGAGGCGTCGTTCCTCGAGCTGCTCGACATCCTCAACGAGCGGCTGATCGAGGAGGGCAAGGAGGCGATCGTGTTCGACCACGACTGCCGTGAGGGCATCTGCGGTACCTGCTCGCTGATGATCGACGGCCAGGCGCACGGCCCGCAGCGGGCGAGCGCAACCTGCCAGCTGCACATGCGCACCTTCGAGAGCGGCGACGAGATCGTCGTCGAGCCGTGGCGGGCGACCGCGTTCCCGATCATCAAGGACCTGATGGTCGACCGGTCGCCGTTCGACCGCATCGTCGAGGCCGGCGGGTACATCACCGCCCCGACCGGGGGCGCACCCGACGCCAACCTGATCCCGGTCCCCAAGCCGGTGGCCGACGCGGCGATGGACGCTGCGGCGTGCATCGGCTGTGGGGCCTGCGTGGCGGCGTGCCCGAACGGTGCGGCGAGCCTGTTCACGGCGGCCAAGCTGGCCCACCTCAACCTGCTCCCGCAGGGTCAGGCCGAGCGATTCAAGCGGACCGAGGCGATGGTCGAGACGATGGACGAGCACTTCGGTTCGTGCACCAACCACGGCGAGTGCGAGGCGGCGTGTCCGAAGGAGATCTCGATCGACAACATCGCGATCATGAACCAGGACTACCGCAAGGCGAAGTTCAAGAACCGCAGGAAGCTCTCGCGGGTCTGACCCCGCCGTGGGCGAGCAGGAGGACGGCACATGACGGTGGAGCACTTCGACGTGGTGGTGGTCGGAGCCGGCATCTCGGGGATCGACGCGGCCTACCACCTCCAGACGATGTGCCCCGACCGCACCTACGTGATCCTCGAAGGTCGCGATGACCTCGGCGGTACGTGGGACCTGTTCCGCTACCCCGGGGTCCGTTCCGACAGCGACATGCACACGCTCGGGTTCGGGTTCAAGCCGTGGACCGGGGCGAAGGCGATCGCCGACGGGCCGTCGATCATGGAGTACCTGCGCGAGACGGTCGCCGAGTACCGGATCGACCGGCACATCCGGTTCGGTCACCTCGTCCGGCGCGCCGACTGGTCGAGCGAAGACGCCCGCTGGACGATTCAGGCACGGCGCAGCGAGTCCGGCGAGATCGTGACGATCACGTGCAGCTTCTTGTTCATGTGCTCCGGCTACTACAGCTACCGGGGCGGCTACACCCCCGAGTTCGAGGGGCGCGAGCGGTTCCGCGGCGAGATCGTCCACCCCCAGGCATGGCCCGAGGACCTCGACTACGCCGGCAAGCGGGTCGTGGTGATCGGGTCCGGGGCGACGGCGGTGACGCTCGTCCCGGCGATGGCGGACGACGCCGGGCACGTGACCATGCTCCAGCGCTCGCCGACCTACATGGTCTCGCGGCCGGCCAGGGATCCGATCGCCAACGGCCTGCGCCGCGTGCTGCCCACCAAGGTGGCCTACGGCATCACGCGCAAGAAGAACTCGGCGCTCCAGCAGTGGATGTACAAGCGGATCCGCAAGCATCCGGACAAGGCCAGGGAGCAGCTGATCGACCTCGTCCGCAAGGAGCTCGGCCCCGAGGAGGTGGCGGAGCACTTCACCCCGACGTACGACCCGTGGGACCAGCGCCTCTGCCTGGTACCCGACAACGACTTCTTCGACGCGATCAAGGCGGGAACCGCTTCGGTGGTCAACGGGACGATCGACACGTTCACCGAGAGCGGGATCCGCCTCGAATCGGGCGACGAGCTCGAGGCCGACATCATCGTCACCGCGACCGGGTTGCAGCTCGTGACGATCGGTGACATGGACTTCACCGTCGACGACGAACCCGTCGACTTCTCCCGGGCCTGGACCTACAAGGGCGTCGCGTACTCCGACGTCCCGAACCTGGCGTCGTCGTTCGGGTACATCGCCGCCTCCTGGACGCTGCGCGCCGACCTCACCTGCGAGTACGTCTGTCGCCTGCTCAACCACATGGCCGAGGTCGGCGCAGTCCAGTGCACCCCGCGGCTGCGACCGTCCGACCGCTCGATGCCCGAGCGCCCGTTCATCTGCAACTTCACGGCTGGCTACATGCAGCGGATGATGCCGATGCTCCCCAAACAGGGCGATCGCGCACCCTGGATCAACTCGCAGGACTACGCGGCGGACAAGAAGTCGCTCCGCAAGGACCCGATCGACGACGGGGTGATGCAGTTCACCCCCGCCCGCGACCGAGCCGCCGCCCCCACCGCCTGATCCCGTCCCCGGTCAGTCCGGCGGGAGGGTGACCGCGGTGGCGTAGCGGTTGGTCGAGCGGATCTCACCGGCGACCAGGGTGAGTTCGATCGTCAGCTCGCCGAGGGTGTCGGGCACGGTCATCGCCACGACGCCGACCCCGACCACCTCGTCGGCGGGGATCGGGCCGCCGAATCGCCAGCGCCGCTCGCCGCCCGCCCACGACGCCGTCGCATCGACGACCGCAAAGTCGATCTCGTGGCGCAGGTCGCTGATGACGTGGACGTCGAGCGCCAGCGCTTGGCCGGGAGTGACCCAGTCCGGCGGCGGGTCGGCGACGATCAGCACCGCGGCACACGCCATCCGCACCGTCTCGAACGCGTCCTTCCGGACGCGCCGGTGATCGAGGATGCTCGACGAGATCAGCGGCGCCGGATCGGCGAGCCGTGAGAAGCAGAACCCGCCGGTCGGCCGGTACTTGAGACGGCGCAGGGTCTCGATCTGCACCTTCAGCACATGCGCCTGGTACGACTGGGTCGTCGCCTGCCATGCCTCGAATGTCGGGTAGTCGACCGGCGGGAACAGGCGCTCGAACACCGTCCGGTCGTAGCCGTGGTCGGCGGCCAACCGTTCCCAGTCGAGGTCGGGCCAGCGGTGGGCGCGGAGCTGCTCGTCGAGGAACTCGGCGCTGGTCGGCACGGAGTCGGCACCGAACTCGCTGACGAAGCGGACCCGGCGCGGGAGCCGCGCGGCGTGGACGGCGAGATCGGTCGGCTGGCCGGTCCGCCACCCGTACCACAGGTGGCTGTCGGTGCCGTCGAGCTGGGGGAGGTGGGGGACCGTGCCGGACTGGGCGATCGTCGGTCGGCTGCTGTCGGCACGCTCGAGCGATCGCTTGACCCAGCGGTCGAGCACCGAGCGGTTCCAGGTCGGCAGCTGCTGCCGGGCCAGCCGCTGCGCCCGCTGGCGCATCCCCTCGCCCGCCGCCGCGCCGGTCTCACCGGGGTCGTTGTGCGCGGTCCACTGGATGATCGATGGGTGGTGGCCGAGCGTGTCGACCGCCGCCCGCGCCTGGGCGACCGCCTGGTCGCGCACCGACCGGGCGTGGCCACCGAGGAGGGGGAAGTCCTGCAACAACAACAGGCCGAGCTCGTCGGCTGCGAGGTACAACTCGCGGTGCCCGATGTGGCCGTAGACGCGCAGCGCGTCCAGCCCGAGGTCGGCGGCGGACTGCACGTCGCGGCGGACCGCGGCAGGGTCGGCGTTGGCCAACCCGACGGTGGTCGGCAAGAGGTTGGCGCCCTTCAGGAACAGTCGCTCGCCGTTGATCGAGTAGATCCAGTCGTTCCAGGCGACCTGGCGCAGCCCGGTGCGTCGTTCGCGCCGGTCGCTGCGCTCGCCGTCGACCTCGACCTCCACCGCCACTTGGACGAGCGGCTGATCGCCCATCGCCCGCGGCCACCACAGGTCGGGGTCGACGATGTCGACGCTCCACTCCAGCTCGTTGTCGCCGACGGCGATCGCCTGCTGCTGCTCGTCGGCGATCACGCCGTCGAGCAGCGTTCTGACCGTGACCGTGCGGTGGGTGTCGCTGTCGAGCCGGGTCGCCAGCAGGATGTGGGCGCGGCGTTCGTCCGCGTCACGACACAGCACGCGGAGCCGACCGATCCGGGTCGGACCGGTCTCGTAGAAGCGGACCGGCCGCCAGAGTCCGCCCGGATTCCACTCGCGATCGAGCCCTTCCCACTGCTGGAACACGCCGGTGATGTTGCGCCGCTTGCGCTGCCCCGACTGGGGGGCGCACGTGACCTCGACGGCCAGTACGTGCTCGTCGCCGAGCCGGGCGAGCGCGGTGATGTCGAAGGCGTGAGGGTAGAAGTACCCCTCGGGGTCGCCGAGGTAGGCCCCGTCCATCCAGGCGTCGGCCTGGTAGAAGATCCCGTCGAAGGTCACCCACCGTCGACGGCCCTCGGCTGGTGGTGCGGCCGTGAAGTGGTGGCGGTACATCAGCGGCCCGTCACTCGTCGCGAACTTCGGCGTGTCGCGCCAGTGGCCGGGCACGGGGACCGGCGCCCAGTGCTCGTCGTCGGCGTCGAGGCCGATGCCGTTCCGGCGGATGTCGTCGTCGGCCTCGGTGGCGACCCAGCCGCCGCGAGCACTCATCGTCGAGAGCGTACTCACCGGCTCCACCGTCGGTTGCGGGAGGCATGACCCGCACGCCCGTCGGCGGCGATGTCGGGCTAGGTTCAGCGCATGTCAGACGTGACGACCGCCGCCGCTGCGAAGCGCCCGTCCACGCTCGGGGCACTGCGCGCCGCCGGTTGGGTCTCGCGCCCCGTGAAGCAGGAGGTGCGCGAGCACGCGATCGAGAAGGTCTCCTCCGGCGAGCCGTTGTTCACCGGTGTGTCGGGGTACGAGGACACGGTGATGCCCCAGCTCGAGAACGCACTGCTCGCCGGCCACGACGTGATCTTCCTCGGTGAGCGCGGACAGGCCAAGACCCGGATGATCCGCTCGCTGACCGGGTTGCTCGACGAGTGGATGCCGATCGTCGCCGGCAGCGAGATCAACGACGATCCGTACCATCCGGTGTCGAAGCACGCCCGCGACCTGATCGAGGAGTTCGGTGACGACACGCCGATCTCGTGGGTCCACCGCGACGACCGGTTCGGCGAGAAGCTGGCGACGCCCGACACGTCGATCGCCGATCTGATCGGGGAGGTCGATCCGATCAAGGTGGCCGAGGGTCGCTACTTGTCCGACGAGCTGACGCTGCACTACGGCCTGGTCCCGCGCACCAACCGCGGGATCTTCGCGATCAACGAGCTGCCCGATCTCGCCGAGCGGATCCAGGTCGGAATGCTCAACGTGCTCGAGGAACGCGACATCCAGATCCGCGGCTACAAGATCCGGCTACCGCTCGACGTGATGCTGCTTGCCTCGGCCAACCCCGAGGACTACACGAACCGGGGCCGGATCATCACGCCGCTGAAAGACCGCTTCGGCAGCCAGATCCGCACCCATTACCCGCTCGAGGTCGCCACCGAGGTCGACATCATGCGCCAGGAGGCGACGCCGTTGGAGGTGCACACGTCGACCGGCGTCGTCAAGGTCGAGGTCCCCGACTACCTGGCGGACATCGTCGCGACGTTCAGCCACCTGGCGCGATCGAGCAATCACGTCAACCAGCGCAGCGGCGTCAGCGTGCGCCTCAGCGTCAGCAATTTCGAGGCGCTGGCCGCCAACGCGCTCCGCCGGGGGTTGCGGGCGGGGGAGCGCAACATCGTCGCCCGGATCGACGATCTCGACGCGCTCGCGGCGAGCTCGATGGGCAAGATCGAGATCGAGTCGATCGAGGAGGGCCGCGACGGCGCGATCATGGACAACCTGATCAAGGGGTCGATCCTCACCGTGTTCAAGGACGAGGTTCCCCCTGAGCAGACCCGGGCGATCGTCGCTGCGTTCGAGGACGGGGCGGTCGCCCACACCGGCGCCGACGTCAGCAGCGAGCAGCTCGCCCGCCTGGTCGAGGAGTTCGACGCGCTGCGCGCCCCGGTCGCGATGCTGACCGCCGGTGACGAGTCCCCCTCTGCCGTCGGTGCCGCGGTCGAGTTCGTTCTCGAGGGCCTGCACCTCAGCAAGCGCCTCAACAAGGACGGCGCCGGATCGAGCGCGACCTACCGCGGCCGCATCTAGCGTCGCACGCCGGTCACGCCCCACCGCACCCCACCCCACCCACTCCACCCCACCCCACCCCACCCCACCCACCCCACCCCACCCCCCCACCCCACCCCACCCCACCCCACCCACCCACCCCACCCCGTTCGCGTGATCATCTTGCGCAGCATGTGCGCACCATGTTCACGCGAACGGAGTCGGAGTGGGGGCGGCGGGTGGTGGAGCGATGGCGCGGTCAGATGAAGGGCGCGGTCAGATGAAGGGCGCGGTCAGATGAACGGTGCGCGCGACCACAGTTCGGCGGCGTCGGAGGCGACGGGCTCGGGGACGCCGCGCAGCTCGACGACTTCGATCGAACCGGGGAACCCGCGCAGTTCGACCTCGCCGTGCGGTTCGGCGGTTGCGCCGCTCGGCAGGTGTTCGATGTGCATCGCCGGCATGAGGACCTCGACGCCCTTGGCGACGTCGCACAGCCGGGCAGCCATGTTCACCGCCGAACCGATGTAGTCGTCGCCCTCGAACAGCAACGCATGGCCGGTGGCGACGCCGGCGCGGACCGACAGCGGGTGGCAGACGTCGGCGGCGCGTCGCTCGAGATCGAGCACGAACGCGATGGCGTCCTCCTGCTGCACCGAGACCACCATGCAACCGTCGCCGAGCCACTTGGCGATCCGCACCCCTCGCTCGGAGGCGACGGAGCGGACGACGGTGCGGAACGCGCCGAGAACCCGGCCGGCGGCATCGTCGCCGTACGCTGCGGTGTAGTTCGTGAAACCGGACAGGTCGACGAAGACGAACGTGCGGGGAACACGCATGCCTTCAGGCTATCCGGCACGGGTGCCTCGATCTGTGTGACCGAACACGTGCCGACACCGAGCGTCTTCGGTCACACGAATCGAGAGGGCCTGCGGGGAGGGCGCGGCGACCCACGGGCTAGGTTGCACTCGATGCGGTCGAACTTCACCTATTCCCGGTGGGACGGTACGCAGGCCGGGTTCGAGTTCGATGCCGGTGCGGCGTTCGACGAGCTGACCGACGAGCTGCTCTACCACGGTGACGTCAACGCCGCGCTGCGCCGGATGATGCAGGACGGGTTGCGCGATCGCAACGGCGACCAGCTCCAAGGCGTCAGGGAGCTGCTCGAACGGCTGCGCCAGGAGCGCCAGGACCGGCTCGATCAACACGATCTCGGTGGTGTCTACGACGAGATCAGGGCCGAGCTCGACGACATCGTCGACGAGGAGCGGCACGCGATCGACAACGCACAACGGGCGGCGGAGCACTCCGGCGATGAGCGCCGCGCCGACAACGCTCGCTCGGCGGCCGAGGATCGGCGCCTCCGGCTCGATCTGCTGCCCGACGACTTGGCCGGCAAGGTGCGCGAGCTCGACGCGTACGACTTCGAGTCCGACGAGGCGCGCCGGAGGTTCGAGCAGTTGCTCGACAAGCTGCGCGAGCAGCTGATGCGGCAGGCGGTCGATCAGATGAGCGGGGCGATGCAGAACATGTCGCCGGCGGACATGGCTCGGATGAAGGACATGATGGCCGCGCTGAACGCGATGCTCGAGCAGCACCAGCGCGGCGAGGATCCCGGCTTCGAGGAGTTCATGGAGCAGTACGGCGACTTCTTCCCCGAGAACCCGCAGAGCGTCGAGGAACTGCTCGAGCAGATCGCCCGCCGGATGGCGGCGATGCAGGCGATGCTCAACTCGATGACGCCCGAGCAGCGGGCACAACTGCAGCAGCTCTCCGATCAGCTGCTCGCGGACATGGACCTGCAGTGGCAGATGCAACAGCTCTCCGGGAACCTCCAGCAGATGTTCCCGCAGATGAACTGGCAGCAGAGCTACGACTTCGACGGCCAGGACCCGATGGGGTTCGGCCAGGCGATGCAGGCGATGCAGGATCTCGGCGACCTGGACCAGTTGGAGAACCTGCTGCGCAACGCGTCGAGCCCGGGGGCGCTGGCCGAAGCCGACATGGACCGGGTGCGCGATCTGATGGGTGACGACGCTGCCCGCTCTCTCGAACAACTTGCCGAGCTGACCGAGAAGCTCGAGCAGGCCGGCCTGATCGAGCAGCGCGAAGGCCGCCTCGAACTCACGCCGAAGGGGCTGCGCCGGATCGGCTCCAACGCGCTGCGCGAGCTGTTCTCCAAGCTCGCCCGCGACAAGCTCGGGCAGCACGAGACCCCGCTGCTCGGCCAGGGGCACGAGCGGACCTACGACACCAAGCCCTACGAGTACGGCGATCCGTTCCAGCTCGATCTGAACCGGACGATCCGCAACGCGCTCGGCCGGCGCGGCGACGGCGGTGGGGGGACACCGGTCGAACTCCGACCCGAGGACTTCGAGATCGAGCGCACCGAGCACCTGACCCGCTCGGCGACGGTGCTGATGCTCGACCTGTCGCTGTCGATGCCGATGCGCGACAACTTCCTGCCGGCCAAGAAGGTGGCGATGGCGCTGCACAGCCTGATCTCGTCGCAGTTCCCGCGCGACTACCTCGGCATCGTCGGGTTCTCCGAGACCGCCCGGATCCTGACCGCTGAGCAGTTGCCGGAGGTCTCGTGGGACTTCGTCTACGGCACGAACATGCATCACGGCTTCACGCTGGCCCGGACGTTGCTCGCCCGGGAGTCGGGGACCAAGCAGATCATCATGATCACCGACGGCGAACCGACGGCGCACATCACGCCCGACGGCCAGCCGTTCTTCAGCTATCCGCCCGTGCGCGAGACGGTCGAGGCGACGCTGCGCGAGGTGATGCGCTGCACCAAGGCCGGCATCCGGATCAACACCTTCGGTCTCGGGGCGGACGGTTCGCTGCGGGCGTTCATCGAGCAGATGACCCGGATCAACCGCGGCCGGGCGTTCTTCACGACGCCGGAAGACCTCGGCGACTACGTGTTGGTCGACTTCATGGAAGGCAAGCGGGCGCTGGCCCGCAGCCGCCGGCGCGCCGGCTGATCACGGCCCTGGTGCCCGGCGCCAGCGCCGGCGCGGAAATCACAAACGCGCACTTGCGGAATGCACGTGGCCTCTGGCACAATGACACCACTGTAATTACATTGTCGTGGCGATGCCGTCAAGCATATCTGACGCCGACGTCCGCAGCGGTGGATCACAGCCAGTTCGAGACAACGGGGACCTCACAGACCTTGGCAGGAGGGTCCAACACATGCAGTTCATCACCACGTCGAGCATCACCATCAGCGCCACGCCGGTCGAGCCCGACCCTGACTGGCACGATCGCGCCAACTGCCTCGGGGTCGACCCCGATCTGTTCTTCCCCGAGCGTGGCGCGTCGACCCGCGAGGCCAAGGAGGTCTGCCGCGGCTGTGAGGTTCGCAACGACTGTCTGGAGTTCGCGCTGCAGAACGGCGAGAAGTTCGGCATCTGGGGTGGGCTGTCCGAGCGCGAACGGCGCCGCATCCGCCGTCAGCGCGCCCAGGTGGCGCGCAGCACGATCGGAGCGTGAGCGCAGCCCGCGTCGTGCGGGGGCGTGCGGTCGGGTAGGTTGATGACATGTTCGGATCCAGCGAGATGGTCATCGTCCTCATCATCGTCCTGGTGCTGTTCGGTGGCTCGCAGCTGCCGAAGCTCGCACGCAATCTGGGCAAGGCCCAGAAGGAGTTCAAAGAGGGCCTCGACGGTGCCAGCGCCAAGACCGACTCGTCCGACAACTCGGACAAGCCGGCCGCGTCGGAGAAGTCGACCAGCGCCGACTCCTGACCGGGCGAGCCGGCGCCGCGTCAGGCGTCGGTCGTCGACCCGCTGACGGCGACTGCGTCAGCCCGGCGGCGCTTCAGGATCCGGCGCCGCTCGCGTTCGCTGCAACCGCCCCACACCCCGTGATCGATGCGGTGCTCGAGGGCGTACTCGAGGCACGTCGCGCTGACCGGGCAGTCACGGCAGATCTTGCGGGCCCGGTCGACGCCGACGCCGTCGGACGGGAAGAACGTCGACGGCGGGTGCAGTCGGCAGTTCCCCTCCGCCATCCACGCGGTCTCGGAGTCGGGATCGTGCGGGGCGGTGATCAACTCGGCCGGGCGGCCGTTCAACTCGGCTTGGAGCGCGGCACTGATCTGCGTCACCGGCTCGGCGCGAGCCGATTCCCGTGGGCGGCGAGTTCGCTTGATCATGGGTCGGTTGGTCCTCTCTGGCGGGGGGTCTTGCCATGTTGACGTTCCTCGGGGACCATTGGTTCCCGTTTTCTGGAGCGTTCATCGTCAGGTGTGGGTGCGCGTCGCACCGTTGCGCGCAAACCGTAACACGTCCGTAAAGAAAGTGCGAGGACTCTCGGGCCTCGACGATCCCGTCCTCAGGCCTCGACGATCCCGTTAGGCTGGTCGACCATGACCGACCTCGCCGAGCGACAGGAACCACGGGCACACGCCCGCATCGTCTACCTCGGCCCGGTCTCCCCGCACTGGGAGGTCTACGGCGACTGGGGTGACCGTCAGGTCCTCGACGAGTTCCGCGCCCGGGTGCTGGCCCGGCTCGTCCTGCTGCCGAGAGAGGATCCGCAGTTCCGGCGGAACCGGGAGCGGATCGTCCGCGACGCCGAACGCGAGGCGATCTCGATCGAGTGGGATCTCGGGTTGCCGACCGCACCTCGCGATCGGGCGAGCTGATCGGCGAGGCCGGGGCCGGGGACCCGATGAGCGACGAGCGCTTCCTCAACCGGGAGCTGAGCTGGCTCGCGTTCAACGAGCGCGTCCTGGCACTGGCCGGCGAGCCCGGGGTCCCGCTGCTCGAACGGGCCAAGTTCTGCGCGATCGCCTCGACCAACCTCGACGAGTTCTTCCAGGTGCGCGTCGCCGTGCTGAAGGACCAGATCGTCGCCGGGATCGACAAGCCGACCCCCGACGGCCGCACGCCGGCCCAGCAACTCGCGGCGATCGTCGAGTGGTTGCCCGGCTTCGTCGACCGACTCGACGGTGCCTTCGTCGATCACATCGTCCCCGAACTGCGCCAGCACGGCATCGAGATCGTCACCTATGCCGAGACGACCGACAACGAGCGGATCGAGCTCGACAAGCTCTTCGAGGAGCGCGTCTACCCCGTGCTCACGCCGCTGGCCGTCGATCCCGGGCATCCCTTCCCGTACATCTCGGACCTCGCTCTTTCGCTGGCGGTCAACGTCGCTGACCCCGAGACCGGGAGCCGCCGCTTCGCCAGGTTGAAGGTGCCCAAGGTCTTCCCCCGGCTGATCGAGGCGGGACCCGGCCGGTTCCTGCCCGCCGAGGAGCTGATCGCGGCCAAGCTCGATCGGCTGTTCGTCGGGATGAACATCGAGGAGACGGCGGTCTTTCGCGTCAGCCGCAACGCCGACCTGACCCTCGAAGAGGACGACGCCGAAGATCTGCTCGAAGCGGTCGAGATGGAGTTGCGGCGGCGGCGCTTCAACAGCGCGGTGCGCCTCGAGGTCAACGAGGGCATCGGCGACGAGATGCTCAGCCTGCTGATCCGCGAGCTCGATCTCGACCGCCGAGGACGTCACATTCCACCGCGTGCCGCTCGACCTGAGCTGCCTGTGGGAGTTGATGGGCCTCGACCGTCCCGACCTCAAAGACGACATGTGGCCCCCGGTGACCGCCGGTCGGATCGCCGCCGCAGCGGACAGCGAGCTGTTGCTGTTCAACGTGATGCGGCATCGGGCGATCCTGGTGCACCATCCCTACGAGAGCTTCTCGAGCAGCGTCGAGGAGTTCATCGCCCAGGCCGCCGACGACCCGGCCGTGCAGTCGATCAAGATGACCCTGTACCGCACCGGCGGCGACAGCAACATCATCCGCAGCTTGATGCGCGCCGCCGAACGGGGCGTGCAGGTCGCCGTGCTGGTCGAGTTGAAGGCCCGCTTCGACGAGGCCAACAACATCCAGTGGGCCAAGCAGCTCGAACGCTCCGGCGTGCACGTCGTGTACGGCATGGTCGGCCTGAAGACCCACAGCAAGGTCACCCTGGTCGTGCGCGACGACGGCGACCAGCTCCGCCGGTACTGCCACGTCGGCACCGGTAACTACAACGCCAAGACCGCGCGCATCTACGAGGACATGGGCATCCTGTCCTGCGACCTCGACATCGGGGCCGACGTGCTGCAGCTCTTCAACCATCTCACCGGCTACAGCCGCTCGGAGACGTACCGGACGATGCTGGTCGCGCCGCGCGACCTGCGACCCCGCATGCTCGAACTGGTCGCCAACGAGGCGTCGTACGGCCCCGACGGACACATCACCCTGAAGTGCAATTCGATCGCCGACCAGGAGATGGTCGAGGCGCTCTACGCGGCGAGCGAGGCCGGTACCCGGATCGACATGGTCGTCCGCGGCATCTGCTGCCTGCGCGCCGGTGTTCCCGGGATGTCCGACAACATCCACGTGCGCAGCATCCTCGGCCGCTACCTCGAGCACAGCCGGATCTACCGCTTCGCCCACGGCAACGTCGTCGACGGCGAGCGGGTGCCGCACGCCCAGTCCGACGTCGTGCACCTGATCGGCTCGGCCGACCTGATGCCGCGCAACCTGCGCCGCCGCGTCGAGGTGCTGGTGCCGATCGAACACCCGCGCCACACGGCCTGGCTCGACCAGGCACTCGGGTTCGCCCTCGCCGACGACGTCGTTCGGTGGGAGCTGCAGCCCGACGACACCTGGCTGCGGGTCGGGCCGAGCGACGCGTTCGAACCCCACGCCCAGGAGCGGATGTACCGCTGGGCCGTCGAGCAGCAGCTGGCCGGTCGGCGCACCACATCTTGAGCTCGACCCGTACGGGGCACAGTTCGCGCTCGAGGTCGGAGTCCGTTCATCTCCCGTTCACCGATCCCGGCCGGCCGGTTCACCTTTGGTGCGTAACGTGCGCGCCGGCACCGCAGTTCGTTGGCGCCGGGTGAACAGCACATGACCAGCCCTACCCAGGAACGGAGTTCAACAGCGTGAACACCAAACGCCGTTACATCGCGGGCGCGGTAGCGCTCGCCTTCGTCGTCGCCGCATGCGGCAGCGACGAGTCCAGCTCGAACGACACCTCGGCCCCGGCGACCGGGACCCCGACGACCGATGCGATGGGTGAGGACGGGGGCGACATCTATGCCGGCCTCTCCGGCACACTGATCGGCGCCGGCGCGTCGTCGCAGGCCGCCGGCATGGCCGGCTGGCAGGCCGGCTTCAACGAGCTCAGCGGTGTCGTCGTCGAGTACGACCCGGTCGGCTCCGGGGCGGGGCGCGAGACGTTCCTCGGCGGCGGCTCCGATTTCGCCGGTTCCGACGCGTACTTGAAGGACGAGGAGTTCGAGGCCTCCAAGGAGCGTTGCGCCGGCGACCAGGGGGCGATCAACCTGCCCCACTACATCTCGCCGATCGCGCTGCCCTACAACCTCCCCTCGCTCGACGGCACGACGCTCAACCTGAGCCCCGAGGCGATCGCCGGCATCTTCGCCAACACGATCACGTCGTGGAACGACCCGGCGATCGCCGCCGACAACCCCGGTGTCGAGCTGCCGGACACGACGATCAACCCGGTCCACCGCTCGGACGACTCCGGCACGACCGAGAACTTCACCGACTACATGAGCCAGACCGCACCTGACGTCTGGACGTACGGCCCGATCGAGCCGTGGGACACCGATGGCCCCGGTCGCGGCGAAGGCGCCCAGGGCACCCAGGGTGTCGTGGCTGCGGTGGCCGCCGGTGAAGGCTCGATCGGCTACGCCGACGCCAGCCAGATCGGTGATCTCCCAGCGGCAGCCGTCGGTGTCGCCGGCGAGTTCGTGCCGTTCTCGGCCGAGGCCGCCGGTCGCATCGTCGACGCGTCGACCCGGCTCGAGGGCCGCAACGAGTACGACTTCGCGATCGAGGTCAACCGCAACCCGGACTCGGCCGACACCTACCCGATCGCGCTGGTCTCCTACCACATCGTCTGCCTGCAGTACGACAACCAGGAGCTCGTCGACAAGATCAAGGCGTTCATGACCTACGTCGGCTCGCCCGAGGGCCAGGCGGCCTCCGGCGCGTCCGCCGGTTCGGCGCCGATCTCCGACGAGGTGCGCAACGAGATCATGGTCTCGATCGACGCGATCACGGTCGCCTCGTGACCTCGGTGTGACCATCACCTACGATCCCCCCAGGTGATGACGGTGCGGGGGCCGCCGAACGGCGGCCCCCCGCACCGGGTCACCCGACACGACCGTCCGTACCCGCCGGCCTGCCGGCGCCGTCTCTCGACCGGAGTGGAGCGATTCCCACGTGACCATCACCGACGACACCGCCGCTGACGCCGAGACGTCGGTCACGACCGAGAAGGTCAGCAAACTCGGCGACAAGGTCTTCCGCGGGCTGTCGACCGGCGCCGGTGTCCTGATCCTGCTCACGCTCGGCGCCGTGGCGGTCTTCCTGCTCGCCCAGGCGTGGCCGGCGCTGACGCAGGACACCACCGAGCTGAGCAGCGGCAAGACCTTCCCGGCCTACGTCGCTCCGTTCCTGTTCGGAACGATCTGGGCGTCGATCATCGCCCTGATGATCGCACTGCCCCTGGCGATCGCAGTTGCCCTGTTCATCAGCCACTACGCGCCGAAACGGATCGCCCAGACGCTCGGGTACTTCATCGACCTGCTCGCTGCGATCCCGAGCGTCGTGTACGGGATCTGGGGCATCGCCGTCCTCGCCCCGATCCTCTCCAAGAGCCTCTACCCGTGGCTCGAGGACAACCTCGGCTTCCTCCCCTTCTTCGCCGGTCCCGCGTCGACCAGCGGCCGCGCGATGCTCACCGTCGGGATCGTCCTGGCGATCATGATCCTGCCGATCATCACCGCCATCTCTCGCGAGGTCTTCCTTCAGACGCCCCGCCTCCACGAGGAGGCCTCGCTCGCGCTCGGGGCGACGCGCTGGGAGATGATCCGCCAGGCCGTGCTGCCCTACGGCCGCTCGGGCGTGATCAGCGGGGCGATGCTCGGCCTCGGTCGGGCGCTCGGCGAGACGATGGCGGTCGCCATCATCCTCTCGCCGGCCGACGTCATCTCGTTCAACGTGATCAGCAATCAGAACCCGAACACGATCGCCGCCAACATCGCCCTGCAGTTTCCCGAGTCGTTCGGGCTGACCACCAACCGGCTGATCGCCACCGGGCTCGTGTTGTTCGCCCTCACCTTCTTCGTCAACGCGATGGCGCGCAAGATCGCCAACGCCGGGTTCTCGGGGGCGGCGGGATGACGACCACGATGTCGCCCCGGACGTCCCCGCCGACGGGCGGCGACGCCCCCGACCTGACCGCCGGCCAGTTGAGCCGGACCGCGCACGCAGCGATCGCCGTGGGCGCCGTCGCCCTTGGATTGCTCGCATGGCTGCCGTTGGGCGGCGTGAACTGGGCGTGGCTGGCGGTCATCGCGCTGCTGGCGTACAACCTCGGCGTCTACGGCGCGTCGAGGGCGATCGAGGGCAAGCGGCAGGCGACGAACCGGCTGTCGACCGGCGTCGTCACCAGCGCCTTCTTCATCGTGATGCTGCCGCTCGTCTCGCTGATCTGGACGGTCGTCGAGAACGGGCTGAACCGCTTCGACTCCACCTTCTTCACCAGCACGATGGTCGGTGTCGTCGGCGAGGGCGGCGGCGGATACCACGCGATCGTCGGCACGCTGATCGTCACCGGGATGGCGACCCTGTTCTCCGTGCCGTTCGGCCTGTTCACCGCGATCTACCTCGTCGAGTACGGCAGCGGTCGACTGGCGCGGGGCATCACCGCGATGGTCGACGTGATGACCGGTATCCCATCGATCGTCGCCGGCCTGTTCGCCTACGCGCTGTTCGAGGTGTTCTTCGGCCCGGGCACCCGCAGCGGGATCTCGGGGGCGGTAGCGCTCACGCTGCTGATGACCCCGGTCGTGGTCAGGGCGTGCGAGGAGATGCTGCGCCTCGTACCCGACGAACTGCGCGAGGCGTCCTACGCCCTCGGCGTCCAGAAGTGGAAGACGATCGTCAAGGTCGTGCTCCCGACCGCGATCGCCGGCATCCTGACGGGGGTCACCTTGGCGATCGCCCGCGTGATCGGCGAGACCGCGCCGCTGCTGGTCACCGTCGGCCTCTCGCTCGACAGCAACCTCAACCCGTTCGACGGGCGGATGACGACGCTGCCCGTGTTCACCTACTACAGCTACACCCAGCCCGGGATCCCGGTCTCGGCCGGGCAGGACCGGGCGTGGACCGCGGCGTTGGTCCTCGTGCTGATCGTGGCGATCCTGTTCACGACCGCCCGCGTGATGGCGAGCGTCCTCAAGCCGAAGGGACTGCGATGATGTCCGCCAATCCGAGAACCGACCACACGACGAAGGCAGGTCCGATGGTGAGCCAGATCGAGGGTGGCGACCTTCCGCCGACCAACCCGGTGCGCCCTGGTGTCGAACATCGCATCACGGTCAAGGACCTGAACATCTACTACGGCAAGTTTCTCGCCGTGCAGGGCGTCGACATGGAGATCGAGCCGCGGGCGATCACTGCGCTGATCGGTCCGTCGGGCTGTGGCAAGTCGACCTTCCTGCGGTCGCTCAACCGGATGCACGAGGTGATCGCCGGCGCCCACGTCGAGGGCCACGTGATGCTCAACGGCGAAGACATCTACGGCCCGCGGGTCGACCCGGTGGCGGTGCGGCGCAAGGTCGGCATGGTGTTCCAGCGGCCGAATCCGTTCCCGACGATGTCGATCTACGACAACGTGATCGCCGGCATGAAGCTCAACTCCAGGCGGATGCGCAAGAAGGAGAGCGACGAGGTCGTCGAGACGTCGCTGCGCGGCGCCAACCTGTGGGACGAGGTCAAGGACCGCCTCGGTGAGCCGGGCTCGGGCCTCTCCGGCGGGCAGCAGCAGCGGTTGTGCATCGCCAGGGCGATCGCGATGAAGCCCGACGTCGTGCTGATGGACGAGCCGTGCTCTGCACTCGACCCGATCTCGACGCTCGCCATCGAGTCGCTGATGCTCGAGTTGAAGAACGACTACACGATCGTCATCGTCACCCACAACATGCAGCAGGCCGCTCGCGTCAGCGAGAAGACCGGCTTCTTCAACATCGCGGGGACCGGCAAGCCGGGGAAGCTGATCGAGTACGACGCGACCGAGAAGATCTTCTCCAACCCCGAGAACCAGGAAACCGAGGACTACGTGACGGGACGGTTCGGCTGATGGTGCAGGGTCATGATCTCCGCCGGCCGTTTCACGAGCAGCTCGACGAGCTGCGCGTCAATACCGCCCGCATCTCCGCCGGCGTCACCGAGCTGATCCCGCGGGTCACCGAAATCCTGCTCGACAGCGACCTGGAGGGCGCCGAGTTCGTCATCCTCGGCGACGCCGAGTACGACGAGCGGTCCGCTGAAGTCGAGGAGAAGTGCTTCAACATGATCGCGTTGCAGCAGCCGATGGCTCACGACGCGCGGGCGCTGGTCTCGACGATCAAGCTGATCGCCGACGTCGAGCGCTCGGCCGACCTGTGCGTCAACATCTGCAAGGCGGCGCGGCGGATCTACAGCCATGAGCTCGACGCGCACCTGCGCGGCATCATCCGCAAGTGCGGCGACCAGGCGACGCTGTTGTTCAAGGAGGCGACCGAGGCCTACCTGCAGGACGACGGCGTCCGCGCCGCGGCGATCGCCGACATGGATACCTATCTCGACGACCTGCACCGCCAGTTCGTGCAGACGATCTTCGAGAGCCACGCCGCTGGGAGCATCGACCTCCAGATCGCGGTCCAGCTCGCGCTGGTCGCCCGCTTCTACGAGCGGATCGGCGACCACGCGGTCAACATCGGCGAACGCACGCGCTACATCGTCAGCGGATGGGTCCCCGACCAGCCCTACGCCGAGAGCGGCTCGAACTTCGAGGACGACACCGTGCCCGACGGGGGCGGCTGACCAGATGGTCCTCGCTGTTGCGATCGCCATGATCGTTGGCGTCGGGGTCGGTCTCCTGGTCGGTCGCAGGTTGACCGCTGGGTCGGTCGAGCCCGACGTCGGCCGCGCCGTCACCGGGCGCGCGATGTCCGGCGCCGGCAGCGATCACCTCGGTGAGATCATCGCCGAGGCCGCCAACCACCTCGAGATCGGCGTGATCGTCGCCGGGCCGTCCGGAACGATCGTCTACCGGAACCGTTCGGCCTCTTCGATGAGCGGGACGCACGGTGGCGTGCTCGTCGACGAGCACGTCGACCGCATCCTCGCCACGGCACGGCGAGGGGAGCGTGTGGCCACGACCGTCGAACTGCACGGACCTCCCAGGCAAGCGCTGGCGCTCGTCGCCGAACCGATGCCGAGCGGCGCCGCGGTCGCCACGGTCCAGGACATCAGCGAACGGGTCCGCCTCGACGCGGTGCGGACCGACTTCGTCGCCAACATCTCTCACGAGCTCAAGACGCCGGTCGGCGCGATCGCCGTGCTCGCCGAGGCGCTGGTCGACGAATCCGATCCGATGGTGAGTCGCCGGGTCGCCGAGCGGATGGTCGACGAGGCGCATCGAGCCGCACGCGCCATCGACGACCTGCTCGAGCTCTCGCGCATCGAATCGGCCGCGACCGACCATGAGATCGTCGATCTGGGCGCGGTCGTGCAGGCGGCGATCGCCCGCGGCCGAATCGCCGACAGCGGGCGGGGCATCTGCGTCGAGGCGTTCGACGCCGGTACGCCGATCCTCCTTCGGGCTGACGGTCGTCAGCTCGTGTCCGCCCTGGGGAACCTCGTCGAGAACGCGGTCAAGTACAGCCACGACCGGGGGAGCGTGCAGGTCCGGACGCGGCTCGACGACCGGTGGGTCGAGGTGCTGGTCGCCGACCACGGCGTCGGGATTCCGGAGCGGGATCTCGCGCGGATCTTCGAGCGGTTCTACCGCGTCGACAAGGCTCGCAGCCGCCGGACCGGCGGGACGGGCCTGGGCCTGGCGATCGTGCGCCATGTCGCGACCAACCACGGGGGCGACATCCAGGTGTCGTCGCACGAGGGTGAGGGCTCGACGTTCGCCTTCCGCCTCCCAGCTGCGCTGGTGGTCCCCGACGAGACGATCACCGATGACGGCCCCGGAGCGATCGCCGGCGCCGCACAGCGCGGGAAGCCGGCGACGTGAGCGAGGCGACGATCTTCGTCGTCGAGGACGAGGCCAGCTTCGTCGAGGCGTTGACCATCGGTCTCGAGCGGGAGGGGTTCCGGGTCGAGGTCGCGGTCGACGGCGCAGAGGCGCTCGACCGCTTCGATGCGGTGAACCCCGATCTGGTCCTGCTCGACGTGATGCTGCCGAGGATCAGTGGCATCGACGTCTGCCGTCAGCTGCGCAAGAAGACCCAGGTCCCGATCATCATGGTGACGGCCAAGAGCGCCGAGATCGACACGGTCGTCGGGCTGGAGGTCGGTGCCGACGACTACGTGACCAAGCCCTACCGGCTGCGCGAGCTGGTCGCCCGGATGCGGGCCGTCCTCCGCCGTACTGCCGAGTCGGCGAACCCGACGTCGCTGATGACACCGGGCACGATCGAGGTCGGCGACGTGCGGCTCGACCCCGACGAGCACAGCGTCCACGTCGACGGCGCCGAGCTGACGCTCCCGCTCAAGGAGTTCGAGCTGTTGCACCTGCTGCTCGCCAACGCCGGTCGGGTACTGCCGCGCGACACGCTGATCGGTCGGGTGTGGGGCATCGACTACGTCGGCGACACCAAGACCCTCGACGTGCACGTCAAGCGGTTGCGGTCCAAGATCGAGCCCGATCCCGCCAACCCGACGCGCATCACGACCATACGCGGACTCGGCTACAAGTACGAACGCGCTGAGGACTCGCAGCCGAGCGGGGGACCGTCGCAGCGCGCAGCTACGGCGCCGAGCTCGACGTCGCCGCCTGGGCGAACGGATGCGCGCTGAACCCCGCGAGGATCGAACCGTCGCAACGCGACGATCCTGCGGTGCAGGTCGCGGCCGCCCGCCTGGCCGACGTCGCCGACCGCGGCCTCGCGCGGATGGCCGAACTCGGTCACGAGCCACGCGCCATGGCGGACCGAGCGTCGGAGGTATACCGTCGACGTCAGCGGCGGGGGCACTGGGCCGTCGCCGAGACACAAGGGAGGGTGAAGCCGTGAGCGAACGCACGCAGCTCGGGAATCGAATAGTCATCGCGGCCATGGTCGTCAGCGTTGCCGCAGCCGGAATCGCATGGACATCGATGAATCCGGCCGCGAGCGCCAGTCGTGCGCAGAGTGCACCCACGGTCGCACTCGCGACGAATCTCGACGACGTCTATCCGGGGCAGTCGGCCACGACGGCGGCGTTCGCGAAGTATGACGGAATCGACGGCGAATCCGTCGACGACAAACACGGCAAGTGGATCGACGTGCTGTCGGTCGACTGGGGGGCGAACAAGCCGGGGGGCGGCGCCACCGGCCAGGCCCGTCGACGCGCGGCGGCCGTGATCGAGGACCTCGTCATCGCGATGGACTACGACAAGGCGTCGCCGAAGATCCAGGAGAAGTGCCTGAGCGGCGCAGTCATTCCCAAGCTCGAGATCGAGCTGACGGATCTCTTCGGCGAATCGCGAGCGACCTACCTCCGCATGGAGCTGAAGAACGTGCAGTGCACGTCGTTCGAGCAGTCCTACCCGGACTCGAACGCACCGCGATCGCTCTCCGTCGTCGGCAACAACTTCGAGGAGATCAAGGTGACCTACACCGAGTTCGACGACGCCGGCAACAAGAAGGGCAACGTCGAGTACTCGTGGAACGTGGAGCGAGGGGCGCCGTAGCCGATCGGTCCTGATCCGCGTCAGCCGACGCGCATCAGGATCCGAGCTGCTCCAACGCCGCCTCGGCGATCGCAACCATCGGGTCGAGATCATCGGACCGATCGGCCCAGAGGTTGCTCACGACGACCCCCCACCCGTTCGGCGCGACGACCGAGAACGAATTCTTGTCGTAGAAGTTGGGGGAGACCACATCGGTGCGGTCCTGCTTGCCGTCGACCAGGTTGTGAATGAACGAATCCGGGACGCCGACATAGCTGACCCTGATCGTGCGATCGAGGCCCTCGGCTGCCCACGCGCAGACGAGCACCGGGTCGGCGGCCGTCGGTCTCGAAGCTGACGCGTCGGTAGCCCTTGTCGCCCATCAGGATCTGAGCGGGACGGTGGAGTTCGGCCTCGAGGGCGATCATGTCCAGAGCGGTGTCGCGTTCGTCGGTCTTCGCGCCGGCGAGTGCGTAGGCGTCGGGCAGCCCGGATGGCGTGGTGATGAGATGAAGTCGCAGTCCCCAAGAGAACCTGGAGTGCGATGCGCAGTAGACGTAGGTGGCCCACCCGGCGAGTTCGGCTCGTTTCGCGGTCTCGCGGCTGCGGCCGCATTCGACGGCGGTGGAGTCCACGAGCCATAAGGACTCGCGCGGATAGGTGATCACCGGCAAACTCATCGTCTGGCGCGACCGCTACCAACCCGACTCACGCCCTACCCGCTGAAGTCCTTGGTGCGGCGGTCCGCGCGCGTCGGCCGTTTGGACGGGTTTCGCGGTCGGCGGTCGACGCGGTCGGTGGGCACGTAGCATCGGCGTCGTGACAGCAGGGCGCGCGGTGCAGGGGGTGCAGGCGTCGAAGTTCAGGCGGTTGGCGCTGACGCACTCGCTGATGATCGCCGGCGACACGGCGATGGTCGTCGCCCTCGCCGACTCGCTCTTCTTCGACATCGACCTCGACGCGGCGCGCACCAGGGTGATGCTGTTCCTCGTCCTCAGCTTCGCCCCGTTCCTCTTCATCGCACCGCTGATCGGCCCGCTGATCGACCGCATCGCCGGCGGCCGCCGGTTCGTGATCCAGATGGTCGCCCTCGCCCGCGTCGTGCTGATGGTGCTGATGGCGCAGTACCTCGACGCACTCGCCCTGTTCCCGCTCGTGTTCGCGTCGCTCGTGCTGCAGAAGACCTACATCGTCTCCAAGTCGGCGATCGTCCCCTCGACCGTCCGCTCCGAGACCGAGCACGTCGAGGCCAACTCCAAGCTGGGGCTGATCGCCGGCCTGACCGGTGCGATCGTGGTCGTGCCGGCGGGGCTGTTGCTCAAGCTGATCGGCGCCCCGGCCGCCCTCGTGTTCGGCGCGCTGATCTTCGTCGCGGCGTTCCTGAGCGCGACCCGGCTCGCCCCCGACGTCGTGGCCTCGCGCGGGCCGAGCGAGCGCGAGGAGATCGAACTGCACTCGACCAGCCTCCAGATCGGCTCGATCGCGATGACGGTCCTGCGGGCGAACGTGGGGTTCACGTTCTTCCTCCTCGCGTTCTGGCTGCGCGAGCAGGACCAGGGAACGCTGTGGTTCGGGCTGGTCGTCGGCGTGTCGGCGCTGGGGTCGATGCTCGGGAACGCGCTCGCTCCCCGCCTCCGCGATCGCATGCGCGAGGAGACGATGCTGTCGTTCGCGCTGATCGCGTCCGCGGTGACCGGCTTCGCCGCCGCGGTACTCGGCGGCCCGATCGGCGCGGTGATCCTCGCCGGCGTCGTGAACTTCGCCGCGGCGATCGGCCGGTTGGCCTTCGAGAGCATCGTGCAGCGCGACGCCCCCGATGCCAACCAGGGCCGGGCCTTCGCTTCGTTCGAGACCCGGTTCCAACTCGCCTGGGCGATCGCCGCGTTCATCGCGGTCGCGATCCAGGTGCCGGGTCCGATCGGGTTCTTGATCGTCGGCATGGCTGCCGGCGGGACGGTCGTCAACCTGACCGTCCGGTCCCGACGGGTGGGCACGCCGCCGAGGGTCAGGCGTCGTCGCCCACGCGGGCGAGCCAGAGGCCGGGTGCCTCGATCTCGCTCGGCGTCGGCATCGCGTCGGCCACGTTGAACAGGGGAGCGATGCCCCGCTCGCCGGCCCGGTCGACGACCCCTTGGACGAACGCTTTGCCGCGGGCGGTCTGCTCGGCGCCCAGCCGGATGCCGAGCAATCGCTCGACGAAGATGTCGTCGGGCGACGTCTCGGCGCGCCGCCGTCGTACCGCCTCGGCGATCTGCAACGCGTCGCCGCCGATCACCCGGACGGCGACGGCGTCGACCACCCAGTCGATCACGCCGATCGCCGTTGCGACCGCCGCGTCGAGTTTCGGCTCGAGCGCCAGTTGCTCGTCGGAGCGCACCGCGCCGAGCAGCACCTCCGGGTCGCCGAACGCCTGCTGCATGGCCGCGATCGGGTCGGACTGGTCCATCTCGAGCGCACCGAGCTTGTCGGTCATCGCCGCAGGATCGGGCCGGAACGCCCCGACGTGTTGCTGCACGAGCGTTCGGAGGTGCTCGGCCACGTGCTCGACCGAGAACAGGGTCAGCCCCGCGAGTTCGTGGGACAGCACCCAGAGCCGCATCTCGTCGAGCGGGATCGACCATTCGGTGGCGAACGAATCGATGGTCGCGGGGACGAGGACCAGCGTCGGGGTCGGTCGGGGGATGGGGAGGTCGTAGACCCCGAAGGCGCGGCGAGCGAGCGCTCCGACCATCGACCCGACGCTCATCCCGAGCATGGCCGGCGCCAGCATCTTGCCGAGCCCGGCCATCATCTGGGCCATCGGGTCGGCGGCCACCTCGGCGGGCAGGTCGTCGCTCGGCCCGAGCGATGTCGCCATGTCGGTGAACAGCGGGCGGTAGGCGTCGAGCGCCTGCTGAGCCCACTGCTGCGGGGTCACGACCTCGGGCTCGGTGGTCGGCACGTCGAACCCGATCACGTCGGCGACGTGCAGCCGGGCGATCCCGGCCAGCTCGCAGTACTTGATGCGCACCGTCGGTTCGACGTTGGCAGCCGGCACGGCCGTCGCCGAGCCGGGCAGCATCTCCCCGCCGCTCGCCGACAGGAGCGCGAACTGGCGGGCGGCATCCCAGTTCAGCGGACCCTGCCCGGACAGCGCCCTGGAGAGGTCGCCGAAGAGCGGCAGCCCGTCGAACGGGTTGACGCCGCCACCGGAGTCGTCGTCGGCCATACCGGAGATGCTACGGGCTCCGGCGACGAGCGCGGCCCGCGCTCGGCCGACATCGTCGGATTGCTCGCCCGAGGCGCCCGTCGCGGGGCTGGAGCGGCCTAACGTGGCGACGATGGAGCCGGCCGGCAAGCGATGACCACCGCCGTGTTGACCGGAGCGGCCGGTCCCCTCGGCCGGCGCGTCGCCGACGCGCTGGCGACGGAGACCGGCATCGACGTGGTCACCCTCGACGCAGGCCTCGACCGAGCAGCCGGGCTGTCGGCGGGTGTCGCGGAGACGATCGCCGCGGCCGACGTGGTGGTCGATCTCGGCTCGAGCGACTACGACCGCCGGGCGACGAACCGCGAGAGCTCGACGGAGTTCGCCTCGGCCACGCTCGGCACCGCCGACCTGCTCGCTGCCGATCACGTCGTGTTCGTGTCGTCGGCGATGGTCTACGGCGCGCGGCCGAACAACCCGGTACCGCTCGTCGAAGAAGCCGTCCTGCGACCCGATGTCGACTTCGTCTTCGCCCGCCAGCTCGCGTCGGCCGAGGAGCTCGTCGAGCAGTGGCGGCGCGCCCGGCCGGGGCGGGCGACCACGGTGTTGCGCCCGGTGGTCGCCCTCGCCGGGGACGGGACATCACGCCTCGCCGGCGCGCTCGTCGCCGGACTCGGGCAACGCTTCGCCGAGCAGGACCCGCCGGCGCAGTTCCTGCACCTCGACGACCTGACCTGCGCCGTCGTGCTCGCCGTCCGCCGCCGTCTCGACGGGGTGTTCAACGTCGCACCCGACGGATGGATCGCCGGTGAGCGGGTGCGCGCGCTGTCGGGCGAGCGGCCGCGCCTGCAGCTCCCCGACCGCTGGGCCGAGCTGCTGGGCCGGTTGCGGTGGCGGTTCCAGCGAGGTCCGATCCCGCCCGGCCTGCGTTCGTACACCCGCGAGCCCTGGGTCGTCTCCAACGGTCGGCTGCGCGCCGAGGGCTGGCAGCCGACGGTGACCAACGAGCAGGCGTACGTCGAAGGGACCGAGGGACGCTGGTGGACGCTGGTCTCGCCCAAGCGTCGCCAGGAGCTGGCGCTCGGCGCGGCGGGGGAGCGGTGCTCGCCGCGGTCGTCCTCGGGGTGTTCCTCGTCCGTCGCTGGCGCCGCCGGACCTCGAACGCGTAGCGCGCCGGTCGCACGGCGGTGTCGTTCCGCCGGCCGGCATCAGTCGCCGACGAGGACCACGATCTCACCGGCCTCGATCCGGGCGACCAGCTCGCCCGAACGATCGACGACGATCGCCCGTTCGTCGAGCTGCAGGAACTCGACATCCCCCCACTCGACCCGGTACGTCGCCGTCTCGGTCTTCACGTGGACGACCTCGTCGCGGCGGGGGAGCGACGCGGCGACGGTGACGGTGCTCTCGTGGACGACCGGTGCCGCGGCGATCGCGTTCGGGATCGGCGAGAACGACGCCAGCCGGGGCGCCCGGCTGACCGAGATGATCTGGCCAGCGGCGGCCGTCCGTGGCACGGTCGTGGTCTGGCGCACGACGGGCGCGGTGGTCGCGCTGATCGCCACCGGACCACTCGTCGGCCTTGGCGTCAGCACGACGACCATCGCGACGAGCATGATCGCCGCCAGCGCGCCCGCGGCGAGCAGGACCGGCCGCCCGTGCGCGTCGGCGTCGATCTCGTGCCGGCTCGGGCCGATCTCGGAGGGATGCCGCCACGATCGTTCGTGCGGTGGGAGCGGAGCGCGTTCCACGACGACGAGAGCGTAGTCACTGCGGGAAGGGCGCGGTTCGCGGCCCGCCCCGATGCTCCACCGCCACCGGTTTCGCGCATCTTCGGTCCGTCCGGCGACTGCGCGGAGATGCCGGGGGCTACCATGCCCGGCGTGGACCGGCCTGAACACGGTGACGACTGGGTCGGCCTGACCGACGAACCGCTCCCGATCGCACTCGCCTACGACTGGGCGCTGCGACCGGACTGCGGTGCGGTCGTGCTGTTCAGTGGGACCGTCCGCGATCACGCCGACGGCCGCCACGGCGTGCACTCCCTCACGTACGAGGCGTACGACTCCCAGGTCGCGCCCCGGTTCGGCGAGATCGCCGACGAGGTGCGTACCCGCTGGCCGGCGACCGGTCGGATCGTGCTGCTCCACCGCGTCGGCGAGCTGGCCCTCGAGGAGTCGTCGGTCGTCGCCGTCGTCTCGGCGCCGCATCGCGCCGAGGCGTTCGAGGCCGCTCGCTTCGCGATCGACGCACTGAAGGAATCGGCCCCGATCTGGAAGCGGGAGCACTGGGCGGGCGGTGCCGACTGGGGTACCGGTGCCCGCGAGGTCGTCTCGCCCCGCTCGGTCGGAGCAACCGAGTGACCGTCGTCGTCGCCGTCGTCGTCGTGCTCGCCGCGGTCGTGGTCGTCGTCGCGTTGCGGTCCCGTCGACGGGCCGATCCGGTCGACTCGTTCCGCCGCCAGATCGACGCGCTGTCGCCCGAAGCCCGCCGGCCGACGATCAGCCAGGCCACGCCGGGCGACGACGTGGCGGATTCGAAGGACGCGGCCGGAGAGCCGCCGCCGGACGGATCCGACGACGCCTCCGGGGACGCGGACGACGAGGGAGCTCCCGATGGCGCGTGACCTTGCGATCGACCTCGGCACGGCGAACACGCTCGTGTACATGAAGGGCCGGGGCATCGTGCTCAACGAGCCGTCGGTGATCGCCCTCAACCGGCAGACCGGCGAGGTGCTGGCGACGGGCCGCGAGGCCTGGCAGATGATCGGCCGGACCCCCGGCTACATCGTGGCGGTCCGCCCGCTGCGGGGCGGGGCGATCACCGACTTCGAGATCACCGAGCGGATGATCCGGTTGCTGTTGCAGCGGGTCGGCGTCAGCCGGTTCACGCGCCCGAAGGTCGTCATCTGCGTGCCGTCGGCGATCACCGAGGTCGAGCGGCGGGCGGTCACCGATGCCGCGCGGCGAGCCGGTGCCGCCGATGCCAACCTGATCGAACAGCCGATGGCCGCAGCGATCGGCGCCGACCTGCCGATCGACGAGCCGGTCGGCAACATGGTGATCGACATCGGCGGTGGTACGAGCGAGACCGCTGTGATCAGCCTCGGCGGGATCGTGGCGCTCGAGGCGGTGCGGGTCGGTTCGTTCGACTTCGACGCCGCCATCCAGAACTTCGTCCGCCGCGAGCACGGCATCGCCATCGGCGAGCGGACGGCGGAGGAGATCAAGGTGGCGATCGGGTCGGCCGACCCGACGCACGACGAGAACCAGGCCGAGGTGCGTGGGCGCGACCTGATGACCGGGCTGCCCAAGACGGTCGTGTTGACGCCCGAGGAGGTGCGCTTCGCGATCGAGGACGTCGTCTCCTCGATCGTGTCGTCGGTGATCCGCTGCCTCTCCAAGGCGCCGCCCGAGCTGTCACAGGACTTCCTGGTGCGTGGCATGTACCTCGTCGGTGGCGGTGGCCTGCTGCGCGGCCTGGCCGAGCGCATCGAGCGCGAGACCGAGGTCCCGGTGCGCATGTCGAACGTCCCACTCGAAGCGGTCGTCCTCGGCGCCGGGCACGTGATCGAGCACTACGAGGCGCTCAAGGGGATGTTCATGGGGGCCCGGCGGTGAAGCGGGGCCGTCGCTGACGTGCGCCTGTCGCGCGACGCGTTCGACGACTACCGCGACGGTGTTGCCGCACTGCGCGCCGATTTCGACATCCCGGGCGAGTTCCCCGCCGACGTGATCGAGGCTGCGGATGCGGCGGCGACTCGCCCGCTCGACGGTGGAGGGCGCGTCGACCGCACCGACGTCGAGTTCATGACGCTCGACCCGCAGCGCAGCACCGACCTCGACCAGGCGTTCGCCGTCGAGGCCGTCGGTGGCGACATCGTGCTGCGATACGCGATCGCCGATGTCGGTTGCTTCGTCCGGCCGGGCGACCCGATCGACCGCGAGGCGTGGCGGCGCGGCGTGACCGTCTACCTGCCCGACGGTCGCGCCGGACTGCATCCTCCGCGGCTCGCCGAGGACGCCGCCAGCCTCCTCCCCGACGGCCCGCGTCCCGCCGTCGTCTTCGTCGTGCGGGTCGCCGAGGACGGCGCGGTGCGCCTCGACGGCGTCGAGCGGGCGATCGTCCGCAGCCGGGCCAAGCTCGCCTACTCGACGGTCCGACCAGCGGATCTGCCCGCCGCCTTCCCCGAACTGGCGCGGCGGATCGAGGCGGCCGAGCTGGCCCGGGGCGCCGACCGGATCGACTTCCCCGAGCAGGAGGTCGTGCGCGACGACGGTGGCTACACGCTGCGGTTCCGCCCCCGCAACGACGCCGAGAGCAAGAACGCGGCGATGTCGCTGGCGACGAACATGGCGGTCGCCGATGCGTTGCACGCCGCCGGCACGGGCCTGTTCCGCACGATGCCCGGCCTGCGACGACCGCGATGTCGGCCGACTGCGTCACACCGCGCGGGCGTTCGGTCTCGACTGGGCGGCGGGCGAACCGCTGCCGGAGTTCGAGCGCTCGTTGCCGCGCGGCGACCCGCGGACCGCCGCGTTCCAGCTCGCGATCCGGCGGGCCAGCGGTGGTGCGTCGTACGAGCCGTTCACCGAGGGGGTGGTGCCGTGGCATGCCGCCGTCGCCGCGACCTACTGCCATGCGACGGCGCCGCTGCGGCGGTTGGCCGACCGCTACGTGATCGAGGCGGCGCTGGCGGTGGCCCGCAACGACCCGGTCCCCGAGCCGGTCGAGGCGGCGTTTGCCGAGCTCCCGGCGGCGATGCAGGCGGGGACGACCCGCGCCAACGGGGTCGAGCGGGCGGCGATCGATCTCGCCGAGGCGATCGTGCTCCGCGGTCGCGAGGGCGAGGTCTTCGACGCGGTGGTCACCGACGAGGACGACCGCGGGGCGCGGATCCAGCTCTGCGAGCCGGCGGTGGTGGCGCGCGTCGTCGCCCGGCGCGTCGACCCCGGCGACGACGTGCGGGTCAAGCTGGTCAGCGCCGACCCCAACCAGCGCCGCGTCGAGTTCGAACGCGTCGGCTGACGCGGCGACCGAATCGTCGAGTCAGACGTTGGCCAGGCGGGCGACCGGGCCGGCGTTGGAGATCGCGTAGAGCTCGCCGTCAGGACCGGCGGCGATTGCGCTCAACGACGGCAGCGTGGCGAGCTCGACGATCACCGGCGCACCGGCCTCCGACGTCGTGTCGTAGCCCCAGATACGTCCCGAGCAGTAGTCGCCGTAGACGTACCAGCCGTCGAGGTCGTCGACCGGCGAGTCGCGGGCGACGACGCCGCCGCTGATCGAGCAGTTGTCGTCGAGGTGCGGGTACTCGATCACCGGTGGTGTGTGGCCGTCGGCGCCCTGATCGGGGTTGAACCGGGCGTTGGCCTCGAATGCGCTCCAACCGAAGCTCAGCCCCCGGCCGGCGTCGAGCCCGTCGACGGCAGGCGCACGGTCGACCTCCTCGAACTCGTTCTGGCCGACGTCGGCGATCCACAGGTCGCCGGTCAGCTCGTCGAACGAGATGCGCCATGGGTTGCGCAACCCGAGCGACCAGATCGTCGGGTCGGCGCCGTCGACGCCGACGAAGGGGTTGTCGGGGGGGACGACGAACGGTTCGGCCCCGGATTCGATCGGGTCGATGCGCAGGAGCTTGCCCAGCCGGGTCGAGAGGTCGAGCGCATTGCGCTGGGGGTCGTCGGCCGATCCACCGTCGCCGAGCCCGATGTAGAGGTACCCGTCGGGTCCGAACGCAAGGGCGCCCCCGTTGTGGTTGCCGAACGGCTGCTCCACGGTGAGCACCGTGCGGAACGACGCCGGGTCGAACACCGCCGTGACCGGATCGATCGCGTACTCGGCGACGACGGTGTTCCCGTCGAGGTCGGTGTAGTTGACGTACGCCAGGTCCTGATCGGGATGGAAGGCGAGGCCGAGCAACCCCCGCTCGCCGCCTGCAGCGGTGAGATCGCGCGCATCGAGCACCGGCGTTGCCGACTCGTCGTCGACGGCGACCACGCGGCCGCCCTGCTCGACGATGAACAGGCGGGGATCGATCGGGCGGACGGCAGCGCCGACCGGCGCATCGAAGTCCCCCGCGGCGACGAGCTGGACGGTGGGGATCGGGAGTGGTCCAGCGGGCACCGCGGGTCGCGGTGCCGCTTCGGTGCCAGCGTCCGGCGGTGCCGTCGGGAGGTCGGCCTCCGGTGACGGGACGAGGGGCATCGTCGTCGCGGCAGGCGTGGCCGGGGCCGGCGGTGGCGCCGTCGACGGTGGGACGGTGGCGAAGGTGGCGGCCGGATCGGCGGTCCCGGTGTCGGCGACGCCTGGACCCGCGGACGAGCCGCAGGCCGCGAGCGAGGCGAGCGTGCAGGTGACGAGGGCGGCGGTGGCGGTTCGCCGGATGGCGCCGGCGGAGGAGGAGGTGTGCATCTCCCGTCATGATGTCATGAGCCCCGGGCGAACGGCAGGCGCTGGTCGACGAATTGCCCGCGGTCGGGTCCCGGTGGGGACGGCCGATCGGCAGGACCCTACAGTCGCCTCATGCTCGATCTCACGCCCGACCAGCTCCTGACGACGACCCGCGCCGTACGCAGGCGGCTCGACTTCGGTCGGCCGGTCGAGGACGATGCGATCCGCGACTGCGTCGCCGCGGCGATGCAGTCACCCTCGGGTTCGAACAACATGACGATGCGCTTCGTGATCGTGCGCGACCAGGCGGCGCGCCGGGAGATCGGTCGTATCTACGGCGAGTGCTTCGACATCTACCGCTCGCTCGACGGGGTCTACGTCGGCTCGATCCCCAAGGACACGCCCGAGGAGCAGGCCCAGCAGGACCGAGTGCGCGTCTCGGCGGAGTACCTCGCCGCCCACCTGGGAGAGGCGCCGGTGCTCGTGCTCGCCTGCACCACCGGCGGCCGGCTCGACGGCCAGCCGTCGAGGGTGACGGCCTCGCGGATGGGCAACGTCCTGCCGGCGATGTGGAGCTTCATGCTCGCGGCGCGCGCCAGGGGGCTGGGAACGGCGTGGACGACGATCGCGCTGATGAAGGAGCGCGAGGTCGCCGATGTCGTCGGCATCCCGTTCGACGACGTCCAGCAGGTTTGCCTCAGCCCGTTGGCGCACACGATCGGTACCGAGTTCCGGCCCGCGGCGCGCCCGGACCCCGACACGATCATCCACTGGGACCGCTGGTGACGCTCACCGGCCGCCGCCGGGAGGTGGCGCTCGCCGCCAGGGGATTCATGCCCGCCGAGGAGGGTGACGCGCTCGTGGGCCGCAGCGGTCGTGGCGGCCGCGGCGGTTCCGGGCGCACCGCTGCTCGAGGTCGGCTCGTACTGCGGTCGCTCGACGGTGTGGCTGGGCGACGCAGCCGAGCGAGCCGGTGCCATCGTGTTCGCCGTCGACCACCATCGCGGGTCCGAGGAGAACCAGCCAGGCTGGGAGCACCACGACCCCGACGTGGTCGACGAGCGGGTCGGGACGATGGACACGTTGCCGTTCTTCCGGGCGGTGATCCACGACGCCGCGCTCGAGGAGTCGGTCGTTGCGATCGTCGGTCGCTCGGCGACCGTCGCCGCGCGGTGGACGACGCCGTTGTCGCTGCTGTTCATCGACGGAGGGCACGGCGAGCAACCGGCGCAGCTCGACTACGAGGGGTGGACGCCCCACGTCGCGGTCGGTGGCATGCTGGCGATCCACGACGTGTTCCCCGATCCCGCCGACGGGGGCGACCGCCGTACGAGCGGATCTTCCTCCCGGCGATACAGAGCGGCCGGTTCGTGCTCGACTCGGCCACCGGATCGCTGCACGTCCTGCGCCGCGTCGCCTGATCGCAGCGCCAGCGGCCGGGTCAGCCCCAGCCGGCGGCGCTGCCGGGCTCGCCGACGAGGGTGATCGACTCGCCGGTCGGCTGGACGGGGTCGCCGGTCCAGATCCCGGCCGCCTCGGCCACCGACTGGCGTCCTCCGCCGCTGCCCCAGGCGACGAACGTCGAGATCGAGCTCGGGTCGTCGAAGGCGTTGGAGGTGTACACGGCAACCTCACCACCCGAGGCGGGGAAGCCACCGAGGCTGGCCTCGACGCTGTCGCCCGGGGCGAGGACGCGCGCCGGCAGCTCGGCGTAGTTCGGGCGGTTGCAGATCCAGTACCCGGCGAGGTCGATGTCGCGTTCGCCGAGGTTGGTGACGACGGTGACGCCGGTGGTGAAGTCGACCTCGGTGACCTGCAGGCCGGGTCGCAGGACGTCGTCTACCGAACCGTCGGTCGCCGGCGGCGGTGTCGACCCGCCCGACTCGGTGCCGAGCTCGTCTCGGTCGGCGGGGATCTCACCGGGTCCAGAGTCGCCGCTGCTCGCGCAGGCCCCGCCGAGGAGCGTCAACGCAGTCAGTGAGATGAGCAGAACACGCAGTCGTGGCACGAGAACCTCCGGATCGATCGGGTTGAGACACTATGCCGGGCTGGCGACCGATGCCGCGACGGGCCGGACATGCCACGATGGTCCCCGTGCGCAAATACGTGATCATGGGAGTCCAGGGCAGCGGCAAGGGCACGCAGGCGACGTTGCTCGCCGAGCGGTTCGACCTCGTCCACATCAGCGTCGGCGACATCTTCCGGTGGAACGTCCAGCACCACACGAAGATGGGGGCCTACGTCAAACGGATCGTCGACGCCGGCGACCTGGTCGGCGACGACCTGGTCGAGTCGGTGGTCCGCGAGCGCCTCCAGCAACACGACTGGAACTACGGCTTCATCGTCGACGGCTTCCCGCGCAACGCCGCCCAGGCCGAGTTCTTCCTCGAGAGCTACGACATCGACAGCGTCGTGATCCTCGACATGCCCGACGAGGAGGTCGAGCGGCGGGTTCTGTCCCGCCGGCTCTGCGAGGGGTGCGGGCTCGACTACAACCTGATCGCCCACCGCCCGGCGATCGAGGACACCTGCGACGTCTGTGGCGGTCGCCTGGTCGCCCGCAAGGACGACAACCCCGAGGCGCTCGCCAAGCGGCTCGCGGACTACCACGCCAAGACCCAGCCGGTGATCGACATCTTCGATCGCAAGGAGCGGCTGGTCAGGATCGACGCGACCAGTTCGATCGACGAGGTGTTCGCCGAGATCTGCGTCCGGCTCGGCCTGCCGCAGGACCGCTGATCGCCGCCCGATCGGTCACCAGCCGCCCTCGACGCGGAACGAGCGCTCACCGGTCGGCTCCTCGTCCGAGACGCGCACACCGGTGACCAGGGCACGGCGGGGTCCGATCCGGCACCAGTCGATCATCCGGTCGACCGCGTCTGCGTCGCCCTCGAACGCGGCCTCGACCGCTCCGTCGTCGCGGTTGCGGACCCAGCCGGTGACCTTCAGCCGCCGGGCCATCTGCTGGCAGCTGTCGCGGTAGTAGACCCCCTGGACGCGCCCCGAGACGACGACGCGACGGCGAACCGCGGTCACCCCGGGCGTGCCGATCCGGCGCGCGTGCGCGGGGGCAACGGTGGGCTGAGGTTGACCACCGTGCCGAGGTTCGGGATCCGCATGAGGTCGGGACCGTCGAGGACCGTCGTGACGGCCTCCTCGGCCGTGCATCCAGCACGCAGCATCTCGCGTGCGATGGCTGCCGCGACGATCGGACCAGCGAACGATGTGCCCGTCCATCGCGCCCAGCCCTCGAACCAAACGGGCTCGTCGGGTGATCCCGGCAAGGGCGTCTGGGGATCCTTCAGCGTGTGGTGCTCGTCGACGAAGAAGCTGCTGGTCAGGTCGACCGCTGGCGCACATGCCCGAAGCCACGGCCCGTAGTTGGTGAAGGCGGCGGGGCCACGGTTGTCGAGGCCGCCGACACCGACCACGCCCGGCAATGCGGCCGGGTAGCTCGGGCGCCCGATCCCGTCGTTCCCGGCCGAGGCCACGACCACGCCGTGGTGACACTGGATGTGCTCGACGATCCGCGCGAGGTGCATCATCTCGTGATCGGCGTATCCCCCGAACGACATGGTGACGATCGTGTACTCGTCGATCTCGAGGTCGGCGACGATCTTGCGGAGCGAGCAGACGTCTCCGTCGCCGAAGGAGCTGAGCACACGTGGGGATTCGATACGGCAATCCGGCGCGAGTCGAGCGAGAATGCCGGCGATGAACGTCCCGTGACCGGCCACCGGATCGAGGACGCCGTTGTCGTCCCAATCTGGGATGTCGTCGTCGTCGCTCCCCGCGTACGGGCCGAGGAGGGGGGGCAGCCAGCCCGGTGCCGCGAGGCTGGTGTCGAGCACGATGAACCTCGGTTCGAGCCACGGTCCCTGGTGCGGCCGACCGAGAAGCGTGTCTCCCGCCGACGGTCGGGCGCCGGTCGTCCGGCGGCCGGACTCGCGGTACCCGGGGGCGTGGAACCGATCGGCGTACACCGGGCTCTGGTAGACGGGCGTGCCCCAGACGGGACGGGCCCAGACCTCGCTGGCGAACGTCCCGTTGCCGTAGAGCGGGTTGCCGTACAGCGGGTTGCCGTAGAGCGGGTTGCCGTAGAGCGGGTTGCCGTAGAGCGGGTTGCCGTAGAGCGGGTTGCCGCTGAGTTCGCTCGGATGTGGGGACGGACCATCGGCCGGATGGCCGAAGAAGACGAAGTCCGGTTCGGACTTGACGTTCCGGCGAGCCAGCTCACGGCAGTGGGCGACGACGTCGAGACCGTCCTGGTGAACGCACCACTCCTGCTGGCCCTGCGGCCCGGGCCGGCCGGATCCCAGTGGCTCGAGCCTGGTCATCGTGTGATGGTCTCCCTGGAGAGTCGTGACGTCGTGGTAGTCCAGCACCTCCGCTTCGGTCGCATACGGGTAGTAGACGCAGTGCGGACGGTACGCATACCAACCTCCGTCGGCGGCATACGCGACCCGTTCGGTCCACGGTCCGGTGAGATCGATATCGCATGAGTCCCCGGTCATCAGCTTCTCGCTTCCTGCGCGTTGTCATCGAGAACGCCGCACGGCGGTGAAGAGCGCCTCGGTCATCACGGCGGCCTCGATCGGGTCCATTTGGAGCCCAGCTCTGCGCGCAGCGTCGAACTCAGTATTGCTCAGTTCGGAGCGGGCCGCGGTCAGGAGTGCATTCGACGTCTTCTCGTCCGCCTCATAGAGCGTATGTCCGATCTCGGCGAGGATCGCGTCGGAACTGGTTTGCAGGGTGACGGCGGTCCGCCATTCGCCGCGCCGACGCGCCAACTGAGCCGCGACGACACTCGAATAGGCGAGCATCACGGGTTGTCCGAGCGTCACTGCGAGGTCCAGGCATTTCGATTGGTGTTCGGCCGCGAGCACGAGGTCATCGGTCCGCAGGGCGACCTCGGCGACGTTGCCGTGCGCGCTCGCGGTCTTGCTCTCGATCCCACGGGTGACGTAGATCGCCAGCTCCCGCTCGAGCGCTGCCGAACCCGCCGCATTGTCGCCCTGTGACACGCGGGCGATACCGAGCAGGTTCCACATCCGGGCCTGGCCGCGTTCGGAAAGGCCGCTGTCGAGCGCTGCCTCGGCGATCGCCGCCGCCTCGCCGTACTCGCCGGACCGAAGTGCGATGTCGCCTCGCGTCCGGTCGAGGGCGGCGTCGTTCCAGGCAGGCGCGCCGACCGAGGCCTGGAGCGTCGCGGCCTCCTCGATCAGACGGCCGGCCTCGGCCAGGTTCCCGGTGCGCAGCCAGAGATCAGCGAGCGCGGCGATGAGCGCGACGCGCGCCGGCGTCGGCTCGGACAGTTCGTCCACGTACCGTGTCAGTTCCTCGATGCCGGCCCGGAACGATTGCACCGCCTCGTGGAACCGGCCGAGCGAACAGGCCAGCCGCTGCGCCAGTTCCGGCTCCGGCACGGCGACCAACCCGAGCACGGCGCGAACGTTCGACCCGGCGGCGTGCATGGCGTTGATCCAGGAGCGGTCGACCGTGCGATCGGGTCCGATCGCTTGGTCGAACCATCGAGCGACACGTGAGGCGACGCTGCGGTCCTCGTCGTGCTCGCGAAGGAGGCGCAGCCCGTACTGCTGCACCGATTCGAGCAGGCGGTACGTCGTCGGGCGCATCGACGTGTCGGCGACGACCAAGGACTTGTCGTTGAGCGACCAGAGCATCTCCTCGACGTCTTCGGCGGGAACCTGGTCGTCGCCGACCGCGGTCGTCGCTGCATCGATCCGGAAATCCCCGGTGAAGACGGCGAGGCGGCGCAGCGCGACCTGCTCGTCCTCGGCCAACAACCTGGTGCTCCAATCGAGGAGACCCTGCATCGTCCGCTGCCGAGCGGGGAGGGTCCGATCCCGAGAGCGCAGCAGCCGGAACTGGTCGTCGAGACCATCGACGATCTCGTCGACCGACATCACGTCGACCCGCGCTGCAGCGATCTCGATCGCCAGCGGGAGGCCATCGAGATGGCGGCAGATCTCGGCGACCGCGTGAAGCTCCGGCTCGCCGAAGACGAGGTCGGGGCGTGCCGTGCTCGCCCGATCGAGGAACAGTTGGGTGGATTCTGCTGCCCGGATCGCGCCGACGTCGGCCTCCCCCTCGTGTGCGATCGGGAGCGGTGTGACCATGATGCGACCCTCACCGGGGATGCGGAGCGGCTCGCGGCCGGTGGCCAACTGGGCGACGCCGGGACATTCGCGCTGAATCTCCCTGATCAGGGCGGCACAGATGTCGACATGATGTTCGAAGCCGTCGTAGATCAGCACGGCGCGGCTGGTCCGCAGCTTGTCGACGATGTCGTCGACGCGCTCGTCGGATTCCCTCCCCGCGACGGCGACCACGTCGGCGAGCCGTTCGACGACCAGCCCACTCTCGTCGATGTCCGCGAGGTCGGCCGCCCACACGCCGTCGGGCCACTCGGGGGCCAGCGCCGCGCCGACCTCGGTCGCCAGCCGTGACTTCCCGACGCCACCGGGTCCGATCAGGGACACGACCGAGCCTGGCACGAGCATCGTGTGAACACGCTCCGACTCCCGCTCTCGATCGAAGAAGGCGGTCACGGGAACGTGGAGGTTGTGGCCCTTGGTCGGGACCGCCCGCACCGGTGACTCGCCGTGCACCGCCCAGGCGACGTGCTGGTGGAGAGCCGGCGGCTCGTCGAAGTCGCGCAACCGGTATCGCCCGATGGCCTCGATCGACCCGGCGACGCCGTCGTCGAGGCGTCCGACCACCTCGTCGGTCATCAGGATCTGGCCGCCGTGCGCCGCCGACATCACGCGCGCCGCCTGGTTCACCGCCATCGCCACGTAGTCGCCCTTGCGCGGCTTGGCGAGGCCGACGTGGAGCCCCATGCGGACCTTCAGCCGTTCGTCGTTCGGCCACCGCTCGCCGGCGAGCGCGGCTTGGGCGTCGGCACAGGCGCGGACCGCGGCCGTCGTGTCCCGGAAGGCGACGAACATCGAGTCGCCGGCGGTGTGGACGAGCTGGCCGCCATGGGCGGTGAACGCTGCGAGGAGGAGTGCGTCATGGCGCTCGCTGACCTCGACGTAGTCATCGCCGAGGCGCTTGAGCAGTGGAGTGGAGCCCTCGATGTCGGTGAAGACGAACGTGACGTACCCCGACGGGAGTTCGTCGCTCGCGCTGCCCACGTCGGTCATGTAAACACGTCGCCGAACGAGGTGTCGAGCGACGACGCCGACGTCAGCCGTCGAACGGCGCGATGTCGGTGATCTCGATCTCGGGTCCCAATGCCGCACCGGTGAGGTCGAGCCCGTCGCCGCTCCAGAACGTGCCCGGGTCGTACCAGTTGGGCGGTCGGTCCGATCCGAGCAGCCCCATCCGCTCGTAGGTGATGGCGACGACCTCGGCGCAGAAGAGCTGCTCGAGGTCCTTGGTCCGGCGCGCCCGCCCCTTCACCCAGCCCGTAACGAGCGACCCGGTGCGCGGGAACCTCGTCCCGTCGAGCTCGTTCACCGTCCGCAGGGCCTCGTCCTCCATCTCGTCGGAGACCTCGATGTCGATCTGGCGCAGCCATGCGCGCTGTCCGTACCGGTGGTGCCAGACGGCGACCGCATCGACCATCCGGTGGAGCTGGGTGCCGCGATGACGTTCGCCGGTCCACACGTCGGGCAGCGACCGGCCGAGCTCGGCGTGCCAGAGCAGGGGCGGGAGGTCGTCGAGGGCGAGCACCATGCCGACGTGATTGACCGGGCTGTTGGTGAATGCGCGGATCGCGCGGTCGGCCGCCGACCGGCCGCGGAACAGGACCAGGTCACCGGTGCGGGCCAGGCCGGCTGCTTCGGCCAGGGTCAACGACTCGCTCATGAGCGCCCTACAGTACCGGCGATGCGCGTGTGGAAGATCGTGGGCCTCGCCGGGATCGTCGGCGCGTCCGCCGCCGGCGTTGCCGTCGGCGCACGGCAGGTCAGACGTCGGCGCCGAGAGTACCGGGAGGCCGATCCCGAGGAGCTGCGTGAGCGCCTCCACCGGCGTCTCGCCGACGCCGGCCGGAGCGTGACCTGATGGCCGAGCAGTTCTTCCCCTACCGCCGCGACCAGCGCTGGAACGCGCTGTTCGCCCTGCTGCGACTCGCCGACGACGACGGGGTCACGCTCCACGACCTCGGCAGCGAGGGCGCGCTGCTCGTCGCAACCTTCGGCCGCAAGCGCGTCGAGACACCGGTGGCGAACATCGACCACGCCGAGGTCACGGGCCCACATCGCTGGTACACCGCGGTGGGCATCCGGCTGAGCTTCGCCGACGACGGGCTGACGTTCGGCACGAACGCGGAGTCCGGGTTGTGCATCGCGTTCAAGGAGCGCATCCCCAAGGTGATCGGGTTCCGAGACCACTCCGCGCTGTGGGTCAGCGTCGCCGACCCGCAGGGGTTGGCCGACGCGCTCGGCGTCTGAGCCGCGTGCCCCGGGGTGGCGCCGGCGATCGGTAGCGTTCCGCTCGTGATCGCTCCCGGGCGTTGGGCCGGTTCGTGGCTGCTCGTCGGGCTGGCGGCCTGCTCCGGCGGTGGGTCGACGGACGGGTCCACCGCGCCGGACCTCGCGCCGGCGGTGTCGCCGTCGACCGGTCCGGCGCTCGAGCGGGTGCCCGGCGATTCCGCCGCGGTGACCAGCACCGTGACCGGTGCGGAGTCGACGACGACATCGGAGGCACCGCGACCGCTGGCGATCGCGGTGGTCGCGCCGAGCCCGGCCGACGACGGGTCGTTCACGCAGGGCATGGTCGAAGGGCTCGGGCAACTCACCGTCGCGGCCGACGTCGACCTGCGCGCGGAGGTCGGCATCGACGAGGTCGAGACGGCACTGCAGTCCGCGATCGACCGTGATCCGGACCTGGTCATCGTCCACGGCACCGAGTTCGGCGCGGCGGTGCGCGACGCGGCGACGGCCAACCCCGAGACGTCGTTCGCCTGGGGTCCGGGCGGCGAGACGTTCGGGTTGGCGAACGTGTTCGCCTACGACGCCCGCGCCGACCAGGGCGGGTACGTGCTCGGTGCGATGGCCGCGGCTGGTTCACGCTCCGGCGTCATCGGGATCGTCGGCTCGGTCGAGGTCGCCGACGGGCGACGCTACGTCGAGGGGTTCACCGCAGGCGCCGAGGCGCAGCGTCCCGGCATCGCCGTCGAGCGCACGTACACCGATTCCTTCGACGATCAGCAACTGGCGGCGGAAGCCGCACGCCGGCTCGTCGATCGCGGCGCCGATGCGTTGACGTCGACCCAGCGCCTGGCACCGGGGACGACGGCCGTGGCGGTCGAGCGCGGCGTGCCTTGGTTCGCCAGCGAGACCGTTCCGTCGTCGTCCGCTCCCGCTGTCCAGGTCGCCGCGCAGGTGTACCACTGGGAGGTCGTCGTCGGAGCACTCCTCGAGCGGGTCGGCGCGGGGGTCGCGGGCGGGGAGGTGTTCGAGCTGACGCTGGCCAACGGCGGCCTGGAGATCGTGTACGACGAAGCGGCTCCGCCCGATCCCGCCGCCCGGGCCGCGGCCGACACGGCGCTCGCCGCGCTGCTCGACGGGTCACTGCTCACCGGCGTCGATTGAGCGCGACGCCACGGTTCGGAGCACCCACTGCTGTGTCACGACGAACCTGGCGCGGTCGACGTACAGCAGCAGGATCGACGCCGAGACGATGAGGCCGGCCGAGACGACGCCGAGGCGGTCGGCGGCTCCCGCGGCGATGAAGTAGCCGCCGAGCAGCGGGCCGAACACCCGCCCGAGCGCCATCATCGCCTGGGCGTCACCGGCTCGTTCCTCGGGGAAGTTCGACCGGGATGCGAGCAGGCCGAACACCGCTGGGATCCCCATGAAGAACACGAACCCCCAGGTGATCAGCGCCGCCGAGAACAACGCCGGGCTGCGGCTCGCACCGATCACCAGGGCGCACATCGCGGTCCCGATGAACCAGATGCCGGCAGGGCCACGGCGACCGAACCACTTGGCGGCGGGGATCGACACGATCGCGTTCGCGCTGTAGACGAGCGAGACGGCCAAGGCCGACATCCCGTCGAGTTCCTGGCCGATCGCTGCCCCGTACACGAAGATCGACGAGCCGCCGAGGGTGATCATGCCGAGCGCGACGAGGATCACCCGGGCGGCGCGGGTCGGGGTGTGGCGTGACTCGTGTGGCGCGAGCGCCGCTTGCCGGCGGACCTGGCCGACGAGGAGCAGCGGGATGGCGGCGACGACGGCGAGCACGACGAACAGCCCGTGGAGGCCGATCGACTGGATCAGCAGTTGCGCGGTCGGTGCGACGATCGTGCCGACGAGGGGTCCGACGACGGCGACGTCACCCGTCTTGCCCGAGTCGCCGAACGCAGCCTGCCAGGCGAACCAGGCGGTCAATCCCAGCGACAGGCCGCTCACGACCCGCGCCGCAGCGAGCAGGGGGAAGGTGGGGGCGAGCGCCGACGCGAGGTTGGCGAGCACGCCGAACGTCGCGGCCCACACGAACACCCTGCGATTGGGCCGGAGAAAACGCCCCCCGACCCACGACGCGATCACGAAACCGCTGAGCTGGGCGGTCGACACGAGCCCGGCCGCCCCGACCGAGACGTCGTACTCGCGGGCGATCGCCGGGAGCAGGAACGGCGTGGCGACGAAGACCGCCGTGCTCGATGCCGTCGCGACCAGCAGGGCCGGCGCGACCGAAGGCCGCAGGGCGAGCAGCAGCCGGATCGGGGCCTGCACGACGCTCAGTCGGCGCAGCGGTCGGCGTCGGCGGCGGCCGGGACGTCGACATGGCCGAACTCGCGGCGGAGGTCGTCGCGGGCGCTGATGATCATGTCGCGCACACGATCGCGCAGCGCCGGCATGTCCGCTGTCGTCAAGCCCGTCGTCGGGACGGGTTCGAGGACGCGCACTTCGGCCTGGGCGTTGCCGAGCCGCCAGTCGTTCTTGCGTAACGCGTCGCGGGTCCCGTACACGGCGAGTGGCAGGATCGGGACCTGCGCCTCGATCGCCAGGTTGAACGCCCCGGCCTTGAACTTGCGCAGTTCGCCGGTCTTGGAGCGCGTGCCCTCTGGGAAGATCATCACCGACACCCGTTGGTCGAGGCGCTCGCGGGACTCCGCCAGCGCACGGGCGCCCGAGGTCGCGCTGTCGCGGTCGAGGGGGATGTCCCGCGCCCACCGCATCATCCAGCCGACCAGCGGGATCTTCATCATCTCGACCTTCGACATCCACTTCATCTCGGTCGGCAGGTGCGAGATCAGCAGGATGTCGACAAAGCTCTCGTGGTTCGAGACGACGACGTAGGGATGGCGCATGTCGTCGGGCAGCGTGCCCGAGGTGCGGAATCGCCACAGCGGCGTCAAGCGCTCGTGGACGACGGTCAGCTTGCGGAACAGGTAGCCGGCGGCGTAGGCGCCCTTGTCGAACGGCATCGTCACCAGGCGGGTGAGACCGACCATCGGCGTCCAGACGATCACGACGACGCCGAGCACGAACCAGCTCCAGATGCTGAACACCGTGCGGGCGAGCTTCGAATGCATCGGGGAAAGTGTAGGCACCGGGCGCGCGGCGTCGGGGAGGCGGGGCTACGACGTCACGAACAGGTCGGCCGCCCGGGTGGTCGCGGTGATCGCGTCGACAGCGAGCAGCACGGCGGCGGCGGTGTACGAGGTGTGTTCGTCGAACGGGAACACGAGGTGGTCCGGGTAGACGATGCCGGTCCAGTACGAACCGTCGTCACGCCGGTGTGTGCGCGTCCAGCGCAGCAGGTCGGTCGCCGTCGAGAGGTCGCCGATCGCGGCGTAGGCCAGCGCGCACTCGGCCGTCTCCGACGCGGTGATCCACGGCTCGTCGCTCACGCAACGGATGCCGAGCCCCTCCATCGCGAACGTCGGCCAGCCGTCGGCCAGCCGGGCCTTGGCCTCCTCGCCGACCATCGCGCCGGTCAGGACGGGGTAGTACCAGTCCATCGCCCAGCGGTCCTTGGGCTCGAACTCGTCGGGGTGCTCGCGGATCATCGCGCTCATGTGTTCGGCCGCCGACTGCCAGCCCGGTCGCGGGTCGCCGAGCGCGGCACCGAGGTGGGCGCCGCAGCGCAACGCGTGTTGGATGCTCGCCGTCCCGGTCAGCAGCGAGTAGTTCCATGGCGCGCCGTCGGGCTCGACCGCCCACAGGGGGAGGCCGTCGGGACGGCGGTGATGGAGGACGAACTCGAGTGCGCGATCGACGGTCGGCCAGAGGCTCTCGGCGAACCCTCGGTCCCAGGTGCTGCGCCAGTGGTGCCAGACGCCGGTCGCCACGTAGGCGCAGACGTTGGTGTCGAGCTTGTCGTCCTCGATCGTGCCGTCGGCGCGGTAGTAGGCATGCCAGCCACCGTCGATCCGCTGGGTGCGGGCGAGCCATTCGTAGGCGCGCTCGGCGGGGCCGTGCAGGCCGGCCACGTCGAGCGCCATCGCCGACTCGACGTGGTTCCACGGGTCGCAATGGCCGCCGGGAAACCAGGGGATCATGCCGTTCACCAGCTGCAGTCCGGCGAGGTGGGTCGCGGTGGCGTTCAGCTCGTCGGCGGTCAGGACACCGTCGAGCTCGGGGAGCCGACTCACCCCGCGACCCTGCCTTCGGCGCCGGCCGCCTTCACGCCGTAGAACACGATGCTCTTGCCGAGCGCGGGCGACAGCACCCGGTCGGCGAGCCGCGTCGCCGCGGGCTGCTCGACGATGTCCCACTCGAGGAACGTGCGGTACTTGACGACCGCCGGATGGTCGTCGTTCGTCGGGCCGACCGCGCACTTGAGCCACCAGTAGGGCGAGTGGAGGGCGTGGGCGCGATGGCTGCCGGTCAACCGCAGGCCAGCACTGCGCAGCTTCGCTTTCAGCTCGGTCGCGCTGTAGATCCGGACGTGTCCCCCGGCGCTCTTCGGGGCGTGGTACTCGTCGGACAGCATCCAGTTGATCTTCTCTGGCAACCACGCGGGGACGGTCGCCGCGAACTGGCCACCCGTCCGCAGCACCCGGACCATCTCGCCGATCGCCGCGGTGTCGTCGTGGATGTGTTCGAGGACCTCGGACGTGATGACGACGTCGAAGGAGGAGTCGGCGAACGGCAGCCGTGTCGCATCACCGCGCAGCACGCCCTTGAACCGGGCGATGTCGATCTCGCCGGCGTCGATCATCCCGCCGAGGGTCGCCCGCGTCTGGACGACCTCGTCCTCGGCGTAGTCGAGCGCGACGACGTCGGCTCCCCGCCGAGCGCACTCGAACACGTGCCGCCCGAAGCCGGCGCCGACGTCGAGCACGCGGTCGCCGGGCGCGATGCCGAGTTGGTCGAACCGGACGGTCAGCACGCGTTCAGATCCGACCGTTGCGCTTCAGCTTGGCGACGTTGTCGGGCAGTGCCAGTACCTCCCGGTACTGGTCGACGGTCAGTTCCGCGCAGCGCCGCCAGGTCCAGCGCTCGAGGACCCGGCGCCGACCGGCATCGCCGATCCGCGCCCGCAGCTCGGGGTCGTCGAGCCCGCGGGCGATCGCGTGCGCCAGGGCATCGACGTCGCCGGCCGCGCACTGCAGCACGGTCTCGCCGTCGGTGCCCGTCACCTCGGGGAGCGCACCGCCGTCGGTCGCGACCAGCGGCGTTCCCGAGCACATCGCCTCGATCGCCGGCAGGCTGAACCCCTCGTACAGGCTGGGGACGACGGCGAGCTCCGCTTCGGAGTACAGCTCGACGATGCGTTCGTCGGTCACCCCGGACACGAACTCGATGTGGGGCTTCAAGCCGAGCGAGTCGATCAGGTCCATCGAGTGACCGGGCCGAGGCTTGCCGATGATCGTCAACGTGACGTCGCGCTCGGTGCGCAGCTTGGCCATCGCTTCGAGCAGATAGGCCAGGCCCTTGAGGGCGACGTCGGCCGATGCGGTCGTGATCAACCGCCCTGGTCGCCGCGTGACATCGGGGATCGGGCGGAACAGGTCGGGGTCGACGCCGACGGGCACGAGGCGCATGCGGTCGTGGCTGACCCCCATGTCGGTGTGGATGTCGTCGATCGAGTTCTGGCTGACGACCACCACGCGCGGCATCCGGGACGCGACCCGGCCCTGCATCTTGACGAAGGAGTACCACCGCCCGACCGACAACCGCCGGTGCCAGTTCTTGGCGTGGCTCATCTCGAGCTCGCGGTCCTTGGTGATCGGGTGGTGCAGCGTGACGATCGTCGGGATCAGCTTCTCGATCCGCAGGATGCCGTAGCCGAGGCACTGGTTGTCGTGGACGAGGTCGAACTCGCCGGCGCGGGCCGCCAGATGGCGGCGGGCGCGGGCGCTGAAGGCGAGCGGCTCGGGGAACGTGCCGGTCAGGAACTGCGCCAGCTCGAGCAGGTCGTCGCGCGTCTTGATCTCCCAGAAGCCGGGGAGCCGACCGGGGAAGTGGTCGTTGAAGGTGTCGAGGCTGGGCAGCTCGGTCAGGGGCACGCGCTCGTCGAGCACCGGGTACGGCTGGCCGGCGAGCACCTCGACTTCGTGGCCGAGATCGACCAGCGCCTTGGTCAGATGCCGCGTGTACACGCCCTGCCCGCCGACGTGCGGCTTGCCGCGATAGGTCAGGTACGCGATCTTCAAGGGGGCGTCGGGCGCGAGCCCGGCGGAGGACATCCCGGCGAGGCTAGTGCCCTGACCGCAAACGTAGGTGGCCCACCCGGCGAGTTCGGACCGTTTCACGGTTTCGCGCCTGCGGCCGCTCGCCCATCTGCGCCCCTGGTATCCCCACCTGTCAGATCGTCCCGGCTACAACGAACGACTGCGTCACGGCGGCGGGATGTTCCGGCACGTCATCGGGTCGCTCACTCGTGCCCTGACCGCAAACGTTTGCGATGTTCCGCCGGCCGGCTCCGCCGCTCGCGGCGTTGCGGCTCCTCACCGTAGGGCAGGGCTACGCAGTCGTCGCCACGCCGTGCGAGCGACGCACCCGACTCGGCGTCGACACCTCGAACGTTCACGGTCACGGCACTCTAGTTGCCCATGTTCGGGTTGGCGGGCGCCGCGTAGTAGCCGGTGATGTCGATGATGAAGTCCGTGCTGGCACCGGCACTGCCGTCTGCGAAGACCTTGACATCCCGGCTGTCACCGAGCTTCACGATGCCGGAGTTGGCGATCGCCCCGGAGGTGTTGATGTCCCAGTTGAGGCTCGATGCGGTGATCGCGACGGCGTTGCCCGGTCCGACGAACAGGAACCCGGAGCCGGTCGGATCCGCCGCGGTGACCGTGTACGCGACCGCGGTCGCATCGCTGGGGATCGCGTTCGGCGCGTTGATCACGCCGGTCACGACGTTGCGACCGTCCTTGACGGGGATCACGCGTCCCGGTCCGGCGCCGAGGGGGCCATCGGCGACCGGCGCCATCTCGAGCCTGCTGTCGTAGGCCCGATACCCGGCGAGCGGATGGAAGACCGTGCCCACGTCGGACACGGTCGGGACCTGGTACTGCACCTCGACCCCGCACAGCTTGTGATTGGTCGCCGAAAGCCGGTTGAGCGTCACGTGGATCTGGTGGAACTGATGGTCGACACCGGCCACGACTCCTCCGGGCGCCGCCAGGGATCCGACGACCTCGTTGAGGTTGTCTGCGCTGCCGACGACGGTCACACCGGGAGCACCCGACGTCGTGAAGGACGTGACCGAGGTGTCGATTCGACTTGGCGAACCGACGATGGTCGGCACCCTGATCGTCGTCTTCGACAGCCGCACGGCGATGTCGGAACCGCCGTCGCTGTCCTGGCCGTAGAAGAAGATGCGCCTGATCCGTGCACCGTCCGGTAGCTCGACCGCTGCCCGGAGCTCCGTGGCGACGCCGCCGGATGCCGCGTCGGCGGACACGCACGTCGGCGTCGTCGACGGATTGCTCACGACGTCGGCGTAGACGCCCGCGCCCTGCATCGGGTCGAACCCGGTGCCGGGGATGAACTTGGTGAGCAGCGTTGCGTCGTAGGTGGTGCTGCCCGTCGTGATCCGCGCGCTCGTCCCGTCGTCGAGCTGGGCCGTTCCGGTGATCACCTCCCCGGGGGGCGGAACGTCGCCGCCGTCGTCCCCTGGCTCGGCGAACGCACGCACCCCGATCGCCGCCGCGCTCAACACCGCCGCAGCGATGAGCGCGCTCTTCACCGCCGGCCGCTTGATCCCCGTACGTCGTTGCACGACGCCCCCTCTCTCTTGCTTGTCGAGTGGGTCGGGTACGACGACGGATGATCGACATGACGCGACGATTCCTGCGTCGTCGTCCTCTCCCGGCTGGAGCGAGTTCGCTCCAGCAAAGTGATCCGGCGAGTCGACCAGGAGTAGCCCCGGTCGCCGTCCGGCAGAAACTCGTTGCGAAGGGTGGTGTTCCGGTCGATCCGTGTTGTCGACCGCCGCCTTCCGGTAGCTGCTGCGATCACTATCGCGCTCGGGGTTCGGCAACGCAATGGGCAAGCTCCGTGGGGGCGGCGACGTGGTCGGCGTGCCGGTCCCGGTCGATCGGCGGCACGCCCGGTCGCGGTAGGCAGGGTCGTCGCAACCGGCCGCGATCAGGCCCCGGCGGCCACGTCCAGGTCGCGATCCGCCACCGATTCGGCCCTCGCCACCGAGCCCCGGTTGGAGTATCTTCACGGCTCATGCGCCGTCCCCTCGCCACGATGCTCTCGGCTGCCCTCCTGGGCGGGTCCGTCCTGGTTGCCTCGTCCGCGGCGTTCGCCGGCAGGTCGGCGACGCCGGCGGGAATCGCCACTCCCGGGGTGTCGTTCGCGCCGACCGATCAGGTGATCGTCAAGATGCGACCCGGTCGTGCTCCCGATGCGGCGTCGCTCGGCCGGGATTCCGGCCAGTCGGTGACGTCGGTCCGCAACCTCGCGGCCGACACGGTCGTGCTGAAGCTTCCCGGCGTGCAGTCCGGCGCGGCGTTGCGGGCGACCGTCGATGCGTTGGCGAAGGTGCCGGGTGTCGAGTGGGCCGAACCCGACGTGCGCATGTCGGCCACGGTCGACCGGGCGTCCGAGCAGTGGGACCTGGGTCCGGTCGGCCCACCGGTCCACGGGATCGATCTTGCCGGAGCATGGAACGCGCTGCCTCCCGATGCCGCCCAGGTGACCGTCGCAGTCGTCGACACCGGGTACGTCGATCACGCCGACCTGGCAGGTCGGTTCGTCGGGGGCTACGACTTCGTCAGCGACTCGCGAATCGGCAACGACGGTGATGGACGCGACAACGACGCCAGTGACCCCGGCGACTGGATCACCAGCCAGGAAAGCCGGCGGGGCTTCTTCCGGGGCTGCACCGCCGGCAACAGCTCGTGGCACGGCACCCACGTCGGTGGCACGATCGCCGCGCTGGCGAACAACGACGGGATCAACGGCATCAACCCGACCGCCAAGGTCCTTCCGGTCCGCGTCCTCGGCAAGTGCGGCGGGTACACCAGCGACATCACCGACGGCGTGCGATGGGCGTCGGGTCTTCCGGTCGCAGGAGTGCCGTCCAACCCGAATGTCGCCAGGGTCGTCAACCTCAGCCTCGGCGGTGGCGGCGCCTGTTCCGGCACGTGGCAGAGCGCGATCGACGACGTGACCGCGGCCGGCACGACGGTCGTGGTCGCCGCCGGCAACTCCGGTGCAGATGCCGCCGGGTACTCACCCGCGAGCTGCGCCGGGGTCATCACCGTCGCGTCGACCGGCAAGGCCGGGAACCGGGCGTACTACAGCAACTTCGGCGCCTCGGTGGAGATCGCCGCACCCGGTGGCGACAAGAACGCCGACGCCGGCGACACCATCCTGTCGACGCTGAACAGCGGCGCCACCTCTCCGGTTGCCTCACCGAGCGGCGACACCTACGTCAAGTACCAGGGTACGAGCATGGCCGCCCCCCATGTCGCGGGTGTTGCGTCGTTGATGCTCGCGGCGAACCCGGCGCTCACGCCGTTCGACGTCGTCGAGGTCATGCGGCAGAGTTCGACTCCGTTCCCGAGTGGGAGCACGTGCTCGTCGGCCTGCGGAAGCGGCATCGTGGACGCGGCCTCGGCGGTCGTCGCGGCGATCGGCACCACCCCGACGCCGACCACGACCACGACCACGACGCAGCCACCGACCGATGCTCCGGGAGCCTTCGTGAAGTCCGGTCCGGCAGACGGCACCACCGGCATCAACAAGAGCGTCACCCTCTCGTGGCAGTCGAGCGACGGCGCCGGCGAGTATTGGGTCTGCATCGACACGATCCCGGACGGGACGTGCAACATGTTCACCAGCGGGCCGTACACCGGGACGAGCGTCCGATTCGTCGGGCTCACATCGCGCACGACCTACGAGTGGCAGGTGCGAGCGGACAACGGCAACGGCTCGACCATCGCCTCCGACGCCCCGAGGACCTTCAGCACACGCTGAGCGCGAACGGATCGGGCGCGGCGAGACCCGTCCCGATCGGTACGTGAAACGGGTCGGCGGATCACCGGCACGAGGGTCGCGCTGCTTCGCGGGATCCTGCTCGCGCGACACGTACCGGGGCGCGCGAGCAGGTCGGCTGCGACGGCCAGTTCGGTCCCGAGATGGATGGTCGCGGTGCATGGCGGTGACGGGACCGTCCACCAGGGCGATCCCGATCGCCAGACGCCGGCGCTGTCGTCGACGACCGCCACACGGCGAGGTGCGACGCTCGACCTCTCACCAGCCGATCGTCATCGTTCGGCGCAGCGGGCGCCCTGGCCACGCCAGTCGGGGGCGAATGGCCACCGCGTCGGGAGGTCCTGACTGCGGCTCGACGCACGTCGCGCCAGCGGGTTCGTCGAACACGACCCAGTGGTCGCAGTCGGAGGTGATCGTCACCGCCGGGGCAACCGTTCGGGCGTACCGGAGCGTGACCGGCCCGACGTTGACGAAGCAATCGTCCCACGGACCCGGCGGCGGGCCGACCAGCTCGCCGGTCGGGAGGCCGTGCCCGTCGCGGAGGTACATGGCGACCGGCTCGAAGTCGAGGTGCTCCGGCTCGAGGAACCACGGGTGCCACCCGACCTCGGCGGGGAGGGGCCCGTCGGTCGCCTCGACCGAGAGCTCGCATCGCACCCAGGTGGGACCGGCCACGATCCGCTGGCGTGCGGTGCCGCGGAACGGCCAGTCGAGTGCGCCGGTCAGTGCACAGCTCATCTCGATCTCCGATGGCCCGCGTTCGATGACGGTCCACGGGCGGGAGAACACCGTGCCGTGGATCGCATGTCGCCGGGCCGGATCGGTGCCCGGACCGTCCTGGTGGTTGGTGGCGAGCTGGTAGTCGGTCCCGAGGAACCGGAACTGGCCCCCGCGGATGCGCCCGGCCCACGGGGCCATCGGGAACGAACCCCACCCGGTCGACGTCGGGTCGCCGGTCGCGTCGATCAGCAGCGGCTGCCCGGCCGCGGTGATCTGCGCGATGCGCCCCCCGGCATCGACCGCGACCTCGACCGTCGTCGTGCCGTGCTCCAGGACGGTCGGTCGGTCCATCGGGTGCGAAGCTAGCTCCGTGACCGTGATCGTGCCCGTGACCGTGACGCGGCGCACCCGCGTTCGAGCGCTTCGGCGGTCGGGGCGGTAATCCCGTGCGAGCCTTGGTGCAACGCGTCGTGCGCGCCTCGGTGACGAGCCGGGCGACGGCCGGCGACCCGTGGATCGTCACCGGTGCGATCGAGTCCGGTCTCTGCGCCTTCGTCGGGGTCACCCACGACGACGATCACCACGCGGCCGATCGCCTGGCAGACAGGATCTGGGGGCTGCGGGTCTTCGACGACGCACAGGGCGTGATGAACCTGTCGCTCGCCGACCTCGTCGCCGAGTCCGGGCGGTACGGCGTGCTGGTCGTCAGCCAGTTCACGCTCTACGGCGACACGCGCAAGGGTCGCCGGCCGAGCTGGGCCGGCGCGGCGCGACCCGAGTTCGCCGAGCCGCTCGTCGACCGCGTCGTCGACCACTTGCGGGCGCTCGGCGGGGCCGGTGGACTCGCCGTCGCCACCGGCCGCTTCCGCACCGAGATGCGCGTCGAGCTGGTCAACGACGGGCCGGTCACCCTGATGCTCGAGAGCTGAACGTGCGCGTTGCCCGAGACGCCGCCCAACGGTCCCGACCCCACGCGAACCAGATCGAGGCGAGCAACAGCGCGATGACGGCGACGATGTACGGCGCATCGCCGGTCGTGGTGTACCACGTGAACCCGGTCCGCAGCTCGATCTCCGAGCGGATCACGCGCTGCTCGCTGACCGCGGATCGTTCGAGCACGGTGCCGTTGGCGTCGATCACGGCGGTGAAGCCGGTCGGCGCCGCCTGCACGAGCCAGCGCCCGTTCTCGATCGCCCGGAGCCGGCTCGACGCGACCTGCTGCGTCTGCACGATCGTGCCCGTGTAGCTGGCGCCGTTGGTCGGGTTGAGGATCGCCTCGCCGCCCTCGCGCACGCCCTCCCGGGCGCGGCCACCAAAGAACACCTCCCATGAGATGACGACCGCCAGCTTCGTCCCGTCGGGGAGCTCGAGCACCGCCGGGCCGGTGCCGGCGACCGCCTCGCCGACCCGGTCGATCTCCGAGGTGATCTTCTCCAGGAGGCCGCGCAGGGGCACGTACTCGCCGAACGGGACCCGACGCACCTTCTCGTACCGGTCGACGACCTCGCCGCCGGGGGTGATCACCACCTGGGCGTTCACGTAGCGTCGGCCGTCGGCGTCGTCCTCGGTGATCCCGACCGCGATCGGGGCACCGAGCCGTGCGGCCTCGGCGGCGATGGCGTCGAGCGTCGGCGACCCGTCGAAGCGCACCACGTCGACGGTGTTCTCCGGCCACAGGACGAGATCGAGCTGGGGGTCGGCCTCGATCGAGGCGGTGGCGTCGAGATGGCGTTGGGTGACGAGCGACGCGGGGACCTCGAGCGCGCTGGTCCCCTGCTCGCCACCGCCCTGGACGGCGGCGATCGACAGCGTCTCGCCCGTCGCCGACCCGCGCGGCGCCACGATCGCGACGAGCAAGATGGCGACGACGGCCGCCAGGGCGAACGTGCCCTGCGGGGCGCCGGTCGCCCCGGGCCGCATGCGCCGTGCGAACGCCGGGATGCCCGGCGACGGGCCGGCGAGGGCGAAGCCGAGCTGGAACACGATCCACGTGAGGATGATCGTCCCCCCGATGCGCGCCGGTCCGACGAGCGGGCCACCGACCTGTGACATCCCCATCGTCGCCAGCGGCACCCCGCCGAACGGGAACGAGAGGCGCACCGCCTCGACGAGGGAGTGCGCCGCCGGTCGCCCGATCACCCGCCACCGCCCGCCGGGCGCGATCAGGGCGGCGAACGCCTGGTAGCCCGAGAAGCCGATCCCGGCCGCCACGTAGCCGGCGGCCGTGAGCTGCACCATCCAGCCCATCCCGAGGAACAGCCAGCCGGCGCCGAACAGGAACCCGCGCCCTGCCCGCGCCCGCCGGTTCGGGTTCGGCCCGAGGCTGACCTCGAACAACATCACCCCGATGATCGCCAGCGGCCAGAAGCCCCACGGCGGCATCGAGAGCGCGACGAGCACCCCTGCGCCCAGGGCGAGCGCGGGGCGTGCCACCCGCCGCGAAGGGGCGGCCGATCCGGCGCGGCATCGGTCCCGTCCGGTCCGCGCGCTACCGCGGGGGTAGGAGGCGCTGCGGTCACGGCAGCAGTTCGAGGTTGACGACGATCCGCTGGCTGACCGAGCCTGGCGGATGGCAGGCGAACAGCGTGGCGGTCGGGGTGTCGGTCGGGTCGACGATCCAGATCGCGTTGGGTTCGACGACCTGCGTGCCGGTCACGACGTAGGTGCTGACGCCGCTGTGGGTCGTGAACTCGACCGTGTCGCCGGCGACGAGTTGATCGATGTGGCGGAACGGGCCACCGTGGCTCGTGCGGTGCGCCGCGACGACGACGTTGCCGACCTCGCCCGGCATCGCCGTACCCGGCCAGTGGCCGGGACCGTTGTCGAGCGTGGTCAGGCGGATGCCCTCGTGCAACGGTGCATCGACATCGAGGCGCGGGATCGAGATCGACCCGAGCGTGACCAGTGGTTCCGGAGCCCGCGGGTCGTTCGGCGGTGCGATCGGCTCGATCGGTTCGTCCGGCAGGGTCTCGCCGGGGTCGGCCGGTGGTGCGGTGTCGGGCACGGCGACCGGGATCGTCGTCGTCGACGCCGGAACGGTGACGCCGCCGGACCTTGCTGGCGGAGCGATCGGTGAAGCCGCCGGTGTCGCTGCGCCGTCGGCGAGGTCGATCAGGGCCGGCGAGGTCGAGTCGGCGACCACCATCGCCGTCGCGTCGATCGCCGCCGACGAGTCGGCGCCGCGGTCGGCGAGCACGGCATACCCGCCGCCGGCGAGGACGGCGACGGCGAGGGCCGCGGGCACGAGGCGGGGTGCGACCCGCCTGCGCTGCAACCGGTACTCCATGATCAGGAGTCTTGCATGGCGCGGACGTGGTCCGCACAGCGCCCGGCGGCGGTGCGGCCCTGCCTGATGCAGGCCGGGATCCCGATGCCGCGGTAGCTCGCGCCGGCGACGAACAGGCCGGCGGGCAACTCCCGCTCGATCGCCTCGACCCAGGCGCGGTGGTGCGGCCGGTACTGCGCGAACGCCCCCGGCCACCGGGTGATCCTGACAGCGAGTGGCGCGACCTCGACGCCGAGGTGCCGTTCGAGGTCGGCGATCGTGTGCTCGACGATCGCGTCGTCGTCGAGGTGGAGCACCGGCAGGCCGTCGCGCCCGAGCGACACCCGCAGGATCTCACCGCCGTCCGGTGGCCGCCAGTGCGCCCACTTCTGCGACCCGAACGACGCCGCGGTGACCCATCGCTGGTCGCGCTTGGGGACGAGGTAGCCGCTCCGCCCGCGCAGCCGGTCGGGCCAGTCGCCGGGAGCGACGTGCACCGTCACCATCACCACGTCGGCGCTCTCGGCACCATCGAGGAGCCGGCCCGCTGTGGGTGCCTCGGTCCGCACCAGGTCGGCGGCGGTTGCCGCGGGGCAGGCGACGACGACGGCGTCGAAGCGCTCGCCGTCGACCAACCAGCCCGGCTCGTCCGGGGTCCCCGTGCGACCGATCTCGCCGACCGCGTGCGAGGTGCGGATCGAGCCACCCGCGGCCTCGAACACGGCCGCCGCGTCGCGGACGATCGCGGCCATGCCGGCCCGCGGTGCGGCGAAGATCGGAGCTCCGGCCGCCGACCCGGTGCCGCGGGCCGCGGCCGGGGAGGCGCGGGCGCCGAGCAGCACGCTGCGATGGCCGTCGGCGAGCACCGCCAGTTGCGGCACCTCGGCCAGGCTGAAGCGATCGGTGTCGGTGGCGTAGATGCTCCCGACCAGCGCGTCGACCAGTCGTTCCTGGACCTCGTCGCCGAACCGCGCCCGGACGAAGGCGCCGACCGAGTCGGCGTCGAGCGGCGTGCGCGGGAGGAGCGGTTCGAGCGCGGCGCGGGCCTTCCCCCTCCAGCTCAGCAGCCCGGTCGTGGCCAGCGGCCAGAGGCGACCGGGAAGGCCGAGCACGAGCCCGTCGGGGATGTCGTGGAGGTCGCCGTGCCACACCGCGGCGCCGACCGGTTCGGGCGAGACCAGTGAGTCGCCGAGCCCGATCGTCCCGGCGAACTCGATCGCGTCGGGAACGCGGGTGAGGAACGCGTCGGCCCCCTCGTCGATGCCGTCGACTCCGGCGAAGGCGGTCGTGGCGATGCGCCCGCCGAGTGCGGTTGCGCTCTCGAACAGCGTGACCTCGGGCGTTCCCCGACCGTCGCGGCTGACGAGCGACAGGGCGGCGGCGACACCGGAGATCCCGCCTCCGATGACGGCGACACGCGAATCGGCCACGGACCGAACCAGCGGCCTACTGCCCTGCCGTCGCCACGACGCGGGCGGCGAGCGCGCGCATCACGGAGCGGTCGTCGTTGACGCAGGCGGTGCGGTCGAAGGCGAGCCCGGCGGCGTGCGCCCGCTGCGCCGCCTCGATGTCCAGGTCGTACAACACCTCGAGGTGGTCGGCGACGAACCCGCAGGCACTCACGATCACGCCGCCGACGCCCGCGCCGGCTGGCCGCGCCGCGCCGAGGTCGTCGATCACGTCCAGGATGTCCGGTCCGATCCAGGGCTCCGGGGTCCGGCCGGCCGACTGCCACCCGATCGTCCAGTCACGGCCCTCCTCCAGCCCGAGTCGCGCAGCGACCGCTTCGGCGGTCGAGCGCAGCTCGTCGGGGTACGGGTCGCCGGCGTCGATGATCCGCTGGGGCAGCGAGTGCGCCGTGAACACGACGCGGACGCTCCCGTCGACTCCGGACCGCATCCGCGCCAGGCGCAGGTCGAGGTCGGAGGCCAGGAACGACACGAACGCGTCCTCGGTCGCCCAGCTCTCGATGCCGACAACCGGCGTCGACCGGCCCGCCTGCCGCACGCCGTCGCCGGCCCGGCTCAGGTATTGGCCGATCGAGTACGTCGAGTAGTGCGGGGCGAGGACGAGGCCGACGATCGGCGAGCACGCCGCGTCGGCCAGCTCGGCGGCCGCCTCCTCGACCTTCGGCGCGGCGTGCTTGAGGCCGATCGCGACGCGGAAGCGCCCCGGTTCGAGCTCGTCGAGAGCGAGCTGGAGCGCGTCGCGCTGGGCCTCGGTGAGCTCGGCGAGCGGTGAGACGCCGCCGATCGCCGCGTACCGTGCGGTCAGCTCGGCCAGCGCTTCGGGCGTCGGCGGGCGGCCCCGCCGGATGTCGGTGTAGTACGGCTGGATCTCGTCGGGGTGCCGCGGCGTGCCGTAGGCCATCAACAACACCCCGATCACGAGTCGACCTCGGTCCGTTCGTGGACGAGCTCGACGATCGCCCGCAGCACACCGGGGTCGGTGGCGGCGTGGACGCCGTGGCCGAGGTTGAAGACGTGGCCCGGGTGCGATGATCCGTCCACGCGCCGGTTGTCGTCGAGGACGCGCGCGGCGCCGTCCAGCGCCGGCTCGGCGCCGGCCAGCACGAGCGCCGGGTCGAGGTTGCCCTGCACGACGAGCTCGTCGCCGAGCCGCCGGCGAGCGTCAGCGATGCGCGTCCGCCAGTCGAGCCCGATGACGACCGGCCCGGCGGCGTACATCGACTCGAGCAGGTGGTCGCAGCCGACGCCGAAGTGGATGCCCGGTGCCGCGGGATGGCGGCGGCGAAGCTCGTCGAACACGCGCCGCGAGTGCGGGAGGACGTACCGGTCGTAGTCGCGCCGGGAGAGCGCCCCGGCCCAGGAGTCGAAGAGCTGGAACGCGGCCGCGCCGTGCAGCAGCTGGGCGTCGATGAACGTGATCGCCGACTCGCCGAGGCGCTCCATCAGCTCGTGCCACAACACCTCGTCGGTCGCCATCAGCGCTTTGGTGTACCGGTAGTCCCTGCTCGGGCGGCCTTCGATCAGGTAGCTGGCGACCGTGAACGGTGCGCCGGCGAAGGCGAGCAGCGGGACGGTGAGCTCGGCGGCCAGGCGCTGCACCGTGGCGATCACGTAGTCGATGTCGTCGAACGTCAGCGGCCGCAGGCGGGTCAGGTCCGCGCTCGACCGCAGCGGGCGCTCGGCGACCGGACCGGTCCCGGGGGCGACGTCGACCCCGAAGCCGACGGCGTGGGGAGCGACGACGATGTCGCTGTAGAGCACCGCCGCGTCGACGCCGTAGCGGCGGACCGGTTGGAGCGTGATCTCGGCGGCCAGCTCCGGCTGCTTGATCGCGTCGAGGATCGAGCCGTCGCCACGCACCGCGCGGTACTCGGGAAGCGAACGCCCGGCCTGACGCATGAACCACACCGGCGTGTGACGGGGGCGCGCTCCGCACGCGGCTGCCAGGAAGGGGGCTCGGTCGCGCGCATCGACGTCGGGGACGTCGATGTCGCCGGGTGCGGCGGGGTGCATGGCGACCAGGACGTTACCCGCCCGCCGGTCCGATTTCGATCGGAGGCCGGGCTGCCACCGGGGGTTCGCGCCGATAGCATTGTCGGACCCCGATATGACCCACCAGCATCCCGATCTCGCCGACGAACAGGCGTATGTCGACCACGCCTACGAGTGCCTGAGGACCAGCCGCGAAGCCGCGTGGCGACTGCGCGATCTCAGCGAGGCCGACCTCGGCGGGACCTTCCAGGCCCGGTTCGAGCGAAACGCGTTCGACGAGGCGCTGGTCAAACGGCTGGCCGATCTCGACCTCGGTGACGCGTCGCTGGTGTTCGGCCGGATCGACCGGTACGCCGAGTCTCCCGACGCGCTCGAGAGCTTCCACATCGGCCGGTTGGCGGTCGCCGACGAGGACCGCGAGCCGGTCGTCGTCGACTGGCGGGCGCCGGTCGCCGAGCCGTTCTACCGCGCCACGGGCCGTGATCCGATGGGCCTGGCCCGTCGCCGGCACTTCGTGGTCGAGGGCCGCACCGTCCTCGGCCTGGAAGACGAGCTGTTCGGCGACGGGCACCTCGGTGTCGGCCACGACGAGGGCCTCGACGGATCGGCGGTGGGTGGCGCGCAGCTGCGCGGGTACTCGACGTTGCTCGCCGCGCTCGAACGTGGCCGGACCGGCACGCTCGGTGACATCGTCGCCACGATCCAGGCCGAACAGGACGAGATCATCCGCTCGCCCCAGCACGGAGTGCTCGTCGTCCAGGGCGGTCCGGGAACCGGCAAGACCGTCGTCGCGCTCCACCGTGCGGCGTACCTCCTCTACACCCACCGCTTCCCGCTCGAGGACCAGGGCGTCCTCGTCATCGGCCCGAATCGCGTCTTCCTGCGTTACATCGAGCGGGTGCTCCCGTCGCTCGGCGAGGCCGGCGTGGAGCAGGTCGTCCTCGCCGATCTCGTGTCCGGGGTGCAGTTCCTGCGCCCGGGCGAGCCGGGTGACGATTCGCCGGTCGCCGCTCGGCTCAAGGGCGACCCGCGCATGGTCGGGCTGATCGACCAGGCGGTGCGCGATCGGCAGCGCCCGCTGCGCGACGATCTCGTGCTGCCGTTTCGAACCGGGTACGTCCGGCTGCGCGTGCAGGACACGGTGCGCATCGTCAACGCCGCCCGCCGGCGCTTCCGCCGGCACAATGCCGGGCGGCGGTTCGTCGAATCCGAGTTCTGGGCGGCGCTCGCCGCCAGCTTCCGCGATCCGGAGGTCCGCGCCGCCGACGTCAGGGACACCCTGCGCAGCGAACTGGTGGCGCGCGAGGCGCTCGACCGGATGTGGCCGGTGCTCACCCCGGCCCAGCTCCTCCACGACCTGTTCGGGTCCAAGGCGTTGTTGCGGTCGGCGGCCCGCGGCGTATTCGCCGAGGACGAGGCGCTCGTGCTGTTCCGGCCCCGCGCCGACGGCGTCGACGAGGTGCGGTGGACGCAATCCGACGTCGCCCTGCTCGACGACGCGTTCGACGTGCTCGGTCCCAAGGTCGGCCGCAACGGCAAGACCGACGAGGCCGACGAGATCCGTACCTACGGCCACATCGTGATCGACGAGGTCCAGGACCTCACGCCGATGCAGCTGCTGATGGCGACCCGCCGGTCGTTGAGCGGATCGATGACCATCGTCGGCGACATCGCCCAGGCGACCGGCCCGCTCGCACCGGACGCCTGGGACGACGTGCTCGCCCACCTCCCCGACCGGCGCCCGGCGCGCGTGGTCGGGTTGTCGGTCGGGTACCGCATCCCGGAGCAGATCATGGAGTTGGCGAACCGGGTGATGGCCGTGGCGACGCCGGGACTGCGGATGCCCGACTCGGTTCGAGTCGGCGAATCCCCGCCGCGCATCGTCGCCTCGCCGTCGGTCGACGAGCTCGCGGTGACCGTCGCCGCGGAGGTCGCCGACCTGCAGCGCACCCTGCCGGGTGGGAGCCTCGGCGTCATCGCCACCGACTCGATGATCGACACCGTGTCCGAGGCGCTCACCGCGGCCGGGGTCAACCACGGCACCGCCACCCGGACCGGGCTCGACGCCGGCGTGACGCTCGTCCCGGTCAGCGTCGTCAAGGGGCTCGAGCTCGACGGTGTGGTCGTCGTCGAGCCGGCGCGGATCGTGTCCGACACCGAGCACGGCCTGCGCGCCCTCTATGTCGCGCTCACCCGTTCGACCCAGCGCCTGACGATCGTCCACGGCGACGACCTCCCCGCCCCCCTCCGTTGACACCGGGTGTCTGACACCGGGTGTTGACGCGGGTTACTGCGTGACGAGGATCCGCTCGCTGGCGAACTGGCCGACGCCGACGTGCTGGCCGTCGATCTCCACCGTGAGGGTGCCGTCGGGGGACGAGGCGGTGACCGTGCCGCGGTTGCCCGGCTGGATCGCCGACTCCTCGAGGAACTCGAGGAGCCCGGGTTCGAACTCCAGCTCCTCGGTGATGCGGCGGACGGTGAAGGCGGTACCGACCGCGACCTCCGCCAGCGGTGCGAAGTCCGGCGCCTGGTAGTCGGACCCGGGGATCGGGTTGCCGTGCGGGCACGTCGTCGGCTCGCCGAGGAGGGCGTTCATCGCCCGCTCGACCGAATCGCTCATCACGTGCTCCCACCGCCCGGCCTCGTGGTGCGCCTCGGCCCACGACAGCTTCAGCACGTCGGTGAGGAAGCACTCGGCGAGCCGGTGGCGGCGGACGACGCGCTCGCCGAGCTGGCGCCCGGCCGGGGTCAGCCGGATTCCGTCGTCGGAGACGATCAAGCCCTCGGCCTCGAGCCGCTTCATCATCTCGCTGACCGCAGGGCGGCTGACCTGCAGCCGGTCGGCGATACGCGCCTGGATGACCTCGACGTCATCCTCGTCGAGTTCGTAGATGCACTCGCAGTACTCCTCGAAGGCGGGGTGGTGCTCGCCGGGCGCAGGCATGGCGTAGAGGATACTGGCGAGCCCGCCCGGCGAACCCCGTCGTGCCCGCTGCGGTGCACCGGCTACGATCGAGATCGATGACCGACCGCTGACCGGCCCCCGCCCGTTCTCGCTCCGCTGGAGGTGCCCTCGTGGCCGCGTCACTCATCGCTCGTTCCCTCGCCGTCGCTCATGGGCCGCTCGTCGTGCTCGATGCCGTCGATCTCAACCTCGCCGTCGGCGATCGGGTCGGCCTGGTCGGGCCGAACGGCGTCGGCAAGTCGACGCTGCTGCGCGCCCTCGCCGGCGAGGCCGTGCTCGACGCTGGCGCGGTCGAGCGCGTCCCGCCGTCGGCGACGGTCGGTTTGCTCCCGCAGGAGCCGGAACGCTCCGGCACGGAGACCGTGCGCCGGTTCCTGGCGCGGCGCACCGGTGTGGCCGCGGCGGAACTCGACCTCGACGAGGCGACCGCTGCGCTGGCCGCAGGTGGGCGCGGTACCGACGACCGGTACGGCACATCGCTCGATCGATGGCTGGCGCTCGGCGCTGCCGACTTCGAGGCGCGGGCTGCAACCACGTGGGCCGACCTGGGGCTGGCCCCCCGCCTGCTCGACGAGCCGACCGCCGCGCTGTCCGGTGGTGAGGCGGCCCGCTGTTCGCTGGCGTCACTGCTGCTGTCGCGCTTCGACGTCGTCCTGCTCGACGAGCCGACCAACGACCTCGACCACGACGGGCTGGAGCGCTTGGAGACGTGGGTCCTGGGGCTGGATGCACCGGTCGCGCTCGTCAGCCACGATCGAGCGTTCCTCGAACGCGTCGTGACCGACGTGGTCGAGATCGATGTCCACACCCGCCGGGCGCGACGGTTCGGCGGCGGGTGGGCGGCGTATCTCGCCGAGCGCGAGCTCGCCCGTCAGCACGCACAGCAGCGCTACGACGAGTTCGACGTCAAGCGGAGCGCGCTCGCCCGGCGAGCCCAGCGCGAGCGGGAATGGGCGAGCCAGGGCCGGGCGCGGGTCCGCCGCTCGGACGAGGCCGACAAACACATCCGCCACTTCAAGATCGACCAGACCGAGCAGCTCGCCGGCCGCGCGGCGCGCACCGAGCGGGCGATCGAGCGGTTGGAGGTCGTCGAGGAACCGCGTGACCGTTGGGAGCTGCGCCTGTCCATCCCCTCGCCCGGCCGTAGCGGTGACCGGGTCGCATGGGCGTCGGGCGCCGTCGTCGACCGGGGCGAATTCCGCCTCGGGCCGGTCGACTGCGAGATCGTCGTCGGCGATCGCGTCGTGCTGACCGGTGCCAACGGGAGCGGCAAGACGACGCTGATCGAGCTGCTGCTCGGGCGGATCGCCGCCGACGGCGGCGCAGCCGGCCTCGGATCGAGTGTTGTCGTCGGCGAGATGGAGCAGGCGCGGGGGCGGTTGCTCGGCGCGCGGCCGATCGTCGAGGTGTTCATGGTCGAGACCGGACTCGACGTCCCCGGCGCCCGTACCCTGCTCGCCAAGTTCGGGCTCGGCGCGGAGCACGTGCTGCGCTCGTCGGCCACGCTGTCGCCGGGCGAGCGGACCAGGGCGTCGCTCGCGTTGATGATGGCCAACGGCGCCAACTTCCTCGTGCTCGACGAGCCGACGAACCACCTCGACCTCGAAGCGATCGAGCAGGTGGAGTCGGCGTTGGAGGCGTTCGACGGCACGGTCCTGCTCGTCACGCACGACCGCGCCCTGCGCGAGCAGGTCGCGGTGACACGGACGTGGTCGATGTCCGCCGGGCGGTTGATCGAGTCGCCGACGATCGGCTGAGCGGCTCGGTCGGCTCACGGCTCGATCGTCGTCGTCGTCAGCGAGCGGCGCGGCGGCGAGCGGCGCAGCGGCATCGCTCCGGACTCTGCAGATCGCGTCAAGAGACGGCGACTCGGCTTCACATCGTCCCGGCGGTGCCCGATATCGGTGGTGAGGCGGCGCGCGGGACGTGGCCGTTCGACTCACGGATGGCGCCAGGTAGGCAGCGATGGAAGACGATGAGCACGGCGAGTGGATCGGCCACCCGACGTTGGCCCGCGCCGTCCGGATCGCCGCGCTCGCCCTGCCCTTCGCGGTCGCGGTCGGCGTGGCGTTCGCGCTCGCCTCGTGGCTCCCCGCGCCTCCGGAGTTCGTCAGCGAGCTGCTCCGGCTGGTGGCGATCGGAGTCGCCGCGACCGTGGTGCTGCTCGCCACCGACCGGGTGACCAAGCGGTTGATCCCGCTGGCGTCGGTCGTCGGGCTGACGCTGAGGTTCCCGGGCCCGGCGCCGTCGCGAGCGGCGATCTCGTTGCGTGCCGGAACCCCCGGCCAGCTACGGCTGCGCCTCGACAGCGCGTCGCGCGGCGACGCCGGCGACACGGCCGGCGAGGCCGCGGAACACGTGGTCGAGCTCGTCGCGATGCTCAGCGTGCACGACCGCTTCGCCCGCGGGCACGCCGAGCGCGTGCGGGCGACGATGCGGCTGGTCGAGGACGATCCGGGCGACGTGTCCGATCGGGGCCGGTGGGCCGACCTGCTCGATGACGTGGCGGCGCTCAATGCCGGGCCGGCGGGAGCGGACGACACCAGACGGCTCACCGGTGCGGTGGTCGGCGCAGGCTTCCTCGCTGCGATCGTCGGGATTGCCGCGTCACCGACCAGCGCGATCGTGTTCGAGAGCGTCGCCTTCGGCGCGCCGATCCCGTTCGTCGGCGGCGAGCCGTTCCGCGACGAGTCGGTCCCGATGTCGAGCGTCGATGCGGCGTCGGGAAGCGACCCGGTGGTCGCGACGCCCGACCCGGGTCCCGCAGCGGGCGTCCCGACGTCGCTCGGTGCAGGCGGTCGACTGCTCGTCGGACCCGATGCGGGTGCCGGCGCGTCGAACGACGGGTCGACCACCACCCCGGCACCGTCGACCGCCGCCTCGGCGCCGTCGACCACGGTCGGCCCGGCGGCGACCGCGACCACTGCGGCGACCGCGACCACCGCGACCACCGCGACCACCGCGACCACCGCGACGACTGCAACCACGCCGGTCGCCGCCACGGTGGCGACCGAGCCGCCCGTCACCGCGGCGGCGACGACCACCAGCGCCCCGGCGACCACGACCAGCACGACCAGCACGACCAGCACGACCAGCACGACAACCGTCCCGGCCCCGGCGGTCGACCGGCATCGCCTCTACCTCCTCGGGTCGTCGGCCGGTGACACGACATCCAGTCCCGTGTTGCCACTCGGCGCCGCGGATCCGCCCGACATCGACCTGCCCAACTTCGACCTGGATCGCGACACGCTGCCCGGTCTCACGATCCGGCCGAGTCACGATCACCTGTACTCCGACGACCCGCTCGATGTCCAACGCTTCCGATGGACGGCGCCGGCGGAGACGTTGATCGACGGGCAGGTCGAGGCGACCGTGTGGGTCGCGGCGCGGGAGTTCACCGACCGCTCGGTCGGCGCGATCGTCGCCCTGTACGACTGCGAGGGCGACTCCTGCACCAAGCTCGTCTGGGGGACGGGGTGGTTCGTCGGTGACGACGAGTTCCAGGAGCTGAAGATCGAGCTCGGCCGGATCGAACGTTGGGTCGATGCCGGCCGCGCTCTCGAGTTCCGGGTCGCCGCGCTCGGCGACTCGGGCGAGGCGATGATGCTGGCGTTCGGTACCGACCGGTTCGCCAGCCATCTCGATCTCGACCGTCCCGGCTGTGCGAACGCGGCGCGCACCGGGACCGGGTGCGCGCGCCCGTGATCGGCCGAGTCGGGCTTCCGGACCGGCGCGCGACACCCCGTCGGTAACCTCGGGACGATCGGAGGCCATCAGGTGCTCGGGGCGTTCTCGCCGGCGGTCAGGGAGTGGTTCGCGGCCTCGTTCCCCGAGCCCACGCCGCCGCAGATCCAGGGTTGGCCGCCCATCGCCGAAGGGCACCACACGCTGATCTGTGCGCCGACCGGTTCGGGCAAGACGCTGACCGCGTTCCTCGCCTCGATCGACCGCCTGACGACCACGCCACGGCCCGAGGAGCGCTCGCACCGAACACGGGTGCTGTACATCTCGCCGCTGCGGGCCTTGGCGTTCGACATCGAGAAGAACCTGCGGTCGCCGCTGAAGGGCATCGAGCTCGCGGCCGATCGCCTCGGCGAGTCGTTCGTCGCCCCCGAGGTCGGGATGCGCACCGGCGACACCCCGTCGAACGATCGCCAGAAGCTGATCCGCCGCCCTCCCGACCTGCTGATCACGACCCCCGAGTCGCTGTACCTGATGCTCACGTCGTCGGCCCGGGAGACCCTCGTCGGTGTCGAGACGGTGATCGTCGACGAGATCCACGCCATGGCGACGACCAAGCGGGGCGCGCACCTCGCGCTGACGCTCGAACGGTTGGAGGAGGTCACCGGTCGGCCCCCTCAGCGGATCGGGCTGTCCGCCACCCAACGGCCGCTGGAGGAGATCGCCGAGTTCCTCGGTGGGTTCTCCGGCCCCGGTTCGCGTCGCCCGGTGCGGATCGTCGACGCCGGCATCCGCAAGCCGCTCGAGATCGAGGTCGTCATCCCGGTCGAGGACATGGCGAGCCTCGGCCAGGTCACCGTCGAGCTCACGCCCGGGCCGGCCACGTCGGCGCTGACCGAGCGCCGCAGCTCGATCTGGCCGAGCATCTATCCCGAGATCCTCGACCGCATCCTCGCCAACCGGTCGACGATCATCTTCTGCAACGCCCGCCGGGCCGCCGAGCGCCTCGCCGCCAAGCTCAACGAGTTGCACGACGAGCGGCGCGACCTCGCCGACGGCGGCGCCGGTGACGAGCCCGCCCTCGTCATGGCCCACCACGGGTCGCTCGCCCGCGAGCAGCGCGTCGTGATCGAGGACCAGCTCAAGCGCGGCGAGCTGCGGGGGATCGTCGCCACGTCCTCACTCGAACTGGGCATCGACATGGGAGCGGTCGACCTGGTCATCCAGGTCGAGTCGCCCGGCGCGGTCAGCCGGGGGCTCCAGCGGATCGGGCGCGCCGGCCACCAGGTCGGCCAGCCGTCGCGGGGGTCGATCTTCCCCAAGCACCGCGGCGACCTGCTCGAAGCGGCGATCGTCACCCGCCGGATGATCGACGGTGAGATCGAGACCAGCCGCTACCTGCGCAATCCGCTCGACGTGCTCGCGCAGCAGATCGTGGCCCACGTCGCGTCGGTCGACGAGTGCGGCGTCGCCGAGGTCGCCACGCTGGTTCGCCGTTGCGCCAACTTCGCCGACCTGTCCGACGAGCTGCTCGCCAATGTGCTCGACCTCCTCTCGGGCCGGTACCCGAGCGAGGAGTTCTCCGAGCTCCGGCCCCGATTGGTCTGGGACCGGATCAACGATCGCCTCCGAGCCCGTGAGGGTTCCAAGCGGCTCGCGGTCACGTCGGGCGGCACCATCCCCGACCGCGGGCTGTTCGGGGTGTTCCTCCCCGACGGCACCCGGGTCGGCGAGCTCGACGAGGAGATGGTCTACGAGAGCCGTCCGGGCGAGACGTTCGTGCTCGGCGCCTCGACCTGGCGGATCGAGGACATCACGTTCGAGCGGGTGACCGTCTCGCCGGCCCCCGGCCAGCCCGGCAAGATGCCGTTCTGGCACGGCGACCGCCCCGGCCGGCCACTCGAGCTCGGCCGGGCGCTGGGCGGCTTCGTACGCGAGATCCGCTCGCTCGACGCGACCACGGGTGCCGAGCGGCTGCGCGAGCACTACTCGCTCGACGAGCTCGCCGCGTCCAACCTGCTGCAGTACCTCGACGAGCAGGCCGAGGCGACCGGTGCCGTCCCCGACGACCACACGATCGTGATCGAGCGCTTCCGCGACGAGATCGGCGACTGGCGGATCTGCCTGCTCAGCCCGTTCGGCACGCCGGTCCACGCGCCGTGGGCGATGGCGATCGAGCGGCAACTGATCGAGCGCTACGACATCCCGGTCGAGACGATGTGGGGCGACGACGGGATCGTCATCCGACTGCCCGAATCGGCCGACGAGCTGCCGGTCGACGCGCTGCTGATCGACCCGAACGACATCGACGAGCTGGTGGTCGCCACGCTCCCGCAGACCGCGCTGTTCTCCGCTCGCTTCCGGGAGTGCGCCGGGCGCGCCCTGCTGCTGCCACGCCGCCGGCCCGACCGTCGCACGCCGCTGTGGCAGCAGCGTCAGCGGGCGGCCGACCTGCTCGCCGTGGCATCGAAGTACCCGACGTTCCCGATCCTGCTCGAAGCGTCCCGCGAATGCCTGCAGGACGTGTTCGACGTACCTGCGCTGCGCGAGGTGCTCGGCCTGGTGCGATCGAGGGCGATCCGCGTCGTCAACGTCGACACCGGCAAGGCCAGCCCGATGGCGTCGAGCCTGCTGTTCAACTGGATCGCGGCGTACATGTACGAGGGCGACGCCCCCCTCGCCGAGCGCCGTGCGGCCGCGCTGGCGCTCGACCGCGACCTGCTGCGCGACCTGCTCGGCGCCGAGGAGCTGCGCGAGCTGCTCGACCCGGACGTGCTCGCCGACGTCGAGCTCGAACTGCAGTGTGTGGCCGACGGCCGCCGCGCTCGGTCGGCCGACGAGTTGCACGACGTGCTGCGCAAGGTCGGGGACTTGAGCCCCACCGAGATCGACCTGCGCTGTGCGGTGCGAGCCGACCGTGCCGGCGACGGCACGCGCAGCTCTCCGGCCGGTGGGGCTGACGACGCCGGCGGGGGGCTAGCGGACCAGGCGTGGCTCGCTGTGCTGCTCGCCGAGCGGAGGGCGATCGAGATCTCGGTCGGCGGCGAGACCCGCTTCGCCGCGGCCGAGGATGCTGCCCGGTACCGCGATGCGCTCGGGTGCTCGCTTCCGCTCGGGTTGCCGATGGCGTTCACCGACCCGGTGGCGCGGCCGCTCGAAGAGCTCGTCGGCCGCTACGCCCGCACGCACGGGCCGTTCGTCGCCGCCGACGTCGCCCGCCGTTTCGGGGCGCCGGCGGAGCGCATCGCCGGTGCGCTCGCCGCGCTCGAAGGTGACGGCCGCGTCGTCGTCGGCGAGTTCCGTCCCGGCGGGGTGTCGCGCGAGTTCTGCGACGTCGACGTGCTCCGCCAGCTCCGCCGACGTTCGCTCGCCGCGCTGCGGCGCGAGGTCGAAGCGGTCGAGCAGCAGGCCCTCGCCCGATTCCTGCCGGCGTGGCACAACATCCCTGCCGAGCGACGGGGTGTCGAGGCGCTGGTCGAGGCACTCGGCGTGCTGTCCGGGACGGCGCTGGTCGCCTCGACGATCGAGGCCGACGTCCTGCCGGCGCGGGTGCTCGGCTACCGGCCGGCGATGCTCGACGAGCTGTGCACCGCCGGCGAGGTCGTCTGGATCGGGGCAGGGGCGATCGGCGCGAAGGACGGCCGCGTCCGGTTGTGCTTCGCCGATCAGCTCCCGCTGCTCGCCCCGGGATGGGAGGACCGCGAAGCGCCCGAGGGTGAGCTGCACGACGCCATCCGCACGTTGCTCGCATCGCGCGGTGCGAGCTTCTGGGGTCAGCTCCGCGCCGCGGCCCCGGGCACCCATGATCAGGAGTTGCTGGTCGCCCTGTGGGACCTGGTCTGGGCCGGAGAGGTCACCAACGACTCGCTCGCGCCGCTCCGCTCGGTCGTCGCCGGAGCCAGGGTGAAGCCGGGCGCGTCGAGGCCGGCCCGCACCCGCGGCCGGCCCCGGCCGGGCCGCCTCAACCGCATCGGACCCCCGGCCGGGCAGGGCCGGTGGAGCCTCGTCGCGCCGCTGGTGCAACCGGTGCCCTCGCCGACCGAGTCGGCACACGCGCAGGCGCTCCAGCTCGTCGAGCGGTACGGCGTGGTCACCCGCGAAGCGGTGCTGGCGGAGGGGCTCACCGGCGGGTTCGCCAACGTCTACGGTGTGCTCAAGGTGTTGGAGGAGCGCGGCAAGGTCCGGCGCGGGTACTTCGTCGACGGGCTGGGCGCGGCGCAGTTCGCCATCCCCGGTGCCGTCGACCGGTTGCGCGCCGCGCGCGAGACCCCCGACCCGGTGCTCCATCCCGAGCTGGTGCCGTCACCGATCGTGCTCGCCTCGACCGACCCGGCCCAGCCCTACGGGGCGGCGCTCTCCTGGCCCGACACGTCGGGTCGGCCGGCCCGCAGCGCATCGTCGCTCGTCGTGCTGCGGGCCGGCGCGGCGCTCGTCTGGTTCGACCGACGCGGCCACCATCTCGTCACGTTCCCGAACGCCCTGGTCGACCCGTCGTGGGCCGACGCGCTGGTCGCGCTGGTCAAGGACGGCCGGGCGCGGTCGGTCGAGATCCGCAAGGTCGACGGCGACTCGTTCAACGGCGGCACGGTGCCCGAGGGGCTCGCCGAGCTGTTGCGCGCCGCGGGCTTCGTCGACGGGTACCGCGGCCTGACCTATCGCACCTGAGGGCTCTGGGGTGCAGGCGGGTCGCGCGGCGGCCGTCGGTCGGCGTGACCATGTTCGAACCGGCTGGCGCGGCAAGCGCCGCGACGGCCGGACGTGAGCGAGCCGTAGGACGCTGCGAGCGCACTCCGATTCACAGGCCGAGCTGTTGGAACGCTTCCACCGCTTCGAGGCGCTCAGGGGTGACACACTGCTTGATCGCCGCGACGAGGTCCTCTTGGGAGGGTCCCGTGGCCAGCGCGTCCGGGTCGATGACCTCGAGGATGCAGTCGATCTCGTCGTCGCGGAAGTCCTCGATCCAGTCCCTGAGCGCTTGGGCGAAGGCCTCCCGCCGGAACTCGTTCACGTCGGGGGGCTCGAATCCGCACTCGAGCGTGACGAGTTCTTCGACCTGCGCCTGCGGCTCGGCCAACGCGGCGCCGACGGTCTCGATCACCTCGGGGGAGACCGCCGCCGGGTCGAATCCGCTGGCCGTGAGCGCATCCACGATCTGCTGCGACCCGCCGACCCACGCCTCGAACGCTGGGACGAGGGAGTCGGGTGCGTTCACCAGTGCCTCGTTGAGCAAGCGGAGCTCTTCCAGCGCGATGGTCTCGACCGCTACCGGATCGGTCGAGTCGACCGTCCACTGGTCCTGTTGGTTGTCGTAGACGTTCGCCATCGTCCCACAGAACGCGGATTGCGAACCGCCGGCCTCGTCGCAGCTCGAACCCGTGCAACCGGTCGCGTCTCCCGCGCCGTCGGTGGGCGCTGCCTCGCATTCGCCGGAGAGGTTGAGCTCGAAACCCACTCCGCACGTCGATTCCGCACCCGAGGCGTTCGAGGTGTCGTCGGCGCTCTGGTCGTCGTCTGGACCGCTGACGTCCGGCGGGTCGACCTCGCCGGTGGGCACCGGGTCCGATGTCTCCGGGCCGACCGTGTCCTCGGCCGCCTTCTCCTTGGCGTCGGGGTCTTCGTCGGTCGGGCCACAGCCAATCGTCGACAGGACGAGCGTGGCTGCGACGATCGTGATCAGCGTCTTCATGGGGTGCTCCGTTCCGCATCGAGGTAGTCCTGTGATGTACCGCCCCTGCGTCAGCGAGGCGTCAGCGGGTTGCGCCGACCACGGTGCGGCCGCCCGCTGACGGACCGCTGACGCGGCGCTGTCTATCGTCGGGGCATGACCGGAGGACCTCGGGCCGGTGCCGCACCGCGTGTTCCGGTCGTGGTTCGGCGGCGGCTGATCGATCTGCTCGCCCGCCGATTCGAGGTGCGGTTGACCGTCGTCGTCGGCGGTGGCGGGTCGGGCAAGACGACGGCGCTGTCGCAGGCGATGGCCGACGAGACCGAACACGTCGACGTGTGGTACCCGTCGACGATCGCCGATCGCGACGACGATCGGCTCTTCGACGGACTGGTCGGCGCGTCGGCGGCCGCGCTCGGCCAGTCCGGACCCGTCGACGGTGATCCGCTCGATCGGCTCTGCGACCTGGTGCTGGAGGCTGCGCCGCGGCGGGTGTGCCTCGTGATCGACGATGCCCACGTGCTTCCCGGTGGCGGTGCGATCGAAGGATTGCTCGCGCGGCTGCCGGCGAACGGTCACGTCCTGGTCGCGGGGCGGCGGGAACCGCTGATCGCCACCGCTCGCCTCGACGCGGCCGGACAGCTCGCCGAGGTCGATCAGGACGACCTGTTGATGACCGCCGAGGAACAGATCGAGTTCGCCAACCTTCGCGGCATCGACGTCGGGCTCCTCGACGGTGCCGAGGGCTGGCCGGCGTTCGTCGAACTCGCCTCGAGCGGTATCGAGGCCCGGTCACGGCGGTATCTCGAGCAGGAGGCGGTCAACGCGCTGCCGGCCGAGCGGCGGTTGGCGCTCGCCGCCTTCGCCGTCGTCGGCGGCGGGGACGACGAGATCGCGGAGGCGGTGACCGGGCTGGCGTTGGCCGACCTGGTCGCCGGGCTCCCGCTCGTGCGTTGGTCGGGCGACGACGCGCAACTCCACGACCTGTGGGGTGAGCTCCTCGTCGCCGAGCTCGATCCGGCGGCGCGATCGGAGGCCGTGCTCGCCGCGGCGGCGGTAGTGCGCCGACGCGGCGAGTACGACCGGGCGATCGCCCTCGCAGCGGCTGTCGAGCGATGGGACGACGTGATCGACAGCCTCTCCACCGCGGTTCGAGAAGGTGTCGACGGTGGGCTCCGGTCCGATCAGCTGCACCGCTGGCGCGCCACGCTGCCGGCCGCGCTGGCCGATCGCCCGATCGGCGTGTTGATCGACGCGCTCATCGAGCGCGAACGCGACCCGACCTCGGCGGTGGCATTTGACCTGTTCGACCGGGCGGCGCGCGGATTCGAAGACTCGGGCGAGGCCGAGCTCGAGCTCGTCGCCTTGGCGCAGCTCGGATACCTGGCCCGGATCGGTGGCGACCCGGCCCGGATCGAGCCGGTGATGGCGCGGATGGGGACGCTCGCCGAGCGCTCTTCGCCGGCGCGGCCGTTCCTCGCCTTCGGCGACGCGTGGAAGGCGCTCGCGGTCGGCCGGCCCGACCTCCAGCTCGCCGCGCTGGAACGGATCACCGACGAGGAGCTACCGCCGATCTGGGCGATCTCGCGCGATCATCTGATCGCTCACGCCCTGTGCAACCTCGGCCGCCCCGACGAGGCACTCGCCCGCGTGCCGCCCGGGATCGACACCCTGCCGATCCCGATCCCGGGCGCGCTGGTGACCGAGTCGCAGTGTTACTGGTACACGGGGCAGCCCGACGTCGCGCTCGACGTCCGTCCCGCAGGTCTGTCTGCCCGCCACGGCGCCCGCGACCGATACATCGCCGGCGCCTGGATCGCCGCGATGCGTGCCTACGCCGGCCAGGTCGACGAGGCGCGCGAAGCAGTGCGCGTCGCCGAACAGCATGTCGGGGAGCAACCGGTGCTCATGCTGACCGCCCAGCTCGTTGCGGTGCAGCTGTTGATCAAGCTGGCGGAGGGAGACGACGCTGCAGCAGCCGCCGATCTCGCCGCGATCCTCGACGTCGTCCCACTCGGTGGTGGAATCTCCGAGCAGTTCCTCCGCAACCACCTGACCCTGCCCTATGTGCTCGTGCCGTCGACGAGGGACTACTGGGACCAGGCCGACCTCGGGCCAGCCCACCTTCGGGCTCGGGAGTCTGTGCGGGCCCTCGTGCGCGCCCGTGAAGACGGTGATCTCGGCCCGCTGGCGACCATGTTGTGGCCGGAGCCCGGGTTCCTCGCCGCCAACTTCCCCGTGCGGTGGGCGATGGAGCTCGCGCTGCAGGGTGTCCGGGCCGGTCGCCACGAGGGCCGGTTGCTGGCGACGTGGCTGTGTGAGCACTGGGGCGACCCTGCCCGCATCGCGCTGCGGTCCTGGGTCGACCACGACGTGCTCGGTGAGACCGCGCGCGATCTCGTGACGCGCACGCCGTCGCCTCCCCCACAACGGGTCGAGGCCCGTCTGCTCGGCCAGCTCGACCTCCTGCTCGACGGTCACCCGACGGCCGACCCGGACTGGCGGCGCGAGCGGGTCCGTGGTCTCCTCGCCTGGCTGGTGCTCAACCCGGTGACCACACGCGACCAGGCGGCGGGCGCGCTGTGGCCCGACCTGCCGATCGACCGGGCGGCCAAGAACCTGCGGACGACCCTGAACTACCTCCACCACGTCCTCGAGCCCCGTCGGTCGGCGGGCGACGCCACCTGGTTCGTACGCCTCGACGGGAATCAGATCCGGTTGCACGGTGATCTCGACGTCGACCTGTGGCGTTTCCGTCGGATGCTCGACGGCGCCGAGCGCGCCGAGCGACAAGGACACCCCGGGGACGCCCTGCCGCAGCTGATCGAGGCGGTCGGGCTGTGGACCGGAGACCTGGCGTCCGACCTCGACCACGAGTGGCTCGACCTCGAGCGGATCCACGTCCGCAGCCGCTTCGTCAGAGCATGTTGTCGCGCCGCCGAACTGCTCGTCGCGACCGGCCGTCCGAACGAGGCGATCGAGGTGATCACACCTGCGCTCGCCAGCGACCCGTGGAGCGAGGCCGGCTACCTCGTCCTGGCCGACGCATACGAGGCCCTCGGCGACGTGTCCTCGGCGAGAGCGATCGTCCACCGGGCCGAGGACCAACTCGGTGGGTTGACGACGCCCGCCGGTCGACGCCGGGCGTCGGAACGCTGACATCCCGCTCGGTGGGGATGGTTCGCCTACCCGGCTCAGGCCGGCGGCGGGACCGAGCTGTCGGCTCGTGTCGTCGGCCACGTCGTCGAGCTGTGCATCCTCGACGCCGAGGAGATCACCGGACCCGGGGTCGCCCGCATCCGCCGTGCAGGTTGGGGCCGCCGACGGCAAGTCCGAGGTGTATCCGAAGCGGTGCTGCTTGAGGCCGACGCGGGGTTGCGGCGCGGGAACCCCCAGGGGCGATCGTCGATCCGCGTCAGGGCCCCAGCAGTGCGGTCGTGACGCAGATCGCCGCCTCGGTCGGGGTCGCCGCGACCGCCGACGAGTAGATCGTCGAGTCCCCCGAACGGAACACGACCCAGTCTGCGTCGGATTCCGGATCGACGACCACCGGCGCCGTCGTGCGGAGGCCCACCTTCTTGATGGCCTCGAGGACCGTCCAGACGCGGGTCGCCGAGATGTCGACGCCCTCGCCGATCAGCCCTCGGACGACCCGGGCGAGCTTGAAGCCTTCGGGTCCGAGCAACGACTCCCACTCGCCAGCCTCTCGGTGGGCGACGGCCTCCAGGTCGCACCCGACCGGAACCGCAGCAGCAACGACGAGCTTCCACTGGCCGGCATACGCCGCGGACCGGAAGCGGGAGGCGGCGGAGGGGTCAGGTTTCCCGTCCGGCCGGTGCCGGAGATCGGATCGGTCGTTCCCCGATCGGCGTCCGCCCTTCGAGCCGACGAACGTGACCTCGACGTGCGCGTCTGGCGCGCTGTCCGCAACCCGACGCTCGAAGACAGGTGCCATCAGCAGTGGTGAGTCCAGTCGCAAGCCCGGTGGCTGCCCGACAATACGCAGCACGATGTTCCGCCAGTACTCCAACGTCCGGCCGTCGGGGTCCGAGATCCTCAGGTCGTAGACCAACTCGTCGCCACGATCGGCGACCTCGGTGGCGAACATGAAGTGTGCACTCGACGGGTCGAGTGCACACGTCCGCACTTGCTCGACGGCAATCGGGATCACCACCTTGTGGGGAATACACGCCTGGATCGCGTGGAGGGCGGCGTCTCGTGCGCCCGCGTCCCCGAGCACCAGACTCTGCGGGAGGCCGTCAGCGAACCACCGCGCCGCCCCATCTGCGCCGATCCGGCCGCTGCATCGCCGGGCCTCGATCATCTGGTACCCATCGATACGGCGGAATCGTCCCCGTTGGAAGAGGACGTTGTCGTAGAGCGACCGATTGGGATCGAATGGTTCAACATCGCGACGCGCGGGCTCGTTCGATGTCGGCCGATGGGCGATCGGGTCGTTGTCATGAACTCGGCATCGCGCTTCGACGTGGTTCATCTGGAACTCCGTCGACGAGCACCGGATGGCGACCGAGATCTCACCGTCTCGGCCCGCCAGTGCGACGAGCCGAATCACGAGGTCTCCGGTGTCGACCGCCGGAACCACGATCGCCGTTCTGAACGAGAGGCCGCTGAACTCCAGGCCTGGCGAATCGACATCCCGATCGAGGAGCACCGCGACCGCCTCGGCCATCGCCTCCATGGCCATGACGGCCGGAAAGAGGCGTTCGTGCTCGAGGACGTGGTCATCGAGGTACGGGTCCGAGTCCGGATCGAGCTTGCACTCGGCGACCAACTCGATATCGGGATGGTGGACAAGCACGGATTCCACGAAGCGCGATCTCTCCCGCATCGGCCGGTGGTAGTCGATCGTCCCAGGAGAGCCGAACCGACCGGATACGACGAGTCGTGTCGGGAGGTCCGGCGTGTCCACGATCCGCAGGAACTCGCTCACTCCGTCGTCGACGGAGATCGGGAAGATTCCACGCAACTCGAGGGCATCGAGCCGGCCCAGACGCTGGCCCATTCCTGCTCCCGACCACACGGACCACTCGATAGCGCTGCAGCGGCACCGCGGGTGGGTTCGTTGGAACTCCTCGGTCCGGTGACTCAGCCATTCGTTCGCGAGCGCATAGTCCGCCTCGCCCTCGAGCCCGATACGGGCGATGATCGAGCTGAAGGTGGAGAGGAGCTTCAATCGCGTCGGGTCGACGGCTGCGAGTACGTGCCCGAGCCCGTCGACCTTTGGTGCCAGGGTCGACTCGAGATCCGCAGCCGTGAGGTCGACAACCGTTCGCGGGTGATTCAGGCCTGCGCCGTGAACGATGCCGGTCACCGGTGCGCCGAGTTCGGCAGTCCCGGCGGCGACCGCTTCGAGGACTGCGTCGGGATCGGTGACATCGGCAATCCGGTAGCTGAGTCGCACCCCGGCCAGTCTGAGCCGGTCGAGATTCCGCTCCAGTTCCGGCGACTCATCTGGTGCGGATCGTCCGAGGACGAGGAGCGCGCAACCCGTGCGGCGGGCCAGCTGGAAGCCGCACTCGGCACTGATTCCCTTGCCGCCGCCCGTGATCAGGACGACGTCGTCACGATCGAGCAGTGGTGTTGTGGCCGTCGACGTCTCACAGTGTTGCAGCCGCGGCGCTTGGCGGCTCCCGTCGACGTCGATGAAGACTTCACGAAAGCCGCCCGGCATCCCGGCGATCTCGCGTGCCACCCAGTCGGTCGTCGGGATGCCTCCGGTGCGGGGCAGGTTGACCACGAGGACGTCGGTCGGCGTTTGCTCGAGGTAGAAGGAACGGGCGAATCCGCTCGCGCCCCAGCCGTGCTGGACGACGACGAAGCGGAGCGGCGCGCCAGACTCCCGAGCGCGTGCGGCGCAACGCTGCGCCGCAGGGAGCAACGGATTCAGCTGACCGGATCCGAGGTCGGCGTCGAGCCAGACGAGCACCCCACTGCCGAGCGCCTCGCTGTTGAGGCACCGCAGCAGGTCGTCCCCATCGGACGTGGGGGCGCCGAAGACCTCCCATTCGCCGTGCCCGCGCGGGTCGCCGGGAATCAGCGGTTCGGCCGGCCCGCGCACGACCTCGAAGTCGCGCACCCAGTTCGCGATGCCGCGTGTCGACCCCGAACGATCGCTGCGAGCCACCGGCCCGATCTCCGCGAGGTGGTCGAGCGCAGTTGCGATCTCATCGATGCTCGCGTCTGCGTAATCGGCCGGATCGACCGGTGTGAGTAGTCCCCGTGCGACCGCGACGCGGACGACGATCTCCGACACCGTGATCGAGTTCAAGTGGAGGTCCGATGACATGCGGCTGCTGTCCTCGAACGTCCAAGCCGGCAGTCCGGTGTGGTCTGCGATGACTTGTCGCAACTGATCCCGCGTGCCGGCCCCCCGGTCGAGCGTGTCGCCAACCATCGGCCGGCGAGCATCGACGGATGCGGGTCCAGGGTCGGGATCGGCGGCTTCGGTGGCGTAGGTCTCGCACGGATTCTCGAAGAACCTCGGCTTCCAGTTCCAGTCGAACCGACGAGCGAAGCGATCGTCGAACATCTTCGCGATGGTCGGGGCGCATCCGAGCACGAACAAGGCGCCCGAGGTTCGTAGGTAGGGCGCCATCGACTGCCCGGCGACATCGATGGACGTGACCGGCGTGTCGGTGATGCTGCTGACGAGACGGGTCAACAACTCGCCAGGTCCGACCTCGACGAACAGGTCGACATCGGGCGCCGCCGCGCGGACGGCCGCCATGAACTGCACCGGTTCGACGAGCTGGTTCCGGAGATGGGCGAGGAGATCGGCGTCCTCCCGAAGCGCTCTCCCGGTCGCCGACGAGATGACCCTCCGCTCGGCCGGCCGGAAGACGAAGTCGTCGAGCCAACCGCCGAAGACGTCCGCCACCCTGGCCATCGCCGGCGAGTGGAAGGCGGTTCGAACCGGGAGCGTCGTCGCGGCAATACCGTCACGGCGTGCCTTCGAGACGAGATCCTCGACCGCCTCAGGTCGACCGGAAACGACGGTCTGACGCGGTGCGTTGATGTTGGCGACGACGATGTCGGCTCGGTCGCCGATCAGGCGGTGTGTGACCTCCTGGTCGGCCGCGATCGCCGCCATCGCTCCGCTGGTGAACGGCCCGTCGACGGTGGCGCGCCCGCGGACCCTGGCCATGTCAAGGAGTGAGGATTCATCGAAGTGGCCCGCCCAATGGAGTGCTGTGAGCTCCCCGAGGCTGTGCCCGACAGCGACCTCCGCGCTGAGGCCGATCCGCTGGAGCATCCGCAGCCCGGCGACCGATGCGGTCACGATTGCCGGCTGTGCGAAGTCGGTGTCGGTCCGATCGTCGAACGACAGGAGATCAGCGTCCTCGTACAGGTGCCGAACCTCCTCGAAGCGGACTGCGTGGATGCCGCCGTCGTGACGCGCCGGCGAACCTTGACCGGAGAAGACCAACCCGACCGCGCCCGCCGCGTCGGCGCCCGAGAGGAACAAGCCGTCGGTGGTGTCGAGATGAATCGCGTCGTCGTCAGCGGCCTCGATGACCTGCTGCAACTGCCGGAGCCGCGTACTCAGCTCGACCGGGGTCGAAGCGACGACGGCTCCCTTCCAGATCCTCAGCATGTCGCGCGTCGCTCGGCGGGCGAGCTCGATGGCGAGATCCGTGAGATCCGAGCGAGAGAGCTCGCCGGCGATGTCGGCGATGCGGTTGACCGTCCACATCAGGTCCTTGCGCGACGAGGCGGCGAACAGGAACAGCTCGGCGTCCTGGAACGAAGCGAGGCGACCGAGGTGGGCGCCGTCGGAGAACGCGATCGACTTCCTACTCGGGGATGGCGCTTCCTCGATCGTCACGTGAGCGTTGATGCCGCCGAACCCCATCGCGCTGACCCCTGCCCGACGCGGGGTCGTGCCTGACGGCCAGCTCTGCGGTCGAGGCGAGGTCGTCAGGTTCTCGCCATGTTCGACCAGGAGCGGGTGAGGCTGCCGGCAGGCGGTGGTCGGTGGAAGGATGTGCTCACCGACGCACTTCGTCGCTCGCAGCAGCCCCGCCAGCCCGGCCGCCGCCTTCGTGTGGCCGATGTTCGCCTTGATCGAGCTGATCACCGCGCGCTGGACTGGTTCGCCACTGTCCAAGCGTGCAGTGATGAGCGCGTCGAGCTCGGCCGCGTCGCCCACCTTGGTACCGGTTCCGTGGCCCTCGAAATATCCGACCGACTCGATGCCGTAGCCGGCACGGGCGTAGCAGCGCCGGAGCGCGAGCTGTTGACCCTCCGATTCGGGTCGGGTGAGACCGCCTCGGCCGTCGGAGGAGATGCCCCAGCCGCTGATCACGCCGTAGATCCGTTCGCATTGCTCGACCGCTTCGGAGTAGCGCATGAGGGCGACGAATCCACAACCCTCGCCGGGCCAGAAACCCTCCGACTGCTCGTCATAGACGAGCATCTCGGTGCGGGCCAGCGCCGCAGATCGGGAAAATCCGACCAGCTCGAAGGGGTCGAGGCTCAAGTCGACCCCCCCGGCCAGCACCATGTCCGCGTCGCCGGCGACGAGCGCCGTGCACGCATCGGACACCGCGAGGAGTGACGACGCACACGCGCCGTCGACGGTGTAGCCGCCGCCCTTGAAGTCGAAGTGGTTGCAGATCCGCCCGGCGATGGTGTTCGCCAGGCCCCCTGCGAGAAGGTCTTCGTTCGGAGTGGGAAAGGGCTGCTTGTAACGCTGTTCGAGCTCGCCGAGACGACGTAGGAGTTCCCCTTCGTCGATGTCAGGGTCCTCCTGTCGCAGGTGCTCCGCGACCATTCGCTTGACGTACGGCCAACGCAATCGCATCAAACCGGAGCGCGAGAACTCTCCCGCCAACGTATTCGCGACGACCACGCGAACGGCGTCATTGTGCGGATGACCTCCGAGCGATCGGAAGTGAATGTCCTCGATGGTCTCCCTCGCGACCGTCAGCGCGAGCCAATGAGTGAGGTCGGTGACGTCGTAGCTCTGTCGGGGGACCCGATACCAATCACGATCGAACTCGAAGCCATTGATGACGGCTGCTTGGCGGGCATATGACCGGTCTGTGTCCTGTCCTGATGGATCGAAGTACTCCGCGGCCAGTCGTTTCGGCGGCAACGTGCGGAACGCGCGACGCTGCGCGAGCGAGTTCTCGAAGAGCTCGTCGACCGTGTCGGCATCGGGATACCGGCACGACATGCCAACGATCGCGATCTGAGTGCTCATCTCCTGGATGTCCGCATCACTCTGTCCGCCCTCCCCGAACCGCGGGAATGAGTACCGGTCTGCTGGGATGAAGCGGCGCGCTCGCCTCGATCGCAGCGCTCAGGATTGAATGCTGACCGTGTTCGACGGTGCGGTGCCGATCGGCACGTCGCTGGTGACGAGCACTTCGGTCAGCGCCTTCGCCGCGGCGCCAGACCATGAGTACTGGGCGCTCGACGCGCTGTACTCCATCAACTTCGACATCAGCGTTCCCTGGTAGACGAACGCCTTCTTTCCCGGTGGGCACTGGAATGACATGGTGCGCGTCTGGGTGGTCGACCACTGTTCGGTGAAGGAGAGCGCAAATGTCACGGACGTCTTTTCGGTAACGATCTCGATGTTGACACCGACCTCCTCCGTGATGCTCAAGGTCTGTGTCGAACTGAACGTGAAACCATGGCTCACCGAAGTCGTGTACGTGCTTGTCACCTCGGACTGGGTGTTGTCCAATGACGCGATCAGCTGGAGGTTGGGGCTGAAGAGGATGATCGACAGTGCCTCGGACTCGGTGCTCGTCGACTTGATGCCCTGATCGAAGAGGACTTGGGTCGCCGGCCCGGGATCGGAGTCGAAGATCTTGACACTGCTGGCGGGAGGGGGCGGAATGGGCATGATGGCTGGTCCTTTGTCTATCGGCGGCTGGTGTGGTGGCGAGCGGTCTTCAGATCGTCCGGCAGGAGGGCGCCGAACTTGGGTTGATCCCGAACTGCTTCAGCACGGCGGTGTAGTGCTGGCAGAGCAACGTGACGTCGGAGTAGAGAACCGAGCGGGCGGACACCTTGAGGACGGTGGGGTGCGTGTCGCCCCCGTCCTTGGTCTTTCGTTTCCAGTCGGAGATCTGCAGATTCCAGTCCACCGATACGACGCCGACCGCGTCCGCGTAACCGGTGGAGGTGTTGTAGTTCTCGACGAGCATGATGGCGCGGCTTCCCGCCTGGTTGTAGTTCTGGAGGTTGGCATCAGCCAGTGGTTGAATCGCGTTGCTGAAGGTCGCGGTCATGGCATCCTTGTCGATGCCCTTGACCACCGTCGAGGAGGCGGCGACGCCGACATTGATGAAGAGGTTTTGAATCGCCGCAGCATTCGGGTAGTTCCCCTTGTATGCAGGAGGATTGTCGACAACGCCGGAAAACCCGTTGGATGCCTTCTGCGTCATGAGCCAGTCGAAGTGGGTGGGGAACTGGATCACCTGGAGGTTCGGCTGGTAGCCCTCGGCGCTGTCGTTCTCCGTCCAGTTGCCGATCGCGACCTGCTGGCTCGAGGGCATCACCGCGGCGAGCGAACCGACCTCGGCGGCAGCCATCGAGACCGCTGGCACTGCGGCGGCCACCAGGGTGGTTGGCATCGTGTTGGTGGCCACCGTCCCCGTCGGCGCCGTGATGGCGAATGACTGAAGGTCTCCGTCGTGGAGTTGCGACTCGACGACATTGATCGACTGCTGCAGGAACGTATCGGTGAGCTGCGAGCAGTCGAGTCCCATGTTTTTCAACTGTTCCTTGAGCGTCGCGGGGTCGAGCTTCGACGGCGTCGCGGCGGTCAGCGAGAGAGGAACTCCGGCAGGTGGCGGGATGGGCATAGTACGTCTCCAATGTCTGGCTTGGTCATCGCTGGTATCTGGCAAGACGTCTCGGGCGACCAGAAGGAATCAGAATCCGCGACGTAGCGGCTCAGGATCCAACGTTGTATGAACGCTCGCAAGGCTGACACCGCAATTGGTGCGTGCCGTGCGATTCGCCGTCCCCTGGATTCCCCATACCAGAACACGGACTGTGGTCGACCGGGAAGGTCGTGGGATCACTCAACCGTATCACGAGGCGACGATGCGTGCCACCGAATGTCACGGAATCACAACGTCCCCTCACGCCTTGTGCGGTTCGCGGTGCCTCACCCCCGAGTGAGCAGCCGCAGCCGCGCCCGGCGGGCGTCCCACGAGTACACGACACACGTGCCGGCCGCGAGGTCGTGCAGGCACCGGTGCTCGCGCTGGAACAAGCCCATGATCAGCCCGATTCCGAGCAGCGCGAAGCTCAACGGCAACATCAGCACACGGATGAGCGCGTGCTTGCCGTCCACGTACCCGCCGTCGCTGCGCCGTACCTGGATACCGAGCACCGCCATTCCGACCGTCTTGCCGCTCATCGCCCACGGCACGGCGAAGTAGATGATCGACCAGAGCCCGAAGGCGATCACGATCGCGATCCCGTAATTGGACGGGTCGATCTCCCGGCTGGTCACCACGTCGATCGCCAGCCGGACGAGCGAGAGCATCAGGCCGAAGATCAGGCTGACGACGAACGCGTCGATCACCCATGCGAGGAGTCGGCTGACCATGCCCGCGTAGTGCCCCTGGAGGTCGATGTCGCGGTCGGGCGCGACGTATCGGGTCATGTCGATGCTTCCTCGGCCAACAGCGGGGGGATGCCGGGCCGGACCTTTCCTCGCCCGATCAGGCGGTTGACCACACCGTGCGCCAGCAGATCGAGGCTGACGACCTGGCTGCGGGCCACGTCGAGGACCTGCCCGAACGCCCCGGTCGTCGACTGGGCGATGATCGCCCCCAGTTCGGTCTTCTCGACGAGCGCGTTGACGTCGACCCGCTCCATCAGCGCGTTGACGTCGACCCGGCCGATCAGCGCGTTGACGTCGACCCGGCCGATCAAGCCCCCGACGTCGACCCGGCCGATCAGCCCGTCGACGTCGACCCGGCCGATCAACGCGTCGACGTCGGCCCGTGCCAGCAAGCGGTCGACGTCGGCCCGGTCGAGCAGTGCATCGACATCGACGCGGTCGAGCAGCGCGTCGACGGCGATGCGGTCGAGCAGCGCGTTGACGTCGATCCGGTCGAGGACCGCGTTGACGTCGACCCGTCCGAGCAGGTGGTCGACGTCGATGCGCTCGGCCACCTCGTTGATGTCGACGTTGTCGACGACCGGCGACACGAACGGACCGACGACGGCGTCGACGAGGCGTTCCCCGATGCCGGGGGGTCGCTTGCTCTCGCGCGCCATCTGCCCATGATGCCTGGCCGCCGGTGCCGGCGAGGCATCGGGGCGAGCGTTCAGTCGACGCGCTGGACGGCGCGCAGCCCGGCCCAGGCCAGGGCCGAGACCTCGCGGGCGATCTCGTCGGGGTCGAACGCGTCGCCGACCTCGACGAGGCGACGGCTCGCGCCCTCGGCGAGGCCGACCAGCGCATGGGCGAGCGTCCTGCGATGCGCCTCGTCGATGTCGACGGCGATCAGTGGGGCGATCGCCTCGGCGGCCTCGGCGGTGATCCGGCGGACGGCGGTGGCGAACTCGCCGTCCCGGCGCGATCCCGAGCCGAACAGCAGCAGGAACGCGTCGTGGTCCTCGGCGACCCAGCGGAAGTAGGCCCGGAAACCGAGCTCGGTCTGGCTCTTGCCGTCCGTGGCCTCGGCCGTGGCCTTGGAGATGTGGTGCAATAGCCGGCTGCCGACCTCCTCGAGCAACGCCTGGTACAGCTCGCGCTTGGAGTCGAAGTGCTGGTACAGCACCGGCTTGGTCACCCCGGCCGCGTCGGCGACGTCGTTCATCGACGAGCCGTGGAACCCGGCGCGGGCGAACACCTCGAGTGCCACGTTCAGAATCTGCTCCCGACGGGCGGGTGCGGTCAATCGTTGCGACATACGTTACTGAAGGGTAACCGGCCGGTGATCTGTTCGGGGTCAGACCCCGAACAGATCAGCTCAGAGCCCGCGCTCTCGGTCGTCGCGCTCGGCGGCCTTGACCGCGTAGCCGATGATGATCGACGGGGCGAGCAGGACGCAGCCGATCAGCAGGCTGGCGACGACCAGCCCGGCCATCGTCGACGAGAAGCCGATGGCGAAGGCGATGAAGAACAGCGCCATCGCCAGCGCGACGAACAGGTAGCCGACGCGGTTGGCGAGCAGCGTCCACCGCGCGACCTGCGCCCGGCGGACGCGCACCGGGTCAGCAGCGGGATCGGACGACGGTGGCGGCATACAGTCGCGCCATGGTACGAGCGGATCCCGACGGAGCACCCGCGATCGACATCACCGCTCGGGTCGACCGGTGAGCGTGCGGATCGATCGGGACGGGCGCGTCGTCGTGCTCACCCTCGATCGCCCGGCGCGCCGCAACGCCGTCGATCACCCGACGCTGCGCGCCCTCCTCGATGCCCAGGCGGAACTGCGCGCGCTGGTGCCCCACGACGTGCGGGCGGTCGTGCTGACCGGCGCCCCGCCGGCGTTCAGCGCCGGCGCCGATCTCAACGGAGTGGAGGAGGGCGAGTTCGCTCGCGACCTCGCATCGGTCCTGCGCGGGTTCGGTCGGCTCCCGGTGGCGGTGATCGCGTCGATCGACGGGCCGGCCCTCGGCGCCGGTGCGCAGCTGGCGGTGGCGGCCGACCTCCGGGTGACGACGCCCGAGAGCGTGGTCGGCGTGCCGGCGGCAAAGCTCGGTCTGGTCGTCGACCACTGGACCGTGCGCCGCCTGGCTTCGGAGTTCACGCCGCCGGTCGCCCGAGCGATGCTGCTCGGCGCCGAGACCTACACCGGCGAGCGGCTGCACCAACTCGGTGCGGTCCACCGGCTCGGCGGCTTGCACGTCGCGCTCGACTGGGCGCGTCACCTCGCCGAGCTCGCACCATTGACGATCGCCGGCCACAAGCTCGCCCTCGAGCGGGCACAGCCCGAGCCCCCGACCGTCGAGGCCGTCGAAGCGGCCCGCGCCGCGGCGTGGGCCAGCCGTGACGCCGTCGAGGGCCGCAAAGCGTTTCTCGCCAAGCGCCCCCCCGGCTTCACCGGGAGTTAGTTGTACTCGGGCGGGACGTTCGGGGTGTCGACGCCGAGTCGGGTTCGTCGCTCGCCGCCGAGCCGCCTGCTCTCACACGCCGTGATCCGGATGAGATCCGCGGCGACTCCGCACCCTTCGGCCCGCTACGAGCACCCGGCAACACTCAGCCGCGACCGAGACCTCGGGGTGGTCACATGTGACACCTTGCCCTGTCGGTTCCCCTGATCGGACGACGATGTCTTCCGGCTGAGGAAGACGTTGTGTGGCGTGCGGAGGCTCGCTCAGAGGTTCGGCGGGAGCAGCCGGTTGACGTTCTGGAAGAAGAAGTAGAGCACGACCACGAACGGGACGATGCCGGCGATCGCGCCGAGCCAGTCCCTCCGGAACCGTCGGCTCAGCAGGTAGGCGGCGATGCCGATCAGGGCGAGCAGCAATCCCCAGAACAACACCTGCGGGTTGGCGCCCGGGTCGCTGAACCAGCCCTCGGCGAAGGCGTCGGAGACGCCGTCGCTCGCCGCGGCGGATCCGAGCGCCTCGATGCCGACCGTCGATGGTCGGTCCGGGCTCCCCGACACGGTCCGCGCGTCGTCGCCCGCCGTCGTCGTCAGCGGCGCGGTGCCTTCGACGACGGTCGCGTCGCCGGCCGCGACGGCGGGCGTTTCGATCGCGTCATGCGGCCGGCCGTAGTTGATGACCGGCTCGCCGACGATCGACGACGCGGCCGTGTCGAGCTCGGAGGAGATCACGATCCGCTCCCGTGCCGTCCACTTCGGGTGGCAGGACGTGAGCGTCAGCATGGCGCGTGTCGGATCGGTCGTTGCCACGACCTCGCCGGCGCTCGGCGGCACGATCTGCTGGCCGGTGACCCGGTACACGTACGTGCCGGTGAGCGTTGTCACCCGGATCTCGTCGCCGACGACGAGTCGGTCGACATCGAAGAACGGTTGCCCGTAGGTCGTCCGGTGCCCGGCGATCGCCGCGTTCCCGAGTTGGCCGGGCAGTGGCGTGTCCGGGAAGTGGCCAGGCCCCTTCTTGAGGTCGCCGACGTTGACGCCGGCGACCACGATGTCGTCGACGCCGATCGCCGGGATCTCGATGCGGGCGAGCGCGTCGCCGTTTTCCACCTCGGGGATGTTCTGGGCCTCGACCGGCAGCACGAGGGGGATGTCCTCGGCGAGCGGCTCGTCGAGTGGCGGGTCGCCGGCGGGCGGATCGCTCGTAGCGGCGCCGGGGTCGTCCGGCGTCGCGCCGTCCGCCGCCGCGCCGTCCGTCGTCGTGTCGTCGAGCGTCACCGCCAGGTCGGGGTCGATCGCCGGCGCGCTGGCAAGTGATTCCTCGAAGTCGCTCGCCAGCGATCGTTGGGCGCGCGCGGTCTCGATGCCGGTGCCCCACAGCTGGTACGCGACGAAGCCGAACATCAAGATCCCGATCGCGACCAGCACCTTGCCGACGTTGCCGACCCACCATCGCCAGTCGTGGGGTGGTGGCGGGCGGTCCCATTTCCGGGGTCGGTCTCGCCTGGTCGGCTTCGACGACGGGACGAGGCCACCGTCGCCGGTGGCGCGGCCGGACGAGCCGTTCGCTGCGCTGGGCGAAGCGTTCAGCCCGCTCGGCCGGTCCTCGCCGCGGCCGCCGGCACCGGCCGATCCGCGTCCGGCGCCGGAATCGGCGCGATCCACCACCGACTCCTCGATCTCGGCCACGGACCTCGACGCTACAACGTCGCCATCGAGCGACGGCGGCGGCCGCACCGACCGGGAGCGAGGTTCGCGCGCTCGACGGCGACCGCCGTAGCGTGGCGTCGATCGCGATGAGCACCGGACCGACCGCAGAGACGCCCGTCGTCGCGTTGGACGAGGTCGTCGCCGTGCTCGGCGCGTTCCCGGCGCTGGCCGGAGCGTCGCTGCAGGTCGGCCGGCGCGAGATCGTGCTCCTGCGCGGGCCGAACGGTGCGGGGAAGACGACGCTGCTCCGGCTGTGCGCCGGGCTCCTGCCCGTCGTGCGCGGCACCGGCGCGGTACTCGGCCTCGATCTCGCCACGCAGCGCGAGGACATCCGCCCGCTCGTCGGTCTCCTCGGGCACCAGAACGGCCTGTACGCGGACCTCACGGTCGGCGAGAACGTGCGCTTCTGGGGGGCGACGGTCGGTGCCAGCGACGGCGAGGTCCGCACGGCGATGGACCGGCTCGGCGTCGGCGAGCGGTTGGCAGACGTGCAGGTGCGAAAGCTGTCCGCCGGTCAGCGGCGGCGCACCGCGCTCGCCGCGCTCGTCGCCCGTCGCGCCCGGCTGTGGCTGCTCGACGAGCCGCACGCCGGGCTCGATGCGAGCGCACGCGACGAGCTCGACGCGACGCTGCGCGAGGCCGCACGGTCCGGCGCGACGATCATCGTCGCCAGCCACGAGCTGGAACGGGCCGGCTCGCTGGCCACGCGGGTCGTCGACGTCGTCGCCGGGCAGGTGCGCGAGGCCCGGTCGTGAGCGCCTGGCGCATCGCCCGGCTCATCGCGGCCAAGGACCTGCGGATCGAGCGCAGCAGCCGTGTCGTCACCAATCAGGTGCTCCCGTTCGCCGGCGTGACGATGGTGATCTTCGCCTTCGCGCTCGACGCCAACCAGCAGGTCCTCGAGCGGGTCGCCCCGGGCCTGGTCTGGCTGGCGACGATGTTCAGCCTGCTCGTGCTGGTGCAGCGCTCGTTCGCGATCGAGACCGACGACGGTGCGCTCGACGCGATGCGCGTCGCGGGCGTCGACCCGCGGGCGATCTACCTCGGCAAGACGATCGGCCTCGCCGTCCAGTTGCTCGTGCTGGAGGTCGTGCTGCTGTTCGCCGCGGTGATCCTGTACGGCGAGACGATCCGCCCGGCCGGGGTTGTGCTTCTCGTCACGACGCTGATCTCCGCGACGTGCGGTCTCGCCGCGGTCGGTACCCTGTACGGAGGCCTTGCCGCAGGGTTCAGGGGTCGCGAGACGTTGCTCCCGCTGCTCACGCTCCCGGCGGTGGCGCCCGTCCTGATCGGAGCAACACGAGCGGTCGAAGCAGCGCTCGGCACGGCAGGGGCGGTGGTGTCGGACGGCTGGCCCTGGGTGGGCCTGCTGGTCGTCTTCGCCGTCGCCTTCGGTGTCGGGGGATCGTTGGCCTTCGGCCCGCTCATCGACGAATAGAGCGAGATGACCACGATCGATCCCCACGAGACGGCCACCGAGGGAGGTCCACCCGGCGACGCGGTCGGCTCGAGGAGGACGACCGCCAGCCGCGGGACACGCGTGCTCGGCCTCGCCACCATCATCTCGATGGTGTGGCTCGTCGCCTTCGGCCTCGGCTTCTCTCCCGAGGATCGCGATCAGCGCGAGGCGGTCCGGCTGCTCTACGTCCACGTGCCGACGATCTGGATCGCCTACCTCGCGTTCGTCGTCACCGCGTTCGCCTCGGCGATGTACCTGTTCCGCAAGGATCACCGCCTCGGCTGGGATCGCCTCGCCGGCGCCAGCGCGGAGATCGGCGTCGTGTTCGTCGCCGTCACCCTCGTCGTCGGCGCGCTGTGGGGTCGGCTCACCTGGGGCGTCTTCTGGCAGTGGGACGCCCGCCTGACGACGACCGCGCTGCTGTTCGTCACCTACGTCGGCTACCTCGCGGTGCGCCGCCTCGGCGGCGGCCACCAGCAGCGGGCCCGGCGGAGTGCGGTGGTCGGCCTGCTCGCCGTGCTGCTGCTCCCGCTCGTGCACTGGAGCGTTCGGCTCTGGCGAAGCCTGCACCAGGAGGCGACGGTGCTCGACACCGATCTCGACCCCGACATCGACGGGCTGATGCTGTTCAGCCTGTTCGTCGGCGTGGTCGCGTTCACGCTGCTCTACCTCTGGCTGGTCGTCCACCGGACGCGGGCGCTGTTCCTCGAGGACGCGCTCGAGGATCGCGGGCTCGACGCCGCCCTGGCCGCGCGACGCGCCGAGGTGGCGCCGGCGGGGACGGAGTCCTGATGGAGGACGCCGGCTTCATCCTCGGCAGCTACGCCCTCGTGTTCGCCACGGTTGGCGCCTACGCCTGGCGCGTGCTGCGCAACGGCCGCCGCCTCGCCCGCCAGGTCCCCGACGACGAGAAGTACTGGACCTGAGCACGACGTGGTCAACCGCCCGCCACCTCGCAACCGGACCCGCTGATCGCATATGACCGACATGGACCTCACCCCCCGCAACGAGCAGCCGCACGCCGGGTCTTCACGCCGCAAGCGCAACCTCGTGCCGATGCTCGTCCTCGCGCTGGTCGTCGTCGCCGGTGGCGTGATCATCACCCAGTTCCTCAGTTCGGCGGTCGACTACTACTGCAACGTCGACGAGGTCGGCGTGCGAGACGGCTGCGATGCCGATCGCCGGATCAGGCTCCAGGGCACGGTCGACGAGGGCTCGGTCGTCACCGACGGTGCGGTGACGCTCTTCACGATCTCGTTCAACGGAACGAGCATGCCGGTGCACTACGACGGCGAGCCGGGTGGGATCTTCAAGGAGTGCATCCCGGTCGTCGTGCACGGTGTGATCGAGGGTGGCGAGCTGCAGGGCGATCGCGTCGAGGTCAAGCACTCCGACGAGTACGTGTCGGTCAACGACGAGCGCGTCCGCGACGCCGAGGCCGCCGGGTGCGGCGGCGGCGCCTGAACCGCTGATGTTCGCCGCAAGCCTCAATGCCGCGTTCGGGCGGGCCGGTCTCGCGCTGATGCTCGCGGCGTCGGTGTTCGGCGCGTTCGCCGTGCTCTACGGAATCCGCCGCCGTGACGCCCGGCTGCTCGCACAGTCGCCGCGGTACGCGTGGCTGGCGTTCGCCGGCATCGTGCTGTCGGTCGTGATGATGCAGCGGGCGCTGATCACCCGCGACTTCTCGCTGGCCTACGTCCAGCAGGTCGGTTCGGCCGACACGCCGCCGCTGTACAACGTCGCTGCGATGTGGTCGGCGCTCGAGGGATCGATCCTGCTGTGGTCGCTGGTCCTCGCCGGCTTCACCGCCGCGGTCGCGTGGCGGTTCCGCAAGCGCACCGACGACGTGCTCGTCGGCTGGGCGCTGATCGTGATGTTCGTGATCACGGCCTTCTTCGCCATGGTCAGTTTCGGCCCGGCCGACCCGTTCTCCGCCGGGGCGCTCGGCGTGACCTCCGGACCCGGCCCGAATCCGCTGCTCCAGAACCACGTCCTCGTCCTGTTCCATCCCCCGATCCTGTACCTCGGCTACGTCGGGTTCACCGTGCCCTTCGCATTCGCCATCGCCGCGCTGGTCACCGGCCGCCTCGGCGAGGGCTGGTTGATGGAGACCCGGCGGTGGGCGCTGTTCTCCTGGGCGTTCCTGACGATCGGCATCCTGCTCGGCGGGTGGTGGAGCTACGAGGTGCTCGGGTGGTCGGGGGTGTGGGCGTGGGACCCGGTCGAGAACGCGTCGCTGCTGCCGTGGCTGACCGGCACGGCCTACATCCACTCGGTGCTCGTGCAGGAGCGCCGGGGCATGCTCCGGGTCTGGAACCTGAGCCTGCTGATCGCAACGTTCGCGCTGACGATCCTCGGCACGTTCCTGACCCGCTCGGGGGTGATCAACTCGGTGCACGCGTTCGGCGACGGCCCGGTCGGAGCGTGGTTCCTCACGTTCTTCGCGCTCATCATCGCCGTGTCGCTCGGGTTGATCGCCTGGCGAGGCGACCGGCTTCGGTCGCCCGGCGCGATCGACTCGCCGCTGTCGCGGGAGGGAGCGTTCCTCGCCAACAACGTCGTGTTCACGGTGTTCGCGTTCGTCGTCCTGCTCGGCACGGTCTTCCCCCTGCTCGTCGAGGCGTTCCAGGATCGCCGGACGGTGGTCGGGGCGCCCTACTTCGATCGGTTGTCGATGCCGATCGGGCTCGTGCTGCTGTTCCTGATGGGGGTCGCGCCGGTCCTCCCGTGGCGCAAGGCGTCGACCGAGCTGCTGCGCGAGCGGCTGTTCTGGCCGGCGTGGGCCGGAGCCGGCGCGCTGGTGCTTGCCGTCGTCGTCGGCGCCGACGGTTGGGCCCCGCTCGTCGCGTTCGGCCTGGCCGGGTTCGCCGCCGGGGCCGCGCTGCGTCAACTCGCGCTCGCCACGCGGCGCCAGGGCTGGAACGGGCTGATCGGGCGGGCGAACGGCGGGATGGTCGTCCACCTCGGGGTGATCATGATCGCGGTCGCACTCGCTTCGTCGAACAGCTTCACCCACTCGACGACGCTGACGCTGGAACAGGGCGTCGCAACCGAGTGGGGCGGGCACTCCTTCGAGCTGGAGTCGGTCAGCGAGACGACCAACGCCCGAGGAAGCGAGCGGGTGCTCGCCGCCAACGTACGTCTCGACGGCGGCACGACGTACGCCCCGGCGATCACGACCTACCTCAACATGGGCTCCGACATCGGCACGCCGGCGGTGCGCACCGGGCTGGTCGACGACATCTACCTCACGCTCGAACCAGGGGCAGCGGCGGGCGACACCGCGGCGACGATCCGGGTGTTCGTCAAACCGATGATCCTGTGGCTGTGGCTGGGTGGGCTGGTGATGGCGGTCGGCACCCTGCTCGCCGCGTTCCCGGGCGCGAGACGACGCAGGGCGATCGACCCGGTGTCGGCACCGATCGGCACTCCCGCACCGACCTCCGGGGCGGGCGAGGACGACGCCGAGGTCGAGCCGGTCGGAGCCCCCGCATGACGGCGACCGACGCCGAGCGGGAGGGCGGCGACCCCGCCCCAGCCCGACGTCGCGCGGCGCCCGCTCGCACCGTGGATCGCCCTCGGCGTCGCGATCGTGCTGATCGGTCTGATCGTCGTGCTGTTCGGCGCCGAGTCCGGCGGCGGGTCGTCGGCGCAATCTCCGCTGCTCGGCCGGCCGGCGCCGGAGGCGATCGGCGAACTCGACGACGGCACCACGTTCGACCTCGCCCGGCGAAAGGGCAGCTGGGTCGTGCTCAACTTCTTCACCGCCGACTGCGTACCGTGCATCCAAGAGCATCCGGAGCTGATCGAGTTCGCCGAGCAGCAGCGGGCGTTCGGACCCGACGGGGCCGAGCTGTACTCCGTCGTCGTCAACGACAGCCGCAGCGACGTCGAGCAGTTCTTCGCCGAGCGCGGAGGCGACTGGCCGATCATCTATTCGGATCGGGACCAGTTCTCCGTCGCGTTCGGCGTCGCCGCCGTACCCGAGACCTGGATCGTCGACCCGAGCGGCGTCGTCCAGCTCCGGTTGATCAACAAGGTGACCGCCGAGCAGCTCGGCGTGACGCTCCAGCAGTACCGCGAGGCGTTCGGTTGACGGCGGCGAAGGGCCTCAACCGCCGGCTCAAGCGCTGGCCCGGGTGGGTGCTGCTCGTACTCGTCGTCGCCGGCTTCCTCGCCGTCGGCGCCACCCGCGGGACCGGTCCCCAGACACAGGAGGATCGCATCGACGGCGTCACGCGACGCGTCGCCTGCCCGGTGTGCGACGGCGAGAGCGTGTTCGAGTCGCGCAACTCCGCTTCGCGGGCGATCCGCGGCGAGGTGGCCGAACTCGTGCGGGCCAACGAGCTGAGCGACGATCAGATCGTCGCGTTCCTCGAGACCCGCTACGGCGCCGACGTGCTCCTCGTGCCCAAGGCCTCCGGGTTCGACGCGCTGGTCTGGGTGCTGCCGGCGGTCGTGTTCGTCTGCGGCCTCGCCGGCCTGGCCGTCGTGTTCCGGCGATGGCGGAGGGAGGCCGCGAGCATCGGTGTGCCGACCGCCGCCGACCGGGAGATCGTCGAGGCCGCGCTGCGCTCGGAGGCCGGGCGGTGACGCTCGAGCGGTCGCCCGACCCGGTGGTGGCGCGGCGCAGTGGCGCCGAGCTCGACCGTCTCGCCGAACTGGAGGAGGAGCGGCGGTTCCTGCTGCGTTCGCTGCGCGACCTCGAGCGCGAGCACGACGCCGGCGACGTCGACGACCACGACTACGAGACGCTCAAGGACGGGTACACCGTCCGCGCTGCGTCGGTGCTGCGCCAGATCGACGAGGGCCGCGGCCGGCTGCCGCGCCGCGCCCCTCGCCGGTCGGGCCGGACCGCGCTGATCGCCGCCGCGGTCGTCGTCGCCGCAGTCGGACTCGGTGCCGTCCTGGCGAGCTCGTGGGGGGAGCGGGGAGCGGGGCAGGAGATCACCGGCTTCACTCCCGGCGACGACGTCCGCACCGTGCTCGCCTCGGCGCGCGAGGCCGTGCGCACCGGCGACTTCGACATCGCCAACTCGTTGTTCGGCCGCGTGGTCGAGATGGAGCGGGCGCGGGGGTTGGACAACGCCGAGGCGATCGCCTACTTCGGATGGACGCTTGCGTTGCTCACCCGGAACGACCCAGACCCGGAGCGTTCGGCACAGCGCCTCGACGCGGCCCGCCTGGCGCTTTCCCAGGCGATCGAGATCGATCCCGACTACGCCGACCCGTACTGTTTCCTGGCGATCGTCGACTACTCCTTCCGCGACGATCCGGTCGCCGCGCTCCCGAACGTCGAGCGCTGCGAAGCGAGCAACCCGCCCGGTGACATCGACCAGCTCGTCGCCGGGTTCGCCGACGAGATCCGGGCGGCGGTCGCCTCCGGGTGAGATCCAGGCTCGTCGCCCGGCGGCTGGCTACTCTGACCGTATGTCGATGACCCCGCCGCCGCCCCCGGGCGGAGCGCCCCCGCCCCCACCGGGCGGGCAGCCGCCCGGGTACCCACCGGGCGGGCAGCCGCCTGGGTACCCACCGGGCGGGCAGCCACCGCCGGGCTACGTGCCTTATGGTGGGGTGGGCGGCCCGGCGGGTCCCGGTACCCGCACGAACGGGCTGGCCGTCGCCTCGCTGGTGCTCGGGATCGTCGGAATCCTGTTGTGCGTGGTGTTCATCCCCTGGATCCTGGCGATCGTGTTCGGCATCATCGCGATCAGACAGTGCAACGAGGACCCGACGTACACGGGCAAGGGGATGGCGGTCGCAGGGCTGGTGCTCGGCCTGATCTCGGCCGCCATCATCGCCTTGGTCTTCCTGGTCGGCGACTTCTCCTACAACTTCGCCTGAGTCCGGCCCGCGGCGGCGGCGGCCAGACCTTGCCGGTGCCGATGTGCCGCGGGTCGCGTTGCAGAACCCAGATCGTCCCCTTGCGCCAGTCGGGGTCGTTCTGGATCTGCATCCCCCGCCGGGCCAGCGCCTTGATCACCGCGGGGACGATGTCGCCGTGGCTGCACAGCACGGTGCCGGGTGCCGCCTCGTGCAGCAGGTCGAGGACTCCCTCGAAGTCGGCGCCTTCGAGCAGCCGGCCGTCGGTGCCGACCCCGTCGAGGCCGATGCGGTCGGCGAGTGGTTCGAGCGTCTGGACGCAACGCACATAGGGACTCGAGATCGCTGCGGTCGCGCCGTGCTTCGCGAGGCGCTTGCCGATCGCGTCCGCCTGCCGCCAGCCGGCCGCGCTGAGCGGGCGCAAGATGTCGTCACCGTCCCAGGCTCGCCGCTCACCGGCCTTGGCGTGACGCACGAGGTAGAGGGTCGCCCGGCTCATCCCAGGTCATCGTTCACGGGTCAGCGCAGTATGGCGCGCGGCGAGCTGGCGGACGAAGACGATCCAGACGATCGCGGTCACGAGTTGGAAGCTGCCGCTGGTCACGCTGAACGCACCGGCGCCCTCGATGCCCTCGGCGAGTGACTCGGTGGTCGCCGTGCCGCGGTCGCTTCCACCGGCGATCGCTGCGAGCTGCACGGCACCGAACCCGAGGGAGGCGACGCCGAAGAGCAACCACCAGGCCCAGAGCATCGGGTTCTCCGGTTGGCGCTTCCACGCGTCGGTCCCGCCCGACCATCGCGGGGTCGAGGCCTTCCACAGCTCGCGCAACATCAGCAGCGGGATGACGAAGAGCGCCGGCGGGAGCAGCCAGCCGACGACCCCGAACAGCGGCGCCCACACCGTCTCCCGGCCGTAGGCCCGGACGTTCCGGCTCATGCGGTACATCCAGATCCCGATCACCGCGAAGGCGGCCAACGTCGCCGGCAGGATCACGACTCTGGCCAGGGTGAGCACCGCATAGCTCCGCTCGAACTCCTCGGCGGTCGCCCGCCCTTCGAGGAAATCGGTCGCCCGGTTGGCGACCGCCGGCGTGATCAGCCCGCCGGTCGCCGACACGACGCCGACGATCCCGACGAGGATCATGATCGCCCGGGAGATCCCCCGGATCGGGCGGATCGGGGTGAGTGGTTCGGGCGGGGTGTCGTCGCGGCGCGACCCCGGTGCCGGCGCGACGTTGGCCGGCTCCAACGGTCGCGACGGCTCACCCACGGCCGCCAACGCTACTTCCCCCTACTTGGCGTCGGACCATCGCTCGATCACGCTGATGTCGGCCACGAAGCGCACCGGCACGTCCGCGGCCGGCGACCAGCGCTGCGCGGCCTCCTCGAGGCAACGTGCGAGGAGCTGTGAAGTCGCGATGCGCCGCTCGAACGGGACGTGGACGAGCAGCTCGTCGTGGAGGCACAGCACGATCCGCGCGCCGAGGTCGCTCGACCGCGTCCGGACGAGGGCGGCCCAGGTCTTGAAGAACTCCGCGGCCGCACCCTGGACCATCGCATTGCGGCCGTAGCGCCCCCGCGCCGCGGCCTGCGATCGGGCATCGACGTCGCTGATCGCGGTCGCGTCGCCTGCGGACATCCGGACGAGGCGCCCACCGACGGTCCGCAGGTCGTGGCCGCCCTGGGCTGCTTCGTCGGCCCGCTGCAGGTAGTCCATCGCCACCGGATACGCGGCCTGCAGCCCGCGCAGCGCCTCGGCGCCCCGCCCGGTCGTCTGGCCGTACATCGCCCCGAGCACCGCGACCTTGGCGATCTCGCGGGTGACGCCGAGCCGTTCGGCGACCGGCGCATACATGTCGTCCTCGTGGGTCGCCTGCGCCAGCGCCGCGTCGCCCGACACCGCAGCGAGCACACGCGGCTCGATCTGGCCGAGGTCGGCCCGGACGAACATGTGGTCGCGTTCCGCAACGATCGCGGTCCGCAGGTCGGCGGGCAGGTTGTGCAGGCCGGCGGTCGCCGTCATCCGGCCGGCCGCACCGTCCGCGCTCGACCACGATCCTCGCAGTCGACCGTCAGCGCCCACGTGCTGGTCCAGCCACCCGTAGCCGAACGTCGTCGCGATGCGCTCCGCCTTGCGCCACGTGAGCAGCGCATCGACGATCGGGTGCCGGTCGCGCAGCTCCTCCAGGCGCCACGCCCTCGTGTCCGGCAGCTCGATGCCGGCCCGCCGCAGCATCGACTTCACCTGGGTCGGGTTGCGCAGGTCGTACTCGCCTGGCACCCGGGCGAGTACCTGCGCGTCGCGGGCGGCGGTGGCGCGCGCCGCCTCGGCCGCATCGCGCGGCCGAGGGCCGATGAACGTGGCGATCACCCGCTCGGCCTCGCGGACGTCGATCGGGAGCCCGTCGACCTGCATCTCGACGCCGAGCAGCTCGGCCGCCGATTCCGACCGGGCGGTGGCGAGCGCCCGACCCGGTTCGGGGAGCTGATCGAGCAGCTCGCACTGATGCTCGTACAGCGTCGCCGCCAGCTCGCACCAGTGGACGAGGCGGGCCGCAGAGGCCGCCCAGGCACCGCCGGCCCAGTCCGGGCGCAGGTGGCCGTCCGGACGGATCGGATGATCCGGCGCCCCCTCCCCGGCCGGGTCGGTGAACAGGTCGGGCTGCGTCGCCGCCGCCCCCCTGAGCGGTGCGGGAATCGTCGCCGGGTCGAGCTCGTGGAGCGCGGCCCAGACTCGGGCCGGCTCGCTGCGCCATCCCCCGAACAGCAGGCGGTGGACGGCGCCGAGGTCCCAGCACCTCGCCGGCCGGATCCCGCAGTCGACCAGCGTGAGCGCGCTGTCGCGGTTCCACCAGATCCAGCGGGTCGAGCCGAGCGCTTCCATCGTGGCGACCTGTTGGAGTCCCTCGTCCCAGCCGAGGACCGTCCGCTCGCCGCCGACGGGCACGTACACGACGCCGACATCGGGCGCGATCGCCAGCGCGGTCGGTGTCGCCGGCATCAAGCCCAACCGAGCTCGTGCAGCCGGTCGTCGTCGATGCCCGCGGCATGTGCCACCTCGTGGATGACCGTGACGTAGACCTCCTCGGCGAGGTGTTCCTCGTCCTCGCACACGTCGCACAGCGCGAGCCGGTAGATCGACACGACATCGGGACCCTCCATCCCGGTGCGCTCGGTGTGCGGGACCCCTTCGTAGAGCCCGAGCAGGTCGGGTTCGTGCGGATGGCGGTCGCGCACCAGGATCACGACGTTGTCGAGCACGTGGAGCAGGTCGTCGGGCAGGTCGTCGAGCGCCTCGGCGACCATCCGGTCGAATCGGTACTTCGGCACGGCCTGCATCGAGAGCATGCTGTCAGACCGGCCGCCGCAGATCCCTCAGCGGCGGCGACCGCAACCGGGTCAGATCACCTTGAGGGCGTCGGAGTAGACCTTCTTCGGACGCATGTCGACCGCGATCTGGCGGGCCAGCTCGTGGAAGATCCGCGACGCCTCGGCGTCGGGTGCCACCGCTGTGATCGGGTGCCCGTCGTCGCCGCCTGCACGCAGGGCGTTGACCAGCGGGAGCTGCCCCATCAGCGGGACGCCCAGCTCGTCGGCCAGCGCCTGCCCGCCCCCGGACCCGAAGATCTCGTACCGCTTCCCGTCGTCGCCGGTGAACCACGACATGTTCTCGATGACGCCGCGCACGGTCAGGTTGACCTTGGCCGCCATCGCCGCCGAGAGCGAGGCGACCTTTTGGGCGGCGGGCTGCGGGGTGGTCACGACGAACACCTCGCCGCGCGGCAGGTACTGCGACAGTGAGAGCGCGATGTCACCGGTCCCGGGCGGCATGTCGATGAGGAGAAAGTCCGGCTCGTCCCAGAACACGTCGGTCAGGAACTGCTCGAGTGCCTTGTGCAGCATCGGGCCTCGCCAGATCACCGCCTGTCCCTCCGGCACGAAGTAGCCGATCGAGATGCAGCGCACGCCCCACGCCTCGGGCGGGATGAGCATCTCGTCGATCACGGTCGGGTCGCGGTCGGTGCCGAGCATCCGTGGGATCGAGTACCCGTAGATGTCCGCGTCGACGACGCCGACCGAGTATCCCTGGGCGGCGAGCGCGACTGCGAGGTTGGTCGTGACGCTCGACTTGCCGACCCCGCCCTTGCCCGAGGAGATCAGCAGCGGGCGGGTCTTCGACCCGGCCTTGGCGAAGGGGATCTCGCGCCCTTCGGCGTGGCCGTGGGCGTAGCCCGAGCCGGCGGTCGAGGCGGCGTCACCGTGCAGCGTGCGGCGCAGTTGCTCGCGATCGTCGTCGGACATCACCGTGAACTCGAGATCGATCGAGTCGACGCCGTCGATCTCGGTTGCCGCCTCGGTCACCCTGCGCTGGATCTCGCTCTTCAGGGGGCAGCCGGGAACGGTCAGGGCGATCAGGACCCCGACGACTCCGCCGTCGCGGATGTCGACCCCTCGCAGCATGCCGAGGTCGACGATCGAGCGATGGAGCTCGGGGTCTTCCACCGGGCGGAGTGCCTCGACGATCTGGTCTTCGGTGACGGCGGTATCGGGCATGGCGCCCATTGTGGCGAGCACCCGGTGAATTTGCACTACGCGGATAGGTAGAATCCCCGCATGGCCACGAGCCCTTCGTTCACGTCGACGGTGTCGGCGATCACCGATGCGTTCGGCGACCCGACGCGGCGCTCGATCTACCTGTTCGCCAAGGAGCACTCCGGGGAGGACGGCACCGGCGTGACCGCCTCGATGGTGTCCAAGGAGACCGGTGTCCACGCCAACGTCGCCCGCCATCACCTCGACAAGCTGGCCGCCGGGGGCTACCTCGAAGTGGCCAGCGGCAGGATCTCGAGCGGCGGCGCCGGCCGTCCGTCCAAGCGCTACGTCGCCGTCGCTGGTGCGCTCGACGAGCACGAGTTCCCCGTGCGCAGCGACGATTTGCTGCTCTCGTTGCTCGGACGCGCGCTCGACCGCCTCCCGCACGACGAGGCCGAGGCGATGGCCGAGGAGGTCGGTGCCGAGTACGGCCGGGCGATGGCCGCGGGCCTACAGGGCGATTCCCTCCAGGCCGGGCAACGCTCGCTGCGTTCCGCGATGCAGGCGGTCGCCGACGCGCTCACCGCCCACGGGTTCGCAGCCCATGCCGAGGGCCGCAACGACCAGCTCCGGATCATCAACAACCACTGCCCGTTCGGCGAGGTGGCGACCGATCACCCGGTGATCTGCGCCGTCGACCGCGGCATGGTGCGCGGCATGCTCGGCGAGCTGTACTCCGGCGAGGCCGACGGTCAACTCGGCGCGGTCACCACCGAGTCGAGCCTCGCCGCCGGCGACACGTTCTGCACGACCGCCGTCTGAGATCGCGGCTACGACGTCGGGGCGTCGGCGAATCGGAGGTACGGCTTGACCTCTTCGACGTTGTCGAAGCGCGACCGCGCATCCTCGGTCGACATGGCGGGCGACACGATCACCCGGTCGCCGGGTCGCCAGTCGACCGGCGTGGAGATCGGGTCGCGATCGGTGGCCTGGAGGGCGTCGAGCACCCGCAGGATCTCGTCGAAGTTACGGCCGACCGACTTCGGGTAGGTGAGCGTCAGGCGCAGCTTGTTGTCGGGGTCGACGACGAACACCGACCGTACGGTCGACGTGTCGCCCTCGCCCGGGTGGATCATGTCGTACAGCTCGGCGACCGTGCGGTCGGGATCGGCGACGATCGGGAAGTTCAGCGCCGTGCCGCTGACCTCGCCGATGTCGGGCGCCCAGCCGCGGTGGTCCTCGATCGGGTCGATCGAGATCGCGATCGCCTTGGTGTCGCGCTTCGCGAACTCGCTCTGGAGAGCGGCCGTGCGGCCGAGCTCGGTCGTGCACACCGGCGTGAAGTCGGCGGGGTGGCTGAAGAAGACGGCCCAGGATCCCTGTTTCCAGTCGTGGAACGAGATCGTGCCGTCGGTCGTCTCGGCGGTGAAATCGGGGGCGGTGTCGCCCAGGTGCAAGCTCATACCGGGTTCCTCTCGTTCGGGGAGCGCCATCGTACCGGCTGTGCGCCGGCTCACTTGAGCTGCGTAAGGTGATCGCTGGTCCGCGGCCACGACCCCGCCGTCCCCACCCAGTAGAAGGAGAAGCGATGGTCACCGATGAACGGTCACTCACCGCCGCCGTCGCCAGGTTGCGCGCCGACGGGTTCGTCATCATCCCCGAGGTGTTCACCGACGAGGAAGCGCGCACGATCCGCGAGGCGGTCCTGGCCAACGGCGCCGAGCAGCGGGAGATCCTTTCGGTCCCCGGGCTGGAGTGGCTCGTCACCGATCCCCGCGTCGTCGAGATCGCCCGCGCCGCCCTCGGCGACGACCCGGTGTACTTCTTCGAGAGCAGTTGCACCGTCGACGTTCTCGGCTGGTCGTGGCACCGTGACAATCGCATGGAGGACCGCTTCGCGTACTCCGGTGAGGACTGGCAGGTCACCCCCTTCCCCATCGTCAAGTTCGCGGTGTACCCGCAGGATCACCTTCGACACAGCGAGGGCCTCGCGCTGCGCCGGGGATCACACCTCCCGCGGTCTGATCGCGCGGTCGGGCGGCGAGTCCTGCGTTGGATCGGCCGCGGGCTCCACCGGATCAAGGCCCACGACGTCTTCTTGTTCCTTCCCACGGTGTTCGACGGCCAGCCGGTGCATGCGGACTCCTCGAGCAGGGACCTGATCGTCTGGTACCCGACGACGACGCATGCCGGAAACACCCGGCGGCTGCGATGGATGCCGAATCGGAAGCTGCCACCGGTGCTCGAGCGGGTGCTGCCCGGGCGCTGCTTCCTGCCCGGGTGGTCAGGGGAACGGTGCATGGTGACGTGGCTGTACTCGGATCGCTCTGAGTGCGCGCAGACGTACTACGACACCGTCTGCGGTCGCACCTACTACCAGGTCAGGCTCGACAACGCCGGCCGCACGGGCCACGACCGGGATCCCCGCCTCGTCACCGCGGATCACGGCTTCGGCGAGCCCGCGTTGACCTCGCAGCCCTGATCCGGCGCGCCCGGCCCCCGGTAGCGTGTCGAGCGTGGACATACGCATCGGAGTGACCCAGGCCCCCCGCGAGCTGACGATCGAGCTCGCCGACGACGTGGACCGCGACGACCTGAAGTCGCGTGTCGAAGCGGCGTTGACCGGCGCGGCCGACGTGCTGTGGGTCACCGACAAGCGGGGCAAGGACGTCGGCGTCCCGGCGGCGAAGATCGCCTACGTCGAGGTCGGCTCGGCCGACAGCGATCGCCGGATCGGATTCGGCGGCGACTGAGCGATGGCCCGGCCGGCCGCGCGCCGCCCCACCGACGGGGCTGAATGAGCTCCTCGATGCTCGACCTGGACATGCTCTGGGTCACCGGAAAGGGAGGGGTCGGCAAGACCTCGATCGCCACCGCCATCGCCGAGGTCTCGGCGCGCAGCGGCCGGCGCACGCTGGTGTGCGAGATGGACGCCAAAGGCGCGCTGGCGACCGCGTTCGATGTCGGTGAGCTGAGCTTCGAGCCGAACGAGGTCGCCCCCGACCTGTTCGCCATGACGATGAACACCGAGGACTCGCTGCGCGAGTACCTGCGGTTGTTCGTCAAGATCCCGTTCATCGGCCGGATCGGTCCGCTGGCCAAGACGTTCGACTTCGTCGCCGACGCGGCACCCGGCGTCAAGGAGATCCTGGCGGTCGGCAAGCTGTGCTGGGAAGTCCGCGAGCGGCACTACGACCTCGTCGTCGTCGATGCCGAGGCGAGCGGCCACATCGTCAGCCAGATCGGTGCGCCGAAGGTGATCCGCGACCTGGTCCAGGTCGGCCTCGTGCGCGAGCAGACCCAGTGGATGATCGACATCCTCAGCGACCCGAGTCGCACGGGGGTGGCGATCGTGACCACGCCCGAGGAGATGCCGGTGACCGAGACGACCGAGTTGCTCCGCCGCCTCCGACCCGAGACCGGGGCGCACGCCCACACCGTGATCGCCAACCGTGTGCTGCCGGTGTTGTTCGACCGCCGGGAGCAGCCGATCGCCGACCGTCTCGACGAGGCACGTGCCGAGTTGGTCGCGGTCGCAGGTGAGGCGGTCACCACGGTGCTCGAATCGGCCCGGCTGACCGAGGCCCGCCGCCGGACCGGCGCGTCCCACCTCGACCGGATCAAGAACTTGCTCGACACCGACGACGAACTCGCCGGGGTCGCGACGATCACCGTGCCGGAGCTCTTCGCCCGCGCCCCCGGTCCGCGGGTCGTGTCGCTGATCGCCGACACGCTCGCCGACGAACTGGACACGGCATGACCGGCACGTGCGACAGCCCACCGCTTGGCGGCGTCCGCCGATGAGCGAGCTCGACGCCCTGCTCGCCAGCCGGGAGATGGTGCTCGTCGCGGGTTCCGGCGGCGTCGGCAAGACGACGATCGCCGCGGCACTCGGCATCGCCGCCGCCCAGCGACAGAAGGGCCGGGTGCTCGTCCTCACCGTCGACCCGGCGCGGCGACTCGCCCAAGCCCTCGGCGTCGCGGAGTTCGGCAACACGCCGGTCCGGGTCTCGCCCGACGCGTTCGCCGAGGCCGGGGTGAAGGTGCGCGGCGAGATGTGGGCCGCGATGCTCGACACCAAAGCCGGGTGGGACGAGCTGATCAACCGCCACGCCCCCGACGCCACCACCCGCGACGCGGTGCTGGCCAATCCGCTGTACCAGAACATCACCAGCCGGTTCGTGCGCAGCCACGACTACCTGGCGATGGAGCAGTTGCACGACCTGCACGCCACCGGCGACTTCGACATCGTCATCGTCGACACCCCACCGTCGCGCAACGCGCTGTCGATCCTCGATGCGCCCAGCCGGATGGCGGAGTTCTTCGGCAGCCGGCTGCTCCGGTGGCTGACCGTGCCGTACCGCTCGCGCTTGTTCACGTTCGCATCGCGGCCCTTCTACCAAGTCGCCGACCGCGTGCTCGGCTCCCACTTCCTGCAGGACATCGCCGACTTCTTCATCCTGTTCCAGGCGATGGAAAGGGGCTTCGTCCAGCGGGCGCGCGAGGTCGAGGCACTGCTGGTCGACCCGCGCACCGCGTTCGTGATCGCGACCACCCTCGAGACCGCGCCGAGCCACGAGGCCCGGTTCCTCGCCGAGGCCCTGGCGGAGCGTCGCATGACCCTCGGTGCGATCGTCGCCAACCGGGTGCTGCCCGACGGGCTCACCGATCCCGCAGCGTCGGAGAGTGCGTCGACGCTCGTCGAGCTGGCCGACGGTGACCTGGCGGTGAAGGTCGCGGCGCGCCTGGGCGAGGCCGACGTCGCGCTCGTCGGTTCGGTGCTGCACCACGTTGCGGCGCTGTTCGACGACCTCGCCCTCAACGCCTCGCGCGAGTCCGAGCGGCGCGCCGAGCTGGAGACGCTGGCACCGGCGATGCTGGCCGTCCCGTGGTTGTACGACGACATCCACGACCTGGCCGGGCTCGGCCGGATCGCCGGTTACCTGCGGGGGACGTCGTGATCGGGCAGAATCGGGGACGATGACTTCACTCGCCGAACTCGCCCGCGAGCACACGACCCTCACCCGCGACGAGGTCGATCATCTCAACCGCCTGACCGCCGAGTGGACCTTCCTCGCCGACCTGTGCTTCGCCGATCTCCTGCTCCACGTCCAATCCGGCGAGGGGAAGTGGCTGATCATCGACCAGGTCCGACCGGCGACCAACCCGACGATGTACCCGACCGACCTGATCGGCACGTGGGACGACGCCGCCGAGTCGGCGGTGATCCAGGAGGCCGCCGATCTCGGCCAGCACATCGAGCGCGGCGTCCCGCTCGGCGACGACCAGACCCCGTCGCGGATGATGGCCGTGCCGATTCGATGCGGCGACCGGGTGATCGGGGTGCTGAGCAAGGATTGGCTGGTGCGCGCCGGGCGCCCGCGCGGCGAGCTCGAGTCCAACTACGCGCTGATCTTCGGGCAGTTCGTCTCGATGATCGAGCGCGGATCGTTCCCGTTCACCGGGCGCGTCGCCGATTCGAGCGCGGCCCCCCGAGTCGGTGACGGCGTGCTCGCGCTCGACGGCGACGGCACGGTCACGTACGTGTCGCCGAACGCCAACTCGGCCCTGCACCGGGTCGGTATCCAGGCCAACCCGGTCGGCATGCGGCTCGCCGAGCTCGGGTTCCACGACGGACCTGTGCGCCAGGCGTTCGAGCGTCTCGAGCCCGTCGTCGAGGAGTTCGAGCAGGGCGCCGATGCCACGCTCCTGTGCCGGTGCGTCCCGCTGCTCGCCGCGCCGCCGGCCGGTGACGGGGTCGTCGGCGGGCTGCTCCTCGTGCGCGACGTCACCGACCTCCGCAAGCGCGACCGGCTGCTGCTCTCCAAGGACGCGACGATCCGCGAGATCCATCACCGGGTCAAGAACAACCTGCAAACGATCTCGTCGCTGCTTCGCCTGCAGGCGCGCCGGCTGACCAACGCCGAAGCGAAGGCCGCGGTCTCGGAGTCCGTCCGGCGGATACGCACGATCGCCCTGGTGCACGAGACGTTGTCGCGCGAGCCGGGCGACGACATCGCGTTCATCGAGATCGTCCGGCCGTTGCTGCGGCTCGCCGAGGAGGGTCTGCAGTCACCCGACCGGCCGGTGCGCTTCACCGTGTCCGGCAGCGGCGGCCGGATCCCCGCCCGAACGGCCACGCCGTTGTCGGTCGTGCTGACCGAACTGCTCCAGAACGCGGTCGACCACGGCTTCCCCGAGGGGGCCAGCGGGGGCGATGTCGCCGTCGTGCTCGATCACGACAACGGCTGGCTCGCGGTCAGGGTGATCGACAACGGTCGCGGCCTCGACCCGCGATTCGACCTCGACGACACGACCGGTCTCGGCCTCTCGATCGTGCGCACGCTCGTCACGACCGAGCTGAACGGCACGATCGAGGTCCGGCCGGCGTCACCGGCCGACCTCGAAGACGTCGGGCTCGGAGACAACTCGCCGGTGTCGCACGGGACCGTGGTCGAGCTGTCGGTGCCGACCGTCGACTGAACCCGGGCGGCGGCGGGCGGCCGAGCCCGCTCGATCAGGACGCGGCAGCCGCGGCGCGGGCGGCCCGAGCCGCGGCGACCCGCTTGCGCCGGATGACCCGCCGCTCCTCCTCGGTCAGCCCTCCCCAGATGCCGGAGTCCTGGTTCGTGTCGAGCGCGTAGTTCAAGCAGTCGTCGGCCACCACGCATTCGCTGCACACGTCGCGCGCCCGGTCGATCTGCACCAGCGCGTTCCCCGTGGTTCCCACGGGGAAGAACAGCGCGGGGTCGGTGTCTCGACAGAGGGCTCCGTCGCGCCAGACGTCGTCGGCGGCACCGAGCGCAAGGCTGGAGGCAAGGATCGACACGTGAATGCTCCTCGGAGTGTTGGCGGCGGCACCTGGCCAGAGAGTGAATGATCCGTGACCGCCCATTTCGGCCGGAGCAGAACTTAGGCGTTCAGCGCAGCGCTGACAAGGGCCCAACGGTGTGACGCACGGCCGGATTGCCCGCGCGTGGGAATATGGGCTCGTGCTCGTGATCGGCCATCGTGGCGCGCCGCGCACGGCGCCCGAGAACACGCCTGCGGCGTTCGAGTCCGCCGACCGCATGGGCGCCGACGGCGTCGAGTTGGACGTGTGGTGGGCGCCGACCGCGGGGCTGGTCGTCCACCACGACGCGCCGCCCGACGATCCCGAACTGCTCGCCGCGCTCCCGACGCTGTCCGAGGTGCTCGACGCCTGCGGCGACCGGATGCTGGTCAACGTCGAGATCAAGAACGCGGCGGACGAGGCCGATGTCGACCTCGACGTCGTCGGGCCCACGATCGCCGAGCTGATCAGGCGCGGCCGGCGACACGCGCACCGTTGGCTGATCTCGTCGTTCTCCTGGTCGACGATCGAACTTTGCCGGAAGGTGTCGACCGCAGTCCCGACGGCGTTCCTCGTCGTGGACGCGACCGGCGACGCGGTCGAGCGCACCGTCCGGGCCGGGCATCGGGCGATCCACCCCTGGGCCGACGCGCTGACCGGGGAGATCGTCGGCCGATGCCACGCGGCGGGCCTGGCGGTCAACACCTGGACGTGCAACGACCCGGCCCGCCTCGTCGAGTTCGCCGCCATGGGCGTCGACGGCGTCTGCACCGACGTGCCCGACGTGGCGCTCGGGGCGCTCGGTCGCGCCGGGTCGACCCCGGCGGTCACCCCGCGCTGGGGAACACCAGGTTGACGGCGTCGGGCACGTGGACGAACTCGAGCCGGGTCGTCTCGCCGAGTGCGTCGCCGTCGACCTGGTAGGGGAACGGTGTGTCGTGCTCGACCGTCAGCTTCTCGACGTCGACCCGGATGTCGAGGTGATCGGCCGGTTGCACTCCTCCGCCCCGGAGCGCGCCGGCCAGCGAGCGCAAGATGGCGGTCGCCCGCATCGTGGTGAACGTGATCGCCACCAGGCCCCGGTCGAGCGTTGCCGCCGGCGAGAGGTCGAGCGGCCGGTTGCCGAGGTACGTGTACGGGTTGGTGTTGAGCACGATCGTGAAGTACCCGTCGGGGACGTCGGGTCCGCCGTCGCCGCTGACCCGGAAGTGCGGGTGTCGCCGGTCGTAGCCGCTGGCCCACGTGGTCAGGCCGGCGGAGATGAACAACGGGTGGCCGACCCAGCGCTTCCACGAGCCTCGCCGCTCGACCCGCTCGACGACCGCGGCGTCGAACCCGATGCCGGTGTTGAAGCAGAAGTACCGGCCGTTGACCTGGCCGAGCCCGATCGGGCGGAGGTCGCCCCGGTCGATCCCGTCGGCCAGGCGTTCGACCGCGGCGACGGGGTCGTTCGGCATGCCGAGCGTGCGGGCGAACACGTTCGTCGACCCGCCGGGGAGCACGCCGAGCGCGGTGTCGGTGCCGGCGATGCCGGTCGCCACCTCGTTGAGCGTGCCGTCGCCGCCGTAGCCGATCACGACGTCGACTCCGCGGCGGGCGGCGTCGTTGGCGAAGCGCGACGCGTGCCCGCGGCGGTTGGTCTCGACGAGGTCGACCTCGTGGTTTCGGCTCAGGCGACGGTGCACGATGACGGTGTTGCGCGCGGTCACCGACGAGGCGAACGAGTTGACTACGAGCAAGATCTTCAAGGCACCGACGTTATAGCCGAGCGCAGCGCGGGGGGTACAAGGTCACATCGCGCGCGCTCCACTTGGGTCACTGGTTGACTCGCCGGTAACTTGGGCCGTCTTATGAACGTGATCGTCTGCGTGAAACAGATCCCCGACCCGGCGCTCCCGGGCGAGTTGGATCCCGCCACCAACACCCTCAAGCGAGAGGGCAAGTTGATCCTCGACGAGTCGGACAGCTACGGGGTCGAGATGGCGCTCCAGCTCGTCACCGCGGCCGGCGGTGGCGAGGTCAGCCTCGTCTCGATGGCTCCGAACGAGGAGGTCTCCGGGCTGCGCACGGCGCTGGCGATGGGCGCGGCCAAGGCGGTGCTCGTGTCGGACCCGTCGCTCGCCGGTGCCGATGCGCTGACCACCGCCAAGGTGCTCGCCGCGGCGACCAAGCAGCTCGGCGACGCCGACCTGATCATCGCCGGGACCGAGTCGTCCGACGGGTACACCGGCACGGTACCCGAGCAGATGGCCGAGGTGCTCGGCTTGCCGTCGGTGACCTTCGCCAAGACGGTGGCGATCGAGGACGGCGTGCTCAAGGTCGATCGGCAGTCCGAGGCCGGGTACGACGAGGTCACCTGTTCGTTGCCGGCAGTCGTGTCGGTCACCGCCGGCGTCGTCGAGCCCCGGTACCCGAGCTTCAAGGGGATCATGGCGGCCAAGTCGAAGCCCGTCGAGAACGTCACCGCCGCCGATCTCGGCATCGAGGCCGCCTCGTGGGCCCAGCAGATCGTGTCGGTCGAGGACGCGCCCGAGCGAGAAGCCGGCGAGGTCGTCGAAGACGACGGGGAAGCATTCAACAGGATCGTCGCCTTCCTGGACGATCTGAAGGTCATCTGAGGAGGACGACGATGGGCATCGACAACATCTGGGTGTTCGCCCAGACCGCGAACGGCGAGCCGACGACCGGCACGCTCGAACTCCTCACCAAGGCCCGCAGCCTCGGGGGCACGGTCAGCGCGTTCCTCGTCGGCGAGGCAGGCGGCGCAGCAGCGGCGCTCGGCGATCACGGGGCGGCGAAGGTCTACGCGACCGGCGATCTCGGAGGGAAGCTGCCGGGCGTCGCCGTGTCGGCGGCGATCAAGGCCGTGATCGACGGTGGCGACACGCCCGACCTGATCATGTTCCCGCCGACCTACGAGGGCCGCGACACGGTCAGCCGCTTGTCGGTCAAGCTCGACCGCACCGTGCTGACCAACAACACCGACATCACCGTCGATGGCGACACGGTGACCGTCCAGACGCCGATCTTCGGCGGGTCCAAGCTCGTCAACTCGACGTTCACCGGTGACAAGCCGTACCTCGCGTCGTTCCGGCCCAAGAGCTTCGCCGCCGAGGGTGGCGCCGGTGCCGCCGGCGAGGTCGTTGCCGCACCGGTCCCCGATCTCGGCACGACCGGTGGCGCGACGGTCGTCAACGTCCACGTCGAGGAGACCACCGGTCCCAAGCTCGACGAGGCGGCCGTCGTGGTCGCCGGCGGCCGGGGGCTCGGCGACGCCGAGAAGTTCGAGATGATCGAGAGCCTCGCCAAGACGCTCAAGGGGGCGCCCGGTGCGTCACGGGCGATCGTCGACGCCGGATGGGTGCCGTACGCCTACCAGGTGGGCCAGACCGGCAAGGTCGTCAAGCCGACGGTCTACATCGCGGCCGGCATCTCCGGGGCGACCCAGCACATGGTCGGCATGAAGGGCTCCAAGAACATCATCGCGATCAACAAGGACAAGGAGGCGCCGATCTTCGGCGTCGCCGACCTCGGCATCGTCGGTGACGTCCACAAGGTGCTCCCGCAACTCCTCGCCGCCCTCGAAGCCCGCAGCTGACACCCCAGCCGTTGACGCGGTGTGGTTGACGCGCTACGTTGCGTCGTTCCGACGATTCACCGGGGGAGCACATCATGAGCGGCCAGCACGACCACCTGTCGCCCGCCCAGCGCCGGATCAAGGCGCGCACGTCGCAGGCCAGGACCAAGCCGGTGCCGGGGAACACCAAGGAGTTCCACGTCTGCATGGGCCTCAACTCGTGCGCGGGCCAGGACCGCGACGGCACGGCGCCGATGGCCGGGATGGGGAACTGCGCGACCGCTGCGCACGACTGTCATGGCGGCAACAACTGCCGAGGCCAAGGTGGTTGCGGCTATCTCGGCTCTGACTACGAGCAGTCGCTGCCCGGTCAGCAGACGTGCCACTGGAACGGGAGTTGCGCCAGCCCGATCAACGTCGGCCGTACGGCGTCGGCGGGTCCGAACAAGGGCAAGAGCGTCTGGAAGTTGGCCCGGTCCCTCTTCGAGACGCGGATGTACGCCGCCGGTGTGCCGTTCGGCCCGTCGCCGGGTGAGGGTGTCCCCGACGACGAGTTCCCGATCTGGCAGCAGCCGATCACGCCGTCCTGAGCGACGGGATACGTCCGGTGATGATCGAGGCGCGAACGCTCGCGCAACAGCGACTCGGGCTCCCGGCGCTCGGGCTGGGGGTCGGTCTCCGCGCGCCGCACTTCGAGCACATCCTCGAGCACAGGCCGGCGGTCGACTGGTTCGAGGTGATCTCGGAGAACTTCATGGACTCCCAGGGCTGGCCGCGCCACGTGCTCGATCGGATCGCGGCGCGATATCCGGTCGTCCTGCACGGCGTGTCGATGTCGATCGGAAGCACCGATCCACTCGATCTCGACTATCTGGCCCGGCTGCGGCGACTCGCCGACGGCATCGGTGCGGTCTGGGTGTCGGACCACATCTGCTGGACCGGCGTCGCCGGGATCAACTCCCATGACCTGCTGCCGATCCCGTTCACCGAGGAGGCGTTGGCCCACGTCGTGGCCCGCATCCGCGTCGTGCAGGACGTGCTCGAACGACCGCTCGTGCTGGAGAACCCGAGCACGTACCTGGAGTACACGGCGTCGGTCATGCCGGAATGGGAGTTCGTGAGCCGTGTCGCCGAGGAGGCGGACTGTGGTCTGCTCCTCGATGTGAACAACGTCTACGTGTCGGCATCCAACCACGACCTCGACCCCGAGGAGTACGTGCGGTCGCTCCCTCACGAACGGGTCGTGCAGCTCCATCTCGCCGGGCACACGACGTTCGAGACCCACCTCGTCGACACGCACGACGGGCCGGTGAGCGACCCGGTGTGGGCGCTGTTCGACCTCGCCACCGAGTTGACCGGCGGCGCCAGCCCGCTGCTGGAGTGGGACGCCCGAATCCCGCCGTTTCCGGTGGTTCACCAGGAGATCGTGAAAGCAGGGCAACGCGCCGACGCACGCCTGCGCCCGATCGGCCCGCCCGCCCCCGGCACCGGCGTGTCGGCGCCTCTCCATCTGGTGACGTCGCATGGGTGAGCCGTTGGGGCTCCGCGCGACCCAGCGCTGGGTGCAGGGTGTCATCACCCATCCGCACGGGGTGCTCGGTGGTGTCGCAGCACAGCGCGCCGGACCCGGGGCGGCACGTGTGGCCGGCGACGTGGTCGCCGCTTCGTCCCGCCGGCTCTCGCCGGAGCAGCGGCTGGCGATCTACGCGTCGGACTATTCGCGCCGTCTGCTCGAATGCATGCAGGCGATGTACCCCGTGCTCCGGCACGCCCTCGGCGACGAGCTCTTCGACGCGTTCACGCTCGACTACCTCGCGAGCCACCCTTCGACCGGCCCGTCGTTGTTCGATCTCCCCCGGGAGTTCGAACGACATCTCGCCGACACGCGACCGCCCGACGAGGCGTGGCCGGACTTCATCATCGACCTCGCCCGGCTCGAACGCACGTTTTCCGACGTGTTCGACGGGCCGGGGTCCGAGGGCGCTGCGGCGGCGTCACCAGACACCGGCGCAGCCCCCGCCGATCACGCGGCGCGCCGACTCGTGGCGTCACCAGCACTCCGCCTGCTCGAGTTCCGATACCCGGTGGTCGAGTACTTCCACGAGGTCCGCCGCCAGGACGATCCGCCGCTGCCGGGTCCGGCGCGCAGTTGGGCTGCGGTGCACCGTCGCAACTACGTCGTGATGATGACCGAGTTGACCCGTGAGGAATTCGCATTGCTGTGTGCGATCACGTCGGGCACCCCCGACGCCGTCTCGCTCGCTCGCCCACCCGAGCCGTCCTGGATCGAGGCCCGGATCGAGGCCTGGACCGAGCAGGGCATCCTCGTCGAGCAACGGCAGATCGAACCGCCACCATCACCACCATCACCATCACCGCCATCACCATCACCGCCATCACCATCACCGCCATCACCATCATCCGTCACCGTCAACGCGTCGGCGCTCGCCGGACCCGCCAGAGGAGCACACCCATGACCACCACCGAGACCACGCCGCCGGTTATCAACACCGTCGAATCGTTGCGTGAGCACCTCGTCGCGGCGAACCGGGTCGAGATGTCGACGATCCCCCTGTACCTCTACGCGCTGTACTCGATCCAGACCCGGAGCTACAGCCAATGGGACCCCGGTATCTCGGCGTTCCGGGCGATCCGTGCCGTGGTGATCGAGGAGATGCTTCACCTGACCCTCTCGCGCAACCTGCTGGTCGCGGTCGGCGGGGACATCACCTACTGCAGCGACGACTTCGTGCCCATCTACCCGGCACCGATGCTCAACCGGGTCCCCAAGCTGCCGCTGTACCTGGCACCGTGCTCGAGCGCGCTGATCGAGGACGTGTTCTTGCCTCTCGAGGAACCGGCGCGCTTCCACGCACCCCCGGAAGCCGGCCCGTACCACACGATCGGGCAGTTCTATGCGGCGATCGAGGAGGGGTTCACGTATCTCGACCAGCACGACCCGAACGGCCTGTGGGGTACGGCCCCCGAGCGGAAGGAACGTGCCCGCCGCCAGTTCGAAGGTCACGCGTACTACAACCAGGACGGCGGCGGGTCGGCGGTGGTCGTCACCTCGCTGGAGACCGCGCTGGAAGCGATCACCGAGATCGTCGAGCAGGGCGAGGGTGCCCGCGCCGGCGTCAACGCAGTCCCACTCAACCCGCTCGACCCGACAGCCGGTCTCGACGAACCGTCCCACTACGAGCGGTTCGCGCTCGTCGACTCGAACATCGATCGGATCGGGACGGTCTGGCCGGTTCCGGACGGGGCCAAGAAGCGGATCAGGGTCGCCCGTTTCCCGAAGGATGTCCGCCCGCTGGGGAACGCGTTCAACGCGGCGTACTGCTACCTCCTCGCGATCATCGACGCGATGTACGTCACGCCGTTCGACGAGCCGCTCGAACCCGGTCAGACAAGCCGGCGCTGGGGTCTCGAACAGAACCTGCTGACCGCGATGAACGGGTTGCTCTACCCGCTCGCCAACCTGCTCGTCAGCACCGCGATCAGCGCTGACGAGCACGCCGCGCCGACGTTCGAGTACGTCGACCTCGGCCCGGACAAGAAGGCGGGCCTGCTCAAGGCGATCGACGCGGCGGCCGCGACCTACCCCAGCGTGACCGGTGACAACAGCCCGCGCAGCTTCGCCGTTTCACTGCTCGCGGTCTGATGCGAGCGCGCCGGGGGTCGGCGATCAGCCTGCGTCGTGGGCGGTGATCGCCCAGGCGTGGCCTTCGGCGGGGTCCTCGACGGCGAGCTGGAGACCCCAGCCGAGCTCGGGCTCGAACGCGTCCCAGCGGTACCAACGCAACTCGTCGGCGAGCTCACCGAGACGTCCCGGCGCCACCGGCCAGTCGTCGGTCAGGTCGCCGAGCGCGGCGAGCAGCCACCAGGCGCCGAACCGGCCTGCTGCCGCACCACGCCGCCGGCCGTGGGCGCCGCCGCTCGCCCCCGCCCATGCGACCCAGGCCAGCGCGGCCGCCGGGTCGAGGGCGCCCAGGCGGGCGTGGCGCACACCGAGGGCGCCGATCGCCGCAGCGGCGTCGCCCGCGACGCAGCTCACGTCGACCTTGCCGTTCGAGCTCTCGGTCCACGGTTCGACGAGATGCTGCACGGCGAGCTCGACGTCGTCGTCGAGCCGTTCGGTGTCGCCGGGGGCCTCGATCTCGGTCCAGGTGACGGTGACGTCCGGCATCGGGAGCTCGGCGCCGGTCTCGGTGTAGGTCGCCACGGCGTACCGCGGTTCCCACGGCTGAAGGTCGAGCGGGAGGTCGAGTACCGGTGCCAGATCGGCGTGGCCGATCACCTCGCCCCGGAGCACCCGCTCGTGCGCGACGAACGCCGCCCGCGGACCCCGATCGAGCAGCGGTCCCAGCTCGGCCCACGCGTGGTGTTGCGCGGCGACCTCGCTCAGTGGACCGATCGTGAACCGGCCGGAGAGCCCGTCGCGCTCGTCGAGCACGATCGCCACGAACTCCGGCGGGGCGAGCAGGGCCAGCCGGTACTCGGCGAGGGTGGCAGCGGGCCAGACCTGCCGTCCGGTGTCGACCGCCTGCCGCGCCCGGTCGCGCACCCGGAGGAGGCCCGCCCAGTCCCGTGCCGAGCAGCGGTCGTCGATCGTGCGTACGAGACCGTCGAGGTCGGCGCGATGGATCAGCTCGTCGAGATCGTCGTCGCCGATCGGGTCCGTCTCGGGCATCAGACGAGTGGCCAGGGGTAACGCCGGCCGCTGTCGTCTGTGGGGAATCGGCGCTCCTTCACGCACCACGCCGCCCGCCCCTGGATCGCCGCGACCTCGGCGTCGTTCAGCAGCGCGGCGACATCGAGGGGGACCCGCCTGCACAGGCGATCGGCGGCCTCGATCAGGCGCTCGGGCAGCGGCTCGCCGCCGAACTCCCAGATCACGGTGCGCAGCTTGAACTCGGGTGCGAAGCACAGCCCGTTGTCGATCGCCCAGACCTCGGCGGGTGATCCGTCGCGCGCTGGGACGAACAGGCAGTGTCCGCTCTTGCGGTCGGTGTTGTTGGCGAGGATGTCGAGCACGGCGATGTCGCGCAGCCGGTCGTGCGTCTCGGGGTGCGACTCGAAGATCGTGAAGTAGTGCTCGGAGTGGTCGCCGGTGACGAACCACTGGACCGACCCTTCGCCGAGCGGCCCGTCGCGCAGCACGGTCGGCGGAACGACGCCGACGCCCATCGCCGCGCTCAGCAGGTAGGCCGCGACCTCGCGACGGTGGAGCCCGGGCTCGAAGTCCCACAGCGGGCGCTCACCGCGCACCGGCTTGTAGATCGCCGGGTGGGCGCGACCGTCGAGCACGACGTGGACGAGGAACGTGGCGTTGCTGCTGTACGGCATCCGGCCCTCGACCTCGATGTCGCCGCGCAGCAGGTGCTCGACCGGGTCCTCGACGTCATCGACGCGAAGCCGGACACCGCGCGGTTGCCCGTCGTCGGGATCGTCGATGTCGTTGTCGTCCCACTCGTCGTCCACCCGAAACTCAGTTCATGCGAGGACAGGCGTGACCGTCCAGGTCGATCGGGTTCGCACACCACGGGCAATCGGGTCGGCCGGCCTCGATTGCCCGTTCGGCCTGTTCGCAGAACGCCGCGGCCTGACCGCGGCCGATGAACAGCCGCACGTGGCCGAGATCCTGGTCCTCGAGCGGTTCGCCCTCGTCGTCGACGTCGCCGGCTTCTTCGAGCTGGATCAGGATCCGATCGGTGGAACGGTCGTAGCCGAGCCCGATCGGTCCGAGGACGAACGCCGGCTCGACGGGCGTGGCGAGTTCGAGCGCGCCGGCGATCGGCCGATCCTCCGGTGGGGGCAGGTCGCTCAGCACCCGGCGCAGGTACTGCGCCATCGCTGCGGTCTGCTGCTTTTCGCACTTGACCGAGACGCGCCTCCCGTCGGCGCGCGCCTGGAGGTAGAACGTGCGCTCGCCGGGTCGCCCGATCGCACCCACGGTGAATGCGTCCACGCTGTCGAACTCGTAGAACGCACTCATCAGGACGGTGCCAGTTCGGCCAGTGGCCGCCCGGTCGAGTTCACGGCGAGCACGACCGGTCCGCCAGGGCTCCACGAGATCGCGCTGACCGAGGCCGGGCTGATCACGATCCGCTGGAACAGGTCGAGGTGCGTACCCATCGCGTGAGCCACCGCGGCTTTGATCGTGTCGGCGTGGGAAACGCAGACGATGGTCCCACCCGGGTGCGCCGTGCGGAGGCGGTCGAGGGCGGTCACCATGCGGGTCTGCATCTCGGTGAAGCTCTCACCGTCGGGAAAGCGGAACGTCGACGGCGCCCGCTGGACGGTCTCCCACGCCGGCAGCTTGTACAGCTCCTTGAGCGCTCTGCCCGTCCAGTCGCCGAAGTCGCACTCGAGGAGCCCACGGGCGATCTTGGTCCGCAGGCCAGCGCGCTCTGGCGATCGGGGCGGCGGTCTCCTTCGCCCGCTCCAGGGGGGAGCTGTAGACCGCGTCGACCCGCGGCAGTCCGGCGATTCGCTCGGCGGCGATCTCGGCTTGGCGCACACCGTCGTCGGCGAGGTGGAGCCCGGGGGCGCGCCCCGGAAGCACCTGCCCGGTCGTCGGGGTCTGGCCGTGGCGGACGAGGAGGATCGTGGTCGCCGGCGGGTGCTTCGCGGTGGAGGGGTTCTTGGCCATGAGCGGGGTCCAACCTACTGTCGGACCCCGTGCACCCGCTCCTCCGGCTCGAACAACAGGTCGTGAATTGCCGGGCGTGCCCGCGCCTCGTCGAGTGGCGGGAGCGGGTCGCGGTCGACAAGCGGGCCGCCTACCGGGACGAGACGTATTGGGGTCGGCCGATCGCTGGGTTCGGCGATCCCGCCGCTCAGATCGTGGTGCTCGGCCTCGCCCCGGCGGCGCACGGTGCGAACCGGACCGGTCGCGTGTTCACCGGCGACCGCAGCGGCGACTGGTTGTTCCGGGCGATGCATCGGGCGGGGCTCGCCAACCAGCCCGGGTCGGTGGCGATCGACGACGGGCTCGCGCTGTCCGGCGCCTGGGTCACCGCCGCGGTGAAGTGCGCCCCGCCGGCGAACAAGCCCTTGCCGAGCGAGCGCGATGCCTGCGCTCCGTACCTGGCGCGCGAGTTCACGCTCCTCGAAGACGTTCGCGTGGTCGTGTGTCTGGGCGCGTTCGGGTACCAGGCCGCGGCGACCCACTTCGGCGTTCGCCCCCGCCCACGGTTCGGTCACGGTGTCGAAGTGGCGGTGCCGCACGGTCCGACGTTGGTCTGCTCGTTCCACCCGAGCCAACAGAACACGTTCACCAAGCGGCTGACCGAACCGATGTTCGACGCGGTCTTCGCCCGGGCCGTCGAGCTGGCGGCGCCGACATGATGGTTCTACGTCGTCGGGTCGGCGTCGGGCGGAGCGAGCGCGATCGCCAGGGCCTCGGCGGCGAGGGCGTGGGCGGCGCGGGCGTCGGAGAGCAGGTGGGGGAGCGAGAAGAACGCGTGGACCTGGTCGGGGAAGTGGACGTGTGACGTCACGACGCCCGCCGCGGCCAGCCGGTCGGCGTAGGCGACCCCCTCGTCGCGCAGTGGGTCGTATCCGGCGGTGATCACCATCGCCGGCGGTGACTGGGAGATCGCCTCCACCGAGGCGAACAGCGGCGACACCCGCGGGTCCTCGGGCGACCCGAGCCCGCCCGACAGGTAGTGGTCGATGAACCACGCCATGCCGTTCGCCGTCAGGAAGTAGCCCGTGCCATTGTCGACATAGGACGGCATCGAGCGGGTCGCGTCGACGACCGGGTAGACCAGGAGCTGGAAGACGATCGGGGCCGGTGCGACGTGGCACACGACCGTCGCCAGGTTGGCGCCCGCCGAGTCGCCGCCGACTGCGATCCGGCCCGGGTCGGCGCCGAGGTCCGCGGCGTTGGCGTAGGCCCACCGCGTCGCCTCGATGCAGTCGCCGAGACCGGCGGGGAAGGGGTGCTCCGGCGCCAGCCGGTAGGCGACGCTCAGCACCGCGTGCCCGGAGCGGACCGCGAGCGACCGGCAGACGTTGTCGTGGCTGTCCAGGTCGCCGATCACCCAACCGCCGCCGTGGAACCAGATCAGCAGCCCGCACGGTGCCCCACCCGGGGCCGGGTGGTAGAGCCGGGACGGGACGGTGCCGGCGTCCAGGTCGAGGATCTCGGCGACCTCGTGCATCGGCGGCGGGGCGAGCGCGGCCCGCTCGGCGCGGGCGGTCTCGACGTCCTGGGTCTCGACCGGCGGCGAACCCATCTGCTCCAGCAGGTCGAGCAGCGAGCGGACGTCGGCGTGCAGCGGCATCGGTCAATCCTGCCAGTAGCCTCGAAGCGCTGTGAAGACGATGCGCCGCCGTACCCCGACCCGTCTTGCGGCGATCGCGCTGGTTGCGGTGTTCGGGGTGTCGGCCTGCAACTCCCAGCCGAGCGCCAAGCGGGTCGCACAGGACCTGGTCAAGTCGCTGCCGGACGCGACCGACGCCCAGCGGCAGTGCATGCTCGACGTGATCGACGGCTACTCGAAAGACGAGCTCGAGGCGATCGGGAACGGTGCCCTCTCGGACGACCCGGTGAAGAAGGCCTCCGCCGAGGAGGAGCTCGCCATGTTCGAACAGGATCTCGCCAACTGCCGCGAGTGACCCTGGTGGCGATGCGCCGCCTCAGGCCGGTGACGTCGCCGCGGCAGCCTTCTTCTTCGGCGGGGGGACACCGATCGCCGGGGCGGGGTCGGCGTCCTTCGGCCACCGGCGGCGGCTGACGATCGACAGCAGCCGCAACAGGCGCATCGCCGTCTCGTCGCTCTGGGCCGGCTTGGCGATGATCGAGCCGTCGGCGATCATCCGCTCGATCACCTCCTCGCCGAGCTCGGTGCGCACGATCGTCAGCGTCCAGTCGTTGTCCTCGCCGATGCCGCCGGTCGCGACGTCGGAGTGCTCGGCGGCGAAGTCCGGGCAGGTCGTGCACCCCTTGCGCGTCCAGGCGTGGCACTCCTTGAGGTTGACCTCGTGGTACGAACCGTCCTTCATCCAGATCTGGAACACGCCCTTGATGTTCATCTTCAGCATGTCCTGCTTCTTCAGGCCGTACTTGTCCTCGAACAGCTCCTTGAAGATGGCGTCGTCGAACGTCTTGGAGCACAGCAGCCCGATGTTGAACAGGAACGGCTTGGAGACCTTGCCGGCCTTGCGGTCCCACATCACCGGTGGTGACGAGGTCTGGCAGCCCATCCCGACCAGCGCCAGCCGTTCCATGCCGCGCGCCTTGGCCTCGGGCAGTGCGAGCGGGTTGGCGCAGTAGGTGTAGCGGCTGCCGGCGGTCGCCAGGATCTCGTCCCTCGACTCGACGACGACCGGCTTGGCCTTCCAGGCGTCGTCCTCCTCGACGCCGCTGACGAGCGCGCCGTCGATGTAGTCGTGCTCGCGCAACCAGATCAGCATCGCCGACACGAGCCCGCCGTCCTGGCCCATCTTGTGCACCATCTCGTCGCTCGCCCGCGTCAGGTAGAGCTGGCGCCAGATGCCCGCCATCTCGTCGGGCTCGCGCACCCGACCGAACAGGTGCAGGTCGGCCGCCGGCTCCCACGCCCGGAACCGGGGACAGGCGCGCGTGCAGGTCGTGCAGCCCTTCTCCCCGTGGGTGCAGTTGTCGAGGCCGAGCTCCTCTTCGAGGTGGAACGGGACGTACTTGCCCTCCTCGTGCTCGTAGCCGATCACGTCGTGCGGGCAGGTCACGACGCACCCGGCGCAGCCGGTGCAGAGGCCGGTCGTGATCACCTCGGCGTAGAGCTCCTTCCACTGGGCGGTCCAGCGGCCGGCCTTGGCGGGGGTCTCGGCTTCCAGCGTGGTCATGGCAACGACTGTACGCGCCGGGTGGGGCGCACCGCACGGTCGTCTGGACGCCGGTTCCCTAGGATCGGGCCGTGGCGACGACGACGCGGGGTGGGCTTCGATCCAACGAGTTCGCGACCAAGCGCGAGGTCGCCCGGGTCTTCCTCGGGCAGGGTTCGCCACGCGTGATCGCGGTGGTGGCGCTCGGGCTGCTCGTCGCCCGGCCGCTCGCCGGCGATGCGTCGTGGGCCGATCTGGTCGTGCTGGCCACGACCGCGCTGCTCGTCGGCCCGGTCGAGTGGTTCATCCATCGGTACCTCCTGCACGCCCCGAGCGACGCCTGGACCAGCCGCCGGCTCGGCACGGGCTCCGGCCACCGCGAGCACCACCTCGATCCGCCGGCCGTCGAGTGGCTCCTCCTGCGGGGGATCGACGCCGCGGTCTTCGCGGTGTTGATCGCGATCGGCACCGCAGCCTGGTCGATCCCGGCTGTGGCCGTCGTCGGCCTGGTCGTTCCGGGTCAGGGCCTCCTCGCGCCGTACCTCACCGCCGTGCTGGCGGCGGTGCTGGCACTCGGCCACTACGAGTGGACCCACCTGCTCGTACACACCCGATACCGCCCGCGCACGCGGTACTACCGGCGGCTGGCCCGCAACCACCGCCGTCACCACTATCGCAACGAGGAGTACTGGCTCGGCGTCACCTCGAACCTCGGCGATCGCCTGATGCGGACCTATCCGGCCGACGCGACCGACGTGCCGATCAGCGCAACCGCCCGCACGCTCGCCTGACCACGACCGAACGCGTGAACAGCTCGCGCACGGAGTGCGCACGTCGATCACGCGTCGGCATTGTTAGAGTTCGCTGGTGGTCGCACAGCGCGAGCAGGGGGTTGTGTCGTCGAGCTCGCCGATCACGCCCGACTTCGCCGACCACCCGTGGGCCGCGTTGTCGGCGGTGTCCTGCTCCCCGCCGACCGTCGCTGTCCGCTGGCCGGACGGGACATCGCTCGAGTGCCACTCGCTGTGGCTGTACGAGAACACCCGATCGATCGATCCGGTGACCCGGGAGGCGACGATCGACCCCGGCTCGCTCCCTGCACCGGACATCCTGGTCGGTGCGAAGCTCGACGCTCTCGGCGGCCTGAGGTTGACCTGGGCCGATGGGCAGACGTCGGGCGTGCATCCCGGCTGGCTGCGCGAGGTGGCCACCGGCGGGCACCTGCCGCAGGCGGCGATCGGGGAGCCCCACGTCTGGACGACCGCCGACCTGACCGAGCCCCCGTCGTTCGACGGATCGCTGGTGCTCGACGAGCCGGCGGTCCTCGAGGCCTGGCTCGCCGCGATGTGCAGCTGGGGCGTCGCCCGGCTGCGGGCGACCCCGACGACCGACGGCTTTCTCGCCGAGCTCGCCCGGCGGATCGGCCCGATCCGCGGCTCCAACTTCGGCGACGTGTTCACCGTCGAGGCGATCCGCGAGCCCGACTCGACCGCCAACACCGGTGTCGGACTCGGGCAGCACACCGACCTGCCGACGCGCGAGACGCCGCCCGGCTTCCAGTTCCTGCACTGCGTCGCCAACACCGTCGAGGGTGGCGCGTCCCGGATGACCGATGGGCTGGCGGTCGTCGACGTGCTCCGCCGCGAGCATCCGTCCGACTACGAGGCGCTGACCACCCTGGAGTGGGTGTTCGCCAATCGCGCCCGCGACGGTGATCATCGGTGGATCGGACCGATCATCGACCCCGGCGGCCCCCGGTCGCCGGTCACCTTTCGGGCGTTCTATCCCGTCCGCCTGGCGCCGCACATGGCGCCTGCGGACGTGCCCAGGGCGTACGCCGCAATGCGCACGTTCTCGCGCGTCGCCCACGATCCGCGCTTGATGATGCGGTACGCGTTCGTGCCGGGCGACCTCGTCGGGTTCGACAACCGGCGTGTCCTGCACGGTCGCGACCCGTTCGATCCGGGAGGAGGGCTGCGCCGGCTGCGCGGGTGCTACCTCGATCAGGACGACGTGTTCTCCCGGCTGAGGGTGCTGCGCCGCCCGACCGTGAACACGACGACGACTGCGACGGAGGTTCGCTCATGACGTCGGTCTTCATCACCTGTGCGGTCACCGGGAGCGGCGACACGGTCGGGAAGTCCGATCGGGTGCCGTTCACGCCCGAGGCGATCGCCGACGACTGCATCGCCGCCGCCCGAGCCGGTGCGGCGATCGCGCACATCCACGTCCGCGATCCGATCACCGGTGCACCCGCCCGCGCCCTGGACTACTACGCGGAGGTCGTCGACCGGGTGCGGTCGTCGGATACCGACGTCGTGCTCAACCTCACGACCGGGATGGGCGGCGACATCACGCTCGGCTCGGTCGAGCGCCCGCTCCCGCTCGACGAGGTCGGTACCGATCTGGCGGGTGCGAGCGAGCGCATCGCGCACGTCGCCAAGCTGCGGCCGGAGATCTGCACGCTCGACTGCGGCACGATGAACTTCGGCGAAGGCGACTACGTGATGACCAACACGACGAACACGCTGCACGAGATGGCCCGCCAGATCACCGCGTTGGGGGTGCGCCCGGAGGTCGAGGTGTTCGACACCGGCCATCTCTGGCAGGCGAAGGCGCTGGTCGAGGCGGGCGCGCTCGCGGATCCGGTGATGGTGCAGCTCTGCATGGGGATCCCGTGGGGGGCACCTGCCGACCTGAACACGTTCATGGCGATGGTCAACAACATCCCCGACCACTGGACGTTCAGCGCGTTCTCGATCGGTCGACAGCAGCTCCCCTACGTGGCACTCGCGGCGATCGCCGGCGGCAACGTGCGGGTTGGGTTGGAGGACAACCTGTACCTCGACCGGGGCCGGCTCGCGTCGAACGCGGAGCTCGTCGAGCGGGCGGTGCAGATCCTCGACGGGATGAACATCGGCGTGCTCGGACCCGACGAGGTCCGCGCCCGGCTGAACCTGACGAAGCACGCGTGAGCGAGCCGGCTTCACCGCCCGATCCGCCGGGCGCGACCGCGGTCGTCGGGTGCGGCGTGATCGGCGCGGCGTGGGCGGCCCGGATGCGGCTGCGCGGCGTCGACGTGCGAGCGTTCGACCCGGCGCCGAGCGCCCCCGAGCTGCTCGAGTCGGTGATGGCGAACGCGGTCGCAGCGTGGGACCGGCTCGGCCTGCCGACCGATCGGTTGGGCTCGCTGACGATGTGCGACTCGATCGCCGGTGCGGTCGATGGCGTCGCCCTCGCCCAGGAGAGCGTGCCCGAGCGGCTCGACCTCAAGCGCGACGCGCTGCGGGCGATCGATGCGGCCGCCGCGGACGACGCGATCGTGGCGTCGTCGACGTCGGGGTTCAGGCCCTCGGTGCTCGGCGGGGCGCTCGACCGTCCCGATCGGTTGGTCGTCGGCCACCCGTTCAACCCGGTCTACCTGCTTCCGGTCGTCGAGGTCGTCGGCGGGGCGCTGACGGCCGATGACACGATCGAGCGGGCGATGGCGATCTACCGCTCGATCGGGATGCACCCGGTTCATGTCCGGGTCGAGATCGACGCGTTCGTCGCCGACCGGCTGCTCGAGGCGGTGTGGCGGGAGGCGCTGTGGCTGGTCAACGACGGTGTCGCGACGACCGGCGAGATCGACGACATCATCCGCTACGGGTTCGGCCTGCGCTGGGCGCAGCAGGGGATGTTCGAGACGTACCGGATCGCCGGCGGCGAGGGTGGGATGGCTCACTTCCTCGCCCAGTTCGGCCCGGCGCTCGAGTGGCCGTGGACGAAGCTGATGGACGTCCCCGAGCTGACCGGGCAGTTGATCGACCGCATCGCCGCCCAGTCCGACGAGCAGGCGGGCCACAAGTCGATCGCCGACCTCGTCGCCGAGCGCGATCGCAACCTGGTCGCCATCCTGCTGGCGCTCGAGGCCGAGGGCTCCGGTGCCGGCGTCACGCTCGGAACGCTGCGCCGATCCCTCGACGGGTGACCACGCGGAGCGGTCGGTCCGACGCGGTGCTCGTCGCGCGGGTGGTAGGTTCGGTCGTGCCACCGAGGAGAAGGAAGTCACGCATGACGCAGTTCGCCGACCCCGTCCCGGACCCCACGACGGTTCCGGTGTTGAAGGTGCTGCTGGACCACCAGGACGATGCGGAGTTCGTCGGACTCCTGGAGAAATCGCTCAAGGCCGCGCACAAGAAGGCGTCGAAGGAACTCGAAAGACACCTCTTCGAGGCGATTCCCTTCGGGACCGGTCACTGGCCGTTGGACTTCGGCGACTACGTCACGTTCGTGAACCTGTTCGCGCACTGGATCCCGCATCAGAGCAAGAACCCGGTCTGGAGCCAACCGCGCACGCCGAGCAACCCGGTCGGCGAGCACCAGGAGATCTACGATCACCTGTGCTTCTTCTACTGGTTGATCGACCAACCCGTGCTCCCCTCGGGTGGCACGCTGCAGCACTACGACTGGTTCCAGTCGTGGCTCGTCGACTACGCCGACCTGTGGGGCGAGGTCCTCGACACGACCACGTCGTTCAACCAGGCGATCTACGAGACCATCCTCGAGGTGTCACCCGAGTACCGGGTCCAGGACTCACTGATCGGTGACCCCCCGCGGCCGAACAACCCGAGCGGTTGGCTCACGTTCAACCAGTTCTTCGCGCGCGAGCTGAACCCCGGGCTGCGTCCGATCGAGAACCCGTCCGACAACCGCACCGTGACGGTGCCTGCCGACTGTTGGTACCGGCAGTTCTATGACATCGCCTCCGACTCGAGCATCGATCCCCCGATCGTCGTCAAGGGGACGCACACCTACGCCAACGTGAAGGACCTCTTGCGGGGGAGCGCGTACGCCAACGAATTCGCGAACGGTTCGTTCATCCACTTGTTCCTCGGCCCGTACTCGTATCACCGTTTCCACGCGCCGGTCTCCGGGGTCGTCATGGACTGCCACGCAGTCACTGGCCAGGTGTACCTCAAGGTGCAGATCGGCGATCAGAGCGTCCCTGGCGAGCCCGGCAATCAGTTCGCGGCGTACGACCTCTCCACCAACGGCTACGAGTTCCAGCAGGCGCGCGGCGTGTTCACGATCGACACGTCGATGTCGCCGGATGGCGACGTCGGGATCGTCGCTGTGGTCCCGATCGGTATGTGTCAGGTCTCGGGCGTGAACATGACCCACGCCGTCGGTGCGCAGTGCCGGAAGGGGGACGAGTTCGGCTACTTCACGTTCGCTGGATCCGACATCATCATCCTGTTCCAGGAGGGCGCGAACCCGCAGTACAACCAGGACTTCTTCAAAGTCCCCGCCGAGGTGCCCTATTCGCTCTACGGCACCAAGCTGGCAACGGTCACGACACGCTCCTGACCGTGATCGACTGCCGTGACCACCCGGTGTCAGACACCGGGTGGTCACGCCGGTCAGGACGGCGCGGACGTCGTCAGATCGCGTCGGACCCTTCCTCGCCGGTACGGATCCGCACCATGCGCTCGATGTCGCCGACCCAGATCTTGCCGTCGCCGATCTTGCCGGTCGCCGCCGACGAGGTGATCGCCTCGACGACACCGTCGACGGCGCTGTCGTCGACGACGACCTGGAGGCTGACCTTGGGGACGAAGTCGATCTTGTACTCCGCTCCCCGGTAGGTCTCGGTGTGGCCTCCCTGGCGGCCGAAGCCGCGGACCTCGGTCACCGTGATCCCGGCGACGCCGATCGCCTTCAGTGCATCCTTGACGTCATCGAGCTTGAACGGCTTGATGACTGCAGTCACGAGTTTCATCTTGATCTCTCCTTCTCAGTCGGTCGTTCAGACGTGGGCCATGTCGCCGGCGTAGCCCTGCAAGCCGTGTTCGAGGACGTCGAGGCCTTCGATCTCCTCCTCGGCGCTGACCCGCAGGCCGATCGTGCGCTTCAGACCGAAGAATACGAGGCCGGTCATGACCGACACCCAGGCACCGATGATCAGGATCATCACCGCCTGCATGGCGAGCTGGTCGAAGCCGCCGCCGTAGAAGAGCCCGGCGTTCTCGCGGCCGAGGAACACGTCGTCGTAGCGGGCGAACAGGCCGACCGACAGCAGACCCCAGGCGCCGCAGACGCCGTGGACGCTGATCGCGCCGACCGGGTCGTCGATCTTGATCCGGTCGAAGAACAGCACGGCGAATACCACGATGACACCGGCGATCGCTCCGATGACGACCGACATGCCCGGGTTGACCGAACCGCACGGTGCGGTGATGGCGACGAGGCCGGCGAGGACGCCGTTGCAGATCATCGCCACGTCGGGCTTGCCAGCCTTGAGCCAGATCGTGATCGTGGTTGCGAACCCGCCGGCCACCGCGGCCAGCATCGTGTTGAGCGCAACCGTCATCACGAAGGCGTCCGCGAACAGCTCGGATCCGGGGTTGAAGCCGAACCAGCCGAGCCACAGGATGAACATGCCGAGCACGACGAACGGGATGTTGTGACCGGGGATCGCACGCGGGTTGCCGTCGGCATCGTACTTGCCGATGCGCGGGCCGAGGAACCAGGCGCCGAGCAGCGCGCCGATCCCTCCGGTCATGTGCACGATGCCTGAACCGGCGAAGTCTGAGTAGACCGCGTCGCCGATGTTCATCTGGGCGATCAGACCTCCGCCCCAGGTCCAGTGGACGACGACCGGGTAGATGAACGCGGTCATCGCTGCGCTGAGGATCAGGTACGACGTGAACTTCGTCCGCTCCGCCATCGCGCCGGAGATGATCGTCACCGCGGTGGCGGCGAACACGACCTGGAAGAAGAACACCGTTGCCACCGTGAGGTGGGGTGACGTCGGATCGTCCATCGCCGGGAACGACGTCAGGTCCTGGCCGCTGAGGAAGAACGCCTGGGTCCCGATGAACTTCTGGACCCCGCTGTCGGCGACGCTGCCGAAGGCGAACGCGTACCCACAGGCAAAGAAGGCGAGCACACCGACGATCGCGTCGGACATGTTCTTGGCGAAGATGTTGACGACGTTCTTCGCCCGGGTCAGCCCGGCCTCGACGAGTGCGAACCCGGCCTGCATGAAGAACACCAAGCAGCCCGCGATGAACACCCAGATGTTGTCGAGGATGGCCTGCGTCTCGGACACGGCCTCCTGCGCCAGGACGGTGGACGGGACGATGGCCACGATGGCAGCGGCGCCACCGAGGCCGGAGATGATTCGAAGCGCACGTTTGCGCACGGGTCCTCCAAAGGGATGGGGTAGGGGATTCGGGACGGAACCGTCCAGGAGCGCCGTTGCCGCCCGGAACGCAGCGCAAGCTAAGGGACTGCGGTTTCCCGACTGTCGCCGCCATGTTTCGTGTTCGTGAACGAATCGGTGTCGCTCGACCGAGGGCCGCAGGACGTGGGCGGCCGCCCGCTTCCAACGGAGATCCAGGTACTCGAGGGGGATGGCACCGGGGGGATGATGGAAGCGGGGCGACCGCAGGAGCGACGCTACGGACCCTGCGTTACCGCGACGTGGGAGCGGTGTGAACGGCGGATGAAACCGAACACACGCGCCCGCCGCCCACCCCCACCCCGTTCGCGTGATCATCGTGCGCACCATGAGCGCGCCGTGTTCACGCGAACCGCTGGTGCCGGTGGTCAGGCGGCTACGTCGCCGGCGCGGAGTCGGTACAACTCGACCAGCTCGTCGATCGTGCCGTCGAAGTCGTGGGCCAGCTCCTGGTCGGTCACCCGATCGACTTGCCAGCGGATTCTGCGGGCGTTGCGGTCGCGCCCCTTGTCCCGCTGGGCGGCGAACCGACCTCCGTGCCAGGTGACGTGGTCGACCTCGACCGCCCAGCGGATCGCCGGGACCGCACCGTCGGGATGGATCACCGATCCGTTGGGCAGCCGCAACGGGTACTGCCGGATGATCGGCCCGACCCCGCGGCGCTCCAGCGCGCTGAGTACCCGCAGCTCGAGTCCGGAGCCGGCCGGACGCTGCCAATCGGCGCGCTGGGACATGACTCGCTGCACCCGCGCCAGGCCCGGTCGGCCGCGAGCGGTCATTCGCCGGGTCGTCCGCCAGAGCGTGGGGACGCGGACGTGTCGATCGAGCACCCACTCGGTCAGCATCTCGAAGCGCTCATCGCTCAGGTCCCGGGCGCAGTCGAACCACGCTCGGGGCGGGCTGGCGATACGGATGCCGTCCGGCCGCTCCAGCCAGTCCTCGACGGTGAGGACGTTGGTACGACGGATCAACACCCCGCGGGTGAGTGGCGAACGGTCGTGGCGGACGAGGACGATCGGCTCCGACGGCTGGCCGACGTGCCTGAACTCCCAGAGGCGAGCCGCGGCGCAGCCGGTGATCACCACTTCGGGATCGGCGAGGCAGGCGGCGACGCACCGGCTCTCGAACGTGTCCGGCGCCGTCGCGACCCGGTACACGCCGGTGTGCACACGGACGAGGACGCCGGCGCCGACGTGTCGCCGGATCGACGGCAGGGAGAACCCGTCGCGGACGAGCTCGTCGGTGGTGACGATGCCGTACCGGCCGGCGATGAGCTGAGCGAGATCGGGCGAGAGTTGGGGCACGTGCGCCTCCCGGATCGGTGTCGGGGCCGGGGACGCTCGGTCCGATCGGGATCACTCCCGCCAACAGCGTACGGTCCCGAGTTCCCGCCCACACGACCCCCGGCAACGCGTGATCATCTTGCGCAGTATGTGCGCACCGTCATCACGCAAACGGGACGGCGCCGGGGAACGCGTGATCATCTTGCGCACCATCATCACGCGGTCGGAGAGGATACGGTCGGGCGCCGTGGACGAGTTGATCGACGAAGCCGGCCGACCCCGCCCCGTGGCCAGGGAGCTGATGGCGCTGCTCGATCGGCTCGGTCCTGAGGAATTGCGTGAGCGCCAGCGGGCGACCGATCTCGAGATCCTCACGATGGGGATCACGTTCACCGTGTACTCCGACGGCGAGAACATCGACCGCGCCTGGCCGTTCGACATCATCCCGCGCCTGATCCCGGGCGACGAGTGGGCGCAGGTCGAGGTCGGTCTGGCCCAACGGTTACGGGCGTTGAACCACTTCATCGACGACGTCTACAACGACCAGCGGATCATCGACGCCGGGGTCTTCCCGCGCGAGCTGATCGACGACTCGACCAACTATCGGCCCGAGTGCCGCGGGGTGTCGCCCAAGTACGGCGTCTGGGCGCACATCTCCGGGTCGGACCTGGTGCGCGACGGCGACGGACGGTTCTACGTGCTCGAGGACAACCTGCGCGTGCCGTCCGGCGTCAGCTACCTCCTGGAGAACCGGGCGGTCGCCAAGCGGACGTTCCCCGAGCTGTTCGAGCGACAGCCGATCCGCCCGGTCGACGCGTACACCGACGAGCTGAACAAGCTGCTGGTCTCGTTGGCGCCGAACGGCCGGACCGAACCGACGATCGCCGTGCTGACCCCGGGCATCTTCAACTCGGCCTACTTCGAGCACTCGTTCCTCGCCCAGCGGATCGGCGCCGAGTTGGTCGAGGGGGCCGACCTGGTCGTCGACGACGACGAATGCGTGTACATGAAGACGATCCGCGGTCGCGAGCGCGTCGATGTCATCTATCGCCGCATCGACGACCTGTTCCTCGACCCCGAGGTGTTCCGCCCCGATTCGATGCTCGGTGTGCCCGGCTTGATGCGGGCGTGGAAGGCGGGCAACGTCGGCATCGCCAACGCGCCGGGGTCCGGCGTCGCCGACGACAAGTGCGTGTACGCCTGGGTGCCCGACATGGTCCGCTTCTACCTCGGCGAGGAGCCGCTGATCGACAACGTGCCGACGTACCGCTGCATGTACGACGACGAGCGCGCCTACGTGCTCGACCACATCGACGAGCTCGTCCTCAAGCCGGCCAACGAGAGCGGCGGCTACGGCATCGTGATCGGCGACCGGGCGACGGCGGCCGAGCTCGAGGAGGCGGCGGCGAACGTCCGGGCCGATCCCCGCAACTGGGTCGCCCAGCCGATCCTCGATCTCTCGACGGCGCCGACGCTGATCGGGGGCGCGATCGAGCCCCGCCACCTCGACCTGCGACCGTTCGTCCTCACCGGCGAGCGGAGCTACGTCACGGCCGGGGGACTGACGCGGGTCGCTCTCGCCGAGGGTTCGCTCGTCGTCAACTCCTCCCAGGGCGGTGGCAGCAAGGACACGTGGATCATCAGCACCGCCTCGGGATCGCAGTCGGGATCGCAGTCGCAGTCGGGATCGCAGTCGCAGTCGGGATCGCAGTCGCAGTCGCAGATGCCATCCGGCGCTGCGGGCGAGGACGATCGCTGATGGCGCTGCTGTCGCGGGTCGCCGACCGCATCTACTGGGGCGCCAGGTACATCGAGCGGGCCGAGGACACCGCCCGGGTGCTGCGCTCGTTCGGGGACGTGTTCGCCGACTACCCGCGCTCGGCGACGGTCCGCTGGACCTCGCTCGTCGCCGTCGCCGGGAGCGACGCACCGATGCCCCAGATCGACGGGTCCGACGAGTTGCCCGTCGTCGAGTTCCTGATCGCCGACCGTACGCACCCGAACAGCATCGTGCTGTCGGTCGAGCGCAGCCGCGAGAACCTGCGCACCTGCCGCGAGGTGCTGCCGCGAGCGGCCTGGGCGACGGTGAATGATCTGTCGATGTACACGCGCAAGGCGGCGCCGGCTGCGCTCGAACGGCGTCGGCGGGGTCAGTTCCTCGGCCGCGTGATCGACGACAGTCGCCGGCTCGACGGGATCCTCACGTCGTCGATGAGCCGCGACGAGGCGTTCGACATGTGGCGCATCGGTCGATACCTCGAGCGTGCCGACATGACGACGCGCGTGCTCGGCGTGCGGGCGGCAACACTGCTGTCGCTCCCCCCCGGCAGTGTCGACGAGTTCGCCGAGGTCCGATGGATGAGCGTGCTGAGTTCGCTGTCGGCGCTGCAGATGTACCAGCGCGCGACCAACGGGCCGATCGACGGACCGAGCGTCGTCCGCTTCCTGCTGTTCGACCACCGCTTCCCGCGCTCGGTCGCCGGCTGCCTCACCGAGCTCCGCTCGTCGGTGCTTCGGCTCCCGCAGCACGACCCCGTCCTCGGCGCGATCGACGCTGCCGACCGGGAGCTGCACTCGTGCCGGCCCGCCGCCGACGACGGCCTGGCGCTCGACGATGCGATGGACGACCTCCAGCGCGCCCTGGTGCGCGTCGGCAACGACATGCACGAGCGGTATTTCATGACGTGATGAGCGGCTCGAGATCATGACCGCGGCCACAGTCCGCAACTCGATCGTCGCCCTCACCGACCTCGATCGACGCCAGCGGCTGGCCGATCGGCTGCTCGAAGCCGAGGGTGCCGGCCACATCGTCCATGACCTTCCGATGCGATCCGACGGCCGGATGGTGTCGCTCGAGTCCCGTCCGTGGCGCGTCGACCCGATCCCGCTGACGATCGACCAGTCCGAGTTCGCCGAACTGGCGACCGGGGTCGCCGCCCGGATGCGCATGTTCGAAGCGATCCTCGACGACCTGTACGGCGAGCGCACGTTGCTCACCGACGGCGTGCTCGATCCGCTGGCGTTGTGGGCGAGCCCGCGCTACCGCGTCGCCGCGCTCCTGCCCAACCGCCCACGCCGCTGGCTGACGACCTATGCGGTCGACGTGATCCAATCCGAAGCCGGCGGCTGGCACGTCGTACGCGATCGGACCGACGCGCCGTCCGGGTTCGGCTACGCGCTGCTCGACCGCAGCGTCACCACCCAGGTCCACCGAGACGTGCTCGCCCGGCTCGCGCCGGGGACGACGCCGAGATCGCTCGACCCGTTCGCCGGCCAGTTGCTCGACGCGCTCGCTGATGTGGCGATGACCGACAGCCCGCGGATCATCATGATGTCGGGCGGCGTCGAGCACCAGTCCTTCGTCGAGCAGTCGTACCTCGCGACGCGACTCGGGCTGAACCTGGCCGAGGGCGCCGACCTCGTCGTCCGCCAGCGGCGACTGTGGCTGCGCTCGCTGGCCGGCCTCGAACCGGTCGACGTCCTCTACCGCCGCCTCGAGGACGATCGCCTCGACCCGATGGAGGTCAACGCCGAAGGCCACGCTGGGATCCCCGGCGTGCTGCTGGCCGCTCGGTCCGGTGGCGTACAACTGGCCAACGCCCACGGGTGCGGCGTGATCGAGGACACGGCGTTGGAGGGCTCGTGGGACGCGGCCGGGGCCTGGCTGGCACATCGGCACGCGGGCGTCGGCGGTCCCGGCTCGCTGCGGACCGAGCGGTCGGCGGGTCCCTGGCGGCGCTGGCCGAGCTACGACGGCCAGCAGATCGCCGAGCGGCCTGTCGTCGTCAGGCTCCACGCTGTCGCCGGCGATCTCGGGATCGACGTGCTCGCCGGCGGGGCCGTGCGGGTGCTCGCGGATGGCGACGACCCGTCGCTGCCGACCACGGCGACGGCCAAGGACCTGTGGGTTGTCGGGGGGACCGCCCCCGCCGTCCGGCGCCGGCGTGTGGCGCTGCCGCAGGTCGACCTGATCGCGTCGGTTCCGACCCGCGCCGCGGAAGCGCTGTTCTGGGCGGGCCGGGCGGCGGAGCGCAGCGAGCTGATCGCCCGCTCGATGCGCGTCGTGCTCGACCGGACCGGGGAGGTCGATGCCGACGGTTGGGTCCTGCCGGCGCTCGGCATGCTCGCCGAGATCGCCGGGCGGGTCGACCCGGGCGGATCGGAGCCGCAGGCGTCGGTGCGTCTCGCCGGCACCGCGCTCGTCGGGCAACTGGGCTCGCTGCTCGCCGAGGTGTCGTCGGTGCGGGAGTTCTTCTCGGTCACCGCGGGCCGAGTCCTCGCCCGCCTCGCCGAAGCGCGGACGGGCGTCACCCGCACACTCGCCGACGACGGGCCGTTCGTCGACGTGACGCTCGTCGACGGTGTCCTGATCGATCTCGCCTCGTTCGTCGGGCTGTGGAACGAGAGCGTCGTCCACGGGCCGGCGTGGCGGTTCGGCGAGATCGGGCGCCGCCTCGAACGGGTCTTCGGGCTGATCGACGGCATCCGGGGCGTCGTGCGCCTCGGCGGCGCGGTCGCTGACGACCCGTACGGCACGAGGCGGGTCATCGAGCTGTTGCTGGCGACGAACGAGAGCCTCGTCGCCTACCGCCGGCGTTACCGCAGCGACGTGGACGTCGCGACGGCGCTCCACCTCCTGCTCGCCTCGGAGCGCAACCCGCGCGCGGCGTCAGCGGCGCTCGCCCGCCTCGCCGCCGAAGCGGACGAGCTGGGATGGGATCTCGGGCGCGATGCCGCCCGGCGATGGATCGTCGTGTTGGCCGAGGCCGACGTGACGTCGCTCGCCGGTGTCAGACCGCTGCTCGACGAGCTGTGGGCGACGTGCGACACGATCGCCCGGGACCTCGTCAGCAGCCGGCTGGCCACGCCGGTCGATCCCCGCCGAATGGGCGGAATATGAGCCAGGACGGCCGCCGCTACCGGGTGATCCATCGCACGACGTACGGGTACGGGGCGATGATGCTCGACGGCTACAGCGTCGCGCACCTCCTCGCCCGGACGGCACCCTGGCAGTACGTGACAAGGTCGGCCGTTCGCACCGAGCCCGAATCCGACGAGTACGACGAGCACATCGACGTGTTCGGCAACCGGGTGGTCCAGCTCGGGCTGCACCGGGCGCACAGCGGGTTGGTCGTGATCGCCGAGAGCGAGGTCGACGTACGGCCGATCACGGTGCCGCGGGCCGACCCGCCGTGGGAGCGGGTCGTCTCGGAGCTGGCCGGGCTTCGTGGGCACCAGGCGCTCGACGTGCTGCCGTTCGTCGCCGCGTCCCGCCATGTCCGACTCGCCGATCACGGCGGCGACCTGCAGGCGCTCGCGTACTCCGCGTTCGAGCCCGGTCGCGGACTCTGGGAGGCGACGGCGGCGCTGAGCAGCGTGATCTTCGGCAGTTACGTGTTCGATCCGACGTTCACCGAGGTGAGCACGCCGCTCGGCGACGTCCTCGGCGAGCGGCGGGGCGTGTGCCAGGACTTCGCCCACCTCGCCGTCGGCGCGCTGCGATCGCTCGGCCTGGCCGCCCGCTACGTCAGCGGCTACATCGAGACCGAAGCGCCGCCCGGGGAACCGCGGTCGATCGGTGCCGATGCGTCCCATGCGTGGTGCTCGGTCTGGGTGCCGGGTCACGGGTGGGTCGACTTCGATCCGACGAACGGCCTCTCGCCTCCCGACCGCCACGTGACGGTCGCCTGGGGACGCGACTACGCCGACGTGACCCCGCTGCGCGGTGTCGTGATCGGCCCGTCCTCGGAGCAGACGCTCGATGTCTCCGTCGACGTCGCCCGTCTCGTGTGAAGGAATGCGCGGCGCGCCAGACTGTTGCACGTGAAGATGGCCTTGCGAGGAGCGCCCTACGTCGCACGCAGCGACCGGTTGATCTCCGCGCCGTTCATCGTCGTGACGGTGGCCGCGTTCGCCTTCTTCATGTACATCGGGATGCTGATCCCCGTCGTCCCCCTGTTCATCGAAGGCCCACTCGACGCCGGCGAGCTCGGCATCGGGATCAACCTCGCGGTGTTCGCCACCGCAGCGATCCTCGCCCGCCCGTTCATCGGTCGTGTCGCCGATCGCGCGCGGCCGCCGGTTCGTCATCGTCGTCGGGGCGCTGACGGCGGGCATCGGTGGCGCGCTGTCCGGGCAGGTCGACGCGCTCGTTGCCCTCCTGCCGCTGCGGGCGATCACCGGGATCGGAGAGGCGGGCGTGTTCGTCGGTGCGGCGACGCTCATCGCCGACCTCTCGCCGAGGGATCGCCGGGCCGAGGGGGCGAGCTACTTCTCGATCGCGGTGTTCAGCGGCCTCGGCGCCGGGCCGATCGTCGGGGAGTGGCTGCTCGCCGACACGATGTTCGAGCGGGCGTTCTTCGTGGCCGGCATGTGTTCGGTCAGCGCCGCGGTGATCGCGCTGTTTGCGCCGTCGCGCGTCGTCTCGCCCGACGACGACCTGAGCGGTGCCGCCGCCGCGCAGCCCGCCGCCGAGCGGACCGGCTGGCAGCGGTTCGTGCATCCCGCTGCCGTCATGCCCGGCCTCGTCCTGGCGTGCGGCGTCGGTGGGTTGATGACGTTCTTCGCGTTCGTGCCCGACTACTCGCGCTCGATCGGCATGGCCGGCTCCGGCGGGCTGTTCCTCGTGTACGCCCTCGTCTCACTCGTGATCCGCATCTTCGGCGCGAAGCTGCCCGAACGCCTCGGCCCCCGGCGAGCGGTGACGATCGCCCTCATGATGATCGCCGGCGGGCTGTTGCTGATCGCGTCCGTCCCGGCGATCCCCGCGCTGTGGGTCGGCGCCGCGCTGATCGGCCTCGGCGTTGCGTTCAACTACCCGTCGCTGCTCGCGCTCACCGTGAACCGGGTGGGCGATCACGAGCGGGCGCGGGCGGTCAGTTCGTTCACGATGTTCTTCGAGTTCGGCTCGGCGGTCGGTGGCCTGACGATCGGGACGCTCGCCCAGCTCGTCGGGAAGCAGTACGGCTTCCTCGGCGGCGTTGCGAGCTGTCTCATCGGCCTCTGGCTGCTTCGCACCCACGTCGTCCCCGCCGGGTCGCCCGACGCAGGGCCCTCCCCGGCGCGCCGCGAGCCGCAGACGTACCTGCCGGTCGGAGGCGACTGACGCCCCGTTCCTCGTGTCGATCGTCATGTCCGATTCCCGCTGGTCTTCAGCCGGACGGTCCGGCATGATGAGCGGGTGACCTCCCTCGACCCCGACCACTGCTACGCCGCGGTCAAGAGTCGCGACCAGCGCTTCGACGGGTGGTTCGTGACCGCGGTGCGCACGACGGGCATCTACTGCCGGCCGAGCTGCCCGGCGATCACGCCGAAACGAACCAACGTCGACTTCTTCCCCACGGCGGCCGGCGCCCAGCAGCGAGGGTTCCGGGCCTGCAAGCGGTGCCGCCCGGATGCCACGCCCGGATCACCGGAGTGGAACGCCCGCCAGGACGTCGTCGGGCGAGCGATGCGGTTGATCGCCGACGGCGCCGTCGAACGCGACGGCGTCGGCGGACTCGCCCGCCGGCTCGGCTACAGCGAGCGCCACCTCAACCGGCTGCTGACCGCCGAACTCGGTGCCGGTCCGCTCGCGATCGCCCGAGCCCAGCGCGCCCACACGGCGCGCCTGCTCGTCGAGACGACCGACCTGGCGCTCACCGACGTCGCGTTCGCCGCCGGGTTCGGCAGCGTGCGCCAGTTCAACGACACGATCCGCGACGTGTTCGCCACGTCACCGTCGGCGATGCGACGAGCCGCTCGTCCTGGTCTCGTGTCCGGCGAGCCGGCTGCCGGCGAGTCCGCGGCCGGCGCAGTCCGCCTCCGCCTGCCGACACGCCGGCCATTCGCCGCCGCCGAGGTGTTGGCGTTCCTCGGCAGCCGTGCGATCCCCGCTGTCGAGGCGTGGGACGGTTCGACCTACCGTCGCTCGCTGCGCCTGCCGGAAGGGCACGGCGCGGTCACGCTCCGGGCCGGCGACGAATACGTCGACGCACATCTGCGGCTGACCGCGTGGACCGATCTTGCGACCGCCGTGCAGCGCGTCCGCTGCATGCTCGACCTCGATGCCGATCCCGAAGCGGTCGATGCCGCGCTGGCGAGCGATGCGGTGTTGCGACCGTCGATCGAACGGACGCCGGGCCGGCGGGCCCCCGGCAGCGTCGACGCCTACGAGACCGCGGTCCGGGCGGTCATCGGCCAGCAGGTCTCCGTCACCGGCGCACGCACCGTCGGCGGCCGGATCGCCGCGTCGATCGCCGAACCGCTCCGGATACCCGACGACGCGCTGACGCTGGTGTTCCCGTCACCGGAGCGGTTGGCGGCGGCGCCCGACGACGTGTTCCCGATGCCCACCGCCCGGGCGGCGACGATCCGTCGCCTCGCCGCAGCCGTCGCCGAGGACGAACTCCGGCTCGACGCGGGTACCGACCCGGCGACCGCCCGTGCGGCGCTGCTGGCGATCGACGGGATCGGGCCATGGACGGCCGACTACGTGGTGATGCGCGGTCTCGGCCATCCCGACACGTTCCTTTCCTCGGACCTCGGCGTCGTCCACGCACTCCGGGCGCACGGGCTCGACGCGGACCGGGCCGGACGCTGGGCGCCGTGGCGGTCCTACGCGGTCCATCATCTCTGGGCGGACCTGCCCGGCACACCACCATCTCGAAAGGCGACCAGATGACGTCGACCAGCCACCCCCGACCCGACGCGCGTGCCGCGACGATCGCGGTCACCGTGTTCGACTCCCCGGTCGGCCCGTTGCGTATCGCGGCGACCGATGCCGGCGTGCGCGCCGTGCTCTGGCCGGACGACCAAGCGCGCGTCCCGCTCACCGCCACCGTCGACGACCCGCAACACCCGGTCCTCGTCCAAGCCGTGCAGGAGCTCGCGGAGTACTTCGCCGGCGAGCGCATCGAGTTCGACGTGCCGCTCGATCCGGTCGGCACTCCGTTCCAGCGCGCCGCCTGGGACGCGCTGCGGACCATCCCGTACGGCGCGACCGTGAGCTACGGCGAGCAGGCGCGCCGGATGGGCGACGGCCGCAAAGCGCGGGCGGTCGGCGCAGCCAACGGCAAGAACCCGTTGTCGATCGTCGTGCCGTGCCATCGCGTCGTCGGCGCCGACGGTTCGCTGACCGGCTTCGCCGGCGGCATCGACACCAAGGCGTGGCTGCTCGCCCACGAGCGATCCCACGCCGCCCGAGCAACTGTCGGGTGACCTGTTCGTTCGGTCTGACCCCTCACCGGGCAAGACGGGGAGTTCAGTGGCGGCGGCGGGCCTGTTCGGACTGCGCCCGGCGCGCCCGCTCGGCTTCTTTCTTGTGCCGCCGGGCCTCGGCCCGCTTGGCCCGCAGCGCAGCCTGCTCGTCGGCGGACCGGCTGGAGTGGTCGATCACCGGAGCGATCTCGGTCGGCTCGGCCTTCGGCAGCGCGACCAATTCGTCGGACTTGAGCAGGTCGCGGATGATCGCGCTCGCGGGCGCCTCGCCGACCACGGTCGCCGCCAGCATGATCCGGGTGATCGCCACACCGTGCCGCTCGACGACGCCGGGCAGCGCGTCGCGCAGATCGTCGGTGGCGGGGTTCTCGGCGTTGTCGCCGAGCGCCTCGATGCAATCGGCGAGGCAGGCATCGCTGACGATCGCTGCGATCGCCTCCATGCCGCCGTCGATCCGGCCCGCCTTGACCGCGGCGCGGATCGAGGTGGCGTCGAGTTCGCCCACGAAGCGTTCGAGCGCTTCGCGCTGGTCGTCGTTGAGGGCGTCGACGGCCGCCATCAGCTCGTCGTCGGTCGTCGCCTTGATCGCGCGATCGAGCAGGCCGAGCGCCTGCATCCGGTTCCTCATCTGGTTCACGGGCTGCGACGCTACCGGCGCCTGTTGCGATGTGGACGGCGGGTGTCGGCATGGCGCCATCCGTCTGGACCGCGCCCCTCCCTCATCGACTAGTCTGTTGGACGGTACAGGCGGCCGTCGATCCTGACGGTCCACATGGGGATCTGAGGGAGGACATCCATGGCTACGGTCGTGCTCGACAGTGTCAACAAGGTCTACGAGAACGGATACCACGCGATCCATGACCTCGACTTGAACATCGCGGACGGCGAGTTCCTCGTACTGGTCGGCCCGTCGGGTTGCGGCAAGTCGACCGCGCTGCGGATGATCGCCGGGCTCGAGACGATCTCGGGTGGGGAGATGCGCATCGGCGATCGAGTGGTCAACGATGTCGAACCCAAGGATCGCGACATCGCGATGGTGTTCCAGAACTACGCCCTGTACCCGCACATGAGCGTGTACGACAACATCGGCTTCGCCTTGAAGCTGGCCAAGGTGCCCAAGGAGGAGATCGACGAGCGGGTTCGCAAGGCGTCGTCGATCCTCGAGCTCGACGAGTACCTCGACCGCAAGCCGGGTCAGCTGTCCGGTGGCCAGCGCCAGCGCGTGGCGATGGGCCGGGCGATCGTTCGCCAGCCGGCCGCGTTCTTGATGGACGAGCCGCTGTCCAACCTCGACGCCAAGCTGCGCGTGCAGATGCGCGCCGAGATCGCCGCCCTCCAGCGCGAGCTCGGCGTGACGACGTTCTACGTCACCCACGACCAGGTCGAGGCGATGACGATGGGCGACCGGGTTGCGGTGATCAAAGATGGGTTCCTCCAGCAGGTGGCGACGCCTCAGGAGCTCTACGACCGCCCGGACAACGTGTTCGTCGGCGCCTTCATCGGGTCACCGTCGATGAACCTGCGCGAGGGCCGCCTCAACCTCGACGGCGGCAACAACTCGGTCACGCTCGGTTCGCAGACGATCGCCCTCGACCCCGAGGTGCTCGTCAAGCGACCGGGTCTCAGCCGGTTCGCCGGCCAGGAGGTGATCGTCGGGATCCGGCCGGAGGACTTCGAGGACGCCGAGATCGCCAACGTGCCCGAGGATCACCGGCTCCGTGCCACCGTGTCGCTGATCGAAGCGCTCGGCTCGGAGTTGATGGTGCACTTCGACCTCGACGCCAAGACCGTCGATTCCGGCGACCCCGACGCGGTCGACGACGGCGGCGACGCCCAGGCGGTCGGCCGGTTCAGCCCCCGCTCGCGGGCCAAGATGCGCCAGCCGGTCGAGATCGCGGTCGACACGTCGAACATGCACTTCTTCGACCCGGTGGCGCGCACCGCGATCTGGGACTGAGCGCGTTCAGCGGCGGCGCGTTGCCGTCGCCACGATCGAACCCGCGAGCGCGGCGAGCGGGGCAAGGGGTTGGAGGATCAGCCCGATGCCGAAGTCGCCGCCCCCGTCGAACTCGCGCGTGTCGCTGGCGATGCCGATCATGAACGCGCCGACGAAGACCGCGATGACCGACACGATGATGCCGACGATCGCCACCGCGAGCACACGGCCGGCGAAGAACAGCGCGATGCCGAGCCCGGCGAGCACCACGGCAATGGCGATGCTGGCGTTGCCCGGCGCGGTGAACTCGGTGTAGGTGATCTGGAACGGGTCGTCGGGATCGAACAGCACGTAGCGGTCGGTGCCGTTGCGCTCGGCGAAGCCGCCGGTCAGCCAGGGGAGGAAGACGCCGACGATGGCCACGATCGCACCGGCGACCATCAACGCCCCCGCGACCTTGGCATCGGGTCGGGGTGGCTTCTGCTCGAAACCCGGTGGCGGACCGAAGCTGGGAGCGGGCGGAACGCCGTAGGTGCTGGGCGGAGGCGGTGCACCGGGCTGTGGGCTCCACAGCGGCATCCCTGCGTCGTAGCCGGGCGGTGGGGGCGGCCCGCCCTGGCCGGGGGGCATGCCTCCCGGCGGTGGTGGTGGCGGCGGCGAGGTCATCGAACCGGTCCGGTCGGCCGCCAGCGCGGCTTGAGCGGGCGGTGCTCGAGGTGCGGGAGCACGTGTTCGGCGACGAGGTCGCATTCCGCAGTGTGCGTGTACCCGGAGAGGATGAACGCGCCGATCCCCGCTTCCTGGTAGGAGCGCAGCTTGGCAACGACCTGATCCGGGTCGCCGACGATCGCCGCGCCGGCGCCGCTGCGGGCCCGGCCGACGCCGGTCCACAGCGCTTCTTCGACGAACCCGTCGTCGGCTGCGGTGTCGCGCAGGGCCGCCTGGCGCTGCACGCCGACCGACGCCGCGTCGAGCGACTTGTTGCGGATCGCCGCGCCGGTGTCCGCGTCGAGCCGGGAGACGAGCCGCTCGGCCGCCGCCCGGGCGTCGGCCTCGGTCTCGCGCACGATGACGTGGGCTCGCAGCCCGTAGAGCAGCGAGCGGTCGTAGCGCTCACGTGCCAGCGACGTCATCTCTTCGACCGTCGCCCCGACGGCGGCGACGGTGTCGGGCCACGTGAGGAACACGTCGGCTTCGGCGGCCGCGACGTCCTTGGCGGCGGGGGAGAACCCCCCGAAGTAGAACGGCGGGCACGTGCCGCTGACCGTCGACGCCCGCGGCGGGTCGAGCACGAGGTCGACGAACTCACCGTGGAAGTCGACCGGCTGACGGTCGAGCAGGGCGCGCAGGACCTGCATCCACTCCCGCGTGCGCTGGTACCGGGGCGCCGAGTCGAGCGCCTCGCCGGGGATGTCCGACGAGATGATGTTGATGTTCAGCCGCCCACCGGCGAACCGGTCGATCGAGGCGACCTGGCGGGCGAGCTGGGGGAGCCACATCTCGCCCATCCGCACGGCGAGGAGGAGGTGGATCTGTTCGGTGTGGGTGGCGATCGCCGCGGCGAACGCCGTCGAGTCGATACCGAGCTCGTAGCCCGACGGCAGCAGAACGTTGTCGAACCCGTTGCGGTCGGCGGTCTTGACGATGTTCGAGCAGTGCGCCCACGAGCTGGCCAGCGCCGGGTCGGGCACGCCGAGGAACTCGTAGTCGTCGTCGCAGAGCGCGCTGAACCAGGCGATCTCCGGCACGTCAGGATCGGTCATCGAACTCATGGCAGCGGAACCCCTTCGGATGCTTGGATGACGGCGTAGACGTCCTCACGGGTGAGGTGGACGCTGAGGGCCGCGGTCGACGACGTGATCCGCTCCGGGTTCTGGGACCCGATGATGGCGATCGGCGCCGACGGGTGGGCGAGGACGAAGGCGAGCGCGATCTGGCTCCGGTCGACACCCTCCCGGTCGGCGAGCCGATCGAGCTCGGCGAGCAGCTCCGCAGGCACGTCGTCGCCCGTCGCCAACCGGCCGCCACCGAGCGGGCTCCAGGCCAGCGGTACCATCCCGGTACGCATGCAGTCGTCGAGCGTGCCGTCGCGCAGCGGCGTCAGCTGGAGCGCGGAGTACTCCGGCTGCTCGGACACGAGGGGGAACGGGAGGTGCGCTGACAGGGCGGCGACCTGGGTTCGGGTGTAGTTGGAGACCCCGACCTCGCGGATCTTGCCCTCGGCCCGGAGCGCGGTCAGCTCGGCGGCCAGGGCGGCCGGGTGCGTGTACAGGTCGGGCCGGTGGATCTGGTACAGGTCGATCACGTCGACCCGGAGCCGCCGCAGCGATGCCTCGCACGCCGAACGGATGTAGGCCGGCGAGGAGTCGTACGGGGTCGGCGGTGTGATGCCGCCCTTGGTCGCGAGCACCATCTTGTCGCGCAGCCCGGGCGAGGCGGCGAGCACGTTGCCGAGGATCTCCTCGACCTGTCCGAAGCCGGTTCCTCCCCAGTCGAAGCCGTACACGTCGGCGGTGTCGATCAGGTTCATCCCGCAGTCGAGCGCGGTCTCGATGAGCAGTTGGCCCTGGGTCCGGTCTTCCTTGGTGAACCGCCACAACCCGAACGAGAGCGGCCCGACCGGCGGCAACGACCCGAGCGACCTCGGCTGTGTCTGTACAAGCGTCACGAGCAAGCAGAGTACCCGCGACGAGAGGCCACGTCCGAAGGCACAAAGCCCCTGTTTGCCCGGAACGGGTCCCCGGCGAGGTGGACCTGTTCGAGTGGTCGTGTCGGGGTGGATCGATTCTGGTTTGCTGAGTCGGGATCGGTTCGTTCGAGCGCGAGGAAGCGCTGACGGAGTTGCCTGGCGGCAACGACCGAAGCCGCTGACGCCGCGATCGGGCGAACGCCTGTGCACGCGGGGAACGGGTCCCCGGCGAGGTGGACCTGTTCGAGTGGTCGTGTCGGGGTGGATCGATTCTGGTTTGCTGAGTCGGGATCGGTTCGTTCGAGCGCGAGGAAGCGCTGACGGAGTTGCCTGGCGGCAACGACCGAAGCCGCTGACGCCGCGATCGGGCGAACGCCTGTGCACGCGGGGAACGGGTCCCCGGCGAGGTGGACCTGTTCGAGTGGTCGTGTCGGGGTGGATCGATTCTGGTTTGCTGAGTCGGGATCGGTTCGTTCGAGCGAGGAAGCGCTGACGGAGTTGCCTGGCGGCAACGACCGAAGCCGCTGACGCCGCGATCGGGCGAACCGGACCGACTCAGCCCTTGACGGCGCCGGCGAGCATCCCGCGCACGAAGTACCGCTGGAGCGAGAAGAACACGATCAGCGGGATGAACGCCTGGACGAACGCGCCGGCGGGCAGGATGTGTTCGTTGCGCCCGAAGTCGCCGGCGAGGTTGGCGATCACGATCGTCGTCGGTTGCTGGCTGGCGTTGGCGCCGATCATCGTGTTGGCGATCAGGTAGTCGTTCCAGGTCCAGAGGAACTGGAAGATGGCGAAGGCCGCGAGGACGGGAACCGACAGTGGCAGCACGAGCCGCCAGAAGATCGTGAAGTGGTCGGCGCCATCGATGCGCGCCGCCTCGAACAGATCCTTGGGCAACGAACTGATGTAGTTGTGCAACAGGAAGATCGCGAAGGGCATGGCGAAACCCGTATGTGTCAACCAGGCCGCCGTCGTCGTCCCGGCGAGGTCGAAGTCGGGAATGAGCAGGATCGTCTTGTCGAGGAACGGCAGCGTGAGGTGGGCGCCGTTGTTGAACATCTGCAGCGCGGGGATCAGCGCCACCTGGAGTGGGATCGCGAGCAGTGCCACCGTGGCGATGAACAGCCCCTTGCGCCCTCGGAAGTCGATCCAGGCGAACCCGTACGCGGCGAACGCGGCGATGGCGATCGGGATGATCGTCGCCGGGATGGCGATCGCCGCCGAGTTCAGCAGCGATCGGCCGATGCCGGCCCGGGATTCGAAGATCGTCCGGTAGTTCTCCAACGTCAGGTCGCCCGGCCGGGCGTTCCACCAGCCGGTGGCCCGCTGATCGTCTCGCGGACGGAACGAGCTGACGAACAACCCGAGCGTGGGGATGCTCCAGACGACGACCAGCATCCACAGGATCCAGGTCGGGATCGACCTGAGGAAGCCGTAGACCCGGTTGACGGCGCCGCCCTTGGACTGGCCACCGGGCCGGCCTGCGGGTTGCGTGTCGCTGAGTACGGGTGCGGTGGTGCTCATCGGTCAGCCCTCCCTCTGCATGCGGCGGATGTTGTAGATCATGATCGGCAGTACGGACAGGAAGATCAGGATCGCCAGCGCCGCCCCCTTGCCGGTGTCGTTGAAGCTGAACGCTTCCTGGAACATCTGGTTGGCCAGCACCTGCGATCCGAACTGGCCGTTCGTCATCACCTTGACGATGTCGAAGACCTTCATCACGCCGACGATGAGCGTCGTGACGACGACTCCGATCGTGGTGGCGATCTGGGGCAGTGTGACCCTCCAGAACACCTGGCTGCTGGTCGCCCCGTCGATCTTGGCCGCCTCGATCAACTCGGTCGGCACCGCCTTGATCGCCGCCGACAAGATGACCATCGAGAACCCGACCTGGATCCAGATGAACGTGAGCATCAGGAAGAAGTTGTTGTACGGCGTCTCCTGGACGAAGAACACCGTCTGCCCGGTCGTGCTGCCGTCAGGCAGGGTCTGGAACCCTCCGACGCCGCTGTTGTCCGGGAAGAACGAGAACGGCGGCCAACCGGCCTGCCTCCCGCTGATGATGGAGAAGTAGCGCAGGATGAAGTAGCCGACGAGCACGGCCCCGATCCCGGGCACGACGGCGCGTCCCCACCCGTATTTGGTGAGCATTCGGGCGACCACCATCAGCAGGCCGATCAGCACGGCGATGAGGAACAGGCCGAACATCAGCGTCGGGAGGCCTGACCCGGTCGAGAGCTTGCCGAGGCTGACCCACAGGGCGTTCAACACGCCGGTCTGCTCGATCGACGGGTCGCGGGCGACGTAGACGAACCGGAAGATGATCGCCGCGCCGACGAGTGAGATCGCCATCGGCATGAAGATGATCGACTTGGCGATCTTCTCACCGTGCCGCCCGTCGGCGAGGACGGCGATCGCCAACCCGAGCGCCGTCGAGGCGAACGTCACGACCGCAACCCACCAGAGGTTGTTGATCAGCGTGCCGCGCAGCGCGGTGAACACGCCGAAGGCGACGAACAGCAGGCCGAACACCAGCGGCCCGACCGTCGGGTTGCCGATCTCGACCGCCCTGCCGGTGCGCTTCTTCATGTTGATGCCGATGATCACGGCGACGATGAGGATCGCGACGCCGAAGATGAACGGCGTGCTGGTGAACATGTTCGTCCAGTTGTCGGCGTCGAAGCTGTTGCGGTCGGTGAAGATCGCGCCGTAGTTCTCGAGCCCGACCCACTTCTCGGAGTCGCGACCGAGCAAGCTGAGGTACGCCGTGCGGATCGCCGGCACGACGAGCATCACGCAGATGAACAGGATCGCCGGGCCGATGAAGATCGCCGCTCGCGAGTTGGTCTCGAGCGCGACGCGGGCGACGTAGTCGGGGTTCTTCGACATGCCGAGCCGCGCACCGATCAGCAACGCCGGCACGAGCGCGGCGATGATCGACGTGGCGATGCTGCCGTCGCCGAGGTCGGCGGCCCCCCACGCCCCGAGGATCCAGCCGATCGCAGCGCCGATCAGGGCGCCGTTGACCGGTGGGTGCTTGAGCAGCACGCCGAGCCCTGCGCCGATGGCAGCGAGCACGACGGTGTAGATGACGATCGCCACCGGGTCGAGACCCGGTTGGTAGGTGTCGCGGATGACGAGGCCGATGACGAGCCCGATCACCGCGCTACCGCCGAGGGCGATCACTCGGCGCCGCTGTGGGTCGTCGTTGGTTGCCAGTGCGAAGCCGACCGCGCCGAACCCGGCCACGCCGGCGAGCGGGCCGATGACCCACGAGAGGAACGAGCTGCCCGACCCGAGCGTGATCAGGTTGCCGTGGAGGACGATGCCGACGACGGCGCCGATCGTGGAGAAAGCGATCGTCTCGAACATCACCCAGCGCGATCGGACCTGGTTGAACAGCAGGTTGGCGCCGATCCAGATCCCGGCGCTGGCGGCGACCGCGATCACGACCGTGATGAAGGTGCTGCGGATCTTGGGCTCGATGAATGCCCAGAAGATGAACGCAAGGATCGCGATGGCGGTGGCGCCGTACTGGACGTACTGCTTCGTCGTCAGCGGCGGGCGGCCCGTGGTCGGGCTGCCCCCGCCCGGTGCCGACCCACCGTCGGACTCGTCGGTTCGTTCGAGTGTGCTCGCCAACGTGTTCCCCCTTCTGCTGGTACTGCTCGTGTCCCCGTAACTCGACCCCGCGTGCCGAAAAGCGACGGGACACTGACACCGTAGTGCCAGTGCCCCGTCGTAGGGAAACGCAACCCCGAATCGGGGTCAGTTGTTCAATTGCCGGTGCTCAGGATGGCCAGGACTCCTGGATCCGCTGAGCGGCCGTGGCGACGTCGATGTCGCCGTTGACCAGTGAGGTGCCCTCGGTCCAGAACGTGCCGGCGCCGACGTCGGCGGGCATCAGGTCGGAACCGTCGAAGCGGGCGACCTGTGCTGCTGCAAGGATCTCGAGGAAGCTCTGCTCGAGCGGCTGGTAGACGGACGGGTCCTGCCCGATCGCTGCCGACAGGTAGCCCGACAGGCCACCGCCCACTTCCGCAGTCTGGTTCCGCTGGCGGGTCTCGGCGTAGTCGGCGGTGGCGAGGTACTGCATCACCGCGTCGGTCGCCGGGTCGTCGTTGAACGCCGCGGCGAAGATGCCGGCGGTCAGCACGGGCTTGGTGTCGTCACCCTCGAATGCCGGGAAGTAGAAGACGTCGACCGCTGTCGGGTCGCTCGGGTCGGCAAACGTGGTGCCCTCCGGGAACAGGCCGGCGAAGAAGTTCGCCTGGCGGTGCATGTAGCACTGCCCGTCGACGAGCGGCTGGCCGTTGTCGGCGAAGCTGGTCGCGGCGATCGAGCCGCCGGCAGCGAAGACATTCTCCGGGGTCCAGAGATCGACCGGTGCCTGCATCGCCTCCTCGACCTCGGGCGAGTCGAACGGGAGCTCGTTGGAGACCCACTGGTCGTAGACCTCACCGCCGTGGAGGCGCAGCATCATGTCCTCGACCCAGTCGGTGTAGCTCCAGCCGGTCGCCTGGCCGGACTCGATGCCGACGCAGAGCGGCTTCGGGCCACCGTCGGCGGCCATCTGGTCGATCAGCGCGGTGAACTCCTCGAACGTCTCGGGCACGGTGTAGCCGGCTGCTTCGAAGGCCGCGGGCTGGTACCAGACGAGCGACTTGAGGTCGGTCTTGGCCGGGATGCCGTACTGCGTGCCGTCGACGTTGCCGTACTGCTGGTACCCGTCGATCCAGTACTCGTCGACGACCGCGTCGGCCTCGGCGCTCAGCGGCACGATGCTGCCCGCACGTGCGAAGTCGGCGAGCTTGCCGGGCTGCGGGAAGAACGAGATGTCGGGCGGGTTGCCACCCTCGACCTGCGTGTTGATGTTCGCTTCCCAGTCGGCGTCGCCGGTGTACTCGACGGTGATGTTCTTGCCTTCCGCCCAGGCGGCGAGCGTGTCGTTGATCGACGCGATCGACGGGTCGTCGCGCTCGGGACCGGTGATGGTGACGGTCGCGCCGCCAAAGTCCTGAGTGCCTCCGTCGCCCCCGCCGTCGCCTTCCGTTGCCGGCGCAGCGTCGGAGCTTGCGGTCGTGTCGGTGCTGCCGCCGCCACTGTCGTCGTCGCTACCGCAGGCCGCGGCAACGAGAGACAGGGAAATCGGGACAGCTGCCAGCTTCAGCCAGCGCTTGTTCATAGGGTCCTCCCCCTCAATTGATGGATCGCCGGCTCCGGGGAGCCAGCGGTGTAAACGCTTTCATACGACGCGCGAGGGCGTCAAGATGAGCACGCTAGTGCCCACCGCTCACAAGTGTAGGGGCAAGGTGCCCTTTGATGCGTGCACCAGCACCGCGATCGACACGATGACGACGCGGGCCCCTGCGGTGGTCAGGCTGGCGACCCGTGCGCTGCCGAGCGGTTGGTGCACCGACCCCTGGTCGGAATCGGGTGGTTCGAATCGGGCGTCCACCCCGGTCGTGGGCGCCCGCCGAACGCTCAGCCGTCGCTGATGTTGAGGTAGAGGCCGCTGCGGATCACATCGCCCGATGGGTCCTTCATCAGGTCCGCCCAGAACGCCTGCCACTCCGGGTCGGTGCCGACCTTGTCCGCGTATGCGGCGTAGGCGTCGAGGTCCTCGAACGCGGTCGTGTAGAGCGTCGTCATCGGGTGCGCCCCGACGACCGACTGCAGCGGCCTCGGCCGGCCGCCCATCCGCTCGATGTGTGCCATCGATGCCATGACGTTGGCGACGAAATCGTCGAGGCGGCCGGGCTTCACGCTCCACTGCAGCGCCAGGATGACGCCGAGCGGCCGGCCGGCGGCCGGCTGGAACGACGGATCGCCGTCGTTGAACAGCGAGCTCTCGACCTGTACGGCGGCGCCCGTCGCCATCGCCCCGGCGTAGAAGTCCTGCCAACCCTGGTCGGCCTGCATCGTCTTGATGCTCGCGACGTACTCGGCGTAGCTGGCGTGGTTCACCGACATCACGAGCGACCCGATGTCACCCCCTGCGATCGGCTGCATCGCCGCCGCCTGCATCCCCATGCCGCGGAGCCGCTGACACGCTTCGAGATGCAGCTCGAGATGTTTCCCGGCGTGCCCCGGCTCGGACCTGAATCTGCTGAGTGATACGACGCCCATGTTCCCCTCCTGTGGTTGCCCCCTCGAACGACCGTACAACGTTCTTCGACCCCTCCTGAGCGGGTCGCACGGACCGCGCGGGTCCGGTCACGCGCGGCGACACCGATGCCCGCACCGGCCGGCGTCGTGGTCAGCCGCGACACAGGGCTGTGGCCATCTGCGGCGTGAACGCCCGTGCCGCGGTGGGTTGGAGTGGATCGACCGCGGCGAGCGCGACCGCATCGTGGGTCTGCGGGCGTCCTGGGCTCGGTTGCTCAGTGGGCGAACGACACGATGGTGACCGGCGCGTTGCCGCTCAGGTCGAGCGATCGGCCGTCTGTCTCCACCGCATCGCCGGCCAGCATGGCGCCGGCACCGAGATCGTCGAGGTCGGTGCGGTCGATCGTGGCGGACGCGCCCGGGGCGCGGGCGAGGTGCACGAGCACCGTCTCGTCGTCGGTCTCGCGGGCGAACGTGATCGAGTCGGCGGACGCATCGAGCCAGCGGAGCCCGCCGCGCTGGAGCGCCGGGTCCTCCCGTCGGAGCGCGACGAGATCGCGCGTCGCGTCGAACAGGTCGTGGTCCCAGCGCCGCTCGTCCCACGGGAACGGCACGCGGCAGGCGTCCATCGAGCCGCCCTCGACGCCGACCTCGGACCCGGCGAAGATCGTCGGGACGCCGGGCATCGTCATCAGCGCGCCGACCCCGACGACGTGCCGCCGCCGGTCGCCGCCGACCGCGGTCCGGAACCGCGCGCTGTCGTGCGAGTCGACCATCGTCATCGAGGCGGCACGCGCCGCCCAGGGCACGTCGGACGCGAGCGTGCGCATCGCGTCGACCGCCTGCGCACCGTCGAGCAGCGGCAGGTCGACGTGGCCCATCAGCGACAGCGGCCGCGGGCCGCGCAGCCACGACCACAGCGGCCGGGAGAACCACTGATAGGCCATCACGCCGTGCCAGCCGTCGCCGCGCAGGTCGTCACCCGCGTCGAAACAGTGCTCGGCGAGCAGCCACGCGTCACCCCGGAGCGTGTCGACGGTCCACCGAGCCTCGACCGCGACCCGGTGGTTGACGTCGATCGCGCCGTGCCGGCCGGTCGTGTTGGCGCAGTCGATCCGCCAGCCGTCGAGCTCGAAGGGTGGCGCGAGGTACCGGGCGAGCACCGAAGCCGCACCCCGATGCAGACGCTCGGCGAGGGCCTCGCTGCGGTGGTCGAGCTTGGGCAGCGTCGCGACGTCGTGCCACGCGACGTAGCCGTTGGCGCCCTCGCCGAACAGGTAGAAGCCGGCCTCGTCGCTCGTCGGGTCGGCGCGTGCCGTGCGGAACCAGTCGTGACGGTCGCCGGTGTGGTTGAGGGTGAGGTCGCCGATCACCCGCATCCGTCGGCGGTGGGCGGCCTCGGTCAGTGAGGTCAGTGCTCGATCGCCGCCGAGCAGGGGGTCGACGTGGTCGAACGAGGCGGCGTCGTAGCGGTGGCTCGAACCGGCGGGGAAGAACGGCGTCAGGTAGAGCAGGTTGACGCCGAGCCGCTCGAGGTGGTCGAGGCGCCGCTCGATGCCGGCCAGGTCGCCGCCGTAGAGCTGGTGCATGCCTCGCTCGTGATCGGACGACAGCGGATCGTCCCAGCGCTGGGGGATCGCCCAGTCGGGCAGGTCCCGCCGCTCGCCCGACGCGGCGAAGCGATCGAGGAAGATCTGGTAGCCGACCGTGCCGGTCAGCCACCCGGGCGCCGCCCTGCCGACCGAGAGTCGGAAGTCGCCGGCGTCGAGCACGTCGTGGGGCGACAGCCCGACCTGGTTCAGCCAGCCGTGGCCGATCGCGCGGCCTTCGAGCAGGAAGCGGTAGTTGGTGACCGGGCCGAGCAGCGGGACCTCGGCCACCCACCATGTCGCGCCGTCGGTCGCCCGCTCGACGCGTGCCTCGGTCATCATCGGCTCGGCGTCGGGAGTCGTGCGCACCCGCACCCGGTCGGCCGCGGCGCCGGCGGGAACCCGTACCCGGACCGCGACGACGTCACCGAGCGCGTACGGACCGGGCTCGCAGTAGCGCGCCGAGCCGTCGTGGTGCGGGAGACCGGCGAGCCGGCCTCCGGGCGAACTGCTCACCGGCTACTCCTTGACGGCGCCCGCGGTCAGGCCCGAGACGATGAACCGCTGGAGGAAGAGGAACAGCAGCACGACCGGGATCGCCCCGATCAGCGACCCGGCGGCGAACGGCCCCCAACGGTTGTCGAAGCCGGCGAGCACGTAGTTCGAGAGCCCGACCGCGAGCGTCTTGCTGTTGTCGTTGCCGCCGACGATCACGCTGGCGATCATGAACTCGGCCTGCGTGGCGATGAACGACAGCAGGCCGATCACGGCGAGCACCGGCCGGGCCAGCGGCAGGATGATGATGAAGAACGTCTGGGCGTGCGTGCAGCCGTCGATCCGCGCCGCCTCGTCGAGCGTCTTCGGGATCGTGTCGAAGAACCCCTTGATCAGGTAGGTGTTCACGCCGAGCGCGCCGCCGAGGTAGATGCAGATCAGCGCCCAGGGCGAGCCGAGGCCGATCGCCGGATACAGCGCCTTGATCCTGGTCATGAACAGGAACAGGGCGACGATCGCCAGCAGGTTCGGGAACATCTGGATCAGCAGCAGCGAGAGCATGCCGCCCCGCCGGCCCTTGAACCGCAGCCGGCTGAACGCGAAGGCGCCGAGGGCGCAGAAGAACACGGTGATCACGGCGGTGACCGCGCCGATGAACATCGAGTTCCAGAACCAGCGCCAGAACGGCGGGTGGCCGTCGACGGTCATCAGCTCGCGGAAGTTGTCGAGCGACGGGTTCGCCGGGATCACCGTTTGCGAGCTGAGGTTGCCGTCGCTGAACGCTGCCGAGATGACCCAGATCACGGGGAACAGCGCGAAGAACAGGGCGAACATGGCGAAGATGTGCCGCCACCCGGTCTGGCGGAACCACGCCCGCGCCGAGCGACGGTTCTGCTTGAACGCCGGCGTTGGCTTCTTCCCCTTCGTGGCCGCCGGCTCGGGGGTGAGCTCGATCGTGCTCATCGGATCTCCTCGAACGACTTGGTGAACCGGAAGCTGAACGCCGAGATGCCCGCGACGATGATGAACACGAGCAGCGACACCGCCGACGCGAACCCGTAGTCGGTGCCGCCCCCGCTCTCGAACGCCAGCTTGTAGACGTAGGAGATGAGGATGTCGGTCCTGCCGGCGTCACTGCCCTGGACCGGTGGGTTGCCCTCGGTCAGCAGGAAGATCAGGTTGAAGTTGTTGAAGTTGAACGCGAAGCTCGCCACGAGCAACGGAGCCATCGCGATCAGCAGCAGCGGGAGCGTGATCAGCCGGAATCGCTTGAATCCGCTCGCCCCGTCGACCGATGCCGCTTCGGTCAGGTCCTCGGGGATCGACTGCAGCGCGCCGGTGCACACGAGGAACATGTACGGGTAGCCGAGCCACAGGTTGACGAGCAGGATCGAGAGGTAGGGGAGGAAGAACTCGACCCCCGACTGACCGTCGAGCCACGGGATGTTGGTGCCCAGCCAGCGGTTGATCACCCCGAACTGCTGGTTGAGCATCCCCTTCCACACGAGCGCGGTCATGAAGCTCGGGATCGCATACGGGATGATCATCAGGCTGCGGTAGACCTTGCGGCCGCGCATCCGCGTGTCGTTGAACACGAGCGCCATCTGCAGGCCGAGGAAGAACGTGGTCAGCACCGAGAACAGCGAGAAGAGCACCGTCCAGACGAACACCCGCAGGAAGACCTCGCGGGTCTGCTGGTCGGTGAACAGTCGGTTGTAGTTCTCCAACCCGACGTTGGCCCGCCAACCGGGCAGCAGTTGTGCGCCGTCGGCGTCGGTGAAGTAGCCGTCGACCGGGTCGTAGACCGTGCCGGTCCCGATGTCGGTCATCGTGTCGGTCGCCGGGTCGTAGACCTTGAGTTGGGTCTTGGCGAACGCGTCGCCGAAGCCGTCGTTGATGATGTCGCCGCGCAGCCCGGGGACGACGAACGACGTGACCTCGTCGACGCGATCGTTGGCCGCGCCGGTGTTGAGCGCGACGTACCCGTCGATCGTCACGCGCCGGCCGTCTTCGACGATGTCGGTCTCGGCGAGCGGGGTCAGGCCCTCGGCGGTGCCGAGGAACCGGTTGCCGTCGGCGTCGGTCAGCAGGAAGGCCAGCGGGCCGGTGACGTCGCCCTCGGCGAGGATCTGGAGGTCGTAGCGGATCGCGTCGGCGGTGGCGGAGATCGAGTTCGTCTCGATCTGCTCGATCGCCTGGCCCTTGGAGAGGTTGTTGCCCGTGCCGTAGTTCGTCGTCGAGATGTAGATCGTGTAGAGGATCGGGTAGAGCGCGAAGACGAGCAGGAAGATCGTGCCCGGAAGCAGGTACTTCCAGGGGATCGTCCACCTCCGCTTCGACAGGTAGACGACGTCGATGGTGATCAGCGCAGCGATCGAGGCGAACGCGATCGGGTAGTCCGGTTTGGCGAAGATCCTCGGAAGGGCGGCGATCACGCCGGCGTTGAGGATGCCGAGGAGGACGATCTTGGTGAGCAGGCCCGACGCGGTAGTGCGGGACCCGGAGTTCCGTTTCGCTGGCGGCTCGTGGGGGGTGCCGCCCCGGGAGGAGCCCCTGGCGGGCTCCTCCCGGGTGACGGCGTCGGCCATCAGCCTGCGGCGATCTTTTCGCGAATCGTCGCGGCGGCGGTGGTGAACGCCTCCGTCGGGTCGGAACCGGTGAAGATCAGGTTGTAGGCGTCGGTCCAGTCGGACCACACCGCCGACATCGCGGGGATGTTCGGCAGCGGAACGCCGTTGATCCCCGAGAGGCCGAAGCCCTGGATGATCGGGTCGTCGGTCACCTGGTCGAACGCCGACGTCATCGCCGGCGGGCGGCCACCGGCGTCGAACAGCGCGAGCTGCACGTCCTCGGTGCCGAGGAAGTCGGTGACGAACGTCTTGGCCAGATCCGGGTTCTCGCTGAACGAGCTGACCATGAAGCCCTGCACGCCGACGAACGGCTGCGGCGTGCCACCCTCGACCGGCGGGATCGGCTCGACGACGAAGTTGACGCCGGCGTCGGTGAAGCCACCGGTCGCCCAGGGGCCGGTGATCGCGAACGGCGCGTCACCGGTCGAGAACGACTCGGTCATGATGTCGTAGCTGACGTCCTTGGAGATCAACCCCTCGTCGCTCCAGTCGGCGAACTTCTGAGCAGCGGCGAGGCCGCCGGGGCTGTCGATCCCGAGGTCGTTCGGGTCGTAGCTGCCGTCGGCCGCTTGCGCGAACACGTAGCCACCGAGGCTGGTGAACAGCGGGTAGTTGTGGTATGGGTCGCCGGGATCTTCCTGGATGGCGAGCGGGATCGACACCGTGCCGTCGGCCTGCAGGGCCAGGGCCGTCGCCTCGAGCTCCTCGAACGTCGCCGGCGCCTCGGGCACCAGGTCGGTGTTGCGGATCAGCGCGATGTTCTCGATCGCGTACGGCAGGCCGTAGTTGGCCCCGTCGTAGGCGAACGCCTGGACTGCGACGTCGGAGTAGAGGTCGGCGTCGGCACCGAGGTCGATCGGAGCGATCACGCCGTTGGACACGAGCTCGCCGAGCCAGTCGTGGGCGCCGATGATGATGTCGGGGCCTTCGCCGGCGGGACCCTGCACCGTGAGGTTGTCACGGATCTGGTCGAACGGGACCTCGAGCACCGCAACATTGACGCCCTCGTCGGTGGAGAACTGTTCGGCGATCGGACGCAGGACCGGGGCTCGGGTGTCGTCGGCCCAGATGACGAGGTCGGCGTCGCCACGCGCTGGCGGCACGTATGGTGGCTCGGTCTCCGGCGGTGCGTCGGTCTCGACCGGCGCCTCGGTCTCCGGCGGTGCCTCGGTCTCGACGGGTGCCTCGGTCTCGACGGGCGCCTCGGTCTCGACCGGTGTTGCCTCGGTGGCGGATGGTGCCGCTTCGGTGGCCGCCGGCTCGCTGCTGTCGCTACCGCAGGCGGTGGCGACGAGGGCGATGGCCGCAACGGCGCCGAAGAGGCGACGTGATGCTCGCATGTGAACTCCCCCTCAGGATGTTCGCTGGTGCCCCGGCCGAGATCGGCCGAAGCGGTTGGTTGGCGGTGATGCAATCACGATCGGTGACCGCATACCAGGGCCGAATGTAATCCGACGGCAGACAATCTGCAAGGAATTTGCAGATTGTTGAAAGGACCGTGCGACTCGTTCTACAGTGGTCGTGTGCGAATCCGTCTGCAGGACGTGGCGGCACTCGCCGGTGTCAGCGAGGCGACCGTGAGCCGGGTGATGAACGGCAAGGGCGGCGTGAGCGCACGCACCAAGGCCAACGTCGTCAGGGTGCTCGCCGAGCTCGGCTACGAGCCGGCCGCGCTGCGCACGTCGCCGCGGGCCGGCTCGGTCGGCCTGATCGTGCCCGAGCTCGACAACCCGGTCTTCCCGGCGTTCGCCCAGGCGGTCGAGGCGCGCCTGCGCGACAACGGCTACGTCTCGATCCTCGGGTGCGCGGGTCGCGTCGGCGCGAGCGAGGACGACTACGTCGAGACACTGCGCAGCCGCGGGGTCGCCGGCATGATGATCGTCTCCGGCAGGCACGCCGACGTCGAGGGAGACCACGGCCTGTACATCGAACTGGTCGAGGAGGGCCTACCGCTCGTGTTCGTCAACGGTCACGTGGCCGGCCTGCCCGTGCCGTCGGTGTCGACCGCCGATCGGGCGGCGGCGATCGCCGCGTACCGCCACCTCGACGCGCTCGGCCACCAGCGCATCGGGCTGCTCATCGGCCCGGTGTGCTACCTGCCCGTGCTCCGCAAGCTCGAGGGGTTTCGCGCCGCCGCGCTCGCCGCCGGCGATGACGAATCGACCACGAATGCGCTGATCGCCGAGTCGATGTTCAGCGTCGAGGGCGGGTACGCCGGTGCGCAGAAGCTGCTCGCCGAGGGTGCGACGGCGATCGTGGCGGCCAGCGACCTGATGGCGCTCGGGGCGATCCGCGCCGTTCGTGACGCCGGGCTGCGCGTCCCCGAAGACGTGTCGATCGTCGGGTACGACGACACCGATCTGATGCGGTTCACCGACCCGCCGCTGACGACGGTCCGCCAGCCGGTCGATCGCATCGCCGCGCAGGCGACCGAGCTCCTCCTGGCGCAGATCAACGGCCAGCCGTACGACACCCGCGAGCACCTCGTCGAAGGTGAGCTGATCAGCCGCTCCTCGACCGCCCGCTGCCCCGCCGTCCGCTGACCTGGCCCGCCCCACCCCTGCGCCAACCCAGCCCGGTTTGCGTGACCGAATATCGCGGGTCTCGACGTGTTCGGTCACGCAAGCCGGGACGCCCCGGATCTGTGTGACCGAAAATCGCGGGTGTCGACGAATTCGGTCACACGAACGCCGGGAGGGGGGAGGGTGAGGGGGAGGGGAGGGGGAGGGTGATCAGGTGATCTCGTCGACGATGGCGACGACGACCGAGCGGATCGGGCCGGTGGCGATACCGAAGATCTGCCTGGCCGACGTGCCTTCGTCGCAGATCAGCACCCGCTCGCCCACGCCGGCGTCGACCACGTCGACGGCGATCAGGTACCCACCCGCCGGCGAGCCGTCGGCGTCGATCAGGTCGCACAGCAGCAACCGTTGGCCCTCGAAGAACGGGTGGCTGATCGGCGACACCACCGTCCCCGCGACGCGGGCGATCTTCACCGCCCCCCGCCCTCGGGTTCTGCGGCGAGTGTCACGTGGTCGACCAACCCGACGATCGCATGGTCGACGGGGACGAACCGCTCCTCGAGCGCCTCGGCGGCCTCGCGCGAGGCGACGAAGTAGACCAGCTCCCCGGTGCCGGCCATCGCCACTGCGTCGGCGGCAACGACCGGCTTGCCGTGGTCGCGCTGGTGCTTGTCGAGCGGCTGGACGATCAGGAAGCGCACGCCGTCGAGGCCGGCGGAGCGGGTCGTCGCGACGACCGTCCCGAGCACCCGCCCGAGGTGCATCAGGACGCTCCCCGCCCCCGCAGGCGAGGGTTGAACCGCAGCTCGTCGGCCAGGTTGGCCCGCATGTCGTCGTGCAGTTGCGCGATGACCGTGCTGGCGACGACGTGCGCTGCGGACCCGACCGCGCCCTCGACCGCCGCCTCGACATCGGCGACCGTGCCGGCGAACAGGCAGTACGCCTTGCCTCCGAGATCGTCGGCGAGCCGGAGGGCGAGCAGCGACACATCGGCGGTCTTCACCCCCGTGTCGGCGGCGACGATCGCCGTCGCGGCCGTCGCCGTCTCGACCACCCCGACCGCGTCACCGTCGACCGGGGCGGCGGTCGAGGTCGCGGTGATCGCGGCGATCACCGCCGGGTGCACGTCGGGGAGGAACAGCGAGTCGAGGAGAGCATCGTCGCCGCCCGCGTCGAGCGCGATCTCGACGGCCGCGGTGTCGCCTCCGACCAACACGAGGTACCGACCGGGGTGCACCGTGCCGGCGTGCAGCGTCGTCACGGGCGACGACTTGGCCATCGCATCGCCGGCGACGATCCCGGCCACGATCGAGTCGAACTCGAGCAGGCCGATCGCCGGCCGGCCGACCGCGGCCTCGTCGGGTGCGGCGGTGTCAGACAATGCGCAACGCTCCTACGACGGCCACCCGCCGGATGCGGGAGAATGTTCTCGGGCGGGTGAGGCCCTCCCCGGTCGGGCTGGCGATCGAGAACGACGTGAACCCCTCGCCGCCCTCGCCGAGGCCGGCGTAGTTCGGCCCGTTGGCGACGAGGATCGAGCAGTTCATCGCCCGGGCCATCCGCGTGATCGTGTCGACGTTGGTCGAGTGGATCGACGCGGTGTGCCGGAATCCGTGCTCGGAGCGGACGGCCAGGTCGATCGCCGCATCGACGTCGCGGACGCGGACGACGGGCATCACCGGCATCATCTGCTCGGTCCACACCAGGCTGTGCTCGGCCGGCACCTCGGCGATCAGCAGCCGGACGTCGTGGTCGACGCCAACGCCGATCTCGCCGAGCAGGCGGGTGGCGTCCTTGCCGATCCAGGCCGGGTCGACCGCCCCCGCCTTGTTGGGAGCGCCCAACTCCTTGAAGATCACCCGCTCCAGGCGTCGCAGCTCGTGCTCCTTCAGCCGGTACGCGCCGGCCGCGACCATCGACCGGACGAGTGCGTCGGCGACGGTGTCGACGACGATCGTCGTCTTCTCGTCGACGCAGATGATGTTGTTGTCGAACGACGCCCCGTTGACGATGTCGCGCGCCGGCCTGTTCGATGTCGGCGGTCTGGTCGACGACCGCCGGCGGGTTGCCCGGACCCGCGGTGATCGCCTTCTTGGGCGTGCGCAACGCCTCGGCCACCACGGCCGGGCCGCCGGTGACGAGCAGCACCCGCACGTCGGGGTGGTGCATCAGCTCCCGCGCCGACTCGAGCGTCGGGGCCGGGATCGCCGTGATCAGGTTGGGCGGGCCGCCGGCACCGACGATTGCCCGGTCGAGCAGCTTCACGTTCTCGACCGACACCTGGCGGGCGCCGGGATGGACGTTGAACGTGACCGCGTTGCCGGCGGAGATGATCGCGATCGCGTTGTTGATGATCGTCGACGTCGGGTTGGTCGTCGGGGTGATCGACCCGATGACGCCGTACGGCGCGAACTCGGTGACCATCATGCCCCGGTCGCCGGTGACCACCTGCGGCTCGAGGTCTTCCGGCCCCGGGGTGCGGGTCGTGACGAGCAGGTTCTTGCGCACCTTGTCGTCGGCGCGCCCCAGCCCGGTCTCGGCGTGGGCGAGATATGCCAGCCGTTCGCCCTCGCGCAGCATCGCCGCCCGCATCGCCTCGACGATCGTGCGCCGCGCGTCCAGTCCGAGGCCGCGGAAGGCTTCGAACGCGGTGCGCGCCGCACCGACGGCGGCGTCGATCGATGGGTGGATCCCGTCGCCGAGGAGCGCGTCGTCGGCCGCGAGTTGATCGGCGGCGCGCAGCGCGGTGCCGGCGTGGAGCGTGCCGCCACCGCCGTGCGCCGCTGCGACCCGGCCGCGGACGCGCTCGATGATCGACTGGATCTCGTGGTCGTTCAGCATCGCGGCGCCGCGTCCATCACTTCGTGTAGACGGTCTGGCCGTCGATCTCCCACGTGTCGACGATCGCCATGACCACCGCGTCGCACGGCCGATTGGTGGTCACCGCGGTCTGGCGCGCCGAGCTCCCCGAGGCGTACATGACGACCTCGCCGACGCCGGCACCGACCGCGTCGACGGCGACGACATAGCCGCCGGTCTCCACGTTGTCGACGCCGAGCTGGCGGACGACGAGCATCGTCAGGCCGTCCATCAACGGCTCTTTCTGGCTGGCGACGACCGTGCCGGTCACGCGTCCGAGCAGCACGGGCGCCTCACCCCCTGCGGTCCTCGACCAACCGGTGCGAGCGGCACGGTCAGCTCGACTCGGCGGCGGCCTCGTCGGTCCGGCCGAGCGGCAGCACCGTGTCGATGTTGACGTGTGGGCGGGCGATGACGTGGCTCGAGATGACCTCGCCGACCTTCTCCGCGCCGCGCACGCCGGAGTCGACGGCCGCCTTGACCGCCGCGACGTCGCCGCGCACGACCGCGGTCACGTAGCCGCCGCCGGTCTTCTCGTACGAGACGAGGTCGACCTTGGCCGCCTTGACCATCGCGTCTGCCGCCTCGACCATCGCCGCGAAGCTCCTGCATTCGATCATCCCCAGTGCGTCAGCCATACCTGGCTCCCTTCTTCTTCCTGTTGGTATCGGTCAGTGCGTCGACACCGGGTGTCAGACACCAGGTGTAAACGCTCGGTCATGTGCGGCCGTCGAGGCCTTCGAGCGCGGCGACGGCGGCGCGCCAGCCGACGTCGATGTCGCGTTCCTCGCCGCCGAGGAACACCCTGCCCATCGCGCCGGCGGCACGAACTTCGAGGACGTTGATGTCGGCGGCCTTCTCGGCCTCGTTGGCGGCGAGCGCGGCGTAGCCCGCCGGTTCGCACTCCAGGACGTACAGCGTCTCGCCGGGCACGATCATGTGGCCGTGGCGCATCCGGTTGATCAGCTGCGCGTGGTGGTCGTCGATGCGCCGGATGATCTGGCTCGACAGGATCTTGGGCTTCAGCCGATCCGACTCGGTCAGCCCGACGGCATCGAGGATCGCCGCGCCGGCCGCCCTCGTCTCGGCCTGGTCGGGGGAGTGGATCTCGAGCAGTCCGAAGTACCGCTCGATGATCTGCATGCCCGGCTTGACGTCGGTCGCCTTGAGGGCGACGTCGGTCAGCCGGTTGATCTCGATGCCCGGCGAGACCTCGACGTAGAGCGAGGCGTCGCCGGCGAGCGGCAGGAAGCCCTGGGCGACCGTGCCGAGGAACGCTGCGTACTGCGGCTGCAGGCTGTCGAGGAAGGCGAACGTCCTGATCTCAATACTTGTTGCCACCGCTGTCTCCCTTGCGATCTTCGCTGTCTCCGCTGACGATCTGCACGCCGGCCGACGCACCGATGCGGGTCGCGCCGGCGGCGATCATGTCCTCGACGTCGGACTTGGTGCGCACGCCGCCCGACGCCTTCACGCCCATGTCCGGGCCGACGGTCTCGCGCATCAGGGCGACGTCGTACACGGTCGCCCCGCCGCCGCCGAACCCGGTCGAGGTCTTGACGAAGTCGGCCCTCGCCTGCTTGGCGAGCGACGAGCCGATCACCTTCTCCTCGTCGGTGAGCAGCGCGGTCTCGAGGATGACCTTGACGATCGCTCCGGCCTCGTGCGCGGAGTCGACCACCTTCTCGATGTCGGTGCGCACCACGTCGTGGAGGCCGGACTTGAGCGCGCCGACGTTGATCACCATGTCGACCTCGCGGGCACCGTCGCGGATCGCGCGGCGGGCCTCCAGGGCCTTGATCTCGGCCGTGTTCGCTCCGAGCGGGAACCCGATGACCGTGCAGACCTTGACGTCGGTACCGCGCAGCGCGGCGGCCGAACGCTTGACCCAGTACGGGTTGACGCACACCGACGCGAAGCCGTACTCCGCAGCCTCGGCGCACAGCCGATCGATCTGCTCTGCGGTCGTCTCCGGTTTGAGCGCGGTGTGGTCGATGTACTTCGCCAGGTCGAGCGGCACCTCGGAGGCGTCCCCGTGGAACGCGACGCGGTCGGCTCCGTTGACGACGACGTGGCGCACGCCCTCGGCGGTGTCGCAGCGGTCGAGCTGGCCGGAGATCGTGCTGAGGACCTCCCGGGTGATCAGGTCGATCAGCAGCTCGCGGTCGAGCGGTTGGTCGCTCATGCGTCCGACCTGACGTAGAGGTCCTCGATCTCGCGGATCAGCGCAACGCGGCGCAGATGGCGGTCGCCGCCCCATGGGGTCGCCAGCCACTCCTGGACGATCTGCCACGCCAGTGCCGGTCCGGTCGAGCCCTGCACCGAGCGTGAGGACGTTGGCCCGGTTGTGCTCGCGGCTGTTGCGCGCCGTCGACAGGTCGTAGCAGGCCGCGGCGCGAACGCCCGGGATCTTGTTGGCGACCATCGCCGACCCGATGCCGGCACCGTCCACCACGATCCCCACAGCGCTCTTGCCCGTGCCGACCCGTCGGGCCACCGCGTGTGCGAACTCGGGGTAGTCGCACGCCGCAGTGCTGTCGGTGCCGCAGTCGTCGACCACCCATCCCGCGTCGGCGAGCTTGGCGGCCAGGTCCTGCTTGAGCTCGAAGCCTCCGTGGTCGGCCCCGATCGCAATGCGCCCCTCGGCCCCGATCGACGAGGTCTCGTCGCGCCGCGCCGGCTCGGGGTCGTCGAGCACGCCAGCGAGTACGCGCCCGACCAGCGCCCGCACCTCGTTCTCCAACTCGGATCGATCCGCGTCCATCGCCACACCTGTCTGGTCGACTGCCGATCCTAGGTGCTCGGCACCGGTCCGATCCCACGCCGCGCGCACCCGTGCCCCGAACGTGGGGGTGATCTTCCCTACGCTGAGGTCGTGGAGTGGCCGCCCCCCAGCGTCTCCGATGGGCTCGACGAGCCCGCGCCCGGCGCATCGACGACCGCCCGCCGGTGGATGATCGCCGGCGGGGTGGCGTTCGCCTCGGTGACCGTGTTGATCATCGCCGGGGCGTGGTCCGGCCCGCCCGACACGCTCGACGGCGCGACCACCTCCGCGCCGTCGATCGCCCCGGAGACGACGCAGGCCACGCAGTCGTCGATCCCGTCCTCCTCGGCCGCGCCGCCGGAACGCACGACGACGTCGGGTCCGAGCACGACCGTGCTCACGATCAGCGAGCCCGAGCGTTGGTCGTTGGCCGTCCCACCCGAGCAGGATCCCGACGATCCGTCGATCGTGGTGCGCCCGATCCCCGACGGCGAGCCACCCCCGCCGCCGGACGCCCCACCCCCGCCGTGGGCCGCCTCGACGTACACCACCGTCGGCGGCCACCTGTCGACCGACGTCGGCTGCGTGGCCGACCTCGGTCAGGGATCGCTCGACGCGTTCTTCGCCAGCCGGGTCGGCCCGGTGATCGGGTGGGACTACCAGCACGTCTACCCGCTGGGTGGCGGGCGGTACCTGTGGCTCTTCCAGGACGTGTTCATCGACCACTCCGGCACCGCGTCGAACCTCGGCCGCTCGGGGTTCGCCCACAACGCCGCGCTCGTCCAGGACGGCAACTGCTTCCGGCTCCTGCACCGTGGCACCACGTCTCGGCCGACACCGTTCGAGCAGGGCACCGGCAGCACGACTCGGTCGACCTGGTTCTGGCCGATGGGCGGGGAGGTGCACAACGGGCGGCTCTACGTGTTCTGGGCGCAGATGGTCAAGGACCCGTACGACCCGGCGCCACCCGACGGGCTCGGGTGGCACCCGAGCGAGACGTGGATCGCGTCGTACGACCCGGCGACGTTGCAGCGGATCGACTTCCGGCGGGCGCCGAACTCGGGCGCGGCGCCGATCTACGGGTATGCCGTGCAGAGCGACGCCACGTACACCTACCTGTTCGGGAACACGTTCGAGCAGAACCTCGCCCGCGAAGGAGGATGGTGGAACGGTCCGCACTCGGGCACGCAGATGTACCTCGCCCGCGTGCAACGGGGGAACCTGTTCGGCGCCCCCGAGTACCGGACCGTCGATGGCTGGAGCGACAACCCCGCGGCCTCGGTCCCGTTCCTCCGCCGGCACTGGGCCGAGTTCCCGATGCAGCCGCGCCTGATCGACGGTCTGTGGGTTTCGGCGACGGCGATCAACGGGTACTGGGGTGACGAATACTCCGTCGACGTGGCGACCGCGCCGTGGGGTCCGTGGACGACGGTGGCCTACGGGCCGCTCGTCCCGCGCAACGCCGACCCGAAGATGAACACCTATCACGCCCACCTTCTGCCCTGGCGTGACGGTGCGGGGAACCTGGTCGTGACCGTGTCGAACAACGCACGCAACATGTTGCGCGACGCGTGGCCGCGCCCCGACCGCTACCGCCCGCTCGTGTTCACCTCGCCGTGGGTGCTCCCGCCGCCACCGACCACGTCGACCACCTCGACATCGACGACCAGCACCTCGACGACCAGCACCTCGACGACCAGCACCTCGACGACCAGCACCTCGACCACCTCGACCACCTCGACGTCGACCACGGTCGCGCCGTCGACGACGGTTGCGCCCTCGACCTCGTCGACCTCCACGACGACCACCACGTCGACGTCGACCACGACGACCACCACGTCCGTTCTCCGACCGGAGCGATGAAGCGGGCGGCCCGTTCTCGTTGCGGCTACTGGTACCAGGACGCCGTCGTCGGTGATCTCGATGATGGGCCATGTCGAGGCCCGAGTCGTTCGGGATCGATCGGGGCCAGCGGGTGATCGGCTGATCCGTCGGCGCGATCGGTGGATCGGGGCAAAGCCGGTCGGGCCGCCCACGCTCTGTCAGACTGCGTGGCCGTGCACATCGCGATCCCGAAGGACACGTCCGGCGAACGCCGCGTCGCGGTGACACCGCAGGTCGCTCGTCGGCTGGTGGCGAGCGGGCATCACGTCGTCGTCGAGTCCGGTGCAGGTGATACGGCGGGATTCACCGACGCTGCGTACGTCGAGGCAGGGGCCGAGGTCAACGCCGATCCCTGCCGAGGAGCGGACCTCGTGCTGGTCGTCGGCCCGCCGACGCCCGACGTCGTCGCCCGCGTTCCCGAGGGAGTGGCGCTGGTCGGCTTCCTCGACCCCTTCGTTGCCTCCGACGTGACCAGGATGCTCGTCCTGCGTCGGATCACTGCGTTCGCGATGGAGGCGATCCCCCGTACGACGTTGGCGCAGACCATGGATGCGCTCTCGTCGCAGGCGGCTGCGGCGGGCTACCACGCGGTCCTGCTGGCGGCGACGGCGACACCGCGGATCTTCCCGATGTTGATCACCGCGGCCGGCACGATCCCGCCCGTCAAGCTGTTGGTGCTCGGAGCCGGCGTCGCAGGGCTCCAGGCGATCGCCACCGCCCGCCGACTCGGCGCGGTGGTGTCGGCCTATGACATCCGCCCCCAGGTGCAGGAGCAGATCGAGAGCCTGGGTGCGACCTTCATCTCCGCACCCGTCGACGAGTCGGCGGCCGCGGCGAGCGGGCACGCGAAGGAGCTCGCCGATGAGACCCAGCGCCGTCAGCAGGTGGCGCTGGCGGCGAGCGTCGCGGCAGCGGACGTCGTCATCACGACGGCCCAGGTACCGGGACGCCCGGCACCCATGCTGATCTCGCGCGAGATGGTCGAGTCCATGCGGCCGGGTTCGGTGATCGTCGACGTCGCTGCACCGACGGGAGGCAACTGCGAACTCACGCGGCCGGGGGAGGACCTCGTCCACCGCGATGTCCGTGTGTTGGGTCCGATCGACCTTGCGGGCCGGGTCGCCATCGACGCGAGCGAGATGTACGCACGGAATCTCGCCGCCTTCGTCGAGCGCATCACCGACGGCGACGGGGATCTCTCGTACGACTTCGACGACGAGATCGTGTCCGAGACCTGCATCACCCACGACGGACAGGTAGTGCACCCGGTGACCCGGCGGGCGCTCGAGCTGGAGGGCAGGGGATGAGCACACTCGTTGTCGGGATCACCGTCTTCGTCCTCGCTTCCTTCGTCGGTTTCGAGGTGATCAGCAAGGTGCCGCCGACGCTGCACACCCCGTTGATGTCGGGGGCCAACGCCATCTCCGGGATCACCATCATCGGCGCGATCACGGCTGCCGGGCTCGGAAGTGAGGCGGTCGCCCAAGTTCTCGGCTTCATCGCCGTGGTGATGGCGACCATCAACGTCGTCGGCGGCTTCCTGGTCACCGATCGGATGCTGGAGATGTTCAAGACCAAGTCGCAGCGGGACAAGCGCCGCGATGGTTGAGCTGCTCTACCTCGCGTGCCGCGGTCGCCTTCATCATCGGGCTCAAGCTGCTCGGCAGCCCTCGCACCGCACGGTCCGGCAACCGGTTCGCCGCGATCGGGATGCTCGCGGCGATCGTGATCACCCTCGTCTCCGAGGACATCGTCAACTGGGTCACCGTCGGCGCCGGCCTGGCGGTTGGCACTGCCCTCGGCGCATGGTTCGCGATCCGGGTCCAGATGACGGCGATGCCGGAGATGGTGGCGGCGTTCAACGGATTCGGCGGGATCGCGTCGGCACTGGTCGCAGCCGTCGCCATCGTCGAGACCGATCTCGACTCGGTCGCGGCCGAGACGAGCGTGTCGATCATCGTGTCGCTCGTGATCGGGTCGGTGACCTTCACCGGCAGCCTTGTCGCGTTCGCCAAGCTCAAGGGTCTGCTCCCGGGCCGCCCGCTCCTCCTTCCGGGCAACAACTTCGTCAACGCCGTGCTCGCTGCCGGCGCAATCGGGAGCGCGGCCTGGGGCGCGGTGGCAGACGATCCGATCGGCTACTGGATCGCTGCTGGTCTCGCCCTGGTCATCGGCGGGCTCGGCACGCTCGCCATCGGTGGCGGCGACATGCCCGTCGTCATCTCGCTCCTCAACTCGTGCTCCGGGCTCGCGGCCGCCGCAGCTGGTTTCGCGATCGAGAGCAGCGCCTTGATCATCGGCGGTGCGCTCGTCGGGGCGGCGGGGCTGATCCTCACCGTCCAGATGACCGAGGCGATGAACCGGTCGCTCGGCAACGTCTTGTTCGCCGGATTCGGCTCGGGTGAGAACGCCGGTGGCGCCCACGGACCCGGCGACAAGCCGGTGAACCGAGCCACCGCCGACGACGTGGCGATCGCGCTGCGCTACGCGGGTTCGGTGATCGTCGTCCCCGGCTACGGGCTCGCTGTCGCACAGGCACAACATGCGCTCCGCGAACTCGCCGAGGCGCTCGAGGAGTGCGGGGTCGACGTCCACTACGCGATCCACCCCGTCGCGGGTCGGATGCCGGGCCACATGAACGTGCTGCTCGCCGAGGCCGACGTCCCCTACGAGGTGCTGCTCGACCTGGAGCAGTCCGACCCGAGGTTCTCCCGGACTGACGTCGTGCTGATCGTCGGTGCGAACGACGTGGTCAACACGTCGGCGCGAGACGACGCCGACTCGCCGATCTACGGGATGCCGATCCTGAACGTGGATCGAGCCGGTCGGGTCATCGTCGTCAAGCGAAGCCTGTCGCCAGGCTTCGCGGGCATCGACAATCCCCTCTTCTACGCACCGAACACCCAGATGTGCTTCGCGGACGCGAAGGCGGCGCTCGAGGACACGCTGACCGCGCTCAAGTCGTTGTAGGCGGCGACGGGGCCATTTCCAGCTGGACCCCGGATCGGCCGGTCCGTTGCGGATCAACGTTCTCGGTCGGGGCGGGTTGCCTGCGTCGGGGGTTGCGGCGGTGTCGCTGAACGTGACCGTCGACGGGGGCGAGTTGCCGACCGTCGGGGGTGGGTATGTCACCGTCGACGGTTGCGCCTCGCCGCGCCCGACGGCGAGCAACTTGCACTTCGGTGAGGGCCAGACCGTGCCGAACGCGGTGATCACGCCGGTGTCGCCGACCGGGGAGGTCTATGTGTACGTGTACGGCCGCGCCGACATCCTCGTCGACGCCAACGGCTGGTTCCCGACGTAGCCAGCGGTCGTCGCAGCGCCGAGGTTTCGCGGTCGAGGATTCTGCTGCGCCGCTGGGACCGACAGCGCCGCGGCGCCGCATCCTTCGGGAGATCGGTCCGCTGACCAGGTCATTTGCCGTGCTTGAGCCTGAGTTCCACGTTGCGCGCTGAGGAGGATTCGAACCTCCGCACACGGGCCCGCAGGCTGAGGCTGCCGGGTGGTGGTCGGTGCCGGGCGCTGGTGGTGCCGTGGTTGGCGCGATCGTTTTCGTTCGGTCACCGGTGTTGGCCTGGTGTGGCGTGACTGCAGTGCTGAGTCGCGGCTTTGTTTGGTTGTGGGTACTGGTAGCAGGACGGGGGTGGGGGGTGGTGTTCAGGATGTGTGGTGTCAGTCGGGTCCATCGGGGAGTCGGCGAACATCAAAAGGGGAATCCAATGACTGCTCAGATGAATCACACGAACACTCGCACCGCCACCGATCAGCACCGGAACAGTTCGGGTGTTGCGTCGACGGTGACCGCTCCGGCGGATCCGTCCACGACCTCGGGTCGGGGTCGCCGTCCTCGTTGGTTTGGCCCTGCGGGGATCGCAGTCGGTGCTGCGCTGGTCGTCGGTGCCGGCGTGCTGCTGGTCGACGTGATCACCGAGCCCTCACCGTCGACAACGGTGGAGTACACCACGTCGCAGCGGCTGGTGCAGGAGTCGATCACTGATGCGTTGCGGAATCGGTCTGGCCCGGTCGAGTCGCCGAGCACGGGGTCGCCGACACAGCTGTCTGCTGCCGAGGTGGCCGAGGTGTTCGCCGAGCAGTCGACACGGGGTGAGCTGCCGGCTCATCTGCAGGAGTTCGAGGCCCGTGTCGAGGCCTCGCAGCCTTCGTCGCAGCAACTGGTGCAGGATTCCATCGATGCGGCGTTGGCCGGGAATCGCCCGTTCACGTCGATCGTGACTCGCGGGACCTCTCAGCGGCTGGTGCAGGATGCCATCGACGCCGAGTTGGCGGCCACGGCTGCGTCGACCACGAACGGGTTCGAGGTTGCTGAGGCGAACCGGATGGAGGCCTTGCGTGATCTGTCGGCGGGCGCGACGACGAACGGGTTCGAGGTTGCTGAGGCGAACCGGATGGAGGCCCTGCGCGATCTGTCGGCGGGCTGACACGCCGGTCTGGAACATCACTGGTCCGGGCTGACCGCGATCGACACGAGTTCACCCCTGACAAACCGGTGGGCCGATCCGCACCTGCGGATCGGCCCACCGGCCGTTGTGCTCTCGGGTGGTTCCAGAACCAGCACTTGGTCCTGACGCCGGTCGCCCGGTGCGGAATCGTTGGTGTCAGATGATTGCGGTGTTCCGCAGCTCGGGCAGGCTCAGGATCACGATCGACATGCGAGACGTTTGGATGAGTCCGTCAGTGCGCAGCGAGCGAAGCGCCTTGACCGCTCCAGCCCGTGAGAGCCCGGCCCAGTCGCCGAGCTCTTCTTGGGAGATGGGCAAGGCGATGGTCACGGTGTCGCCTGGGTAGTCGAGGGCATCATCGGCGAGCTGTACGAGGCGCGCAGCGACTCGTGTCTTGGCGTCAGCATTCATCAGGTCGTGGATCTGCAGGGTGGCTTCCCGGAGGCGGATGGCGATCTCGGTGAGCAGCGCCCGGCTGAGATCGGGGTGTTCGGTCAGTAGGCGCTCGAAGCGCTCCCTTGCGATCTTGATCACGGCGGACGGCTGGACCGCTTGCATCGACGACGAGCGGGAGGCGCCCGTCAGCATGGCGAGCTCGCCGACGAGCGTTCCCGCCCGTCGTAATCCGAGGAAGGAAACCTCTCCTTGGTAGGAGGTCTTGACGACCTTCAACAGGCCATCGAGGACGACGAAGACGCCCGAGTCGTCGTCGCCGTCGCGAACGACGAAGCTTCCTTGCGGAATCGTTGCGTGCGGCCCGGCGTCCAGCATCGCTTGCCGGGTCGAGGCGTCCACTCGACCGAGGAGCGACGTCAGCGGCATGACGTCACGGTACTCCGAGGGTGCAGCGCAGCCGATCGGAGGATGCCGAACGCAGTGGTCAGCACGCAAGGCGCGAACCCGGTTGCCAGTTCGACGGTGCCGCGGCGAAGGTCGCGCGTCGAGTGCGTCGGCGATCACCTGCTCGCACCGGGAGGCCCGGCTCGCCGCGGCGCGGTCCCTGCGGGCGAGCTCGGTGTCAGTCCACGAGGTCGCCTGACGAGTCGCTGCAGGTACTTCTCGGTTCGGGTTGCCTGGTCGTCGGAGGAGGCTGCAACTCGCCGCACTCACCGACGCGGTCCGTTCCCGCTCCCACCGTCCGACCGGGCGCAGGAGGTGATCACCGGGATCTCGGCGGGGGACGGTGCATCGTCACGACGGAATCCGACATGGCCGCTGAACTGGTCAAACATCCAGCATGTCCTGCAAGTCCAGCTTGCGCCCTCGGGAGGATTCGAACCTCCGCACACGGCTCCGGAGGCCGATGCTCTATCCCCTGAGCTACGAGGGCCGGGACAGCGCAGGTTAGCGGCCCGCGCGCTGCCCGCGGCCGTTGCACGCAACGTCGTGTCTGGCTGGGGTCGTCATCGGGCAGACTGGGCGCTCCATGGCCGACCCGATCACCACCATCACGTCGTTGCTCGCACCGGTGTTCGCCGAGCTGAACGGTGGCGAGCCGGCCGACCCGACGGTACGGCCATCCGATCGTGCCGACGCCCAGGTCAACGGGGCGCTCCCGCTGGCGAAGCGGGTCGGGGCGAACCCGCGCGAGCTCGCACAGCGCGTCGTCGACTCGGGCGCGCTCGACGGGGTGGCGAGCGCACTCGAGGTCGCCGGACCCGGATTCGTCAACGTCACGCTGGCCGACGACTTCCTCGCCCGCCAGCTCGAGGACGTGAGCGCCGACGAGCGCCTCGGCGTGCCGCTCGCCGCCGACCCCAAGACCGTCGTGGTCGACTACTCCGCTCCCAACGTGGCCAAAGAGATGCACGTGGGCCACCTGCGCTCGACCGTCATCGGCGACGCGCTCGTCCGGTTGCACGAGATGCTCGGCCACCACGTCATCCGCGAGAACCACCTCGGAGACTGGGGTCGACCGTTCGGGATGCTGATCGAGCACCTGCTCGACATCGGCGAGGACGTGGCCGCCGAGGGGCTCTCGCAGGGCGACCTCGACGGCTTCTACAAGCAGGCCAACGCCAAGTTCACCGAGTCGGCCGAGTTCCAGGACCGCGCCCGCGAGCGCGTCGTCCTCCTCCAGGGCGGCGACGAGGAGACGCTGCGGCTGTGGCATCGCCTGGTCGAGATGTCCAACGCCTACTTCAACCGGGTCTACGCCAAGCTGGGCGTGCTGCTGACCGACGACGACCTGGCGGGGGAGAGCCGGTACCAGCCGCTGATGGAGGGCACCTACGAGCGGCTCGACGACGCCGGGCTGCTGCAGGAGGACGATGGCGCGATGGTGGTGAAGGTCGACGGCTTCACCAACCGCGACGGTGACCCGTTGCCGCTGATCGTCCGCTCGCGGACCGGCGCGTTCATGTACGCCACCAGCGACGTGGCGTGCGTGATCGATCGCGTCGAGCGGCTCGGTGCCGACCTCCTGCTGTACGTGATCGGCGCGCCCCAGGCCCAGCACCTCCAGATGGTCTTCGCGGTGTGCGAGCTGGCCGGATGGCTCGCCCCGCCGACCGAGGCGGTCCATGTTGCATTCGGCAGCGTCCTCGGTGAGGACCGCAAGATGCTGCGCAGCCGCAGCGGCGACGCGGTCAAGCTGGTCGAGCTGCTCGACGAGGCGATCGAACGGGCTGCGCTCGCCGTCGCCGAGAAGGACCCCGACCTCGACACGGAGGAGCGCGTGGAGGTCGCCCGGATGGTCGGCATCGGGGCGGTCAAGTACTCCGACCTCTCGACCGACCGCATCAAGGACTACGTCTTCGACTGGGACCGGATGCTGTCCTTCGACGGCAACACCGCGCCGTACCTGCAGTACGCCCACGCCCGGATCTGCTCGATCTTCCGGCGGGCCGGTGTCGACCGCGCCACGGTGCGCGGCGCTGCACTCCACCTCGATACATCGCAGGAGCGGGCCTTGGCCCTCCGCCTGCTCGCGTACCCGACGGCGATCGACTCGACGCTGGACACGTTCAGCCCCCACAAGCTGTGCACGTACGCCTACGAGCTGGCGACCGACTACACGTCGTTCTACGAGCACTGCCCCGTGTTGAAGGCCGACGAGCCGATCCGCACGAGCCGCCTCGCCCTGAGCGACCTCACCGCACGGGTGCTCTCCCACGGCCTCGGGCTGCTCGGCATCGACGCCCCTGACCGCATGTGAGCCGCCGGCTCAGCTGACGAACGGTCCGGCGGTCGAGCCCTCCGGCGGTCGCGGTCGGTCCGCGGCCGGCCGGCTCGGCATACGGCGCCGGAGCCGCCGGATCGCCGCGACGACGAAGATCACGACGACGAGGACGGCGGTGTTCAGCGCCATCGTCGCGAGGAACGGCACGAAGTAGCCGTGGTCGGTCGCGTCACCGCCCGGACCCATGCAGTAGAGGGTGAAGTTGGTGGTCGTCTCACCCGGCTCGGTGCTGTAGGTGTCGGTCACCACGAACGCGTCCGGTTGAGCGTCGCTGCAGAACAGGGGTGCGACGAGCTTCACCTCGCCGGGCCAGATCGCGACCGCCAGGAGGATCGTCAGCATCGACCCGACGAAGAGCAGGGCGAGCAGTGACACGATCACGCCCGCGACCCCCGACCGTCTGCGGGCGGCGCGAAGCGCGCGGACCGAACTGACGCCGGTCATCGGTCGATCTCCACCAGGTTGCCGGCGCCGTCGAAGATCACCGTTGCGGTGCGACGAGCGCTCTCGACGTCGATGCGGATCAGCGCCTCACCAGCGACCCGGCTCAGCGACAGCGACTCGATGTATCCGTCCGGCTCGTCGAACGCGGCGAGGGCGGTGGCGGTGAGCGTCTCGAGCGGATCGAGCGCCACCGTCCCGAGCACCACGACCAGCTCGTCGAGTGGGAGCTCGTCAGCGTCCCGCGTCGGCGTCACCGAGAGCACGTCGCCGTCCTTGACGACGACGGTGTCGACGAAGTCCGGCGTGCGCGGGTCGCGCACCGACGCCGACACGGTCCGGTTGCCGGGCAGCACCGTCAGGGCGAGGACCTCGAGCGTCCGCCAGTCGGTGACGCCGAACTCCCCGGCGACCACCGTCAACGCCTCGTCGAGAACGTCGGTGGTCAGTCCGCCGCCTCGCGCTCGGACCTCGGCGTTGAACTCGTCGCGGGGTGTGGCCCCGATGCACGCCGACAGCGTCACCAGCGCGATCCCGATGACGAGGTGTCGCACGAGACGCGTCACGTGCCAACGGTAGCTGGGCCGCACCCGGGGTCGAATCCACGATCGGTGGAGGTCGCGTCGACGATCGCGCGGCAGACTGGTCGGCGCATGTCCGACGTCCCGTGCGACCGCCGATGAGCCCGATCCCCCGCCACCTGCTGCCCGACACGGCGACCGTCGACGAGCGGGGCGCGCTGTCGATCGGTGGCTGCGACGTCGCCGATCTCGCCGCCGAGTTCGGCACGCCGCTGTTCGTCTACGACGAGGCCCACCTCCGCGCTCGGTGCCGGGAGGCCGTTGCCGCGTTCGGGTTCGAGCGGGTCGTCTACGCGACCAAGGCGTTCCACTGCCGGGCGATGGCCCGGCTGGCCTTCGAGGAGGGCCTGCTGCTCGACGTCGCCTCCGGTGGGGAGCTGCACGTGGCCCTCGCCGCCGGCGTGCCGGCCGCGGCGTGCACGATGCACGGCAACAACAAGTCGATCGACGAGCTGCGCGAAGCGATCGTCGCCGGCCTCCGCCACATCGTGGTCGACTCCTTCGACGAGCTCGATCGCCTCGACGCGCTGGCCGCCTCCGGCGTCGGGCCGACCCCGAACGTGCTGGTGCGCGTCACACCGGGCGTTCACGCCCACACCCACGAGTTCATCGCCACCGGCCAGGACGACTCCAAGTTCGGCTTCAACCTGGGCAACGGCGACGCCCTGCGCGCGGTCGATCGCGCTCGCCGATCACCAGCGATGAACCTGGTCGGGGTCCACTGCCACATCGGCTCGAACGTGTTCGAGGCATCGTCGTTCGCCAAGGCGGCCGAGGTGATGGCCGCGTTCGCCGTCCCGCTCGACCTCCCCGAACTGGTCCTCGGCGGCGGCCTCGGCGTCGCCTACGTCGAGGGCGAGGAGGCGCCAACGATCACCCAGTGGGGCAACACGCTCCTCGACGCCTGCCAGGCGCTCGGGGTCCGCTCCAGCGTCAGCGTCGAGCCGGGCCGGGCGATCGTCGCCGCGGCGGCGACGACGATCTACACCGTCGGCACGGTCAAGCCGATCCCGGGCGTACGGACCTACGTGGCGGTCGACGGCGGGATGAGCGACAACCCGCGCCCGGTGCTGTACGGGTCGGGGTACGAGTCGTTCCTGCCGCGGGCGGTCGGTGCCGATCGGGACCTCACCGCCCGCCTGGTCGGCAAGCACTGCGAGTCCGGCGACGTCCTCGCGTTCGAGGCCAGGGTCCCTTCCGACATCGCCGTCGGTGACTTGTTGGCGATGCCGGTGACCGGCGCGTACGGGCACTCGATGGGCTCCAACTACAACAAGATCACGCGGCCGCCGGTCGTGTTCGTCGCCGACGGGTTTGCGCGCCAGGTGGTCCGCCGCGAGACGTATGCCGACCTGCTGGCGACCGACGTGGGTTGACATGGCCAGGTTGCTCGACAGCGCGCTCAGATTGGTCAAGCAGGTGCAGGAGGTCGCTCGCGAGCGCGAGCGTGGCACCGGTCGTCCGCGCAAGCAGCCGGCGGCGCGGACCAAGCGGGTCGACCACGGAGTGCGTGTGGAGTACACGCCCGAACTCGACGGCGACCCCGACCCCGGCGAGGTCGTCTGGACGTGGGTCCCGTACCAGGAGGATCCGACGCGCGGCAAGGACCGGCCGGTCGTCATCATCGGGCGCACCGGCGACGATCTCGCCGGGGTGCCGCTGACCTCGAAGGACAAGCGGCGGGCCGACCAGGTGCCGGTCGGGACCGGTTCGTGGGACCCGCGGCGCCGGCCCAGCTACGCCAAGGTCGATCGGCTGCTGACGATCGATCCCGACGACGTCCGGCGCGAGGGCGCGATCCTCGCCCGTGACCGGTTCGACGACGTCGTCGGCGGGATCGGTCGGTACCACGAGCTCGTACGCCCCTGAGGGAGCAGGGTCAGGGGCGGCGACCCATCACGTCGAGCAGGCGGTCCTGCAGCGGTGCGTCGGTGCCGAGGTCGCCGCTCGGTCCGCTCCCGAACACGCCGACCTGACCGATGATCGGGACCATCGGTTGGATCGCCGTCCACACCTCCTCGACCAGGCCCGGATCGAGCGTCTCGTCGCCGCCCAACGCCCGCAGGAGGTCCCATCGGTGGACGAGGAGGTCGAGGATCCGGAACCCGAGGATCTGTGCGGCCGGCATGTCGCCGGCGGGATGTTGGCAGATCCGATCGAGATCGTCGGCGGCCTCGTCGAAGGCGGCGATCTGCCCGGCGAGCGCGCGATCGAGCGCGGTGAGCGGATCGTCGCCCAGGAAGTCGGTGCCGAGCAGGGCCATCGCCTCCTCGCGCGTCGCCCCGAGCACGACGGCGGCGCACATCTGGCTCCCCGACGCGACGTGGCCGACGAGGGCGTGCACGTTCCAGTCGGGGCACGGGGTGGGCAGCGTCCACTGGTCGTCGGTGACCAGACCGGCGGTGGAACAGAACTGGTCGGAGGCGAGCGTCAGGCTGCTGGTGGCGGTCATGGGAGCGAAGGTACGCCATCACGTAGCCTGGCCGCAGTGACGCAGGTTCGGATCGCTGTGCTCGGGTTCGGTAGTGGTGCGTCGCCGGTCGCCCGGGCCGAAGCGCGGAGCTGACCGCGATGCGCTACGTCTCGACCCGCGGGGCGGCACCGGTGCTCGGCTTCGACGATGTCCTGCTCGCCGGCTTGGCCAACGACGGCGGCCTGTACGTGCCCGAGGCGTGGCCGTCGCTGTCCCCGCGCTCGAGCCGCGCCCACTCCTACGTCGACCGGGCGGTCGAGGTCATGCTGCCGTTCGTCGAGCCGGACCTCGATGCGATCACCCTCACCCACCTGTGTACCGAGGCGTACGCGACGTTCCGGCATCCGGCCGTCGTGCCGCTCGTGCAGGTCGGGCACTGGCAGTGGGTGCAGGAGCTGTTCCACGGGCCGACGCTGGCGTTCAAGGACGTCGCGCTCCAACTGGTCGGGCGGATGTTCGACCACGTCCTCGCCCGCCGCGGCGACAGCGTGACGATCGTCGGCGCGACGAGCGGCGACACCGGGTCGGCGGCGATCGATGCGGTCGCCGGACTGGACCGCATCGACATCGTGATGCTCTACCCGCTCGGTCGCACGAGCGACATCCAGCGCCGGCAGATGACGACCGTCGACGCCCCCAACGTCCACGCGGTCGCCGTCGAGGGCACGTTCGACGACTGTCAAGACCTCGTCAAGGCGATGTTCAACGACGCCCCGTTCCGCACCCGCAACCGGTTGTCGGCGGTCAACTCGATCAACTGGGCCCGGGTCCTCGCACAGACCGTGTACTACGTCGTCGCCGCCGAGACGTTCGCCGAACCGGTGACGTTCAGCGTGCCGACCGGCAACTTCGGCAACGTGCTCTCGGGCTGGATCGCCCGCGAGATGGGGGCGCCGATCCGCGATTTCATCGTCGCGTCGAACACCAACGACATCCTCACCCGGTTCATCAACGACGGCGATATGAGCACGCGCGACGTGGTCGCCACGCTCAGCCCGTCGATGGACATCCAGGTGTCGTCGAACTTCGAGCGCCTGCTGTTCGAGATGAACGGCCGCGACGGCGGGATGACCGCCGAACAGCTCACGCGATTCCGCTCGACCGGCCGGTTGGACATCGAGCCCGATCAGCGGTCGGCGCACATCGAGGGCACGTTCCGCGCCGCGGCGTTCGACGACTCGACGACGCTCGCGGAGATCCAGCGGATGCGCTCCGAGACCGGAATGCTGATCGACCCGCACTCGGCGACCGGGACGGCGGCGGCCCGGTTGCTCGCCGGGGCCGAAGGCGCCGACCACCCGGTGATCAGCCTTGCCACCGCGCATCCGGCGAAGTTCCCCGACGCGATCGTCGCTGCGACCGGCGAGCACCCGGCACTGCCGAACCACCTCGCCGATCTGCTCGACCGACCGGAGCGGACCGAGACGGTCGCCAACGACCTCGCTGCGGTCGAAGCGCTGGTCGAACGATTCACCGGCCGGTAACCACCGTCGGCGTCACCGATAACGTTGCGATGCCCGATCGGCGCGGGGTATCGTACTGATGTCCGGTTCGACCGGACCGCACCCCGGCTTCACCGGATGTGTGCGAATTCTGCCCAGGGGAATTTCTTGTCGGGCATCGTCGCCGATACCCCTCCGTTCCCTGGCACCCGATCACTGCACCCCTCGCGAACGTCGAGGGGTGAAGAGAGGAACATCGTGGCCGCTGCCGCACTCGAACAGTCCGTCCTGGAATCGAAGGACAAAGACACCCTCCTGGAGATGGCCAAAGCACTCGGGGTCAAGGCCAACGCCCGCCTGAAGAAGGCGGACATCATCGGCAAGATCCTCGACACGACCTCCTCGCCGGCCCCGTCCAACGGCTCCGGCGTGGCGCAGGCGGACCACACGCGCATCGGTGGGCCTACCGACACCGCGCAGGTCGACGCCACCACCCAACCCCGCGAAGTGCACGCACCGGATGCGCCAGCGGACCGCGGGGCGCCGGCGGTGCCGGCCGCGGCCGGCGACGACGCGTCCACCGGGGCGGTCCGGGTCGGACCCGACGGCGAACCGCTCGCCGACTGGGAGCTCGCACTGGCCGGCGACGCCTCCGACGACGACGGGTCGACCGCCGGCGACGGTGCCGGATCGGGCGCCGAGCCCGCAGCACGCAGCGACGTGGCCGATCGGTCCTCGGACCGATTCGGCGGTGATCGCCAGCAGCGGACCCGCCAGGGCGGCGACGATCGGCAGGGACGCCAGCGCGACGGCGGCCGCAACCGCGACGCGCAGGGTGGCCAGCAGGGCGAGAACCGCCAGGGCGGCCAGCAGGGCGAGAACCGCCAGAGCGGCGGCCAGCAGGGCGAGAACCGCCAGGGCGGCCAGCAGGGCGGCCAGCCGGGCGAGGGCAACCGCAACCGGCGGCGGCGGCGGCGCAACAAGCGAGGCGGCCAGGAGGGTCCCCAGGGCGAGGACGCCGAGCTGATCCTCGACGACGACGGGCAGCCCCAGAGCAATGAGCCCGTCGAGGTCGAGGGCTACCTCGACATGCGCGACGAGGGGTACGGCTTCCTGCGGGTCAACGGCTACCTGCCGAGCAAGCAGGACGCGTACATCCCGGTCAAGCTCGCCCGCCAGTTCGGGTTGCGCAAGGGCGACCACATCGCGGGCAAGATGCGCCCGGCCGGCCGCAACGAGAAGAACCCGGCGCTGCTCGAGATCTACACGGTCAACGGCGGCGACGCGGAGGCGGCCAAGCGGCGCCCTCGTTTCGAGGATCTGACCGCGCTGTTCCCCGACCAGCGGCTGACGCTGGAGGACCCGAGCGACCCCGGCAACATGACCGCCCGGATCATCGACCTGATCTCGCCGATCGGGAAGGGCCAGCGCGGCATCCTGGTGTCGCCACCGAAGGCCGGCAAGACGACGGTGATGAAGACGATCGCCAAGTCGATCGAGCTCAACAACCCCGAGGTGAAGCTGATCGTGTTGCTCATCGACGAGCGGCCCGAGGAGGTCACCGACATCCGCCGGACGGTGAAGGGCGAGGTCATCTCCTCGACGTTCGACCGCCCGAGCGACGAGCACACCCACATCGCCGAGATGACGATCGCCAAGGCCAAGCGGATGGTCGAGGCGGGCGAGGACGTCGTCATCATGCTCGACGGCATCACGCGGCTCAGCCGGGCTTACAACCTGGCCGCGCCGGCCAGCGGTCGCATCCTGTCGGGCGGTATCGACGCCGGTGCGCTCTACCCGCCCAAGAAGTTCTTCGGTGCGGCACGCAACGTCGAGGAGGGGGGCTCGCTGACCATCCTGGCGACCGCGCTCGTCGACACGAACAGCCGGATGGACGAGGCGATCTTCGAGGAGTTCAAGGGCACGGGCAACATGGAGCTGCGCCTCGATCGCAAGGTCGCTGAGCGCCGGATCTACCCGGCGATCGACGTCGATGCGTCCTCGACCCGCCACGAGGAACTGCTCTTCGACCGCAAGGAGCTGCAGATGGTCTGGAAGCTGCGCCGTGTGCTGTCCGGTCTGGCTGCCGACGGCAACGCGGCCCCGGGCCTCGAGCTGCTGATCGACCGCCTGAAGACGTTCCGCACCAACAGCGAGTTCCTCAACGAGATCGCCAAGCAGCCCGGAATGTAGGTGCCCGACCGCGCGGGCATCGGCTCGGGCGTAATCGAGGTCGTCGATCGGTAGCATCCCCGTGCTGATCTCTGCGACGACGATCGGGGGCAGCCCGCCGCCCGTTCAGCCGTCGCTCGAAAGGATCCCCATGAAGGCCGACATCCATCCCAGCTACACCGAGACGACGGTGCACTGCTCCTGCGGGAACACGTTCACGACCCGCTCGACCGTCGAGGGTGATCTCAACGTCGAGCTGTGCAACGAGTGCCACCCGTTCTTCACCGGCAAGCAGAAGCTTGTCGACTCCGGTGGCCGCGTCGAACGGTTCAACCGCCGCTACGGCCAGCGCAAGAACGCGCCGGCGCCCCCGGAGTGACGCCGAACTCGTTCCCGATCCGTGGAAGCGCCCGCCGCAACGATCACTGAACCAGCGACGTCGTCGGCGGAGCGACCCGGGACCCTGCAACTCCTCCTGACCCCGTGGACGCTCGCCGTCGTCGTCGTCGGGCTGGTGATCCGGCTCTGGGTGCTCTACACCCCACTCGGCCAGCTCATCGCCGACGAGGCGTACACCGGCCTGCAGTCCGCGGCCGTGCTCGACGGGCGGTTCCCGGTCGTCATCGACGGGCTGACCTACACCGCACCGATCGACAGCTACCTGCTCGCGCCGGTCACTGCGGTGTTCGGGCAGGACGTATTGCTCCTCAAGCTGTTCCCGAGCTTGGCCTGGGCGATCTCGGCCGTCCTCGTCGTCGCCATCACCCGGCGCCTCGCGTCGGATCGGGCGGCGTTGCTGGCGGGGGCGCTGTTGTGGCTGGCACCGGGAGCGCTGGCGGTCATCGCCACCCGCGCCTACCAGAGCTATTCCAGCGGGATGGCGATGGTCACCGCGACCACGCTGGCGGTGGTCGCGCTCGTCGACCACGCACGCCGGGGTGATCGCCTGACGCCGACGGCCTGGCGGTCGGCGCTCGTCGGCGGGCTCGCCGGGTTCACGTTCTACATGCACCCGATGTATCTCGCGGTCCTCGTCCCGATGCTGCTGGTCCCCGGTTGGCGCTTCCGCACCCGTGTCCGGGAGTGGTGGGCGCCGGCCGTGATCGCCGCGGTGTTGGCCAATGGACCGTTCCTGTTCTGGAACGCGAAGAACGGGTGGCCGTCGCTCGAGCAGCCGGCAGAGGCCGTCGACGGGCCGGTCGATCGCCTGCTGCGCTTCGGCCACACCCTCGTGCCTCGGGCCTACGGGTTGCGATCGGTCGACGGTGGCTGGCTGTTCGGGTACCCGCTGACGATGCTCCTGCTCGTCGGGTTGGTGTCGCTCGCCGGGTACGGCGCGGTCCGGCTGTGGCGCAGTGACGCCACGCTGTCGGCGATCGTCGTCCTCCCGTTGGTGCTCTCGTGGTTCATCCTGGCGGGCTACACCAACACCACCGTCGTCTTCGACGGCCGGTACGCGATCGTCGGCTTCCCGTTCGTCGTCATCGCGATCGCGGTCGGTGCGAGCCACCTCGCCCCGGACCGACCGTTCGCCATGGTCGCGGTGGTCGCGGTGTGGGTTCTCGTCTTCTCCGTCCCCCATCTGGTCCACGACGGGGGCACCGATCTGGCCGACCCGAACGAGAACTTCCGGGAGGTCGTCCGGTTGCTCCGGGAACGAGGGGTCGAACGCGTCTCGGGGACGTACTGGTGGGTGCTGCCCGTCGAGCTGCTCAGCGATCAGGAGATCCGTGCTTCGGTGGCCGGGCATCCGTACGTCGTCCTGCTCCCCAAGACCCAGCGGCTGGTCGAGTCGTCGCCCCCCGAGTCCGTGGCGTTCGTGCTCGAGAACGCCTTCGATACTCCGCTGCTGCTGCGGCTGCCGGTCGAGCAGTACGAGCGCATCGAGCTCGACGGCGTCGTGGTGTACGTTCCCCCAGCACCATGAGCAGCCCGCAGCAGGAACACGACCTGGTCCGCCACCGAACCGGCTCGTCGGGCGTGTTCGTGGAGGTGATCGCCGATCTGTCCGACCACTACTACCAGAGCATCCTCGCCGCCGACGACAACTTCCAACCGGCGGTCAGCGTCGCCAAGCACACGCTCCCCACCGACGGGGTCGCGCTCGACCTCGGAGCCTGTCTCGGCGTCGTTGCCTCGGCGATGGCGCAGCTGGCACCGGACGGCCTGGTGATCGCGGTCGAGGCGAGCAACGACCTCCAGGCCGGTCTGGTCCGGACGTGCGCGGCGGCGGAAGGGGCCGAGGTGCGGGTGGTGCACGCCGGCGTCGGCGCCACGACCGGCTCGATCGGCTACCACGTCGACGCCGGTGGCGGCGCGTGGGGGTACGTCGGTGAGGGTGGCGATTACGAGGTGCCGCAGACCACGATCGAGATGCTCGTCGCCGACCACGGCCTGGAACGAGTCGACTTCGTCAAGCTCGACATCGAGGGGAACGAGCTCCACGCGCTGGTCGGGGGCGAGGCGACGATCGGCCGCTTTCGACCGACGCTGGTCGTCGAGTTGAACCCGTACTGTCTCTGGCGGTTCGGGCGCACCTTGCCGCAGGACCTGGTCACCTGGATCGACGACCGCTACCCCTACCTCTACTCGGTCGACGACCACGCGGTGGTCACGCCGCGGTTCACCGCCGAGGCGATCGGCGACATGCTCGCCGAGGTCGGCGCGATCGGCTCGCTGGTCGACGTCGTCGCCTCGGCGACCCCGCTCGATCTCCCGTCTCCGCTCTGGACGGCGCCCGCGGCCGCCGCGGACGTTGCGGTCGTCGAGCCGGTCGAGCCGGCCGCCGTCGCGCCTCCGGACGAGTCGGACCCGCGCCCGGCGGGTCGGGCGGCCAACCCCCGACGGTTGGTGCGGCGCCTCCTCCGCCGCTGACCTGGCGGTGTCATGACGATACTGTTACGGTCTCTTGATCAAGAACACACTGCGAGGTTGCTCAACCTCGCAACGTAGCGGGCCGATACATGAAGACCTGAAGCACTCGATCACCCATCCGGGGGCCTTCACATCGTGCCAACACTCGACGAATCCGACGTCCGTCACCTCCTCCGGCGGACCGAGATCGTCGATCGTCCACACCGCGTGGCCGAGCTGGTCGCCCTCCCCACGCTCGGCCACGCGGTCGACGATGTGTTGGCCACGGCCCCCGACCCGCCCAGTGTGTCGTTCCGCGCCGCCGACGCGAACTGGCAGCGCGGCGAGCACCTGACCCACTTCTGGATCGACCGCCTGGCGCACGACGCCCCGCGGCCGTTCCAGGAGCGGATGGCGTTGTTCTGGCACGGTCATCTGTGCAGCGAGTTCGGCAAGGTCGGCAGCGCCGAGTTGATGCGTGAGCAGATCGATCTCTACCGCCGCGACGGCCTCGGCAACGTGCGCGAGCTGGTGACGGCGATGTCGACCCAGGTCGCCATGCTGCGCTACCTCGACAACAACCAGAACCGGTCGACGTCGCCGAACCAGAACTTCGCCCGTGAGCTGATGGAGCTGTTCCTGCTCGGGGTCGGCAACTACACCGAGGCCGATGTCGAGGCGGCCACCGCGGCCTGGACCGGGCACACCGACGACTGGCAATCCGACGCGTACGTCTGGCGCGCCGATTGGCACGACGGGTCGGCCAAGCAGTTCCTCGGGCGGACGATCAACGCCGGCGGTGACCCGACGCAGCATGGCGCAGAGACGATCGACGTGATCCTCGGCGACGGCGTGGTGCCGGCCGGGGCGAGCAATGCCGGCAACCGGGGGAGGCCGTCCCGCGCGGTCGCCGCCGAGTTCCTGTCGAGGAAGCTCTGGCAGGAGTTCGCCGACACGGACGAGCCGCCCGCCGCGATCGCGGCGATGCGCGACGCGCTGGTCGGCAGCGACTTCGCGATCAGACCCTGGGTCCGCACGATGCTCACCCGCCCGGAGTTCTACAGCGATGCGGTCAAGTCCGGCCTGGTGCGCCAACCGACCGAGTACCTCGTGGCACTGCTCGTCGCCACCGGGAAGCGATCCGACGAGGCGAGCCCGCTGTGGCTGATGCAGGGGACCGGCCAGCGCCCGCTGTTCCCGCCGAACGTCAGCGGCTGGAAACCGAACGGCTACTGGGTCAACGCCAGCGCGATGGAGCGCCGCGCATCGATCGCCCAACAGTTCACCTGGCACGTGCTCGACGGCTACTGGGACGAGGGCGGTGCGATCCACCTCGCCGGCGGCGAGCTGACCAGGGCCGCGATCACCGCCCGCAACGGCGCAACGCCCGTGCTGAGCGGGAGCGACTACGTCGACGAGCTGCTGCGCCTGATGGACCTGCGGCTCTCACCGCCGGCCCGCTCGGCGATCGTCGCCCACGCCGACGCCGAGTCGGTCTGGGACCGCTGGGACGCCGTCATGCTGATCATGCTCGCCCCCGAGATGCACGTCGCCTGAGGTCCCCATGCTCGATCCCGACATCTCCACCGCCGAAGCGCTCAGGCTGCTCCACCAACCCGAGACCGACCCGTGGGCGCTCGACCGACGCCGGTTCCTGCAGCTCGTCGGGATGGGCCTCGGTGCGGGACTGGTCGCCGGGCCGGGCTCGTCGCTGCTCGACCTCACCCTGCCCGGTCTCGACCCGTCCGCCTGGGCGGCCGGACCGATCGGGCCGAGCGACGGCGTGCTCGTCGTCATCGGGATGTTCGGGGGCAACGACGGGCTGAACACCGTCGTGCCGATCGGCGACGGCAACTACTACGACCAGCACGGCTCGCTGGCGATCGCCGCCCAGGACACGCTCGCGCTCGATGCGCACAGCGGGCTGCATCCCGCCCTGACCGAGCTGAAGCGGTATTGGGACGCCGGCGAGCTGGCGATCGTCGAGGGGATCGGTTACCCGAACCCGGACCTCAGCCACTTCAACTCGATGGCCCGCTGGATGTCGGGAACGGCGAACGGCGTGCCGACCTCGGGGTGGGTCGGGCGCTGGCTCGACGGCTACCTCGGAGGGTCCAAGGACCTGTTCGCCGCAGCCGAGATCGGATCGGCGGTCCCGCTGCACCTGGTCGGGCAACAGGCCCGGGGGTCGGTCGTCCCGGCGGGCCGCCCCGGCTTCGGCGTCGCCGGGAGCGAGCACGACGCCCGGCGGTTCGCCACGATTCGGGCGATGAACTCGGCGCCCCCGTCGACCTGGGTCGGCCGTGTCGGCCAGGCGATGGAGGACCAACTCGACATGGCCGCCACGTTGGCGCCGGTCATCCCCGCCGCGCTCCCCGACACCGAGATCGTCGCTCGGCTCGAGGTGATCGCCCACCTGATCAACGGGAATCTCGGGTTCCGAGTGCTCACCACAGGGTTCGGTGACTTCGACAGCCATGCCGGCCAGACGCAACAGCACCCGCTCAGGATGCAGGAGCTGAACGCTGCGATCGCCCGGTTCTACGAGGTCCTGCAGAGCGCCTGGGCGGGGCGGGTCACCCTGATGACGTTCTCGGAGTTCGGGCGCACGTCGTGGGGCAACGACGGGAACGGGAGCGACCACGGGACCGCCGCGCCGCACTTCGTGCTCGGACCCAACGTGCGCGGCGGGTTCTACGGCCAGCGGCCGTCGCTCGCCGGGCTGCGGCGATGGGACCGGATGGCGCACCACGTCGACTTCCGCGACTACTACGGCAGCGTGATCGACGGCTGGCTCGGCGGCGGGGCCTCGACGATCTTCGGCGGTCGGGCGATCGACGACCTCGGGTTGTTCCGGTCCGGACCGACATCGGGCGGCGGGTTCCCGACTCCGACGTTCGGTGACTTCGTGGCGGTCACCCCCGCCCGAATCCGCGACTCGAGGAACGCGATCGGCGGGCCGGCGGCCCCGATCGGCGCCCGCCAGGTCGGCACCGTCCAGATCACCGGTCGTGGCGGGGTCCCGGCGAGCGGCGTGACGGCGGTCGCGGTCAACGTCACCGCGGCCAATGCGACCGAGCCGACGTTCTTCACCGTCTACCCCGCCGGTGGTGCGCTGCCGCCGACGTCGACGCTCAATCCGGTTCCGGGACGAGCAGTGCCGAACATGACGATCGTCGGCCTCGGTGCCGGGGGTGCGATCAGCGTGTACAACGAGGCAGGAGCGGCGGACTGCCTGGTCGACGTGCTCGGCTACTTCCGCAGCGCCCCCGGCGCGAAGCTCTCGCCACTCGACCCCGCTCGACTGCTCGACACGCGCCACGGGATCGGCGCGGCGAAACGGCGCGTCTCGGGTGGCCAGCACCTCGACGTGACCGTGACCGGCCGGGGTGGGGTCCCCGCGGTCGGCGTCGATGCCGTCGTGCTCAACGTGACCGCGGTCGACCCGACCGCTGCCGGCTACGTCACGGTGTGGCCGCAGGGTACGGCGCGGCCGGTCGTGTCGGCGCTCAACTACGAGCCGGGCATGGTCGTGCCGAACCTCGTCGTGTGCAAGGTCGGTACCGGCGGCGCGGTCAGCCTCTTCGTCAGCGACGGTGACGTCGACCTGCTCGCCGACGTCGTCGGCTGCTTCGCCGCTGACGGGTCGCGCCACGTCGGCCTGTGGCCGGCCCGGCTGCTGGACACGCGCAACGGCATCGGCGCACCGTCGGCGCGGGTCGGCGCCGGCGGCGAGGTCGACCTGCAGGTGTCGGGCCGCGGCGGCGTACCGACCGATGCGCGGGCCGCGATCCTCAACGTGACCGTCGTCGGTCCGTCCCAGGCCACCTACATCACGACGTACCCGCACGGCGCTTCGCGCCCGTTGGCATCGAGCCACAACGCTGCGCCCGGTCAGACCGTCGCCAACCTGGCGATCGCCAAGCTCGGCGCCGGCGGCCGTGTCCGCCTGTTCAACGCAGCGGGCGAGGTCGACCTGATCGCCGACGTCACCGGCTACTTCAACTGATTGGCTCGGCCTCACGGCGGCGTGGCGGCTCCCGGGTTTGCGTGACCGAACCTGTCGGGGGTCGTCGTGTTCGGTCACACAGATCGTGGGCTCCCGGGTTTGCGTGACCGAACCTGTCGAGGGTCGTCGTGTTCGGTCACACAGATCGTGGGCGTGGGCGTGGCGGTAGCGTCGTCGGGCGTGACCGAGCCGTTGTCGTCGATGCCCGGGAGCGACGAGCGGCGGAGCCGGTTGCACGGGATCCGGCTGCGGGCGCTCGTCGCGGAGCATCTCGGCCGCGACGTCGCGACCGAAGCCGAGCCGTTCCCCGCCGGCGCGGCGATGATCGTCGACGGCGCCGCCTGGGTGGTGATCGAGGGCGACGCCAGCCGACTGCTCGGGCGGGCGCTGGCGTGGGCGGTCCGCCACGATGCCGAGGCGCTGCACCTCGTGGCCGCCACGCACACCGGGTTGCTCGCTCGCCGGGCGGCCCGGTTCCGCCTGCCGATCGACGTGTGGTTCGCCGAGGAGCGGCTGCTGCTGCCGGCCCCGGCGGAGCCACTCGCCCCACCGCCGGCTCCGCGGCCCGAGCACCTCGAGTTGATCGGGTTGATCGAGGCGGGGGCGCGACGCCGAACGTGGAGCACGGCGTCGTGTTCGGCGAGGTGCGCGGGCTGGAGGTGTGCCGCGTCGTCGACGAGCCGACCGTGGGCCACATCGCGGAACCGCATCCGGTCGCCCGTGACCCCGGTGAACGGCCTGCGGCGGCGGGTGGCGGTGTGCTGCTCGAGGTCGGCGTCGGTGCGACCGACCGCGAGGCGTTCCAGATCATCCACGGTGACGTCCCGACCGTCGAGGCGCTGGGCCGCGTCGTCGCGGCGGTCGCCAGGTACCGGACCGCCGACGCGCCGCAGCACCCGCTCAACCGGCTTGCCGCCGAGCGGTTCCTGCGCTGGCAGGCCGAGCAGGAGCCGGGGTCGTTCGGCCTCCGCTCGCTCGTTCCGGCCGAGCCGCCGGTGCCGCGCCCGAGCCTCAAGGACCCCGTCCCGTGCGTGGCGACCGGCACCGACTTCGCCGGGCGTGACGTCACCGTCGTCTTCACGACCGGCGTCGACCTCGATCTCGCCCCGTTCCTCGCCGACGTCCACCTGATGTCCGATCGGGGACTCATCGCCGTCGCGCCCGCCCGCGACCTCGTGCCGGTCGCCCGCGAGCTCGTCGACCTCCTCGACGTCACGGTACAGCTCGTCCCGGCCGGCTGAGCACGAACCCCGGCGACGTGCGCTTCGGCCCCGACCCGGCCAGGGCGCTCCCCACGATTTGTGTGACCGAACACTGCGGCATCCGACGTCTTCGGTCACACAAACCGGAGCGGCCGCGATTCGTGTGACCGAACAGCGCAGCATCCGACGCTTTCGGTCACGCAAACCGGTTGGGCGGGGGGTTGGGCGGGGGCAGGGGTTGGCTGGAACGTGGCGTGGTCACGGACGGTCGTGCGATCGGCGGGCCTGATCAGCCGCCTGCACGGTGGCGGTCGCCGTTAGCCTCGACCTGCGATGTTGGAGCGGCTCCGCGAGGTCAACGACGAGTACGACAACATCGAGCGCCAGCTCTCCGATCCCGACGTGCTGGCCGACCCGGACCAGCTGCGGACGCTCTCCAAGCGCCACACCGAACTCGGTCCCGTGGTCGCCGCGTACCGTCGCCACGAGGCCCGGCGGGGCGATCGCGACGCGGCGTGCGAGCTCCTCGACGGGGCGATCGGTGACGAGCGGGCACTGCTCCACGCCGAGATCGCCGCCGCCGACGAGGAACTGGCCGAACTGGAGAACGAGCTGCGCGAGCTGATGCTGCCGTCCGACCCGAACGACGGCAGGGCGGTGCTGATCGAGATCCGCGGCGCCGAGGGCGGGGAGGAGGCCAACCTGTTCGCCCGTGACCTCGCCGAGATGTACCGCGCCTACGCGGCCGCGCAGGGTTGGAAGGTCGAGACGCTGTCGTCGACCCCGAGCGAGATGGGCGGGCTGAACGAGGTCACGATGGAGATCAGCGGCGACACCGCGTGGCGCAACCTCAAGTTCGAGGGTGGGCCCCACCGCGTGCAGCGCGTCCCGCGCACCGAGAGCCAGGGCCGCATCCACACCTCCTCGGCGACCGTGTCGGTGCTGCCCGAGGCGGACGAGATCGACGTCCACGTCGACGAGCGCGACCTCGACATCGACGTCTACCGGGCGAGCGGCCCTGGTGGCCAGAGCGTGAACACGACCGACTCGGCGGTGCGCATCACCCACCGGCCCACCGGGGTCGTCGTCGCGATGCAGGACGAGCGGTCCCAGCTCCAGAACCGGGCCAGGGCGATGAAGGTGCTGCGGGCGCGCCTGTACGAACTGGCCGAGGCCGAGCGCGCCGCTGAGCTGTCCGCCGAACGCCGCGCACAAGTCGGCGGAGGTGGTCGCAGCGAGAAGGTGCGGACCTACAACTTCAAGGAGAACCGGGTGACCGACCACCGGATCGGGTTCACGATCTACCGGCTGGCCGACGTGCTCGGCGGCGACCTCCAGGTCGTGGTCGACGCGCTCGCCGCCGACGAGCGGGCGCGGCAGCTCGCGGCGGGCGGCGAGCCCGGCTGAGACGGGACCGATGACGAGCGATCCGGCCGACGGCGACGTGTCGACGTGGCGCGCGGAATGGGCGCGGGCGAGCCGGATGCTCGGCGACCGCACCGCAGCTCGCTGGATGTGCGAGACCGCGGCCGGCGCGTTCGGCGACGAGTTCCAGGCGGTGCTCGACGAGCGCCCGGCCGCACGGGCGATCGCCCACCTCGACGCGATGCTCGAACGCGCCGTCGCCGGTGAGCCGCTCCAGTACGTCCTCGGCCGCTGGGCCTTCCGGCGCCTCGACCTGCTCGTCGACCGGCGCGTGCTGATCCCGCGCCCGGAGACCGAGCTGGTCGCCGAGCTGGCGATCGGGCTGGCCGCGTCGTGCGGCCCGCCGCGCACGGTCGCCGACCTCGGGACCGGGTCCGGGGCGATCGGGTTGGCGCTGGCCGACGAGCTCCCGATCGAGGGCACGACCGTGTGGATCACCGACGTCGATGCCGATGCGCTCGACGTGGCGAGCGCCAACCTCGCCGGCCTGGGCCGGGCCGCCGCCAACGTCCGTCTCGGTCGTGGCTCGTGGACCGACGCGCTGCCCGCCGACTCCCACTTCGACGTGATCGTCTCCAACCCGCCGTACGTCGCCATCGGCTCACCGGACGTCGAGCGTTCGGTCGTCGCGTGGGAACCGGCGTCGGCGCTGTTCGCCGGACCCGACGGGCTCGATGCGATCCGGCGCCTGGTGAACGATGCGTTCGACCGCCTCCGGCCGGGAGGCTGGCTCGTGCTCGAGATCGGGGCCGACCAGCGTGGTGCCGCCCTCGCCCTGCTCGGCGAGCGCGGGTTCACCGACGCCGAGGTCCTCCCCGATCTGGCCGGTCGCGACCGGGTCGCCCTCGGCCGCCGCCCTGCGACGCTGTTCCACGACGGGGACCTGCACGTGCGTCACCTCCTCAACCAACCCGACGACCTCGCGCTGATGCTGCGCTGGTTGCGGACGCCCGAGGTGCTCGAGTGGTTCGAGGGACGCGACCAGGACCACGACCTCGACGATGTCCGGGCGAGGTACGGCCCCGGCGGCGAGCACGAGCGCGAGGGGACGATCTCGACGATCTTCGAGGTCGCCGGCCGGCCGGTCGGGTACCTCCAGCTCTACGAGCTCGGCCGGTGGGCCGGCGACTTCGGCCTCGACGACGGGAGCGGGATCTGGTCGCTCGACCTGTTCGTCGGCGAGCCCGAGCTGCACGGCGGCGGGCTCGGCCGGCGGGTCGTCCGGGCGGCCGCCGAGTACCTGCTGGCGGAACGCGCCGCCCGCGACGTCGTGATCATGCCGTATCCGGAGAACGCCAGGGCGGTTGCGGCCTACCGTGCCGCCGGCTTCGTCGAGGACGCGATCGTGCACGAGCACGAGGTCCACGAGGGCCGGATGCGCGACGGCCTGCGGATGGTCTACCGGCCGGGTTGACCCGGCTCGGCCCGGCCCGCCGGCGCCGAGATCGCACCGGTGCGCAGGTCGACGGTCCGCTCGATCGTCGACGCCGGCGACGCCCAACGGACGGCGAGCTCGTGGTCCGCACTGTCGAGCAGTTCGAACGAGCCGTCGAACGCGGGCTCGGTGCAACGCCACCTGAGCAGGTCGAGCAGGTCGCGCACGACCGGCCGTTCCAGTGCCGCGGCCACCTCGTCGGGGGTGTAGCGATGGCGGTTGACGTCGCGCCCGACCCCGGTCCGGGCGAGCAGTTCGGTGTCGTTCTCCCCGGCGAGCAACCCGACGTAGTACACCTGCGGCACGCCGGGGAGCAGCAGTTGGACGGCGCGGGCCGCGAGGTAGTGCGCGTCGTTGCGCCCGAGCGCGTCGTAGTACGTGCAGTTGACCTGGTACAGGTCGACGTTCGACGCCGCGGTACCGGTCGCGTCCCGGCTCGTCCCACCGGAGTTGTTGTGGATCGATTCGACCAGGTCGTGGATGCGCTCGGGGGGCAGCAGCCCGAGGCGGTCCGGACGCCGCGGGTCCGCGCCGATGTCGATCACACCGATCCCGTCGTGCGTGTCGAGCACGTTGACCGCGTTGTTCGGGCGGATCGTCGTCCAGTGCTTCAACGGCCGAGCGTCACCGTTGGCGAACGCATCGAGCAGCAGCGGCGGGAGCGCGAAGTCGTACACCCAGTCGACGCGACGAGCGATGTCGATCTGGTCGCGGTGGTGGGAGTGGATCTCGACGAGGACGTCGATGCCGCGCTCGTGCCCCTCGGCCGCCAGGCGGTCGATGAAGTCGAACGTCTCGGGCAGCATGAAGCACGAGGTCCCCGCCCGCTTGATCGCGTAGCCGACCGCATCGAGGCGGACCGCTCCGATCCCCGCCTCGGCGAACCGGTCGAGGATCCCGAGCAGGTACCGCCAGCCCGCGGCCGACTCGACGTCGATGTCGATCTGCTCGGGGGTGAACGTCGTCCAGACCAGCCGGTCGGAGCCGTCGTCGAAGCGGATCGAGGTGAACGGCGGCGTCGGCCGGGGGCGGTAGATCGCCCGCACGTCCGTCTCGGTCGGCGTGCCGCCGTACACCGATTCCGGGGTGAGGAACAGCGAGGCGTACGCCGAACGAGCTCCGTTTTCGATCCAGTCGGTCATCTCGCGCGAGAGCACCGAGACGTGGTTGACGATCAGGTCGGCCATCACGAGCCGCTTCGCGGCGAGGCCGGCGATGTCGTGCCACGTGCCGATGCGGGGGTCGACCGCGGCATGGTCGATCGGGTCGAACCCGGCGTCGGCACCGTCGATCGGCACGAAGAACGGCAGCACGTGCAGACCGCCGAACGCCCCGGCCAGCGGCCCATCGAGGAGTCGGGCAAGCCCCGGGACGTCGCCGGCGAGACGGTCGGGATATGCGATCAGCTGCGGTGTCGAGCGCATGTGGTCAGCCGAAGCGGACGGCGACTTCGGCGAGGATCGAGCCTTCCTCCGGCGAGACGTCGTCGTCGACCCCGGCGACGTCCCGGGCGGTCGAGAACAGCGCGGCGCGCAGCACGCGGCTGCTGATCCGGTCGTCGATCTGGTCGATGTACTCCGTGATCGCGTCGCCCTCGATCGCGTCGCGGGCCGACGCGATGGCGGGGCGGATGTAGTCCTCGAAGGAGTCGTCGCCGCGCCAATCGTCGCTGATCTCGCGGACGAGATCGATCTCCTCGTCGGCGATGTCGGAGTCGGCCAGCATCACCAGGGCCAGCAGTTCGAGCGCGGCTTGGTGTTCCCGTGCCGCGGTGGCGTGGACCGCCACGCCGCGATAGAGATCGGCGAGTCGCTCGTTCATCGTGGTTCGTCCCTTTCGTCGGGCGGAGTCGGCGCTGTCGTCGGCGCCGGAGGTGTCGGGTCGGCCGGTGGCTCCGATGACGGGCCGGGAGAGTGGTCGTACCCGGTGGCGGCCGCAGGGTTGCGAGCGTGACCGTTCGCGAGCCCGAGCGAGCGGCGCAGGAAGTCGAGCTGGTGGTGGAGGAGGTTCTCGGCGACGACCTCCTGGGGGGTCATGTGGGTGACCCCGGCCAGCGGCAGCACCTCGTGCGGGCACCCGCCGGCCAGCAGACCGGCCGACAGCCGGAGCGTGTGGGCGGCGACCACGTTGTCGTCGGCCAGCCCGTGGATCAGCAGCAGCGGTCGGGTCAGCCCGGCGGCGAGCGGGAGCAGCGAGCTCGCCTCGTACGCCTCGGCGTGGTGGGCGGGGTCGCCGAGGTACCGCTCGGTGTAGTGCGTGTCGTAGAGGCGCCATTCCGTGACCGGGGCGCCGGCGACCGCGGCATGGAACACGTCGGGCCGGGCGAGCACGGCGAGCGCGGCGAGGTACCCGCCGAAGCTCCAGCCGCGGATCGCGACGCGGTCGAGATCGAGGACGTCGAATCGCTCGGCCGCGCCGTGCAGCGCGTCGATCTGGTCGGCGAGCGGCGCGGAGGCGAGGTCGAGGTGCACCGCGCGTTCCCACTCGCTCCCGCGCCCCGGCGTGCCGCGGCCGTCGACGACGACCACGGCGAACCCCTGATCGGCGAACCACTGCGAGGTCGTGAACGCGTTGGACGACCGCATCACACGCAGGGCGTGCGGCCCGCCGTACGGGTCGAGCAGCACCGGCAGTGGACCACCGTCGTGGTCGTGGGGCAGGAGCACCGCAGTGCTCAGCGATCGCTCGCCGGTACGGATCAGCTCGACGTTCGGTCGGACGAGTGGGACCTCGGCGAACGAGGCGATCGTTGGGCCGTCGAGGACCGTGGTCACGGCGCCCGGTCGGTCGAGCGACGCGGAGCGGATCACCGTCGTCGGGCCGCCGACCGTCGCGGAGTGGAACCCGGGTTCGGTCGTGATCTGGGCCGGCTCGCCGTCGGTCCCGATGCGCCAGACGTGGAGCACGGTGGCATCGTCGATCGGGTTGGCGGCGAACGTGACGCCGGCGGAGCCGACGTCGAGGACCGCCCGCACCTGCAGCTCGTCGGGGGTGACGGGCTCGCCGTCGATCATCAGTCGCCGGGCACCGCCGCGGTCGGCGCAGGTGACCAGGGCACCGTCGTCGGCGAGTCGCGGCGTGCCCGGTACGAGCTCGATCCACGCGTCGTCGTAATCGTGGGCGAGCACCTGGGTCTCGCCGGTGACCTCGTCGACGCGCAGCGTCATCGAACCGCGCTGGTCCCGCGACTGGACGAGGACGACGAGCCCACGTGCCGACCAGTCGACCGCGGCGACGTACGGGAAGAACTCGCGATCCCAGTCGACGTCGACCCGCGAACCGTCGAGTCCGAGGAGGTGCACGGTGACGATGGCGTTCGCCGTGCCCGCCGCCGGATACCGGACGTGTCGCGCCGGGCGTTCGGGCTGGGCGGGATCGGCGATCGCCCAGTCGGCGACCGGGTTGGTGTCGACGCGGCAGGCGGCGATCACCGTGCCGGTCGGGTTCCACCAGTACCCGCGGAAGCGGTGCATCTCCTCGGCGGCGATGAAGTCGGCCGATCCCCACGAGACCTGCTCGTCGTCGTCGGCGGCCAGCACCCGTGCGGTGCCATCGAGCTCGCCGAGACACAGCCGTCGCCCACTGACGTACGCGATGCGCGTGGCCGGCGGGTCGGGACGGGGGTCGAACACCGGGCCGTCGACGTGCACCGGGCGTGCCCGGCCCGAGAGCAGGCCCGCGGCGTACAGCTCACCGGAGAGCGCGAACGCGGCGACCCTGCACGCGGCGTCGGTGGCGTACGCCGTGATCCCCTCGGCGCTCTCCCGGGCGCGTTCGCGGCGGGCGCGCTCGGCGTCGGGGAGGCGCTCGGCGCCGTCGGAGCCGTCGGCGAGCAGGACCGTGGGGTCGGCGACGAGGCGCTCGGTGCCGGTCGACACGTCGAGGACCCAGAGCGAGTTGACCGGGTCGCTCCCGTCGCCGCTGCGCAGGAACACGACGCGCTCGCCGTCGGGCGAGACCGTGAGCGTCCGCGGTTCACCCAGGGTGAAGCGCTGGGTGCGCGCGTGCTGGCGGGGGAACGTGTCGCTCACTGGTCGCCACACTAGGACGCGGTGCGCGGCCGGACGTGGCTCGTCGGGCGGCGAGGCGGGTGCGCCCCGCCCACGTTCAGCTGGGGAAGTAGCCGTTGATGTCGATGAGGATGTCGGCGCGTCCGTAGACGTAGACGCAGATCTTGCCGGTGGGGGAGACGGGGGTGATGACGGCGTTGGGGATGGTTTGGCCTTGCCCGAAGTTGAGGTTGCTGGTGCCGCCTGGGGTGCAGCCGTTGACGGTGACGAAGCCGCCGCCGATGAAGGGGTTCTCGCCGTTGGCGGCGGTGATGTTCAGCGAGACGGCTTCGACGCCGGCGGGTGCGGGGACGCCGGCGCGGCCGGTGATCTGGAACTGGGTTGCGGGTGCGGTTCCGTCGAGGGAGCCGACCTTGTTGGGGCGTGTGTCTTCGAGCCGGACCGGGGTGCGGGCGACGAAGTCGCCGCCGCCGTTGGGGAAGTAGCCGTTGACGTCGATGAGGATGTCGGCCAGCCCGTAGACGTAGACGCAGATCTTGCCGTCGGCAGAGAGCGGGGTGATGACCGCGTTGGGGATGGTCTGGCCTTCACCGAAGTTGAGGTTGCTGGCCAACGGTCGGTTGCCGCAGTCCCAGACGGTGACGAAGCCGCCGCCGTTGAAGGGGTTCTCGCCGTTGGCCGCGGTGACGTTGAGCGACACCGCTTTGGCCCCGGTCGGGACACCGAAGCTCAGCCCGGCGATGGCGACTTCGAGGCGGGCGCCGGTGCCGTCTTTGGCGCCGACCTTGTTGGGTCGGGTGTCTTTCACCCGTTTGGGGGTGAGGGCGATGAAGTCGCTGCCGGTCGGGAAGAACCCGTTGACGTCGACGAGGATGTCGGCGCGGCCGTAGACGTAGATGCACACGTTGCCGGTCGCGGACACTGGGGTGATGACCACGTTGGGGATGGTCTGGCCTTCACCGAAGTTGAGGTTGCTGGCCGTGGGTCGGGCGCCGCAGTCCCAGACGGTGACGAAGCCGCCGCCGAGGAACGGCTGCTCGCCGTTGGCGACGGTGACGTTGAGCGACAGTGCGTCGATCCCTGCCGGCGGGAGCCCGCCGCGGCCGAACACGTTGAACTGGAACGCTGCGCCGGTGCCGTCCTTGGTGCCGATCTTGCCCGACCCGCGGGTGTCCTCCAACCGGGACGGGGCCAACTTCGTGAACTTCGGCGACCGCGGCACGACCGCCGGGGTGTTCGCCGCCGGGCTGGTCCCCTTGGCGTTGGTGGCGGTCACTGCGAACGTGTAGCTCTGCCCGTTGGTCAGGCCCGTGACGGTGCACGACAACGACGGCGGCGCCGTCGTGCAGGTCTTCCCGCCCGGTGCCGAGGTCGCCTTGTACTGGGTGATCGGCGTCCCGCCGTCGGAGGCCGGCGAGTTCCAAGACACGGTCACCTGGCCGTTGCCCGGTGTCCCCTGCGGGGTGCGCGGAGCGGTCGGCGGCACGGTGACGATGCTCACGGTGACGTTGCCGTTCGACATGTCGAAGAATCCGGACCCTCCGCCGTAGACCCCGGAGTGCACCATGATCCGCGCCTGGCTGGATCCGATCGCCGACGTGACGAACTGGCTGCCGTCGTTGGGCACGTTGTGGGCCAACTCGGTCGGGAACGTCAGCCCACCGTCGGTCGACAGCCGGATGCTCACCGTCGACGCACCGATCGGGGCGCCAGATGTGCCGGCGACGTTCCAGGTGACCTCGAAGTTCGCCCCGGTCACCGTCCCGCCGTTCGGGCTCGTCACCTCGAACCGAGCGCCGGTGTTGTGGACGTGGACGATCGTGTCGTCGGTGCTCACGCCGCCGCCGTTGGCCCGGTTGTCGCGCGCCGTCGCCCGGAAGTTGAGGTCGCGGGACGAGCCGACCGGGACGAGGTACTGCGCCCAGCAGTCGGCGGCGTTGCGCGACCCGTCGAGGGCCGGGCACGCGCCGTTCTGGTTCGTGCTGCCATCGCGGACGTCGGACAACCGGGGAAAGAACGACGTCGGGTTGGTCGTGGCCGGGAACGAGCGGAACAACGGACCGGCGACGACATCGGGATCGTCGAGCGCGTGACCGGACGGATCGGGGCCGGCGTCGCGCTGTTCGAAGTTGTAGGTCAGCGTGTCGCCGTTGCCGTCGGAACCGGTCGCCCCGAGGAAGAACGGGGTGCGCGCCGGGACGTACACGTCGGCACCGGCGTTGACCACCGGCTCGATGTTGCCCGTCGGCGCGCTCGAACCGGCGCCGGGGACGGTCGCCAGGTGCGCCAAGATCTGGTCGAGGCTGCGCGAGTGGAAGTACGGGTCCGACGCGTTCGTGCCGTCGCCGGCCTGACCCTCGCCAGCCTGCTGCAGATCGTCGAACCCGCAGATCCCGGCGTACGCCTGGATCGTCGAACCGCTTCCCGGCTCGACCACGTTGCTGCCGCCGTTGCCGCCGCAGAAGCCGCCGTTGCCGTAGAAGGTGTGAGCGCCGCCGTACTGGTGGCCGATCTCGTGTGCGACGTAGTCGACGAAGAACATGTCCATCGTCGGGTTGTAGAGCCCGGTCGTGCCCAACGCCTTCAGGCCGGAACGACCCACCACGCCGAGGCCGGCGACACCGCCCGAGCCGGTCGTGAAGACGTGGCCGATGTCATAGTTGGCGTTGCCGATCAGCTTGTCGGTGACGGCCTGATTGGTGCTCATCGCGCCGCTGTCATCGGAGTACGGATCGCAGGCAGGGCCGCCGCCCGGGTTCAGTTTGGTCGACGTACCGCCGCTGCCGCTGAGGAAGCTGAACTCGGTTCCGTTCAACGAGTACCGGGTGGAGGTGAGGGTCGTCACTTCGAACACCCCGCCGAAGAAGTTGGAGGTGCCGGTGATTTCCACGAGGTCGCCGGTCACGAGGCCATGGTTCGTCGTGGTCGTGACCTGGATCGGACCAACCGTGCCGCTGAAGGTGGAGATGTTCACCGGAGCTGTGGAACAACCGGCGCCGCCGGTGCCGGCGAACACGAGTTGGTCGGTGTTGCCGACCAGTTGTAGGCGGACCGCGAGCTCCTTTTCGAAGATGCCGGTCACGCGGTTGATGGCGGTGACGATCGCCGCCATCGCCGAGGCGCGGGTGCCGCCGTTGGCGGCGGTGTAGTAGCGGTTGGCGGCCATCGCCAGGCGGTGGGTGCGCAGCGTGGCCCCGACACGCTGCGCGGGTGGCGCAGGGGGCAGCTCGGCGGCGAGCTGGTCGATCTCGTCGGCGTTGGGTTCGACGAAGGTGTACGGGTTCTGGGTGTAGTCGTCGCGGTAGAAGCTCTGGTGGTACCGGTCGGCGAGGTGGACGGCGGGGTCGATGTACCAGTTGCCCGACGGGGTGAGGACCTGGGCGTGGAAGCCGTTGGGGGTGAGGTCGAAGGCGATGGTGGCGGCGGGGTCGGTGACGCCCTGGCCGCCGTACGTCGTGATCTCGGGGTACTTGGCGGCCAGCTCGGGGGCCATGATCGGGGTCTGCCAGACGTCGAAGGCCATCGGTGTGCCGTCGGGGGCGGGCAGGGTGATCCTCAGCGCTCCGGCTCCTTCGGCGGGGGCCGAGGCGAGGAGTGCAGCCATCGCCGGCCGGTTGAGCAACAGGTCGCGAGACTTGTCCGGGCCGGGCCTGGTGACGTCGGCGGCGGTACGGGCCTGGTCGACGACGGAGTGGGCGACATCGACGAACGGCTCGTCACCCGACGACGGGGGTGCCTGAGCACTCGTGGTGCCGCCCGATCCGCCGGACGCGCCGACGAGCAGCGCGGCCACCAGGCTCAGGCCGACGGCGAGGCGCGCCGCCCGACGTCTTGGACTGGCTCCACCACTCACATCAGCCTCCACCCTCTTGCTCCCGATGATCGTGGAACACTAGCCGCCGTCAACCGACCACCGTGTAGCCATGAGGTCGCGCGGGGACGGGTGACGGGACCGCTCACCGCTCGAGCCGGCTGGGATGGGGTCAGCTGGGGAAGTAGCCGTTGATGTCGATGAGGATGTCGGCGCGTCCGTAGACGTAGACGCAGATCTTGCCGGTGGGGGAGACGGGGGTGATGACGGCGTTGGGGATGGTTTGGCCTTGCCCGAAGTTGAGGTTGCTGGTGCCGCCTGGGGTGCAGCCGTTGACGGTGACGAAGCCGCCGCCGATGAAGGGGTTCTCGCCGTTGGCGGCGGTGATGTTCAGCGAGACGGCTTCGACGCCGGCGGGTGCGGGGACGCCGGCGCGGCCGGTGATCTGGAACTGGGTTGCGGGTGCGGTTCCGTCGAGGGAGCCGACCTTGTTGGGGCGTGTGTCTTCGAGCCGGACCGGGGTGCGGGCGACGAAGTCGCCGCCGCCGTTGGGGAAGTAGCCGTTGACGTCGATGAGGATGTCGGCCAGCCCGTAGACGTAGACGCAGATCTTGCCGTCGGCAGAGAGCGGGGTGATGACCGCGTTGGGGATGGTCTGGCCTTCACCGAAGTTGAGGTTGCTGGCCAACGGTCGGTTGCCGCAGTCCCAGACGGTGACGAAGCCGCCGCCGTTGAAGGGGTTCTCGCCGTTGGCCGCGGTGACGTTGAGCGACACCGCTTTGGCCCCGGTCGGGACACCGAAGCTCAGCCCGGCGATGGCGACTTCGAGGCGGGCGCCGGTGCCGTCTTTGGCGCCGACCTTGTTGGGTCGGGTGTCTTTCACCCGTTTGGGGGTGAGGGCGATGAAGTCGCTGCCGGTCGGGAAGAACCCGTTGACGTCGACGAGGATGTCGGCGCGGCCGTAGACGTAGATGCACACGTTGCCGGTCGCGGACACTGGGGTGATGACCGCGTTGGGGATGGTCTGGCCTTCACCGAAGTTGAGGTTGCTGGCCGTGGGTCGGGCGCCGCAGTCCCAGACGGTGACGAAGCCGCCGCCGAGGAACGGCTGCTCGCCGTTGGCGACGGTGACGTTGAGCGACAGTGCGTCGATCCCTGCCGGCGGGAGCCCGCCGCGGCCGAACACGTTGAACTGGAACGCTGCGCCGGTGCCGTCCTTGGTGCCGATCTTGCCCGACCCGCGGGTGTCCTCCAACCGGGACGGGGCCAACTTCGTGAACTTCGGCGGCCGCGGCACGACCGCCGGTGTCGTGGCAGCCGGGCTGGTACCGATGGCGTTCCGGGCGGTCACTGCGAACGTGTAGCTCTGCCCGTTGGTCAGGCCCGTGACGGTGCACGACAACGACGGCGGCGCCGTCGTGCAGGTCTTCCCGCCCGGTGCCGAGGTCGCCTTGTACTCGATGATCGGCGAGTTGCCGTCGGAGGCCGGCGCCGTCCACGTCACGGTCACCTGGCCGTTGCCCGGTGTCCCCTGCGGGGTGCGCGGAGCGGTGGGCGCCGTCGGCGGTGCCCCGGTGAGGTTGACGTTGCCGTCGGAGATGTCGAAGAAGCCCGAACCGCCGACATAGTTGCCGGAGTGCACCATGATCCTGGCGGTGGACGACGTCGTCGTCGTGCTCACGGCCTGGCTGCCGTCGTTCGGCGTGTTGTGGGCCAACTCGGTCGGGAACGTCAGCCCACCGTCGGTCGACAGCCGGATGCTCACCGTCGACGCACCGATCGGGGCGCCAGATGTGCCGGCGACGTTCCAGGTGACGGTGAAGTTGCCGTTGGTTGCGCCGCCATTGGGGGACAGCACCTGGAACCGGTCCCCGGTGTTGTGGACGTGGACGATCGTGTCGTCGGTGCTCACGCCGCCGCCGTTGGCCCGGTTGTCGCGCGCCGTCGCCCGGAAGTTGAGGTCGCGGGACGAGCCGACCGGGACGAGGTACTGCGCCCAGCAGTCGGCGGCGTTCGCGCGACCCGTCGAGGGCCGGGCACGCGCCGTTCTGGTTCGTGCTGCCATCGCGGACGTCGGACAACCGGGGAAAGAACGACGTCGGGTTGGTCGTCGGTGGGAACGAGCGGAACAACGGTCCGGCCGTGATCTCGGGGTTGTCGAGCGCGCGGCCGGACGACGACGTGCCGCCGTCGCGCTGTTCGAAGGTGTAGGTCAGCGTGTCGCCGTTGCCGTCGGAACCGGTCGCCCCGAGGAAGAACGGGGTGCGCGCCGGGACGTACACGTCGGCACCGGCGTTGACCACCGGCTCGATGTTGCCCGTCGGCGCGCTCGAACCGGCGCCGGGGACGGTGGCGATGTGGGCCTGCATCTCGTCGAAGCTGCGGGAGTTGAAGTACGGGTCCGACGCGTTGCCGCCATCGCCGGCTTGGCCCTGGCCAGGCTGCTGCAGATCGTCGAACCCGCAGATCCCGGCGTACGCCTGGATCGTCGAACCGCTGCCCGGCTCGACCCGGTTGATCTGGGAGAACGAAGCGTTTCCGCTGCAGCTGCCGTTGGAGCCGTTGAACGTGTGGCTGCCGCCGTATTGGTGGCCCATTTCGTGGGCGACGAAGTCGACATAGAACGCATCGCCCTGCGGGCTGGGGAGCCCGGTCGTGCCGCGGGCCTTCTGGCCCGAGATGCCGACCACACCGAGTCCGGCGACGCCGCCGGAGCCGGTGGTGTAGACGTGGCCGATGTCGTAGTTGGCGTCGCCGATGATCGAGTCGATCACCCCTTGGTTGACGTCGATGTCGAGGGTGTTGTTGTTGTAGGGGTCGCAGTCCTTGCCGACCGGGCTCCACTGGCGGGCCGCGCCGCCGCTCTCGCTGGCGAAGTAGAACCGAGAGCCGCGCAGCCGGAACTGTGTTGCGTTGAGCACCGAGCTGACCGCCCACGACGAGTCGAAGCTGGGCGTGCCGCCGAGGATCACGATGTTGCCGGCGGACAGGCCATGCGCGGTCGAAGTGGTGACCGTGACGTCGACGCTTCCGTTGCCCGGGCCGCTGATGTTCGTGACGGACTTGGCCGTCCCGATCCAGCAGGACCCGCTGTAGCTCTCGTACACGAGCTGGTCGGTGTTGGCGACGAGCTGCAGCCGGACCGCCATCTCCTTTTCGTAGATGCCGCTGACCCGCGTGATCGACGTGACGATCTCAGCCAGTGCCAAGGCGCGGGTGCCGCCGTTGGCGCTGGTGTAGTCCTGGTTGGCGGCCATCGCCAGGCGGTGGGTGCGCAGCGTGGCCCCGGCGCGCGAGGCCACCGGAGGGTCGGGCCGCTCGGCGGCGAGCTGGTCGATCTCGTCGGCGTTGGGTTCGACGAAGGTGTACGGGTTCTGGGTGTAGTCGTCGCGGTAGAAGCTCTGGTGGTACCGGTCGGCGAGGTGGACGGCGGGGTCGATGTACCAGTTGCCCGACGGGGTGAGGACCTGGGCGTGGAAGCCGTTGGGGGTGAGGTCGAAGGCGATGGTGGCGGCGGGGTCGGTGACGCCCTGGCCGCCGTACGTCGTGATCTCGGGGTACTTGGCGGCCAGCTCGGGGGCCATGATCGGGGTCTGCCAGACGTCGAAGGCCATCGGTGTGCCGTCGGGGGCGGGCAGGGTGATCCTCAGCGCTCCGGCTCCTTCGGCGGGGGCCGAGGCGAGGAGTGCAGCCATCGCCGGCCGGTTGAGCAACAGGTCGCGAGACTTGTCCGGGCCGGGCCTGGTGACGTCGGCGGCGGTACGGGCCTGGTCGACGACGGAGCGGGCGACATCGACGAACGGCTCGTCACCCGACGACGGGGGTGCCTGAGCACTCGTGGTGCCGCCCGATCCGCCGGACGCGCCGACGAGCATCGTGGTCGCCACCAGGAGCCCGAGTGCCAGCCAGCCGCGGCGATTGCCGCGCCGACGGTTCGTTGTCGTGGTCATGAACCCTCCTTCGAAGGGGTACTTGGGAACCCCCCGCAGATGCCGCTCTCATGTCGACGATCTCGACCGTTCGGACCACTCCGTCCTGCCCATCCCGTCAGCGCCGACAGTAGCCGCTACGCAGGATCGCTGGCGCAAAAAACCGGACCCGTGGCGCGCGGTCAGCTGAAGTGGGTGATCGCCTCGACGACGATCTCGAACGCCGCAGCGTCGTCGACGCCGGCGAGTACCTCGCAGTTCGGCGCCGGTCGCTCGCGCAGCAGGCGCTCGTCGATGACGGTCATGCCGCGCGTGTGCTCGCCGAGGGTCTCGATCGCGACGTGCCGCATCACGCTCGTGAACAGGTCGGGATGGGTGATGGCGAGCACTGCGAGCGGGTCGTGGATCGCTGCGCCGAGCATCGCGCCGGGGTCGTGCCGTCGCAGGTAGGTCCGGGAGAAGAACGTCAGCAGCCCGCTGAGCGTGGCGGCCAGCGGCCCGGGCAGCCCTCCGATCCGCTCGATGCGTTCCGGTGTGGCCTGGAACCGGTGGGTCACGTCGAGGCCGGCCATCCGAAGCGGGCCGCCGTAGTCGAAGACGATCGCCGCCGCTTCCGGGTCGGCCCAGATGTTGAACTCGGCGGTCGCCGAACGGTTGCCGAACGTCCCGCCGCCCATCAGCGAGATCCCGGCGATCGAGCCCGCGAGGTCACCGGCACTGCGCAGGGCGATCGCGATGTTGGTGAGCGGGCCGGTCGGGACGAGCCAGACACCCGCTTCGGCGCGGCAGGTCTCGACGATGAACTCGACCGCGTCGGACCCGTCGAGCGACCGGGTCGGTTGCGGCAGGTCGGCGCCGTCGAGACCCGACTCGCCGTGCACGAACGCGGCCGGGTGGGGCTCGGCGACGAGTGGGCGGTGTCGTCCGGAGTGGACCGGCACATCGATGTCGAGCAGCTCGCGCATGACCATCGCGTTGTGCGTGGTCCGCTCGAGCGGTGCGTTCCCGGCCACGGTGGTGATGCCGAGGAGCTCCGCATGGCGGGCCGCCACGACGATCGCGATCGCGTCGTCGTGGCCGGGATCGCAGTCGAGGATCAGGCGCGGCCGGTCGTGTTCGCCGACCGGTGGATCGGGGCTCATGGCGCCGAGCTTGGCATCTCGGGATGCACACTGTCCGCATGAGTGTCTGGCGACGGCCGATCGTGACCGCAGGCGTGGCGTTCGCCGTGCTCGCCGCAGCAGGGTGTTCCGGCGGCGGCAGCAACGGCGGCAGCGACGCGACGGCGGTCACCACGGGTCTGGCGGTGGCAGCCGATCCCGACACGGCGGCGTCGAGCACCGCAGCCGGCGCCGACCGTGACGACGACACCGCGGCATCGGGCGACTCGGCGACCGCGACCGACGCCGCGACGACCACGATCGGCACCGTTCCCGACGAGGGAGTGCCGGGGATCGACAGCGTCGACGCGTTCTGCCGTTCGTGGAGCGAGTTCGCCGGGTCGTTCCAGGCGCTCGCCGTGGCGACCTCGTTCGGCTCCGATCCGGCGGCGGTGTCCCGGCTGGAGGTCGCGGCGGCGCCGCTGCTGATCGGCGCGGGCCAAGGCCTCGCCGACAACCTCCCACCGGAGGTCGAGTCCGAACGGACAACGCTGTCGGACCTCGTCGGCCCGATGCTGCGGCGAGCCGATCGGGCGCGCGTAGAGCTCGTCGCCGCCGGGCTCGGCGACGAGGCGATCGCCGCGCTCGGCGAAGCATGGCGCAGCGCGCTGTCCGACGCCGGTCTCGACGAGCCGGACATCCCGCTCGTCGTCCCCGACGGGGTCGATGCGGCCGGGTTCGACGCGGCGAGCGCAGCATTCGCTGCTGCGCTGCCGCCGATCAACCAGGATCCGAGCCTGATCACCAACGCCAGCGTGCCGCTGATCGAGCAGTACCTGCGCGAGAACTGCCCGGATCAGGGCACGCTCGGCGGCAACGACATCATCGACGAGTTCTGAGCGGTCGGTCCGCCCGCCCCGCCCCGTGCGGTGTCTCGGTGTCGTCGGTGTCTCGGTGTCGTCGGTGTCTCGGTGTCGTCGGTGTCTCGGTGTCGTCGGTGTCTCGGTGTGAACGGTGTCTCGGTGTCGCTGGTGTCGGTTTGCGGGTTCGGGGGCGCCGAGACGTGGTGTGGGTCGTTCCGCCCCGTGCGGTGTCTCGGTGTGAACGGTGTCTCGGTGTCGCTGGTGTCGGTTTGCGGGTTCGGGGGCGCCGAGACGTGGTGTGGGTCGGTCGGGAGGCGGGTTCGGGGGCTGGAGGTGGGGAGCCGGGCCGTCGCGGTGACCGGTGTCATCCCAGGTGCAGGGAGCCGGCGTCGTCGAGCGTCGCCTCGATGCCGACCCACTCGCCGACGCACATCGCCGCCGCTACGGCCGCGTCGGACGACATCGCCCAGGCACGCCGGCCGTCGGGCAGCAGGCACGCGGCGATCGCCTGCTCCGGGTCGCCGTCACGGGAGAACATCACGGTGTAGGCCTCGATCGTCGCCGGCCCGGCGGCGTCGGCGATCGATGCCAGCCGCCGAGACGGGAGAGCGTCGATCTCGGCTTGCGGACGATCGTGGGCGAACGCCCGCTCGGGAGGGCGCCCGGAATACACGCCGAACGAGTGCTTGGTCGCGAACCCGCCGTTCGCCCACACGAGGGCGCGGGCGTCCGGGCGGGCGCGCAGCTCGCGGACGATCGTGGCGATCGCGTGCATCGGGTAGTTGTTCCACGGGCCGCCGGCGAAGGTGAGGCCGCCGGTCCGGGACCACTGCCGATCGAGGCCGACGCCGAGCGAGCGGGCGCCGAGTTGCACCGCCGACGGGAAGCAGGAGTACAGGTCGATCAGCTCGATGTCGTCGATGCCGACGCCGGCCAGTTTCAGCGCCCGCGCACCCCCGATCTCGATCGCCGGCGTCCTGGCGAACGTGTCGCGGTTGGACACGTAGTGGTGCTCGTGGCAGTCGGTCCCGCTGTGGGGGAACACCCAACGCTCGGCGGGGACACCCAGCCGTCGGGCCGCCTCGACCGAGCACATGATCAGCGCGGCGCCCATGTCGACGTCGTTGTTCGAGTTCATCAGCTTCGGGTAGGGGAACCCGATCATCCGGTTGGTCGACGTGACGGTCGTGATCTCCTCCGGCGTTCGCGCCTCGCGGATCCAGGCGTAGGGGTTGTCGACCGCGACCTTGCTGAGGTCGGACCACAACCTCCCGAGGTGCTGCTGGTGATCGTCGACGGAGCGGCCCGCTTCGGCCCGGAGGGCGGTCTCGAACATCGGGTAGAACTGCACCGGGAGCCAGAGGCCGCGGGCCCGCTCGGCCTCGTGGGCCATGTCGAGCTCGTCGCCGATGATCCTCGGCCGGTCGTCGTCGGGGGCCTTCGCCCAGTCGAGCGTTGCTCCGGTTCGCCGGGCGCGCAGGTAGGTGCGGAACGCCTCCCCGCCGGCGAGGATCGCCAGGTCGAGCACCCCGGCGGCGATGTCGAGCGCGGTCCGGTTGACCAGCGCCTGCGGGCTGTTGCCGCCGCTGGTCGTGTAGGCGAGCTCGGCCGGCGCCTGGCCGAGGCGCTCGGCGAGGAACCGTGGCGCGTTGCGGTACCGCCAGCCGATCACGTTGACGACCCGGAGGGAGTCGGCCACTGGTGGGGCGTCGAGCCCGGCGTCGGTCGCCGCGGCGACGACCGCCCGCTCCATCAGCGCGACCGGCTCGAGCGCGTCGTCGATGCCTTCGGCCCGATGGAGGTACTGGCCGGCACCGACGATCACCGGCGTTCGCGGTTCGAGCGTCACGGGCCAGCACCCTACGGAGGCCGGCGCAGCGCGTCCGAAGCGGGCCGGCATCCGCCGGCCGGGCCGACGGACGTTTCGGCGGCGCAGCGGTCGACGGACCCGTGCCCGCTCCTACACTCGTCGGCGATGACGCGAATCGCGATTGGCTCGGACCACGCGGGGTACGACCTCAAGCAGCACCTGGTCGGCATCCTGCTCGCCGAGGGCCACGAGGTCGACGACCAGGGCACCCACTCGACCGAATCGGTCGACTACCCGGCGATCTGTGCCGGGGTGGGGCGTACGGTGCGCGACGGCCGCGCCGACGTCGGGATCGTGCTCGGCGGGAGTGGGCAGGGCGAGCAACTCGCGGCCAACAAGGTGCGCGGCGTGCGAGCCGCACTCTGCAACTGCCTGTACACGGCGCGCATGGCCCGGGCCCACAACGACGCCAACGTCGTGTCGATCGGCGCCCGCGTCGTCGGCGTCGGTCTGGCGGAGGAGATCGTCGCCACCTTTCTCGCCACCGACTTCGAGGGAGGCCGGCACGCCCGACGCGTCGACCAGCTGACCGCCCTCGAAGCCGAGTTCTGACCACGTCCGCCATCCGACCGGAGGAACCCCAATGCCGTACCCATCCGACATCGATCCCGACACCGAGGTCCTCGCGCTGATCGACGCCGAGGTCGAGCGCCAGATCACCGGGCTGCAGCTGATCGCCAGCGAGAACTTCACGTCGCCCGCCGTGATGCGGGCGACCGGGTCGGTGCTGACCAACAAGTACTCCGAGGGCTATCCACGCAAGCGCTACTACGGTGGCAACCGGATCGTCGACGACATCGAGCAGTTGGCGATCGATCGGGTCAAGGCCCTGTTCGGTGCCGAGCACGCCAACGTCCAGCCGCACTCGGGCGCCAACGCCAACATGTGTGTGTACCAGGCCCTGCTCGAGCCCGGTGACACCGTGCTCGGCCTCAGCCTCGACCACGGCGGCCACCTCACGCACGGCTCGCCGGTCAACGCCAGCGGGATGCTCTACCACTTCGTTTCGTACGGGGTCGGTGGCGAGGAGCGGATCGACATGGATCAGGTCCGCGCCCTGGCCCTCGAGCACCGGCCGAAGATGATCGTCGCCGGCACGACGAGCTACCCGCGGCGGCTCGATCCCGAACCGTTCAAGGCGATCGCCGACGAGGTCGGGGCGCTGCTGATGTTCGACATCGCCCACCTCGCGGGGCTGGTCGCCGGTGGCGCCCACCCGAACCCGACCCCGTTCTCCGACGTGGTGACCTTCACGACCCACAAGACGCTGCGCGGGCCGCGCGGCGGGTGCATCGTCTGCAAGGAGGAGCACGCGAAGGCGATCGACAAGGCGGTGTTCCCCGGATGGCAGGGCGGTCCGCTCGAGCACGTGATCGCGGCGAAGGCGATCGCCTTCCGCGAGGCGATGCATCCTTCGTTTCGCGAGTACGCCCAGCAGGTCGTGGCGAACGCGTCGGCGCTCGCCGCGGCGCTGGTCGGGCAGCGCTTCCGGCTCGTGTCCGGCGGAACCGACAACCATCTGATGGTCGTCGATCTGACCCCGTTCGACGCGGAGCTGACGGGCAAGCAGGCGCAGTCGACGCTCGACGAGGCCGGGATCACGCTCAACAAGAACACGATCCCCGACGACCCCCGCAGCCCGTTCGTCACCAGCGGCGTGCGCATCGGTACTCCGTCGGTGACCACGCAGGGCATGCGCGAGCCGGAGATGGCGACGATCGCCTCGCTGATCGCCCGTGCGCTGCGCAGCCGCGAGGAACCCGCCGAGTTGGAGATCGTCCGCAAGGAGGTGGCCACGCTCTGCGCCGCCTTCCCCGCCTACCCCAACGGCGTCTGACCCCCGAGGTCCCGCCGACGTCCCCCCGACGTCGCCCAACCCGACCGCCTCATCCGAACTCCCCGCGCAACCGACCCACCCCACGAACGCCCGACCGACCCGCACCAGCGGTGCGTGCGTTCGCATCGAGTGCTGGCGCGGTGGGCGATCACCGTCGCGGCGCAATCGGGCGCGGGGCGGGTGGGGGCGTACACTGTTGATCCGTGCCGGCGCTCGGGTCGTATTTGGTGGTCGGAGCGGTGGCCGCGCTCGTCACGTTCGTGACCACACCGGTCGTCGGGCGGCTCGCCCGCCGGTTCGGTTGGGTGGCCGAGCCCAACGATCGCACCGTGCACCAGGTCCCGCTCCCCGACGTCGGGGGGCTGGCGATGCTGGCCGGCTTCGTCGTCGCGCTCGCCGTCGCTTCGATGCTCGACGACTTCGACGTGATCTTCTCGAACAACTCCGAACCGGTCGGCGTCCTCGTCGCCGCGCTGATCATCTTCGCCGTCGGGTTCACCGATGACATCAGGGAGATCTCGGCCCCGGCCAAGGTGACCGGCACGGTGATCGCCGGGGTCGCCCTCGTGTGGTTCGGTGTCGTCATGTTCTCGTTCCGGTTGCCGTACCTCGGGGTGACCGTCCTCTCCTACGATCTCAAGCCGCTGATCACCGTGCTCTGGTTGATCGGGCTCAGCCAGGCGATCAACCTGATCGACGGTCTGGACGGCCTGGCCGCCGGCGTCGTGGCGATCGGTGCGTTCGCCTTCTTCCTCTACAGCCAGGAGTTGCGCGAGCAGGGCCTGCTCGACGGCGGCAACATCGGCCCGCTGATCGCGATCATGGCGGTCGGGCTGTGCGTCGGGTTCCTCCCGCACAACTTCAATCCGGCGCGCATCATGATGGGCGACGGGGGTGCACTGCTGCTCGGTCTGCTGCTCGCGGTGTCGACCAGCGTGGTCGGGGGCCGTGCCGACACCTTCGAGAGCGGTGTCGGCACGACGTACTTCTTCCTCGCGCCGATCGCGATCCCGCTGCTGATCCTCGGCGTGCCGATCCTCGACACGGCGTTCGCCATCGTGCGCCGGGCGACCGGGAGGCGGGCGCTCGCCTCGGCCGACAAGGGCCACCTCCATCACCGGTTGATGAACCTCGGACACGGCCACCGGCGCAGCGTGCTCATCTTGTGGACGTGGACCGCGCTGCTGTCCGCGTTCGTGCTCTATCCGACCCTCACCGGCCAGAACCCGACCTACCTCCCCTTCGGCATCATCGCGCTCGCGATCTTGCTGTTCACCGTCCTCCACCCCAGCGTCCGGCGCCGGCGGCGGGAGAACGGCACGCCGCCGGCGGGCATCGAGCGAACCCCCGAGGCGGTCGGCGCGGCCGCGGACTCGCCCGACAGGTTGCCGAGGCTCGATCACGACCATTAGGTTGTGCATCAATTCACAAACACCTCGTGGACCCGCGTCCCGTGTGTGACCGCCTCATGCCTGCTCCCGAACCTGCTCCCAACAACGCCGACACCACCCTCGGCAGCGGTATCGAGTCCGGCATCGTGCTCGTGCTGTTCGTGCTCGCCGGCTACGGGCTCGACCGCTGGCTCGGGACTTCGCCGGTCTTCACACTCGTGCTCTTCGGGCTCGGTGCGGTCGGGCTGTTCTACCGGTTCAAGGCCGCCTACACGATCCGGATGGATGCCTACGAACGCCAGCGAGCGGAACGCCAGCGCGCCGAGCGCGCCCCGCTCGCCGACCGCCCGACGTCGATCGACGAGGGAGCGCAATGACTTCTGATCCAGCGCCCTCGATGCTGACCTCCAAGCCCGACGGTGCGGCGACCGAGGTCGAGGTGTCGATCGACATGGTCAAGCGAGGTCTCGTCGCAGGGCCGCTGCTCATCGCCATCTGCGGCGTGATCTGGGGCGCGGACGGCGCGTGGAGCTCGGCGTACGCGATCGGCATCGTCCTCGCCAACTTCTCACTGTCGGCAGCCATCATCATGGTCGGCAGCCGGATCTCCTACGCCGCCCTGCTCGGTGGGGTCCTGTTCGGCTACATCTTCCGGCTCGCGCTGATCTTCGCCGCCGTGTACGCCGTCCGGGACGCGGCTTGGATTTCGATGCCCGCCCTCGGCACGTCTATCATCGTCACGCACCTCGGGCTCCTGGTCTGGGAGCTCAAGTACGTCGCGATTTCGCTCGCGTACCCAGGCCTGAAGCCGAAGTGACCCGCACCGTGATCCCCCTCGACCATCTCCCGCACTCCGCCGCCACCACGCCCGCCACCCACTCGACGCGCAGCCCCGGCGCGCGCACCACGCGATCGACACACGCCAAGAAGGACAGGTTCCGTGCTCGGACTTGAGTTTCCCGAAATCAACGAGGTCATCCGTTGGGCCGACCTCTTCCCGACGTTCAACAAGATCGCGCTCATCGCATGCGCGGCGACGATCATCGGGACGACGCTGTTCGTCATCGCCGGCCGGGCTGACCCGCTCGCCGCGCCTCGCGGGGTGCGCAACCTCGTCGAGATCACCGTCGAGTTCATCGAGGGCATCATCATGGAGACGATGGGCAAGGCGGGCCTGAAGTGGACGCCGATGATGCTGTCGTTCTTCATCTTCATCTACCTCTGCAACGTCCCCGGCATCATCCCGATCATCTACATGCCGGCGACGGCGCGCATGGCGATCCCGCTGTTCCTGGCGATCATCGTGTGGCTCATCTACAACGGTGTCGGGTTCAAGGAGCAGAAGCTGGGCTACCTCACCCACATGCTCTGGCCGCCGGGCGTGCCGGTGGCGATGAAGCCGCTGGTCGGGCTGATCGAGTTCGTCTCCAACATCCTGCTCCGGCCGTTCGCCCTGGCGATCCGACTCTTCGCCAACATGCTCGCCGGCCACATGCTGTTGGTCACGTTCGCCATCCTGACCGAGGAGCTGATCGCCAGCGGCAACGTGTTCGGGATCACGCTGAGCGTGCTGCCGTTCTTCATGCTCATGTTCATCACCGCCTTCGAGATCCTCGTCGGCTTCCTGCAGGCGTACATCTTCACGATCCTCGCCTGCGTGTTCATCGGCTCGTCGATGGCCAGCCACGACGAGCACGCCGAAGCCCACTGACCCCATCCATCCTCACGCTCGCCACATCACAGGAGAAACAAAGCAATGGAAGCAACTAGCGCTCTGGTCGCACAGCTGAACGCGGACGATACGAAGGCGGCCAACGCCGCCATCGGCGCCGGCTTCGCGTACGGCCTCGCAGCCATCGGGCCGGGCATCGGCATCGGCTACGTCGCCGGCAAGGCGATCGAGGCGATGGCCCGTCAACCCGAGGCGGCCGGCATGGTGCGGACCACGATGTTCCTCGGCATCGCCTTCACCGAGGCGTTGGCGCTCATCGGCTTCGTGGTCTTCATCCTCCTCGGTCTCTGATCGACCGCTGACCACCACGTGTCCACTCAACGACATCCCGCAAAGGAGCTGACGTGCTGATCGCCGTCGCAACTCGAACGGGCAGTTCGGTCGAGGTGACCTTTCCCGCAGCGGTGCGTGCGGACGAGGAGACCTCCGAGGTGCCGCCGAAAGACGGCCCCAGCCCGATCGTCCCGGAGGCCAAGGAGCTGGCGTGGAGCTTTGGCGCATTCATCGTCTTCGCGCTGCTGATGCGCTTGGTGCTCTTCCCCCGCGTCAAGAAGGGAATGGATGCGCGCTACTCGCGCATTCGGACCGAACGGGAGGGCTCCGACACCGCACGCGCCTCGGCGCGAGCCGAGGTCGCGGAGTACGAGGCGCAGCTCGCGTCCGTGCGCGCCGAGGCCAACGCCCGGGTCGACGCAGCACGCCGGACGCTCGAGGGAGAGCGCACCGAGCGGCTCGCGGCGGTCAACGCAGCGATCGACGAGCGCCGTCAGACGGCGATGGCCGCCGCCGACGCGGAGCGGGCCGCCGTCCAGGGTGATGTCGAAGCCGCCGCCGCGGACGTGGTCGCCCGAACCGTCGAGTTGGCGATCGGCAAGCGCCCAGATCCCGATGTCGTGCGGGCTGCCGTCTCCGCGTCGATGACCGAGGGAGCAAGCCGATGAACGCATGGATCCTCGCTACATGGGTCGCCGCCGAAGGCGAGCCCTACCGCGACGACAACGGGCAGATCGTCACCCACCACTGGCTGTGGCCCGAGCAGGCCGAGCTGATCTACGGCTCGATCGCCTCGCTGCTGATCTTCGCCCTCCTGTACAAGTACGCCGGCCCGGCGCTGAAGAAGGCGTTCACCGGCCGCACCGAGCGGATCCAGGGCGAGCTCGACTCGGCCGACAAGGAGGCTGCTGCCGCCGATGCCGAGGCGGCGACGATCCGCGCCGCCAAGGGCGACATCGACGCCGAGCGCGCCCGCCTGTTCGCCGAGGCCGACGCACAGGCCGAGGCGCTGTTGGGCGACGGTCGTGCCCGCCTCGAGCGGGAGGTGGCCGACCTCGAAGCTCGTGCCGAGTCCGAACTGGCGATCAGCGCCGGTCGGGTCGGCGACGAGATGCGCGCCGAGATCGGCCGCATCGTCCAGCACGCGACCGACCGGGTCATCACCGAGACCATCGACCCCGCCACCGACGAAGCGCTGATCGACGCCTTCATCCAGAGAGTGGGTGCATCATGAGCACAGCCCGCATCGACGGCTACGCCCGAGCGCTGTTCGAGATCGCCCGCGCCGAGGGGACCCTCGACGAGGTCGAAGACGAGCTGTTCCGCTTCGCCCGCTCCTACGAGTCGAGCGACGAGCTTCGGCGGGCGCTGTCCGACGAGAACCTGCCGGCTGAGAAGCGGCAGGCGATCATCGTCGACCTGCTCGGCGACAAGGCGACGCCGACGACGACGCAGCTCATTTCGATGGTCGCCGCTTCGGGCCGCGGCGCCGATCTCCCGGCGATCGTCCACAGCCTCGTCGAGCGGGCGTCGAGCGCCAAGCAGCTCGCTGTCGCCGAGGTCCGCACCGCGGTCGAGTTGACCGACGATCAGCGGGCGCGACTCAAAGCCGCGCTCGAGAACGCCACCGGCAAGAGCCTCAACCTCAAGGCGGTCGTCGACCCGTCCGTGATCGGCGGCGTCGTCGCGACCATCGGCGACACCGTGATCGACGACACCGTACGTACCCGAATCGACCAGCTGAAGAGCCGCCTGTGACGATCGCACGAGGCGCTGTGAAGGAGACCCACCCATGGCTGAGCTGACCCTCTCCGCCGCCGACATCGCATCGGCGCTCAAGAAGAACCTCGATGGCTTCGAGCCCTCGGTCGCCCCCCGCACCGTCGGGCGGGTCGCCGAGGTCGGTGACGGCATCGCCCGCGTGCTCGGGGCTGCCCGACGCGGCCGTCAACGAGCTGCTCGAGTTCGAGGACGGCTCTGTCGGCCTCGCGCTCAACCTCGACGAGGAGTCGATCGGCGCCGTCGTCCTCGGCGACGTCGACCACATCCAGGAGGGCCAGACGGTCAAGGCGACCGGGAGCATCCTGTCGATGCCCGTCGGGGACGGCATGCTCGGCCGGGTGGTCAACGCCCTCGGGCACCCCGTCGACGGCCTCGGCGAGCTGACCGGCACCGAGCAGCGGCGGATGGAGATCCAGGCGCCGGGCATCCTCGGCCGCAAGCCGGTGCACGAGCCGCTGCAGACCGGCATCAAGTCGATCGATGCGATGACCCCGATCGGGCGCGGCCAGCGCGAGCTGATCATCGGCGACCGCAAGACGGGCAAGACCACCGTTGCGGTCGACACGATCCTCAACCAGCGCGGTCAGGGCGTGAAGTGCATCTATGTCGCCATCGGTCAGAAGGGGTCGACGGTCGCCCAGACCGTCGCCACCCTGCGGGCTGCGGGCGCGATGGACTACACCGTCGTCGTCACCGCCCCGGCGGCCGACCCGGCGCCGTTCAAGTACCTCGCCCCCTACGCCGGCTGCGCGATCGGCCAGCACTGGATGGACAACGGCGAGCACGCCCTCATCGTCTACGACGACCTCTCCAAGCAGGCCGAGGCGTACCGCCAGATCTCGCTGCTGCTGCGCCGCCCACCGGGCCGCGAGGCCTACCCGGGCGACGTGTTCTACCTGCACAGCCGGTTGCTCGAGCGGGCGGCCAAGCTGTCCGACGAGAACGGTGCCGGCTCGCTGACCGCGCTGCCGATCATCGAGACCAAGGCCGGCGACGTGTCGGCGTTCATCCCGACCAACGTGATCTCGATCACCGACGGCCAGGTCTTCCTCCAGGACAACCTGTTCAAGTCCGGTGTCCGGCCGGCGGTCGACGTGGGCATCTCGGTGTCGCGCGTCGGCGGTGCGGCGCAGATCAAGTCGATGAAGTCGGTCGCCGGCACGCTCAAGCTCGACCTCGCCCAGTTCCGCGAACTCGAAGCGTTCGCCACGTTCGGCTCCGAGCTCGATGCGGTCTCCAAGGCTCAGCTCGAGCGCGGGTACCGGCTCGTCGAGCTGCTCAAGCAGCCGCTGAACTCGCCGATGCCGGTCGAGGAGCAAGTCGTGTCGATCTATGCCGGCACGAAGGGCTACCTCGACGACATCCCGGTCCCCGACGTCGTCCGCTTCGAGCACGAGCTGCTCGAGCACGTCCGCACCACCCATGCCTCGCTGCTCGACCAGCTGCGTACCGAGGCGGTGCCCGACGAGTTGGCCGGTGTGGTCGAGGCGTTCAAGTCCCAGTTCACCGCCGGAAGCCACGACCACGCCGTCGATCCGACCTCGAGCGACGCCGACGAGTTGGGCGACGCCGCATCCGCCAAGACGCTGGCTACGGAATAATGCTTCCTCGTCACTCGCTCGCTTCGCTCGCTCCCCCCCGACCGACGCGCCCAACACGGGCGCGCCACGCCATGTGCGCGGTTCGATCCGCGGCGCCGAGGGAAGCGCCAGCGACGAGGCTGCCGTCACGGCCGACGAGCTGTGTCGTGCTGAGGCGTTGGGCGAGGCCGTGACGACCAGGACGGCCGAGGGAAGCGCCAGCGACGAGGCTGCCGTCACGGCCGACGAGCTGTGTCGTGCTGAGGCGTTGGGCGAGGCCGTGACGACCAGGACGGCCGAGGGAAGCGCCAGCGACGAGGCTGCCGTCACGGCCGACGAGCTGTGTCGTGCTGAGGCGTTGGGCGAGGCCGTGACGACCAGGACGGCCGAGGGAAGCGCCAGCGACGAGGCTGCCCGCGAGGCCGAGGAGATCTGACATGGCCGGCGGTCAGGAACGCATCCTCAAGGGTCGCATCAGGTCGATGCAGGCCACGAAGAAGATCACGCGGGCGATGGAGCTGATCGCCGGCTCGCGCATCGTCAAGGCGCAGCAGCGGGTCGCCGCCGCGGTGCCGTACTCCGAGTTGATCACCGAGGTGGTCAAGGACCTCGCTGCCGCCGGGGCGTCGTCGGACTCGCCGCTGCTCGCCGGACGCGACGAGATCCGCACCACGTGCTACGTCGTCATCACCGCCGACCGCGGGTTGTGCGGCGGCTACAACTCCGGTGTCCAGCGGGCGGCCGAAGGCGAGATCAAAGCCGACGTGCTCGCCGGCAAGGGCTACTCGCTGATCCCGGTGGGTCGCAAGGCCGAGGGGTACTTCAAGTTCCGCGGCTACGAGCTCGGCGAGGTCTTCACCGGGTTCAGCGATCGACCGAGCTACGACGACGCCCGCCGCATCGGTGAGCACGTCGTCGAGCTCTATTCGAGCGGCGCGGTCGACAAGGTCGAGCTCGTCTACACCCGCTTCATCACCGCCGGCTCCCAGGAGGTCGTCCTGCGTCCGCTCGTGCCGCTGTCGGCGGACACCGTCGCCGGTGGCGACGGGAAGTCGGGCTCCGGTGGCGACTACGAGTTCGAGCCGGACCCGTCGACGATCCTCGAGACGTTGCTCCCGCGCTACGTCGAAGCCCGCGTCTATGCCGCGCTGCTCAACGCTGCGGCCTCCGAGCACGCGTTCCGGCAGCGGGCGATGAAGTCGGCGACCGACAACGCCGAGGAGCTGATCAAGAACCTCAGCATCGTGATGAACCGGGCCCGCCAGGACTCGATCACCGCCGAGATCATGGAGATCGTCGGTGGCGCCGAAGCGCTCGAGGGCGACGCCGAGACCCACGTCCACCTCGTCGACATCGACCAGATCTTCGGTGCCTGGCAACCGACCGGCACATGAACGCACCCCTTTCGCAACCAGGAGAACCATCGTCATGACCATGACAGACAACGATCTCAAGGACGGCCGGGTCGTCGGCATCGCCGGACCCGTCATCGACGTCGAGTTCCCGCCCGGTGCCCTGCCCGAGATCAACGGTGCGCTCGAGTTCGACGTCAAGATCGGCGACGACTCGTTCCAGGTGCTCGCTGAGGTCGCCCAGCAGCTCGGCGAGAGCCGGGTCCGGGCGATCTGCATGAAGCCGACCGACGGGCTGGTGCGGGGCGCGCCCGTGCGCAACCTCGGCCACGGCATCACCGTCCCCGTCGGCGAGAAGGTGCTCGGCAACGTCTGGAACGTGTGGGGCCAGCCGCTCGACACGGTCCCCGACGACCTCGACCAGATGGAGCGGTGGGAGATCCACCGGCCGGCCCCGACCTTCGACGCGCTCGAACCGTCGGCGCGCATGTTCGAGACCGGGATCAAGGTGATCGACCTGCTCACGCCCTACGTCGCCGGTGGCAAGATCGGCCTGTTCGGTGGTGCGGGCGTCGGCAAGACCGTGTTGATCACCGAGATGATCAACCGGGTCGCCTCCCAGCACGGTGGTGTCTCGGTGTTCGCCGGGGTGGGCGAGCGCACCCGTGAGGGCACCGACCTCCGGCTGGAGATGATGGAGTCGGGCGTGTACGAAAAGGCCGCCCTGGTCTTCGGCCAGATGGACGAGCCGCCTGGCGTGCGCCTGCGGGTCGCGCTGTCGGCGCTGACGATGGCGGAGTACTTCCGCGACGTGCAGGGCCAGGACGTGCTGCTGTTCGTCGACAACATCTTCCGCTTCGTTCAGGCCGGCTCGGAGGTCTCCACGCTGCTCGGCCGCATGCCGTCGGCGGTGGGCTATCAGCCGACGCTCGCCGACGAGATGGGGCAGCTCCAGGAGCGGATCACCTCGACCAAGGGTCGTTCGATCACGTCGCTGCAGGCGGTCTACGTGCCCGCCGACGACTACACCGACCCCGCGCCGTTCACGACGTTCACCCACCTCGACGCCACGACCGAGCTGTCGCGCCAGGTCGCCGCGCTCGGCATCTACCCTGCGGTCGACCCGCTGGCGTCGACATCGACGATCCTCAGCCCCGAGGTCGTCGGCGCCCACCACTACGAGGTCGCCCGTCGGGTGCAGGAGACGCTGCAGCGCTACAAGGAGCTCCAGGACATCATCGCCATCCTCGGTCTCGACGAACTGTCCGAGGAGGACCGGCTGACGGTCAACCGGGCGCGCAAGGTGCAGCGCTTCCTGTCGCAGCCGTTCTACGTCGCGGAGGTGTTCACCGGTCTGAAGGGCGAGTACGTCCCGGTCGGCGAGACGGTCGAGTCGTTCGAGGCGCTGATCGATGGCGAGCTCGACGACGTGCCCGAGCAGGCGTTCCTCAACGTCGGCAGCGTCGAGCAGGTACTCGCCAAGGCCAAGGCCCTCCAGGAGGACTGAGCCGGTGGTCGGAATTGTCTGGAGGCGAGAATGGCTGAAGCGTTGAACGTCGAGATCGTGTCGCCCGAGCGCGTGCTGTTCTCCGGCGAGGCAGACATGGTGATCACCCGAACGCTGCTCGGCGGCGAGATCGCCTTCCAGGCCGGCCATTCGGCGTTCCTCGGCGCGCTCGTCGAGAACCACACGCGCATCTTCCTGACCGACGGCACGGTCAAGGACGTCGCCGTGCACCGCGGCTTCGTCGAGGTCAGCGGCAACCCGACCGTCGTGTCGATCCTCAGCGACACCGCCGAGCTCGCCGAGGAGATCGACGTCGAACGCGCCAAGGCGGCCCTCGCCCGCCACGATGAGACGCTGCGCCAGGAGCACGACGAGGACGTGCTGTCGAGCGCGTTCCGCGGCAAGGCTCGGGCCCAGGCCCGCTTGATCGCGACCCGCACCGGTTTCCCGTTCTGACGACCCACTCGCCGCAGCACGCGGCGAGCGAATCATCGTGTCAGACGTGCAGGGCCACGACGAAGAAGTCGTTCTGGTCGCTGACCGTCTCGCCCGTCGCGCTGACCAACTCGATCGTGTAGCTCGGTGGCGTCATCGGGGAGGGCCACGGCATGTCGAGCGTGATCGGGATGTAGGCCGGGACGACGGCGCGGTGGGTGCTCGGCCCGTTCGAGAAGATCGACGCGGTGCCGACCGTTTGGGCGTTGAGGATGACGCTGATACCGGTCACCGTGTTCGGGGTGTTCGAATAGACGCTGCCGGCGACGACGAGCATCGCGGGACCGTCGCTCGCGGTCATGAAGGTCTGGGTGATCGGGAGCGGGCCGCTCTGCTGGATGACGACGTCGATATCCATCGAGTGCTGCTTTCGGTCGTGGTGGGTCGGCGAGAGAGGAGTCCGTCGTGGCCCGCCGTGCCGCGGGCCCCGGGTCAGTAGTCGACGGCGGCGAACTCGCGCAGCTTGTCGACCCGGTGGCGGCTGTCGATCATGCGGACGGTACCGCTACGCGAGCGCATCACCAGGCTCTGGGTCAGCGCGCTGTCCTTGCGGAACCGCACGCCGCGCAGCAGCGCTCCGTCGGTCAGTCCGGTGGCGGCGAAGAAGCAGTTGTCGGACTTGATCAGGTCGTTCTGGGTGAGCACCTGGTCGAGGTCGTACCCGGCGTCGGTCATCGCCTGGAGTTCGACGTCGCTCTGCGGGGCGAACTGGGCCTGCATCTCGCCACCCATCGCCTTGAGTGCGGCGGCGGAGATGACCCCCTCCGGGGTGCCGCCGATGCCGAACAGGACGTCGGCGCCGGCGTCGGGCCAGCACGTCGCGACCGAGCCGTACACGTCGCCGTCGGTGATGAGACGGATGCGGCATCCCGCGGCTCGCACCTCGGCGATCAGGTCGGCATGCCGGGGACGGTCGAGGATGATCGCGGTGAGGTCGCCGATGTCTTCGCGCTTGGACTTGGCGATCCACCGGAGGTTCTGGGTCGGGCTGGCGGTGATGTCGATCGCACCGACCGACTCCGGCCCGACGGCGATCTTGTTCATGTAGAACGACGGCCCGGGGTCGAACATCGAGCCGCGGTCGGCGACGGCGATGACCGACAGCGCGTTGGTCTTGCCGTGGGCGGTCAGGGTGGTGCCGTCGATCGGGTCCACCGCCACGTCGACCTCGGGGTTGGAGCCGTCGCCGACGCGCTCGCCGTTGAAGAGCATCGGTGCGGCATCCTTCTCGCCCTCGCCGATGATGACGGTGCCGTCCATCGCGACGGTCGACAGCGACAACCGCATCGCCTCGACCGCGGCGTCGTCGGCGGCCTCCTTGTCACCCCGGCCGACCCAGCGCGCTGCGGCGAGGCAGGCCGATTCGGTGGCCCTGACCAGGTCCATCGCGAGGTTGCGGTCCGGATTCTGACGTGACGACGTTGTCATGGGGCCAACGGTAATCGGTGCGCGCCGAACGGCCACCCTCCGTTCGACGGGGGGTGGCCGCTCGGTCCCTGCTCGCTACGGCCTTCGACGCCGGTGCCGCGGGCGGTACCGGTGCCGATCCTTGGCGGCCCGGTGCAGGCGGGCCTGCTCGGCCTGACGCCGCAGGTGGGCGTGCCGCTCGCGGATCTCGGCGAGCTGGTAGTCGGGGTGCAGTGACTGGAACACGGTGTTCTCCTTGTTGCTGTTGCTGTTGCTGTTGCTGTTGCTGTTGGGTTGCTGTTGGGGTTGGTGTTGGTGGTGGTCTTGGTGTTGGTTGGGACGTTGGCTCGCCGGAGCGCCAAGCGTGAACACCGGGTGTTCACGCTCGCGGTGCCCGATCCGGGACCCAGCCCGCCGCCGGTGAATGCTCGGCAGGGACGCGCCGCGGTCGCGGCGGGTCAGGCGACGGCGGTCGAACCGCGGAGCGCGCCGACGATCGACGGGTCGGCGATGCGGCCCCGGTCGGGCGTTGCACACTTCGTCATGTTGATCATCTGGCACCTCCTCTCGCGGTGGGTAGCCAGTGTCGCCGACCGAGGTGATGCGACGCAACCGGGTTTCGCGCGCTGGCCTACGATCGGCGCGATGCCGGTGCCCATCCCCCTCGAGCTGGTCGTCTCCGGTCGCGAGTTGACCGAGCCGCGCCTGTCGCCCGCCGGCGATCGGGTCGCGTTCGTACAACGGTGGCAGCGGGCCGCGGCGATCACGCTCGTGCCGGTCGACGGCGGACCGGAGCGGATCGTCACCTCGGAGCCGCCGCCGGCACCGGGCAGGGGATTCGGTGGAGGCTGCTTCGACTGGCTGCCCGACGGCGAGGGCGTGGTCTACGCCGCCGCGGACGGCGAGTTGTGGGTCCAGCGATTCGACGGCGGACCCCTCCGGCTCACCGCGTGGGAGCGGGAGTGCCGGGCCCCGAACGTCGCCGCTGACGGCCGCTTCGTCGTCTGCGCCGTCGACGAGGCCGAGGTCTGGCTCGTCGGTCTCGACGGCGCGGCGGTCACCCGCCGGCTCGACGACGGGGCCGACGGGTTCTGCTTCGACCCGGTGATCGCGCCGTGCTCGACGAGCGTCGTCTGGCAGGCGTGGAGTGCACCGTCGATGCCCTGGGACGACGCTGCCGTGGTCACTGCCCACATCGGCTCGGAGCCCGCCGCGGTCACGCGCTGGCGCCCCGACGGCGGGGCGGTCCAGCAACCGCGCTTCTTCCCGGACGGGCTCGAGGCCTGCGTGCACGATGCCAGCGGTTGGCTGAACGTCTCGGTCGGCGACCGCCCGGTCGTGCGCGAATCGTTCGAGCACGCCGGTCCGACCTGGGGCATGGGCCAGCGCTCGTTCGCGCCGTCGCCCGACGGTGAGCGGATCGCCTTCACCCGCAACGAGGGCGGCTTCGGCCGGCTCTGCCTCGCCGACGTCGTGGCCGGGGACGTGCGCGAGCTCGGACGCGGCGTCCACGGCCAGCTCACCTGGCGGGGCGACTCGCTCGTCGCGCTGCGCGGCGGGGCGCGGACGCCGACGCAGATCGTCCGGTACGCGCCCCCAGGATTCGAGCGGACGGTGCTGGCGGTCGGTCCGGTTGCCCAGTGGGACGCGATCGAGCTGCCCGAGCCCGACCCCGTCGAGGTCGCGCACGACGGGATCGGCTTGCACGGGCGGCTGTTTGCGGCGGGGCAGGGCCGCCTGCTGTGCTGGGTGCACGGTGGCCCCACCGATCAGTGGGCCGTCGATTGGCGACCCCGGATCGCGTACTGGTGGAGCCGGGGCTGGGACGTCCTGGTCGTCGACCCACGCGGGACGACCGGACACGGGCGCGCGTACCAGCGGGCGCTGAACGGCCGGTGGGGTCGCCTCGACGTCGACGACACCGCGGTGTTGATCGGCGGCGCGCACCGGCTCGGGTGCGCTCGAGCGGAGTCGACGGTGGTCATCGGCGGGTCGTCGGGCGGGCTGACCGTCCTGGGCGTGCTCGCCGATCATCCGGGCCTGGTCGCCGGCGGCGTGGCCGCGTACCCGGTCAGCGACCTGCTGTCGCTCGCCGCGGCCACCCACCGCTTCGAGGCGCACTACACCGACACCCTCGTCGGGCCGCTCGACGACACCGCGCGCTACGCCGACCTCTCGCCGATCAACCGGGCCGAGCGCATCACCGCACCGCTGCTGGTCTTCCATGGCACCGACGATCCGGTCGTGCCGATCGAGCAGAGTGAGCTCCTCGCCGACCGGATCGGCCGGGCGGGCGGTGCGGTCGAGCTCGTCGTCTACGAAGGTGAGGGTCATGGTTTCCGCGACCCGGTCAACCAGCGCGACGAGTACGAGCGCACCGAGCGGTTCCTCGCCGCGCTCGTCGGCTGATCGCTGCGGGTAGCGTGCCCGCTGTGGGATTTGTCAACAGGCAAGGTGGCGAGGAGTCACGCAACGAGCTGGCCGGTTCCGGCGAGCTGATCGACTTCGACCCGAACGACCCGACGATCGTCAAGGTGCACTACGACGTGGCGGCGTGGACGTGGGAGCAGCGCGCCGAGCTGACCGAGGCACTCGCCGAGTCCGAGGTCCCACACGCCTGGGACAGCGACGAGCTGGTCGTGCCCGAGCTCGTCGAACGCCAGGTCGATGCGATCTTCGATCGGCTCGAGGCGGAGCTGGGCCCGTTCCCGATCGTGTTGGAGGCCGACGACGCGGCGACGGAGTTCGGACTCGACGAGTGGAACGACGCCGACCGGAGCATGCTCACCGACTCGCTGGTCGAGTCCGAGATCCCGCACCGCTGGGAAGGGACCACGCTGATCGTCGCGGCCGATGCCGAGGACGCCGTCGATTCCCTGCTCGACGCGATCGAAGCGGGCGAGATGCTCGCAGCCGACGACGACGCGACACACGAGCCACCCGATGGTGTGCTCGGCACGGTCTTCCTCGCCGCGACCAGTCTGGCCAAGGACCCGTTCGACGCGCGGTCGCGCACGACGCTGATCGAGCTGAGCCCGCACCTCGACCCCAAGTACCCGCCGTACGCGTTCTCGCCGCGCACCTGGGCCGAGACGGTCGAGGGCGTCGACACGATCGTCGAGCAGATCATGCTCGAGGCGCAGGGCTCGGCTCACGACGAGGACAGCGACGAGGCGTCCGCGGTCATCCGGTTCGCCGACGACCTGCGCACGCTGCTGCGCCCGTACGTGTAGACGGCGATCCGCTGACCGGATCCGTGCCGCTCACCGTGGTCGGGCCGAGCTACGCAGCGGCGCTCGGGCGTCGGTATCGTCGTCCCGGTGTTGTTGGCCGAGCTCGAGATCTGGCACACCCGGCCGGCCGTCCCCACGCGGCGCATCGCGCTCGGCCACCTCGTGTTGCCGGTCGATCCGGCGCCGGGCTTCGGTGGCCTGCTCCTCGGGTCGATCATCGCCGCTCATCTGCCCGGTATCGACGACGATCTCGTCGCCGACGTCCATCGCCTGATCGGCGAGGTCGAGGAGGGCCGCCGTGTGGTGCAGCCCCGCCTCCGCCATCGCTTCCAGGTCGATCGCCACGGGCTCGCTCGCAGCCAGCACCGCCTGATCGGCGACGGTGATGACATCTCGTTCGACTTCGACGCGTCGGGCACCGACCTCGTCCAGGTGCTCGGGGCGATCTACGCGGTCGAACGGCTCGCCGAGGAGCATCGGCGCCGGATCGGCCCGGTGCTGCACAAGGCAGCCCGCTGGCGAGGGCCGATCGGACCGTCGCTGATCGCCTACCTCGCCGGCTCGCAGACGCTGGCGCTCGAGGCGCTGGCAGACCCCCGCTCGTGGGCGATGGGCGTGCTCGGGTTCGAGCAGGGGGGCAAGTCGCCGAGCAAGCGGGAGGTCACGCTGCGCTTCCGCGATCGGATGCGCAACGTGCACCCCGATCACGGTGGCGACCGGGTCGATGCTGCTCGGGCGATGAGCGACATCGCCGAGGCTCGCCGGATCCTGACCACCAAGCCGAGCTGACGCGCGAGCATGGGCGCGATGGCGACGCCCACCGTGCTGCTCTACCCGGGAGCCGGCTCCGACCGCGATCATTCGAGCCTCGTCGCCGTCGAACGGCGCCTCGGCCGCGCCGCGTCCGTGCAGCGGCTCGACTTCCCCTACCGCCGGGAGGGCCGCCGGGCGCCGGATCGGGCACCCAAGCTGATGGCATCGATCCGCGACGATCTCGCGGCGATCGCCCGTCGTCGCGGTCCGGTCCTGATCGGAGGGCGGTCGATGGGGGGGCGGATGGCGACGATGGTCGCCGCCGACGTCGACGGCGCGGGTCGGGTCCCTCGGCTGGTGGGTCTCGTGTCGATCTGCTACCCGCTGCACCCGCCGGGCCAGCCGGCCAAGCTGCGCGTCGAGCATCTCCCCGCCATCGCCGTGCCCTGCCTGTTCATCTCGGGCACGAGGGACCCGTTCGGTTCGCCCGACGAGCTGACCGAGTGGACCGCGACGATCCCGGCCCCGGTCGAGCACCTGTGGATCGAGGGAGGCCGTCACGATCTGCGCGGTGCCGACGACACGATCGCCGAAGCGATCGCCCGCTTCGTGAACGAGGTGCGCTGATCCTGCTGCCGGTCGGTCGACGTCGCCCGCGATGGTCGTCGCCAGGTCGTGCGGCCCACGCACCATCGGTTCGTCTCAGATCGGCGGAAGTCCGAGACCTCGGTCCTCGGGGTTGAGGTCCTCGAGCTCGCGGTGCGCGGTCTCGGGGAACGCGGCGACGACCAGGACCGTCACGATCAGCTGGCCGATCGCCATCAGGCCCATGACGCTGCCGTACGTTCGATCGGCGTCGAGCAGGACCCCGACCGCGATCAGCCCGCCGACCCCGCCGAGCAGCGCGGCGGTGGTGACCAGCCCGACGGCGCGGCTGCGGTTCCCGGTGGGGAACAACTCGGCGCGATAGACCGCCAGCGCCGGATAGGCGGCGCTGCCGAGGGTCGCGGCGAGGAACGAGAAGAGCCAGAGCGGCGGCCCTCCGACCGAGTAGGCGGCAACGACTGCGGCGGTCGACGCAGGCAGCGCGATGGCGATCAGCCGGCGCCGGCCGCGCGTGTCGGCGATGCGTCCGCCGACGATCAGCCCGATCCCGGCCGGCGTCCCGACGGCGATCGAGAAGATGGCGATCTTGCCACCCGAGAAGTCGTGAATGCTGGTGAGGTACCGATTCTGGAAGAAGCTGGCCGGCGCGATGAAGACGTTGCCGACGAACGCCACGGTCGACAGCAGCAGCAGCCGGCGGCGGTCCAACCGTGGTGACGGGCCGGGGTGGGCATGGTGGGCGATCGCGAACCGTCGCGTCTCCGGGAGTCGTCGTGTCACGTCGAGGGCCACGATGCACCAGACCGCCGAGACGAGGTACACGAGCCGCCAGCCGCCGACCCCGAAATCCGCCAATCGCAGGGACACCGTCGCCAGCCCGGCGCCGAACCCGGAGGCCATCGCCAGCACGCTGATCGTGTACGCCCGACTGTTGCGCGGCACTTCCTCCGCGGCGACGACGCCGACCAGGACGGCGAGTGCGATGCCCATCGGTCGGGCGAGCGTCTGGGTGGCGACGAGGATCGGGAAGCTCGGCGCCAACGCGCCGAGCAGGGACAATGTCGGTGCGAGCCATGCGACCGCGACGATGACCCGCCGGCGGCCGATGCGGTCGGCGATGATGACGGCGGGGAGAGCGATGAAGATGCCGACGCGGACCACCGCGCCCGAGATCCCGATGCCGGTGTCGCTCACCCCGAAGTCGTCAGCAGCGAAGTTCACCGTCTGGGTGAACAGCGTGTTGACGAACGCCGCGCTCATCGACGCGGCAGCCAGCAACCCGATCACCAGCACCTGTGTCGCATCGAGCCGATCGGGGGGTGCCCACCACGCCGAGTACGAGATCCTCCGGGCGACGACCCCCCGCACGGGCGGGCCGAACAGCCATCCGAACCACGGCAGGTCGAGGCGGTACGTGGTCCGTTCGGTGATCGTGTCGTCACCGACTTCGACGCGGCGGCGGTACGCCGAGAACGGTCCGTGCCGCTGCTCGAACTCGATCGGGCCCGCGTCGACGTCCCTCCTGTCGAACGCGCCGGGCGTCCGGGCGTCCGACTCGGTTCCGGACCCGGATCTGGACTCGACCATCAGATCGTCGCGAGGTGCGGTGACCTCGGCCAGGTGTGCCGGGTCCGCAGGCCAGCGTCGGGTGACAATTCGCCCGCCTGGGTGCACTCCGGGAGCATACTGGGATGCCATGGACACGACCGGTGACGGCATCGAGACCATCGTGGTGCGCAGTGCCGGGCCACTGGCCGGCTCGATCGTCGTGCCGGGCGCCAAGAACTCGGTGCTCAAGCTGATGGCGAGCGCGCTGCTCACCGACGGGGTGTTCGAGCTGACCAACGTCCCCGACATCGCTGACGTCGCGATCATGGGCGATCTGCTCGAGGCGATCGGCGTGCGGACCACGCGGCCCGAACCGGGCACGCTCGTCCTCGTCAACGACGGCTCGATCACGCCGGTCGCGCCCTACGACCTGGTCGAGCGGATCCGCGCCTCGATCAACGTGCTCGGACCGCTGCTCACGCGCTGTGGCCACGTGCGCCTCTCGCTCCCCGGCGGGGACGATTTCGGCGCCCGCCCGATCGACATGCACGTGGCCGGTCTGGAGGCGATGGGGGCCACGTTCAAGTTCAGCCACGGCTACCTCGAGGCGTTCGCCGACCGGCTGCACGGCGCCGACATCACGTTCGACTTCCCGAGTGTCGGTGCGACCGAAAACCTGCTGACCGCCGCCGTCTTCGCCGACGGTACGACCACGATCGACAATGCCGCACGAGAACCCGAGATCATCGACCTCTGTGAGTTCCTGATCGCGATGGGTGCGGAGGTCTCCGGCGTCGGCACGTCCACCCTCGTCGTCCAGGGCGTCGAGCGGGGGTCGCTGCACGCGGTCGCCCATCGCACCGTGCCCGACCGGATCCAGGCCGCGACCTACCTTGCCGCGGTGGCGGTCGCCGGCGGGGAGCTCGACGTCGTCGGTGCCCGGCCCGAGCACATGACGATGTTGCTCGATCGTTTCGGCGACATGGGGCTCGACGTGACCCCCACCCCGGTCGGGCTGCACGTCGTCGCGCCAGGGCGGCTCCGCTCGATCGACGTCGCCACACTGCCGTATCCCGGGATCGCCACCGACTACAAGCCGCTGATCATCACGATGCTGGCGGTGGCCGACGGGGTCGGGATCGTCACCGAGAACCTCTACCCCGGCCGCTTCCGATACGTCGAGGAGCTTCAGCGTCTCGGAGCCGACGTCCGCACCAGCGGGCACCACGCCGTCGTGCGTGGCGTCCCCCGGCTCTCGGGCGCCCCGGTCAGGGCGCACGACATCCGCGCCGGCGCGGCGATGGTGGTCGCCGGGTTGGCTGCCGAAGGGGAGACCCAGATCGCCGGCGTCGGTCACATCGACCGCGGCTACGACGACCTCGTCGGACGGCTCCGCAGCGTGGGCGCCGTGATCGAGCGGCGCGGCTACTGAGACGCCGGTGGGTGCCGGTCCGCGTGCGCGGCGTCGGCCCGCTTCTTGGCGAGCACGAGCAGCCCGGCGATGATCAGGATCGGGCCGGCGATCAGCACGATCTCGTCCCAGCCGCCCTGGTGCGCGAGCAGTGCGGACTCGAGCGCGTTCACGGAGACCGATCGTAGGTCCAACGCTGATTGAATATGCAGTGCCATGCGGGAACAAGTCGAGACGACCATCGAAGTGATCCGCCCCGCCCTCCAGGCCGACGGAGGCGACATCGTGCTCCACGACGTCGACGAGGCCACCGGGATCGTGTCGGTCGAGCTCGTCGGCGCCTGCGTCGGCTGCCCCGCCTCGACCCAGACGCTCAAGGCCGGCATCGAACGCATCATGCGCGACCGCGTCGACGGCGTCACCGAAGTGGTGAACGTCGCCGAGGCCGTTGCGTGAGCCTGCGCCGGCTCCCTCCGGCCGACCTCTTCCAGGCCGCACTCGACGGTGACCGCGGGGCGCTCGCCCGCCTGCTGTCGCTGATCGAACGCGGCGCGGACGAGGCCCGCGACATCGGCCGGCTGGCGTACCCGCGCAGCGGCGACGGCTACACGGTTGGGATGACCGGAGCGCCGGGGGCGGGGAAGAGCACATTGACCAGCTCGCTGATCGGGCACCTGCGCGCCCAGGGCCTCGAGGTGGCCGTGCTGGCGATCGACCCGTCCTCGCCGTTCACCGGGGGCGCGATCCTCGGCGACCGCGTGCGCATGCAGGACCACGCCACCGACCCCGGTGTCTTCATCCGCTCGATGGCCACCCGCGGGCACCTGGGCGGGCTGTCGCTCGCCGCGCCGGAGGCGGTGCGCCTGCTCGACGCGATCGGCCGCAAGTGGATCCTGGTCGAGACGGTCGGCGTGGGCCAGGTCGAGGTCGAGGTCGCCGGCAAGGCCGACACGACGATCGTCGTCGTCAACCCCGGCTGGGGCGACAGCGTCCAGGCCAACAAGGCGGGCCTGATGGAGATCGCCGACGTGTTCGTCATCAACAAGGCCGATCGCAAGGGGGTCGAGGAGACCCGGCGCGACCTCCTGCAGATGCTCGACCTGTCCGACCTGCCGGCCGATGCGTGGCGACCTCCGATCCTCACCAGCGTCGGCACCACCGGCGACGGGGTCCCCGAGGTGTGGGACGCCGTGATCGCCCACCGCGAGCACGCCCGGTCGTCGGGGGTCCTGCACGATCGGCGTACGTTCCGCCTGCGCGGTGAGCTGCGCGAGATCATCGCCCAGCGGCTGGGGCAGCGAGCCCGCGAGATCTGCACGGGCGATCGCTGGGAACGGTTGACCGAGGCGGTCGTCGCCCGGGACATCGATCCGTGGACCGCCGCCGACGAGATGCTCGCCCCCGTCGACGCCTGACCCCCGGCCCTTCGGTCTGTGTGACCGAAGTGATCGAGGTTCGTGATGTTCGGTCACACGGATCCGGGCCGCTGCGATTTCTGTGACCGAAGTGGTCGAGGTTCGCGATGTTCGGTCACACGGATCCGGGCCGCTGCGATTTCTGTGACCGAAGTGGTCGAGGTTCGCGATGTTCGGTCACACAAACCTTGGGGCGGGTGGAGATGGGGCGCGCGCCGGCGGTGGCTCTGCGAGACTGCGGTGATGGCTGACTTCGAACTGCTGACATTGGAGCGGAGCGACGACGGGGTGGCCGTCCTCACGCTGGCGAACGGCAAGGTCAACGCGCTGTCGCAGGAGCTGCTCGCCGAGATCCACGCCGCCGTCGGCGAGCTGGCCGCCGATCTGCCGGGCGCGGTCGTCGTCACCGGCGGGGAGCGGATCTTCGCCGCAGGTGCCGACATCTCGCAGTTCGGTGGGCCGGATGAGGCGGGCGTGATCACGACCGCCTTCCACGCTGCGCTCGACGCGCTCGCCGCGCTGCCGCGCTTCGTCATCGCCGCGGTCGGCGGGTACGCGCTCGGCGGTGGCTGCGAGCTCGCCTTGGCCTGCGACTACCGCATCGCCTCGGAACGGGCGGTGTTCGGCCAGCCGGAGATCCTCCTCGGCATCGTCCCCGGCGGTGGAGGGACGCAACGGCTGGCGCGCGTCGTCGGGCCGAGCCGGGCCAAGGAGATGTGCCTCAGCGGTCGCCAGGTCGCCGCCGACGAGGCCCACCGCATCGGGCTCGCCGACGAGGTGGTCGCCCCGGACGAGCTCCATCCGCGAGCGCTCGCCCTCGCGTCAGAGCTCGCCAGGGGAGCGCTGGCCGCGCAGGCGATCTGCAAGGGGCTGATCGACGGCGGGCTGTCGATGTCGCTGGCCGACGGACTGGCGCTCGAGCGGGCCGGCTTCGTCGACGTCTTCCACACCGCGGACTCCCGGATCGGCGTCGCCAGCTTCCTCGCGCACGGCCCGGGCAAGGCCGACTTCACCGGGCGGTGACGCCGACCGCCCGCGTGATCGACCATGCCGGGCGGGCGAGCCAGAGGCCGACGACGACGAGGACGACCATCGTCGCCGCGCAGGCCGCGAACGCCGCGGTCCGCCCGAAGCTCTCGTACACCGCTCCCGTGACCACCGCCATGACGCCGGCCGCCGCAGCCTGCGCCGCGCCCTGGACGCCCTGCGCTCCGGCCTGGCGATCGTCGGGGACCACCATCCCGGCCGCGACGCCGGCGCTGGAGATCGTGATGCCGTCGCTGAGTGCGTGGACCATCGCGACGGCGAAGATCAGCCCACCGGTCGGAAGCAGGCCGTACATCAGCATGAAGGCCGACCCGGCGAGCAGGCCGATCGTCGCCAGCCGGAACGGTCCGAACGTCTGGGCCAGCCGTCCTCCCGGCGGCCCGAGGATGATCAACGGGAGGGCGAACAGCGTGATGCCGAGGTTGGCGATCCATTCGGTCGTTCCGAGCTCGTCGTGGACCAGGGCCCACATCGCATCGAACGATCCGATCATGACGTACACGACCGCGCCGAGGACGACCGCCCCGGCGAACGGACGCAACCGCAACAGGTCGAAGGCCAGCCGCCCACCGATCGGCTCGACGGTTTCGGTGACCCGGACGCGGGCGACGAACGGCAGCATGATCGCGGTCAGCGCGGCGACGACGACGAACGGCGCGGCGATGCCGAACGGTCCGACGAGGATGGCCGAGATCGCCGGGCCCATTGCGAAGCCGAACACCTCGGCGGCGAGCAGCCGGCCGAGGTTCTGGCCGAGGTTGCCCGGATCGGCGAGGATCACGATCCTCCGGACCGCCGGGCTCGCCGCGCCGATCCCGACCCCCGACACGAACCGCCCGATCAGGATCGGCAACAGCGACGTTCCCAGCGCCATCAACAACAGGCCGAGCACGTTGATCGCCACGCCGGCGAGCACGACTCGGCGGGCGTGGCCGCGGTCGGCGAGCGGTGCGATCAGGACCTGCGCGAGGAAGCCGGCGATGAACCCGGTTCCGATCACGATGCCGATCGCCGCCTCGCCGATCCCGTACTCGTTCTTGTAGTCGTCGACGATGGTGAACAGCACGCCGTACCCGGCGGCGAGCGAGGCCATCAGGCCGCCGAACGCGACGAGCAACAGCAGGTCGGACGGCGCCGAGCGTGCAGGCAGCCGATCGCCCGAGCGTGTCATCAGCCGCATCACCGCGAGCGTACCGACCGCCGCCGGTGGGGGCGCGGCCGGTTCAGCCGCTGGCGACGAGACCGGTGTCGAAGATGCTGGCCAGCCCGGCGTGGATCGGCATCGCCCGGGCGGTGGCGCCCCACGGGCCGGCACCGTCGGCGACGAACGATCCGCTGTAGTGGCCGTCACCGTCGTGGCGGAGATCGACCGACCGCAGCTCGGCTTCGTCGAAGGTGCCGTCGGAGCGCAGCGGACCGTGGATCACCTGGACCACGAGCTCGTCGAACGAGAGCGGCCCGGGGTCGACGCGGACCGCGGCCCGCCGCTCGTTGCCGGCCACCCCGTCGTCGATCTCCGAGCCGTGTCGAGGAGCTCGACGCGGACGTGCGGCCATGACTTGCGCACGCCCGCCTTCCACGCCGCGAGCTCCTTGGCCTGCGCGCCGCGGTCGGCGGTGCGCTCGATCGCCGAGCGGGCGGCCGGCTCGTAGTACCGCGTCACGTAGTCGCGGACCATGCGACCGGCGATCACGTTCCAGCCGAGCGAGACCCAGTTCTCGACGATGCGCTCGATCCAACCGTGCGGGATCCCGCCGTCGTGACGGTCGTAGAACAGCGGGACGATCGAGCGTTCGAGGAGGTCGAACGTCGCTGACGCCTCTCGCCGGTCGCGCTTGGTGTCGCTGTGGTCGTCGTCGAAGGACGGGATGTCCCATCCGTTGCGACCGTTGGACATCTCGTCCCACCAGCCGTCGCGGATCGAGCAGTTGAGCACGCCGTTGAGCGCGGCCTTCATCCCGCTCGTGCCGCAGGCCTCGAGCGGACGGCGAGGCGTGTTGAGCCAGACGTCGCAGCCGTGGTACATCGTCCGGGCGATGCGCATGTCGTAGTCCGGGATGAACACGAACCGGTGCTGGACGTCGGCATCGGTGGCGAACCGGCGGATTTCCTGGATCAGCGCCTTGCCCGGCTGGTCGGCAGGGTGGGCCTTGCCGGCGAACACGAACTGGATCGGGCGCTCGGCGTCGAGCAGCAGCGCCCTGAGCCGGTCGGGCTGCCCGAGCAGGAGGTTGGCACGCTTGTAGGTGGCGAACCTCCTGGCGAACCCGATCGTCAGCACGTCGGGATCGAGCAGGTGCCCACCGAGCTCGGTGCGCACCAGGTCGACCAGTTCCTGGCGGCCGGTCCGGCGGACCTGCCAGATGTCGTGGTGGTGCAGGTTGCGGACGCGCCCCACTCGTCGGGTCCGGTGAGATGCCAGTCGTCGCCCATCGCGTTCGTCAGCAGCTCGTCGACCCGGTCGCTGACCCAGGTCCGGGCGTGCACGCCGTTGGTCACGTGGCCGATCGGCGTGTCGGGGGTCGGGAGGGCCGGCCACATGCCACCGAACATCTGCCGCGAGACATGGCCGTGGAGCCGGGCGACGCCGTTGCGCCGCGCCGCCAGGCGCATCCCCATCACCGCCATGTTGAACTTGCCGTCCGGCTCGTCCGCCCGGTTGCCGAGGGCGTACAGCTCGTCGAACGTGACGCCGCAGCGTTCGGCGAACGACGCGAAGTAGCGCTCGAACAGGTCGCGGGGGAACCGATCGATGCCCGCCGGGACCGGTGTGTGGGTCGTGAACACCCCGCCCGCTCGCACGGCCTCGACCGCGGCCTCGAACGACATGCCGCTCGTCGAGCCACTCCCGGATCCGCTCGAGGCCGAGGAAGCCGGCGTGGCCCTCGTTCATGTGGAACACCTGGGGATCGATGCCGAGCGCCCGCAACGCCCGAACGCCGCCGATCCCGAGGACGATCTCCTGGCGCAGCCGGTGCTGCTCGTCACCGCCGTAGAGCCGGTTGGTGACGGCGATCACCTCGGGCGGGTTCTCCGGCAGGTTCGTGTCGAGCAGGAACAGCGGCACGCGCCCGACGTCGGCCCGCCAGACCTGGACGCGCGCCTCGGTCCCGGCGAGGTCGACCTCGACGGTGACGTCGGTCTTCGTCAGCCCCAGCGCGACGGGATCGAGCCGGTCGTTGCGCTCCTCCTGCCAGCCGTCGCCGTTCAGCTCCTGATGGAAGTAGCCCTCGGCGTACAGCAGCCCGACCCCGACGAGGGGGATGCCGAGGTCGGAGGACGCCTTGAGGTGATCGCCGGCGAGGACGCCGAGACCGCCCGAGTACTGCGGCAGCGCCTCGGTGATCCCGAACTCGGGGGAGAAGTAGGCGACGAGCTCGAGCGGGGACCCCTCGCCCGCCAGGCGGTCGCCGAACCAGGTCGGACCTTCGATCGCGGCCGCGAGTCGGCCGGCCGCCTCCTCGACCTGCCACACGAAGTCGTCGTCGCCGGCCAGGGTTTCCCAGCAGCCAGGCGTCGTCCGGCGGACCAGGTCGACCGGATGCTGCCCGGACACCCGCCAGGACCGTCCGTCGGGAGTCCCGTCGAGCCGATCGAAGATCTTGGCCAGCTTGCGGTCCCAGGACCAGTGCAGGTTGGCCGCCAGGGCGGGCAGGGCCGACAGCGCCTCGGGGATGTTGCTGACGACGATGAACGTGTGAGCGGGGCGCATCGTCGGGTGAGGGTAGCGAGTCCGGCGCGCTTCGTCGCACCGAGCCCCTGCCCGGTTCGGGGTCAGCTCCCGAACGGATCGTCGCGCAAGGCGGTCACCGGTCGCGGCGGAGCTGGATCGCGGTGGCGTAGACGCGGGCGGTCGCCCCGGCGATCGCGTCCCAGGCGTATTTCCGTTCGATCAACGCTGCGGCCTGCGCGCTCAGATCGCGGGCGAGCGTCGGGTTGGACAGCACCCGCTCGATGCACCGTGCGAGGTCGTCGGGGTTGCCCGGCTCGAACGTCAGCCCGGCATCGGTGCCCTCGATCAGCTCGGCGAGCCCGCCGGTGCGGGCGACGATCAGCGGGGCCTGCGCGGCGAGCGCCTCGAGCGCGACGACGCCGAACGGCTCGTACAGCGAGGGGATCACGACGCAACCGGCCCGGTGGGCGAGTCGGCGCAGCGCCGCGTCGTCGACGTAGCCCGGCAGGTCGATCAGATCGCTGACGCCCTCGACGTCGATCTGGGTCTGGAGCTCGGGAAGGTAACTGCCGCGACCGGCGATCGTGCACAGCACCTGGGGCAGGCGGGACCGGAGCTGGTGCATCGCCCGGGCCAGGACCTGGAACCCCTTCTCGTACTGCACCCGACCCCACGACACGACCAGCGGCTCCCGCTCGTCCGCCTCGCCGGCCGGGGCGCGCCAGAGCGCCGGGTCGATCCCGTTCGGGACCCGGGCGACGTGCTCGGGCGACAGTTCGAAGCCGGTGACCAGCTGGTCGACCATGAACCGCGTCGGGGCGATCAGGCGGTCGGCCTGGAACGCCAGCCACCACTCGATGGCGTTGATGTCGGTCGGCGCACCCTTGGGGAGGTGACCGCCGTGGCGGACGCGTTCGGTCCCGTGCATCGTGAGGACGAATGGCACCTCGAAGTGAGACGCGAGCACGTCGGAGGCCCACCCGAGCCGCCAGTCGTGGCCGTGCACCAGGTCGGGAATCCATCCGTCGAGGTCGGTGGGCAGCCGCATCCCGAGTTTGACGACCGCGTGGTTCGCCGAGGCGGTGCGGCCGATCGTCTCGTCCGGGGAGAGCCATGGGAGATCGACCCCGGTGCGCATCACCCGGACCGGCCCGGCCCGCTCGGCGGCGACGTCGGCGTGGCCATCGGCGATGGTCAGCACGACGACTTCGTGGCCGGCGCCGGCGAGCGCCCGGCCGAGTCCGGCGACGTGTGCAGCGGTGCCGCCGGTCGCACGGGGCGGGTAGTCCCACGACAACATCAACACGCGCACGGCCGCGCACCCTACCCTTGGGGTATGTCATCCGTAGACCGATCGATCGGCGACCTGGACGCGCACCTGTTCGGGGAGGGCACGCACCGGCGACTGTGGGAGTTGCTCGGTGCGCAGCCGTCCGGGGCGGGCGGTTCCGACGGGGGGGTCAGGTTCGCGGTGTGGGCACCGAACGCCACCGCGGTGGCGGTCGTCGGCGACTGGAACGGCTGGACCGCCGAGCCGATGGCGCGCGTCGGCGACGGGGCGGCGACCGGGATCTGGTCGGTCATGGCGCCGGACGCCCGGTCGGGTCAGTGCTACAAGTACGAGATCGTCACCGCGCGACGGGCGGACCGTGCGCAAGGCCGATCCGATGGCCCGGCGCACCGAGCGGCCGCCGAGCGACGCCAGCGTCGTTCCGTCGACCGACACCCACGACTGGTCCGACCACGAGTGGATGAGCCGCCGGCATCGGACCCTCGACGGCACCGCGCCACTGCGGATCTACGAGGTCCACCTCGCCTCGTGGCGGCGCGGCGTCGACTCGTGGGACGAGTTCGCCGCGCAGCTCGGCCCCTACGTCGCGCAGCTCGGGTTCACCCACGTCGAGCTGCTCCCGGTCGCCGAGCATCCGTTCGGCGGTTCGTGGGGCTATCAGGTGTCGGGCTACTTCGCTCCGACCGCTCGCTTCGGTGAGCCGGCCGGGTTCGCCCGCTTCGTCGATGCGCTCCACCGGCTCGGGATCGGGGTGATCGTCGACTGGGTCCCGGCACACTTCCCGCGCGACGAGTGGAGCCTCGGACGCTTCGACGGGACCGCGCTGTACGAGCATCCGGACCCTCGCCGCGGCGAGCACCCGGACTGGGGGACCTACGTGTTCGACTTCGGGCGCAACGAGGTCCGGAACTTCCTCGTCGCCAACGCCCTGTACTGGCTCGACGAGTACCACGTCGACGGCCTGCGGGTCGACGCGGTCGCATCGATGCTGTACCTCGACTACTCCCGCGATCCCGGCGGCTGGGCACCGAACGAGTACGGCGGGCGCGAGAACCTCGAGGCGATCACGTTCCTGCAGGAGACCAACGCCGTCGTCGGCGAGGAGTTCCCCGACGCGTTGATGATCGCCGAGGAATCGACGGCCTGGCCGGGCGTCACGCACCCGACCTCGACCGGGGGGCTCGGCTTCAGCCACAAGTGGAACCTCGGCTGGATGCACGACTCGCTCGGCTACATGGCGCTCGATCCGGTGCACCGCCGCCACCACCACAACGAGATGACGTTCGCGCTCCTCTACGCGTTCAACGAGCGGTTCGTCCTCCCCCTGAGCCATGACGAGGTCGTCCACGGCAAGGGCAGCCTGCTCAACAAGATCGGTGGCGACGACTGGCAGCGGTTCGCCGGTCTGCGGACGTTGCTCGCGTGGCAGTGGTCGCTGCCGGGCGCGCCGCTGCTGTTCATGGGGTGCGAGCTCGCCCCGTGGCAGGAGTGGAACGACGCGTCCGAGCTGCCCTGGCATCTGCTCGAGCACCCGCCGCACCGCGGGGTGCACGACGTCGTCCAGGCGATGAACCGGGCGGCCGACGCCTGGCCGGCGATCTGGCGGCGCGACCCCGATCCCGGTGGGTTCACCTGGCTCGACGCCGACGACGCCCTGCACAGCCTGTTCGCGTTCGTCCGCTGGGACGACGACGGGTCGGCCGCACTCGTCGGCATCGCCAACTTCACGCCGGTCCCGCGCCCCGGGTACCGGGTCGGGCTGCCGTGGGGCGGAGAGTGGCAGGTGGTGCTCGACACCGATGCGGCGGAGTTCTGGGGCAGCGGGCACCGCGGCGGCGAAGCGATCATCGGCGCGGACGAGGGCTGGCAGGGGCAATCGTCGTCGGCGCTCGTCGACGTCGGCCCGATGTCGATGCTCTGGCTCGCCGCGACCAGCCCCTGAGCGGCGTCAGCCCTGTTCGACGATCCGCCGGAGTGCCCTGAGGTTGCGCTTCCAGATCGGGCCGAGGATCAGCTTGCCGGCGACGATCTCACCGAGGCGCCCACCGAAGAACCACGGGAAGTCGAGGTCCTCGGACCAGGTGAACCTGGTGCGGGCGGCCGCGCTGCCGATCGGCTCGATCGTGAAGACGCCGGTGCCGGTGACCAGGCCGGTGTGGCGGACGCCCATCGCGCCGTCCTCGCCCGGCGAGTCCGGCGTCCGGTCGGTGGCGGGCACCCATTCGGTGATCTCCATCCGGTCGGTCAGCTTGATCGGACCGATCTTGGTGTCGCACAGGAACGCCGTCCCGACGCCGCGGGTCTGCTCGGTCTCGAAGCGGATGGCGACCGCATCGGCCATCCAGTCGACATGGCGTTCGACCGGCTCGACGACCGCCCACACTGCGCCCGGCGTCGCGTCGAGCTCGATCGAGACGGTGACGTCGCTCATCGGCCGGTGACGGCCCGGCTCCGGCCGATCGCGGTGCGGCTCACGCGCTCACGCCGACCGAGCGCAGGGTGTCGGTTGCCTGTTCGGGAGCGACGACGTTGATCATCACGCCGGTCCCGCGCTCGAAGCCGGCCTGGGTGACCAGGTTCGGCCAGACGTGGGCGTGCCAGTGGTACTGCCCGGTGTGCTGGTGCGGTGCGGTGTGGAAGCCGAGGTTGTAGGAGATGTCGCCGAGTGCCGCGTTGAGGTGGCCGATCGCGTCGCGGAGCGCGACCCCGACCGAGCGCAGGCTGGCGTCGGTGGCGTTCTGGAGGTGCGGTTCGTGCTCGCGCGGGATGATCAGGAGCTCGAACGGCGTGCCGCTCCAATACGGGCACACCACGACGACGTCGTCGTTGTCGAGCACGACCCGGAAGTCGGCGGACAACTCCGCTTCGACGGTGGTGCACAGCAGGCAACCGCCGGCGAACCGGGCGAACGCCTTCTCCTCGTCGAGCACCTCGCCGGGAACGAACGGGAGTCCGAGGATCTGCCCGTGCGGGTGGGCGATCGACGCGCCGGCCTCGTAGCCGTGATTGACGATCGCCTGGGTGTAGCGCACGTTCGGCGTCGAGGCATGGTCGCGGAGCCGTCGCTGCAGCGCGAGCATCAAGTCGCCGGCGTGGCGGTCGTCGAGGTCGTCCAGCCCGCCGCCATGGTCGGGTGTGAACACGAACACCTCGTGGATGCCGCTCGCCTCGGCCATCACGTGGACGGGCCCGAGGTGATGGACCGAGAACGCATCGTCGCCGATGAACGCGGGATACCGATTGGGGATCACGCGCATCGACCACGTCCCGTCCTCTTCGACGGTCTCCAGCGCCGGCGGGGTTGCCTCCTCGTTGCCGGGGCAGAACGGGCACGTGCGTTCGGGGTCGTCTTCGAGCGTGTGGTCGCGAGGAGCGAAGTCGGACGGTCGTTGCGCCCGGTCGGGAACGATCGTGACCCACCGCCCGTTGAGAGGATTGAGGCGCATCTGGCTCATCGTCTTCACAGGATAGGACCGATTGTGGCGGTGCACGTGACAGCGCGCGCAGATCAACGCGGGGCGTCGGGCGGGACCGCGCCGTCGTGATCGATCGCCGGATCGATCGCCGCTTGCGCGGCGCGGTCGGCCGCGGCGCGCATCGCCTTGCCGTCGAGGCGGTCCTGGTTCCAGCGGTGGATGCTCCAGCCGATCAGGGCGCCGAGCCCGAACACGGCGAGGCCGCCGATGCCGTCGAGCCAGAAGTGGTTGGCGGTGACGACGATGGCGAAGAGCGTGATCGCGGGGTACAGCAGCACCGCGGCCTTGGCCCAGCGGCGGGTGAGAAGGGGCCAGACGGCGATCGCGCACCAGGCCGACCATCCGATGTGCAGGCTCGGCATGGCCGCGTACTGGTTGGAGATCGTCGCCACCGTGTCGGAGTCGAACGACCAGGGTCCGCCGTACTCCTTCAGGGTGTCGACGAACCCGAACGTGCCGTCGTCGCCGCGCAGGTTGCTCCGCAGGCACTCGCCGCCGAACTCGACCGGGTTGGCCGCCGGGCACTTCTCGTCGAGCAGCCGCGGAGGCATCAGCGGGAACCACGCCGAACCCGATGATCGCCAGCGCGGTCATCACCGCGAGGGTGTTGCGCCACTGCGGGAACACGTCGGCCCGCCTGATGTAGAGCAGCACGAAGACGCCGAGCGTGACGATGAAGTGCGCGGTGCCGTAGTACACGTTCCAGAACTGGATGAACGTGCGGTAGGGCAGGAACCAGCCTTGCACGGTCGACTCGTGGTAGAGGCCGAGCCACTGCTCGAGGCCGATGATGCGCTCCGCGTTGGTGAACGCCTGCTCTGGGATGCCGTCGGCGGCGATCTTGTTCGAGCCGAACTGGTTGCGGGTCCAGGAGTAGACCGCGTAGAAGCTCGCGACGATGAACGCCTCTTTCCACCAGTACACGCGGTGTTGGCGCTCCGGCGGGAGGTCGACCTCCGCAACCTGCATCGTTCCCCTACGGTACTCGCGCTGTACGGTCGTCTGACATGGCGTTGGTCGAGGGGCATGCTGGCGAGCAGGCGGTGGCGGCGATGGCGTCGTTCGGCACCGACACGATGTTCACGTTGAACGGAGGTCACATCTGGCCGCTCTACGACGCTGCCCGCAATCAGGGGATGCGGGTGATCGACGTCCGCCACGAGCAGTCGGCGACGTTTGCCGCCGAGGCGTACGCCAAGCTGACGCGCCGGCCCGGCTTCGCCGCGCTCACCGCCGGACCGGGGATCACCAACGGCGTCTCGGCGGTCACGTCGGCGTGGTTCAACGGGTCGCCGCTCGTCGTCATGGGTGGCCGGGCGCCCCAGGGTCGATGGGGAGCCGGATCGCTGCAGGAGCTCGACCACCTCCCGATCCTCGAGTCGATCACCAAGTCGGCGCGGACCGTGACCGACCCCGAACAGGCCGGGCTGCTCGTCAACGAGGCGGCGTGGCTCGCCTGCGAACCGCACCGTGGGCCGACGTTCCTCGACTTCCCGCTCGATGTCTTCGGCCCGTCGGTGGGCGAGGTCCCTGCACCGGGTGACACGCTCGGGCACGGCGCCGCGCCGGACCCCGATCTCGTGGCTCGGCTGGCGACGCTGGTCGCCCGCGCCGAACGCCCGGCGTTCTTCGTCGGCTCCGACGTGTACTGGGCGGGGGCATCGGCAGAACTGGCGGCGGCGGCGGAGCGACTGCGGGTTCCCTGCTTCTTCAACGGGATGGGACGCGGCGTGCTCCCGGCCGATGCCGAGCTGGCCTTCCTGCGCACCCGCGGGTTGCTCAAACAGCGCGCCGACCTCGTCGTCGTGATCGGCACCCCGCTCGATTTCCGGCTCGGCTTCGGCCGCTTCGGCGCGGCGACGGTCACCCACGTGGTCGACGCCCGCTCCGAGCAGGCCGACCATGTCGACGTGCTGACCGTCGTCGGCGACATCACGGCGACGCTGCGCGGGCTGGCCGAGCATGCCGGCGCGGCGGTCGACCACGACGGGCTGGATCGCCGAGTTGCGCGACGCCGAGTCGTCGGCGGCGACGTCGGAGGACGGCGCTGCTCGAGGCCGCCGACGACCCGATTCGGCCGAGCCGGATCTACGGCGAGTTGCGGCGACGCCTCGAACGCGATGCCGTCGTGATCTGCGACGGTGGTGACTTCGCGTCGTACGCCGGCAAGTTCATCGAGGTGTTCGAGCCGGGGTGCTGGCTCGACACCGGGCCGTACGGCTGCCTCGGCAACGGGTTCGGCTACGCGATCGCCGCGCGCGACGGTCCGACCGTCGGCTCAGATCGTGCTGCTGCTCGGCGACGGGGCGGCCGGGTTCGGGCTGATGGACGTCGACTCGCTCGTGCGCCACGGCCTGCCGGTGGTGATCATCGTCGGCAACAACGGCATGTGGGGCCTGGAGAAGCACCCGATGCAGATGATCTACGGCTGGGACATGGCGTGCGACCTGCAGCCGGGTTGCCGCTACGACCAGGTGGTGATCGCGCTCGGCGGGGGCGGCGAGATGGTGACATCGCCCGACGGGATCGGACCGGCCCTCGACCGGGCGTTCGCCAGCGGTGTGCCCTATCTGGTCAACGTCGTCACCGATCCGGCCGACGTCTACCCGCGATCGAGCAACCTCGGCTGAACGGGCGGTCGGCACGCGACTCGGCGGTCAGGTGCAGCACCGCGCCATGAAGCGGTTGATCTCGACCACCACGCGCGTGATCTTGCCCGCCGCGATCAACCCGCCGGCGTCGCTCGCCGACACCGTGAACTTCAGCCGGCGCCCGTCGATCTTTTCGAGGCACGGCTTCGGCGAAGACCTCGGAACCGACCGGTGTTGGCTGGAGGTGGTCGAACTGCACGCGCATCCCGACCGTCGTCCATCCCTCGGGCACCGCGCCGGCGATCGCGTTGACGGTCGCCTCCTCGCACAGAGCGATCAGCCGGGGCGAGCCGAGCACGTCGACCTGTCCCGAGCCGAGCGCACGGGCGGTGTCCTCCTCGGCTACCACTAGCTTCGCGTCGCCCCGCATGCCCGTTTCCATCTGCACGTCGATCACGCTAACGCACGGCGAAACGCGAGGGCACCCCCTGTGACCGACGACTCGATGACGGTTCGGTCACGGAGTGTGAGCGCTCGGCGCCACGAAGTCGCCGAGCGTTTCGAACGTCCTGCTCAGCGAGTCCTGAAGGCGCCTGCGGTACCCGTCTCCGATCGACGGATCGTCGCAACTCGGCGAGCACGTCGCGGATCACCCAGCCGTTGTCCTTGTCGACCCAGGTCGGCCGGACGCTCGGCGCTGCGACCTCGACCACCGTGCCGCCGAACCCGTCGTCGGCCACCGTGATCGGGAACTCGACGATCGCGGCATCCTGCGTGGACGCCGGCCACCGGTCGCTGACCGGCAGGTTGGACAAGATGTTGCCGAGACCGAACGCGACCCAGACGCCGTTGATCTGCTCGATCGGCTGCAGGACGTGGGCGTGATGGCCGATGATCAGGTCGACCTCCCCGCTGGCGGTGACCGCCTCGGCGACCTCCCGCTGGCTCGCGGTCGGGGTCGCCTCGCCCTCGGTGCCCCAGTGCAAGCTGGCGATCACGACGCTCGGCACCCAGCTCGCGGGCGGTCATCGCGTCGCGCGACGATGCGGTCCGCGTCGATCAGCGGCGCCCGCCAGTCCTCGCCGGGGGGTACGTAGTTGCCGTTGAGCCCATACGTGTACGACAGGTGGCTGATCGCGATGCCGTGCTGCTCGAACACGCGCGGGCGCGATTCGGGTTCGGTGCGTGCCATCCCCGACTGCGCGACGCCGGCCGCCTCGAGGACGTCGACGGTTCGGATGACGCCGGCCACCCCCCGGTCGACCGCGTGGTTGCTCGCCGTCGAGCACCGATCGAACCCGGCGCCGGCGATCGCCTCCGCGATCTCGGGTGGCACGCCGTACAGCGGCGAGGTCGAGTACTCCTCGCCGACCGGCGCAATCGGCGTCTCGAGGTGACAGATCGCTAGGTCGGCGGAGGCGAGCACCGGCTCGATCTCGGCGAACATCGGCCCGAAGTCGTACCCGTCGCCGCCGGCGTCGGCCGCGGCCTGCCGCCAGAGCGGGCTGTGGGGCAACACGTCGCCCGTCGCGGCGATCGTGATCGTGCGCACACCCGTCGGTACGGTCGAGCCGGCGCCCGGTCTCGCGCCGGCGGCGACCGGATCGGTGGCGCCGGCGAGCGCGGGTTCGCCCGCCCGGTCGCCGGTCGCCCCCGGCTGCCCACCGTCGCCGAACCCGCAGCCACCGACCGCGAGGAGGCAGAGCGCGGCTGCTGCGAGCCGGGGAGCGTTCACCGTGTGAGCTTCGCGCAGCGGGTCGGCCGCGGCCAACGCGTGGTCGCTCCGAGTCCGGGAGCGAATCGCCTGCCGCCAGTATCATCGATGCGGTGATCGATCAGGATGTCCTCGAACGGATCCTCGCCGGAGCCGTCAGCACCGGTGCCGAGTTCGCGGAGGTCTACGCCGAGGACAAACGGTCGACGTCGGCCGGCCTCGACGACGGTCGGGTCGAGCAGGTGACGAGCGGCCGCGATCGCGGTGCGGGGATCCGCGTGATCGCCGGCGAGACGACCGGGTTCGCCTACACGTCCGACCTCAGCGAGTCCGGCCTGACCGCCGCGGCGAGCGCCGCCGCGGCGGCGGCGCGTCGGGGTGGAGGCGGCGTGCGGACCGTCGCGCTGACCAGGTCCGAGGCCCACCGGCCCAACGTCGTCGAGCTCGATCCCGACCAGGTTCCCAAGGCCCGCAAGGTCGAGTTGCTGACGCGCCTCGACGAGGCGGCCCGGTCGTACGGTCCCGAGATCGTCCAGGTGTCCGCCGGCTACGGCGACAGCCGCAAGCGGGTGCTGATCGCCAACAGCGACGGAGTGCTCGCCGACGACGAGGTGGTACGCACGCTCCTGCGCGTCACGGCTGTCGCCGATGGCGATACCGGAATGCAGACCGGGTACCAGTCGATGGGCCACACGACCGGGTTCGAGGTCTTCGACACGATCGACATCGAGGGTCTCGCCCACGACGCCGCGCGCCAGGCGATCACCAAGCTGCAGGCGCGCCCGGCCCCGTCCGGGGCGATGCCGGTCGTGATCAAGCACGGCACCGGCGGTGTCCTGTTCCACGAGGCCTGCGGGCACGGCCTGGAGGCCGACCACATCCAGAAGGGCGCCAGCGTCTACACCGGCAAGCTCGGCCAACCCGTCGCCAGCCCGATGGTCACGCTCGTCGACGACGGCACGCTGCCCGGTGAGTGGGGCACGCTCGGCATCGACGACGAGGGCCGCCGGACGCAGCGCAACGTGCTGATCGAGAACGGTGTGCTCACCGACTACATGTGGGACTTCCTCCGCGCCCGCAAGGAGGGCCGACCGCAGTCGGGGAACGGCCGCCGCCAGAGCTATCAGCACCTCCCGATGGTGCGGATGACCAACACGTTCGTGCTCGACGGCCCCGACGACCCCGACGACATCATCGCCTCGACGCCCAAGGGTGTCTATGTCTCCAAGCTCGGTGGCGGGAGCGTCAACACCGCGTCGGGCGACTTCGTGTTCGGGATGGTCGAGGCCTACCTGATCGAGGATGGCAAGCTGACCGCGCCGCTGCGCGAGGGGAACTTGATCGGCAATGGTCCCCAGGTACTGCGCGACATCGACATGCTCGGCAACGACTTCGCGATGGGCAGCCCCGGCACGTGTGGCAAGGACGGCCAGGGTGTGTCGGTCGGCGACGGTCAGCCGACGCTGCGCGTCAAGTCGCTGACGATCGGCGGGACCGCGGCATGAGCGCCGCGGCGGCCGGCCCCGACCTGTTGGCGCTGGCCGATCGAGTCGTCGCCCAGGCGCAGGCGGGCGAGCAGGTCGAGGCGTTCGTCGCACGCGGCGGGGAGACCGAGGTTCGCGTGTACGACGGCGATGTCGAGCACTTCGTCTCCGCTCAGAGCGAGGGCGTCGGCATCCGTGTGATCAAGGACGGTCGCACCGGCTTCGCGTACGCCGGGACGCTCGACGACACCGCGGTCGCCGAGGTGCTGGCCGAGGCGCGGGCCAACGTCGAGTTCGGCACGATCGACGAGCACGCCGCGCTCGCCGACCCCGACGGCGTGTCGACCACCGAGCAGGCGTTGTGGAGCGACGTGCTCGCCGACTATCCGACCGACCGCAAGATCGACCTCGCCAAGGAGTTGGAGAAGCTCGCCGCCGGCGGCGACCCGCGGGTGCGTGTCGACGACTCGAACTACGCCGACGCCTGGGGTGAGTCGGCGGTGGCCTCGACGTCGGGGATTCGCCAGACGGGCCGAGAGAACGGCTGCTACGTCTCGGTGTCGACCCTGGCCGACGAAGGTGACGGTGATGCCGCCGAGACCCAGACCGGCTTCGGCTTCTCGGTCGGGCGGTCGCCGGACGAGTTCGATGTCGAACGGGCGGCCCGCGAGGCGATCGACCGGGCGACCCGGTTGCTCGGGGCGACCAAGCCGCCGACCAAGCGCCTCACCGTCGTGCTCGACCCGTTCGTCACCGCCCAATTCCTCGGGGTGATCTCGGCGACGCTCAACGGCGAGGCGGTCGTCAAGGGCCGCTCGCTGTTCCGCGAACGTCTCGGCGACCAGGTCGCGGCACCGATCGTCACGCTGATCGACGATCCGACCAACCCCGAGGCGTACACCGCCACCGACGTCGACGGGGAGGGCCTCGCGGCCCGCCGCAACGTGCTGATCGACGACGGTGTCCTCCAGCGGTTCGTGCACAATGCGTACTCGGCGCGGCGGGCCGGCACCGTGTCGACCGGCAACGCCACCCGCGGAGGGTTCTCGGGGACCCCCGGGGTCGGCTGCCTCGCGCTGTCGCTCGTGCCGGGTGCGCGCACGCAAGACGAGCTCGTCGCCGACATCGACGACGGGCTGCTCGTCCAGCACGTGCAGGGGCTGCACTCGGGGGTCAACCCGATCAGCGGTGACTTCTCCACCGGGGCTGCGGGGCTGCTGATCTCGGGCGGGGAGCTCGGCGCTCCGGTGCGCGAGTTCACGATCGCGTCGACGTTGCAGCGGATGCTGCTCGACATCGCCGAGGTCGGTGGCGACATCGAGTGGCTCCCGATGCGGTCGGCCGGCATGAGCCTGGTGATCCGCGACGTGACGATGTCCGGCGCCTGACCGTCAACACCCGGTGTCAGACACCAGGTGTCAACGCCTCGTCGAGGTGGTGGACCGCGGGCCCCACGATGCGCGGTGCACCACCAATCGATCGAGCCGATAGACAGACGCCCCAGTGCCAATCATCCACGCGATCGTGCTCGGCCTCGTGCAGGGGCTGTCGGAGTTCCTGCCGATCTCGTCGAGCGGGCACCTGCTGCTCGTGCCATGGCTGTTCGGCTGGGACGACTTCGAGTCGGCGAGCGTCGAGAAGACGTTCGCTGTGGCGCTTCACCTCGGCACGCTGATCGCCGTCGTCGGCTACTTCCGGCGCGACCTGGTCGTGTTCGTGCGGGAGGGCGTGAAGGTGCTGATCCACCCAAGGCGCCCGGCCCCACCGGAGGGACGCCTCGGATGGTTGTTCGTCTTGGCCACGCTCCCCGCAGCGGTGGTCGGTGCGCTGTTCGAGTCGGCGATCGACGACCGGCTGGGCACCCCGACGATCATCGCGGTCTCGTTGATCGTGTTCGGTCTGCTGCTCGGTTGGGCCGATCGGCTACCGGGCACGCGCTCGCTGGAGGACTTCCAGGTCCGCGACGCGCTGGCGGTCGGCGCCGCTCAGGCGTTGGCACTCAATCCCGGGACGTCGCGGTCGGGCATCACGATCACCGCCGGCCGGGCGAGCCGGTTCGACCGCGACGCTTCCGTGCGGATCAGCTTCCTGATGTCGGTGCCGGTGATCCTCGGGGCGCTGGCGTTCAAGGGTGCCGACCTCGCCGCCGATGGCATCCCCGACGGGCTCGTCGCACCGATGATCGTCGGGATCGTCACCTCGGCGCTGTCGGGTTGGGTGGCGATCTGGGGTCTGATCAAGTACGTGAGCACACGCAGCTTCCTGCCGTTCATCGCGTACCGGATCGCGCTGGGCGTCGTCGTGCTCGTCGTGGTCGCCGCCGGGTGGCGCTGATCACCCAACGATCGTTTCGGTCGGGTCACGGCACGTAGAGCAGCGAGGCGGTGTCGCGCCTGGCGGCGTCGGCCACGAGCGCCGCGTCGGCGGGATCGACGGCGACGAACACGATGTCGTCGATCACCTCGACCACGGTCGCGTCGGCGGCGAGCACGAGGCCCTCTGCGGCGATCCGCACGTCGAGCCCGATCCGTACCTCACGGGCGAGCGGGTCGGCGATCGGCACGACGATCGTGCCCGGCGACGCACCGGCGGCGGGACCCTCGGGTGGCATGACGTCGGCGGCGACGACGATCTCGCCGAGGTTGATCCGCTGCGTGGCACGTGCCCCGGGCGGGGGACGGTCGAGAGCGGACGGCGGGATCGCCGCAACCGGAAGTTCGACCGCGCGCGTGGCCAGGACGTCGCCTGGGTCGTGCTCCCGTACCGCCACGAGGACCTGGTCGAACTCCGCCCAGCGCTCGCGGGCGGCCTCGACGGCTCGCAGTTGACCGCGGACGCCGGCCGCAACCCCGGCGGCCAGGACGACGACGGCCACCCAGTACACCGACGGGTGGCGGGCAAGGAACAGTCGGGCACGTGCCGCAATCTGCATGGTCGCTCTCCTCGAGACATCACCGCACGCTCGGTGCGGGTTGGTTCGGAGGGCGCCGGCACGGACAACGCTACCGCCGGTCCACCGGGCCATCACGCCGCGGTCGGGGCGACGTCGGGTCGGCCTTGCTCCGGAGCGGTTATGACAGATGGGCGAGCGCGGCGACGATCAGCCGCTGGACGTTGTCGACGTTGTGGCGCATCGTCGCGAACACCGCCTCCATCGTGACCGGCTCGTGGCCGTCGACCCCGGCGTCGTAGTCGGTGACCAACGCGACCGTCGCGTAGGGGATGTTCGCCTCGGCGGCGAGGACCGCTTCGGGGTACCCGGTCATGTTGACGACGTGCCAGCCCATCGCGCGGTACCAGCGACTCTCCGCCCGTGTCGAGAATCGGGGTCCGTTGATCACGACCATCGTGCCGCCGTCGTGGACCTTCAGCCCGGCGACCTCCGCGGCGAGGAGCGCCGCCCGGACGGCAGGGTGGTACGGCTCGGCGAAGGTCTGGTGATGCACCGGGCCATCGGAGCCGGGCGTGCCGTCGCCGGACCCGACGTCGTGGAACGTGTCGCGGCGACCGGCTGTCCGGTCGACGAGTTGGTCGACGACGACGAGCTCGCCGGGATGCAGGTCGGACTGGAGCGAGCCGACCGAGCAGGGGGCGATGATCGCCCGCACGCCGAGCGACGCCATCGCCCAGACGTTGGCCTGGAACGGGACGTGGTGGGCGGCGTACTCGTGGTGCTCGCCGTGGCGGGGGAGGAAGGCGACCCGTCGGCCGGCGAGCGTGCCGACGCGCGACCGGTGCAGCGGGTTCGCCGTACGGGGTGTGCAGGTGCACGTCCTCGGCATCGGCGAGGAACTCGTAGAAGCCGGATCCGCCGAACACGCCGATCTCGGCTCCCAGCCGGGACGCGCCGTCGGCGAGCGGGATGAGCATCAGCCTGCCGACGACGACGACGAGGCGCTCGACGGCGACGAAGCACCAGCGGGCTTCGAGCCGACCGGAGGACTTCGACTCACCCGACGACTTCGACTCACCCGACGACTTCGACTCACCCGACGACTTCGACTCACCCGACGACTTCGACTCACCCGACGACTTCGACTCACCCGCCGGCGCACCGTCGGACTTGGACCCCGATGCGGGAGCCTTCCCTCGGTTGTCGGTCTTGAAGAAGCCGCTGCCCCTGAACGTGACACCGACGGGTTGGAACACCTTCTTGACCGCCATCACCTGACCGGACGCCGGATGGGCGACCTCGGTGAGCGTGTCGTCGGTGAACGCCTGCTGCACCTCGATCGTCTCGCCGGTGTCGACGAATCTGTAGACATACGTAGGCATCGAGAATGAAAAGCTATCGTCCGCTGCATGCAGGTCCGCAGCGCAGTCATCCCCGCAGCCGGGCTGGGGACGCGCTTCCTGCCCGCGACGAAGGCCGTTCCGAAGGAATTGTTCCCGATCGGCGATCAACCGGCGCTCCAGCTCGTGATCGACGAGGCGCTCGGCGCGGGCATCGACCACATCGTCGTCGTCAGCAGCAGGTCGAAGCCGGCCGTCGCCGCGTACTTCGAGCCCGACGAGGAGCTGCTGGCTGCGCTCGACGAAGCCGGCAAGACCGACGAGGCGGAGCGACTGCGCAGCATCGGCCGCGACTGGCGGGCGACGGTTGTCTACCAGGATCGATCCGCAGGGGCTCGGCCACGCGGTGGGGTGCGCCCGCGAGGCGGTCGGCGACGAGCCGTTCGCGGTCATGTTGCCCGACGAGCTGATGGGCTCCTCCGCGCTGCTCGCCCAGATGAACGGGGTCTGCGCCTCCACCGGCGGCAGTGTCGTAGCGGTGCTGAACGTGCCGCGCGAGGACGTGTGCCGGTACGGCGTGATCGATCCGGCGGGGGCGATGTCGCCCGATGGCGTGATCGCGGTCAGGGATCTGGTCGAGAAGCCGTCGGTCGACGAGGCGCCGAGCAACTTCATCCTGATCGGCCGGTACGTGCTGACCGCCGACGCGTGGAGTGAGATCGAGGCCCTCCGGCCGGGCAGCGGCGGTGAGCTGCAGTTGACCGATGCGCTGCGGGCGCAGGCGGCGCGGTCACCGTTCCACGCCGTCGTCGGGGACGGGGATCGTTACGACACCGGCAACCCGCTCGGCTTCCTGACCGCGTCGGTCGAGCTCGGGCTTCGCAATCCCGCCCTCGCCGGCCCGCTGCGTGAGCACCTGCGTCGCCTCGACCTGTCCTGACGCCCCCGACCCGTTCGTGACCTGTTCGGGGTCAGGCACCAGACAGAGCACACGGGTTCGGCGGGTCAGTGGCGGCGGAAGCGCTCGGGGTAATCGCGGACGAGGCCGTACTCGTCGACGTCGAACGACGTGACCGCCCCGGACCCGAGGTCGGTGTGCTCCCACCGTCGGACGGTCGCTCGGCGATATCGGTGGCGGACCGGGACGACCCCGAGCGTCTCGACGTCGATCGCCGCACAGGTGATGTCGGCAGCGTCGCCGACTTCGAGGCGGAGACGCCGGATCGGCAACGTCCGGGTGAACGGGGTGCAGGCGAGGTCGATCTCGGTGCAGCCGTCGAGCTCGGTCCGGTGCGCACCATTCACCTCGCCCCACCGACCGCTGCCGTCGGTGCCCAGCCAGAGGTCGGGTTCGTCGAGGTCGCGGAACAGCAGGAACTGGCGAACCTGCCACGTCGGCGATATCCGCAGCACGTAGCTGATCCGCTCGCGCCCGACGTCACCGGTCACCGTCCACGCCTCGTTCTCCCACCGCAGCGTCATCGTCTCGTCGGCATCGGCCTCCCAACGCTGCCAGCGGGCGGTGTAGCCGTCGGCGGGAAACGGCGTCAGCGCGGTCGTCACGTCCTCCGAGGCTACGCACTCCCCCGAAATCGCGCGCGGCGGTCGTGCCCGGTGCGACGATCTGCCGGCCGCACGGGGTGAGGAGGCCGGCGTGCGGAAGCGCCGGGCGACGGCGTCGCGGGTACCGTGCCGGGCATGACGCCGCTGGAAGACGCGCAGACCTTCGTCCTCGGATCGTGCCCGCCCGGCGACGCGGTCGACGTGCCGCGGGCCGCGGCGCTCGGGCTCGTGCTCGCCGCGCCGGTCGTGTCCGCCGAGCAGGTCCCGGCGTTCGTCAACACCGCCGTCGACGGGTACGCGGTTCGGTCCGCCGACGTCGCCGACGTCCCCGTCGAGCTCCGCGTCGTCGGGGAGATCGCCGCCGGCCAGGCCCCCGACCGGTCGATCCGACCCGGCGAGGCGGTCCGGATCATGACCGGCGCGCCGGTGCCCGAGGGTGCCGACGCCGTCGTGATGGTCGAGGATTCCGAGCGGATCGGCGACGACCGCGTCCGGCTGACCCGATCGGTCGAGCCGGGCGCGGCGCTGCGCTGGCCCGGCGACGACATCGGCGTCGGCGACGAGGTGTTCTCGGCCGACATCGTGGTCACACCGCCGGTACTGGCGGTGCTCGCCAGCGTCAACGCCCGCACGGTCAGCGCCTACCCGCGGCTGCGGGTCGCGGTCCTCTCGACCGGTGACGAGCTCGTCGAGGACGGATCGCCGCTGGCGATCGGTCAGATCCGGGAGAGCAACAAGACGATGCTGGCGGCGCTGCTCGCCGAGACGGGCTGCGAGGTCCACGATTGCGGTGTCGTGCGCGACGACGAGGCCGAGCTCGAGCGGGTGCTGCGCGATGCGGCGACGACCTGCGACGCGATCGTGTCGAGCGGCGGCGTCTCGATGGGCGACTACGACGTGGTCAAGGCGGTGCTCGGGCGGATCGCCGACATGACCTGGCTGCAGATCGCGATCAAGCCGGCCAAGCCGTTCGCCTTCGGCACGCTCGGTGGCGTCCCGATCTTCGGGCTGCCGGGCAACCCGGTCAGCTCACTCGTCAGCTTCGAGCTGCTGGCGCGTCCGGCGCTCCGGCGGATGATGGGGCATCGCCGGCTGATGCGCCAGCACGTCGTCGCCGTGGCCGACGCCGCGCTGACCCGCCGCCCCGACGGCAAGGTCCACTTCATGCGGGTCAGCGGGGACTTCGCCGACGACGGACGGTTCCACGTGCGCCCCGTGCGCGCCCAGGGCAGCCACCAGCTCGCGGCGACGGCGAGCGCCGACGCGATGGCGGTCGTCCCCGACGGCGACGGCATTCCCGCCGGCGCCGACGTCGCAGTCCTCATGCTCGGGGGTTGACACGGCGACCCGCTCGCCGCGCCCGACCGCTCGGGCGCATCCGACGGCCCGGACGGCGAGGCGGCGTCGTAGGCTGCGGGCTATGACTGGCGACGGTGCGCAGGATCTGGTCGATCCGTTCGGTCGGATCATCCGCGACCTGCGGATCTCGGTCACCGACCGGTGCAACTTCCGGTGCACGTACTGCATGCCGCACGAGGGCATGCAGTGGCTCCCGCGCAGCGCGGTGATGACGTTCGAGGAGATCGAGCGGCTGGCCCGGATCTTCGTCACGCACTATGGCGTCGAAGGCATCCGGCTGACCGGTGGCGAGCCGACCGTCCGGGCGAACCTCCCGGTGCTCGTCGAGAAGCTTGCCGCGATCGAGGGTCCTGCCGGTCCGATCGATCTGTCGATGACCACCAATGGGGCGACCCTGCGTCTGGTCGCTGCCGAACTGCGCCACGCCGGGCTGCGACGGGTCAACGTCAGCCTGGACACGCTCGATCGCCAGAGGTTCGAGCGGATCACCCGCCGTGACGAGCTGGCTCGGGTGCTCGACGGGATCGAGGCCGCCAAGGAGGCCGGCTTCGACCCGGTCAAGATCAACGCGGTCATCGAGCGTGGGATCAACGACCACGAGATCGTGGCGCTGGCGACCTACGGACGGGAGCGGCGCGTCGAGGTGCGGTTCATCGAGTTCATGCCGCTCGACGCCGACGGCCACTGGATGAGCGACAGCGTCGTCGGTCAGGACGAGATCGTCGCGACGATCGACGCCGTCTACCCGCTCGAGCAGCTACCGGCGCGCGGTGCGGCGCCCGCCGACCGGTTTCGCTATCGCGACGGCGCCGGCACGATCGGCGTGATCCCGACGGTGACCAAGCCGTTCTGCGGGGATTGCGACCGGGTCCGACTCACCGCCGAGGGCGAGTTCCGGACCTGCCTGTTCGCGACGCGAGAGTTCGACCTCCTCGCCGCGCTGCGTGCCGGTGAGACCGATCGGCAGATCGCCGCGCGCATCGAAGCTGCGGTCGCCACCAAGTGGGCCGGCCACCGGATCAGCAAGGTCGACTTCATCCGGCCGGGGAAGTCGATGAGTCAGATCGGCGGCTGAGCGCTCCGCCGCCCGAAGGTCGTGCGGCGGTCCCGTCCCGGCTACCGTTTCCAGCCACATGAGCGATCTCTCCTTCACCCACCTCGATCCGCTCGGCCGCGCCCGGATGGTCGATGTCACCCCCAAGGAACCGACCCACCGGCGCGCGGTCGCTCGCTGCAAGGTCTTCATGAAGCCGGAGACGACGACGGCGATCGCCAACCGCGAGGTCAAGAAGGGCGACGTCTTGTCGGTCGCCCGCGTGGCCGGCATCCAGGCGGCGAAGCGGACCTCGGACATGATCCCGCTGTGCCACCCGTTGCTCGTCGGGAGCGTGTCGATCAACTTCGAGATCGGCGACGATTTCGTCGCAATCGAGGCCCATGTCGAGACCGTCGACCGCACCGGCGTCGAGATGGAGGCGCTGCACGCCTGCTCGATCGCCGCGCTGACCGTGTACGACATGTGCAAGTCGGCCGACCGGGCGATGGTGATCGGCGAGCTCGCGCTCTGGGAGAAGACCGGTGGCCGCTCGGGGACCTACCGGCGGCTCGGCGACCCGAACGACGGCTCGCTCGCGGCGAGCCCGAGCCGCGACTTCACCGACCCCCACGGGGCGCCCGCACCGTCGACCTCGCCGTCCGACGACGGCGGTTCGGGTGCTCGGCCGGTGTGACGTCGATCACGGGGATCATTGCCGACCGCGTCACAATTGTCGTAGAATCGTCACAATGATGCGTCCAGCGGCTAGTTTGCAGCTGCACCTCTGATCAGATCTTTCTCCATGGCTCAACTCGTACTCCTCGTCGTCGCCGCCGCCTGGGCCGCCGTCCTCATCCCGCCGATGCTTCGCTCGCGCGTCGAGAACCGCCCGAACTCCTCGGTGACCGACTTCCGCCGCCAGCTCAACAAGCTGCAGAGCACTGCCACCCCGTCGCGCGGGGCGATCCGTCCGATCGGCCGTCCGCTGGCGCAGTCGCCGCTGCAGCGGCCCGCAGCTGGTGGCCGGCCCGGTGCCCAACACGCGCACCATCGCCAATCCGCGCTGCGCGGCGCCACGACGACCGCGCCGCGTCAGCGGTCGGGTGGGCGAGGCGCCGACAGCGCCCGCAGCGGTCATCGCCTGCGGACCCACGGCGACCCGACCGGCGGCCATCAACGCCCACATCGTCAGGCGCAGATGCACCGCGCCTCGTCGGCACCGCGCCGCGAGGTCGCCCCGCATCGGATCGACCCGCGGGTCGCGGTCCGGCGACGCCGGACCAACGTGCTGTTCGTCCTCCTGGTCACGACGGCGTGCACGCTCTTCCTCGCCGCGACCACGTCGTCGACGGCGATGCTGTACGCGTTCGCCGCGTCCTTCGTCGTGCTGACGCTGTACATCTACCGCCTCACCCAGTTGCGCCGCCTCGGCGACACCGGGTGGAGCGACGGCTGGCTCGAGCAGCGCTGATCCCGGCACGGTGACGTGCACGCCGCGTCCGGCGGCTCGCCGTTGCCCGGCTGGTTGCCGGCGACGGCGCCAGATGGACGCAGCGGTGACCGACCTCGGCGCGCGCTCGGCGACCTGGGTCTCGCAGGGACCTCGCGCCGGCGGGCTCGGGTGGAGCTAAGGAGAATCGAACTCCTGGCCTCGACAGTGCGATTGTCGCGCTCTACCAACTGAGCTATAGCCCCGATCGTGTTGGCCAGCTTACCGGTGGCCAGGCCGTCATTGCCAACGCCCGGACGGCGTCGGGGAGCGGCGCCGGTGCGCCCGGGTTACCGTGCGCGAGATGGCCGAGCCTGCACAGCACGTCACCGAGAACCGCCGCTACTGGGACGAGTACGCCCCCGAGTGGATCGCCGGCGGGGAGCGGCTGTGGCGTTCGGCGCCGCGGTGGGGGATATGGGAGGTGCCCGAGACCGAGCTCCATCTCCTCGCCGACGATCTGGTCGGCGTGCGGGCGATCGAACTCGGCTGCGGTACGGGCTACGTGTCGGCGTGGATGCACCGCCGCGGTGCCGACGTGTATGCGATCGACAACTCCGAGGCGCAGTTGGCGACCGCCCGCCGGCTCGCCGCCGAGCACGGGATCGACGACATCGAATGGGTGCACGGCAACGCCGAGGCCGTCGCGCAACCCGACGGCTCCTTCGATCTCGCCGTCTCCGAGTACGGGGCGGCGATCTGGTGCGACCCGTTCGTCTGGATCGCCGAGGCGCACCGGCTGCTGCGCCCTGGGGGAAGCCTCGTCTTCCTCGGCAACCACCCACTCGCCATCGTCTGCTCGTCGCCGGCCGGGGACGGGCCGGTCACCGAGCATCTCGAGCGGCCGTACTTCGGCTTGCGTGTGCTGGATTGGACCGAGGCCGAGATCGATCCGGGCGGGATCGAGTTCAACCTCCCGATCTCGGAGTGGCTCCGGCTGTTCCGCGACGTCGGCTTCGACGTCGTCGACTACATCGAGATCCAGGCGCCGGACGAGGCCACCGGTCAGGAGTACCAGACCCCGGCGGCGTGGGCCAGGCGCTGGCCGGCCGAGCAGGTGTGGAAGCTCGAGAAACGCTGACACGGGTGGCCGCGCAGCGGAACCGACGTCAGGGTGCGACCGGCACCGCGTAGACGACGATGTTGGACTTGAAGCTCCGGATCTCGGGGTTGAACTCGCCCCCGCAGGTGATCAGGACGAGTTCCTCGGGGCCGGTGTTGCGCCAGATCCGATCTCGGGGCAGGGCCAGTTTGCCGTACATCGTCCGCTCGACCACCTCGTAGTTGCGGACCGTGCCATCGTCCAACGCCACTTCGATCTGATCGCCGGGCTCGACGATCCCGAGCCGGGAGAACGGCCCCTGCGAGCCACGCCAGTTGACGTGGGCGGCGAGCACGGTGGCGCCGGGCCGACCGGCCGTGGCACCGTACTTGTACCAGCCGATCTCGGTCTCATCGGGGATCTCGAGCTGGCCGTTGTCCTGCAGGCCGACCTCGCGCACTGGGTAGCGAGACACGTCGATCGAGGAGATCTGCATCCCGACCGGCCGGGGCCGTGGTTCGACCTCGTCGGGGACGGCGGAGTACTGGTCGCCAAGCAGGTCGGCCAGAGGGGACAGCCCGGACTCGGTCGTCGGTGGGGTGGGTGGCGCAGTGGTCGCGACGGAGGTCACGACCGGCGGCACCGTCGAGGGGGGAACCGAGGCGATTGCATCCTCGACCTCCAGAACCGAAGCATCGCCCCCGCTGGCACGGAAGCCGGCGAACGCCAGCAGAGCCGCACCCGCGAGGGCGATGATCGCGATGACGGCGAGCGCCCGTCCCTTGGTGGGGAGGGGGGTGGAACGGGCGCTCACGTCGTCAGTGGGGGAATCGTGTGTTCAGCTCTCGACCGTGCGGCGGCGGAGGGCGATGGCGCCACCACCGAGCAGGAAGAGGCCGGCGGCAGCGGCGAACAGCGCAACCGAGTTGCTCGACTGGCTGAGGGAGTCACCGGTGTTGACGGCGGTCGGGGCGGGGGTGCCGTCGCTCGAGGCCGGGGCCGAGGCCTCGGTCTCCAGCGGCAGCTCCTGGGTGTAGAACGTGAAGGTCTCGTCCTCGAGCGAGCCGACGGCGTACACGATCAGGTTGGTGCCGGCGGCCAGGGTAACGGTCGGCACGTCGGCGATCGGCTCGCCACCGGTCGGCGCGATCTGCGCTCCGGAGATCTCGCCGGCCGGGAGGTCGAGGTCGGCGCTGTCGCCGTTCGACGCATTCTCGACCGGACGGGCGTCACCGAGCACGATGTCGACTGCCGGCGCTGCGGCGGCGTGGCGCACGGTCAGGCGGCCACTGCCGTCGACGACGGATGCGGCGTTGTTCTCGAAGGCGCTGATCGTCGGGTTGCCGTCGGCGTCGAGGTGGGCGATGACGGTGTAGCTGCCGGAGGACGGCACCGGGAACTCGGCGATCGGGCCGATCGCCACCGTGTCGGTACCGGCGACGAGGACCTCGAGGTTGACCAGGGTCTGGCCGGCGAAGGCGCTGATGTCCTGCACCGCGCCGGGTTCGAAGCCTGGGAGCACGACGGCGCCGTCGACGGAGACATCGACCGTGACGCCCGGGATCCCGTGGATCAACGTGATGTTGGCGTCGCTCTGGGCGCTGGCAGCGCCCGGGACGACCAGGGCGGCGGCAGCTACCGCCGCCAGGCCTGCGAGAAGCTTCTTCATTGGGTTTCCTTTCGGATCGTGACCATGGGGACCATCCCCTGGTCTGCCTGATCTACGACGCACGTCCCGAATCCGGATGAAGATTCGGTGATAAACGTTGTGACCAGGGAGTTCGTGTCGTCACTCGCGGAGCAACGCGGCGGCGAACGGCACCGATTGGTCCTCGCGCAGTGCCGCGTTGACCCGCTGACGCTCGAGGATCTGCTCCATCGTCTTGATCGCCTGCTCGATCGGGTGCTCGGCGAAGAACCCCTGTGCGTCCGCGACCACGTCGGGTTCGGTGCGTAGCTTCAGCGGCCCGATCATGCGCACGATCGTGTTGCTCGGGAAGCGCTTGTTGGCCTCGGCCCAACGGCGGTGCAGGAAGTGCCACGCCACCGCGCCATGGCGCCGGTTGGCGATCGCTGCGCCGAGCAGGAAGGGGGCGTTCTGGGTCTTCACCGCATCGGTCAGCGCCAGCTCACACGTGCGCAGCAGGAGGTCGGCATCGTCGAACTCGGCGAGCGCGTAGAGGTGGCGGAGCTTCTCCTGTGGCGTCGCCCCGTTCCGGAACCGGTCGAGCATCCGGTCGTAGAGCGCGGAGTCGCCACTCGTCGCGACGACGCTCGTCGCCGCGGCGGTCAGCTCCGGATCGACGCTCGACGGGTCCGCGGCCGCGGCCTCGTACAGCTCGCGGCATCGCCGGCGGGTCTCCTCGTCGGCGCCGAGGACCCCGAGCGTCGACGTCAGCAGGCCGCGCAGCTTTCCGGTCAGGTCGCGCTCGTCGGGTTCGGGATCGCCCAGGACGTCCAGCGCAGGAGCGACGAGCCGGCGGACCCGGAGCTGGAACGCCTGGTCGGCATCGGCATCGAGCAGCCTGTCGAGACCGCGCAACGCGATCACGATCGCCTGCCACACCGCGTACTCCCGCTCGTCGGCGAACCCCTCCAGGAACTCCAGCATCTCCTCTGCCGGCATGCGCCCTGCGACCGTTGCCGCCCATGCGTCGTCGACGAGGTTGAACCGCTCGAGCGTGTCGAGCTTGGTGAGCACGTCGTTGTCGAACCGCGAGCGCAGCTCGTGGTCGTAGTCGACGCGGTAGAACCCGTGACCGCCGGCGTTGACCACGACGGCGGCGTTCGCATCGGCGGGCTCGAACGTGAGGGGGTCGGCGTCCTCGAGCAGCAGTGTCGTGACGTCGTCACCGTTGCGGACGTGGATCGGGATCGCCCAGGTCGGGTCGTCGGGGCGGTCGGCACCGAACCGGAAGCGGCGCTGGCGTACCTCGATGCCCGCCGCGCCGTCCTCGTCGCGGACCGCACGCACCGACACGAGCGGGTACCCCTCCTGCCAGATCCACGAGTCCATGATCCGCCGTGCGGGCTCGCCCGAGGTCGCCTCGATCGCGTCCCACAGGTCGTTGGTCTCGGTGTTGCCGTAGGCGTGGGTCCGCAGGTAGTGGTTGACCCCCTCCCGGAAGCGCTCGACACCGAGGTACTGCTCGAGCATGCGCAGGAGGGCGCCGCCCTTCTGGTACGTGAGCACGTCGAACATGCCTTCGCAGTCCGCCGGTGAGCGCACCTCGTATTCGACCGGTCTCGTGCTGTCGAGCGAATCGGTGTCGAACGCGACGCTCCGCTCGAGCCCGAAGCTCGTCCAGCGCTCCCACTCGGGGCGGAACGCCTCGCAGGCCGCGATCTCCATGAACGTGGCGAACGCCTCGTTCAGCCAGATCCCGTTCCACCATCGCATCGTGACCAGGTCACCGAACCACATGTGCGCCAGCTCGTGGGCGACGACATCGGCGACGTTCTGCTGCTCGCTCTGCGTGCTCGTGGCGGGGTCGACGAGGAGGAGGTTCTCACGGAACGTGATGCACCCCAGGTTCTCCATCGCCCCCGCGGCGAAATCGGGGAGGGCGATCAGGTCGACCTTCTCGCCCGGGTAGGCGATCCCGTAGTACTTCTCGAACCAGTCGAGGCAGAACGCGCCCACCTCGAGGCCGAAGTCGGTGAGGTGCCCCTTGCCCGGGACGTGAACGATCCTCATCGGCACCCCGTTGACGACGACCGGCTCGGTCGAGTCCAGCCGACCGACCACGAAGGCGACGAGGTACGAGCTCATCACCATCGTGTCGGCGAATCGGATCACGGTCCGGCCGTCCGCGCTGCTGCGGTCGACCTCAGGCCCGTTGGAGATCGCGGTCAGCCCGTCGGCGACGTCGAGCACGACGCCGAACACGGCCTTGAACTCCGGCTCGTCCCAGCAGGGGAACGCCCGCCGGCAGTCGGTGGACTCCATCTGCGTGGTGGCGATCACCTGCTCGACGCCATCGTCGTCGGTGTACGTGCTGCGGTAGAACCCGCGCAACAGGTCGTTGAGAATACCGTTGAAACGGATCGTCAGGGTCGCCTCGGCTGCATCGAGCGCGACGGCGGGCGTGACGAACAACCGCTCGGTCTCGTCGTCGAGCGACCAGGTCGCGTCGGTGCCGTCGACCGAGCAGGCGGTGATCTCGAGCTCCGCGGCGTTGAGGACGAGCTGCTCGATCGGTGCGTGGAGATCGACCCGGACGGTGACCTCGCCCGTGAAGATCCCGTCGTCCAGGTCCGGGCGGAGCCGGACATCGTACCGGCTGGGCGTCGCCACCGTCGGGAGTCGGTACGGATCGAGGGCGGAGATCGCGGATGCCATCGGCGGGATGGTACCGCTGCGCCTGGCCGGCGAGCACGCCGATCGGGCGGGTCCGGGATAGCGTGTCGACCCGTGCCGGACCCGAATCGCCCGCCGACGTCCTCGCCGGCCGATCGCCCCGCCACCTTCGACGTGGTCGGAATCGGCAACGCGCTCGTCGACGTGATCGCCCACGCATCCGAGGGGTTCCTCGACGCCCACGACCTGGTCAAGGGGTCGATGACGTTGATCGAGACCGAGCGGGCGGTGCAGCTCTACGAAGCGCTCGACGGAGCGGTCGAGATGAGCGGTGGCTCGGCGGCCAACACGATGTGCGGCGTCGCCAGCTTCGGTGGTCGCGCGGCCTACGTCGGCAAGGTCAACGGTGACGATCTCGGCGAGGTGTTCGGGCACGACCTCCGCGCGGTCGGGGTTGCGTTCAAGCACGCGGCGCACGACCACGGGACGCCGACCGGACGCTGCGTGATCGTCGTGACGCCCGATGCCCAGCGGACGATGAACACCTACCTCGGCGTGTCGAGCTTCCTGTCGGTCGAAGATGTCGACACCGACGTCATCGCCGACTCGGGGATCCTGTACATGGAGGGGTACCTCTACGATCGCGACGATGCGAAAGCGGCGTTCCGGCACGCGTCCGAGGTCGCCCACCACCACGGTCGGATCGTCTCGCTGACGCTGTCGGACTCGTTCTGCGTCGACCGACATCGCGCCGACTTCCGTGCGCTGGTCCGGGACAGCGTCGACCTGCTGTTCGGTAACGAGCACGAGCTCCTCGCGCTCTACGAGCTCGACTCCTTCGACGCCGCCGTTGCCGCGCTGCGCGACGAGTGCGAGATGGCGGCGGTCACCCGCGGTGCCCAGGGCTGCGTGATCATCACGCCCGACGAGGTGCTCGAGGTCCCCGCCGTGCCCGTCGACCGCGTGATCGACACGACGGGAGCCGGAGATCTCTTCGCCGCCGGCTTCCTCTATGGGATGACGACGGGGCGGGAGCTGGTCGAATGCGGTCACCTCGGTTCGGTCGCCGCGGCCGAGGTGATCGGTCACGTCGGGCCGCGCCCGCTCGTCGAGCTGCGTACGCTCGTCGGTGATGGCTGACGATCGAACCTCACCGGACCGGAGCGATGCCGCCGGCCTGCAGGCCACCGCCGCTTCCGCCCGTCCGATCGCTGCCGCCGGGGATGCGCTGCTCGACGGTGCGCGGCGCTGGCTCCGATCCGAGCCGGACGACGACATCCGCGCCGAGCTCGGTGCTCTGATCGCCGCCGCCGAGCGAGGCGACACCGCGGAGCTCGCATCGCGCTTCGACGGCTCACTCCAGTTCGGCACTGCCGGTCTGCGCGCCGCGGTCGGCGCCGGCTCGATGCGGATGAACCGGCTGGTCGTGCGCCAGGCGGCGGCGGGGCTCGGCCGCTGGCTGCTCGACAGCGACAACAGCGCTGCCGAGCGCGGTGTCGTCGTCGCCCACGACGCGCGGCGTAAGAGCGACGTGTTCGCCGTCGACACCGCCCGCGTGCTCGCGGCGATGGGCATTCGCTCGATGTTGCATCCCGGGGTTCAACCCACGCCGGTGCTCGCGTGGTCGATCACCGGGCTCGGTGCGGCAGGCGGCGTGGTCGTGACCGCCTCGCACAATCCGCCGGCGGACAACGGCTACAAGGTGTACCTCGACACCGGCTCGCAGATCGTCACGCCGATCGACACGGAGATCGCCGCCCGCATCGCCGCCGTCGACCCGCTGACGGTCGAGCTGGCTCCGGACGACGATCCGTTGATCGAGTGGCTCGACACCTCGTGGTCGGACGCCTACGTGCGGTTCGTCCCGTCGGTGCGCCTCCGCCCCGACGTGGCCGGGGTCCCGGTCGCGTACACCGCGATGCACGGGGTCGGAGGCGCGACGGTCGAGCGGGCGTTCGTGGCTGCGGGGTTCGATCCGCCGTTCGTCGTCGCGGAGCAACACCAGCCCGACGGCCGGTTCCCGACCGTCTCGTTCCCGAACCCGGAGGAACCGGGGGCGATGGACCTTCTGCTCGCTCTCGCCGAGTCCTCAGGCGCTGCCGTCGCACTGGCCAACGACCCCGACGCCGACCGGCTGGGGGTCGCGATCCCGCAACCGGACGGCGGTTGGCGGCGCCTGGCCGGCGACGAGATCGGGTGGCTCTTCGCCGACCACATCCTGAACCACACCGAAGGCGACGACCGCCTCGTCATCACCTCGCTGGTCTCGTCGTCGCTGCTGATGCGGATGGCCGAACGCCACGGCGTACACGGCGAGGAGACGTTCACCGGCTTCAAGTGGATGGGCAAGGTGGCCACCGAGCACCCCGAACTGCGGCTGGTGTTCGCCTACGAGCAGGCCCTGGGGTATCTGGTCACCGATCGGCCGCTCGACAAGGACGGCATCACCGCTGCGGTGATGATGGCGGAGATCGCTGCCTGTGCCGCGGCCGATGGCGGCACGGTCCAGGACCGGCTCGACGCGATCGCCGACCAGTACGGCCGGCACGTGACCGCCGACGCTGCGGTGCGCATCTCGCCCGCGGCCGGGGCGGCGTGGGTCGCCGACATCGCGGCGTCGCCACCCGCCGAGATCGGTGGACGTCGCGTCGAGGACGTGATCGGCTACCCGGAGGCCAACCTGGTCCGGCTGATGCTCGCGGATCGCGTCCGGCTCCAGGTCCGGCCGAGTGGCACCGAACCGAAGGTCAAGCTGTACGGCGAGGCGGTCGACCTCGACCCAGCCGACCTGGCTGCGCTTCTCGCCGCCCTCGCCGCCCTCGCCCCCCAGCGTTAACACCCGGTGTCGGACGCCAGCGGTGTCAACGCTAGGCGGGGGCGCCGAACTGGCGGTCGCCGGCGTCGCCGAGGCCGGGGACGATGAACGCGTGCTCGTTGAGGTGGTCGTCGACGGCCGCGGTGAACAGCGTCACCGACAGGCCGGAGTCGGCGATCGTCTGGATGCCTTCGGGCGCGGCGAGCGCACAGACGACGGTCAGCGGTTCGGTGGCGCCGCGCTCGACCAGGAGCTCGAGGGTGTGGAGCAGCGAGCCACCGGTGGCGAGCATCGGGTCGACCACGATCACCGGTCGACCGGCCAGCGTCTCGGGCAACTTGTTGACGTAGGGCTCGGGCCGATGGGTCTCCTCGTTGCGGGCGATGCCGATGAACCCGATGTCGGCCGACGGCAGGAGGTCCTGGGCCGGAGCGAGGAACCCCAGCCCGGCCCGCAGGATCGGCACGATCACCGGCTGGACGGCGAGCGTCGTCACCGGCGCCGTGGTCAGCGGGGTCTCGACCGTGCCCTCGACGGTCGGGAGGGATCGGGTCGCTTCGACGATCAGCAGCCGGCCGATGCGTTCGAGGTTCTGCCGGAACAACGCGTTGGGCGTCTCCTTGTCGCGGATGCGGGCCAGCGCGTCGGCGACCAGCGGGTGGTCGACGACGATGGTCTCGACTGGCATGTCAGGTCTCCCCGAGTGCGGATTCGGCCCTCAGCAACGCGTATTGCGGCTTGATGATCCCGTTGATCAACCGAAGGCGTTCCGGGAACGGAGCGAACGCCGACTTCATCGCGTTGACCGTCAGCCACTGGAAGTCGTCGAGATCCCAGCCGAAGGCCTCGCGGAGCTGGGTCATCTCCTTGGTCATCGACGTGTCACTCATCAGCCGGTTGTCGGTGTTGACCGTGACGCGGAACTGCAGTCGCCGCAGCATCCCGATCGGGTGGTCGGCGATCGAGCTGACGACACCGGTGTTGACGTTCGACGTCGGGCAGATCTCGAGGGGGATGCGGCGGTCGCGGATGTAGCTGGCGAGCCGGCCGAGCTTGGCCGACGTGGGACCGCTCCCGACCGCGATGTCGTCGATCAACCGGACGCCGTGGCCGAGCCGCTCGGCACCGCAGAACTGCACAGCCTCCCAGATCGACGGCAGTCCGAACGCCTCGCCGGCGTGGATCGTCGAGTGGAAGTTCTCCCGCATCACGTACTGGAACGCACCGAGATGACGCGTCGGCGGGTACCCGGCCTCGGCACCTGCGATGTCGAAGCCGACGACGCCCCGGTCGCGGTTGCGCACGGCGAGTTCGGCGATCTCGAGGCTGTGGGCGGCGGTGCGCATCGCCGAGGCGATCGTGTAGATCACGAGGTCGGTGTTCTCGGCGCCGCGGCGGAACCCCTCGAGCACCGCGTCCATCACCTCGTCGAGTGTCAGCCCCGCCTCGATGTGCAGTTCTGGGGCGAAGCGCACCTCGGCGTAGACCACGTTGTCGACGGCGAGATCCTGGGCGCACTCGTACGCGACCCGCTCGATGGCGTCGCGGTGCTGCATCACCCCGACGGTGTGGGCGAACGTCTCGAGGTAGAGCACGAGGTCGTTGCGCTTGGCTCCCCGGTTGAACCAGGTGGCGAGATCGTCGACGTCGGTGGTCGGCAGGCCGCCGTAGCCGTACTCGGCGGCGAGGTCGATCACCGTCGCCGGTCGCAGGCCGCCGTCGAGATGATCGTGGAGCAGCGCTTTCGGTGCGCGGCGGATCAGCGCGTCGGAGGTCATGCCGACACGCTACCGAGCGCTCGTAGTGGGAGGTCGGCCGGTCGCTGGAGCCAGTTGAACGAGGGATACTCGGCGGCCGCTGAGACGCAGTGCAGCGAGTAGGCGTGGCGGCTGCGCGGCGACCGATTGACGCCGCTCCAGTGGGGGAGCAAACCGTGCAGCACGACGAGCGTGCCCGCCGACACCTCCAGCGGGACGAGGCCCGCAGCCGGAGGGGGCGGCGGCAGCGGCGTGCCGTCGAGCGTCTCGAAGACCGTGCCGTCGCCGCTCGCGTTTCGCTTGAACAGGTTGCGGAGCGGGCCGCGGTGGCCGCCCGGCGCCGCCCACAGGCATCCGTTGTCGAGCGTGGCGTCCTCGATCGCGAACCAGAACCCGGTCACCGTGATCGGGTCGGTGAACAGGAACGTCGCGTCCTGATGGCACCCGACCTCCCCGCCGATCTGCGGTTGCTTGAAGATGTACATCGACTGGAGGGCCAGCGCATCGTCGAGTCCGATGTCGGCGGCCACCTCGGCCAGTGCGGGCTGGCGGGCGAACCGTTCGAACTCATCGTCGAGGTCGTGCATCGCGTGGCCGATCTTGTTGATGCTCAGCTCCTTGGGCTGGCGCAGCTCGCCGTCCGGTCCGAACGCATCCTCCTCGAAGAAGCACCACGTCGTCGCCCCGCTGTCGAGGAACTCGCGGTTCGAGACCCGCTCCCGTTCGTTGGTGGTGAACACCGTGCGATGCTCGCTCGGCTCCCAGGCGGCGACGATGTCGAGCGCCCGGTCGCGCAAGCGGGCGCACTCGGCGACCGGCACGAAGTCGGGAACGACCAGGAACCCGTCGCGCCGGTACGCCTCGACCTGCTCGTCGGTCAACATCGCCGCGACCATACTTCCGGTGGCAGGCGACGCGTAACCCGCGAGCTCGTGCCCCGCCGTCGGGCCGACCGGTCGGGTCAGTCGGAGACGGTCACGGTGGCGGCCATGCCGGGGCGCAGGGTGCAGAACAGCGAGCACACGCCCGGCACGTCGAAGCTGATCGCAATGTTGCTGCCCGGCGTGAGCGGCCCGGAGTCGAACCGATCGAGCACCGGTGCCTCTGCGGTGCCGGCGGTGACGGTGTGTGGCCGGCGGCGACGTTGGCGAGCTCCGGCGCGGTCAGCCCGAGCCCGGCCGGGATCGCGGCGCCGGAACCGTGCAACGCCCCGAGCTCGAGAGAGGGGTACGGAAGATCTCGATTCCGGCTCGGTCAGCCGACAGTAGCCTTGGTCGTCATGGAACTGACCGTCCTCGGTGGCACCGTCCGCCATCCGATCGACCACGTCGAGGTCTTCCCGGCGCCCGAACACGTGACGACGGTGACGTTTCGCACCGACGAACTCGCTTCGGTGTGCCCGGTGACCGGGCAGCCCGACCTGTCGGCGGTGGTCATCGAGTACGAGCCCGGCGAATGGTGCGTCGAGTCGAAGAGCCTCAAGCTCTACCTGTGGCGGTTCCGCGACCGGGCGGTTTTCGCCGAGGCGCTCGCCGCCGAGATCGCTGCCGAGATCATGGGGACGGCACGGCCGGGCCGGGTCGCCGTCACCCTCACCCAGCGCCCCCGCGGCGGCATCCAGGTCGAGGCGCGGGCCGAGCTGAGAGCCTGAAGTACGGGCGGCTCGGCGCGAGGGCGCGCCAGGTCACTGCATCCCCTTGAACCAGGGGATGCCTTCCTCGGCCGGTGGCCGTTGTCGCCGGGCCCCGACAGAGACGGCGATCAGCGTCACGACGTAGGGGGTCACGAACACCAGCTGGTTGTTCGGGCGCTCGGTCACGAGGTAGGCCCACATGGTGATCAGGGCGACCGTCATCAGGATCCCCGAGCCGCGCCAGCTCCGCTGCCCGACCATCCACAGCGCCGTCAACGCGAGGCCGACGGCGGCGACGACGAGCAGGGCGCGGACCAGGTCGCCGGGGTTGGTGCGCAGCGTGATGCCCTGGGCATAGCCGAACAGCCCCGCGCCGGCGGCGGTGCCCGCTGGCATCCAGTTGCCGAAGATCATCGTGGCGAGCCCGAGGAACCCGCGGCCGGCGACCTGATTCTCCTGGTACCGGTTGGCGAACAGCACGAGGACCGCTCCGCCCATTCCAGCGAGGCCGCCGGAGATCGCCATGCCGTAATACCGCATCAGATGCACGTTGACGCCGAGCGAGTCAGCCGCCGACGGTCGCTCGCCGGCCGAGCGCAGCCGCAGGCCGAACGGGGTCCGCCAGAGCATGTAGCCGACGCCGACGAACATCGCGATCGCCAGGGCGACGTCCCACGACACGTTGTGGGTGAGGCCCCGGGTGATGCCGGCGATGTCGGCGACGAGGAACCACCCGGTGTCCTCGATCCACCCGAGGATGCCGGTGTCGTTGTCGGTGACCCCCGACGACAGGATGGGGATGCTGAACGAGCCGATGCTGCCCTTGTTGCCCGGCGACGACGTGACCGATCCGCCCTGCACGTCGGTGAACAGCTCGCTCGCCATGAATCTGGCGATCCCGGGTGCGATCAGGTTGATCGCCACGCCGGCGACGATGTGGTTCACGCCGAACGTCGTGGTGGCGACGCTCATCACCAGCCCGGCGAGCATGCCGCCGACGATGCCGCCGATGATCGCCGCCGGCGCCCCGAACTGCCACCCCCACCATCCGGCGAAGATCGTGCCCATGACCATCATTCCCTCGAGGCCGATGTTGATCGTGCCGCTGCGCTCGGCGACCAGGCCCGACAGGCCGGCGAGCCCGATCGGGGCCGCGGTTCGCAGTGCCGTCCCGAACGTGCCGCTCGACGTGAGGTCGTCGTTGTCGGCCCAGATTCGGGCGATCGACATGACGGCGACAGCGGCGAGCGCCAGCGCGAAGGGGAACCAGCGCGACGAGCGGAAGCTGCGCTCGGCCGGTTCGGGCACCTGTGTCGGTGTGGCATCCACGGTCGTGGTCACATCGGCGCTCCTGAGAGGGTCTCCGGTTCGAAGTCCGAGTCGTCGCGATGCGCGGCGGTCGCCGCCGCGGCAGCGGCCACCGCCGCCGCCTCGTTGCGCCGCCGGACCACCTCGTAGGCGATGACTGCGACCAGCAGGAACGAGCCCTGCAGGATCCGGCCGATCTCCTGGGGCACGCCGATCGGCGCCAGCCGCTGGGTCGCGCGCTCGATCGTCGCCCACACGATCGCCGCGGCCGCGATGCCGGCGGGGTGGTTGCGACCGAGCAGGGCGAGGCCGAGCCCGGTGAAGCCGAGCATCGTCGGGAACGCGTCGCCGTACTTGTAGAAGTTCGGGTCGGCCTGCAGGAAGGGGAGGCCGATCATGCCGGCGACGGCGCCCGACATCGTCAGCGTGATCAGCACCATCTTCTTCGGGTTGACGCCGGCGGTGAGCGCGGCGCTCGGGTTCTGACCGGACAGCCGCAGGTCGTAGCCGAACCGGCTGCGGTTGAGCAGGACGTGGTAGGCGACGCCGAGGACGAAGGCGAAGACCAGCCAGCCGTAGAGCAGGACCCCCGGTGCGAAGTTGAACCCGACGAGCTCGATCAGCTTGTTGAGCGCCGGGATCCGTCCGGACGGGGGCATCTCCTTGGTCTGGGCGACGAGCCCGCCGCGCACTTCGTCGCGGAACACCTCGGCGAGCAGGAAGGCGCTCAGCCCGATCGCGATGAAGTTCAGCATGATCGTCGAGATCACGACGTTGACGTTGCGGGTGACGTTGAGGATCGCCGCGATCATCGCCCAGGCCCCGCCGACGGCGACGGCGACGAGGAACACGACCGCGACGTGCAGCGGGGCCCACAGGTCCAGCTCACCGCCGACCCACCCGGCGATCAGCGCCGCCAGCAGGTACTGGCCGTTCGACCCGATGTTGAACAGGTTCATCTTGAACCCGATGGCGACGGCGACGCCGGAGATGTAGTACGGCACGGCGCGGTTGATGATCAGTACGACCGACTCGGTGGAGTCGATCGTCTTCCACATCTCGCGGAACGCCTCGAGCGGGTCGTTGCCCGAGATCACCAGCGCCAGCGCTGAGATGAGGATCGCCGCCACCGCCGCGATCAGCGGAGCCAGCAGCGCACGCCAGAGACGATTGAGCAGGTTGCCGACGTCCATCAGTCGTGACCGCCCTTCGCTCCGGTCATGTACGAGCCGAGGTCGGGGGGAGTCACCGTCGCCGGGTCGACCTCGGCGACGATCTTGCCGCGCAGCATGACGAGCAGCCGATCGGACAGCCCGATCAGCTCCTCGAGATCGGCCGAGATCAGCAGCGTGGCCAGGCCCATCGCCCGGGCGTTGCGCAGGAAGTCCCAGATGCCGGCCTGGGCGCCGACGTCGACGCCCCGCGTCGGGTGCGCGGCGACGAGCGCCTTGGGCGTCGCGGTCATCTCCCGGCCGACGACCAGCTTCTGCTGGTTCCCGCCGGACAAGGTGAGCATCGGGACCTCGATGCCCGGTGTGCGGACGTCGAACTCGTCGACGATCTTCTCGGTCTGGGCGCGCGACCCGGCGATGTCGAGCCAGGGTCCCTTGGCGAACGGCGGGTCGTGCTGATGGCCGAGCGCGACGTTCTCCCAGAGCAGGAACGACAGCACGAGTCCGTCCTTCTGGCGGTCCTCGGGGATGTAGCCGATGCCGCGCGAGCGGCGCGCCTGGGTGGACAGTCTGGTGATGTCGTCCCCGTCGAGGCGGATCGTCCCCTCGAAGTCGACCAGGCCCATGATCGCCTCGATCAGCTCGCTCTGGCCGTTCCCCTCGACGCCGGCGATGCCGACGACCTCGCCTTGGTGCACGGTCAGGCTGACGTCGTCGAGGATGAGGCGGGCGCCGTCCTCGTCGGGGCGCACGGTGATGTTGCTCAGCTCGAGCACCGGGATGTCGGTGACCGTGCTCTCGCGCGTCTCGGGGGTGGGCAGTTCGCTGCCGACCATCATCTCGGCGAGCTCGTGCGAGGTCACAGCGGTCGGGTCATCGACCTCGCCGACCGTCTTGCCCTGCCGGATCACCGTGATCGCATCGGTGTGCTTGAGCACCTCGTCGAGCTTGTGTGAGATGAAGATCACCGTCGAACCCCGTGCGGTCAGATCGCGCAACGAGTCGAACAACTCGTCGACCTCCTGGGGGACGAGCACCGCCGTCGGCTCGTCGAGAATCAGGATGTTGGCACCGCGGTAGAGCACCTTCAGGATCTCGACCCGCTGCTTCTCGCCGACGCCGAGGTCGGAGATCAGCGCGTCCGGGTCGACCTCCAACCCGTACTGCTCGCCGAGCTCACGGATTCGATCGCGCGCCCGGCCGGGAGCGAGCTTGAACGCCGAGCCGGGTTCCTGGCCGAGGACGATGTTCTCCCACACCGTGAAGTTCGCGGCGAGCATGAAGTGCTGGAACACCATGCCGATCCCGGAGGCGATCGCGTCCTTGGGTGAGTGGAACTCCTTGATGACGCCGTTGACGGCGATCGTGCCCTCGTCGGGGCGGTGGGCGCCGTAGAGCGTCTTCATCAGCGTCGACTTGCCGGCACCGTTCTCGCCGACGATCGCATGGATCGTCCCGGGTTTGACCGACAGGTTGACGCCATCGTTGGCGACGACGCCAGGGAACCGCTTGACGATGTCGCGCAGTTCGATCGCCAACGGTTGCGTCGCGACGGCGGAGGTGTCGTCCGATGCCGTGTCAGTCATCGGTAGTTGTTTAGTCGATCCGCGACGCTGCCGACGACGTCCCCGGTGTCGTGGTCGGCTTCGCGCCGCCGCCCGCGGTGGATGCCCGGACGCGACGACGCCCGCCCGGAGTGGTCCGGACGGGCGTCGTCTGCGTGTTCAGCGCCGAACCGCCTGGCGGGTCAGCGTGGTTCGAGCAACCGGATCAGGGCGTCGCCGGAACCGTGATCGTGCCGTCGATGATCTGCTGCTTGAGGTCGTCGAGGTCGGCGGTGATGTCGTCGACGAAGCCGCCGGTCGTCGAGTAGTCGACGCCGTCGGAGGCCAGGTTGAACACCTGCACGCCTCCGGCGAACGAGCCGTCGGCGTATGCCTGGATCGTGTCGAACGTGGCGACGTCGACCTTCTTCAGCATCGAGGTGAGGATGTACGGCTGGAGATCGGCCGAGACCAGAACGTACTGGTCGGAGTCGACACCGATCGCCCACACCTCGCCGGGTGCGCCGGCATCGGCGGCGGCCTCGAAGGCGCCGAGGCCGGAGCCACCGGCGGCCGAGTAGATGATGTCGGCGCCGTCGGCGTACTGGGCGCTGGCGATCTCACGGCCGCGGGCCGGGTCGTTGAACCCACCGAAGTCCGGCGGCTGGGTGATGTAGTTGACCAGCACCTCGATGTCGGGGTTGACCTGCTTGGCACCGGCGACGTAGCCGGCCTCGAACTTCTTGATCAGGTCGTTCTCGACGCCGCCGATGAAGCCGATCTTGCCGGTCGCCGACTTGAGCGCAGCGGCGGCACCGACGAGGAAGGAACCTTCCTCCTCGGCGAACACCAGCGAGGCGACGTTCGGCGCGTCGACGACGGAGTCGATGATCGCGAAGCAGGTGCCGGGGTTGGCGGCCGATGCGGTGGTCACCGCGTCACCGAAGAGGAAGCCGACGTTGACGACGAGGCCGTCACCTCCGTCGACGAGACCCTGCACCCGCTCGGCGCGGTCACCGTCGCCGGTCGGGGTCGACTCGTCCGCGACGACGCCGAGTTCGGCGACCGCCTGGTCGAGGCCGGCGCCGGCGGCGTCGTTGAACGAACGGTCGCCGCGGCCGGTGATGTCGTAGACGACACCGACCCGGGCCGGGTCGGCCGGCGGGTCACACGGCGATTCGCCGGTGGGCGGTGCCTCGGTGTCGGCGGGTGGCGCTGCGGTGTCGGCAGGCGGTGCCTCGGTGTCGGCAGGCGGTGCCTCGGTGTCGGCAGGCGTCGCCTCGGTGTCGGCAGGCGTCGCCTCGGTCGTGACGGCGCCGTCGGTGTCGGCAGGCGTCGACGTGTTGTCGTCGCTGCCGCAGGCGGCCACGCCGAGCGCGGCGATCACGCCGAGCGCGAGCAGCTTCTTGCTCTTGATCATGTTCTCCCCTTCTGAAGATGCGGGTCCACGTCGTTGTGAACCCGTTCACGTTGATCCGCACACGTTACCGCGTGGTAGGTCGACTGCCCGTCAACCGGCGCGACGACGCCGTATCGTGTGCGCGGAATGCCCGTGTCAAACCCGTCGCGCCGCCAGCCCGCTCCCGGCCCTCGCGCCCGCCAGCGCCGCCGGGTGAGCCGTCGGCGGTACCTGGTCCGCCGAATCGGTGCGGTCGCCGTGGTCGCCGGCGTCGGGTTCGGGCTGGTCCGTCTTGCGTCCGGTCTGCTCGCGGGCGAGCCGACCGACGCGATCCGCACGGGCTCCGGCAGCGGGGACGCCGTTGATCCGGCCGGTGGGACGTCGGCGCTCGCTACGGCCGACGTCGTCGGTGGCCAGGACCTCGCCGGTGGCCAGGACCTCGCCGGTGGCGACCCGAGCGTCACCGGCACCGACGCGCCGACGGTGACCGACACCACCGAACCCGACGTCGAGACCAGCGGGCCGCCCTCGCCCGACAACCCCGCCGAGGTGTACATCGTCGGCGACAGCGACGCCGGCACGTTCGGGCCGTACCTCCAGCGCCTGCTCGACGCCACGTTGATCGTCGACACCGAGCTCAACTACAAGGTCTCCTCCGGTCTCGCTCGGCCGGACTTCTTCGATTGGCCGGCCGAACTCGCCACGCAACTCCCCGCCGTCGATCCCGACATCGTCGTGGTCACGTTCGGCGGCAACGACTCCCAGGGGCTGGCGGTCGAGAGCGGCGAGTTCATCGTCGGCGACCCCGTGCAGAACACCGCCGAGTGGACCGAGGAGTACCAGCGGCGAGCCGGCGAGGTGATGGACCTGTTGCTCGAGGACGATCGGACGGTGATCTGGGTCGGGATCCCGAACGACGACAACGCCGACGTGACCGCTCGCCTGGCGATCCAGGACGACGCGGTCAAGGCCGCCGCGGCCGAACGTCCCGACATCGTCTTCGTCGACACCTGGACGCGGTTCTCCGGTCGCGACGGCGGGTGGGCCGAGTTCGTGATCGACCCGCGCGACGGCCAGGGGAAAGACGTCCGCGCCTCGGACGGGTTCCACCTCAATGAGGTCGGCGCCGAGATCCTCGCGCTCGACATCGCCCAGGCGATCCGCGACGATCTCCGCGCCCGCGGCGCAGCGATCTGACCGTCGCGGCCAGCACAGCCCAGCCCAGCCCCGCCCGGCCGGTTTGTGTGACCGAAGACGTCGGAGGTCGCGGTGTTCGGTCACGCAGATCCTGGAGGGTCCCAGCCCCGCCCGGCCGGTTTGTGTGACCGAAGACGTCGGAGGTCGCGGTGTTCGGTCACGCAGATCCTGGAGGGTCCCAGCCCCGCCCGGCCGGTTTGTGTGACCGAAGACGTCGGAGGTCGCGGTGTTCGGTCACGCAGATCCGGTGACTCGGCGATCAGGGCACGTTCACTGCTGCTGGCCGCGCTGCTGGACGGCGGTCCGGCGCTGCGCGATCTCCTCGGGGCTGAAGCGGTTGCGGCGCCATGCCCGGCTGTCCCGCGCCTCGATCTCCCAATCGTCGTCGTGCAGCGCGATCAGGTCGTAGGTCGACCGGATCTGGCGCACGCCGGCGGCATCGTTGCCGACGATGTCGGCGGCGATGCGGCGGGTGGCCGGAAGCAGGTCGTCGTGGGGTACGAGGTGGTTGACCAGCCCGAAGGCGTACGCCTCGGCGGCATCCATGAAGTTGCCGGTGAAGCTCATCTCGCGCGCCCGGCGCACGCCGATCGCCGCTGGGAGCAGCACGGTGAGCCCCCAGCCCGGCATGACGCCGATGCGGGCGTGCGTGTCGCCGAACTTCGCCCGCTCGCTCGCCACCAGGAAATCGCAGTTCAGGGCGAGTTCGAAGCCTCCGGTGACCGCAACACCGTTGATCGCACCGATGATCGGCTTGGTCAGCTTCGGGAACGGACCGCGCACGCCGTCGCGGTTGCGGCCGCCGTCGGCCCCGCTGCTGCCGGCGAGGTTGTCCGCCGAGGATCCGAGCTCGTTCAGGTCGAGACCGGCACAGAACGCCGGATCGGCTCCGGTGAGGATGATGACGTCGATCCCGTCGTCGGCCTCGGCGGCGCGCAGGTGGTCGGTGAGCAGGCGCAACATGTCGCTCGACAGCGCGTTGCGCACTTCGGGACGGTTGAGCGTGATGGTCGCGATCTGCTCGGCGACCTCGATCAGGACGGGTTCGTCGGCCATCTCGCCATCATGTTTCATCGGCAGGGAGGAACGAGAGGTGGAGATCGCCGAGGCGGACCAGCGTGGCGGCGATCCATCCGCCGAGCGCTCCGAAATGCTCGTCGAGCAACGTGCTCGTCCCGTCGGCAACGGTCTCCTCGGCGAGCTCGTACAACCCCTCGTAGGTGATCTCGATCGCGTACTCGACCCGGCCGTCGGTCGGGCCGTTCACCGGATCGGGGTGGGCGACCTCGGCGGTCAGCCCGGCCCGCTCGAGCCGATCGTCACCGATCAGCGGGCTCTGCTCGGGTGCGTTGGTGTAGACGAGCGCGGGGTCGGCCGGCTCGGACATCCGCTGGACGCGCAGGACGATCTCCATCTCGATCGCCGGCCGCTGCTCGAGCTCTTCTTCGATGTACCACTGGCGGTAGGCCGCCTGGCTCCACGCCGGCCAGTCGAAGGTGATGTGGGCGACGACGCGCGGCGGTTCGCCCTCGCCGGGGAGCCCGTAGCTCGTCTCCCATGTCAGGTCGCCGAGCAGCACATCGGCCTGGAAGTGTTCTTCGAATGCCTGCCGTTCGAGGAACGCCGCCTCGAACGCATCGCGCAGGGCGCTGATGGCATCGGTGAAGACGTGGTCCAACATGGGCCATGCGGAGGGTAGTCGGGATCTGAGGATCCGAGTCCTGTCGTCGTTGATCCGCTCGCCGCCGTCGAGCGAGCCGCGGCGTGCCAGACTCGAGCCATGCCGCTCGTGCTCACCGACATCGCCGACGGCGTCGGCACGCTCACCCTCGACCACCCCGAGGAACGCAATACGCTCACCGCGCCGATGGTCGCTGAGATCATCGAGGCGATGGACCGTTTCGAGGCCGACGAGACCGTCGGTGCGATCGTCGTGACCGGCACGTCGCCGGCGTTCTGCGCCGGCGCCAACCTCGGCAATCTCGCCGAGGCGACCGGCGACAGCCTGGGCACGATCTACGAGGGGTTCCTGCGGGTGGCCCGGAGCCCGCTGCCGACGGTTGCGGCGGTCAACGGCGCGGCGGTGGGGGCGGGCATGAACCTGGCGCTCGGGTGCGACGTTCGCATCGTCGCCGAGTCGGCGAAGCTCGACACCCGCTTCCTCCAGCTCGGGATCCACCCCGGCGGCGGCCACACCTGGATGTTGCGCCGGATCGCCGGACCGCAGACGGCGATGGCGGCGGTCGTCTTCGGCCAGGTGCTCGACGGCCCCGAAGCCGAACGGGTCGGGCTCGCCTACCGCTCGGTGCCCGCCGACGAACTGCTCGCCGTCGCCCATGAGTTCGCCGCCCGCGCTGCGGCGGCACCGCGCGAGCTGGCGATCGTGACCAAGGCGACGATCCAGGCGATGGCCGACGTCGACGACCATCCGTCGGCGGTCGCCCGCGAGCTCGAACCGCAGCTCTGGAGCACCCGGCAGCCGTGGTTCGAGGAGCGCTTGGCCGCGCTGAAGGCCAAGATCGCCAAGCGCTGAAGGCGGATCGCCACACGACCGGGTTGCGCGCGTGCGGCTCACCGAGTGTCGATCACAATCGCGCAGGATCGTTACACAGAAGGAGCGGGCCGGGCAACCGATGTCGGGTACCGTTCCACTGGGAGCACATCCCGTCAGCAACCGAATCCACCGTGGGAATCCACGAAGTAGGAGGTAGCCAATGAGCCAGCGTCATCGCACCACCGAGGTGCCGTTGCCGCCGAAGCAGGAAGTTCGTGCCCGCGCCCACAGCGAGCGGCACCGGATTCATGTCGAGCTCCAAACCGTGGCGCAGGACGTGTGCGCCGGCGTCGATCCGGCCGACGTCCACGAGCCGGGTACCGCGTGGAAGCCCATGCACCGTCACGACTCCGATGTGGCCAAGGACAAAGTCGCCAAGCGCGGCCGCTCGAAGCGGCATTGGAAGACCAAGATGTGGAAGCGACGCACCGAGTTGCGCCGGCAGCGGGCGCAAGCGATCGAGCTGGCCCGAGAGCACCCCGGCCTCGCCGGATTCTGACCCCTCCCCGCACGGCCCCCACCGCACGGCCGCCCACCGCAGGTTGCGGCGGGCGAACCATCGTCAGCGGAACTCGTCTCGGCGCGCGTCCCACTCCTCGACGGTAATGCCGTACCGGATGTGGTCCTCCCACGACCCGTCGATCTCGAGGTAGCGCGCGGCGACGCCCTCGTCGCGGATGCCGAGCTTTTCGACCACACGGCGGCTGCGGAGGTTGCGCGGCACGATGCAGATCTCGACCCGGTGGAGCTGGAGTTGCTCGAACGCGAACTGCAGCACGAGCGCCACCGCCTCGGCGACGTAGCCGTTGCCGGCGTGCCGCTGGTCGATCCAGTAGCCGATCGTCCCCGACTGCATCGCGCCGCGGATGATGTTGTTCAAGTTGACCTCGCCGACCACGGACTGGTCGACGAACAGCCCGAACTGGTAGGCCGTGCCCGCGGCGCGGTCGCGGTCGCGCTGCAGGCACCGGGCGGTGAACGCCGCCTTGTCCCTGGTCGGGTCCGGCTGATGCGGCTGGCGTCGTGGTTCCCAGACCGTCAGCCACTCCTCGTTGGTCAGCCGGACCTCGCTCCATGCCCGGAAGTCACCGGTGGTGAGCGGCCGGAGCATGACCCGTTTGCCGTACAGCCGAACCGGGGCCGCCGGGCGGGAGGGGTGGCGCAGGGCCATCAGCGGGCGTCCAGCGCGTGGGTCGGCGCGCCCGGCGCGATCCCGATCTCGGCGAGGTCGAGCCGGCGCATGATCGCCAGGACGACGCAACAGGTGGCGATGATCGTGTCGACGTGGTCGCTCGGCAGGCCGGGGTTGAACCGACGCTCGGCGGCAGGTTCGGCCACCAGAGTGCGGAAGACCTCTTCGGCGTCGGCGCGCCGCAGCCGGTAGCCGGGCGGGACGACGTCGTCGCCGATCTCGACCCGGGCGAGCACGTCGGCGTGCACACCCCGAGCGACGAGCGATGGCGCGGCGAGCACCGCCGGCGTCTCGATCACGATGTCGTCGAAGTGGTCGTGGACCGCCGCGAGCGCGTTGGTCAGCTGTGTCGGGCTCGGTGGGTCCGCTCGGCCGAGCTCGGCCTCGAACAGGGTCGCAGGGCCGAGCGGTAGGCGCCAGTCCGCACCGCCGGTCGCCGCGATGTGCACCACCCGGTCCTCGATCGTGACGGTCAGCCCGCCGGCGTCGCGGTTCATCGCTCGCCCGCGTCGTCGGCGAGCACCGCGTCGTTCGCCCGGCCCGTATCCCGGCCGACGTCGAGCTGGGCGTCGATCTGGACGCCGGCGGCGGTGAGCCGCTCGATCGTCCACCGTCCGACTGCGTCGTCACCACCGGCGAGCGTGTGGGCGAGGTGCGCGTGGAGGCACTTGACGCCGGCGCGCGTGCCGCCGACCCCGCCGCTCGGCCGGCTGCCGAGGTGACCGGGGGCGATCGCCCGATCTCGCTCCGCGGCGTACCGGGCGTGGGCCGCAGCGACGTCGGCCTCGTCGATCGCCGCCTCGGCTGCGCGCACGCCGCCTCCGGCCTCGAGTCGGCTCACCTCCCGCACGAGTTCGGCTCCGACGAGGTAGAAGCGCGTCGGCATCGGTGTCCCGTCGTCGAGGAACGGCGCGTTGCGGATGACGACGGGTCCGCCTGCGCGATCGTGTACGACCACCTCGAAGTCGCAACGGGGCGGTCGCCCGAGAAGCTGCCCGATGCGCTCGCGCTCGTCCATCAGCTCCGGCGGCGACGGAGCAGCAGCACGACGAGCAGCAGGGCCAGCAGCGCCGGAACGACGCGTTTGGCGACCGACGAACCGCCGAGCTCCATCAGGTCGATCGGCTCGGCCGCCGGCCCTCCGATCACCCGCACCTTGGGCGCACCGCCGTCGGTCGCGTCGCTCGGCGCTGCGCCGGGGGACGCGGTGGCGTCGGCGGTTGCCTCGTCGATGGTGGCGTCGGGCGGGGCATCGGACGGCTGCTCCGGCTCGAGGTCCTCGACATCGAGCATCTCGTTGAGGTTGTGGGCGAAGTCGGCCATCAGCTTGCCGCTCACGTCCTCGAGCACCCCGATCCGGCCGAACTGGCTGACCTTCCCGCTCATGTGGAGGGTCCACGTGACCACGCAGCGTGTGCTCGTCGGCGAAAGGCTCTCGGCCTCCGCGATGATGTCGGCCTTCGCGTTCCCCCGGCCCTTCTTGTCGCGCCCTGCCGCCTCGACGACCGCCCGGTGCCGCTCGTCGTCCTGCTCGACGATGCGCGCCTCACCTTCGAACTCGGTGGCGATCGGGCCGAGCTTGACCTTGACGATGCCGCGGTACTCGTCGCCCTCGATCTCGCGCAGCTCCGCGCCGGGCAGGCAGGGGGCGATCTTCTCGACGTCGGTGATGATCGGCCAGGCCTCCTCGATCGGGCGGTTCACGGTGAACTCGTTGATCAGCTTGTCTGCCATCGGCGGAGATCCTCCACGGTGTCGATGTCGGCGGGTGAACCCGTGCACGGTACTTCACGAACGAGTTCGGGACGAACGCGCAGGAGCGATCGAGCTCCCTCGTCACCGGACTGCGGCACGAGGCCCCAGATCGAGGCCTCGAGCTTCACCGGGTTCCGGCGCCGGCCCCCGTAGGTCGCCACCGCAATCGGCCCGGGCGCCGCTGCCACCTGCCGCCAAGCTGCCACCGAGACCGCGGGTTGATCGGCGAGCCCGATCACGACGGCGCCGGCCCCGAGTTCGCGCGCCGCGTCGATCCCGGCGTGCACCGAGCTGGCCTGGCCGCTGGCCCAGTCCGGGTTGTGCCGGCGGATCACCCCGGCGGGCAGCGGGGGATCGATCGCACCGGTCACGACGACGACCGGTCCGACCTCGGCAGCCAACACGTGGGCGACGGCCCGTTCGAGCACCGTCCCGGCCGGATCGGATCCGCTCGCCGGGAGCACCGCCTGCAGTTTGTGACCGATGTCACGGTAGCGCGATCCGGCCCCGGCGGCGAGGAGGACGGCGACCACGCCGGTCGACGTTTGCCCAGCGTGACGCGGATCGGGAGCCGGCATCGCCCCAGTGTGGCCGATCGTCGACGTGAGCGCCAGGTGACGGTTACATGACGGTAGTTTGACGAAATGGGTTGAGTATTGCGGTTGGGTGTCGATATGTTGCGCATCCGTCACATGAACGTGCGTCGGCGTCGCGGTGAACACACCCCGGCGGCGCCCCGGACTCGACCATGCGCCAGCCCTCCCTCGCTCCCTCCTCGCCTCCGGCACTGCGCCGTGCCGCCCGAGCGGGCATGGTCGCGATCGCCGCGACGATCGGCGCGCTGACCGTCGGCGCCGTCGGCGGCGAGGCGACCGGTGGGGAGTTGGCCGTGAACGCGCTGGCGCCGGAGATCACCGCCGCCGCCGATCGAGCCGTCGAGGCCTACGACACCTATGTCGCCACCGGAGAGCTCGCCGACTACCTCGCCTATGCCGAGCATCGGACCGAGACCGCCCGCCTCGCTGCCCGTCAACTTGGCTACGTCGAGTACGACATGATCGACGCGTGGCAGACGGCGGACCTGCCGCACCAGCGTGCCGTCCTGGCGGCGATGACCCAGATCGGCGTGCCCTACCGCTCCCACACCAGCGTGGAGGACGAGGGCTTCGATTGCTCGGGCCTGACCTCCTTTGCCTGGGCCGAGGCCGGCGTGCAGTTGAACCGGATCAGCAGCGACCAGATCCGTGCCGCGGCGAACGTCGGCCGCGATGGCGCGGACGCGGGCGATCTCGTGTACTACCCGGGGCACGTGATGATCTACCTCGGCGTCGGCGACGCAATCGTCCACTCGGTCAACACCGGACGGACGGTCGAGATCGACACGATCTCGAATCGCCGTGCTGGCTCGGTCCGCTTCGGCGACCCGCTCGGCTGACGCCCCCGCTCGCGGCAGGTGCGACGCCCGGCTGTCGCTCGGACGATGATCGGCTCGTGCAGTGTTCGGGGTCAGATCCCACACACGCATGACCCCAGGCAGCGCGCAAGCGGCGAACACGCCGCCGGCGGCCAGTGGATCGGCGTTCAGTGGATCGGTCCGGAGCCCTCGCGCAGGGACGGGACGCGTCGGCCGGTGCGAGTGGCGATGATCTCGGCGCAGATCGACACCGCGGTCTCCTCGGGCGTGCGGGCTCCGATGTCGAGCCCGATCGGGGAGTGCAGGCGCGCCAGGTCGTCCGGATCGACGACGCCGACCTCGGCCAACCGCTCCATCCGCTTGCCGTGCGTCGTCCGGCTGCCCATCACCCCGATGTACCCCACATCGGTCGCCAGCGCGCCCCGGACGGCCGGGACGTCGAACTTCGGGTCGTGGGTCAGGATGCAGACCGCGTCGCCGCGCTCGCAGCTCGTCGCCGTGCTGCTCGAACACCGGAGCCGGCCACGTGACCTTGACCTCGTCGGCCATCGGAAACCGGCGGCGGGTCGCGAACACCTCGCGTGCGTCGCACACGGTGACCCGGTAGCCGAGGACCTTTGCGACGCGGGCGAGCGCAGCGGTGAAGTCGACCGCTCCGAAGATCCACATCTGCGGCGGCGGGGCGTGGGACTCGATGAAGATCCGCACGGTCGGCTGGTCGATCAGGTCCTCGGGGGTCGTCTGGCCCTCAGGCCCGTAGCTGCGCACGCCCGAGCGCGCCGCTTCGAGCTCGGCCAGGGCGTCGCGGGCGACCACCCGGTCGAGGTCGGGGTGACCGAGCGATCCGAGTGGGTCGGCGTCGGTCGTGACCAGCAGCTTGGCGCCGACGTTCGGCCCCTCGATCACGGTCGCGAGGGCGACCGGCGACCTGGATCGGAGGTGCCCCGACCAGGTGTCGTAGATCGCAGTCACCAGTCGAGTTCCTCGATGAACAGATGGATCGTGCCGCCGCAGGTCAGCCCGACGGAGAACGCTTCGTCGTCGGAGTAGCCGAACGTCACGACGCCGGGCTCGCGCTGCCCGTCGAGGATCGCCAGCGCCTCGCCGACGACCGCACCCTCGACGCAGCCGCCGCTCACGCTGCCGGCGACCTCACCCGACTCGCTGACGACCATCGCCGCCCCCGGGTCGCGTGGGCCGGAGCCTTCGATGTCGACGACCCGAGCGATCGCGACCCGCTGCCCGGCCGATCGCCAGGTGTCGATCTCGTCGAGCAGTTCGCGCATCGCGGTCTCCTTCAGCGTCGGCTGATCACTCGGGTCAACTCCTCCATGGCGGCCACCGAGTGACCTTCCACGAAGTCGTCAACATACGGTAGGGCCGCCGCCATTCCGCGGGCGAGCGGCGCGTACCCCGGCGTCACCTTCAGCGGGTTGACCCACACCAACCGGTGGGTCACGCGGTGCAGGCGTTCCATCTGCTCACCGAGCAGGTCGGGGTCCCCGCGGTCCCAACCGTCGGACAGGATGATCACGATCGAGTTGCGGGCCAGCCCCCTGACGCCCCACTGGTCGTTGAACTCGCGCAGCCCCTCGCCGAGCCGGGTGCCACCGCTCCAATCGACCACCCGCCGGCCGGCCGCACGCAGTGCGATGTCGGGATCGCGGCTGGTCAGCTCGCGCGTGATGCGCGTCAGGCGGGTACCGAGGGCGAACGCCTCGACCTTCTGGCGTCCGGCGACGGCGGCATGGACGAAGCGCAGCAGCGCGCGGGCGTACGGCTCCATCGAACCGCTGACGTCGAGCACGAGCACGAGGCGGCGCAGCCGCGTCGAGGGACGGCGGAAATGGCGCTCGATCGGCTCACCGCCGGCGCGGAGCGACGCCCGGACCGTTCGCCGAAGGTCGGGGCGCGGCGTCGGCCGGCGCGACGGCCCCAGTCGCAGCGAGTCGCGCGGTGCGCCGGCGAAGCGGAGGCGCGCCATCAACTCGTGCGACCGGTCGAGCTCCTCGGTCGAGAACTCGGCGAAATCCTTGTGGCGCAGGAACTCCGCGGTCGAGAACCGGAGCTCGATCGTCGGGTCGTCCGATGGCCGGCCGGCGTCGAGGCCGGGGTCGGCCTCGTCGTCGTCGTCGACGGCGAGCGTGATCGCCAGCGGATCGTCGGTGTCGTCCGCAGCGCCGTCGGACCGACGGTGCTCGAAGAAGACCGCGAACGCCCGGTCGTACAGGCCGATGTCCTCGGGCCGGCGAACCAGCGTGGCCCTCCCCGACCAGTACGCGCCGTCCCGGTCGTCGAGGCCGATCACCGACAGCGCCTCGGCGAAGGTGTGGGTGCAGCTCGTCGGCACGTTCAGGCCGAGGCCGCGCAGAATTCGGGTGAACGCGACGGCGATCTCGGCCGGTGCCGCGAGTTGGCTCGTCATCGCGTCACCCCCGAACCGACGCGGTACCGCACGGGCCACCGCAACCGGACCGGGAGGCGGCCGGTCACCCGTGCAGCATGCCCTTCTCGAAGGCTTGGCGGACGATCTCGCCGATGCCGTGCTGCTCCAGGCGCTGATGGTCCTCGCGGTATTTCAGCACCGTGCCGAGCGTGTTGGTCACCAGGCGCTCGTCGAGCTGGGTCGCCCCGAGGCGGCCCAGCGCCGAGGCCCAGTCGATCGTCTCGGCGACGCCCGGTGGCTTGAACAGGTTCAGCTCGCGCAGCGCCTCGACCGCGCCCGCCACCTGCCGGGCGAGGCCGTCGTCGACCGCCGGCACGCGCAGCTTGACGATCGCCACCTCGCGCTCGAATCCGGGGTGCTCGACCCAGTGATAGAGGCACCGCCGCTTGAGCGCGTCGTGGACGTCGCGGGTGCGGTTCGACGTCAGGACGACCAGCGGCGGCCGATCTGCGGCGAACAGGCCGATCTCGGGGACGGTGACCTGGAAGTCGGAGAGCACCTCGAGCAGGTACGCCTCGAACTCGTCGTCGGCCCGGTCGACCTCGTCGATCAACAGGACGGGCGGCGGTCCGTCGACCGGCTCGATCGCCCGGAGCACGGCACGCTTGAGGAGGAACCGATCGCTGTAGAGCTCGGCTTCGAGCATTTCGGACGACATCGTCTGCGATTCGCCCGTCGCCTCGGTCGCCCGCAGGTGGAGGAGCTGCTTTGCGTAGTCCCAGTCGTAGACCGCCTGCGCGACGTCGATCCCCTCGTAGCACTGGAGCCGGATCAGCTCGCCCCCGGTCGCGGCGGCGAGGGCCTTGGCCAGCTCGGTCTTGCCGACGCCGGCCTCACCTTCGAGCAGGAGCGGGCGGTGGAGGGTCATCGCCAGGAAGACGGCGGTCGAGATCCCCTCGTCCGGCAGATAGCCCTGTCCGGAGAGCGCGCTGGCGACGTCGGCCGGAGTCATCGTGCGCCGACGCTACCCGAGCGGGCCGCCAGGGCGTCGATCGGCCGTCGCCGGCAACCCACGAGGGCGTTTGGACCCTGCCCAGAGGCGTCCGCGGCGCGGCATGATGGGCGGGTGAACGCCACGGAGGACGCTGGTTTCGAGGTGCGGGTCCACGCGCCGCGTGCGAACCGGGTCACGGTCCTGCTCGGCGGTGGCGTCGAGCGCGACCTGATCCGTCGAGGGGCCGAGTGGGTGGGGGTGATCGAGCGCGGGGCGCGGTACGGGTTGCGCGCCGACGGGCCGCCCGCCCTGCGCTACGACGTTCGACGCACGCTCGTCGATCCCCGCGCGACCGAGGTGTGGTTCCCTGCCGGCCACCGGCGTGACGACGCGCGACCGGACGGCGAGCCCCGGTTCGAGACGTCGGCGCTCGCGGTCGCCGCCGGCTGGCCCGATCGTGCGTCGCCCCGAGCGACGGGACGCTCCCTCGCCGTGTACGAGGCGCACGTGCGGGGGCTGACCAAGCGGCGCCCGGTTGCCGACGCAGGGACGTACCGGGCGATGATCGCCGAGCTGCCGCGGCTGGCCGAGCTCGGCGTATCGGTGGTCGAGCTGCTGCCGGTGCACCAGTTCGATCCCGACGAGGGGAACTACTGGGGCTACATGCCGCTCGTGTTCGGTGCGGTGCACCGACAGTACGCGGCAGCTGCCGACGCGGCGGGCGAGCTGGCCGAACTGATCGCTGCGGCCCACGACCACGACATCGAGATCTGGCTCGACGTCGTGTTCAACCACACGACCGAGGAGGACGAGTACGGGCCGATGTACAACCTGCGCGGGCTGGCCGATGCCGACTACTACGCACTGCACGCCGACGGCTCGTACGTCGACGAGGCGGGGACCGGCAACATCGTCGACGTCACCTCGGGACCGGCCCGCGACCTGGTGATGATCGCCCTCGACCGGTTCGCCGACCTCGGCGTCGACGGGTTCCGCTTCGACCTCGCCACGGTTCTCTCCCGCGACCCGGACTTCGTGCGGGCGATCGGGGATTGGGCAGCGGCGCGCGGCGTGCGGGTGATCGCCGAACCATGGGACCTCGCCCGGTACGAGGTCGGCCGAGCGTTCCCCGATCCCCGCTGGATGCAGTGGAACGATCGGTTCCGCGACGACATGCGCGGGTTCCTGCGCGGGGAGCCAGGGCTCGTCCCGTCGGTGATGAAGCGGCTGCAGGGGAGCCCCGATCTGTTCGAGCGGCCCGGGCAGTCGATCAACTTCCTGACCGCGCACGACGGCTTCACGATGTACGACCTCGTGTCGTACGACCAGAAGCGCAACGAGGCCAACGGGTGGGGCAACGCCGACGGCCCGGACGAGAACCGTTCCTGGAACTGCGGCTGGGAGGGCGACCGCAACGTCCCCGACGCCGTCGCTGAGCTACGACGGCGGCAGTTGCGCAACGCGATGTGCCTGTTGCTGCTGAGCCACGGCATCCCGATGTTCGTCGCCGGCGACGAGTTCGGGCGGACGCAGGACGGCAACAACAACGCGTACAACCAGGACAACGAGACGTCGTGGGTCGACTGGGGCCGTCGTACGGAGTTCGCTGCTCACGAGGAGTTCGTCCGGCGGCTGCTCGCCTTCCGCGCCGCGCACCCGGTGCTGTCGTCGCGCGAGTGGTGGGGCGAGCGGATCACGTGGTTCGGCGTCGACGGGGCACCGGACACCGCGCCGCACTCCCGCTCGATCGCCTGGAGCCTGGACGGCCTCTACGTCATCGCCAACCTGTGGTGGGAACCGCTGACCTTCCACGTCCTCGCGCCCGGGCCGTGGTCGCGATCGATCGACACCACCGATCCGCGCGGGTTCGTCGAGCCGTCACCGGTCGACCGATCAGTGACCGCCGGACCCCGCTCGATCGTCGTCCTGGAAAACGTCGACACCGGGTGTCAGACACCAGGTGTCGACGTGTAGCGACCCGGTGCCGCGTCCGGGGCCCGGGCGCTCCGGCGGCGGTACTATCGTCGGGCCGATGGATCTCGGACTCAGAGGACGGCGGGCAGCGGTTGCGGCCGGGTCGTCGGGGCTCGGTCTCGGCGCCGCCGCGGCGCTGGCCGCGGAGGGCGCCCACGTGGCGATCTGCGGGCGTGACGCCGACCGGCTGGCTGCGGCGGCGCAGCGGATCGGGCACGGCTGCATCACGATCGTCGCCGACGTGAGCACGCCGGCCGGTGCGGAGGGGTTCGTGCGCGAGGCGGGCGAGGCGCTCGGAGGCGTCGACGTTCTCGTGACGAACGCGGGAGGACCCCCGCCGGGGACGTTCGAATCGACGCCGGTCGAGGCGTACCCGGCCGCGCTCGATCTCAACCTGATGTCGGTCGTGGCGATGTGCAAGGCCGCCGTGCCGGCGATGCGGGAACGGCGGTGGGGTCGGGTCGTCGCCATCACGTCGGTGTCGGTTCGCCAGCCGATCGCCAACCTGATCCTGTCGAACACGGCACGGGCCGGCGCCACCGGATTCCTGAAGACGCTCGCCCTCGAGGTCGCCCCGGACGGCGTGACGGTCAACAGCGTGCAGCCGGGCCTGCATGAGACACCGCGGATCGAGCAGCTCTACACCGTCGAGCAGCGCGCGGCGATGACGATGGGCGACCCCGACGACTTCGGTGCCGTCGTCGCGTTCCTCTGCGGCGAGCAGGCCAAGTTCACCACCGGCGTGCAGCTCCACGTCGACGGTGGCAACTACCTCGGCCTGCTGTAGCGCCCGACACCGTCCGGCGTGGCCAGCCGCCTGCGGCCGGTGGACGACGCCCGTGTCGCGCCCCGATCAGCCCACGGCGTCGACGGTGGCGTTCGCGCCCACCGGTTCGAACTCCGCCTCGTGCTCGCCGGCCGGCGGGTCGGCCGTGGTGGCCGCTATCGGTGCCCGGCGCTCGTCGAGCCGACGCTCGATGCGGTTCCAGAGCAGGAACGAGGCGCCGACGATCGCCCATCCGGCGAGCGCGTCGGCGATGTAGTGCTCGGCGAAGTAGGCGAGGGCGACCGCCATCGTCAGCGGATACAGCAGCATCACCGCCCGGAGCCGCCAGTCGCGGATCCACCGGAAGAAGAACACGACGACGAACAGGGCGAACGCGGAGTGGAGCGACGGCATCGCAGCGACCTGGTTCGCCCAATCCCGCCCGTGCTCCCAGGCCTTCACGAATCCGTCGAGGCCGAGGTGACGCCAGCCGTTGCCCGTCGTACGGCGCAGCGGCGGGAGGGCGTCGAGCTCGAGCCCGAGGCGGTTCTGGCCGCCCGCGGCCATCCACGGTGGGACGGTGGGCAACAGGACGAACATCGCGCACGCGACGAACAGCAGCGTGGCGAACCGTCGCATGTAGCGAACCCACTGGTGCCGGTTGACGAACCACAGCGTGGCGATCGCGACCGGCGGGACGATGAAGTGCGAGTAGTACACCATCGAGCCGACGACGTCGTACCATCGCACCGTGCCGGGTTCGAGGAACCGGTCCTGCAGCCAGACGACGGGATCGGTGCCGAGGAACAGCACCCGGTCGATGTCGCGCACCGACTCGATCTGCAGCGGGAACCCGAGCCGGTCGGCGATGCCCCGGCTCTCGTCGTAGGCGATCCACATCGCGACGAACAGGGTGAGGTCGCCGAACATCCGCAGCCAGTGCCTCGGCGGGCGCCCGACGCTGGCGACGACGAGGAACAGCGCCACTGACAGCAGGACCGAGATCCGGTCGATGATGATGCCGTTGACGAAGAACCACGCGACGTAGAGGCCGACGTAGATCGCGATCAACGTGGCCCGGACCCACGTCCACGGCGCCCATGTCCTCCACGGGGTCCGCGACGTCCACGTGCTCGGTGGCGACGCGGGGTCGGCAACGGTGGACGACGACATCGCTGCGACGATACTTCCCGTTCAACGCGCCTTCATCGCGCAGCACCGCCACGGTGACGCGTCACGCAGGCCGGCCGATGGTCGGTGTGGTGGTGCCTGTGGCGCAAGCCGGCCGGTGGTGCGGCGTGGTGAATGCGGCGTGGTGGTGGACCCGTCATCGCACGGCACCGTCGCCCTCGCATGTCACCGGGCCGGCCGGTGCGCGGCGTGGGGCTACGCGCTGGCTTCGGTGAGGGCGCGGCGGGTCAGGACGCGCGCCAGGTGCTGGCGGTACTCGACGCTGGCGTTCAGGTCCTCCTGCGCGTCGGCCTCGGCGTTGGCCTGCTCGGCCGCCTCCTCGATCGACGCGCCGCCGGCGAGCGCCGCGGCGACGCTGGTCGCCAGGATCGGCGTCGAGCCCATGTTGACCAGCCCGACACCGGCATCGCCGTTGCGCCGCCAGGCGGCGACCCCGACGATCGCCCAGTCCTGCGCCCGGCGGTTGAACTTCTGGAAGCTCCAGCCGGCACCGTTCATCTTCGGCACCCGGATCTCGGTCAGCAGTTCGTCTGCGGCGAGCGCCGAGGTCAGGAACGACTCGTAGAAGTCGCTCGCCGCGATCTCGCGCACCCCGTTCGGACCCTGGGCGACGTAGGTGGCGCCGAGTGCGAGGGTCGTCGCCGGGAGATCGGACGCCGGGTCGGCGTGGGCGATCGAGCCGCCGATCGTGCCGCGGTGGCGCACCTGCGGGTCGCCGACGTGGCTCGCCGCGTGCGCCAGCAGCGGCACGTGCTCGTGCAGTACCGCCGAGTTCTCGACGTCCATGTGGCGGGTGAGCGCGCCGATCGCGATGTGGTCGCCGGCATCGCGAACGTAGGACAGGTCGCTCAGCCGGCCGATGTCGACCAGCACGGCGGGCTGGGCGAGGCGCAGCTTCATCAGCGGGACCAGGCTGTGACCGCCGGCGATGAACTTGGCATCGTCGCCGTGCTGGCCGATCAGGCTGATCGCCTCCTCGGCGGACTCGGCACGGACGTAGTCGAAGGCTGCGGGGATCACTGGTTGTCTCCGTTGTTGGTTGCGGCTGCGGACTGGATCGCGTTCCACACGTTGAGCGGGCTGGCGGGCATCTGGATGTCGTGCACGCCGAGCCCCGACAGTGCGTCGACGACGGCGTTCATGACGCAGGGGGCGGCGCCGATGGTGCCGGCCTCGCCGACCCCTTTGACGCCCATTGCGTTGGTCGGCGACGGTGTCACGCTCTCGCCGAGCGTGATCGACGGGACGTCGCTCGCCGCCGGGACGAGGTACTCGGCCAGCGTCGACGACTGCAGGTTGCCGTCGCTGTCGTAGCGGGCCTCCTCCCAGAGCGCCTGGGCGATGCCCTGGACGACGCCGCCGTGGACCTGGCCCTCGACGATCAGCGGGTTGACCCGGTTGCCACAATCGTCGACGGCGACGTAGTGCTGGAGGTCGACCTCGCCGGTCTCGGTGTCGATCTCGACCACGCACATGTGCGTGCCGAACGGCCACGAGAAGTTGGGCGGGTCGTACGTCACCTGGGCCTCCAGGTTCGGCTCGAGGCCGTCGGGCAGGTTGTGGGCGGTGAACGCCTCGAAGGCGACCGCCGCCAGCGGCAGCTCCTTGTCGGGCGAGCCGGCGACGCTGAACACGCCACCGGCGAACTCGATGTCGTCGACGTTCGCCTCGAGCTGGTGGGCGGCGATCTGTTTCGCCTTGTCGATCACCTTGTCGCAGGCCATGTCGATCGCCACACCGCCGACAGGGAGCGAGCGCGAGCCGTACGTGTCGAGCCCGAGCGGGGCGATCGCCGTGTCGGAGTGGAGCACGTCGACGTCGGCCGGATCGATGCCGAACTTCTCCGCGGCGATCATCGACCACGCCGTCTCGTGCCCCTGGCCGTGAGGCGAGGTGCCCGTGACGACCTGCACCTTGGACGTCGGCAGGACCCGCACGGTCGCCGCCTCCCACCCGCCGGCGCCGTAGTTCAGCGACGCCAGGACCCGGGACGGGGCGAGCCCGCACATCTCGAAGTAGGTCGACACGCCGATCCCGAGGCGCTTGGTCGCGCCCGGCACGTTCTGTTCGGCCTGGCGGGTCCGCAGCGCGGCGTAGTCGATCAGCCCCTCGGCCACCGTTGCGGCCTTGTCATGGTCACCGGAGTCGTACACCAACCCGGTGAAGGCCTCGTACGGGAATTTCTCGGTGGGGATGAAGTTGCGCCGGCGCAGCTCGAGCGGGTCGACGCCGACCTCGCGGGCGAGCGCGTCCATCGCGTGCTCGATCGCGTAGGTCGCCTCGGGGCGTCCGGCGCCGCGGTAGGCGTCCGTCGGGGTCATGTTGGTGAACACCGAGGTACACGAGAAGTCGAACGCCAGCGGTAGCTCGTAGACCCCGGCGTACAGGAACGCTCCGAGCAGCGGTACGCCCGGCGTCACCAGTTGCAGGTAGGCGCCCATGTCGCCGACCAGACGCACGCGCACCGCGGTCAGCTTGCCGTCGGCATCGGCGGCGAGCTCGACGTGCTGGATCTGGCCGCGACCGTGGCAGGTCGCGAGCGCGTTCTCCGATCGTTCCTCGTTCCACCGCACCGGCACGTTGTGCTTGCGGGCCAGCGCAACGCACAGCAGTTCCTCGGCGTACACGTTGAGCTTGGACCCGAAGCCGCCACCGACCGACGGGCAGACGACGCGCATCTGGTGCTCGGGGATGCCGAGCGTGAGGGCGGTCATCACCTTGAGGATGTGCGGCACCTGCGTCGCAGAGTAGAGCGTCATGTCGCCGCCGAACGGCTGTGGCATGGCGACGACGGCTCGCGGTTCCATCGCCATCGGGATGAGGCGTTGCTGGACGTACCGCTCGTTGACGGTGAACGCCGCCTCGTCGAAGGCCTTCTGTACGTCGCCCTCGTTCGCCTCGATCAGCAGTGGCCAGGTGTAGCAGGCGTTGGTGCCGATGTCCTCGTGGATCACCACCCGGTCGGACAGCGCGTCCTCGAGGTCGATCACCGCTTCGAGCGGCTCGTACTCGACGACGATCGCCTCCAGCGCGTCGCGGGCGATCGTGTCGCTCTCGGCCAGCACCGCGGCGACCCCGTCGCCGACATAGTTGACCTTGTCGATCGCCAGCGGATAGTGCGGCGGGTTCTTCATGTCCTCGGTGACCGGCCAGGCGCACGGCATCGGCGCGCCCCACAGGTCGGCCAGGTCGGCGCCGCTGTAGGCGGCGTGGACGCCGTCGATCGCCAGCGCGCCGGAGACGTCGACGCTCGTGATCCGGGCGTGGGCATAGTCGCTGCGCAGCACGGCGAGGTGCAACGCGCCGGGTACCTTCATGTCGTTGGTGAAGATCGCTTCCCCGGTCAGCAGCGCGGGGTCCTCCTTGCGCAGGAGGCGGGTGCCGAGAACCTTGTTCCCGGTCGTGGTGTCGTCGGTGACTGTCATGGCTGGACCCTCCAGTGGTGCATCAGGAATCGAGTGCGGCGATGGTTCGGGCGAGGTCGCCGATCAGCCGGCGGCGGCGAGGACCGACTTCACGATGTTGTGGTAGCCGGTGCAGCGGCAGAGGTTGCCTTCGAGCCCGAGGCGGACCTGCTCCTCGGTCGGGTGCGGGTTCTCCTCGAGCAGGCTGGTCGCAGCCATCACCATGCCGGGCGTGCAGTAGCCGCACTGCAGGCCGTGGTTCTCCATGAACGCCTGCTGCATCGGGTGCAGGGTGCCGTCGGCGGTCGCCATGCCCTCGATCGTCCGCACCTCGTGGCCGTCGGCCTGGACGGCGAGGATCGTGCAGCTCTTGACCGCCTCTCCGTCGAAGTGGACCGAGCACGCGCCGCACGAGGACGTGTCACACCCGATGTTGGTGCCGGTCAGCCCGACGTGTTCTCGGATGTACTGGACGAGCAGCGTGCGCGGCTCGACGTCGTGGGTGTGTGTGGTGCCGTTGATCGTGACCGTGATCTCCACGGATACCCCCAGGTGTCGCTCGTGGTGCGGATGGTTGACATCGCCGGCCGTCTGGGGCCGGGCACCGCCCATCATGCCTCATCCGCGCGTGCCGGGCGTCACGCAGCGGTCAGGCATCGCGATCCGTCGACGCCCCGGCGCGGTCCCGCCGGCGCGTCAGGTGGCGAGTGAAACGATGTCCTTGATCGTCAGGTACATCAGGAACCCGATGATCACGCCGCCGAAGACCGTGTAGTGCCAGCGCTTCGAGTGGTCAGCCCGCCAGAACCGGCGAATGCTGTACGTGATCGAGACCATCGCCAGGATCCCGATGACGAAGCCGACGACCGGCCCGACACCGCGGGCGATCCCGACCGCGGGCAGCACGAACGGAAAGATGATGTACATCAACAGGCATCGGCACGTCGTGAACAGCAGCGACTTCTGGAACGCCGACCGCGCCTCGGCGGCCGTCGACGTCTTCCCGGGCGGGAGCCGGAGGAGCCGCTTCATGAACCGGTCGGCGCTCGACCGGTCGTCGGTCGTGACGCCGGACGGGCGGTCGGTTGCCGGCGTGCGGTCGCTGATCGGCTGCGTAGTCATGACTCGACAGAACGGTAGGTCCCAGCGACGGCGGCCACAACATCGCGCGGTGCCTCGACGACCACGCGAGCGCCGGCCCGGATGAGCTCGTCGTGGGAGCCGAATCCCCATGCCACCCCGAAGCAGTCGATCGCGTTGGCCCGTGCGCCCTCCACGTCGTGCTCCCGGTCGCCGACCATGACGACGTGATCACCGGGCTCGATCGCCAGTTCGGCCAGCGCGTACGTGATCACCTGGGCCTTCGTGCGGCGTTCGCTCCCGACGGCGACGGTTGCGCCGGCCTGCACTGCGAAGTGATGGCCGAAGCCGAAGTGCTCGACGATGCGTTGCGCCGTCGGCTCGGGCTTGGCGGTGGCGAGCGCGAGCGTGCACCGACCGGACAGCTCGACCAGCATCTCGTCGATGCCGTCGTAGACCTCGTTCTCGAACAGGCCGACGTCCTCGTACCGCTCCCGGTACGCGTCGATCACCCGCCCGATGTCGCCGCGCCGGACGCCGAGCGTGGGGAACGTCGCCTCGAACGGGGGGCCGATGATCGAGCGCACTTGGTCGTCGGTCGGCGGAGGGTAGCCGCACGCCTCGAACGCGTGCCGGAGCGATCGGGCGATGCCGACCGAGGAGTCCGACATCGTGCCGTCGAGGTCGAGCAGGACGTGGGTGCGGGACTCACCGGTGGGCACGTCGATACCCGCGAGCTGCAGCAGCCGTTGGAGGTCGGTGTCGGTGCCGACGGCGATGATGACGTGGTGCGGTTCGATCACCGTGTCGGGGCTCGGGTTGGTGTCGAACGTGCCGTCCTGCCGGCGAAGGGCGAGCACGAGCACGCCCACCTCCTGACGCAGGTTCGCCTCCCGGAGCGTCTTGCCCGCCAGCCACGAGTGCGTCGGGCACGTCCAACTCCTGCATCCGGAATTCGAGCGATCGCTCGTGCATCACGACGTCGACGAACTCGGCCACGTTCGGGCGGACGACGAACGATGCCATGCGGGCCGCCCCGAGCTCCTGGGGGTTGACGACGCGGTCGGCGCCGGCGTCTTCGAGCTTGCGCACGCTCTCGTCCTGCCGGGCCCGGGCGACGATGAACAGATCGGGCTGGAGCGCCCGGCCCGACAGCGTGACGAAGAGGTTCTCGGCGTCACCCTCCAGCGCGGCGACCAGCGACGAGCGCCCGTTCGATGCCGGCGGCGCGGAACGTCGAGTCGAGCGTCGCGTCGCCGACGACGGTCGGGTACGGCACGTTCTCGCATCCGATCGGCGTTGATGTCGACGATCACGACCTCGTGCCCGGCGTCGGCGAGGTCGTGGGCGACCGCCCGCCCGACCCGGCCCCAGCCGCACACGATCGTGTGCCCGCTCAACTTGCTGACCTGCCTGTCCATGCGTCGCCTCCCGTACGAATTCTCGCAGTTGACCCTCGACGACGAGTTGCACTGCCAGGGTGAGGGCGTACAGCACGGTGCCGACGCCGGTGACGATGAGGAAGATCGCGAACCACTTCTCCGCGGTGCCGAACGGCTGGACCTCCTCGAAGCCGACGGTGGTGACCGTGGTCACGGTCTGGTACGTCGGCGTCGAGCGGGGTGAACCCGATCGCCCAGAAGCCGATCGTCCCGACGACCATCACCGACATGACCAGGCCGAGGGCGAGGCCGAGCCGCCCCATCGTCGTCGTCATCGCCCGCCGACGCTACTCCCCGGCGGCGAGACTTCTGGGGGAGGCGTCCGCGGTCGCCCAACTCGGGCGGGCGTCAGCTCGTCGCTGAGGTCGTTCAGGCCGCGAGACGGCGAACCAGAGCGAGAGGGAGGCGAAGACGGCGAGGGCGAGCAGCGCCACCCCAGATGTTGCTCCACGCAACGTCGGCATCGACGAAGCCGAGGCGGGCCAATCGCAAGACGTTGGTGAACGGGTTGATCCGCGCCACCTGCTCGAGCCATCCCTGCATCACGTTGAGCGGGGTCTGCGCCTCGGTCAGAAACAGCACGAGGAAGAACGTCAGCTGCATGATCGCGGCCGCGCGCATGTCGCGGAAGCGGTAGGCCAGGCCGAGTCCCCAGCCGGTGCCGAGGACGGCGATGCCCGAGCCCGGCGACGAAGAGCGGGAGCAGCCCGAGGGGGCCGTGGGTCAGGCGGGCTCCGAACATCGAGCCGACGATGACGACGATGACGTCACGATCGTCGACCGGAGCAGGGCGGCGAGTACCGGCCCGCCGATCAGCGCCGAGCGCGGCGCCGGCGTCATGCGGAGCCGGTCGTAGAACCCGGTCTCGAGGTCGCGGATCGTTGCGAACCCGATCCCGATGCCGGCGAAGCCGCAGCCCATCAACCCGCCGAGCGGGAGGAACCAGTTGATCGACCGGTCGGTCGGGAACCCTGGGATCTGGGTGATCGCGAAGAACGTGCCCGAGAACGCGACCGCCTGGCACGACCGGCATCAGGATCGACGGCAGAAAGGCCGACGGGAGGCGCACGATGTTGCGCAGGCTGCGCACGGCCAGCCCGACCGACGCCGCGCCGATCGATGTGCGCGCCGTGTTGAGCTCGTGGACCGGGCGCGGCGTGGTCGACCCGTCGATGGCGGTCACGACGCCCCCAGCCGGCGGTGCAAGGAGCGGAGGGCGAGTGCCGTCGTGGCCAGGGCGAGCGCCGCGGGGATCAGGATCGCCCGGGCGACGGCGGAGGCGCTCAACGGCTCGATCACCAGGTCGCGCATCCCCTCGACGAGGTAGGAGATCGGGTTGAGATCGGCGAGCGTGGCGTAGACGCCGGTCATCGTCTCGCGTGGGAAGAACGCGGAGGAGAAGAACAGGGCGATGAACAGCAACGGGAACGCGCCCTGGACCGCCTCGGACGATCCGGTCCGGATCGCCAACGTCGCCATCAGCGCGCCGACCGCCAGTGCGAGAATCACGCCGCTGGCCATCAGGACGAGCACTCCCGGGACGCCGCTCTTGACCGTCAGCCCGAACGGCAGGAGCACGAGGACGAAGACCACGGTCTGGAATGCCCCGTATGCCATCCCGCCGGCGAACCGCCCGACGAGGATCCCCGTGCGAGTGGTCGGCGAGGCGAGCAACCGGTCGAAGAACCCATTCTCGATGTCGGTCGCCAGCGCCGTCGCGCCGACCGTCGACCCGAACAGGATGCCCTGCACGATCGCGCCGGCGAGCGCGAAGTCGAGGTAGGAGTCGACCTCGGGAAATCCCGGGATCGTCGTCGCCCGGCTGTACGACGCGGTGCCGAGCGCGGCGAAGAACAGAGGGAAGAAGATCGACGGGATGACGAGCGCCGGCTGGCGGGCGAGCGCGACGATCGCCCGTTTCGACATCGCCCACGTCTGGGCGAGCGTCGACCGGGATCGCGGCGCGTGATGCCGCAGATCGTGGGTGGCGACGGTCGATGTCACTCCGCGCCCTCCAGGCGATGACCGGTCGCCTCGGCGAACACGTCGTCCAGGCTGGGCTCGTGCAGTTCGAGGTTGTGGACGGCCACTCCCGCCTCGTCGAGTTTGCGGATCACGTTCGACACCTCGCCCGCGCCGGCGGTCAGGCCGACCCCGAGGAAGCCGTCGCGGCCCGGCCGAAGGTCGCCGAATGCGACGAGTTGCGCCCGAGCGATCTCCTCGGCGCCATCGTCGACGGCGACGAACAGCGTCGGGCAGCCGACCTCCGCTTTCAGCTCGGCCGGCCGGCCCTTGCGGACGATGACCCCCTGGTCGATGATCGCGATCCGCTCGGCGAGCTGATCGGCCTCTTCGAGGTACTGCGTGGTGAGCAGCACGGTCGTGCCGTCGTTGTTGAGCCGCCGGATCTCCTCCCAGAGCGAGATGCGGCTCATCGGGTCGAGCCCGGTGGTGGGCTCGTCGAGGAACAGCACGCTCGGCTCGTGGATCAGCGAGAGCGCGAGGTCGAGCCGTCGGCGCATACCGCCCGAGTAGGTGCCGACGCGCCGGTTCGCCGCAGCGGTGAGGCCCACCCGTTCGAGCAGCTCGCCGGCCTTCGCGCGATGCTGCGACTTCGGCAGCCCGTAGAGCACGGCCTGCAGCGTCAGCAGCTCCGACCCGGTCATCAGCGGGTCGATCGCCGCGTCCTGCAATGCGACGCCGATGTTGCGCCGCACGTCGTCGGCCTGGTGGACCACGTCGAACCCGGCGACGCGCGCCGAACCACCGGTCGGTCGGAGCAGCGTGGTCAGCATCCGCACGGTCGTCGACTTACCGGCGCCGTTGGGGCCGAGGAAGCCGAAGATCTCGCCCGCCTCGATCCGCAGATCGACACCGTCGACGGCCTTGACCACCGCGTCGCCGGACCCGAAGTAGCGACGCAGGTCCTCGGTGACGATCGGGAGTGGCCGGGCGTTCATCCACGAAATCGTGCCAGCTGATCGGCCCGATTCCTTGGCTCGACCGTGCCGATTCGGGAGACGGGCCATCGGTCGCTGCGGAACGGCACCGACGGCACCGCGCCCGACGCTGGAACCGGTGCCACGAGTCGAGGAGGGGGTCCGCAACCCCGTCTCAGCAAATTGACGGGGCGTGGTCGGTGATGCCTTGGATCGAGCGGGGCATCAGGTCTGCATGAATTGGGCTCGTGCGGCAACACCGTTGGAGTGGAGCGATTCGGAGGTTCGGAGAGCCTCAGGTTTCGCCCGTTTGGCGTCTACAGCGAAGGCTCGGTGGCAGCTTGGTAGCGCGAAGACGTCGGTGTGCGTACGTGCCAGGTCGAGGCTGCGACGCCCACGATGAGCATCGAGATTGCTGCGAGCCAGCCGAACTCGCCGAGCAAGGCATCGCTTCCTGCGAACGCTGGTACCGAGTCGTCCCCGTCGGTCGCTGCGAAGCTCCATTGGCAGTCCGGACGGTAAATGTGCGCTTGATCGGCAGATCCGCGCTCGGCCAGGCGCGGGATATCACGGGGCCGGAAGGCAACGACCGAGTGGACGGTCCAGACTGTCGAGGTGGGGCAAGCCGACAGCTTCGAGTGGTCGAGGCGAAAGAACGGTGACGTGGTGATCTCCCATCACGGTCGTGTGGCCACGACTCTGCGGGGACGTCGCGCCGATCAGTTCGTCGAGGACGTCGTCGACGAGGACGGGCAAGAACTGATGGCGCGACTCACCGGCAACTACAAACGAGGCAACGAGCGCGACTCGCAGAGGCACCCTCGAAATCGGGAAGAGCAGTAGTGAACACCGAGGGATCTCTCGCCATCGGCGGTTCGGCGGCGATCTCAACTCGTAGCGCGAACTGCTCCGTATCAACACTGCGTTGGTGGCGTCGCGACCGTTCCGCGGCAAGGAGCACCGGCGCATCCAGTTCGCGGTCCTCGCCGTCTTCGCCGTGCATCGCGGACTCGAACCGGATCTGCTCGACGAGGTCGCCTACTGGATCGAGCAGTACTGGCAGTACGCGCTGTTCGCTGCGGTCGCCATCGTCCGAGCGTGCGCGGAACACTCGGGTACTCCGCTCGAGTCGTTCGTGGGCGACCTGACCTCTCGCCACGCCATCGACATCGACTGACGAGTCACCGGGTAGGCGTTGGGTGACACTCGGCTTCGGGATTCGGGGACGCGCATTGTGGGATGGCCCCGAGCGGTCACACGTGTGCCGATCTGGGACGGGATTCGAGCGCGGTCGAGTGGCGCGATCGAGAGCGGGCCTCTACGTAGGAGAGGCGCTCGCTTCGGCGCCTTGGTCGGGTTCGTCGCCTCAGTTGTGGAGGAGGACCGCATCGACACCACCTCGGCGCCAGGTCCGCCACGCGTCGGTGGACCAGAGCGCCCACGCGATGAGTACCGGCTGGAGGAACAGACGAACGAAGCGTTTCGCGTCGGTGTCGAGCCCGAAGGCATCGGTCCCCTCGAGCCACTGGGCCACATTGCCCGGGAAGATCACGACAAAGAACCCGGCCACGACCCAGCCGACCATCGCGCGTCGGCCGCTCACGAGGATCAGCGCGAGGCCGAGGACGATCTCAACGAAGCCGGACAGCAGCACGACGAGGTCGGCGTCGACCGGGAACCAGACCGGGACCTGAGCTTGGAACTCCTCGCGCTGAGACGTCAGGTGACCGATACCGGCGACGACGAGGCCGCCGCCGAGCACCCAGCGAGCCGCTGATCGAGCGGTCGAGGCCATCTCCTCAACCTACGCTGAGAGATCACGTGCGATCGTCTGGGCTCGGTGAGCGGCATGCGTCGATCCAGTCGATTTCGAGCGCGAAGTCGCCGTCGGTGCCATCGGCGATGATGATGCCGATCTCGCGAGCCTGATCGGGATCGAACGAGGCGGCGTCGACGGGCTGACCGAAGATCGACGGCCGGAGCTCGTCGTAGGCCATCGTCACGATCTGCCAGCCGTCGGCATCGGTGGGGCCGTCGGTCGCCAGGTCGGCGCGATGTGACACGGAGCGTCCGCCGAGCTGCGAGGCGTCCTCGAACGTGAGGCCGTAGGTGCGCCCGTCGCTGCGCACGCGCATCTCGATCCGCCCGGTGCCGGCGAGCTCGGTTCCGTCCAGCCGGTAGCGCACCGACGTGAAGCCGCCGCCCTGCGTCACGACCGTGCCGGTGAATCGCATCGTCGAATCGCCGAACTCGACCACGCCGTTCGACCGTCCGCCCATCACCCCGTCGTTCACGATCACCCAGTCGCGGTCGTCACCCGCGAAGTCCGAGAGTCGCCGACACGTCGATCGCGGGGCCGCCGGGACATCGGTCGTCGGGACATCGGTTGCGGGGACAGCATCGGTCGTGGGGACGGCATCGGTTGCCTGGACGTCGTCCGCGACCGGGTCGGTGGAGATGGGGTCCGGCGTCGGTTCTGGCTCGTTCATGGTGTCCTCTCGTTGCTCGAACGAGGTCGTCGGGGCAGTATCGGCGCCGTCGACCCCTCCCAGCACTGCAGTCTCGGATCCTGCGCCGCTCCCGCACGCCATCAGCACCGCCGCCAGCGCAATTGCGCTCCCTGCCCGGAAACGTTGCCATCGACCCACCTCCCTAGCCTGGACCGATCGAACTCGATTGGCACCAATACCTGTCCGTGCGCTACAGCAAGCGCCTCGCCGACAACTCGATCGTCGCCTCGGTCGGATCGAAAGGCGACAGCTACGACAACGCCCTCGCGGAGTCCTCCAACGGGCTCTACAAGTGGGAGCTGATCTACCGGCACGGACCCTGGCGCGGGCTCGACGACGTCGAGTTCGCCACCTTGGAGTACGTCGACTGGTTCAACCACCGCCGCCGCCACGGCCAGATCGAACCCGGCCCCGGCTTCACCACCCCCGCCGCCTTCGAGACCGCCCACTACAGTCAACCCGTCCCAGCCACCCCGGCCGGGACCCAATAACCCGAGCCTCCATCAAACCCGGGGCGCTTCAGTCCAGGTCACGATGGGCTTTCCTTGTGAAGACCCGCAAGAAGTGTCCGGGTGGCGTCGGCGACGATTCGGGGTGCTTCGGCTGGTGCGTCGGCGACGAGAGCGGACACGCCGGTGAGGGCGTGGCGGATGAGGGTGCTGTCGGTTTCGATGTTGAGGTCGGGGCGGAACTCGCCGTGTTCGACTCCGTCGGTGAGCGCACCCCGGATGTGTTGTTCGAGTGCACGATCGAAGCCGTTCAGGTGCTCCTGGAGGTGGGAGGGCAGGGCGAGGTGGCTGTTGAGTGTGTGGTCGGGGTGGGTGCTGATGGCGGCGACGTGGCGGATCAGTTGACGGATCCGGTCGCTCGGTGTGTCGACAACCGACAATGCCTGTTCGAGATGGCTGACCGCCGCGGCGTTGTGGTGGGTGAGGGCGTCGGTGAGGATCGAAGGGATGTCGGTGTAGTGGTTGTACAGCGTCTGACGGGCGACCCCGGCACTGCGGGCGATCTCGATCATCGTGACCTCACTGAGGCCACGCTCGGCGATGAGGCGGAGCGCGGCATCGATGATCCGATCTCGAGAAGAGGTTCCTGCCATCAATCGGTCCGTGTGTAGAGGCGCACTGAAAGGGGACCGAACACCGCGAGGAGCCCAACGGTCCAGCCGACCGCCCACGACAGATCAGCGGTCTCGAGCGAACCGTCGCAAAGGCCTCGAACAGCCTCGGCCGCAACAGAGATCGGCTGGTACGTGGCGAAGGGTTGCAGCCAACCAGGCATTGACTCGGCAGGCGCAAATGCCGTGCTCGCCAGCATCAGGGGAAACAACCAGAACATCGACAGCATGCCCACCATGTCGGGCTGGCGAACCTTGGCCGCGATGGCCGCGCCGAGCCAGGAGAACCCGAACCCGACCGACGTCGCAAGGAGGATTGCGGCGACTGCGCCGGAGACGGAATCAAACCGGTACCCCATGATCAGTGCAAGCACCGCTACCAGGATCAGACCGATGAAGTTCCGGAAGGCGTCGGCCAGGGTCCGGCCAGCAATGACAGCGACCTGGCTCATCGGGAGCGACCGGAACCTGTCGGTCACACCCTCGGCCAGGTCTGCAGCGAGGCCCATGCTGGTTTGTTGTGCGCCTTGCAGCGCCGTGATCACGAAGACGCCCGGGACGAGGAACTGAAGATAGTCAACCTCGGCGCCGGCACCGATGGCGCCACCGAACACGTAGTTGAACAAGACGAGGAAGAACACCCCCATCACCACGGCGAACGCGAGCATCTCGGGTTGGCGGGCGGTGCGGATGGTGTCGCGCCACAACATCGTGGTGATGTCCTGACCGGTGGATACGGCCCGGTCGGTGAGGCCTGACGGGGATGGCTGGGATGTGATCGTCATGAGCGCACGGCGTCCTCTCGTTCGGCGGCGTCTCGTTCCGTGGCCGGTGATCCCGTGAGTGCAAGGAACGCATCATCGAGGGTCGGGCGACGAAGATGAAAGTCGCTGATCCGAACAGCGTTGTCTTCGAGGCTGCGCAGCACGTCGAGCGACTGGCGCGTCCCACCCGTGATCGACACGTCGACACGTCGACCGTCCGTCTCCGCAGTTGCACCGCCAGTAGCGGCAAGCAGGCGCTTCGCAACCTCCAGGTCGGCATCGGCGGCGACGTGGATCTCCAGAACCTCTTGACCGACGGCCCGCTTGAGGGTTTCGGGTGTGCCGGAGGCAACGGTGCGACCCCGATCGATCACCAGGATCTCGTCTGCCAAGTGATCTGCTTCGTCGAGGTATTGAGTGGTGAGCACGATCGCTGTTCCCTCAGCGGCCAATGACTTGACCGACTCCCACACCTCGGCGCGACTCCGAGGATCGAGGCCAGTCGTTGGCTCGTCGAGAAACAGTGCGAGCGGCTCCGCGACCAGCGCAGCCACGATGTCGAGGCGACGGCGTTGGCCTCCGGAGTAAGTCGATGCTGGACGTTCGGCGAAGTCTCCCAAGTCGAACCGTTCGATCAGCTCAGCGATCCTCCTGCGCCGCAGCGGTCTCGCCAGCTTGTACAGCCGAGCGAACAACTCGAGGTTCTCTCTGGCACTCAACTTCTCATCGACCGCCGCGGCCTGGCCGGCCAGCCCGATGACCCGGCGGACTGCGTTGGCATCGCTCGCAACGTCATGGCCAGCGATCGACGCAGACCCTGCCCCAATCGAGGTCAGCGTCGTCAGCATCCTCACAACCGTCGTCTTGCCAGCACCATTCGGACCGAGAAGGCCCAGAATCTCGCCACGACCGGCACTGAAACTCACATCGTCAACCGCGACCACCTCACCGAAACGCTTCCCCAACGACCGCGCCTCAATCAACGACTCGACCACCTCGCTAGACATATTGTCCAATCTAATGGTCAGAACGCCCAACTTCATCATCTCGGAGCCACCGGGGTGCTGGCTGGGCCCGTCTCAGCGGGGCGTGCAAGCCTGATCTCAGCGGAACGCATTGGTCTCGACGGGCAGCTCAACCGACGCCTACCCGGGGCGATCAGAACGTTCATCGCAACGCCCGCCAAGGCAGCGAAAGAACCGGTTCTTCGATCGGTTTCCGCCCATCGAATGCCACTCATAATGTGAGCGCCGTAGCCCGGGCGCTGTCGATCGCCGATCTACGGTTGGGTCGTGGAGTTCGTCATCGCCCGGAACCCTGACCCAGCGTCGACGCTGCCGTTCCTGGTGCGCTTGCCGCTGGGATCCCGTCCGGTCATCCTGAAGGTGAAGGACACGTGGCCTCGCACTGCCAAGGTGTTCTGTCATCCGGCGACCGAGTGGCCAGACCCCGACGAACTCGAGATCGTGGAGCGGGTGCCGGTGACCTCCTGTGTGCGTCGCGGTGTCGCCATCGATCTCGTGCTCGATCGGGCGCGGGAGAACAGGTCGCAGTTCGTGTTCACGAAGGCTCGGGGTCGCGAGGTTGTGTTCTGGCAGTCGGCGCGAACCCGCAAACAGGCTCGGCCGAACGTTGCGGTCCCGACGGCTCGCGCCTCGGGGCGTCGCCTCGACATCGTGGTGGACACGCGCGAGCGGTACGCCTGGAAGTTCTCCGACCAACAGGCGACGACTTCGAAGCGGGCGCTGCCGGTGGGGGACTACGCCGTCGAAGCGGATGGCGAGGTCGTAGCAGTCGTCGAACGCAAGAGCATCGAGGACCTCGTGTCGACGATCGTCGGTGGGAAGCTCTGGACGTTGCTCGCTGCGATGGCCGACGTTTCTCATGCCGCTGTGGTCGTCGATGATCGTTACTCGTCGTTGTTCAAGCTCACTCGTGTTCGGCCGGCCTCGGTGGCAGAGCAGATCGCGGAGGCGGCGGTGAGGTACCCGACGGTGCCGATCGTGTTCGCCGAAACCCGCCAGCTCGCTCAGGAGTGGACCTATCGATTCTTCGGTGCTGCGATCGAGCACCGAGCCAACGATGCAGTCGGCACCGCCCGCGTCGATGCGCTGCCGATCGGTGGCCCGGTGCCCGCACCCGACCCGACGACGGCCGAGGTGCGAGCGTGGGCAATCGCCGCGGGCCTCGACGTGAGTGATCGAGGACGCCTGCGGCCGGAGATCTGGGAAGCACATCGAGCCGCAACGGAATAGCACCCTCTCCACGATTGGGGAGTGCCGCTGATCGCGAGAGATCTGCGCTCCTCGAACGTCAACGCCGGAACGGCGGCTAGCTCGGACTGCATGGCAGCCAACACCCGTTCCAACTTGTCAGCTTGGGGCGACACTTGCTCGCGCTCATAGGTATTGATCCTTTCCCGCGACGTAGCTGCCAACTCGGCGAGCTGGCCCTGCGTGAGTCCGCGCCGCCAGGTCGCAGAACGGACCGCGCAGGAATTGCCAGCCGGCATCCGTCGGACGTGGCGAGCGGCTACCGATGTCACCCGTCGGCGGGAGCTGATCGTCTGTGTGGGTGAGGTGCGCTGCGCGATCCGAATCGGGCTGGCACCGGATGAGACCAATTCCCGGGCTCGGTCTAGGCCCGATCACGACGAGGAGACGAAAATGTTCACACAAGAAGGGCGAGCGATGAGAACGCTGACGGTTGGAACGCTCGCCGGCGCGTTGATCTTTTGCGCCGGCTCAGCCGCGAGCGCAGGGGGACAGGAATCGTTCCACGGCGTGTTCAGCGAGACAGCCCTCGGTGCCGCCCCACCAGTCCACTACGACATCCACGGATCCGCGAAGATGACGACCGGCGCCGCCGGCACGACGGTGAAGATCAACGTCTCTGGTCTGGATCCCACGAAGATCTACGGATCCCACCTCCACAACGGCAGCTGCGCGAGCGGTGGCGGAAGCCACTACCAGGACGTCGAGGGTGGTTCGACCGTCCCGCCGAACGAGTTGTGGCTCACGACGGGTAGTGGCGGTCTGGTGCCGAACCGCGGCGGCGTAGCGCACGGCGCGGGGTCAGCGACATGGCAGGCCCGGACCTCAAGCACAACGGAGACGAACGCGTTGTCGGTGGTGGTGCACGAACCGGGCGGCGCGCGGATCGCCTGCGCCGATTTGTCGTGACCCGCTAGCGACTACGAGCCGACATCGTCGGTCGTGACGTGCTGGCGCTCGACCCCGTGCACGGCCGACTTGTCGCACGGGCTTCTGGCACAACCATCGGACACCACAGACACCCGAAACCGTGCACAGTCAGATGCCCCTAGGCCCAGGAACGACTCTGTCTCCAGCGTGACTGGCCTCTCATCCTGAACAGCCGGCTCTTCGAACAAGTCGTTTCCCGGACCCGAACACCGACCCTACGACCGGCCCCGCCAACCCGGCAAGTGCTGCGACTTCACGCGCCCCGACACCGCCGAAGAACCCCTTGACACCCAAAGAGGCATCGATCTGGCGCTATCGAACAGCAGCCAGGTGTGCGCGTTCTGATCGGTTCCGGGTGACGTCGATCTCAGCGAACGGACAGCAGAGCGCCACTCGAGAGCAGAAGGCACAGGGGCCCGTAGTACCGCTTGTCGAGGTCGTTGAAGTGAGCCGACGGGGTCCACGGAACAAACCAGCCTGTGCGCCCGGCGACGCCCAACGCGCCGCGACCAGCCAGCACGAGAGCGACACCGAGCACACCGGCGCGTCGTGCCGTTGGACTGAGTGGCAACACGTCGGCAACCAAGCCGGCGGCGCAGGCGAGTAGCCCCGCGACTGCGAGGCAGTCCCGGCGCCCCGGCGTGGCGCGTGAACCTGCCACCGAGTCGGCCAGCTGCTCGCTGTCACGGAAGGGGAACGATGCACCACACCCCCATCCGACATGGAGTGCCGCAATCGAAGCCAGCGTCGATGAAGTGGCGATGGAGGCGGTTCGCATCAGACGAGCATCCCACACGGCGTTTCGACCTTGGCCGGCCTTCTGAAGGCGTATCCATCTGTGCCCGCAGCTCGGCTGCTGGGTTCGTCTGGCTTTCGCACGTTTCCGAGCGGGTCGGCGAGCGCGGACGTGCCGATCGCGCGTTGACACGTCGTTGCGGGGCCTTGGTTGTTCTGAGCCACCGCCTGTTGCTTCCGAGGTCGTTGGAGCTCGCCAGTCGCAGCCGTTTGCGCGAGGTGCGCAGGTTCGCCTTCACCCGCTGAGTGAGGGTGGAGCTGTCGCCTCAGGCGTCGGGCGGATAGTGGAGACCAAACAGCAGCGAGCAAGCGTCGCCGGCGTCGGGATCGAGGTGTTCGAACGGTGTACCCGCGATGTCTGGCTGGTTGACAGCGAGAAGCTGTCCGTAGAAGCCGGGCAGGACCTCGGTCTCGAGGGTCCAGTTCACGATGCGATCCTGGGTGACCAACTCGTCGAGCGTCTTCGGCGAGATCGAAGTGTTCGCACCCGACGGCACCAAGCGGGGAACGGTCAAGCTTCCCAGCCCAGGCTTCGGCGAGATCGGATCACAGTTGGCGTCACACGCACGAGGACTCGAAGGTCGCGATGTCGACGTCGCGGCGGTCGGCTCAGCGGCCCCGCAGCTTCTCGCGGATCAGGGGTTCGTAGTGCTCGAGCGGGTTGCTCGCGTAATCGGCGTCGAAGGCCATCTGGTCGTACTTCGCGCAGAACTCCTCGGTGTGCTCGAAGTACGGCGAGCCGCGGAACTGCTCGCGGGCGTCCTGGTCCATCCCGATGTGGTGCCAGAAGTAGTACCCCTGGAATACGCCGTGCTGCTTGACCATGAAGTGGTTGGCCTCGGAGACGAACGGCTTGAGGATGCCAGCCGCAATGTCGGGATGGCTGTATGGGCTGAGCGTGTCGCCGATGTCGTGGAGCAGCGCGCACAGCACGTACTCGTCGTCGCGTCCGTCGCGCTCGGCGCGCGTCGCGGTCTGCAGCGAGTGCTCCAGCCGGTCGACCGGGAAGCCGCCGTGGTCGAACTTCAACTCCCGCAGCAGCCCGATCACCCGGTCGGCGACGAAGCCCTGCGTGATCTCGAGCTGGGGGACGATCAGCGCCCAGTCCTCGGCGGTCGACTCCTCGAAGCTGCGGAACGAGGCCCGGGGATGCTCGACCTCGACGTCGTTGTCGACCTCGGCGTCGACGGTGGCGTGGGTGGTCGGGTCGGCGGTGTCGGTCATCCTGGTCCCCTCGGTGGTCGCGTCGTCGTGTGGTCGGGTGTCGGGCGTGGGTGGTCGGGTTGGTGGTGGTCGGTGTCGTGTGATCGGTTGTGGTTCCCGGTCAGGCCTGGGCGGCGCGGATCGCCTGCCACACCCGCTCGGCGGTCGCCGGCATGTCGATGTGTCGCACCCCGAGGTGGCTGACCGCGTCGACGACAGCCGACTGCACCGCCGGCGTCGACCCGATCGTGCCCGACTCCCCGATGCCCTTCGCCCCGAGCGGGTTGAGGAACGTCGGCGTCTCCATGTGCACGACCTCGAAGCTCGGGAGCTCGGCGGCGGAGATCATCCCGTAGTCGGCCAGGTTCGACGTGATCGGGTTGCCGTCCTCGTCGTAGCGCACCTCTTCGAGCAGCGCCTGGGCCGCCCCCTGGGCGATGCCGCCGTGGATCTGTCCGTCGAGCAGCATCGGGTTGAGCACGCGGCCGGCGTCGTCGCAGGCGACCTGGCGGAGATGCCTGACCTGGCCGGTGACCGTGTCGACCTCGACGACCGCGACATGGGCGCCGAAGGGGAACGAGGGCTGGGCGGCGGTGAACCGGGTGTTGATCGTCAGGTCGTCGTCCTGGGCCTTGGCGGCGATCGCCAGGTCGGCCCACGTCTTGGACACCGCCGGCGTCCCGGTGACGTGGAACGCGCCAGCCTCCTTGTCGAGCACGACGTCGGCCTCGTCGGCCTCGAGGAGCTGCGCCGCCAGCTTGTGTGCCTTTTCGACGAGCTCGACCGCCGCCTGGTTGACCGCCACGCCGCCGTGCTGGAGCGAGCGCGACCCCATCGTGCCGCCGCCCTCGGGCACGAGGTCGGTGTCGCCCCAGATCAGGGTGATCCGATCCATCGGGATTCCGGTCTGGTCGCTGGCGATCATCGACCAGGCGGTGTCGTGGCCCTGGCCGTGCGGGGACGTGCCGGTGTAGACGTTGGCGCTGCCGTCGTCGTTGACCTCGATCTTGGCGGCATCCCCCATCGGCGGGACGCCGCCGGTGATCTCGACGTACACGCTGACGCCGATGCCGAGCTGCTTGTCGTCGCCCGACCGACGCCGCCGGGCCTGCTCGGCACGCAGCTCGGCATACCCGGCGGCGTCGAGCGCCTTGTCGAGCGCGACCTCGTAGTCGCCGACGTCGTAGGTCTGCCCGATCGCCGTCGTGTGCGGCTCGTCGAACTTCGGGATCAGGTTGATCCGCCGGACGTCAGCGGGGTCCTTGCCGACCTCGGCGGCGAACATGTCCATCGCCCGCTCGATCGCGGCCGTCGCCTCGGGCCGCCCGGCCCCGCGGTAGGCGGTGGTCGGTGTGGTGTTGGTGACCACCGAGGTCGTGCGCACCTCGACGTTGGGGATGTCGTAGACGCCGAGCGCCATCGGCCGGGTCAGGAACGGGGCGAGGATGGCGCCCATCTGCACGTACGCGCCGGAGTCCTGGATCACGTGCATCTGGTAGTGGGTGACCTTGCCGTCGCGCGTGCCGCCGATCGTGACGTGCTGGATCTGCGCCCGGCCGTGTCGCATGCCCATCATCGACTCGCTGCGCGTCTCACGCCACACGACCGGCCGGCCGAGCGCCTTGGAGATCGGGCCGAGCAGGAGTTCCTCGGCGGTCGGGTCGATCTTCGCACCGAAGCCACCCCCGACGTCGGGGGTCAGGAGCCGCACGTCGTTCTCGCCGACACCGTTCGCTGCGACGATCGGACCCTTGGCGCCCTGGGCGTGCTGGGTCGAGATCCACTCGTAGAGGCGGCCGTCCACCCATGTCGCCGCCGCGCCGCGGACCTCGAGCGGGCACGGTGCAACCCGCTGGTTGACGAACCGGCCGGTGACCGTCACCTCGCAGTCGGCGAAGAACTCCTCGACCGGGCTGTTCTCGGGCATCCCGAGGGCGGTGGTGTCGAACACTGCGTTCGAGCCGGCGGCCTCGAAGATCAGCGTGTCGGAGGCGAGCGCGGCTTCCATGTCGACCAGCGCCGGCAGGCTGTCGATGTCGGCGTAGACCATCTCGGCCGCGTCGGTCGCCTGGGCCGCGGTCTCGGCCACGATGGCGGCGATCGGCTCGCCGACGAAGCGAACCTTGTCGCTGGCGAGCAGCGTCGCCGCCGCGGCGGGGTTGTAGTCCGACGGGACGGGGAGCAGCCCGAGCGACTCGGCGGTGAAGACCTGGATCACGCCAGGCATGGCGGCTGCCTCGTCGATGTCGATCGACCGGATCGTCCCGTGTGCGATCGGGGATCGGGCATAGACGACGTGGGCCGCGCCGGCGAGTCGCTCGTCGATCAGGTCGTCGACGTACTCACCTCCGCTGGTCAGGAACTTCGGGTCTTCCTTGCGCTGGACGCGGGTGCCCAGGATGCTGCCTGCCACGTGTACCCCTTCTGGTCACCGAGTTGCGGAGGTTGGTTGTCGAGGAGATCTGAACGAGCGGTCGGCCGGAGTGACCGCGACCCGCAACCTAGTCGGCGGCGACGGGAGCCGGGCCAGCCGAGCGTGCATCCAGGATCTGGGTCACGACGTTGTAGGGCCAGCCGTCGGGGAGGTCGGCCGACAGGGCCGGGAGCGGGAGGAGCGAGTAGCGGTCCTCGCCCGGTTCGACGAACCCGATCTCCTGCTTGGCGGCCTCACGGATCCCGTCGTCGGTCTCGAGGCGTTGCTTCTCCGCGGCGAGCTCGCCGTTCACCTTGCGCAGCTCGTCGAGTTGGGCCTGGCGCTGCTCGAGGTCGACGTCCTGGTCCATCCAGGTCTGGATCGGCAAGACGAACACCGCTGCGGCGATCGTCCCGATCACGAGCAGCGCGAACGATCCCGCGAACAGCGCCACCTTCGGGCGCCGCGACACCCGCTTGTCGATCGGGATCGGCCGCGTCAGATCGCCGAGGCGGGACCGTCGTTCGTCTGACGCCCGCGTCGACGGTCGCTTGATCGCAGTCGTCTTGGAGCGCGGCACCCCGACATTGTGGCCGAGTGCGCCGCCGATTCCGCGTCACCCGACGATGGTGCGTCGATCGCTGGAGGTCGAGGTCGTCTGGTTCCTGGGTCGGGATCGGCGGTGGTGAGGGCAAGGCTCCGCTGGCCGACGCTGCCTGCGGGCAGCGAGGGAAGTCGGCAACGCAGCCATCGCCGCCGCCGGACCTGCGACGTGCTCTGGCCGATGATGTCGGCGACGCAGCCATCGCCGCCGCCGGACCGACTCAGAGTGGGGCGAGTGCGGAGCGGCCGCGATAGGCGGCGGCCTCGCCGAGCTCGGTCTCGATACGCAAGAGCTGGTTGTACTTGGCGACGCGGTCGCTGCGTGCCGGGGCGCCGGTCTTGATCTGCCCGCAGTTGGTGGCGACGGCGAGGTCGGCGATCGTCGAGTCCTCGGTCTCGCCCGACCGGTGACTCATCACGGCGGTGTACGAGTGGCGGGTGGCCAGGGCCACGGTGTTCAACGTCTCGGTCAGCGAGCCGATCTGGTTGACCTTGACCAGGATCGAGTTGGCGACGTCGCTGTCGATGCCTCGCTGCAGGTAGGTCGAGTTGGTGACGAACAGGTCGTCGCCGACGAGCTGGACCTTGTCGCCGACCGCTGCGGTGAGCGTCGCCCAGCCGTCCCAGTCGTTCTCGTCCATCCCGTCCTCGAGCGAGACGATCGGGTACCTGCCGATCATCTCGACCCAGTAACTGCTCATCTCGGCCGGCGTCAGCTCCTTGCCCTCGCCGACGAGGTGGTAGATGCCGTCACTGAAGAGCTCGCTCACCGCCGGGTCGAGGGCGATCGCCAGGTCCTCGCCGGGGCGGTAGCCGGCCTTCTCGATCGCCTCGATCAGCAGCTTGATCGCGTCTTCGTTGGAATCGAGGTCGGGTGCGAAGCCCCCCTCGTCGCCGACGGCCGTCGACAGGCCGCGGTCGGCAAGGATGCTCTTCAGTACGTGGTACGTCTCGGTTCCCCACCGCAGCGCCTCCGAGAAGCTCGGCGCCCCGACCGGCATGATCATGAACTCCTGGAAGTCGACGGAGTTGTCGGCGTGCACCCCGCCGTTGAGCACGTTCATCATCGGTGCCGGGAGCACGTGGGCGTTCGGCCCCCCGACGTACCGGTACAGCGGCACGGCGAGATCGTTCGCCGCCGCCTTGGCGACCGCCAGGCTGGTGCCGAGCACCGCGTTGGCCCCGAGCCGCCCCTTGTTGTCGGTGCCGTCGAGGTCGATCATCACCTGGTCGATGAGCCGCTGGTCGAGCGCATCGAGACCGTCGAGCGCCTCGGCGATGTCGTGATTGACGAAACCGACGGCGGACAGCACGCCCTTGCCACCGAACCGATCGCCGCCGTCGCGCAGCTCGACCGCTTCGTGCTCGCCGGTCGAGGCGCCCGAAGGGACCGCTGCCCGTCCGAACGCTCCGCTGTCGAGGTTGACCTCGACCTCGACGGTCGGGTTGCCGCGCGAGTCGAGGATCTCGCGTCCGACGATGCTGACGATGTCGCTCATGGCCGCCATGCTACGAGGGTCGGCCGCGCCGGGTTCAAGTCTCGGCCGGGACGTCGGCGGACTCGATCGCCACGAGCTCACCGGTGTCGTCGAGACCGAGCTGACGGACCTCGTCGGGTGCGTCGACCAGGACGTCGTCGATGTAGGACTCGAGCACCTCCTCGATCGGGATGTCGACGCCCGCTTGCTCGGACACGAACCAGCGGTGCTCGAGGAGCTGGTGGTAGATCTCGGCCGCCTCCAGCTTGGCGAACAGCCCGCTGGGGATACGAGCGAGCAGCGGCTCGAATCGGTCGTCGAGCCACCGGACGGCGACGACGTTCTCGGGCAGCGGCCGGAGTTCGCGGCCTCCCTTGTGCGCGGCCATCCGCTCTTGTTGCAGCTCGGTGCCGAACGCTCTGATGTCGTCGAGCAGGCGGCGAGCCTGGTTCTCGGTCGTGTCCAGCCCGGTCAGGCTGCGCAGCCGCTCGGAATGGAAGCCGTGCTCCACGACGCGGGGGATGTAGCGCAGCCGATCGCCGTCGCCCGTGTCGACGATCTCCATCTCCTCGACGTCGAACCCGAGCTCGTGGAGCCGCCGGAGCCGCTGCTCGATGCGGTACGTCTCACCGGCGTTGAACTCGGCCGGCTCGGTGAGCTCGGCCCAGAGGTCGTGGTAGCGGTCCTCGATCTGCATCGAGACGTCCCAGGGATCGATGTCGGCCGCGAGACGACCGCCCATCTGGAGGTCGAGCAGCCCTCCGGCGACGTTCTCCGTACGCGATCTGCAGGTCGAGACGGCGCTGACCGTCGCTCAGCGCGGCGAACCGCTCGCCGGTCTCGACGTCGATGACATAGGCCGACAGCGCGCCGGCGTCGCGCCGGAACAGCGTGTTCGACAGCGAGCAGTCGCCCCAGTAGAAGCCGGCGAGGTGCAGCCGCACCAGCAGGCCGACCAGCGCGTCGAGCACGCGCTCGCCGAGGTAGGGGATCGTCAGCCCTCGCCCGGAGAGCAGCGTCCGGTACGGGAGGGAGTAGTCGAGGTGGCGGGTGATCAGCATGCCGTCTTGCCCTGCGGGCTTGTCGGTGACCGCCGCGACGACCTCGGCCGTCGGCAGCCCGTCGTCGGCGAGCTCGCGGAGCAACCGGTACTCGCGCTCGACCAGTGGGTCGGGGAGCTCCTTGATCACGTAGCTGACCTCACCGCACTCGATCAGGCGGACGACGTGCCGGTGGAGCCCGAGCACGCCGTGCATGTGCGGCTGATCCCACTGCTCGAGCGGCGTGGGGAACGGCATCGAAGCGATCGCAGGATGTTCCGAGGGGTTCGCGAGCTGCAGGCGCATCGGCCCCATTGTGTCGACCCGCGGTCGGCTTCGCTCCGATCGGGAGGCCGATCCGGCTTGGCAAGTCTTCCTCAAGGCGGAACCGGTCCCCGCCGATGTTGTCCACATGGAACCGCTGGATCCGCCCCCGCTGAGCGGAGCCCTCCTGCCACCGACCGGTTCGCCCGCGTCCGTCGCCAATCCGGAGTTCGCACCGTCGCCGACTTCGGATACCCCCGGCCATCATCGCCACCCGGTCGATCAGCCGGGCCTGCTGCCGATGGCGGTGTTCCGGCTCCTCGCCGTAGTCTCCTTCGCCGGCGGCTTCGTCCTGACCGGTGTCCAGGTCTATCGAGTGCTCGACGAGCAGGCGCGGTCGCTCACGCTGTCGTGGGGGTCGATGGTGATCGGCCTCGTGTGCATGGTCGCGATCCTGACCTGGACCTTCACGACGGTCGAGAACGCCCGGCGCATCCTCGCCCCGGCCGGGACGCAGGAACTTCCGGACCCGTGGCGCGCCGTCAGGCGATGGGCGGTCCCGTTCGGGTTCATCATCCCCGCAACCGGGATCGTCGTCATGCTGTCGCAGCGCTGGAACACCCCGGTCGAGGGGACGTCCTCGTCGCTGCCGCTCCTGGTCGCGTTCGTCGTCATCCTCGTCGCACTGCTCCTGCTGTACGCGCCGCTGGCCTACCTCGCCGGCGTCCTCCGCCAGGTCGGTGGCCAGGCGGTCAGCCTGCTGACGTGGGCGTGGGTGCCGGTCGTGCTCGCCGCGGTCGGGTTCGCGACGATCGCCGGCCTGCGCGCCTTCGGCACGTTCGAGGACACCGCTGACGGCATCGCACCGAGCTGGGTGATCGCCGTCCTCCTGTTGCTCCCGATCGTCGTCGTCTTCTTCGTCGGGAACAGCGCGGCCTACGGCTTCGAAGACACGGTCGGACGGGCGTACGACCGCCGTGTCGGCCGGTCGGTGGCGGTCAACCGGCGCAGCGCCCAGCTTCTGTCGATCTTCGGGGGCGAGCGGCCCAATCGGACGGTGATGAGCACCAGAGGGCCGGTGCACCTGATCCCGCTGATGAACCCGCTCCGTCTTGGCATCGTGACGCTGCTGGCCGGTCTCTCACTGCTGAACCTGGTCGGCGCCGTCGTCATGTTCCTGTTCTGGCGGGAGTCGAACGACGGTCTCCTCCTGCCCAGCCAGCGCGATCGGGCCTGGGAGGTGCTCGGTCAGTTGCAGCGCGCCGAGCGGTTCGTCGCCTTCGCGATGGTCGGGGTCGCCATGTTGTGGTCGTTCGTCGGCGTGTACAACGTCCGCCTCGCATCCGGTCGCCGCCGCAACCCGTTGCTCGCGGCGGCCGCCTGGCCCCTTGCCGCGGCCGGTGTCTGGGCGGTCGGGGAGCGGGTTGCCGACGCCAGCGAGCCCCAGCTCGTCATCGCCGGCTTCGCGGTACAGGCGGTGATCGCCTACCTGCCGATCTTCCTGCTCGAGCGGGCGGCGACGGCGATCGGCTCCCGACGGTCGCCGTTCCGTATCGTCTACGCGCTCGGCGTGGTCATGTTCGTCTACGTCCATGGCCTCGGCGGCCTGTGGACGTTGGAGGAGGTCGCCGACACGGCCGAGTTCGGCAGGCTCGCCGGGTATCTCGCGCTCGGTGCGCTCGTGCTGCTGCTGTCGACGCTCGCGGTGACCGAGGCCAGCCAATCGATCTCCGACACGTGCACGCACGAGGCGCAACGGCACAACTTCCTCGCCGCGCAACGCCAACCGGCCGACGCGCCGGTCGCCGAGCGGCGGGTCGGCCCGTCGGTGGCGGCCGAGTGACCGGTCGGTTCGATGACCGACGCCCCGGCCTTCCTCCCACTGCGAACGTGCCCGCCCCCGACGCTCGGAACGCTGCTGTGGATCCGTTCCGCGCTCGTGCTGACGATCCTCGCGACCTCCTCGGTCGTCGTCGTGGGCGATGTCGCCGCCGATCGGTCCCGCCATGTCGAGGCGGTGCTCGTCGCAGCGCTGCACGTCGGCGTGTTGGCGCTGCTCGTCGTGTGGAGCTACGTCGCGATGACCAACGTCGACGCCCTCGTGCCGGCGACGCGGTACACCAAGGGTGCGCGCGGGGCGATCGCGGGCGGGCTGTGGGTCGCGGCGTTGCTCACACCGGTCGGCGCGGTTGCCGTCGTCGCCAGGATCCGCTCAGGGTTCGGTGACGCGGAGGCGTTCGGGCCGACGATGCTGGCGATCGCCGTCGTGCTCCTCGCGCTGCTGGCGGCGTGGCTTCCGTTCCGCTACCACGTGCGCCAGGCGGCCCGGATCGGTGCCCCGCACTCGATCATGCTCGCCTGGTTCTGGGCCCCGGTGGTGACGTTCGTCGTTGGCCTCTCGGTCCTCGGGTTCGTCTACGCGCCGCGGCTCGGCAGCGGTCCGATCGAGCAGCCCCTCGGGATCGGAGCGGTCTACGGCGTGGCGATCGCCGTGTTCGGGCTGTCGACCTGGCGCGCCGTCACCGTGTTCGACGAGGTGATCGACCTGCGCTGGCGGCGGTGGAAGGTCGAGTGGGAACAGACGCTCGCGGAAATGGTGGCGCAGCCGCCTCCCGGACCCGAACTCGGAGGGAGCACGTGATGACCGTTCCACCACCCCAGCGCGCAGCGAACCCTCAGCCCGGCTGAGTCCGCCCGGTCTGCTTCGCCTCGTCCCACAGGGCGTCGAGCGTCGCAAGGTCGGCGGCGCGCAGGTCGATCCCGCGGTCCCGAGCCTGCCGCTCGACCTCCTCGAAACGACCCCGGAACTTGTCGGACGCAGCGCGCAGCGCGAGCTCAGGGTCGATCGCCAGGTGGCGGGCCACGTTGACGATGGCGAACAGCAGGTCGCCCAGCTCGTCGCGCGCGTGTGGAGCGTCGCCCGCAGCCATCGCCTGTTCGAGCTCAGCGGTCTCCTCGTGGATCTTCGGGAAGGCACCGCTGACGTCGGGCCAGTCGAAGCCGACCTTGGAGGCCTTGGCGCCGACCTTCTGGGCGTACGCCAGTGACGGCAGCGAGCGGGGGATCCCGTCGAAGACCGAGGTTCGGCCCTTCTCGGCCCGCTTGATCTCCTCCCAGTTGGCGAGCACCTCGCCGGTGCCGTCGACCTGCACGTCGCCGAACACGTGGGGGTGCCGGCGCACGAGCTTGTCGTGGATCCCCTCGGCGACGTCGGCGATCGTGAAGCGCCCCTCCTGCTCCGCGATCACGGCGTGGAACTCGATCTGGTAGAGCAGATCACCGAGCTCCTCGATCAGGTGCTCGTCGCTCGCCGGTTCGCCGGCGTCCAACGCCTGCACCGCGTCGACCACCTCGTAGGTCTCCTCGATCAGATGGGGGACGAGTGATTCGTGGGTCTGCTCGATGTCCCACGGGCACCGCTCGCGCAGCGTCCGCGTCAGCTCGTGGAAGCGCACGTAGTGGCGCCCGACCGGCACGCCGAGCTCGGGGATGTAGAGCGACGTGAGATGGTCGGCCTCGACCGCCCGGTCGATCTCGTCCCACCGCGCGTCGGTGATCGCCTCCTCGGCGGTGCCGAGGCGTTGGAGGATCGTGACGCGGTCGCCGCCGGCGCCGTCGGCGGCGAGCTTGATGTCGGACAGCACCCAGTTCGCGTGGGCGTGGGCGACGAGCAGCGGGCCGCGCTCATCGGCCGCCGCGACCGCGAAGTCGTGCCCGTCGACCAGGCGGACGCTGGCTTCGACCGGGTCGATCCCCAGCCGCGCCCAGGCGAGGTCGAGGAACGAGATCGCCGGCAGGACGTCGACGTCGACGTCGGTGCGGGCGAGCAGGAGCCGCACGGTTCGCTCGAGCACGAGCGGCGATCCCGGCACGGCGTAGAGCACCTCGCCGAGCTCGGCGGCCGACCGAGCCAGCGTCGTCGCGATCTCGGCGTACACGTCGTCGAACGTGTCGGCGCGCTCGTAGACGTCGTCGAAGCTCTGCGCGCCCGCGACCAGGTCGGCGGTCGGGTGCTCGGTCGTCCGCACGAACCGGTGCGGGATACGGGCGATCGCCGCCGTCGTCTCGGCGGTCACCAGATCCTCTCCACCCGGTCCGAGGCCGACGACGGTGATCCGTCCCCGCCGGGGATCGACGGGCGGGCTCATCGGGCGAAGATCACGTCAGCGGCACGACGACACCGCCGTCGAGGGCGCCGTAGCGCGGGTCGACGAAGACGTCGGCGCGCTCGATCGATCGGGCGATCGCGAACTCCTGGGGCGTCAGGACCGCTTCGAGCTCGGCGCGCACCTCGTCGAACGGGCGCAGCAGGATGACGTGGAACCCGAAGTCGCTCTCGGTCGGCGGGGTGGGCACCCCGAACTCGGCGGCCAGCGCAGCGTCGACGAACGGGGGCACGTAGGTTTCCGAGAACGAGCTGGTCGGCGCGCACGGCAGGGCGCCGCCGGCGGCGCCCGAGCCGGTGTCGAGCGACCGTTCCGCTGCCAGCTCGGCGAAGTCGGCACCGGCTTCGAGCTCGGCGAGGACATCGTTCGCCTCGCCCTCGGTGGCGACCAGGATGTGGGCGACGCAGGTGATCCCGCTGTCGACGGGACCCCGCTCGTAGAACTCGCGGATCTCGTTCTCGTCGGGCGGTTGCACGTCGCCGAAGAAGGCCAAGAACGCGGCCTGCGCCTCGACGAGATAGTCGCGCGTCCCGTCGGACAGCTCGGTGAAGCCGGGGACGTTGCTCGACATCTGGACGGTCGCCTCGTCGACCTGTTCCGGTGTGACGGAGATCCCGTCGTCGGCGAGGCGCTGCTTGACCGCCTCGATCCGGATCCAGACCGAGATCGAGTTGCGCGCCCCGTCGGCGTCGGTCGGGTCATACCCCACGTCGGGTTGTGCGAGCGCGCTCATCAACTCGGTCAGCTCGTCGGCGTGGAGCTCCGCCTCGTCGTACCGAGCGACCGTGTCCGGGGCGGCGTAGTTCGAGCACCCGGCGATCAGCGCGGCGGCGAGCGGGATCAGCAGTGGCAGTCGAGGCCGGATCACGCTCGGCACGATAGCGGCGCCGATCGCTCCGGGAGCCCCGGCCTGCGTCCCGTCAGGAAGCGTCGGCGTCGGCGGTGACCAGCTCGCCGAGGAACCGGACCAGGTACCGAGCGGGGTCCTCGCGCTTGGGGAGCGGCACGACGAGCTGGTGGAGGTCCTCTTTGTACTTGGCGCCGCGGGACAGGCGCCGCAGCCGCATCGTCTCGCTGAGTCGCAGCTCGAGCGGCGCCAGGCGGGCCTCGTTCGACCCGATTCGGATGTCATCGATGCCGAGCCGGTGGCACTCGGCGCGCAGGAAGCCGACCTGCAGCAGCGCCTCGGCGGGTTCGGGCAGCGGCCCGTACCGGTCCTCCCATTCCGACCTGATGTCGGCGACCTCGGCGGCATCGGTGACCCCGGCGAGGCGCCGGTACGCCTCGAGGCGGAGTTCCTCTTTGGTGACGTAGTCGGCGGGAAGGAACGAGTCGGTCGGAACGTCGAGCTTGATCTCGCTCGGTGGAGCGGGCGAGGGCTCGCCCTTCATCTCGCTCACGGCCTCGGTGACCATCTGGCAGTAGAGGTCGTAGCCGACCGCCGCGATGTGGCCGGACTGCGACTCGCCGAGCAGGTTTCCCGCGCCCCGGATCTCGAGGTCGCGCATCGCGATCTTGAACCCGGAGCCGAGGTCGGTCGACTCGCCGATCGTGCGCAGCCGCTCGTAGGCCTCCTCGCTGAGGATCTTGTCGCGGGGATGGAAGAGGTAGGCGTAGGCCCGCTGCCCCGACCGTCCGACCCGACCGCGGAGCTGGTGCATCTGGCCCAGCCCGAGGAGGTCGGACCGCTCGACGACGAGCGTGTTGACCGTCGGCATGTCGATCCCGGACTCGATGATCGTCGTGCACACCAGCACGTCGTACTGGCCGTCCCAGAAGTCCTGGACGACCGTTTCGAGCGTGCCCTCGTCGAGTTGCCCGTGGGCGACGGCGATGCCGCGCCTCGGGGACGAGGTGGCGGAGTCGGCTGGCGGCGGTGTCGATCGACTGCACGCGGTTGTGGACCCAGAACACCTGACCCTCGCGCAGCAGCTCGCGGCGGATCGCCTCGGTCGCCACCCGCTCGTCGTACTCGCCGACGTAGGTGAGGATCGGCTGGCGGTCGGCGGGTGGGGTCTGGAGCAGCGACAGGTCGCGGATCCCGACCAGCGACATCTCCAAGGTGCGCGGGATCGGGGTGGCGGACAGCGTCAGCACGTCGACGTTGGTCTTGAGCTTCTTCATCGCCTCTTTGTGCTGCACGCCGAAGCGCTGCTCCTCGTCGACGACGAGCAACCCGAGGTCGCGGAACCGGACGTCGTTGGTCAACAGGCGGTGCGTGCCGATCACGCAGTCGACCTCACCCGACTTCACGCCCTCGATCACCTGCCGGGCCTGGGCGTTGGTCAGGAACCGTGAGAGGACCTCGACGCGGATCGGGTAGCCGGCGAACCGGTCGGCGAACGTGTTGCCGTGCTGGGTCGCCAGCAGCGTCGTCGGCGCGAGCACGGCGACCTGCTTGCCGTCCTGGATCGCCTTGAACGCGGCGCGGATCGCGATCTCGGTCTTGCCGAACCCGACGTCTCCGCAGACGAGACGATCCATCGGGTGGGCCTGCTCCATGTCGGACTTGATCTCGGCGATCGCCGTTCGCTGGTCCGGGGTCTCGACGAACGGGAACGATTCCTCCATCTCGGTCTGCCACGGAGTGTCCTGGCCGAACGGGTGGCCGGTCGCCGTCACCCGCTTCTGGTACAGCACGACCAGTTCCTGAGCGATCTCGCGGACGGCGGACCGCACGCGGCTCTTCGTCTTGGCGAAGTCGGACCCGCCGAGCCGGTGCAGCGTCGGCGCCTCGCCGCCGACGTACTGGCGCAGCGTGTCGATCTGGTCGGAGGGCACGTAGAGCTTGTCGCCGCCCTTGTACGCGATCAGCAGGTAGTCGCGCTCGACGCCGCCGATCGCTCGCTTGACCATCCCTTCGTACTTGCCGACGCCGTGCTGGTGGTGGACGACGTAGCTGCCGGCCTTGAGGTCCTGGAACGTGCTCGTCCCCTCCCGCCGCGGCTGGCGGCGGGCCTTCCGGTGGGCGCGGCGCCGGCCGGTGAGGTCGGACTCGGCGACGATCGCCACCTTCGCGTTCGGCAGCGTGCACCCGCGATGCAGCGGAGCGACGACGATCCGGCCGCCGGGCGGGATCGGGCCGTCGGCACCGAGGACGACCGGGAAGTCGAGCCCGTGGTCGAGGAGCAGTGCGTGCAGGCGCATCGCGGAGCCCTCGCCGTCGGCGGCGGCGACGACCCGGTAGCCGTCGCGGATCAGCTGTGCCAACCGGTCGGTCAGCCCGCTGCCGTCGCCGGCGACCGGTCCCCAGCCCGACGCCTGGACGATCGGCGTGTCCGGCGACTCCGGCGTCGAGTCGATCGACCAGAACGAGCCCGATCCGGCGAGCAGCGTGTCGGGGTCGGCGTGCAGCCGGGGAAACGCCCGGTCCGGTTCGCGCGCCCAGGTCGACGCCAACGTCCGGGCCAGGTCGTCCTCCTCGGCGATCAGGTCGGCGGCGCGGTCGCGCATCCGCCGCGGTTCGATCAGCACGAGCTTGGCGTCGGCGGGGAGCACGTCGGTGATCAGGAGGTCGTCGTCGACGAGCCAGGGGAGCCAGCTCTCCATCCCGTCGAACAGCGCGCGCTCGGCCAGGCGCTCCCACTGTTCTCTGCCCCACGGCTCGGTCTCGATCAGTCGTTCGGCGCGCTGTCGGACGGCGTCGGTCGGGATCAGCTCGCGGGCCGGGAAGATCTCGACCCCGTCGAGGTCGTCGATCGAGCGCTGGTCGTTGACGCCGAAGCGCGTGAGCCGATCGACCTCGTCGCCCCACAGGTCGACACGGATCGGGGCGTCGGCGGTCGAGGGGAACACGTCGACGATCGCGCCTCGCCGGGCGAACTCACCGCGGTGCTCGACCAACTCCTCGCGGCGGTAGCCGAATTCGACGAGCCGAGCCGACAGCACGTCGGGATCGATCTCGGATCCGGGGCGGATCACGATCGGCTCGACGGTCGTCGCTTCGGGTCCCAACTTCTGGAGGAGCGCCCGCACGCTGGCGACGATCACCGCCGGGCACCGCTCGGGGTCGCGCAGGCGCCACATGACGTCGAGCCGCTGGCCCATCGTCTCCACGCTGGGGCTGACCCGCTCGAACGGCAGGGTTTCCCAGCCGGGGAAGTGCGCCACCTCGCCGGCGGGCATGAACTGCTCGAGGTCGTCGACGAGTTGGCCGGCCATCGTGCCGGTCGGGCAGGCGACGACGAGCGGGCGGCGGCCGGAGAGGTTGGACAGCGCGGCGATCGCGATCGGCCGTGCGACCTCGACGACCGCTAGCCGGGCCGACGGGTCTCCGAGGGCGCGGGTCAGGCCGGGTTCGTCGCGAAGCAGGCCTGGCAGCGAGTCGAGCGCTGTCGGCGCTGCCGTGGCCGGCTCATCGGTCGCGATCGTCATCGCTTCCCATTGAACCGCTGCATCGCCGCATCGACGCCGTCGGTGACGATCACCTCGACCGCGTCGGCGGCATCGGCGATGACCGCGTCGAGCACCTCGCGTTGGCGCTTGGGGACCTTGGACAGCACGTGACCCTTGCCGAACTCCTTCGAGTCGGGCTTGCCGACCCCGATCCGGACCCGCAGGAAGTCCTGCGACTTGAGGTGGGCGGCGATCGAACGGAGCCCGTTGTGTCCGGCGAGGCCGCCGCCGGCCTTGACCCTCAGCTCGCCGGGCTGAAGGTCGAGCTCGTCGTGCACGACGACGACGAACTGGGGTGACTCGATGCGGTATCGGCGGACCATCGCGCCGACCGACTGGCCGGAGTCGTTCATGTACGTGATCGGGAAGGCGAGGACCGTCCGCTGATCACCGAACCGGGTCTCGGCGAGCAGGGCGTTGTCCCGGCCACCCTTGAGCGTGACGCCCTTGCGTGAGGCGAGCAGGGCGACCGCCTCTTCCCCGACGTTGTGACGCGTGCCGGCGTACTTCGGCCCGGGGTTTCCCAGGCCGACGACGAGCCAGTCGAAGGGATCGCCCTTGCCGGCGCGCCCGAAGAGCCCCACGTCAACGAGCGCTCATCGCGCCACGCGACCGGTCGTGGCCCGTTCGCTGGTCGGTCGGTGTGTTCGGGCGATGGCCACGGGTGTGGGTCCGGTCGTGGCCGGGACGGTCACCCGTCGGTGTCGTCGGCGGAGTCGGACTCGCCGTCGTCGGCCGATTCGCCTTCGGCTGCTTCGCCGCCCTCTTCGCCCTCGGCGACCGTCGGCTCCTCTTCGACCCGCATCGTGAGCACGGTGACGACCGGGGAGTCGGGATCGGCGGCGGCGACCACGCCGGCGGGCAGCGGGACGTCCTCGACGCGGATGACGTCGTCGATCGCCATGTCGGTCACGTCGATGACGATCTCGTCGGGGATGCTTCGGGGGGTCGTGGTGACCTCGAACATGTTCATCGCCAGGTCGACGAGGCCATTGTTGTTCAGGACCTCCTTCGCCTCGCCGGTGAGACGTACCGGCACGGAGACCGTCACCTCCTCGCTGAGGTTGACCTGGATGAAGTCGACGTGCTGGACGTTGCGCCGCACGGGGTGGCGCTGGATGTCCTTGATCAGCGATGGGTAGACCGTGCCGTCGACGGTGACGTCGAGGATGGTGTTCATCCCCGCCGTCCCGGACACCGCCTGGCGCAACTCGCGCCGGTTGATGGCGATGCTGATCGGCTCCATCCCCTGGCCGTAGATCACGGCGGGGATCTTGTCCTGTGCCCGGAGGCGGCGCGCTTGCGCGCTGCCGGTCGTGCGGCCGGATTCGGCGATGAGAACGGTGTCAGCCATGGTGGTTCAGTCCAACGAGTCATGTGCCGGCGTCCGGGTGAGAACCGGGCGCCGAGTCGATACAGCAGCGGACAACGCTAGCGGCGGCGGTCGGCATCCCCTCCACTGCCGCGTCCGAGCGAGCTCGACCGATCGGTGAGCTTCGGCGCGGACGGGCCGCGCTGGAACTCATCGGGGCAGGGGAGGGTCAGGCGAGGTTTTCGCCGTCGAAGATGTCGCTGACGCTCGTGTCGTCGAACACGGCGCCGAGCGCCTCGGCGATCAGCGGGGCGACCGAGAGCACCTCGATCTTGTCGAGTTGCTTCTCCGGTGGCAGCGGAACGGTGTTGGTCAGCACGATCCGCTTCAGCTTGCTGTTCTTCAGCCGGTCGACCGCAGGATCGGAGAGCACGCCGTGCGTCGCCATCGCCCACACCTCGGCCGCCCCGCGCTGGACGAGCAGCTCAGCGGCCGAGACGATCGTGCCCCCGGTGTCGATCATGTCGTCGGTGAGCACGCACAGCCGACCCGCGACGTCGCCCATCACCTCGGCGGCTTCGGCGATGTTGGCCGTGCCCTTGGGTCGGCGCTTGTAGATGAACGCCAGGTCGGCGCCGAGGTCGTCGAGGTGCTGGGCCATGCGCTCGGCCACCTTGATCCGCCCGGCATCGGGCGACACGATCACCGGCTCGATCGCGTGCACCCGGAGGTAGTCCTCCAGCACCTTCATCGCCGTCAGGTGATCGACCGGACCCTCGAAGAACCCCTGGATCTGCCCCGAGTGCAGGTCGATCGAGATCATCCGCTTCGCACCGGCCGCCTTGAACATGTCGGCGACCAGGCGAGCCGTGATCGGTTCACGCCCCTCGGCCTTGCGATCCTGGCGGGCGTACCCGTAGAACGGGCACACCGCGGTGATCCGTTTCGCCGACGCCCGGTACGCGGCATCGATCATCAGCAGTTGCTCCATGATCGAGTCGTTCACCGACCGACCGTCGATGCCGTAGTGGCTCTGCATCACGAACACGTCGGTGCCGCGCACCGACTCGCCGAACCGGCAGCGCACCTCACCGCTGGCGAACTCGACGATGTTGTCGTGTCCGAGCTCGATGCCGAGATGCGTCGCAACCTCGTGGGCCAGTTCGGGGTGGGTTCGGCCGGTGTAGAGCGCCAGTCGCTTGGTCGTGACCTTTTCCATGTGGTGACTTCCTCCCCGAAGTCGCGCCGCCGGCCGCCCGAGCTAGTCGGCAGGTGCAGTGTAGAACGCCCCGGTCGTGCGGCCGACACCGACGGACGAACCGGCTGGCAGATGGGCGTAGGGGCCAACGACCGCCTCCTCGCCGATCTCGGCGTCGTGCCCGACGGTGTGCTCCACGATCGCAGCCCGACCGACCGCGCAGTCGACGAGGCGCGTGTCGGGACCGATCTCGCAGCCGTCGCCGATGACGGTCGAGCCCTGCAGGATCGTGCCCGGGTAGAGCGTGACGTCGCGCCCGAGCGTGACGGTCACGTCGATGAACGTCTGGCGCGGGTCGAGCATCGTCACACCGTTGAGCAGCCACCGCCGGTTGGTCCTCGCCCGGAGCTCGCGCTCGGCGAGCGCAAGTTGCCACCGATCGTTCACGCCCTGGGTCTCGCCGGTCGGAGCTTCGACGCATCCGATGCGGTGGCCCATCTCGGCGAGGACGGAGACGACATCGGTCAGGTAGTACTCGCCCTGCGCGTTGTCGGTCGTCAACTTGCGCAGCGCCGGGCCGAGGAGGTCGCGCCGGAACGCGTAGATGCTGGTGCAGACCTCCTTGACGTCGAGCTCGTCCGGCGCGGCGTCGCGCTGCTCGACGATCCGCAGGACCTGGCCGTCGCGTTTGCGGATCACGCGGCCGTAGCCGCTGGGATCGTCCATCGTGCTCGTGAGCAGCGTCGCCGCGTTGCCGTTCGCGACGTGCGCCGCGACGAGGTCGTCGAGCGTGTCCGGGCGCAGGAGGGGGGTGTCGCCGGGAAGCACGACGATCGTCGACTCGTCGTCGAAGTCGTCGCCCGGGAACGCGCTCATCCCGATCGCCGCGGCGTCGCCGGTGCCGTTCTGCTCGACCTGCTCGACGAATGCGACGTTGGCCCACGCCGGGGCGAGCTGTTGCACCTTCTTGGTGACGAGCTCGGCACCGTGGCCGACCACCATCGCCGTGCGCTCGGGGCGCAGCTGCTCGAGCGCGTACACGACGTGGAGGACCATCGCCCGCCCGCAGATCATGTGCAGCGGCTTCGGGCGGTCGGATCGCATGCGGGTTCCCTCGCCGGCGGCGAGGACGATCGCGGACACGGTCATGGGAGCTCCTCCTCGCAGGTTCGGCGGCGGGCGATCATCGCTCCGGGGAGAGGACTCGAACCCCTACACGCGGCACCAAAAACCGCTGTCCTACCATTAGACGACCCCGGACGGTCGTGAGAACACCACCGTATCCGCTGTGGCAGCCCATGTGACGGCCGATAGTGTGGCGGGCCTCATGGGTTCATTGGTCAAGAAGCGTCGCAAGCGCATGCGGAAGAAGAAGCACAAGAAGATGCTGCGCCGGACGCGCCACCAGCGCCGCAAGTAGCGCGATCTCCATCTCGCCGAACCCCCCGGCGCGCCGCCCGTCGCCGCACGTCACCCCGGGGGTTGCGTGCGCGTCACGACGACCGTCGCCCCGTCGCCGGCCAGATCGGCCAGCGCGTCGGCGTGCGTACCCTCGACGAACCACGTTGCGCCGCTCCCGGCCAGCACGGGTCGCAATCCGGTGAGCCGTTCGATCGCATCCCTCCACCTGCTCAGCCTCGGCTCGACCCGCAGTGCCGCCGGTTCGAGGTCGTTTCGACCGTCCGCGCTCGGTCCCCCGAGGTCGTCCCACGCTCGGTAGGCGGCGGGCGTGCTGACCGCGAGCGGCGGGATCACCAGCGTGACGGTCCGCTCGACGTGGTCGAGCGGCTCGACGATCTCGCCGATACCGCCAACCCGCGCTCGCCCGCCGACCAGGCAGAACGGCACGTCCGCGCCGAGCACGGCGACACGGGCGAGCTCGTCCTCGGTCGGCATGATTCCGGCCCACCGCAGGACTGCGGCCGCGTCGGTCGAACCTCCTCCGAGCCCGCCGCCGTGCGGGATCCGCTTGTCGACGGTGACGTGAGCAGCCCGGCCGACGAGATCGAGGCTCCGCGCGATCAGGTTCGAGCCGTCGATCGGTACGCCGTCGGCGAACGGCCCCCGCACCTCGAGGCCCGAGCCGCCCGGCTCGAGCGTGAGGACGTCGTGCACGGCGAGGCTGACCATCTCCGCGTCGATCAGGTGGAACCCGTCGGGCCTCGTGCCGGTGATCCTCAGCGACCACGTCAGCTTGGCGTGGGCGCGCAGGACGGTCGGCTCGCCGTTCGTCACCGCTCCTCCTCGGCCGGTGTCGCCCCCGCATCGGTCAGCCGACACCAGTCGTCGACCCCGAGCTCCTCGGGCCGCGCCGTCGGCGCAACCCCGGCGGCGGCGAAGGCCTCGTCCGCTACCGCGCCCGCCAGCGATCTGCGCAGCATCTTGCGGCGTTGCCCGAACCCGGTGCGGACGAGCGCGAACAGCTCGGTCGGGTCGGTGTCGGGTGGCCGCCGGCGCACGATCTCGACGAGCGCCGATTCGACATTCGGCCGCGGGACGAAGACCGACGCCGGGACGTTGCCGACGATGCGGGCGTTCGCCCAGTACGCGACCTTGACCGTCACCGCCCCGTAGGCCGGGGTGCGCGGGTGGGCCGCGAACCGTTCGGCGACCTCGCGCTGGACCATCACGAGGAGGCGGTCGACCTGCGGGACGTGGTCGAGCACGTCGCACACGATCGGCGTGGCGACGTTGTACGGCAGGTTGGCGACCAGCGACCAGCGCGGGCCGGTGACGGGACCGAGGACCGCGTCCCAGTCGAGGTGCATCGCGTCTGCGTGGAGCACGGTCACGTTGGGGCGCGATGCCACGACGTCGCGGAGCACGGCGACCAGGCCCTGGTCGACCTCGACGGCGATGATCGTCGCCCCGGTGTCGGCGAGCGCGAGGGTCAGCGACCCGAGGCCGGCGCCGATCTCGACGACGTGGCTGCCCGCGTCGATCCCCGCCAGATCGGCGATACGGCGGACCGTGTTCGGGTCGGCGACGAAGTTCTGCCCGAGGTCGCGGCGGGCGGCGAGGGCATTGGCGTCGAGGAGTCGGTGGATCGTCGGCCGGGAGTGCGTCACCGACGGATCTCGACCGGGATCGGTGCGTCGGTGAGATCCGCCAGCGTGAGGTACGCCTTGGTGTGCATCACCACGTCGGTGGGTTGCTCTTCGGGAGCCAGCGTCGCAGTGCACTCGATCGAACGGTTGTTGTCGAGGTTCACGACCGTGATCCGGCTGCCGGTCGTGACGCCCTTGGCGAAGCACTTGTCGACCTGCGAGACGATGCTGCTGTAGGTCCCCGATCCGGTCAGCGGCTCGTGCTCGGGAGGGGCGGGCACGGCGATGTCGGCGACGCCGCCGATCGGGCTCGACGGGCCGTCGAGGAACACCGGCTCGTTCAGCGCAGCGTCGTCACCCACGTCGCGGGCCGGGTCGTCGGTGCTCGCGGTCGCCGCCGAGCCGACGTCGACGCCGACCGACGCCACCGACGGCGCGCCCGAGTCGTCGTCCCGGTTGATCCACCAGAGTGCAGGCAGTGCCACCAATGTCACGATCGTCGCCATGAGGAAACGTCGTCGGTCGGGGTCTGGTCGTGCCACGTCAGCTCTCGTTGCGCGATCGGGCGAGGCACCGTTGAGGCCCCGTCCGCGAATCGCCGCCAGCGTATCCCGCGCCCTCGGCCGATCGGTGTGCGCCGCCCGCTCGGGTGCCGCCCGTCCCCCTCAGAGCCGGAGGACGGCCGTTGCGTTCTCCGACGTCGCGTGAGCGATCGTCCCGACATCGAGCTCGCGCAGGCCGGCGATGAACTCGCCGACGTGCGGCACCCATGCCGGGCGGTTCTTCCTGCCCCGGTGGGGCACCGGCGCGAGGTACGGGCTGTCGGTCTCGACGAGCATCCGGTCGAGCGGGCACAGCACCGCCGCGCGCTGGACCTCGGTCGCCGACGTGAACGTGACGATGCCGGAGAACGACAGCACGCCTCCGATGTCGAGGCATCGACGAGCTTCGTCCGGCCCACCGGTAAAGCAGTGGAAGATCACGCGGTCGGGGACGCCCTCCGCGGCGAGCACGTCGAACGTGTCGTCCCAGGCGTCGCGCGTGTGGATGACCAGCGGGAGCCCGCGCTCGCGGGCGAGTTGGATCTGGGCAGCGAACGCCACCCGCTGGTCGGGGCGCGGCGAGCGCTCGTAGTAGTAGTCGAGCCCGGCCTCGCCGATCGCGACGATCCCGGGTGTGTCGAGGAGATCGACGATCGTGTGCACCCCGTTGACCGCGTCATGAGGGTGGAGGCCGACCGTCGCCCGCACCGACGGGTGGGCCGCTGCTGCGGCGATCGCCGCCTCCGAGGTCGCCCGGTCGCAACCGACGGTGACCATCGTGTCGACGCCCATCGCCGCCGCAGCAGCGACCGCCGCCGCCGTGCCGTCGGGGATCCGCTCATCGTGCACGTGGCAATGGCTGTCGATCCATCTTGGCTGGCTCGGCCTCACGGCGTGGCTCCTGGGGGTGTGGTTGGTCGGCCTCGCGCCAGGCTTGGTCGCTGGCGCTCCCGGCGCCGGCGTGGTTGGTTCGGCTGTGTGGGCTGGCTCGGCCTCACGGCGTGGCTCCTGGGGGTGTGGTTGGTCGGCCTCGCGCCAGGCTTGGTCGCTGGCGCTCCCGGCGCCGGCGTGGTTGGTTCGGCTGTGTGGGCTGGCTCGGCCTCACGGCGTGGCTCCTGGGGGTGTGGTTGGTCGGCCTCGCGCCAGGCTTGGTCGCTGGCGCTCCCGGCGCCGGCGTGGTTGGTTCGGCTGTGTGGGCTGGCTCGGCCTCACGGCGTGGCTCCTGGGGGCGTGGTCGGTCGGCGCCCGTTCACGGGGTGACGTCGAGGTCGACCTTGGCGAACAGCGGGGTCGGCTTGGGGATCGGCGTCCCCGCGACCAGCGGTGGCCGGTGCCAACCGTCGATCGCACCGAGCAGGTCGGAGAGCGCCGCGGTCGAGAACGGCAGGAACGGCGCGAACAGCACCCGCACGCCGTTGATCGCGCTGAGCGCCGTGTGCAGGACGGTCCGCCCGCGCTCGAGGTCGGTCTTGACCAGCTTCCACGGCTCGGTCTCGCTCAAGTACACGTTGACCGCCTGCGCCGCGGACAGTGCGGTGCGCAGCGCAGCCTTCAGTTCGACCGCCTCGAATTGTGTGGCGGCGGTGACGAGCGCGGCATCGACGTCGGTGAGCAGAGCCTGGTCGCCGACGTCGAGGTCGCCCGGTTCGAGCACCTGCTCCTCGCAGTTCGTGTTGACCATCGAGAGGACGCGGTTGACCAGGTTGCCCCACGTCGACACCAACTCCTCGTTGATCCGGCGGGCGATCTCCTCCTCGGACACCTCGGTGTCGGCGTGCTCGGGGAACGACGCGGCGAGCGCGAACCGGATCGCGTCGGGCTGGAAGAGGTCGAGGGCCTCGCCGATCGTCAGTCCGATCCCCCGGCTCGCCGATGCCTTGCCGCCCTTGAAGGTGACGTACTGGTTGGCCGGCACGTTGGTCGGCAGGTTCAGGTCGCCGTATCCCATCAGCTGGGCAGGCCAGAAGAGGCAGTGGAACGGGATGTTGTCTTTGCCGACGAAGTAGTAGCTACGCGCGTCGGGATCCTCCCACCATCGGCGCCACGCCTCGGGGTCGTCGGTGCTCGCCGCCCACTCCTTGGAGGCCGACAGGTAGCCGATCACCGCGTCGTACCAGACGTAGATCCGCTTGCCCGGTCCGAGATCGTCGACCGGCAGTTCGATGCCCCACTCGATGTCGCGGGTGATCGCCCGGTCACGCATCCCCTCCTCGGTCCAGCTCTTGGCGAAGTTGAGCACGTGTGGCCGCCAGCCCTCCCGGCTGTCGAGCCAGTCGGCGATGCGCTCGTTGAAGTCCGAGTAGCGGTAGTAGAAGTGCTCGGTCTCGCGCAGTTCGGGCGTGGCACCGGACATCTTCGACCGCGGTGCGATCAGCTCGGTGGCATCGAGCGTGCGGCCGCAGTTGTCGCACTGATCTCCGCGGGCGTCGCCGTAGCCGCAGTTCGGGCACGTGCCCTCGACGTAGCGGTCGGGCAAGAAGCGCTGGGCCACGGGGTCGAAGAGCTGGGTCGTCACCCGCCGGTCGATGTGCCCCCGCCGGAGCTGTTCGAGGAACATCTCCTGGGTGACCTCGGCGTGGTTCTCGGTGCCGGTCGTCGTGTACAGGTCCCATGAGATGCCGAGCGCCTCCCACTGCTGCAGGAACTCGCCGTGATATCGATCGACGATGTCCTGGGCGGTCACCCCTTCCTCGTCGGCGCGCACGGTGATCGGCGTGCCGTGCACGTCCGAGCCGCTGACCATCAACACGTCGTTGCCGGCGATCCGCTGGTAGCGGGCGAAGACATCGGCCGGCAGGTAGGCGCCCGCGAGGTGACCGAGGTGGCGCGGCCCGGACGCGTAGGGCCAGGCGACCGCCACGAGGATCGGTGTGCTCATCTCGGCGATCGTACCGACGGGGCGCGTCGTCCGACGGGGGTGAACGTGCGCGCCGATGCCGCATCGTCCAGGTGCGTCGCCCGACGAGGCCCGCTGGCGCATGGCGCCGGTGCGCGGCACGGTTGCGTTCGACGAACGAACCCTCCGTATCGTCGCCGTCGATGAGCCCGTCGTTCGCCGTCGCCACCGCCGTTCGCCGGACCGACGAGACGAGCTTCGCCGCCGTCGTCCACGAGGGCTGGGACATCGGCGGCAACGCCAACGGCGGGTACCTGTTGGCGCTCGGTGGGCGAGCGATGGCCGAGATGGTCGGACGGCCTCCGCTGACGATCACCGCACACTACCTGCGGCCGGCGCCGGCTGGGCCGTGCCGGATCGAGGTGTCGACCGTCCGCTCTGGTCGGCGGCTGGCGACCGCCACCGGGGTCCTGACGATGAACGACCAGCCGGTGCTGCAACTCGTCGGAACGTTCGGCGAGCAGACGCCGGGTGGGCCGCAGCAGGTCAGCGCGACCCCGATCGAGCTCCCGCCCTACGCAGCGAGCGCAACTCCGCCGACGGCCGGCGAGGGTCCGGGACCGGCGATGATGGATCGGTTGGCGATCCGGCTGCGTCCCGGCGACGATGGATTCCGTCGCGGGGAGCCGAGCGGGCGGGCCGAGATGTGCGGCTGGTTCGCGTTCGCCGACGAACAGCCGGTCGATGCGATCGGACTCCTGCTCGTCGCCGACGCGTTCCCGCCGGCGGTGTTCAACAGCGGCCTCCCGGTCGCCTGGGTCCCCACGGTCGAGCTGACCGTCCACGTACGCGGCGTCCCGGTGCCGGGGCCGCTGCGCTGCGCGTTCCGCTCGAGGTTCATCAGCGACGGCCTGCTCGACGAGGAGGGGGAGATCTGGGACGGTGCCGGCACCCTCGTCGCCCAGTCGCGGCAGCTGGCCCTGATGCCGAGGTAGCCGCGAGCCGGTCGTGGGCGGAGCCGCGTCAGCGAGCGGATCGTCGCCGCAGTGGCGCACGCCGCGGTGCTGAGCGCCGACCGACGTTGAGACCGGCGACGAAGCCGGCGCCGACGAAGGCGACCGTGGCGGTGGTCGAGACGGTGCGGCGGATGACCGACTTGGTGCGCTGGCTGAAGATGACGATCGGCCAGCCCTGGCGCCGCGCATGTCGTTCGAGCCGGGCATCGGGGTTGACCGCTACCGGATGGCCGACCGCCTCGAGCATCGGCAGGTCACTCGCCGAATCGCTGAACGCATAGCACTGGTCGAGCTCGTAGCCGTGCCATCGGGCCAGTTCGGTGATCGCCTCGACCTTGCCCGCTCCGTAGCAGAACGGACCGGACAGCTCACCGGTGTACATCCCGTCCTCGACGACCGCCCGCGTCCCGATTCCCGAGGTCATCCCCAGCGAGTGGGCCAGCGGTTCGACGATCTCCTGCGGCGCGGCCGACACGATGAACGTGTCCCTTCCTGCCTGGCGATGGCGATCGAGGAGGCGCCGTGCCTCGGGCCGCAGCTTGGCGAGCAGGCGCGGCAAGACCTCGGGGTTCAGGGCCTGCAGGTCGCTCTGCCGCATTCCCCGGATGGCTTCGAGTACGCGGATCCTCACCGCCTCGGTCGTGTCGTCGTCGGCACCGAAGAGCTTGAACGAGACCGCGCCCGCCGCGTCGCGGACGAAGTCGACGTTGCGGATCAGACCGGCCCGCCGGGCCTGGCTCGCCAGGGTGAACGCCGACGACCCCGAGATCAGCGTTCGATCGAGATCGAAGAACGCCGCGCTCGGACCCGAGCCGGCCACGCCGACGTACTCGCTCACGACGTGTCCCCGGCCGCCCGATCGAGCGCGATCGCCAATGCGTAGACCTCGCGCTTGGGGCGGTGGAGTGAGGCGGCCACCGCCGCGGTCGCGTCCCGTGTCGAGGCGCCGTCGGCGCGGGCTGCGCGGAGCGCGCGCCGGACCGTGTCGTCGTCGGCGACGTGCTCGGCCGTACCTGCTCCGGCGAGGACGATCACGTACTCGCCGCGCGGTTCGCCGATGTCCAACTCGCCGAGCGGCCCGCGGACCACCTCCTCGTACAGCTTGGTCAGCTCGCGGACGACGACGACCGTCCTCGCGTCGCCACAGGCCGAGCGCAGGTCGGCGAGGGTGCGGACGATCCGGTGCGGCGCCTCGTAGATGACCGTCGTGCGTTGCTCGGCGGCGATCTGCCTCAGCCGCTCGTCGCGATCGCGGCCCTTGCGGGGGATGAAGCCCTCGAAGACGAACCGATCGGTCGGCAGCCCGCTCATCGTCACCGCCATGACGACGGCGCTCGGACCTGGGACCGCGCTCACGTCGTGGCCGGCATCGAGCGCGGCCCGGACGAGGCGTTCACCCGGATCGGAGATGCCGGGGCTTCCGGCGTCGCTCACGATGGCCACATCGTCGCCCGAGGCGAGCACGCCGAGGACGTCGGTGATCCGGCTCAGCTCGGTGTGCTCGTTGCACACGGCCATCCGTGCGGCGCGCACGCCGGCGTGTCGCAGGAGCATCCCGGTGCGCCGGGTGTCCTCGCAGCACACGAGCGCGACCCGACCGAGGACCTCCGCAGCGCGGGGAGCGAGGTCGGACAGGTTGCCGATCGGTGTCGCGACCAGCCAGAGGGTGCTCATCCGGACCGTCCGTCGGGTCCGTCGCGGATCTCGACCACGTCGCCGACGCGCAGCCCCCAGCGGGCGAACGCTCCGGCCTGTGCCTCGATCACGCAGCGTGCGTGGGCGACGGGAATGCCGACCCGATGGCGACGCATCTGCAGGGTCTTGATCACCGTGCCGTTGCCATCGAGGTAGGCGACGTCGATCGGGAACCGCATCCCGATCGTATGGATCCACCGGCACGGCTCGACGACGAGCGCACCCTCCATCGAGTCGCGACCGAGGAGGCCCCGGCGGCGCGCCCGACGGTCGGAGGTGACCTCCGCGGACGCCAGCACTCGCGCATCGCTGACCAGCCAAGCCATGACCGAAGTATGGCCGTTCGGACCCCGACCGGGCACCTGCGGGCGCATCGGGTCGACCTCGTCACACGTTGAAGCGGAACTCCATCACGTCGCCGTCCTGGGCGACGTAGTCCTTGCCCTCGACGCGGATCTTGCCCGCCTCCTTGCCCTTCTGCCACGATCCGAGCTCGAGCAGCTCGTCCCACTGGATGACCTCGGCCTTGATGAAGCCGCGCTGGAAGTCGGTGTGGATGCGACCGGCACAGACCGGTGCGGTCGACCCCTCGAAGAACGTCCAGGCGCGGCTCTCCTTCTCGCCGGTCGTGAAGTAGGTGCGCAGCCCGAGCAGGTGGTAGGCGCTGCGCACCATGCGGAACAGCGCCCCTTCGCCGAGCCCGAACCCCTCGAGGATCTCGGCCCGCTCGACCGGGTCGGCGATCGCCGCCGCTTCCGCTTCGAGTTGCACGCACATGCCGATCACCTCGACGTTGTCGCCGGCGCTACTCAGCTCGGCGGTGATCAGCGCTTCCTTGTCCGGGATCGCGTCGAGCTCGTCCTCGGCCACGTTGACGACCGCGAGCACCCGGCGGTTGGTGAGCAGGAAGTAGGGGGCGAGTGCGTCCCGGACGTCGTCCCTCAGCCCGGCGCGGTACAGCGGCAGTCCCTCGGCGAGCGATCCGAGGGCGACCTCGAGGATCGCTGCCTCCTCGGCGTGCCCCTTGTCGAGCTTGGCCGACCGCCGTGTCTGGTGGAGCCGCTTCTCCACCGTCTCAAGGTCGGCGAGGGCAAGCTCGAGCTCGACGACGCGGAGGTGCTCGAGCGGGTCGGACGGGCCGGTGATGTCGTCGTTCTCGAAGGCGCGGAGCACGAACACGATGGCGTCGACCTCGCGGATGTTGGCGAGGAACTTGTTCCCGAGCCCCTCGCCGTGACTGGCACCCTCGACCAACCCGCCGATGTCGACGACCTCGACCTGAGCGTGGATCGTCTGCTTCGACCGCGACATGGCAGACAGCCGGTCGAGGCGATCGTCGGGGACGCGGGCGACCCCGATGTTCGGGTCCTTGGTGGCGAACGGGTACGGAGCGGCGAGCGCCCCTCCGCCGGTCAGGGCGTTGTAGAGCGAGCTCTTGCCCGCGTTGGGAAGACCGACCAGGCCGAAACGTTCCATGAGCCGCCCGAGGCTACCGACGCCGGTCTCGGTGTCGCCGGTTCCCGATGGCGGGACGGTGGGCGCCGAGACGTCGGGCGGTGCCCGCGCGGGCACCGCGCGGTCGTCGTGAGGTGGGTGCGCGGTCGTCGTGAGGTGGGTGCGCGGTCGTCGCGGGTCGTGCGGTGGGTGTTCGCCCCGGCGAGGTCTCGGTGTCGGTGGTTCCCGATCGCGGGACGGTGGGCGCCGAGACGTCAGAAGGTCGCGGCCCATCGACCGATGGCCGCTCGAATCCGGTCAGCGGTTGCCTTCGGCCGGGTCGTGATCGCTCGGTAGGTGAAGCGCACGACGACCCATCCGGCGGCCAGCAGATCGGCGTCGCGCTCGCGGTCGCGCTCGAAGGTCGCCCGATCCAGGCCGTGGTGTATCCAGCCGTCGCATTCGAGGATCACGCGGGTTCCCACCACCCGGAAGTCCACCTCGCGGCCCTCGATCGTCGGGTGGAACTCGACCGGGGGCAGCGCATGACGGAGCACCAGGCGGCGCATCTCGGCCTCGAGCAAGGAGTCGGCCGGCTTGCCGTCGATCGACCACTCGTCGAGCGCCGCCCGGAGCGCTCGCACGCCGTGTCGTCCGGGTCGGCCGTGCTCGACGAGGACGGCGCGGATCGCGCCGAGGTCGGCCATCCCGGTCGCCAGCACGTGCCCGACCGCCTGGTGCACCGACCCGGCGTCGACGGCACCGAGATCGAGCACCGTCCGCAGGATGTTGGTGCAGGCGATGCCCTGGCGCCGCTGCGGCGCGAGCCGGCTGCGGTCGGTCGGACGGTGGATGACGACGCCCGTCATCGCCATCGGCCCGGCGGTGCGCCGGGCGATGAGGTCGACGGGATCGTCGTCGGGGCGGGGGATTCCCCACAGTCGCGCCGCCGAGCGATGGGAGGCGAGGGCGGAGCCGCCGGCGGCGAGCGTCGCCGCGGCGATCCGCTGCTCCGGCGTGTCGGGGGTGCCGTGCAGGCGTGCGACGAACGGGTGGAGTTGCTCGATGGCGCCGCTGGCGATCGCCCGGTACCAGGCCGACCGGGACGTTCCGGACGCGTCGAACGTCAGCAGACCGTGATTGCGCAGTGCCCAGTCATCGAGATCGGAGAGCCGCATACCACGACGGTGGGTGCCCAGGATCGGCTCCCGGAACGTGGGATGTCTCGGCGCCGCCGGTTCCGGTTGGCGAGACGTTGGGCGCCGAGACGTGGTGGTGGCACGGGGTGGGTCGTCTCGGGTGCGGTCTCGGTGTCGTGGGTGTCGGGTTGCGGGACGTAGGGCGCCGAGACGTGGTGGTGGCACGGGGTGGGTCGTCTCGGTGCGGTCTCGGTGTCGTGGGTGTCGGGTTGCGGGACGTTGGGCGCCAAGACGTGGTGGGGGCGGGGCGGGGTACGATCCGGCCGTGATGCCGCGGAGCTGCCGATGACGCCCGAGCAGGCGCTGCTCCGGGTCATCCACTGCCTGGATCGGGCGCACGAGACCGGGTTCAAGACCAAGGCGTTCGTGCGGGCACTCGAGATCGTGAGGACCATGCCGGCCGACGAGCTCGAGCGGCGGGTGGCGGCGGACACCTTGACCGAGATCGACGGAATCGGCAAGGCGACCGCGGCGGTGATCACCGACGCGATCGAGGGACGCCGCCCCGCCTACCTGGACAAGATCGAGGCCGAGTCCGAGGTGCCGATCACGGAGCACGGCCGGCGCTACCGCGACGCGCTCAAGGGTGACTGCCATCTGCACTCGACCTGGAGCGACGGCGGCGCGCCGATCGAGGCGATGGCGGCCACCGCGATCGCGCTCGGTCACGAGTACATGGTCCAGACCGACCACTCCGCCCGGCTGACGGTCGCCCACGGGCTCGACGAGCAGCGACTGACGGAGCAACTCGACCAGATCGCCGGGCTGAACGCGGCGATCGCTGAAGCCGGCCACGACTTCCGCATCCTGTGCGGGATGGAGGTCGACATCCTTCTCGACGGCACCCTCGACCTGTCCGACGAGATGCTCCAGCGGCTCGACATCGTCGTCGCCAGCGTCCACTCGAAGTTGCGGATGGAGCGTCAGGAGATGACCGAGCGGATGGTGCTCGCCGTCGCATCCCCCCATGTCGACATCCTCGGGCACTGCACCGGCCGGATGATCGGCAAGCGCCCGCCGAGCGACTTCGACGCCGACTACGTGTTCGCCGCCTGCGCCCAGTTCGGCACGGCGGTGGAGATCAACTGCCGTCCCGAGCGCCTCGACCCGCCCCGCGACCTGCTGCGGTTGGCCGTGGAGCACGGCTGCTGGTTCTCGATCGACACCGACGCCCATGCGACGGGGCAGCTGGAGTGGCAGCCGCACGGCTGCGATCGAGCAGCGGAGTGCGCGGTGCCGCTCGACCGCGTGATCAACACGTTCTCGGTCGACGAGCTGCTCGCCTGGGCCGGCCGAGACGCGCCCGGCCTCCCACCGAGCGGGTGAGCGGCGGGCCGACCCGCCGCACGGCAGGCGACGGGTGCCGACCGGCGCGTGACCGGTGGCCCGCGGCCACCAGGGCCGGCGGCCGGCGAGCCCCCGCCGGTTGGGCCTCGGCGGGCGGACCCGTAGGATCGAATTCTTATGTCGAAGAAGACCAAGAAGCGCAAGGCGCGCCTGCGTCGCTCGAAGGCGAACCACGGCAAGCGCCCCAACATGGGTCGCTGACGCACACCACGACCCAGATGTCCCCGCCGCCGGCCCACGTCGAGGTGGTTGGTCTGACGCCGCGCGGCGTCCGGTCCGTCGACCGCCCGTTCGAGCCGGCCGGCATCGGTCGAACGTCGTGAGCCTCGACGCGAGGGTCGAGTGGCTCGACGTCGCCGGTGATCCCGATGCGTGGCGAGGAATCGGTCTGATCGTGATGCCCGATGGGCTGGTGCCGCTGTTCGGCGCGTCGTTGCGCATCGTCGGGGATCCGGCGGGCACGACCGGAATCGTCGGCTGGGCTCTGAGCGGGATCGATCCTGCGAACGCACCGATCGACGAGTTGCCGACCGAGGTCGTCGAGCCTGCTCCGCCGCGCTTCGCCGATCACCCGATCGGCACGTCGGGGTTGGATCACCTCGTCGTCCTCACCGGCGACCTGGAGCGCACCTCGGGGGCGATCGCCTCGGCGACCGGGTGCGAGCTCAAGCGGATCCGCGACGTCGGCGCGATGCGCCAGGGCTTCCACCGCATCGGGCGCGGTGGCCTGATCATCGAGCTGGTCAGCCGGCCCGACGTCGGCGACGAACCAGCGAGGTTCTGGGGGCTGGCGATCAACGTGGACGACCTCGACCGGGCTTGCGCGTGGCTGGGACCCGACCGCGTCGGCCGACCCAAGGACGCGGTGCAGCCAGGACGCCGCATCGCGACACTCCGCGACGACGTCGGGCTCGGAGTACCGGTCGCGCTGATGACGACCTGACCGGATCGTGATGACGCCACGGGTCGACCTCGTTTCCGTCCGCGGGAGGGTCACGCGGTTGCCGTTGTTCCCCGGACGTCACCTCGAACCCACGACATCGCGGTCCCACGCGGTGCCCCGATGACCCGGCCGACCCCGATGACCCCGCCGACAAAGGTCCTCCACGTCACCGAGGCGTTCGGTGGCGGCATCGTCAGCTCGATCACCGAGCTGATCGCACGGACCCCCGACCTCGAACACCACCTGCTTCGAACGGTTCGCCCGGTCGACCACACCGAGGGCGAGGGGGTCGAGGGCTGCACGACGGTCGAGGAGTTGCCGACGGGGGCCGTTGCGGCGATGCGGGCGATCCGGGGCGCGGTCGCCCGGTTGCGGCCCGACGTCGTGCATGCGCACTCGAGTTACAGCGGCCTCCACGTGCGCCTCACCGTCAACGCCCGCAGGACACGCGTCGTCTACACGCCGCACGGGTACGGGTTCCTGCGGACCGACATCTCGCGCCCGCGGCGGCTCCTGATCCGTGAGGTGGAGCGCACGCTGACGTGGAACACGACGACGCTCGCCGCCTGCTCGGTGCACGAGGCCTCGCTGGGCGCGATCGGCCGGCGGGGGATGGAACGCCACCACGTCCCGAACGTCGTCGTGGTCGACCAGGAGCTGGTCGGACGTCATGAGCTGTCGCGCCGCGACGGCGTGCTCGTCGCCTCGGGGCGCCTGCAGCCGAGCAGCGACCCGCGCTACTTCGTGCGGGTCGTCGAGGAGGTGCGCGCCCGGTATCCGGCGGTCGAGGTGCGGTGGCTGGGCGGGCACCAGGGGGTCCTGGCCGACTCGTTGCGCGCCGCTGGGATCGACGTGACCGGCTGGCTGCCCCGGTCCGAGATGCTCGCCCAGATGGCCGAAGCGAGCGTGTACGTGCACACCTCGGCGTGGGACGGGTTCCCGATGACGCTGCTTGAGGCGGTGTCGTTGGGGGTCCCGAGCGTCGGCCGGCGGATCCCCCAGCTGGAGGAATGCCCCCCGACGATCCTGTTCGACACCCCGTCCGCCCTCGGGTCCGAGATCGCCCGCCTGCTCGCCTCGCCGATGACCGCCCCGGAGCACCGCGCCCTGTGGGGGCCGTTCCTCGCCGAACACGGCCCCGAGATCCAGCGCCGGCGGCTGCTCGCCGCCTATGGCCTCGATCGGCAGGCGCGAGCCTGACGAACGCCGCGCCCCGAGGCGGGGTCGAGGTTTCGAGGGTCGGCCGTTGGTAGCTTGGCGAGCCGTGACATCCCAGCAGCAGGCACGAGCGGCGCGCGAACGCGCTGACGGCGCTGTCGGTGACGTCACATCCCGCCCGCCGGGCTTGGTCGCCCCGACGATCGAGGCCCCGGGGTACGCGCTCTCCCGGACCAAGCGGTGCGTCGATCTCGCACTGTCGCTGCTCGCGCTTCCGTTCGTGTCCGTCGTCATCGCTGTCGCCGGGATCGTCTCCCTTTTCGTGTTCCGGTCCTGGCCGCTGTTTCTCCAGCAGCGGCGCGGCGTCGGCGAGCGCCCGTTCCGAGCGCTCAAGATCCGCAGCCTCCCCCGGTCGTTCCCCGTGCAGCAGGGCAAGCTCGGGCTCGACGAGACCGGGCTGGGTTGGTGGTCGCGGACGCTTCGCCGCTCGCATGTCGACGAGTTGCCCCAGGTGTTCAACGTGCTGACCGGAGCGATGAGCATGGTCGGCCCGCGACCGATGATCGACGAGGTCCTCGACTTCGTCGACGCCGACGCCCGCGCCGTGCGAGCGCTCGTCCGCCCCGGCCTGACCGGTGCCTGGCAGGTCTCGACCGCCGGTGCTCGGCCACTCCACGAGTGCACCGAGCTCGACGAGGAATACGTGCAGCGCTGCAGCTTCCGGACCGACTTGCGCATCCTGCGGATGACGTTGCTCGTCGTCGGGCGGCGGCGGTCGTTCACGGCGGCACAGGTGCTCGACGAGCTGCCGGGCTGAACCTGCACCCGACGCCGGGCGGTGCGACGTGGCGGGCCGCGATCGCGTCGCCGCGCGGACCGAACATCGCTGGCGGCCGGTAGCCACCGCTCGACGATGCTGCCACACTGAGCCGATGGACAACGTCACCGCCCGATCGGTCGAGACCTTCTGGGACGATATGTACGAGCGAGTGGCGGTCGACCCCGACCTGGTCATCCTCGGTGATCTCGATGTCGGGCCCCTCATCGATTCGACATCGGTCGTCGGCAAGCGAGTGATGATCTGCTCGTGCGGGACGGGCGAGCACGTGGTTCGTGCGGCGCGGATGGGTGGCGACGTCGTCGCGGTCGACATCTCGGCGGTCGGCGTGGAGCGAGCCCGCCTGATCTGCGAGCAACAAGGCGTCCAGGCCGAATTCCTCGTCGCCGATCTGGCCCGGACCGGCCTTGCCGACGGCAGCGTCGATCTGGCGTGGGGGAGCGCGGTGCTCCACCATCTCGACCACGGCCCCTTCGCGGCGGAGCTCGGAAGGGTGCTCTCGCCGAATGGCGCGGCGGTGTTCGTGTCCGAACCGACGTTCTTCAACCCGCTGTTCCGGGTGTTCTACGAGACGTGCTTCGGCAAGGGCAGGGACGATCGCCGCCGCAAGTTCCTGTTCATCCGGCGGCGCGGCGACGACTTCGAGAAGCCGATCGACCTTGTCGACCTCGAGCCGTACCGGGCCCGGTTCGACGTGCAGCTCGCACCTCGCGAGTTCATGTTCTTCCGCAAGGTTGCCCATGTCGCACTCCGCCATCCGACCGCGATCAGGGTGAGCACCTGGATCGACCGCACGCTCGATCGGTACGTCCCGTTCGTCCGCCGATTCGGATACGAGTACGACATCACGATGCGGCGGCGGCAGTAGCGAACGCCGCCTGACGGTGGCACCGCCGGACCGGTGGTCCGCTGCGTCAGGTGAGAATCAGGTGGGTGTCGAGGTTGCGGGCGGGGTTGCTCCGGGCCGCACAGAGGTCGACCGGCGGGCCGTTACGCACCGATCATCCCGGGCGCAGCGCGCCGTCGCATCGAACGCGGGCCCGAGTCGGGTCAGCGGTGATAGTGGGCCGCTCGTTCGAGCATCGGCGAGCCCTCGAGCCACTCGGCGGTTCGACGGAGTCCGTCGTCCAATTCGGTGGTCGGCCGCCACCCGAGCAGCCGCAACGCCTCGGACGGGTCGGAGAGGAGATGCTGGACCTCGCTCGCTTCGGGACGGATCCGCTGATCGTCGGTGACGACCACGGCCTCCGATCCGGTCACCTCGCGACACAGTTCGACCAGCTCTGCGATCGACGGCGCCACCCCCGTCCCGAGTTGGATCACCGTGCCGGGCTCGGTCGGCGCGGTCCCGATGCGGACGAACCCGTCGACGGTGTCGGTGACGAAGGTGAAGTCGCGGCGCGGGGCCAGGCTGCCGAGTGTGATCGTGTCCGCCCCGGCCAGCATCTGCGCGAGGATCGTCGGGATGATCGCGCGCAGCGATTGCCGCGGGCCGAACGTGTTGAACGGGCGCAGCGTCGCGACGTTGACCCCGAATGACATCGCATAAGCGTGACAGAGCTGGTCCGCCGCGACTTTGGTGGCGGCGTAGGGCGACTGGGCCTGGAGCGGGTGGTCGACGGTGATCGGGGTCGTCGCCGGCGTGCCGTAGACCTCGCTCGTCGACGTGTTGACGACGCGCGGGGTCTGATGGGCGCGCGCCGCTTCGAGCACGTTCAGGGTGCCGACGACGTTCGTCTCGACGAACGAGTTGGGGGCGACGTAGCTGAATGGGATGGCGATCAGCGCGGCGAGGTGGAAGACGGTGTCGACATCGTCGAGCAGCGAGCGGACGAAGCCGGCATCGCGGATGTCGCCGAGTCGGATGTCGGCCGATGCCAGACCGTCGGGATCGATCGTGTCGAGCCAGCCGAGCGAGCTGTTCGAGTTGTACTGGCAGAGGGCGCGGACCTCGGCTCCGTCGGCCAGCAGCCGCTCGAACAGGTGGCTGCCGATGAAGCCGTCGGCGCCGGTGACGAGCACACGCCGGCCGGCGTAGCCGCTCACGCTTCGCCCTCCGCCCGCCACGGGCGGGGGTGTGGTTGGTTGACTCATTGCTGCATCGATTCGGTCGGGTCGCGCCTTGTCGCCTCGGGCTTCGGCCCCGGCGTGACGGACGGCGAGCACGATACCCCGAGCGAGGAGCCGGTTCGCGTCCGTCCGGACGCGAACCGGCGCGCTGATCGGATACCGTCGTCGAGCTGTGACCCTGTTGACGACGCCCGGTCTGCCGTCGCCGGCCCAGTCCGGCCTCGTCGCCACCGGTGCGGCCGTCACCCAGCCATTTCGTGGCGATGCGGCGGCTGGCATGCCGGGCTCGGTGACGACCCGCGTCTGTACTGGCGGCGATGTGGTGGCCGCTCCCTCGGTTCGCTGTCGGCGAGTGCTCGGTCCCGCACCGGACGTGGTCGGAGCCGGTACGTGATCGATGACCAACCGGTGCTCGCCGTCGTGCCGGCCCGGGGCGGCTCCGTCGGCCTGCCGGGCAAGAACCTCGTCGACGTGAACGGTGTCCCGATGGTCGCCTGGCCGATCAGGGCGGGCCTCGGATCGCGTTACGTCGACACCGTCGTCGTGTCGACCGACGACGCGGGGATCGCCGCGGTCGCCCGCGAGCACGGAGCGGAGGTGCCGTTCACGCGCCCGGCGATCCACGCCACCGCTACGGCGACGAGCTCGCAGGTTGTGCTGCATGCCCTCGACTTCTTTCGCGCGCAGGGCCGGAAGTTCGGGTATGTCGTCCTGCTCCAACCGACCTGCCCCTTGACCGATGCGCACGACGTCGACACCGCGATGGAATCGCTGCACGGGAACCGAGCGGCCGCCGACACGATCGTGGGCGTCCATCGGGTCGAGTCGCCACATCCCGACCACGCGCTCGAACTGGAGCCGAACGGGTTGCTGCGCACCCACTTCGCCGACAGCTTCGCGGCACTCGGTCGTCGCCAGGACACGACCGAGCTCTACTACCCCGAGGGCACCGTCTACATCTCCGACGTCGCCGTGTTGCGGGCGGAAGGGACGTTCTACCACGACCGGACGATGGGCTATCTCGTGCCGAAGTGGAAGGCACTCGACGTCGATGACCTCGTCGATCTGATCTGTGTCCGGGCGGTCATGCAGAACATCGACCTGCTGGTGAGCGACCGGGCCGGAACCGGCGGTGGTGAATGAGCGCGCTCGGCGGCGGCCCCACGTCACACGCTCCGGCGCCGGTCAGGGCGTCGGCGACGACCGGCGGGTCAGCGGGCCGTCTCGGGTGCCGGCGGGCGCGTCTCGGCTGCGAGGTCGAGCACACCGACGCTGCTCGGTAGGTTGAGCAGGCGCCGGCTCAGCGACTCCGATGTCGGGAGGTCCATCCTCGGGGACTCGCGGTACATCGGCAGCTCGTGCATCAGCGTCCAGACCGGGCGGGTCATCATCCCGGCGTCGTTCGTGCGCTGCAACAGCGTGGCGATTTGCGCCTCGTCCTCGTCGTCGAGCAGGAGCACGTTGAGCCAGTAGTTGCTCCTCGCCCCGTCGGGTTCGGTGAACACCTCGACGCCGGCGATGTCGGCGAACGCGTTCCGGTAGCGATCGGCGAGCGCCCGCTTGGCATCGAGGAACGCATCGAGCCGTTCCAGTTGCGCCACACCCAGCGCGGCGTTGAGGTTCGGCATCCGGTAGTTGAAGCCGACGGCGTCGTGATCGAAACGCTAGGGGTGCGGCATCTTGGCGGTGGTGCTCAGATGCTTGCGCTCGCTGCGCCCAGCTCGGGGTCGTCGGTCAGGATGGCGCCGCCGCCGCCGGTGGTGACGATCTTGTTGCCGTTGAAGCTCAGCGCACCGAGCAGCCCGAAGGTGCCGGTGTGGCGCCCGCATGGAACGTGCTCCCGAGCGACTCGGCCGCGTCCTCGACGACCGGGCAGCCCGCAGCGGCGCACACCTCGCGGCCAGGGCATCCAGCGTCGACCGGATGACCGTAGGTGTGCATCGGCGACGGACGGCCGCGACGGTACGACCGGTCGTACGGTTACCGGCAGATCCCCTGACGCTGGGGCGGTGCGATCTCGATGCAGGTGGCAGCTCGAGGGCCAGACGGGTCGAGGCCGAGGGTCGCGCTCCTCGACGTCGACGAAGTGCGGGATCGCCCGGCAGTAGCTGATCGCGTTCGCAGTTGCGACGAACGTCAGTGCCGGGACCAGGACCTCGTCGTCCGGCTCCGCGCCGGCGAGCAGCAGGGAGAGGTGCAGGGCGGCGGTGCCGTTGCTGACGGCGATCGCGCACTTCGCACCGGTGTACGCGGCGAGATCCGCCTCGAAACGGTCGACGAAGCTGCCCGCGGTCGAGACCCAGCCGGTGTCGATGCACTCCTTCACGTAGCTCCACTCGTTGCCGTGGAACGCCGGCTCGTGAAGGGCGACGACGCCCGTCCGCCCGGCCAGGATGTCGTCGAGGCGGGCAACGACCTGCTCGACCTCCATGACCGGCTGTCCTGCGTTGCGGGCGATCCTGTTCGTCGTGGTCAGCGCACCGGTCACGTCTCGCCCCGGGCGCGCGAACAGATCGGAGGGTTGGCCGACATCGACCCAGCCCGGGTCGCAACGCCAGGCCGACACCTGGTCGTGACCGTCGACGCAGCGCTCGATCAGCTCGGTGATCGGGAACGGCCGACCGCCGGGCAGCGCGGCGACGATGTGCGGCGAGACGACGTACATCCCGGCGCTGACCAGCTCGTCGCGGATCGGCTTCTCGACCAGGGCGGTCACCGTGCCCCGCTCGTCGATCGCCAGCACGCCGTACGGCACCTCGTAGGAGTGGGTCGTGACCGCGATGCTGATCGCCGACCCGGTCGCTGCATGGTGGTCGAGGAACGCGCTGACGTCGAACTGCGTCACCAGGTCACCGTTCATCACGAGCACCGGCTCGACCACATCGGCGAACTCGGACAGGTTGGCGATCGGGCCGCCGGAGTCGAGCGGCTCGTCCGGGTCCTCGCGCAGGTAGGTGATCCGGCAGCCGTGATCGGAGCCGTCGCCGAAGTACTCCTCGATCCGCTCGCCGAGGTAGCCGATCGACAGGTAGATGTTCTCGATGCCGTAGCCGACCAGGTGGGTGACGATCCGATCGAGGATCGGTCGCCCCGCGACGTGGATCATCGGCTTGGGGACGTGCTCGGTCAGCGGCCAGAGCCTGGTACCGCGCCCGCCGGCGAGGATCAGCGCGAGGTTCGATCGGCGCTGCTTACCGAGCAGGCCGCGCAGGGTGTGGACCGCGATCACGCGGCTCTGGTCGTCGATGACCGGGACGAGCGACACCCCGCGGGCGCGCATCAGGTCGAGGATCGCCGCCCGCGACTCGCGCTGGCCGGCGACGACGGCATGGGCGTTGACATGGGGCTGGACCGGGGCGTCGAGGTCGGCGCCGCGCAGCAGTGCCCGCCGGATGTCGCCGTCGGTCACCATCCCGACCAGCATGCCGTCGGCGTCGACCGCCACGGCACCGTTCATGCCGGCGGAGTCGATCGTGCGCAACGCGTCCCGGATCGTGGCGTGGTGGGCGCGCACGAGCGGCAGCCCGTCGCGACTCACGTCGACCGGGGAGGGAGTGGCTGGTTCACTCATGCAGGCATCGATTCAGGTCGGGTCCACGCCGTGTCGCCCCGAGTCGGGTCTGGCGATGCGGTCGGCGAGCACGATACCCCTGCGATGCAGGCGTTGCTGGTCCTCATCCGGACCAGCGCTTGATCTCGGCGATGATCCGCGCCGCTGCGTGCCCGTCGCCGTACAGATCGATCGGCGGCGAGCGGTGTACCGCCCGGCCGCCTCTCGGGCGGCGGCGACGATCGCCTCTCGCTCGATCGGTGTGCGGATGATGTTGGGCGTGACGATCCGCCCGGTCTGGCGCTCGCCGAGGTCGACGACGGTGGTCGGGAACCACGACGCCTCGATGTAGCCGCTCGATGTGTTGCCGAGCATGAACGCGCAGTGCTGCATGCACGAGAGGTACACGACCGATCCGAGCGAGTCGACCGCGGTCGCGAACGGGGCATCGTCGAGGAAGTCGTTCCAACGCTCGCGCAGCCGGAGGCCGGTCGTGTCGGCGTTCGGGAGCGTCACGAGCATCCGGTGGTGGGCGCCGATCGATCGGAGTGCCGCGGCCAACTCGTCGAACTGTTCGTCCGACGCCGCGCCGGCGCTCGCCGTCTCGGGATGGAACGTGATCAGCACGGTCGGGTCCGAGAAGTCGACCCCGATCTGCTCGCGGAGCTCGATCGATCGACAGCAGCTCGGACGTGCGGATCTGGTCGATGCTGAGGGCGCCGGTCTCGAAGACGTGCGTCGCCCGCTCCGCACCGACCAGCTCGACGATGCGCCGGCGGTACGGCTCGGCCGCGGCGAAGTGCAGCGTCGACATGTGGGTGATCGAGTGACGGAAGGCGTCGTCGATCGCTCCCCGGGTGGTCTCCCCGCCGTGCAGGTGGGCGACCGGGAGCGCGTAGGGCAGCGCCGCGACCACGGCGGCGAACATCTCGTAGCGGTCGCCGAGCGCGAGGACCAGCTCGGCGGTCGACGACTGCCAGACGTCGCTGAACTGCTCGATCGTCCGTCCGATCGCCTGGCTGATGTCGTGGGGGCGGTCGCCGTCGAGCACCGGGGGCAACGCGATCTCGGGGCCGAACCCGGCGGCGGTGATCTCCTCGACCGTCCGCCCGAACCGTTCGTCGAGGTGGCTGCCGAACGCGACGACGGTCAGCTCGAGGTCGGCGTCGTCGTCGATCGCCCGGAGCAGCGGCGTCAGGATGCCGAAATCCGCGCGACTGCTCGTCAGCGCGGTGATCCTCATCGGAGATCGCTCGGGTCGAGCTTCGTGAAGGCCTCCAGGTCGTGGGAGGCGGCGCGGCCGACGACGTCGTCGATCGAGAACGGCGAGATCCCGTCACCCGGCCGGAGCATGACCAGGTCGTCGCGCTCGAGCCGCTGGCCCGCCCGCACGGCTCGGGCGAGATGGATGCTCTTGCGGGCGGCGGCGACGTTGACCAGCTCGCTCGGGGTCGGCGCCTTCTCAGGGTGCCCGAGCGCTGTCTCCACCGTGCGGATCGACCGGACCATCTGCGCCAGCTCGTCCGGTTCGAGGGACGCGGCCTGGTCCGGACCGGCGAGCGAGCGATCGAGCGTGATGTGCTTCTCGATGACGGTGGCGCCGAGTGCGACCGCGGCGATCGGGACGTCCCAGCCGAGCGTGTGATCGCTGTAGCCGACCGGGAGTCCGAACGTGTCGGCGATCGTGCGCATGGCGCGGAGGTTGACGTCGCCCGGCGGGGTCGGGTACGCCGTGTTGCAGTGCAGCAGGGTGATGCGGTCGCGATCGGCGCCGGCATCGATGAGCACCGCCAGCGCCGCGCCGATCTCGTCGAGCGTGCACATGCCGGTGCTCATGATCAGCCGATCGAACGCCCGGGCCATCAACTCGAGGTACGGCCGGTTGGTCACCTCTCCGCTGGGGATCTTGCCGAGCGTCACACCACGGCTGGTCAGCAACTCGATGCTCGGCGCGTCGAAGGCGGTCGACAGGAACTCGATCCGCCGCGCCCGGCAGTGGGCGATCAGCTCGTCGTGGGCGTCGCCGTCGAGCTCGAGGCGGCGGACCATCTCCAGTTGGCTCTCGCCGTCACCGGTCGTGTCCTTCTGGTACGCGGCCTTCTCGGTACCGGGGGCGATGACAGGTCGGCGCGGAAGGTCTGGAACTTCACGATGTCGGCCCCGGCGTCGGCCGCGACGTCGATCAACTCCCGGGCCAGGCCGAGATCGCCGTTGTGGTTGACGCCTGCTTCGGCGATGACCGTCACCGGTGAGTCGAGCATGCTCGTCGTCGCCGCACGGGTGCGGGCCGGCCGTGACGACACCCGGCGGTCGGGCGGTGGGTCGAAGCTGTCGGTAGTCATCGGAGGCTACACGCACCGTAGCGCCAACCGCTCGGCGAGCGGCGCTGGCGACCCGGTCGGCCGCGACCGCCGAGCGGCGCGTTCGTGCGGGTGCGATCTGGCGCGACGGTCCGATACGGTCGCGGACCCTGTGACCGTGTCCACGACGCCCGGCCCGACGCGACACGTCGTCGTCGATCCCGCCGAGCCGATGGTGTCTCGGTCCCGTCGGAGCGCTGCTCGTCCTCGTCGTGATGATGACGAGTGGCGCCGGTGCGAGGTTCCTCTCCGGCGTCAATCCGGCCGACTTCAGAGCGACGCAGGGAAGTCCAGCGGCGATCGCGATCGCGGCAGGTTCGGTGATGATCGTGCTGGTGCTCGTCGTCCGGAGCGGTCAGATCCTGCGGCTGGCCGGAGCGCTCCTCGGCGACCTGCCGTACGTGACGCTGCTCGTGCTGTTCACCGTCGGCGCGGTGCTGTACGGCCTCCAGGAGGGCGTCGGACCTGCTGGGTACCTGGGCGTCGTCAGGTTCGTAGTCGGCGTGACGATCGGTGCGGGGTGCGTGCTGCTGCTCGGGTTGGTCGGGACGTTGCACGTCGTGCGCATGGCGACCGTCGCGGCCTGCTTCGGCAGCCTGGCGATCGAGGTGTTCCTGCCGCAGTACGTGCGGGTCGGCCTCGGGCAGGGGCTCTACGCTGGCCTTTTCAGCTGGAACAGCGCCGCCGGAATCGCCGCGGGGATCGGTCTCGTGCTGTCGATCCACCTGCCGGGTCGCCGCGTCGCCGGCCCGATGTCGCTCATCGCCGTCGTCGCCCCGGTGGTTGCGTGCCTGCATCGTCCTGGTCCACTCCGAATCGCGATCGGCACAGTTCGCGACGGCGGCGGCGCTGGCCTTCGGGCTGTCCGCTCTCGCCCGGCAACGGCGCGCCCAGATCGCCGCGTACTTCGTCGCCGGCGCCGTCGTCGTCGTCGGTCTCGTACGGTTCTCGGGCGACCTCCTCGAGCTGTCCGGCAAGGACGAGACGCTGACCGGCCGGAGCGAGATCTGGCGGCTCGTGTCGGGCTGGATCGGGGATCGACCGGCGATCGGCTACGGGCCGGGCAACGTGTGGCTGGTCACCGACGAGGCAACCGCCCTGTTCGACTTCTACCAGGTGCCCGACAACGCGCACAACGGGTTCCTCGAGGCGATGCTCGGCGGTGGGATCCTCGTGCTGGTCCCGCTCGTGCTGCTCCTCGTTCGAGCGTTCGGCCGAGCGGTCGACCGCGGTCCGGACGGCGATCTGCGGTACCACGGTCTCCTGCCGGTGTTGATCCTGATCCTGGTGGCGAACGGGTCCCTGGTCCTGCTGTTCCGCAACAGCCTGGTCCCGGTGGTCTTCGCCGCGCTCACCGTGCCCCCCATCCTCCTGCTGCCGAGCGGTTCGCCGGCCGATCGCGACACCGGGGTCGGACGCGGTGGGTGATCGCGCCCGCCGCGATCTCGAGGATGTCGGCGGCCTGCGCATCGCCATCGTCCACGAGTGGCTGTCCGGTGTCGCCGGGAGCGAGCAGACCTTCGCCGCCATGGCGCGCCTCCTGCCGGGTGCCGATCTGTTCGCGCTCGGCCACAACCCGGGTCGTGGGCTCGACCTCGGTGGCCGGCCGGTCGAGACGAGCGCACTGAACCGCTTCGTGCAGGGTGGCGGCAAGGCCGCGGCGCTGCCGTTCATGCCGTTCGCGATGGCGCACCTCGCCCGAGGTCGCGAGTACGACGTGGTGATCACGTCCAGCCACGCGTTCTCTCGGGCGTTCGCCGCCCATATCCCCGCGCTCCACCTGTCGTACACGTACACGCCCGTGCGGTACGTGTGGCGGCCCGATCTCGAGCGGCATCGCGCCCGAGTCCGGGTGCCGCAGCTCGCGCTCGAACCGTTCAGGCGGCTCGATCTGCGCTACGCCCGCGGCGTCGCCTCGTTCGCCGCCATCTCCGAGGAGGTGCGCGCCCGGATCGCCGAGGTGTACGGCCGGGAATCGGTCGTCGTCTACCCACCGTGCGACACCGAGTTCTTCACCCCGGCCTCCGACGCCGCGACCGGCCGGCGCGGTGCCCTGGTGACCGGACGGCTCGTGTCGTACAAGCGGGTCGACCTGGCGATCGAGGCGGCGGCGATCGCCGGCGTCGAACTGACGGTGATCGGCGACGGCCCCGAGCGCGCCGCGCTGGAGCGGCTGGCCGACCAGGTCGCACCCGGCCGGGTCCGCTTCGAGGGGTCGGTCGATCGCTCCCGCCTGCGGGCCGCGTACCGCGAGGCTGCGGTCGTGGTGTTCCCGGGCCTGGAGGACTTCGGCATCGTGCCGGTCGAAGCGCAGGCGTGTGGCGCACCAGTCGTGGCGTTCGGCGCAGCGGGAGCACTCGAAACCGTGCTCGAACACCCGCACGCGTTCGTTCCCCGCCAGGATGCCGAGCTCTTCGCACGGGCGATCGTGGCGACGATCGAGGATCCGCCCGATCCGGTGGCGTGCCGCGAGCAGTCCGAGCGATTCTCGTTCCGCGAGTTCGACCAGGGCTTCTCCGCCTGGGTCGCTCTGGCGATCGAGGCCCACGGTCTTCGCTGCGGCTGACCGTGCCCGCCGCGGCGGAATCAGTCACGGAGCCACACTCGGGACGTAGGCTGCGCCAGTTCCCGCCGAGCCCGCTCGGCCATCGGAGACGACGTTGACTGAACCATCCCCCACCGAGCAGCCCGACCGTTCGCCCCCGACCGGCGCCGTCGTCGCCCTGCCGGTGCTGCTCCGCGTCGACGAGTGGTATCCCGAGCTGATCGGCCGGCCGTTCGTCTCGATCCGGACCGAGCCGCACATCTGGTCGCGGATCCGTCACAGCGACGACATCGACCAGCTCGAGCTCGACGTGTCCGACCTGCTCCCGGCGAGCGGGCTGCGGGCGCGGCGTGCGGCGGTGCATGAGCTGCGCAGCCGGCTGACCAGCATGGACCTCCCGGAGGGCGCGGTGTGCGTGCTCGACACCAGCGAGGGTTGGCTGACGACCAACATCAGCATGCTGCTCCGGTCGCGCCGCCCCGACATCGTGCAGATCGGCCTGCAGCACGGTGTGTTCGGCCTGTCGAGCTGGCGCTGCCGGCCGATCGCCCGCCGCACGCGAGCAGCGGTGCTCGCGACCGTCTGGGCGGTCGCCGGGTTCGCGCCGCTCGGCGCCGGGTTCGGCAACCTCGGTCTCGACGGGTACGTGCTGTTCGGCAGCCGCTTCGCCGACTACGTCCGCGTGCTCCAGCCGACCGTTCCGTTGCTGGTCGACTTCGCCACGCTGACCGGCATGACCGAGCCGGGCAACGAACAGCACGGGCCCGATCTGCTGTTCCTCGGCCAGGAGTTGGCGACCTACCTTCCCGACGCCAACCGGCTGGTCGAGCAGGTCATCGAACGGCTCGAGCTGCTGGCGACGGAGGGGCACGATGTCGCCGCGCGCCCGCATCCGAAGGGAGATCGTGCGCCGTGGCGCGCCGTCCAGTCGGTGCGCCTGATCCAGGATTCCCGACCGTTCACGACGGTGCTCGGACGCAACACGGTCGTCGTGTCGTTCTTCAGCACCGGTCTGCTCGAGGCGGCGCACAAGGGGTGTCGGATCGTGGCGATCGCCCATCCGGACATCGGGTCCGCGGTCTACGACGCGTTCGACGACCCGATCCCGCTCGATCGGTTCCTCGGCGAATGGGATTTCGACGAGTTCACCACCCTGAGGCCGGGCACGATCTCATGACGGACCCGGACGCCCTGCAGCCGGGCACGACCGATCGGGGTGCGACGCTCCCGGGTGCGACGGAACCGGGAGCGACATCGACGCATCGCGACGATGCCCCCACCGGCGTCGTCGCGTTGCTCGCCGCGAGTGGCGCGTACGTGCTGATCACGGTTGCGCAGAGCGGCGGATCGTTCGTCGTCGTGCCGATCGCCACCGGCCTGCTGTCGCCGGCGCAGTTCGGCCTGGTCGCCACCGGCGCGGCTGTCGCGCAGCTCGTACGCGGCGCTGCGACTGCCGGCTTGCCGAGCTCGATCACGATCCATTTCTTCAATCGAGGCAAGGACGTCGCCGAATCGCGATCGCTGCTGACGGCGGCGGCGATGATCGCGCTGGCGGTCGGTGCAGCGCTCACCGGCGCCGTCGCCGCGTTCGGTGCGCTGACCGACGGCGTCGAGCACCGACACGCTTGCGCTCGGTGCGGCGATCGGGGTCGGTGCGGCGATCGCGCTCGACCTGCAGGCGTGGTCGCGGTCGGTCGATCGGGTCGCGCCTGTTCGCGCTGGCGACGCTCGGCACCGGTGTCGCCGGTCAGGCGATCGCGGTCGTGGTCGTCGCCCTGTTCGATGGCGGCGCCGCGGCGTACCTTGCGGCCTGGGCGGCAACCGCGCTGCTCGCCGCGCTCGTGGCGATGCGCCTCGTCCCCCCGAGATCGCCTCGCCGGTTGGAGCGTGGAATCGTCCGCTCGGCGCTGCGCCTGGGCGCCCCGACGATCGTGCACACGTTCGGTGCGGTCTTCCTCAGCGTCGGCGACCGCTTTATGATCGCCTGGATGATCGACAGTGCCGCTGTCGGCCGGTACCACGCGATGTACCTCCTCAGCTCGGCGGGTATCGTGGTCGCCGGAGCCGCCGGGACGGCATGGGCCCCCTTCGTGCTCGGGCCGCAGGACCGCCGGGACCGCGGCCGCGCGTTGCGCACCTCGACGTCGCTGTTCGTCGTCCTGACCGCGGCGATCTCCGCCGCGGCGGTACTGGTCGCGCCGATCGTCCTCGACGTGGTCGGCGGGTCGTCCTACGACGCGACCGGGTTGCTCTGGGTCGCCGGGCTCACCGGGCTGGCGACCGTGCCCTACACGGTGTACCTCGCCGGCCAGATCTCGCTACTCGGGAGCGAGCGCACGATGGCGATCGCCGGGACCACGATGATCGCCACCGCCGTCAACCTCGCGCTGAACGCGGTGCTGATCGGACCGCTCGGTCTGAACGGTGCGGCGCTTGCGACGTTCGTCGCGTATGGCGTGCTCGGGCTGGCCAGCGCCTTCGCGGCCTCGCGCCACGACCGTCACTTCGATCTGCCCGGCGGGTTGATCGCCTCGGTCGTCGCCGGTCTCGCCGTCGTCGCAGTGATCGGCGTCTGGCTGCCCGTCGATGGCGTCGGCGTCGTCGTGCGCGTCGTGCTGTCGTCGGCGTTCGGCATCGCCGGACTGATCTACGGTCGGAACACGCTCGCCGCCGACCGGGTCCTCGTGCGGGGGCCGGCGTGAACGGCGACCCGCTCGACGGCTCGATCTCGGCAGCGTTCGATCGGCTGGTCGACGAGCTGCGCGCGCTCGGCGTGACCAACGAGCTCTTCCTGCGTCACGCGTTCTGGGAGCAGTACCGCTTCGCTCACCGGATCGTGGCCGCTCCACCCGGCCGCGAGCTGCTCGACTGGGGTGCCGGCGTCGGGCACTTCGGGTTCGTGCAACACGAGCTCGGCGCCCGGGTCACCGCGTTCACCGTCGACATCGAAGGCGCCGGCCCGTACGAGGACGTGCTGCGGGCGCTGGCTGCCCGCAACGGCCTCGACCATCGCACCGGAAGCGATCCGGTCGAACTGCCGTTCCCCGACGCGAGCTTCGACATCGCGGTGAGTTGCGGAGTGCTCGAGCACGTGCGCGAGTTCGGCGGCGACGACCAGGGCTCGCTGCGCGAGCTGCACCGGGTGTTGCGCCCCGGCGGACGCTTGCTCTGCCTGCACCTTCCCAATCGGTTCTCGGCGAGCGAGGCGGTTCGTCGCCGGCTCGGCCGGACCCACCACGCGTTCACCTATCGTGCCGACGAGTTCGAGCGGCTCGCGACCAACGCCGGATTCACGATCGAAGCGTCGAGCCGGTACGGCGTCGTCCCGTGGAATTCCTGCTCGCGCCTGCTCTCCGGCGAGGGCGCGCGGTGGCTCGGCCGCGCGGACCGGATCGCTGCCGTCGCGCTCGGTGTGGTTGCCGTGAACCATTCGTTCGAGTGTCGGAAGGACGGGTGAAGCGGCTGCCGCGGCAGCGTTTGCTCCCGGGGGTTGGGCGGTTAGCCTGCGCACGCCATGGCAACTGACGTTTCGGAGATGACGATGCGCGACTTCGGTCGAGTGCTTGTCGATCGCAAGTGGATCGTCATCACCGCGGTGCTGGTCTCCACGATCGCGTCGGTCTTGATGTCGGCGCTGCAGACGCAGCGGTTCGCCGCCGAGGCCGAGGTGTTGATCCTGCCGGTCGGCCAGCAGGGGGTCTTCGAGCAGACCGAGCGGATCAACGACCGTGCCATCCGCACCGAGATCCAGGTGATGGAGGGCGAGGCGCTGCGCACCCGGGTACAGCAGGATCTCGGCCTGGCCGAGGAGCCACCCGACGTGAAGGCGTCGTCGGTCTCGGGAACCGATGTCATCGCCCTGGCGCTCGAGGACACCGACGCCCAGAACGCGGCGCTCCTGGTCAACACGTACGCCGAGAAGTACATCGAGATGCGCCGCGAGCAGGCGCTCGGCCAACTCCAAGAGGCCACCGTCGAGATCCAGGCGGCGATCGAGTCACTCCAGGCCCAAGTCGATTCGCTCCCGCGCGGCGACCCGAACGCCGACCCCCTCGCCGAGCAACTGGCGTCGTTCAAGGCCAACCTCGACCAACTCCGCGTCGACATCGCTCTCACGTCGGGTGACGCGTCGATCATCAACGCGGCCGACGTCCCGCAGACCCCGATCGAGCCTCGCCCGGCGCGCAACGCTGCGCTCGCCGCGATCGTCGGGCTCCTGCTCGGAATCGGCGCTGCGTTCTTCGTCGACTACCTCGACGACCGGGTGCGGACCGAGGACGACCTGGCGAGCTTGACCGACGAGCCGGTCCTCGCCGTGGTGCCGACCGATCACCCGCCCGACTCCCGCCCGATCGCCCTCAGCCAGCCCGCCGATTCCGCTGTCGAGGCCTATCGCGGGTTGCGCACCAACCTCCAGTTCCGCGGGCTCGACGAAATCCTGCGGGTGGTCCAGGTGACCAGTTCGCTGCCCGGCGAGGGCAAGACCACGACCGTCGCCAACCTCGCGGTCGTACTGGCCCAGGCCGGGCATCGCGTGGCCGTGGTCGACGCCGACCTCCGTCGACCGCAGATCCACGAGACGTTCGGCGTCGCTCAGTCGCCGGGGCTGACCGATCTGCTGCTCGGAGCAGCCCCGCGCGAGATCGTCAACCACGTTCCGATCTCCGACGGGTACCGGATCAGCGTGTACTGCTCCGGCGTCGCACCGTCGAACCCGAGCGAGATGCTCGGCGGCCGCCGGATGCGCCAACTGCTGACCGACATGGGCGGCCATTACGACTTCGTGATCGTCGACTCGGCTCCGGTGCTCCCCGTCACCGACTCGGTGGCGCTGGCCAATGCGGTCGACGGGGTGCTGGTCGTCGTGCACGCCGGGGAGGTCGACCGGGGCAACGTGAACGAATCGGTCGAGCGCCTGCAGCGCGTTTCGGCCCCGCTGCTCGGGTTCGTGCTGAATCGGTCCGACACATCGGGCTTCGACGCATACTCCTCGACCGCCTACGCCGTCGCCCCGCAGGCGGTGATCGATCCGATCGAGGACAACGTTGCCGTCGAAGCCTGAGCACCATGTGCGCGATGAGGCTCGGTTCGCGGGTCGGTCGCAGCTAGGCTCGCCGATTGTGTCAATCGCGAGACAACGCGGACCCGTCGCGACGTCGGTCATTGCGCCGGTCGAGATCGGTGGTCGGCGCGCCGCCACGTTCGATGTGTCGCGCCTACCGCAGCACTCGACGACCGGGCGACGGGTCGGTCAGGCGATCGACCTGGTCACCGCATCGGTCGGCCTCGTGCTCGGCCTGGTGCCGGCCCTGTGCATCGCCTTGTTGGTCAAGTTGACCAGTCGCGGGCCGGTGTTCTTCGTCCAGGAGCGGGTCGGCCAGGGCGGCGAACTCTTCCGGGTGTACAAGTTCCGCACGATGCGGGACGGAACGCACGCCGCCGTGCTCGCCGACGAGCAGCTCCGCGCCCAATACGTGCAGAACGGCTTCAAGCTGCCCCCCGACGATCCGAGGATCACGCCCGTCGGGCGGTTCTTGCGCAAGACCAGCCTCGACGAGATGCCGCAGCTGCTCAACGTGCTGCGCGGTGAGATGAGCATGGTCGGGATCCGCCCGCTGCTCGAGGGTGAGCTGGCGCTCCGCCCTCCCTACGACCAGGCCCTCTACCGGATGATGCGGCCGGGTCTGACCGGGCTGTGGCAGGTGATGGGCCGCTCCACGATCGGCACGACCGATCGGCTCGAGCTCGATCGCTCGTACGTCGAGAACTGGTCGGTCGTCGGCGACCTGAAGATCCTCTTCCGGACGCCGATCGCCATCCTCCGCACGCACCAGGCGCACTGAGCCCGGGCACGCCGTATCGGGTCGCCCGACCTGTTGTCGGGTCCAGTCGAGCTCCCCAACCGTCCGCCGATCAGTGCGCCCCGCCCGAGCCGGTTGCGCGTGTTCCGGTCGGTCGGACTGGACGAGACGTCGTCGGCTCAGGGTGGCGTCGCACGAGATCTGCGGGTTTGCGGTCCACTCAGTCGTCTCGCTCGCGGTCGAGGTACCCGCGGCCGTCGTCGCAACCGTCGAGCAGGGGACACCAGCGGCACGACGCCCCTGGGCGGCGGGTCGGCGGCCGGCCCTCGACCTCGAGGGCGACGATGGCGTCGATCCCGTCCAGCGTCCGCCGGACGGCAGATCGCAGGAGTCGCTCGCTGACGTCGTCGACCTGCGCCTCGCCCGCGTCGAGGTAGAACGTGGCGACCTTTCGCGGAGGGACGTGCCGGGCGAGTGTCTCGAGCAGGGCGTAGAAGCCGAGGTCCTGGCGGTGGCGGGCGTTGGGGCGACCGGTCTTGAGGTCGATGATCACCTTGCGGCTCTCCGCTCCGTCGGGCCGCCCGAGCATCAGGTCGACGCGAGCGCGGAGCACGATCGGGCCGTCGAGTGGCCACTGCGCCGCCGCTTCGGTGACCGGGTTCGCCCTGCGGTCGAGCGGCGGGAAGCACTCGACGAACTTGGTCACCCGCTCGACCGACTGGCCGCGCAGGTCCGACTCGTCACCGGGTCCGAGGCCGGCGATCCACGAGCCGATGCCGCGATCCTCGTCGATCAGGCGGGCCATCGCCTCGTCGACGAGATCGGTGGGCGTCGGCTCCCCGCGCCACGACAGCAGCAGTTGGATCGCGCGGTGGGCGACCTGGCCCTTGGCGGTCGGGGGCGTCCACTCGAAGTCGTCGGGGGCGAGGTGGTGTTCCTCGCAATCGAGGGCCGAGGCGATGCGGTGCTTGGTGATGAACAGTTCGGATCGGTCGCCGAGGCGCTGCCCGAAGCCGTCGAGGGCGCTCAGCATCTCGGTACGGATGTCGGCGATCAGGTCCGGATCGAAGACCAGTGGCAGCGGCGACCTTCGCAGGGCATCGAGGGTGCGTTGTTGGACCGGAGTGAGCTGCCTGGGCGACCGCTGTGGTGGAAGCGCGGCGGCCGCCCCCGCGGGCGTGGGGTCCTCGTCGTCCACGCGGCCGACTGTATCGACGCGTCGAGCCGTCGGTCGGCCCCGTCGAAGTCGGTCCGAAGCGCGTCGAAGTCGGTAGCCTCGTCCCGTCATGAGGCACCAGTGGTTGGCGTATGCGATCGTCGTGGTCTTGAGCGCGGGAGCCGGCATCGCGATCGCCGGTCTGCCGAGTTCCGGGTCGGGGACCGGTGGCGTCACGATCATCGTCGCGGCGTCGACCGAGCCAACGTCGCCGGAGCCGGCCGACACGGCTGCGGTGGTGCCCGAGACCACTGAAGCGGTGACGACGACCGCGCCGACGACCGAACCCCCGCCCGAGACGACCACCCCGCCTGAGACGACGACCACGATCCCCGAACCGGTCCTGCCGCCGCAATCGGAGCTGCGGGTCGTCGTCGCCAACGGGGCCGATATCGGGGGCATCGCCAGTTCGACGGCGAATCGGCTGGAGGACCTCGGCTACGCCGATGTGCGCGCCACCGACGGTACCGAGATCGTCTTCTTCACCATCGTCTACTACGTCGACGGGTTCGCGGACAGTGCCGTGCGGCTGGCGCTCGAGCTCGGTCTCCAGGACACATCGATCGCCCCGATCAGCGAGGCCCCCGACATCGTCGGCGACTTCACGGACGAGGATCTGCTGGCATACATGGGCGCCGATCAACGTTGACCGCCGAACGGCGGCGACGCCGCCGGCGATCCGTCCGACCTTGACGCATCAGCCCGATCCCCTCCGATGAAGCGCCACACGATCGTCAACATCATCCTGGCCATCGTCGTCGTCGTGCTGGTGTCGACGGTGGTGCTCCTCGAGACCCGCGCGTCGGCACCGGCACCGACGACCACGACGACGACCACCACCACGATCCCCCCGACCACGACCACGACCACGACGACGACCACGACCACCACGACCACCACGACCACGACGACGACGATCCCGCCGACGACGGTGCCGCCGCCGCCGCGCTCGTTCGTCGACGTGGTCGTCGTCAACGGAAGCACGGCGGGGGAGCGGTTGCAGCCGACGATCAACCAGTTGCGCGAGGCCGGCTACGAGATTCTCCGCGGGTTGGTCGGTGCCGTGCAGACGACCGAGACGGTCGTGTACTACGTCTCGGAGCCGTTCCAGGGGGCCGCCGAGGTGCTGGCCCTCGATGTCGGCCTCTCCGTCGAGGACATCGCGCTGTTCGAGGACGCTCCGCCGATCCCGGGGTTGGCGACGGCACAGCTGGTGCTGTACCTCGGAGGTGGGTGAACCCGGCGACCAGGCGGTCGTGACCGTCGGGATTGCCCGGAGACGTTGCCAGGAGGCGTCTCGCCGGAACGTGGGCTGCTCCGGTGCCGTCGCGACGGGGCGGGAGCACCTCGGTCGCTGAACCCGGCGGCCGGGGGTCGGCTCGCCCCGGCGGTCCGGCGCTCCGTGGTCGGCGTCGTCGGCAACCGTGACGACCGTGGGAGTGTCACAGCCCTGCGTCAAGATGGGGGCGTGGATGCAACGACGACGATCGATTTCGCGCAGGCCGCTCGGACGCTGGCGCGCGCGGCGCGCAGCCGCCGGTTGGTCGCGCCGAGCTTCCGCTGCCCGCCGCGCCTGGTCGGCGCCGATCGGACGATTCGTCGTCGCGGTGCCGATGCCGTCGTCTCCGTGCGGATTCGCGGACGGCCGCAGGCCGCGGTGCTCGCCGACATGATCGAAGGGGTCGTCGTCGCGAACTCCCTTGCTCCGCCCCACGCCGATCGGCTCCGATCCGAGCTCTGGGCCTGCCTCACCACGCAGGAGGCGCCTCCCGTTGCCGGCGCTGCGTAACCCGGCCGTGGCCGCGCCCTAGTCTGCCGCTGACGCCCGGGTGGCGAAATTGGCAGACGCGGGGGGCTTAAACCCCCCTTCCACTCACGTGGAGTGCGGGTTCAAATCCCGCCCCGGGCACTCGACACGCTGGTATTTCGCGATCGGGTAGTGATCCGTGACGTCATCCGGGTGGTGCCCGTGTCACATCCGTGTCACGGACCGTGACACCCCCGCTCTACTGTTGTGCTCGTGGCCAACGGTTCGGTGCAGCGGAAGGGGAAGGTGTGGTCGTTCGTCGTCGACCTCGGCCCCGACCCGGCGACCGGTCGCCGCCGGCAGGCCCGCCGGTCGGGCTATGCGACGAAGAAGGCTGCTGAGGCTGCGCTGCGAGATCTTGCGACCGCTGCCCACGCGGGGACCGCGGTGTCCCGGAGCCGTATCACGCTGTCGCAGTTCCTCACCGACTGGTTGGAGACCATCAAGCCGCGGGTCAGGGAGACCACGTGGGTGAGTTACCGGATGGCCGTCGAGCGGATCGCCCGCCAGATCGGCGCCGTGCAGCTCCAGTCGCTCACACCGCTCCAGGTCGAGGGCCTGTACGCCACGCTGTTGGAGCGCGGCGGCGCCGGCGGGAGAGCGCTGGCACCGAAGACCGTCCGCAACTGCCACATCGTCCTCAGGCGGGCGCTGGCCGATGCCGAGCGCCTGGGGTTGGTGACCCGCAACCCGGCAGCGGCGGCGAAGGCGGTGTCGGCGCCACGAGGCGAGCAGAAGACGTGGTCCTCGGAGGAGATCCAGCGGTTCTTCGATGCGGTGGCGGGGGAGCGGTTGTCGATGGCGTTCGTGCTGCTGGCCACCACCGGCATGCGACGCGGCGAGGTGCTCGGATTGCGATGGGAGGACGTCGACCTCGATGGCCGGGCCCTGTCGATCGTTCAGACCTTGACGACGGTCAGCAACCGGATCCACATCGGGACACCGAAGACCGGCAAGAGCCGTCGTCGCGTCTCGCTCGACACGGTGACGTTCGACGCGCTCAGGGCGCATCGCCTGCGCCAACTCGAGGAGCGACTGGCCGCGGGTGACGTGTGGTCGAACGACGGCGATCTCGTGTTCACCGACGAGCTCGGCGGACCTGTCCATCCCGATCGCTTCTCGAAGTCGTTCGACCGCATCGTGCGCGAGGTCGAGCTGCCCCGCATCCGCCTCCACGATCTCCGCCACAGCTACGCCACGTTGGCACTGAAGGCCGGCGTGCATCCCAAGGTCGTGTCGGAGCGACTCGGCCATTCGACGATCGCCATCACGCTCGATCTGTACTCCCATGTCGCCCAGGGCCTCGATGCCGATGCCGCCGAGCTCGTGGCGTCCCGCATCTACGGGACGTCGACGTGAGCCCGTTCGGGGCGTGACGGGATGGACGTCGTCTTCTTCGATGCGTCCGTGCTCTTCAAGGCGGCGGTGACGCGGTTCCTCCTCGGCGCTGCGCAGTCTGGTGAGTTCCGAGCGATCTGGTCGGAACTTGTCGTGAGCGAAGCACGTCGGAATCTGCTCGCGGCCGATCGACCGCATGCTGCCGCTGCGCTGGAGCAGAACGTCGGGCTCGTCCGAGATCCCGTTGTCGCTCCGTCCGATGCGATCGCGGCGAAGTTGGACCTCACCGACGTCGGGGATCGTCACGTGCTCGCAGCGGCCGCGAACGGTGAGGCCAACGTGTTGGTCACGAGCAACGTCCGCCACTTCGATCCGACTGAGGCAGCTTCGCTGGGCATCGCGGTGCTCACCCCGGACGCGTTGGCGACGTCGGTCGCGACCCGGAACCCGAGTGCGCTGACCCGTCACGTCCAGAGGACTCCGCCGGATCGGCTGGCTCGGTACGTCGAGATCCTCTCACGGGAGTTCCCCGAGACGATGAAGATCCTCGCCCCGCACCTCGACGAGTGAGACTCAGGCTTCCTCGTCGAGGAACTCCCAGGTGAGTGCCTGGCGGCGTCGCGCGTCGTCTGCCCGGCGGTAGTCGAGCAGATCGCCGAGTCGCACGCGTCGCTTGCTGCCGACCCGTGTCGATGGAATGTCCCCACGATCGAGCAACGTCGTCAGCCACGGACGCGACACGCCGAGCAGCTCCGACGCCAATTCCGTTCCGACTGGAAGTCCGGCCGGTGCCACCGTGACGTCGCGCCCCTCGGCAACGTCGTCGAGAAGATCGAGCAGCAGCGCCACGAGGTCGGGTGAGAGCTGGTTCGAACGGTCACCGACAACGATCGTGACGGCTTGTTCAGCGTTGCTCGCAGCGCGCACATCATCAGCCAGATCGGCTGCCACGTTCGGCGACGCATCGAGTCGGATCTTGGTTGCCATGGGTCCAGTCAACCAGATGTTTCGATTAAGCGCAATATCTGGCCGGGGCACCTGGACGACGCATCGGTCTCGCAGGCTCACGACTCGCGCTCCCGAGCGTCGTCGCTCTCGTGCGGTGCCGGATCCGCCTCGAGCATCGCCATGAAGCGAGCGACCGGCACGAGTACTCGCCGACCGAGCCGCACGGTCGGGATCTCCTGTCTCCTTGCGCAGAGGTATGCCGAGGTCCGCGAGATGCCGAGCATCTCGGCCGCCTCGCCGACAGTGATCGTCACTCGGCCCATGCGCGTTCCTCCGGCTGCGTCGTGCGCTTCATCGCCCATGCCGATACATGACTCCGGAATCGGAAATCCGTGACGCGATCGCACCAGATTTCTCAGCGTTCTGGACAGTTGCACCAACGGTGCTCGAACGTCGATACCGAGCGGTGACCGCAGTGGATCAGGCAATGACTGTGGGCACGAATGAGAAACGCGGTCGGCGACAGAAGGGAGACGGTGGCCGGGGTGGCGCGTCTTCGATCTCGTGCTCGTGAACGAAGGGATCGATCCGACAAGTGCGCTCTCGGAGGCAGTGATTGCCGAGTTGTCCTACACGCTCCTGCCGATGGGCTGACGGAATCCGCTCAGGCGGGTGGCAAGCAACCCGGGTAGTCATCCGTGACGTTGTCGCGCCAGCGTGGGAAGGTCACGGCAATGCATTCGCCTCGGCGTGATTGTGCAGCGCCTTGCCGACTGCGCGACCCGACCGACTTCGCCGGCACTGCAGTGGTCGATCACGCGAGACGAGTGAGCGATGCGTGTGGCTCCTACTGCCAGCCAAGCAGCTTTGGGCGACGCTGACGAGGCGCAGTGGTGATCCATTCGAGGTCACGCGCATGAAGCCGGAAGCCGGGTGGCTGATCAGATCGGGACCTTGGGCCCTGCAGCCCGGTCGCGGTACGTAAGAACATTACCTATGTGGCTGATGACCTGAGCGAGACCGATGTCGAGCTGTTCGGTTCGAGCTTGGTGTTTGCGCAGAAGCTCATGTTGCGGGTGGAGGAGTTCCTCGAACCGTTCGGGTTGACGAGCCGCCAGTGGTTGCTCCTCGCCGTGATCGACAAGGGATTCCCAGGGTATGCGCCCACCGTTTCGGAAGCGTCGGCGGTGTTCGGTACGTCGCGTCAGAACGTCAAGCAGGTGGCCGTGCAGCTCGAGCGTCGCGGCTGGCTCCGGCTGGTGCCCGATCCGGCGGATCGGCGGGCGCTTCGTCTCGTGTTGACCGACCGACTCGGGGTCTTCGACGACTCGGCCGTACAGGCTGACCAGGCGGCGTTCATTCTCTCCGTGTTCGGAGGCCTGACTGCTCGCGAGCGACGGACCTTCCTGAACATGGTCCACACCTGCATGGCGGCCCTGTCGTCGCAGGCCCCCGAGCGGGCCGTTGCCAGGAAGGAACCCTGATGATCTCCACGACACCACTCAACACCGACCATGCCGTCCGAGTGTCTCCGATCGGGTCGCCGGGTGCTGACACCGGTCCCGCGGACGAGGGCGGCCCGGTCGGTATGCCGCGGCGGTCGTTCCTGCGCCGTGTCGGTGTTGGCGCAGCTACCGCGTTCGTAGTGGCTGACGTCGCGATCGCCTACCGGGCCTACGACCAGGGGGTGCTCGCCGAGGGGCAGGGACCGGCGTTCGATGCCTGGAACACCTGACGCAACGGCACGGATGCGATGTCGATGGTCGGCGCGGCCGTGTTGGCTGCGAGCGCGCACAATACCCAGCCGTGGCGTTTCGCCGTGTCGGACGATCGGATCGACCTGTCTGCCGATCTCGCGCGATCCACCGGCGCGAACGATGCGCTGAACCGTGAGCTCGATGTGTCGCTGGGGTGCGCACTCGAGAACCTGAGCCTCGCTGCCGGGGCGCGTGGCCACCGGGCGGAGGTCCGGCCGGCGCCGGGTGGCGACGCCGCGCTCGCCGCATCGGTCATCTTGCGCCCAGGGCCGATGGTCGAGGGTCCGCTCTACCAGGCGATCGGCAGCCGCCACAGCAACCGATCGGAGTACAGGTCAGACGCCGTGCCCACCTCCACCCTGGCCGCGATGGACGACCTCGTCGACGACTCCGTCGCACCGGCCCGGCTCGTGTGGCTCACTGCGGCCGGTGCGCGGCAGCGCTTCGGTGACCTGCTGGTAGAGGCGACCCGAGCCCACGTTGCCGACGAGGAGCAGTCGAAGGCGTCGTTCGCGTGGTGGCGCAGCGACTGGGACGAGATCCAGCGTCTCAAGGACGGCCTCACGATCGACGGTGTCGGGTTGCCCCCGCTGGTGCGCACGTTGGGAAAACTGCTGCCGGCGAGCTCTCGCCAGGCGGCCGATCGCACCTTCGTCGATCGCACGGTCATCCAGACCCGGTCGGCGGCCGCGTTCGGCGTCATCGTCGTCGACGACCCCACCGCACGGCCCGAACGCCTCGCCGGTGGTCGGCTGGCGCAGCGGCTCCACCTGTGGAGCGCGGCCAACGACCTCGGATTCCAGTACATGAACCAGATCACCGAACGGATCGACCGCGACCGCCAGCTTGGTCGCGAGGCCCCGTTCGAGGCGCCGCTGGCCGACTTGGTCGGCCAGGGTGCACTGGTTGCCTTCCGCGTCGGCACCCCGACGGTGCCGGGCGTGAAGAGTCCTCGTCGACCTGCACTGGAGGTGCTGGGATGAGTACTCAGGATCGCACCCTGTTGACGGTTGGTTCGATTGCGGCGCTGCTCGGCGTCGGCGCTGGCGTCGCCGAGATCTTGGCCGGCACGGTGGCGTGGGCCGGCAACAAGAACGACCCGACCACCCTGGGCTGGGTGACGATCGGGCTGGGCGTCGTGATCGCAGCGGCGAGCGTGCTGGCGACTCGCACCCGGCGGCCGGGCGCGCAGCTCGCGTCTACGGCCGCGCTCGTCGTCTGCGCGCTGCTCGGCCTCACCACCGCCGGTCTGGCCTGGATCCCGGCAGCACTCACTACGACGGTGGGGTGCGTGCTGATCGTTCGGCGACCACGACCTGCTGGTGCCTGGCGAGCGGTGATCCGGACGCAGTGGACTCCGGCGCTCATTGTCGTGTTGTCGCTGATCTACCTGGCATTCGGCATCGTCGCTCGCGATCGGCTCGGGCTGCTCGGCATCGCCGGCGCCGCCGTGGCATGCGCGGCGCTGGCCCTGCACCACCGACGGCCCCGGGCGGCCGCCGTTGCGTTGGTGCTCGCTGCGGTCCCCTTCGCGGTGGCCACGGCATGGTCGGTGGTGACGCCGCTCACCGCGGTGTTGATGCTCGCCATCGGCCTGCCCTACGTGTTCGGTCACCCACACACCACCTCGTCTGCAGGAGGGACATCATGAGAACACTGCTTCGTTGGATTGTTGGCCTGATCGTGGTCATCCACGGCCTCATTCACCTGATGGGCGTCGCGGAGGGATTCGGGTGGGCCGACGTGACGCAGCTCACCGAGCCCATCAACACATCGATGGGTGTCGCTTGGCTGGTTGCCGCGGTCGTGGTCGTCGCAGCCGGTGTGATGATGCTCGCCGGGCTCCGCTGGTGGTGGGCGGTCGCCGCACTCGCTGCCGCGGTCTCGCAGGCGGTGATCGTCACGTCGTGGACCGACGCCAAGGCGGGCACCGTTGCCAATGTCCTGCTGGCGCTCGCTGCGGTGTACGGGTTCCGTGCGAACGGTCCGACCAGCTTCCGGGCCAGGTCGCGGCGTCTGGCCGATGAAGCGGTCCGGTCCGTCCTCTCGGCTGCCGGGCCTTCCGGCTCGCTGGTGACCGACTCCGATCTTGTCCATCTGCCGCTGCCCGTGGCCGGTTACGTGCGCGCTGCCGGGGCGGTCGGGCGGCCCCACGTGGTCGGGTTCCGCGCCGCTATCAGCGGTCGCATTCGTGCAGGTGCGGACGCGCCGTGGATGCGGTGGACCGGGGAGCAGACCAACACGTTCGGTTCTTCGCCGTGCCGGGTGTTCTTCATGGACGCGACCATGAAGGGGCTCCCCGCCGACGTCCTCCACGCCTACGTCGGGCCGACGGCGACCATGCAGGTCAGAGTCGCGTCGCTGAAGACCGTCGTCGATGCGCGGGGCCCGGAGATGGACCAGGCCGAGACGGTGACGCTGCTCAACGACCTGTGCGTGCTCGCCCCGGCCGCGCTCGTCGACGCGCCCATCGAGTGGACACCCATGGATGATCACCAAGTGAGCGCCACCTTCACCAACGCCGGTCACACGGTGAGGGCGGTGCTCACGTTCAACGACGATCATGAGCTCGTCGACTTCGTCTCCGACGACCGGCTGGCCTCATCGGCGGACGGCCGCACCTTCACACCGAGAACCTGGTCCACCCCGATTGCGGACTATCGCTACTTCGACGGCCGGCGCCTCGGTGCCCTGGGTCACGCGCGGTGGCATCCCGCCGGCGAGCCCAGCTTCGACTACCTCGAGTTCCACGTGGACCGCATCAGCTACCTGGAGCTCGGTGGTCCGGGTCGCGACAGGCTCGATGCACGGGAAGTCGTGGGGTCGAGATGAGCGAGCACACTCGAGGATTACGGTTGCGCCAGGTCGGCGAGGTGCTGGTCGACCTGCCGGTGTTCCTGACCTCGCCGGTCTATCGATCGTGGCACCTGCACTGGGGTGCCACGCCGGACGAGGCCCGGGCACACATGCCCGGCGACGATCGATTCCCGAAGGCGCAGTTCCGCGCGACTCGCGCCATCACGATCGCGGCGCCACCCGCACTGGTGTGGCCCTGGCTGGTGCAGGTTGGTTGCCTGCGCGCCGGGTGGTACAGCCATGACCTGCTCGACAACCTCGGCCGCCCGAGCGCCACGACCATCGATCCAGCCTTGCAGGACCTGCATGTCGGGCAGTGGGTGCCGATGTCGCCGAAGCCGCCACCGACAGAGCGGACCGCGTTCCGCATCGACTCGTTCGAGGTCGATCGCTGGCTGCTCTGGACGAAGCCCGACTCGACGTGGTCGTGGCAGCTGACCCCCAGCAGCGACGGCGGCACACGGCTCGTCAACCGGATCCATGCCGTCTACGACTGGCGACATCGCCTCGACGCATCGCTGGGCGTGGTGCTGATGGAGTTCGGCGACTTCGCGATGAACCGCCGGATGATGCGCGGCATCAAGACCCGAGCAGAGTCCCTCGTCCCTCAATGCGAAGGATGACGAGATGACCGAGCCGACTCTCCGCGCGCCAGCACGCCGGCCATGGTTGGCCGGCTTCGCCGCGTTCAACGCGTTCGCGGCGTGGGCCGGTGCCATCGGGCTGGTCACGGGTGGCATGGACTTCGGTGCGTCGATCAACGATCGTCTGCCGTTCGACAGCCCGGTCCTCGCTGGCCTTGCGCTCGCCACCCTCGTGGGCGTCCCGCTCACTCTGCTTGCCTGGTCGGCCTGGACGGGTGGGCCGAGGACCGATGACTTGGCGCTCGTCGTCGGGCTGACACTCATCGTGTGGATCGTGGTCCAAGTCGCCGTGATACGGGCGTACTCGTTCTTCCAGCCGGCATACCTGGCCATCGGCACCTACTTCATCGCCGCCTCGCATCGCGTCACGCTGAGCCCGCACCGTCGCGGGGTCCTCTTCGTCGTCGTCGGTTCGATCCTCGCCGCTGTCGGTGTCGGTCTGTTGCCGCATCCGATCAAGAACGGCCTCACCGTCATCTCGGTCCTGTCGATCATCGTGCTGCTCTCCGGGATCGCCCTGGTCGTCGTCGGTGCCGCCTCGGCACTGCGGGGTCGGCATCGCCTGGGCAAGGTGGTCGGAGGCGCAGCAGTGCTGATCGTCGTCGCCGTCGCCGTCTGGATCGTCGCTCCGGCCGTGGCGGCCACCACGGTGCCGTCCACCGACGTCACGTCGACACCCGCGGCGCTCGGGTTGGAGTACGAGTCGGTCACGGTGACGACGACCGACGGCGTGGAGTTGGCCACCTGGTACGTGCCGGGCACCAACGGCGCCGGGGTCGTGGTGATGCATGGTGCCGGTTCGACCCGATCCGATGTGCTCGACCAGGCCGCAGTGCTCGCCCGTAGCGGGTACACACTGGTGCTCATCGACGCTCGGGGCCACGGCGACAGTGACGGGACCGCGATGGACTTCGGCTGGTACGGCGATCTGGACATCGCCGCCGGCACCGAGTTCCTGGCATCGCGTGGCGATGTCGACCCCGATCGAATCGGCGTCGTCGGGTTCTCGATGGGAGGCGAGGAGGCCATCGGCGCCGCCGCAGCGGATGAGCGGATCCGAGCCGTGGTGGCCGAAGGAGCGACGGCACGCCAGGCGGCGGACGAGGCCTGGCTCTCCGACGTGTACGGCTGGCGTGGCTGGTTGCAGGAGCAGGTCGAGAAGGTGCAAGACGGTGTCACCGACTACCTCACCGAGGCGTCGCCGCCCATCTCGCTGCGATCGGCGGTGGTGAACGCGCCTGGCACCCGCCTCCTGCTGATCACGGCCGGCAACGTGGCCGACGAGGGCCACGCCGCTGCCCACATCCAAGCCGGGGCGAGCGAACGAGTGACGGTGTGGAGCGTCGACGGAGCCGACCACACCGGCGGATACGACACAGAACCGGACGACTGGCAGCAGCGAGTCGTCGAGTTCCTCGACGAGAGTCTGAGTTGACAACCATGGAGGTCGCCATGTCGACGAGATCCCGCTGGGTCGCCGGCGCACTGGGTGCAGTCACGTTCGGCGAAGCCACACTGATCCATCTCGGTCGGACCTACGGGTCCACCGAGCGCGAGCGATCCGAAGTGCTGCCTGGGGACCGCATCGTCAGCGATCCGAAGGTGGTGACCGATCACGCGATTACGATCGATGCTCCTCCAACGGCCGTCTGGCCGTGGCTGGTTCAGATGGGTTGGGGGCGGGCAGGCTGGTACACGGCACGGTGGGTGGACCAGCTGTTGTTCCCGGCCAACGGACCGAGCGCCGACCGGATCATCCCGGAGCTCCAAGACATCGACATCGGCACGTTCATCCCCGATGGCCCACCGCACACCGAGTGCGGTCTGATCGTCGAGGAGATCGAACCCGACCGAGTACTCGTGATGCACTCGAACAGCCACCTGCCCATGAGCTGGCGGGCGCACGCAACACTCGACTGGTCGTGGGCCTTCGTCCTAACACCGCTCGACCAAGGTCGCCGGACGCGCTTCCACTTCCGTTCGCGATGGACGACCAGCCCCTGGTGGCTGACCCTCGGCGGCTGGGTTGGGATCGTTCCCGCCGACTTCATCATGTCGAAAGACATGCTCCGAGGAGTGAAGCAGCGAGCCGAGCGTGGCCCGCTCGGGCCGTTGCGAGAGTGTTGATCGAAAGACGGCCGTCGAAGTGGCGGTGAGGACGCCCGATGACGCCGCACACGGCGACGCCTCCGACGCGCAACAGCGCACCACGCTTCGACCCAAGCAGCACGCCACATATTCCCGGCTGGTGCTGACCGAATTTCGCCAGCTGTGCGGTGCGCCTCGGCGCGTTTCTGGGCCGCGACTGTCGCTCGGGCCGATCATGCGAAGCTGCTTGAGGCGTTCTGAGTTCCCAGCGGATGAGGGCTTCGCCCTTGGGCTCGCTGGCTTCGCAACGGTGGGCAGCGGGGGTGGTTTGGGTTGGCGGTGGCGAACTCATGCTGGTTCGGTGTGTCGGTCCGTGATGTCGTGGGTGTGGGCGCGGTCGTCGGTGTTGGCCTCTCGGATGTGATTATCGGCTCGGTGTGCACCTCGACTGGATCATGCGGGTAGTGGGGGGTCGTGTTCATGACGCTGTCGTGTCAGCCAGGACCTTGTCGACCATGTAGTCGACGAACTCGTCGGGTTGTTCCCAGAGGGGGCGGTGGCCGGAGGTGTCGAGGACGGTGACGTCTTTGGTCGGGGCGTTGACCATCGGGTACCAGTCGGCGAACACCTCGGCGCGGCCGTCGGCTTCGTGTGCGCCTTGCACGAAGAACATCGGGATCTCGAACTCGGTTGCGGTCTCGCGGAAGTCGATGTCTTGGAGTTGCGGGTACAGGACACTGAAGGTGTCCATGAATGCTCCGAGCAGGTGGACCTGGTCGATGAGGGCGTATTCGGAAACGAGGAAGTTCTCGGAGAACCCGCCTTCACCTTCGGAGTTGGGCGTGTGGTCGTACGGGTACACCTCGTGCTCGTAGGACAGTGCCGTCTCGTAGTCGAGCATCCGGTCGTACGGCGGCGGACCGATCGTGGTGAGTTCGTCGACGAGGCCGGCGTCGCCGGTGGCTCGGGCCCATGCGAGGGTGTCGTCGTAGAAGATGGTGTCGGTGGCGAGTTGGCTCACCATCTGTCCGGTGCCGATGAACGCCTCGAACAGTTCGGGCCGGGCCTGGATGGCGAGGACGCCGAGGGTGGATCCCCAGGACTGGCCGAGCACGTAGATGCGGTCCTGGGCGAAGCGTTCGCGAAGATGGTCGGTGACCGCGATGGTGTCGGCGATGGCGGTGTCGAGGGTGTAGGTGCTGGTCGGGTCGAGTTCGTCGTAGGACTTCCCGGTTCCGCGTTGGTCCCAGGTGGCCACCGTGAAGTGTTCCTCGAGTTCTGGCAGGTGCTTGCGCATTGCTCCCATCTCGGACCCGCCGGGACCGCCTGCCAGGAAGAGGAGCACGGGGTTGGCGGTGCTGTGTCCGCGGATCATGAGGTGCAGGTCATGTCCGTCGACGTCGACGTTTGCGAGCTCGGCGATCGAGCCGGCGATGGTGTTGCCGTCTGCGTCGACGATGGCGTCGGTGGAGGCGGGGCGGGCGAGCATGATCGTGAACCCGGCGAGTCCGAGTGCGGCCACGACAGCGACGGTTCGCCGCACGACGAGCGGCCATCGACGGGTGGGCCCGGGGTGTTCCGCTGCGCGGCGGAAGTGACGCGCCAGGCCGGCACCGAGGAGTGCGCCGAACGCGATCGGGGCCAGCGAGATGAGGGCGTGGAAGACGCGGCCGACGACCAGCGCGAAGACCCCGTAGGTACTGAACGCGCAAGCACGGTGTCGCTGATGGTGACATGCTCCATGCACTCCGACATCACTCGGCGCGCGTTCATGCGACGAGCCTCAACGACCCGTCGGCGACCACGGCACCGATTACGCCCTCCAACCCGGCGATCAGCTCGTCGCGGGCCATCCCTCGAACTCCCGAGAAGGTCGGACCTCAAACCACGTCTACTTCGCTGCGCTGGAGGAGACGGCAGTGTGGGGCGCAGAGCTATCCACGGCGCTCGCAGGGAACCAGGAGCGAGGTCACGTCTACATCGTCGAAGCGCTCGGCCACGCCGGCATCGATCACGGCGCCCACGTCCCCTTTTCAGCCTCGAGCACCTCGGCCAACTCGTCCGTCGAGGGCGAGCCGACGACTCAACCGGCCGGGCGATCAAACGGATCATGCGCGCCGACGTCATCATCATCGATGACATCGGCCTGCTCCCCGTTGCCGCTGACACCGCCGAAGCGCCCTACCGAGTCGTCGACGCCGCCTACGAGAAACGCTCCATCGCACTCTCGTCGAACCTGCACCCCGCCGGCTTCGACGAACTCATGCCCAAAACCATCGCCAACGCCACCGTCGACCGGCTACTCCACCACGCCCACGTCGTCATGACCGCCGGCGACAGCATCCGCCTCACCCAAGCCACCACCGGCAAGGGGGTGACAACCACCTGACCTACCGGGCAGAACTGCTGGCCATCACCGGGCAGTTCTGTTGGCCATCGCTGGGCAGTCCCACTGTCCGCCACCGGGCAGATCCTGCTGGCCCTTGACACACCACCCATATCGACACCTTGACAATGGAGCTGAACCCGATCAGTGCGCCACACCCAGAATGGCCCTAGCCGCTCGAGATTGTGCAGGTCGATCCCCCGCCGGAGGAGTCGCACGCAAGGAGGCCAAGCGGTTGACACGCGACTCTGTCGGTGTATCCTTGGTGTATGGCGCGCACAAACATCGACATCGACGAAGAGCTCTGCCGGCGCGTCATGGATCGCTACCACCTCAGCACCAAGCGCGAGGCGGTCAACCTTGCGCTGCGCCACGTCGCTGGTGAGCCCCTTGGTCTCGACGAGGCCCGATCGATGCGCGGCACCGGCTGGGACGGTGACCTCGACGCGATGCGCACGAGCAGAGTGTGATTCTCGTCGACACCTCGGCATGGATCGAGTTCCTTCGCAACACCGGTTCAGAGGTCTGCGTCACCGTCGACGAGCTTCTCGATGCAGATCTTGCGGTCTGTGACGCCGTGTCGATGGAGGTGCTCGCCGGTGCTCGCAGCGAGCGACACCTGACGCAACTTCGCGGGCTGCTGGCAAGAGCAACGATGTTGCCCACGACGCCGGCCGACTACGAGGCCGCAGCGTCGATGTACCGGTCCTGTCGAATCCACGGCGAGACAGTCCGCAAACTCATCGACTGCCTGATCGCCGCTGTGGCCGTGCGAGCCGACGCCGAGATTCTGCACGCAGACGTCGACTTCGAAGCGTTGTCACGACACACCGACTTGAGACTGCACCCAGCTTCCGGCCGCTGAGGTGCGACCACCGTGAACCGCGCAGAACGCCACCGCCCTAGCGGAGCGCCAGACCGCCGCGTCGTCCGCGCTCCTCCGGTGGTCACGAAACGGTCACGGGATTTCCCGGACGGTACGAGATGATCCGGGACGCGGCGGTCCACACGGACGGCGCCCCCGCACAGCATGGGAAGATCCGGACGAGCCCGCACTCGACGGACGGTTTGCGCGTGTCTTAAACCCCCCTTCTCCCCAGGGAGAGTGTGGGTTCGAATCCCACCCCGGGCACTTCAACTGTGACGACCTACAACAGGCCGGTATGGCGTGCTGCCGTTACAGATCCTCGTCCTGACGGGTTCGGCGAGGGGTCAATGCGCGACACCGCCGGCTCGATCGGTCGTGGATTTCGAGCCGTCGGGAACGGTCGATGATCACGAGATGATCACGTGAGTCCGGAGGTGGCAGTGTCCGGAGGTGGCCTCGCCTCAAGCGCGTGTGGGGTTCGCGCAGGAACTGACGGTCCCGTGAGGGTGGTTGCTCCGGTCGAGAGCGAACGGTGGCACCGATCGCTTCGCCAGGTGTGGCTTTCGGAGAGCTCGGCTCAGAGGTCATGCCGCCTCGGTGCCGTCGAGCACGGTGACGTAACACTCGCCCGCGACGCGGGAACAGGGAGGGTGCGATCGGAAAGAAGCCGTTGCGTTCAACCTGGTGCTGACAAGCTTGACAGATGGACCTCGCGCTCGCGGGCCGCAGCTTCATCGTGACCGGCGGCTCGTCGGGAATCGGACTGGCAACGGCGCGCCTCCTCCTCGAGGAGGGAGCAACCGTGACGATCTGTGGACGCGACCTGGGCCGACTCCGATCCGCTGAGGCGGAGCTGGCCTCACCGTGGCTCCATGCCGTACTTGCCGACGTGACCGACACCGACGGTGCGGCGCGTGTGGTCGCCGAAGCAGTCGAACACGGTGACCGACTCGACGGTGTTGCAGCCCTCGCCGGGCAGGGACGACATGGGAGTCTGCTCGAACTCGACCTCACCGACATCACGACCGAGGTCACCGACAAGCTGGCTGCATTCCTGAACGTGGTGCGACCGGCCGTCGAGCACCTTCGTGCCTCGTGCGGCACGATCGTCGGTCTCACCGCCCCTCCCGGGTTCGAGCCCGAGCCGACACTGGGGGCAATCGGCGTCGGACGGGCTGCGCTCACCAACGCCATCCGGGCACTTGCGGCAGAACTCGCTCCGTCGAGCGTCCGAGTCAACGGCGTCGGTGTCGGCCTCATCGACACTCCACGCCAGCAGCGTCGCCACGCGGACGAGGCGACCGCCATGCCGTACTCCGACTGGCTCGCCGCCGAAGCAAGCCGACGCAATGCACCACTCGGGCGACCCGGAACTGCCGAAGAGGTTGCGAACGCCATCGTCTACCTCCTCTCATCGCGATCGAGCTACACGACCGGAGCGGTTCTCGACGCCACCGGAGGCCGTCGCAGCACCTGAACCCACGCCAAGCGCTCGGCATCGCCACCAGCGGCCCCGCGACCGACCCGTCCCACATCCGACACAACGAGCAGTACCAAGGCTCGCCGAGCCACCTCCGCCGGTGATCAAGCGTTGCGGTCTGCGACGGCGACGTGTGCTGCTCCGCTGAGGTGCCGATCGCGGGCGGCGGCGATCCAGTCGAAAGGTGCGCGTTCTGTGCAGCCGCTCCGCGACTCCGATGGGACCATCACGATCGGGTGGTCACCCCAATGTGGGCGTCATCGTGACCGTGGGATATCGCGGTGCTGCGGAGGACGCATTGGTCTTCGCTCGCAGCGTGTCGGAGGTCGATGCGAGAAACGCGTGTACAGGCGCTGGCAGCCCGGGCGGCCGGTCATGGTGTCGTGAGGAGGTGCGCGACGAGCTCGGTCGTCCGGCGTCGCAGGTGGTGGCTGCTGCTCGGATCGCCGTGGTTGAGGATTGCTCGGCGGGCTGCGGCTGCTGGTACATCGATGGCAGCGAGTGTCATGTCGAGGGGATTGATCCCGTGGAGTCGTGCGACGTCGACGAGTCGTCGGGCGAGATCGTCGTTGGTGGCGGAGACGTCGGCGACGACGTCAGGGGGCCAGTCCGCCGGGGCGAAGTCCTCGGTCCGGAACTGCATCAGGAGGTCTGCATCGATCGGATGACCGGCAACCCAGTCGAAGGTGTGGTTCACGATGCGTTCGGCGAGTTCGTCGAGCTCACTGCCGTGGATCGCTTCGGTCAGTGATGCTGCGTAGCTGCGCACGGTGCGGGTCCACAGCGCTCCGATGAGGTGCTTCTTCGAGCGGAACCGGTGGTAGATCGATCCGCTGGGCGCGCGGAGCGCCCGTGCGATGGACGCGACCGACACTGCGTCGAATCCTGCCGACGCGATCTCTGCCGCAGCGGCGTCGAGGATGTCCGATTCGGTGTACTTCGTGGCCGCCACCATCGTTCTAGAGGTTACTCTCTAGATGAGTAGCGAGTTCTCGCTAGATGGAGGGGAGCCGATGAGCCGACTGGACCGAGTTGCCGTTGAAGCGATCTATCGAGACGGCGTCGATTCGATCGTCGCGCTGACAGCGCATCTCTCCGATGATGACTGGGCAGCACCGGCCTGTGGCGACTGGGACCGAGCGGACACCGCTCGTCATCTCGTCGCTGTGGCGGATTGGTACCACGAGTGGCTGGACCGGGCGCTGGTCGGTGACTCGTCACCCCCGTTCAGCGAAGAGGAGTTCGATCACCGCAATGCGCAGCGCGTGTCGGCGTTGTCGAACCTCAGCGGACCAACCGCCGTGGTGCGGTTTGCCGAGCGAGCCGAGGCGTACCTCGATCGAGCCGTACCCGAGTGGGACACCCCGTTCGGGTTCCCGTTCGGTGCGGTCACCGTTGGCGTGCACCTCGGAGTCGCCGCGACGGAGTGGCACCTGCACGTCTGGGACCTCAGCGCAGGTGAACTCGAGCGCCACCAGCCCGCCGCACCACAGGACGTCTTCGTTGCCGCCGGGATCGGCATGGCCAGGGCCCGGGGCGGCATCCGCGGGCGACTCCTCGAGCTGCTCGTCCCCGTCGCCGCCAAGCGTTCACCGTGGGACACGTTGCTCCAACGATCCGGCAGACCGTGATCGCTCGGTCGAAGCGTCGGGCGCGGCGTCGTCGGTCGAGAGCTTCCCCGGGTCGCGTCAGGTCGACGATCGGAGAACCGGCGTCGTGAGCGGTCGGATCGCTCAACTTCGACGCACCACACGAAGGCGTCGGCGGGCTGTGTCAGAGCTGAAGTACTTCGATCGTGCAGTTCGTCATCGGGGCGTTCGCCAGTCGCCTGTCGGCGGTGATCAAAGGACAGTCGAGTGCCTCTGCGAGCGCGACGTAGCAGGCGTCGTAGGCGGTGATGTTGGCTCGCAGTTCGAACGCTCGCACCATCAGTGGCCCGACCGGGATTCTGGTGATCGGCAACGCCAAGAGATCGTCGACGGCGCCCCGGAATCGTTCGTCGGAGAGATCGTCGGCCAACCATCGTCGCCGTAGCACGGCGACTGTCTCGACATCCACGAGGTCCGGCGCCGAGACAGCCGAGGCGGCCGCAAACCGGGTGCGGGCGAGTTGTCCAGCGGCTTCGTCGTCACCGACCACGTTGGCGATGACCGACGCGTCGACGACGATCACCGGCGAGCACGTTCATCGTGGAGATCGTCGACGGCGGTCTGCAGTCCGACTCGTCCCCCGCACCGTCTGGCAATCCGCTCGAGGACCTCGGCAGTGGTCGGCGATTGCGCGACGCGCGAGAGTTCGGTCGTCAGATACTGCTGAAGCGACTGACCTGCGGCTTCGGCGCGGCGCTGGAGGCTCGCGTGGACTTCGGGGGGAAGGTCTCGAATCAGCACGTTTGGCATGCTTGCATTATGCTTGCATTCGGCCACGTTCGCAAGTCGGCCCCGAGCGATTCTCACGACTCGCGGTTCCTCCCTGCCGGTACTGCATCGGCGGTGTGCGTCGAGGGAAGCGGGAAAGTGCGGTGGCCATCTGTACGAATCGTGGGTCACTGGGATGTACACTTACGTCATGGACGTTGCAGTCACCGAGCTCAGAGCCCACCTCGGCCGGTGGATCGAGGCGGCACACGAGGGAAACGACATCATCATCACCGATCGAGGAACCCCGGTTGCACGAATCGTCGCTCTCGATTCGACTCCGGTCATCGACCGCTTGACCGCGCAGGGCGTGATCAGTCGGCCTGCCCGATCGACCCGGCCGGTCGCGGGTGACCGGCGTCGGCCGACGCCGAAGCGACCGGTTGCTGACATCGTCAGTGAGCAGCGTCGCTGAACGTGGCTCTCGTCTATTTCGACTCGAGTGCTCTCGTCAAGCTCACGCTCGACGAGGTCGGCTCCGACATCGCCGCCACGCTCTGGAACGCTTGTGACGTGGCGCTGTCGAGTCGACTGGCCTATCCCGAAGTGTGCGCAGCGCTCGCAGCGGCCGGCCGGAACCACGACTTGACCGAATCGGAAGTGTCTTCGGCTTGCTCTGACTGGGAACTGTTCTGGGCGTCGGTGCGCCCGGTCGAATTGTCAGCCGACGTCGAGCGGGCTGCCGGCTCGCTTGCAGCGGCTCATCAGCTCCGCGGCGCCGACGCCGTGCATCTCGCCAGCGCGCTCGCACTCGGCACGGCAGATCTCACGGTCGCGGTCTGGGACAAGCGCCTTCACGCCGGCGCCGCTGCGGTCGGCCTGTCCGTCGCTCCAGCCGCCCTCGGATGACATCCAGCCGCGACTTGAGCGTTACCGAGCACTCGGCATATCGCCTGCACTGCTGCGCCAGGCGGAGCGTTCCGCCCCGCGACTACCGCTCGGGCCGGGCTGCTCGTGACCGAGCGATACGTGCCTGATTGCGACTGGTGGGTGCGTTGCGGCGGTTGTCGTAGCAAGGAACGACTCTGCATCCAGCGTGACCGGCCTCGCATCCTGAACAGCCGGCTCTTTGGACAAGTCACTTCCCGGACCCGACAACCAACGCTACGACCCTCCGCCGGACTAGGCAAGAGGTTCGAATCGCCGCGCCCGAACCGCCCTCGAAATCACCCCTTGACACAAAGAGGCTTCGATCAGGAGCAGGTGCTGCCGTCTCGCTGGACGCTGATATGCGCCTCATGCGATCGCCGTTCTCACCCACCAGTTCGCGACGAACCGGTGGCTGCGGGTCTTCGAGGACGTGATAGGCCGGGGATGTGGAGGAGTTCGAATCGATGCTGTCCGGTGGTCACCCGAACTCGCTCGGGCGGACACTCGACGTGGTTGACGCGGTGCTCGCAGATCGATCTCGACTCGGCGACCTTTACCGGTGCTACTTCAGTGATGACGAAGTCGTCCGGCTCAGAGTGTCGAGCGCCATGAAGCGAGTGACGATCGAACATCCGGATTGGACTATGGGTTTCATCGACGGCCTGGAGTCCGAGGTCGCCGCGATCGACCAGGCGTCGACGCAGTGGACGCTCGCTCTGCTGTTCGACCTGATGGTTGATCTGTTGTCGCCGCAGCAGCGTTCCCGTGCGGTTGAGATCATGCAGGACAACCTTGCGCAGCATTCCGACTGGATCGTGCTGAACAACTCGATGAAGGTGCTTGGAAAATGGGCGGAAGCCGATCCTGGGCTTGCGGAGTGGCTGCTGCCGCACGCTCGCCGCCTCACTCGCGATGAGCGAAAATCCGTCGCAGCAAACGCCCGCAAGCTGCTTGACCAACTCAGCGCGAGTTCGCCACCTTCTTGAGCGGTTCGGCGCTCGCGGACGTGCCTGATCGAGTCGAGGGCGCGCTGCGGTGGTTGTCGTAGCGTCGATGGTGCCGGTCGGTTGGCTCTGTGGCTGTGGTCAGCTGGTCGGGTCGTCGGCGATCCGCACGATCAGCTCGTTGAGCTCGGGGATGCCCGGGTAGACGAAGTCGGCGTGGAGCTTGCCGGGGAGCACGTCTGCGTCGACCGGCCAGCCCGCGGCGTCGAGTGCTGCCGCGAACTTGGCGAGATGGTCGGCGTGGGAGAACGAATGAAACAGCTGGTCGCCGGCGCGCAGATGGAACGGAACCTCGCCGGGCCGTCCCGCCTCGATGTGTGGGAGAGGCCCGAGCGCCCCGATCGCGTCCGGTGCCACCTCGGCCAGCACGGGATACTCGGCTGCGGCGACCTCGCCCCAGTCGTAGGGTCCCTCCCAGCCGAAGAACGCATCCGGGACGGCAGACCCGTCTTCGCTCACACAGGGCCCGGAACTGTGCGACGCGAGCTGGGGATCGTCTCCGACGATCGTGACCGTCGCCCCGAACGCAGCACCCATCGAGTACCCGACGAGCACCAACCGATCGGTGTCTGCGCCATGGACGGCGGCGTCGGCACGAGCCGTCCTGATCGCGCACGCGAGATCGCCGAGCAGCGTCTCACCGGCCCACTGGCCGGACTCCAGCAGTTCCTCCCGGACACCTGCCAACACGAGTCGGTACGTCGGCGCGTACACGATCAGTCCTCGCTCGGCCAGCGCCGTCGCCAGCGCCCTCATGGACTCGCCCCTCATGCCCCCGCCGTGGAGCAGCACCACGACGGGCCACCCTCCGTCGCCGCTCGGGACGAACCGGAGCATCGTCGGCTCGCTACCCAGGCCGTCGTACCGCGCGAAGTACGGGATGGTCTGCACCTCTGCGACCGTCGTCGACTCCACGGTTGGCTCGGTGAAGATCGCGTCGTCCGAATCGTCACCACACCCCGCGACGCTGACGATGACCATTGCAGCGATCGACAGCGACGCTGCCCGATACCAGCTCATTCTTCGTCCTCCACCACCACATCGCTCAGCCGAAGCCGACGCAGAGATACCGACGCGAACCTCGACCTCGCGATGAGCATGCACATGCCGCGGCCTCGGCACACCAGAGGACATCGTCAGGCGACAGGCAGGATCACGAGGCCCGCACCAGGAACGTCCCGTGGCAGCGCGTCATCCGCGGGCTCTACGTGTACGTCGCACAGGATTCGCGCCGCACGTCGCGGTGCCCGTTCGGTCAGGGCGCCGGTGTCTGCAGTGAGTTGAGGAACAGCTCGGAGGCGCCGGCTCCTCCGAGCGCCGTCGTGACCTCCAAGTCGTAGATCTCGCCCTGGTCGGTCACGAGCGTGAACGCAGAGACTGCGCCGGTCTTGCCCGCCTGCACATCGATCGAGCTCTGCGGCCAGCGGGCAACTCCGGAGCCCGACTTCAGCTTGATCTTGAACCCTTTCGGCGTGTACTTGAATGCGTAGATCGTGGTCGGTCCCACTGCGATCAGCACTGAGTTGGGGAGCGCTGACGTCCGAGTGAGCCCGCCGCCTGTCTGCAAGAATTTGCTGGCGAGCACACGTCCCATCGAACCGGCGTGCCCGTGGCTGCCCACCCTCGAAGTTCCGTGAACGGCTCGCCGAGACTCCGGGCGATCGAAGCGACCAATGACATGCACGCGGGTGCGCGTCGCTCGCCGCAGGGTGATGATGCTGGCCGAACGTTCGCACCGGTCGGCGTCCCGGCGACGATCTGCCCTTCGGCCGCCAGCCGGTGCGACATCGCTCGTTCGGTTGGCTCCGCGACGGGGCGTCACACGAAGCCGGCTTCGGGCATGTCCGACCCAGACGCGCGCCACCGGCCGGTGGGCAGGGGAGCGCCGAGTGCCAGCAGTGTGTCGAGCAGGATTCGCGCGAGGTCCGCGGCGGTGGTCGAGCGAGCATCGTCGATCACGACCGACGCACACCCCGGTGCGGTCTCGAAGTCGAGCTTCCATGACGCAGGGAGATCGGGCACGGCACGCCGGAAGGTCGCCTCGTCGAGCGGTTCGGGTGTCGTCCAGAGGAGATAGATGGCAGTCGGGTCATCGGCGTGCCGTTTGCCGGGGCCCACGATGCTGTACGTCGCCCAGTATCCCGTCAGGATCTCTCGGTCGCGACCGAACCGCTTCTTGACGGTCTCACCCGGTTCCGGGATCAGATTCGTCGGCGACCCGTCGTTGCGGGGGTTGATGCCGCGTGCGATCAAGTCCACGAGCACGTTTCGTTCGTCATCGCCGAAATGGATGTCATCATCCGGAATGAGGGGCATGGCGGGGTCCTTTCTGGCCACGGTCGGCGGCTCACGACCTACACACTCGCGTGGCGGGATGCTGGGGGACCGATCAGAACGTTCACTGTCTTCCCGAAGCAACGTCGGCACTGCCCCACAACGCCTACCCGGTGGCCGCGCCCGAGGGTGCCACTGATCGCCGGCTCGAGGCCGCGGCGGAGTGCCCCACAACGGGCCCTACTCGATGGCGCACTCCGAGCCGTCCCGAATCGCCGGCTCCGCTACGGCGCGATGCGTCACCGAGTGGCACGTTCAGGACGGTGGGTGTCGGCCGTTCGATGACTTTGGGCTCTGGTCCGAGAAGTCCTTGCCAGCGCACGCTCGGATCGCCGACGGACGCCGGGTCGGCGGATGCCGGGGGCTCGACGGGAGGCGACGATGTTGAACCGGCGGCGGGGGTTCTGGCGAATGGTCGTCGTGGTCGGCGTGCTCGGTGCTTCCGGCTGCGGCGGAGATCGGCAGGAGATCGACTCCGAACGCTCCGCCGACACCGGGCAGTCCGGCCCCAGCAGCTCGACGGGTTCTGCCGGCTTCACCGTCGACGTCACGATTCCCCTCCCGGTCGACCCCAGCGAGGTCGTGATCGCCGACGATGTCGCATGGGTGACCCACTTCGACGGCAGCGTCTCACGTGTGGACCTCGAACGTGTCGAGATCACCGGTACCGTCGAACTCGCCGACGATCCGGCCTGGGGTCTCGTCTCCGAAGACCGTGCGGTGTGGGTCGCCACGTCTGATGGGAAGGTGTCGCGCATCGACCCCGAGACGCTGGTCGTCACCGACACGATCACCGTCGGCGACGGCGCGTACGACATCGCTGCGTCGGACGATGCCATCTGGGTGACGAACCGGTTCATCGACACCGTGTCGCGCATCGACCCGGAGACGCTGGTCGTCACCGACACGATTGCCGTCGGACGCGAACCAGTCGGCATCGCTGTGTCCGCCGATGCCGTCTGGGTCGCCAGCCGGATCGATGGCACCGTGTCGCGGATCGACCCAGCCACTCGAACCGTCACCGACACGGTCACAGTTGGCGACTACGTCCACGGCGTCGGGCTGACGGATGACGCGGTCTGGGTGACGAAGACCGACGACGTCGCCTTGACCGGAATCGAAGACGCAGGCGTCTATCGCGTCGATCTCGAGACGCTCACCGTCTCCGGACCCATCAAGGTCGGTGACGACCCGATCGGGATCGTCGTGACCGACGACGCCGTCTGGGTCGCCGACGACGACGGGACGGCATCCCGGATCGACCCCGATTCCGGTGTAGTCACCGACCGCGTCGCCGTCTCCGCAGGAGGGTACGGCGCAGGAGCCCGCGGGTTGGCTGCCACCGGGGGAACGGTGTGGGTCGTCACCGGTGACGACACCCTCGTCGGAATCGTCGGCGCTCAGGGGTGAAGCCGTCGGTACAGCCTTCAGCGATGCCACCGTACGCCGGTTCGTGGACGCCGCTTGTCCGCTCGGGGACCGCTCTGCGTCAACCGGACGGTCTGGATCGCCGAAGGCGGCCGTCTTGTCCTGCACGTCCAACCCACTTCGCGCGGGCAGCGATCAGACGCAGAGCCCGCCGGAGCCGGTACCACCGCCACCGCGCCAACAGATGCCCGTCGCCTCAACGCTCAACAGCTCGTACAGGACGCCTCCGACGTGTCGTCCCGTCACTCGGAGCCGCACGCCTCCGATCGAGTCGTCCGGGAAGCCGATCACGTCGTACGTCACCTCGCCGATCGGGCCGCCGGTGGGTGCGACGACGGCGGTCACACTCGAGGTGATGTCGTCGAAGGTCGCGACGCGGGTATCAGCGACGATTCGGCCAAGGTTCAGCATCGGGGCCCTTGGTGTGCCCCCGAGCTCGGTCAGAACCTGCGCGGTGATGTCGGAGGTTCCATTGAGACCCAAGATGTGGCCTCGGTCTGCCCACCCGGTGACACCGTGTGCGGTGACCTCGAGCCACCCCCTCCGGTTGTCACCGGTGGTCACGACGTCAGTCACCGATGGCAGTGTGGCGATGACGGGTTGATCGGGCGCGGGCGCAGCACGCAGCGGGAATCCTTCGTCGAATGGGACGCCCACGACAGCGCGCACCGTGCCGGGCGGAGGACACAGGTACGTGCACGGTTCGTCGTCGAGCGGAGCCTCAGGGCAGGCCGGCCCGGCGGTGGGGGGTGGCGGGCCGGTGAAGTATCCGGCAACGTCGACGACGAAGTCGGTGGTTGCCGATGCGTAGATGCACACGCCACCGCCGGCGCCGAGCCGAGCGATGACCGTGTTGGCAGTGTTGTGGAACCGGTGATAGTTGAGGTTGGAGGCGTTCGGCCGCGCCGTCCCCGTGGGGTGGACAGCGCTGAATCCGGCGTGGATGGAGTCGACCGCGGTCACCGTCAACACGGCCGCGGACGCGCCGGTGGGGACCCCGGCGCTGCCGGCGACGTTCAGTTGCATGTTGTGTCCGGCCGGGACGTCCTGCGGAGCGCTGTGTTGACCGTCGATGGTTCTGTAGTCGGTGCGTGTGTCGACGAGGCGTGCCGAATTGGCCAGCGGCGTGTAGCTGTCGTTCGGGAGGTGGCCGGAGACGTCGACGATCAGGTGGGTGGGGGCGAAGGTGTAGATCGAGACCTTGCCGTCAGTGCCGATCGGGGCGAGGACGGTGTTGGCGGTGTTGTGCGCCGGGTAGTAGTTGACGTTGGAGGCGTCCGGCCGGGGCGTGCCGGCGGCGTGAACCGTCAAGAAGCCGACATCGCTTGCTTCAACGGCGGTAACGGTCAGGACTGCAGTGGTGGCGTCGGTCGGGACGCCACCGCGACCCGCGACCTCAACCTCGAGGGTCGAACCGGCGGTCCGGACACCGATCCCGGCGTACTGGCCGTCGACTGTGGTCGCACCGGGCCGCGTGTCGACGAGGCGTGCCGAATTGGCCAGCGGCGTGTAGCTGTCGTTCGGGAGGTGGCCGGAGACGTCGACGATCAGGTGGGTGGGGGCGAAGGTGTAGATCGAGACCTTGCCGTCAGTGCCGATCGGGGCGAGGACGGTGTTGGCGGTGTTGTGCGCCGGGTAGTAGTTGACGTTGGAGGCGTTCGGCCGGGGCGTGCCGGCGGCGTGAACCGTCAAGAAGCCGGCATCGCTTGCTTCAACGGCGGTAACGGTCAGGACTGCAGTGGTGGCGTCGGTCGGGACGCCACCGCGACCCGCGACCTCAACCTCGAGGGTCGAACCGGCGGTCCGGACACCGATCCCGGCGTACTGGCCGTCGACTGTGGTCGCACCGGGCCGCGTGTCGACGAGACGTGCCGACGAATCCAGGGACACATACTCCGACACCGCCGACGCGATCTGGGCCGGCGGTGCACCGGTGGCCAGCGCGCCCACGACGAACGCAGCCACACAGAACAGCGACAGCCTCCGGTGCAAGTTCCGAATAGGAGTAGCTCGGCGCACTGCGACCACCTCCAGCTGATGAATCGCTTCTCTTTGATCGTGTCTTCGATCGACCGATCTGTCCAGAGCCGTTCGGCCCGCCACCAAGAGTGGTGGCGCGTCGGATGGCCACGAAGAGGTAAGGCCGAGCGGGCGATCCGGCGGCCATGGCGAACCTCGTTGGCCTCCTCGCCCCCGTCGATCCCGACTTCAACATCGTCACCCTGTAACACTTGCTCGGTACGCAATCTGGCCCGTCAGGTCGGTCTGATGGGTAGATTCCTCGTGGACTCGTCGTCGCTGCGGGTGACGGCCAGGAGGTCACCGCAGTGACGGGACCTGAGCGGTGTTGACAACTGTTGATAGCATCGGCAGACTGGGTGCATGAGTCGCAACACGATGAGCTTCGCACTCCCCGAGAACATGCGCGACTACATCGACGCACGTGTCAGCGCAGGCAGTTACGGCAACACGAGTGAGTACTTGCGCGAACTGATTCGCCGAGACCAGCGTGAGCAAGCTACTCAACGCCTCCGCGATCTCATTGCCGACGGGCTTGCGTCGGGCGAGGGTCGCGAAGCAACCGATGACGTGATTGCCGAGTTGCGCGAGCGGGCACTCGGCCCGGAAGCGTGACGCGTCCGATTCTTCGCCCCCAGGCCGAAGTCGATCTCGTCGAACGATCCCGCTACTACCGAGATGAGGGTGGCGCCGACCTCGGCGAACGATTCTTCGAAGCGGCGATTGCTGCGCTGGATGCAATCGGACGGATGCCCGGGGCTGGGTCGCCCCGTGTGGGTGAGGTGTGTGGAATCGATGGTCTGCGTGTCCGTCGCATCGCGAACTTTCCGTGCGGCTGGTTCTACTTCGCCGGCGGCGATCGCGTCGATGTCGTCCGTCTGCTCGCTGATGCTCAAGACATCGCAGCCGTCCTCGCTGATATCCAGCAGGGGTAGCGATCACATGTGTCGATAGCGCGCTGCTTGGCGGGCGTCCGCAGCGAACATTCTTGAGCGGGTCGTTGCCGGAGGGCGGCGCGAGGATGGAGCTGTGGCTAGATCATCTGCATGGTTCGCGTACGCGACGCATGGTCGAGTGACGCTGCGCCGCCCGACTGGGAGGGCTCGAGTCTTGGCGCAGCTACGCCACATCGTTGGATTTCGCCAGGTCGACCTGAACGTAGCGGGCTGGAGTGCTGTCCTTGGCCCGGGCGCCCTGGTCGGCCTTGTCGGCGGCATCGCCCTCGGCCGATCGCTCATGGTTGCCGTGCCGGCCGGTGTGATCCTTTCGTGGGCTGCCGCCTTGTCGATTGACCGGTGGAATTGGAGTCGTAGTGAGTGCGGATACGACCTCGGTGACCTGCGCCCCGATGTGATGGCCGGCTTGGCATCTCAGCTCGACGAGCGCGGCATTCCGTTTCGGATCGAGGTGGAGGAGTACGAACCGGGCAGGCCCAGTCGGATCGCCTTCACGAAAATGCGTGACCGCGGACACGTTGAAGCGGCTCTCGACAGGGCGAGGGCTCTGTAGCGGATGTCTGCGATCACGTCTCGTCGGCCTGCAGGCCGACGCTTCGTGAGTGCCCTCGACAGTCACCAGAGCCGGACAGCGTGCGACGGCCGCGTGGGTATCGGTACGGTCGTGGTGAGATTCAGCATCGAGCCACAACGAGGAGACCGCCATGTTGTCAGATTCGATCCCGCCCGGATACAACACGCCGGTACCGTCGAAGATCCTCACCCCCGACCGTGTCGACTCACGCCTGGGGACCCTCGAGTTCACCGACGGCGTGCCGACCGCTGAGACGGCCGATCGGCTGTTCGACAACCTCGACCACCTGCGCGCGGTCGAGGTGTTCCTCGACTGCATTCCCGCGGCCTCGATGGAGGCGATGCGCCTCGGCTACGCCGGCGTCGGGGCGGATGCCTGCCACAAGATGCTGATCATGGACGGGCTGTTGAACTCCGATGCGTTCTTCCTGACCGGCAACACCGACACGGTGTACTGCGGCGGGTTCCTCGACCTTGAGCAGGATGGGCCGACGGTGGTGGAGATTCCGCCAGGATGCGGGCCGGGCACGGTCAACGATGCGTGGTTCCGGTTCGTGATCGACATGGGCGGCCCCGGCCCCGACCGCGGCCGGGGCGGCAAGTACCTGATCCTGCCGCCCGGCTACGACGGCGACGTCCCCGATGGCTACTTCGTTGCCACGTCGTCCTCGTACAGCAACTGGATCATCCTGCGTGGGTTCCTCGTCGACGGCAAGCCCGACGCATCGACGAAGATGTTCAAGGACGGGTTGAAGATCTATCCACTCTCCCAAGCGGCCAACCCGCCGGCGATGGAGTTCCTGTCGGAGATCGGAGACCTGTTCAACACGGTCCACGCCAACGACGTGCAGTTCTACGACGAGCTCGCCCCGGTGATCCAACGCGAACCGATCGAGATGATCGACGTGGAGACACGAGGGCTGCTCGCCTCGATCGGCATCCACAAGGACCGCCCGTTCGCGCCCGACGAGCGGATGCAGAACATCCTCGTCGACGCCGCCGCGGTCGCCAATGCAACGGCCCGTTCCATCGCGTTCCGTTGGCGCACCGACGAGGCACGCATCTACGAGGACCGCAAGTGGCACACCTACTTCGTCGGCGGCGACTACCAGTGGCTCCGCGACGAAGGTCGTGGAGGTCGCTACCTCGATGCACGGACGTTCTTCTTCTACGTGGCGACGGTCAACACGCCGGCCATGGCGCTCAAGATCGTCGGTGCCGGATCGCAGTACGCGGGTGCCGATGTCGATGCCGACGGCAACTTCTTCGACGGGTCGAAGCGCTACCGGTTGCGACTTCCCGCCGATGTACCCGCCAAGAACTTCTGGTCGATCTGTGTGTACGACACCCAGACGCGGTCGGAACTCCAGACCGGCCAACCGTTTCCGAGCCTCAACAATCTCCGCGGCTCCCTGCAGGCCAACGATGACGGTTCGGTCGACATCTTGTTCGGTCCCGAGGAGCCAGCCGAGCTGGCCACGAACTGGATTCAGACAGTGTCAGGCAAGGGTTGGTTCGTGGCGCTGCGCCTCTACGGCCCGCTCGACGCCTGGTTCGACCGGACCTGGCGTCCCGGCGACATCGAACTCATCGACGACTGACCTCGTCCGACTGTTCGATCGAGACCGACCTGGGGACATGCTCGATATTCGCGTCGACGCTGCGACCCAGCACACGTCCGGCAACCAGCCTCTTGTCATGATTGACGTGATTCCGAGGACAGGCCAGTCCTCGGGTCGGGGCCTCTGATGGTTCGCCCGTTGACCGGCTGCCCACCCCGGAACGGTGGGGTGTGGCTCACTCGTTGGCTTGCGACCGAGGTCTCGGACGAGGCTGTGGCTGAAGAGAGGCTTGATCGCTGAAGGCGGCATTGCCCTTCCTCGTCTGCTCATCACTGGCAACGAGAAAGGCAACGACAGCAATGACCGATCAGGTGATCATCGGGATGGATCCGCACAAGTCGTCGAACACGATCACGGTCCTGGCCCGGGACGAAACGATGCTCACGCGGCGTCGGTTCCCGCACAGCGATGACGGGTTCGTCGAGATGCTCGACGCCGTCGCCGGCTTCCCGGATCGGGTGTGGCCGATCGAGGGAGCCAACGGGATGGGACGAAGCTGCTGTCGGATCGACGCAAGGAGCTCGTCGGGTCGCGTACCCAGGCGAGGTGTCAGCACCGTGTGCAAGCTGATCACGCAGCAGGCTTCACGGCCCAACGGACGTCCCTCTCTGCCCGCCCCGAACCCTCGGGCTTGACAGAGCGGAGCCGTACCTACGCATCGGTGACTCTGGCGATGCCGCACACAACGCGAGCGCCGTGACTCGCTGCGTGCACCGGCTCGACCCGCACACTGCGGCCGCCAAGCCGGGTGCCCGGTATTCGCATCGTTGAACCAGGAGGTCTGGCGCAGGCGCTGCTGCCGAGGCAGAATGATGTCCTGGGCATCTGTCGTCTCGACCATGTGCAAGCTGGCGATGCCTGTTGGACGGGACACCGAAGCGGTCGACTTCCATGAAGCGGTACTCGGCATCCCGCATCTCCCCAAGCCGGATCAGCTCGCGGTTCGCGGTGGCCGTTGGTTCGAGGACGGAGATCTCAAGGTGCACCTGGGTGTCGACGCCAGCTTCCGAGCCGCGACGAAGGCTCACCCTGCGTTCATCGTGGACGAGGTGCGCAGCATGGTGGCCGCTGTCGTCGCTGCCGGCTTCGCAGTGGAAGACGACGAGCCGCTCGATGGGTTCGACCGCGTCTACGTGTCGGATCCGTTCGGCGACCGCATCGAACTCATGCAGCCGAGTGCGGAGCTGACGTTCCGGCGTGTCATCTCGCACCACTACCCGTCGGCCGTCTGAAGCTGCCGTTGCGTGGGTGCTCGGTCTGTTCGCAGGTGCCATGTGCGTTCTCATGGCGTTCGTGCTCGTGCCTGCGGTCGGGTTGTTCGGTGACGCCAACGCTGCGCACGAGCGAGTCATCGGGGTCGTGGCCGCACTGGCGTGTGGTCCTGCCTTGGTCGCGGGACCGCTCGTCACCGGTGCTCGCTCACGCGACGTCACCGTGCTGGTGCCGGCGGGCGTCGTCGCTGTGGCGATCTCGGCGGGTGTTCTGCTCGCAGCGTGGTGATTCCTGTCAGGTTCGGGTGTCGGCCCCAGGCAACGACCGTTGCATCGTCGCGTCGGGACGATCACCAGTCTGCAGCCCCGTCCAAGCGCGGGCGATGCTGATCAATGCCGCACACTTCGGCGCCCAGAATCACTGGGACATCGCAAGGGATAGCGCCGCATCGCGGCCCCGATGCGGTGCCGCATGGTCCCGGTGTTTGTCACGTGCCGGAGAGCTCTTCGAGTCGTGTGAGAAGTCTTTCGAGGATCGTCTCGATGTTCGCGATCTCCGCTGCCGTCAGGTTCTCGACCATGGACTGATACATGGAGAGGCTGATGTCGAAGGCCTGGTCGATCAAAGTCCGGCCGGTGTCGGTGATGCCAAGCCTGATTGCTCTGCGGTCCTCGGGGTCGGGTGAGGGCTCGACGAGCCCCTGCTGTTCGAGCCGGTCGAGCTTTCCGGTCATGCCTGAGGCCGATGTCAGCAGCTGCTGCGCGACCTGTCTGGGCGTGAGAAGTGTGGGTTCGGCGCGTCGCAGCAGCTCGTGTACGTATAGTGCGCACACGAATCTACCGCCAGGGTCAACTCCCCTTCCGGTCTCCAACGAAGGGACTTGCGCCATCCTCGAAGTCATCGTGGCACTCGCGAGCATCGGCACGGCAGTCGTGTTGTTTCCCGTGGTCAAACGCCAGAACGAGGCCGCCGCGATGGGCCTCGTCGGCTCGCGAGTCCTCGAAGGGGCCACGATCTTCGTCGGTGTAGCATGCATGCTCAGATCCGGCAGTAGTCGGGCGTATCCGGTCTGGAGTCCTGCCGTCGTCGTGCCCGGAGGTGCTCGATATCGCTCGACTCGTTGTCGTCAGCTGATGGCGCTGCCGGCGGCCAAGTCAGACACGATGCCATGATGGCGGTCATGACACAGCGCCCGCCGGTTGCCTGGCCGTCTCCCGTCACCGCCGCGGGTGGGACCGGGTCCGACCTACGCCGATGACGCAAGTGCGCCGGACGCCCGATGCTCCGGCGAGCCAGCCCGATTTCTTCGTGGGTTGGTGGGAGATCGTCTTCCACACCAGAGATGGCGAGCAGACAGACGTCACCGGCATCATCGAGCACGTCGACGCTGCCGGTCGCTTCACGGTGTTCAGGGACGGCGAACGCATCGGCGCCGGCCACCACGTCGACTTCACGGTCGATCCGGACGGCTTCACCAATGTGCACGAAGTCCCCGGCGCACACACGCAGATGGGGCGCGATCTTGCGGTCTACCGGTTCAACGGTGACGTGTTGGAGGTGTGTAAGGCCAGCGAGGACGAGGGTCGTCCAACGAGCTTCGCATCGCCTCGCGGGAGCGGGTGGACCCACGTTGCGATCCGCCGGATCAGCGACGGCGACCCACGTATCCGCGCCCAGCGCTGAGGCTCGTTCGGGCGATCGATATCGACAGCTGCAAGGCCGTCGTAGCGTCGCGAATATCTGGCACTGCAGCGGGGCCGTGCGCAGCGCTCATGCATTTGCCATCGCTGCGAACTGTGTGCCGATATCGACGCAGTTGCCGGGTCGGGTTCAGGCCGAAGCCCGGCACCTCGTTGGCCCGGCGTCGCCCCGCCCGGATTGTCGCTGCGTTCGCTATCGGGTCATTGGTCTTCTCGAAACGTTCTTTGACCGGTCGGCCACCGCCGACGTGCGGGCGGCCGACGCGGCGCCAGCGAATTCGACGTTGTGTTGGCCACCGTCGAGTGGCTCGGGTGAAGTCACGCGCCGCTGCGGTCGGCCGCGGGTCGAACGACTCTGGTCCGGTGCGCACGCCGGGGTGGAGGATCGTCGTGAGGCGAGCACTTGGGAGGTGGTGGCGATGTCCACCGGTTGTGACCGTCGGGGTTGTCGGCGCGTGTGGGCGCTGATCGGTGGGGCAGGACTCGTCGTCGGGTCGTTGGTCGCGGGGTCAGGGGCGACCCGGAGCGCAGGGGCGACGTCGGAGTACGTGTCGTTGCCCACCTCGGCGCGGCTGGTCGACACCCGTCCGGGTGGGGTGACCTTCGATGGTCAGTACGCGGGGATCGGCCGGCGGCCGGCGGGGTCGACGCTGGAGGTGCAGGTGGCCGGCCGTGGTGGTGTCCCGCTCGACGCGGCGACGGCGGTGTTGACGGTCGCTGCGGTCGATCCGCTCGACGAGGCCTTCTTGACGGTGCATCCGACCGGGACCGCCCGCCCGAACGCGTCGAACGTGAACTACAACGCGGGGCACAACACCGCCAACACCGTTCTCGCCTCGCTCGGCACCGACGGCAAGGTCTCGATCTACACCTTCGCTGCGACCGATTTGCTCGTCGACGTCTCCGGGTACTTCCCGGCCGGTAGCGCTGCGACGTTCCCAGCCCTGCGGCTGGTCGACACCCGCCCGGGGGCGGCGACCTTCGATGGTCAGTACGCGGGGATCGGCCGGCGGCCGGCGGGGTCGACGCTGGAGGTGCAGGTGGCCGGCCGTGGTGGTGTCCCGCTCGACGCTGCGACGGCGGTGTTGACGGTCGCTGCGGTCGATCCGCTCGACGAGGCCTTCTTGACGGTGCATCCGACCGGGTCCGCCCGCCCGAACGCGTCGAACGTGAACTACAACGCGGGGCACAACACCGCCAACACCGTTCTCGCCTCGCTCGGCACCGACGGCAAGGTCTCGATCTACACCTACGCCGCGACCCACCTCATCGTCGACGTCTCCGGCCACGTTCCCGCGGGCACCTATACCCCGCTGCCCGTTCCGCAGCGGTTCGCCGACACCCGCCCCGGAGGCGCCACCGTCGACGGCCAGAACGCAGGCACCGGCGCCGTGCCCGGCGACAGCAGTCTTCAACTCCATGTCGCCGGCCGCGCCGGCGTGCCCACCGACGCATCGACCGCGGTGTTGACCATCGCCGCGGTCGATCCGCTCGACGACGCGTTCTTGACGGTGCATCCGACCGGGTCTGCCCGCCCGAACGCGTCGAACGTGAACTACAACGCGGGGCACAACACCGCCAACACCGTCCTCGCCCGCCTCGGCGCCGGCGGCGACGTCTGCATCTACACCTACGGCACCACCGACCTGGTCGTCGACGTCGCCGGCTACCTCGCCGGCCCACCACCGCCCGCCGCCGGGCCGACCTGCCCGCTCCCGGGTGTGCCATATGAAGGCGCCGTTCCCGGGGCGGTGGCCGAGGTCGCCGGTGTCCCCTTCGACGACGTCTTCGTGTTGAGGACTCTGCCGGGAGACGGTCAACCGGTGGCGATCTCGCTTCCACCGCTGACGCAACTCGTCCAGACCGGCCGCGGCCAACTGCTCGGCGACTACGACATCTGGCTCGAGGTGACGGCGGCCGGCGTGACGGGCTGGGTCCCCAAGGTCGGCCTCGTCTACCTCGGCGCGGTCATGGATGTCACCGCCGATGCCATCTCGGCGCTCGGAGGGACGCCCACGGCACCGACGATGCTCGAGCTCGGGGACATCGTGACGGCGGCACTCGTGCCGAGCGACCCGGCGGCGCCGCCTGCCGAGGTCGTGCTCGTGGTCGCGCCCACCGCAGGGTCGCCGTCGGCGGCCGTCTACGACACCTTCCCCGGCGAGTTCTTCGGCAGCGACACCGACATCGGGTCCCGCTACCGCGTCACGGGCATCGAGGTGTCCGTCAGCCCGTCCGTGTACGAGCTTGCCAGCGTCGGGGCTCAGGGCCTGTGCACCCGCGGCGTCGACTCGCTCACGGGGTTCTGCGTCTGACCCTCCATCGGTGATTCGCTCGCCGCGTCCTGCGGCTCCTTCATCCGGATCGTCGTCGGCGCTGCCCGCGCCGTCAGGGGCCGATCGGGTCACGTGTCGACATGCGCCTGTCCGCCACGCCTGCCGGCGGGCCGCTCGAACCGTGCCGAGCGGCGTCGTGTTGTCGGCCCGTCGCCGCTTGCACGCAGCGCGGTCGGTGCGCCACGCTACGACGAGCAGCAGGGCTCGCCCGCCGGCGAGCGAGTGGGGAGGGAACGACGCCGTGGCAGTGAGGAGGAGGACCATGCTCGTCGATGCCGGTGAACAGACCCCACCCGGGGGCGAGATGGCCGGGGTGGCGACGCTCCGCTCGGACGGCGCGTCCTGGTGCCCGACCGAGCGCCCGACCGCGACCGCGACCGCGCGAGCGCAGCGGGCGGCGGCGGAGGTACCCCGGGCGTGATCATGGACGAAGCCACGCGTGCCGGCCTGCGGGAGGGCGCCGAGCGGGCGATCATCGACCCCCGGGTGCAGATCGACAAGCTGCACGCCGAGGGTCGTCGGTGGACGTGGGCGATCAGCTTGCTCTTGATCGTGGTCGGCGGTGCCGCGCTGTGGTGGGCGTTCGACGATGCCGCACCGCTGCGCGGCGTGCTCGGCGCCCTCCTGGCGACGGTCGGGCTCCGGACCTTCAACGGTCTGGTCCGATCGCAGTGGCTCGACCGCGAGTGGACGGCCGAGCTGCGGCGGCAGCGATCGAGCGGGGCCGTGGTCGAGGAGCGCGCTCAGCCGGCGCGCATCGCCCCGCCGACGTTCCACAAGCAGGTCGTGGTCGGCGGCATCGGACTCGGGTTGTTGGGCAGTGGGCTGATCGCCGTCGGCCTCGCCGGCCTCACCAAGAGCTGGGAGATCGCGCTGTTCGGGGTGTTGCTCGGGGCACTGAGCACCGGGCCGTTCTCGCTCCTGCTCGCGTACTGGAGGGAGGGGGCTCGGTTCGTGCCTCCAGGACCCGGCGACCAGATCGCCTGGCGTCCCGCCGACGTGGCCGCCCGATGGGCGCTCGCCGGGATGGTCGGTTGCGCACTCGCCGGGTTCTCGCTCGGTTCGGGTTGGTTCTCGTCGTTCGAGTGGTCGGTGCCGGTCGCGCTCGCCACGCTCTTCGTCGGCCTGCTCGCCTATCAGGTCGGCCTGCCAGGCGTCTGCGATGCGCACGCATCCCGCGCCGGCGAACCAGCGCGCGAGATCGGATCGCGGATGGGCCGGACCTACCGCGGGCTGACCGCGCGCTTCCCGGGCGACTGCACCGGCGACGCCGGATGGGGAGCCGCGCTGGGCTCGGCGGCCGTCGTGCTCGGACTGTGGTGGGGGGTCGGACTCGTCTGGGTGCCGGGGGCGATCCTCCTCGTCCTCTCCGTCATGGCGGTCGGGGTCGGGTTCAAGCGGCGCGACGGCCGGCTCCGGCGGGAGCTGGCCGCCGACCGGACCGGGTTCGCCCGGCCCGACACCTGGTTCGGGTGGTGGTTCGCGCTCGGCGTCGCCGGCCTGTTGCTCGTGGCCGCGGTGCTGCAGCAGGTCTGGGCGTCGGACCTGCTCAGCGGGTCGGTCCCCGCGGCACTGGCGATCGCAGTGCTGATCATGCTGGTGGGCGCCTCACTCGTCTGGCAGGGCGAGGGGGTGTTCTTCGGGGTGCTGCTCGGGGCGGCGATCGTGTTCGCGTCCCTGAGCTCGACCGCCCCCGATCCCGGGTCGGTCAGCGGCACGGCGACGCCACCGCAGGACCGCGCCAACGCCCGGCTCGTCGTGTTCGGCGACTCGTTCATCTCCGGCGAGGGGGTCGAGCGGTTCTTCGAGGGAACCGACGACCGGAGCAACCACTGTCGGCGGGCGACGACGGCGTACGCGGTCCTGGTCGCCGAGCAGATGTACGACGGCAGCCTCGACTTCTACGCCTGCTCCGGGGCGGTGATGGACGACGTGATCGACCTCGGCGGGGCACCGGACGAGCGGGCGTGCGTCGACGAGGCCGGGAACCGCTTCGCGGGGCAGATGCCGTGCAGCCCGGCGACGGTCTACGGCCGCCGGCGGCAGATCGACAACGTCGCGGAGTCCGGGACGCCGGAGCTGGTCCTCGTCAGCATCGGGGGCAACGACTCCGGCTTCGGCGACATCGTCAAGGGTTGCCTGCTCCCGGGCTCGTGCGTCGAGCGTCGTGAGGACTGGCTGGAGTTCATCGCGACACTCGGCCCCGACCTGGAGCAGACGTACACCGAGATTCGCGAGGCGTTCGAGCCGGGGACGCCGATCGTCGTGATGCCCTATCCCCTGATCCTCGGTGAGAAGACGTGCAACGGGTCGCCCCTGCGGGCCGAAGAGCACCGGTTCATCGTCGAGCTCACCGCGGTCCTCGACGAGCAGATCAAGCGGTCGGCCCAACGGGCTGGTGTCCTGTACTTCGAGCCGGGGATCACCGCGTTCGAGGGCCACCGACTGTGCGAGTCCTCGCCGGACGAGCGGGCGATCAACCTCGTCGAGTTCCAGGCGTCGTCCGGCGGCCTCGCCGACCAGCTCGACACCGGCGGCTGGCTGAACAACAGCATGCACCCGAACCGACTCGGCCACGAGCTGACGAGCGAGGCGCTCGTCGCCTGGCTGGTCGACGGCGACAACCTGGCCATGCCCGAGGTTGGCCCCGACGCCGGCGACGACAGCAGTGACCGGGTCGAGGTCCGCGGCGTCCGGCCGGTGCGGCCCTACCTCGTCGAGATCGACGAGCAGTTCACCAGCGCGCTGCCCGCCTCGGCGGTGGAACAGATCGACGGCTTCGCGACCCAGTCGTTCGTCTTCGACGATCCGGAAAAGAGCCTCGACGCCGCCGGGAACGAGCCGGACGAGTCGACGGCAAACGAACTCCTCGAGGACGGGGCGCTGCTGGCCGAGCGATGGTGGCGGGTACCGATCACCGGCGCGTCGACCATCGGGCCGGTGCTCTACACCGATCCCCGACCCGCCGACGACGGCCGCCTGATGTGGCACGAGCGGGCGGTGATCACCGAGGACCGCGATCTCGCCGATCCTGATCTCCGGGTGTACGCCGACGAGGGCGAGCTCATCCTGATGGGGCAGATCCCCGAGGACCCGCCAGCGGACTACGTCCAATGGGTGCTGTTCCAGACCACCGACACGACCGAGGCCGCGCCGGACTGGGAGCTGCGGGCGATCCGCTACTGCGGCACCGACGACCTGTGCGAGCGATCGTTCGACGACTGGATGAGCAAGCAGGCCGGGATCGCGATCGCGACCGCTGCGCCGCCGGTGCTGTTCATCGTCGCCGGTGGCTACCTGTTCGCCCTGGGGTGGACGCTCGCGATCTGGCCGTGGCTGCAGCGCCGGCTGGCGGCCCTCCTCGCCACCGGGGTCGGCGACGGGTCGGCCTGAGCGAGGAGGGCGCGCGGTCGCGGCACGGCGCCGTGGAAGCGTGCGTGGGCGGGGAGCCACCGGCTCGGGCGCCCGCGCAGCGTCGAGGCCGGCACGACGGCCGGCCGGGCCTCACGCCGCACCGCACCGCCCGATCGGGGACGGTCGGGGAATCAGACACAGAACTCGTTGCCCTCCGGATCGGCCATCGTCACCCAGGTGTGAGGACCCTGGCGACCCTCATGCAGCATCCTGGCGCCGCGCGCGACGAGCGCGGCGCGCACGGTCGCGGGGTCCTCGTCGCCGATCCTGAGGTCGAGGTGAACCCGGTTCTTGACCGTCTTGGCTTCGGGCACCTGCTGGAAGTAGATGCGGGGCAGGCCTTCGGCGGCACCGGGGGCGGGCCGGATGGCCGCTCCCTCCCGCCAGACCAGCGCACCGTCGAAGACCCGCGTGTCGGCCTCGGAGGCGTGGCCCTGAGCGATCATCTCGCGGATGAAGCCCTCGTCCTGGGGCTCGACCTGCCACCGCATCGTCTCCGCCCACCATCCGGCGAGGACGTGCGGATCGCGGCAATCGATCACGACCTGGAACGAGAGCGCGTCCATCGTCGAGACGGTAGCCGCCGACCGGCTACCCGCAGTCGCCCTGATCGCGTACGGTCAGCCGGAACAGCTCGCCGCCGGGGACGCGCTCGACCGGCACCAGATCGACCAATTCGGCGACGTCGGGCCGGATCTCGGCGGGCTGGCGGCCCAGCGCGTTCCCGAGCCCCGGGAACCACGCGAGGTAGGCGGCTCCGGCGCAGGCCCGATCGACGGTCTCGGCCGGTGACAGCGGGAAGTGGCTGTTGCCCGGCGTCGGGCGCGTGAAGGCGAACAAGGTCGGGTCGTGGCCGGTGTGCCACCAGACCCGCTGCGGGTTGTTGGTCAGCACGTCGACCTCGTCGGGGAGGGCGGCGACGAGGTCGTAGAGCTCGGGCGAGAACTGCGCAGGGTTGCCGGCGGAGAAATCGATCCGGTCGGGGAAGTCGCGCACGGCGATCGCCCCCTTCGCGCACCATACGACTGCGACGACCAGGCCGGCGATCAGCAGGGCCCGATTGCCGGCGACGCGGTCGGCCATCACGATGGCGAAGTACACGATCGGAACCAGTGCGGGAAACATGATGCGCGCCTCGATGTGGGTGCCGGTGAGTATCCGGGACACGAAGGGCACGAGGATCGAGGTCAACGCGAACGCCGCCATGCCGATGTCGAGCACGTCGACCGGACGCCGTACGAGCGCGATGATCGACACGCCGACCAGCCCCGCGAGCACGGCGTAGCCGATCGGGTCGGTCAGATCGCCAACCACGTCGATGTCGATGACGAGCCGGCCGAGCGCCGTCGCGAGCCGTCGCACGAGCACGTCGAGCGACTCGTCGGCGCCACCCTCGAAGTGCGGGCCGAACGGCTGCCCGGTGGCGACGAGGTTGCGCGCGGTCCACGCCACGGCGACTGCCGAAGCTGCGGTCGTGTAGGCCGCAGCGCATCGGATCGTCTCGCGCCGGCCGGCCGAGACGGTGGCGGCGAGGAGCATCACGAGCCCGGTCAGCACCAGACCCGCGCCGGCGTACCGCGTGAGGAACCCGAGCCCGGCGACCAACCCGGCGATCGCCGCGCGCTCGGCCGTGAGCGGGCGCCGAGCGAGCACCGCGAGCGTGGCGAGCGCGGCGACGACGTAGGGCGTCTCGCTCCAGACGGTCGACGCGGTCCGGATCGTGGCCTGGGACAGGACGAAGATCAGCGTCCCGGCGACGGCCATCGACCATCGCACCCTCGACGACAGGATCTGGGCGAACAGCGCGGCCGCCGCCGCCGCGCCGGCCGCGCCGACGATCGACGCCCAGAGCAGACTCCGTCCTCCGAGCGCGAGCAGCGCGGGGAACACGGGTGGGAAGTGGGCAAGCGGCTCGCCGGTGAAATCGGCGTACCCCTCGAGGTTGCGCAGCCGCTCGGCCGCCGACAGGTACGTGATCGAGTCGGGGCTGAGAACCGGATCGCGCCGAGTTGCGACGAGCACGGTCAGCGCGCCGAGCACAGCGGCCACGACCACCAACAGCAGTTTCCGCCGCTCGCTGCGACCTGGAGCCTCCGCTGTCTCGACGACCGCTGTTTCGATCGGGCCGATCCTAGGGGCTCGATCGAGGCGCGGGCTGCGACCACGGTGGGGCGGGTACCGACCGGCCGGGTCGACGCGCCGGCGTCGTCGCGCCGGCCCCGATCGACCGTTCGATCGACCGTTCGATCGATCGAATCGATCCTTCGATCGTTCCGCCGCTCGGCGCTGCGGGACTCTAGGGTGTCGGCGCCATGTCCCGTGCCACGATCGGATCCGCCCACGTCGGAGAGCCGGTCGCGATCGTCGATCGCCGATGACCGCGCCCGCGAGCCGCGTCGGTCCGCTCACCGCACTGTCGGTCGGCGCGCTCGGCGTGGTGTTCGGCGACATCGGTACGAGCCCGCTCTACGCGTTCCGCGAGTCGCTGGCCGGCGAACATGATCTGCTGGTCAACGAGGTCAACGTGCTCGGCGTGCTGTCGCTGATGTTCTGGTCGTTGATCATCGTGATCACGATCAAGTACCTCGCGATCGTCATGCGCGCCGACAACCACGGTGAGGGCGGCATCCTCGCCCTCGCCGCGCTGGTCACCGGGACGGGAAGGTCACATCGTTGGTTGGTCCTGCTCGGGCTGTTCGGTACGGCGCTGCTGTACGGGGACGGCATGATCACGCCCGCCATCTCGGTGTTGTCGGCGGTCGAGGGGGTCGAGGTCGCGGCACCCGGCGTCGATCACTTCGTCATTCCGATCGTCGCGGTGATACTGATCGGCCTCTTCGCCATCCAGCGCCACGGCACCCACGTGGTCGGCCGGTTCTTCGGCCCGGTGATGATCGTCTGGTTCTCGGTGCTGGCCATCCTCGGAGGGGCCGAGATCCGCGTCGAGCCGTCCGTGCTGCGCGCGCTCGATCCAAGCCGTGCCGCGACGTTCTTCGTCGACAACGGGTTCCAGGGATTCCTCGTACTCGGTTCGGTGTTCCTCGTCGTGACCGGCGGCGAGGCGCTGTACGCCGACATGGGCCACTTCGGACGTCATCCGATCCGGCTCGTGTGGTTCGTCGTGGTGCTCCCTGCGCTCGTCCTCAACTACCTCGGCCAGGGCGCGCTGCTCCTCCACGATCCGGCGGCGATCGAGAACCCGTTCTACCTGCTCGCCCCCGAGTGGGCGCAGCTGCCGATGACGGTCCTGGCGACCATGGCGACGATCATCGCCTCGCAGGCGCTGATCACCGGGGCGTTCTCGCTCACCGTGCAGGCGATCAACCTGAACTACCTGCCACGGATGCGAACCGTGCAGACGTCGTCGGCCCATCGCGGCCAGGTCTATGTCCCGGCGGTCAACTGGTTCCTGCTCGCCGCATGCCTTGGCCTGGTGTTCGCCTTCCGTACGTCGAGTGGCCTCGCCAACGCCTACGGGGTGGCCGTCACGCTCACGATGGTGATCACGACCGTGCTCGTCGCATCGATCGCCGTCGACCGTTGGGGATGGTCGCGGCCGAAGACCGCCGCGGTGCTGCTGCCGCTGCTCGTCGTCGACGTGGCGTTCGCCTCGGCCAACGTGTTCAAGATCCCGACCGGCGGGTGGTTCCCGCTGCTGATCGGGATCGTCGGGTTCACGATCTTCACGACCTGGCAGACCGGTCGGAGACTGGTGGGCCAACGGGTCGTGCGCGCCGGCCTGAGTGTGGAGTCGCTCGTCGCCGGGCTGGCGAAGAAGCCGCCGGCCCGCCACGTCGGCACCGGGGTGTACCTCCACCCGCGCCCCGGGCTCGTGCCACCTGCGCTGCTGACCAACCTGCGGCACAACGACAGCCTCCACGACACCGTCGTCCTGCTGTCGGTGATGACCGACGACCGCCCGTACGTCAACCCGGCCGAACGGGCCGTGGTCACCCACCACGAACTCGGATTCCACGAGCTCGAGATGCACTACGGTTTCGCCGACCCGACCGACCTCGCCCGCGATCTGTCGAGGCTGCTGATCGACGGGCTCAGCTTCGACGAGAACCAGACCACGTTCTTCCTCGGGCGCGAGCGGATCGAGGTCACCGCCCGACCCGGGATGGCCCGATGGCGCGAGCACCTGTTCGCCTACCTCAGCCGCAATGCGGGCGACCCGACCAGGCATTTCGGACTCCCACCCGACCGCAGCGTCGACATCGGCACCCACGTCGACCTGTGACACCGCCGGCGGCTCGCCGCATGGTGCGACGACCTCGACGCACCGAGTTGCGCCGTACCGTGCGGTCCGCGTCGTGTCGGGTCTCGGCGTCGACGGTCTCGGGATCCGGTGTCGGTGGCCCCGAGACGGGTGGCCGCGACCGGTGGATCGGCCCGGAACCGGCCTCGTCCGCTTGAATTGGGGGATGAGCGATTCGACGGTGACGACGTACCCGGACGATGCGAGCGGCCGGCATCGGCGGGATCGTCGATGAGGCGCTGGCTCGGGGAACCGTCCCCGCTCGGCGCCACCTACGACGGATCGGGGACCAACTTCTCGGTCTTCTCCAGCGTCGCCGACGGTGTCGAGCTGTGCCTGATCGGTGAGCACGGCGCGGAGACCCGGGTCCCGCTCGACGAGGTCGACGGCCACTGCTGGCACGCGTTCCTTCCCGATGTGCGGCCCGGTCAGCGCTACGGGTACCGCGTCCACGGTCCGTGGGAGCCGGCCGCCGGGCACTGGTGCAACGAGCACAAGCTGTTGCTCGACCCGTACGCCAAGGCGGTCGACGGTCTGATCGACTGGGACGTCGCGTGCTTCGGATACGAGTTCGATGACCACGACGCCAAGAACTCCGCCGACAGCGCACCGCACGTGCCGAAGGGGGTGGTCCACGACCCGTACTTCGACTGGGGGTACGACCGGCCGCCGCGCACGCCCCTCCACGAGTCGGTGATCTACGAGACCCACGTCCGCGGGTTGACGATGCGGCATCCCGACGTCGCCCCCCACCTGCGGGGGACGTTCGCCGGCGTCGCCCATCCGGCGATCGTCGAGCACCTCACGTCGCTCGGCGTGACCGCGGTCGAGCTGATGCCCGTCCATCAGTTCCTCCAGGACCACCACCTCGTCGAGCGGGGGCTGCGCAACTACTGGGGCTACAACACCACGGCGTACTTCGCGCCGTACAACGAGTACGCCTCGACCGGGCACCACAGCTCGGTGCAGGAGTTCAAGACGATGGTCAAGACGCTGCACGCCGCGGGGATCGAGGTGATCCTCGACGTCGTCTACAACCACACGGCGGAGGGGTCCCACCTCGGGCCGACCCTGTCGATGCGCGGGCTCGACAACCACGCCTACTACCGGCTGATGGAGGACGACCCTCGCTACTACCGGGACTTCACCGGCACCGGCAACAGCATGAACGTGCGCCACCCGCACGTGCTCCAGCTGATCATGGACTCGTTGCGCTACTGGGTGAGCGAGATGCACGTCGACGGATTCCGCTTCGACCTCGCGTCCACCCTCGCCCGCGAACTGCTCGAAGTCGATCGGCTGTCCGCGTTCTTCGACCTGATCCAGCAGGATCCGACCGTCTCACAGGTCAAGCTGATCGCCGAACCGTGGGACATCGGCGAGGGCGGCTACCAGGTCGGCAACTTCCCACCGCTGTGGTCGGAGTGGAACGGCCGTTACCGAGACTCGATCCGCGACTTCTGGCGCAGCGAGCCGGCGTCGCTCGCCGAGTTCGGCTACCGCTTCACCGGCAGCTCCGACCTGTACGAGAGCGACACCCGGCGGCCGACCGCCTCGATCAACTTCGTCACGGCCCACGACGGGTTCACGATGGCCGATCTGGTCGCCTACCACGACAAGCGCAACGAGGCGAACGGCGAGGACAACCGTGACGGGGAGTCGCACAACCGGTCCTGGAACTGTGGCGCCGAAGGGCCGACCGACGACCCGGCGATCAACGTGCTGCGCGCCCGGCAGCGGCGCAACATCTTCCTCACGCTGCTGCTGTCGCAAGGCGTGCCGATGATCCTCGGTGGCGACGAACTCGGCCGCACGCAGCAGGGCAACAACAACGCGTACTGCCAGGACAACGAGCTGTCGTGGTACGACTGGGACGACGTCGACGAGGACTTCCTGGCGTTCTGCCGGCGGGTGATCCTGCTCCGCCGCGAGCACCCGGTCTTCCGGCGCCGGCGCTGGTTCCAGGGCCGCCCGATTCGTGGCGTCGAGGACATGGCATGGTTCCGATCGGACGGTGCCGAGATGACCGAGCAGGACTGGGCCGAGGTGCCGACCCTCGCCGTCGGCGTGTTCATCAACGGGAAGTCGATCGCCCAGCCGGACCCGTACGGCCGCCGGGTGAGCGACGAGACGTTCCTCGTGCTGTTCAACGCCGGTCACGAGCCGATGTCGTGGAAGCTGCCGCCGAAGCGCTGGGGGACGAGCTGGGTCATCGAGCTCGACACGCTGTATCCCGAGCCGCGGTCACGAACGTTCGGTGCCGGTCGCACGATCGAACGGCCGGCGCACTCGATCGTCGTGCTCCGCCAGCGTGCGCCTCACCCGTCGACCGCCACCGTGCCGGGTCGCTCGGCTCGGACCGCCGCACCGTCGCCGTTCGTCGCCGGGGGGCTGGATGCCGGTCCTGCCGCGTCGCCGGTGATCGATGACCGCGTGATCGATGAGCCGGTGGTCGAGGCTCCGTGACCGCCCCGGCCGACCGTCCCGGCGCGGCCGTTGTCGACGGTGGCGTCCGCTTCGAGGTGTGGTCGCCGTCGGCGGCCCGGATCGACGTCGTCGTCGATCCGGACGGCACCCGCCGAGTGGTCCCCCTGCACCGGTCGGCGCCGGCGGCCGACGGCTCGGCCGGCGATCGCTGGTCGGCGGTCGTGCCCGACATCGGAGCCGGCACCAGGTACCGGATCCGGCTCGACGGTGGGGACGAGCTGGCCGACCCGGCGTCGCGTCATCAACCCGACGGCGTGTTCGGACCGTCGGCGGTCGTCGACCCGGCGCAGTGGGTCTGGACCGATGCGTCGTGGCGCGGCGTCGGCCTGCACGAGACCGTGCTCTCCGAGCTCCACGTCGGCACGTTCACGCCGGAGGGCACGCTGGCCGCGGCAGCCGCCGGCGACCGGCTCGCAGCGATGGCCGAGCTCGGCGTGACCACGATCGAGTTGATGCCCCTCGCCCAGTTCTCCGGCGCCCGCGGATGGGGCTACGACGGAGTGTTCCCGAACGCGGTCCAGCACAGCTACGGCGGACCGGACGCGATGGCCGCGTTCGTCGATGCCGCCCACCAGGCCGGGCTGGCGGTGGTCGTCGACGTCGTGTACAACCACTTCGGTCCCGAAGGGTGGGTCGCTCACCGCTTCGGCCCGTACACGACCCCGACCTCCACCACGCCGTGGGGCGGAGCGGTCAACGTCGCCGACGCGGGCAGCGACGAGGTCCGGCGGTTCTTCCTCGACAACGCCCGGATGTGGATCGAGGATTTCCACGCTGACGGCCTGCGGCTCGACGCGGTGCACGCGATCCACGATCCGACCGCGCGGCCGTTCCTGGAGGAGCTCGTCGAGGAGGTCCACCGCATCGGTCGGGATCAGGGTCGGGTCGTCCTGACGTTCCTCGAGAGTTCGGCGAACGATCCCCGGCTGGTGACCCCGCCGCCAAACGGCATCGGTGGCGACGCGATGTGGAACGACGAGCTGCACCATGCAGTGCGCGTCGCGCTCACCGGGGACCGGTCCGGTTACTACGTCGACTTCACCGGCGCTGCCGACGTCGCCGACGTGCTCGAACACCGGTTCGCGTACCGGGGTCGGTACTCGGCCGCACGCGGGCGGCGCCACGGTCGCGACGTCAGCCATCTCGACCCGGCGTGCTTCGTCGTCTGCGACCAGAACCACGACCAGATCGGTAACCGGCGCGGCGGCGAGCGGCTCGACGTCCTCGTCGGGCCGGATCGGCGGCGGCTCGCGCTCGCCGCGGTACTGCTGTCGCCCTTCACGCCGCTGCTGTTCATGGGTGAGGAGTACGGCGACCCTGCCCCCTTCCCGTTCTTCGTCGACTTCCACGATCCTGCGCTGCTCGACGCGGTACGGACTGGCCGCGCCGAGGAGTTCGCCGGCTTCGAGTGGGAGACCGACCCTCCCGATCCGGCGGACCCGGCCACCCATCGTTCGGCGATCCTGTCACCGGCGTTGGCCGCTGTCGAACCGCACGCCTCGCTGCGCGCGTTGTGCCGGGAGCTGTTGACCGCCCGCCGGGACCACCCCGTGTTGACCGACACCGGGGCTGCCGTCACGGTCGCCCTCGATGGGACGCTGGTCACGATGCACCGCCGCAATGCCGGCGGTGAGGCGCTCGTGGTGCTGAACTTCGGGGCCGCGGCGGCCGAGGTCGCGCTCGGCGAATGCGTGCCGACGGTCGACACCGCCGACCCCCGTTGGGGAAGCCCCGGCACCGCCGCCCGGCCGACCACGCGGCCCCCCTGGTCAGCGCTCCTCGCCACCCGTTGAGCCCCGTGCGGTCGGCGCACACCTCCGCGGCGGTCGTCGGTCAGGACGCGGTGAGCAGGGCGGCGGGGCGGCGCCCGAGGAGTTCGGTGAGCGACGTGGGTCCGCCGGGAACCGCGCGGGTCGGGTCGAGGACGTCCCGCCAGGGACCGGCGGGCAGGACGATCGCAGTGTCGAGCCAACCATCGGGACGAGACGCGGGGAACCTCGACGAGACGGTCACGACCGTCGGCGAAGCTGCGGGGTCGGGCGCCGACCGGACGAACGCGACCACGTGCTCGGCGTACGCCCCGGTCGCAGCGAGCGGGTGGTAGCCGGAGCCGGGTCCGAAGGCGGCGGCAGCCGCCCGGCGGGCGGCGAGCGCCCGACCGAGCACAGCGGCCTTGGGGTCCGAGGCCACCCACGCGCTGCCGGCGCTTGCACCGGCAGCGTCGGCCGCCTGCGCCAGACGCTTCGGGTCGAGGTCGCCGCGGTTGTCGGGGTCGACGAGGGTGTGCAGCCACGATTCGCCGCCCTGGTAGACGTCGGGCACACCCGGGGCGGTGCACCGCAGCACGAGCTGGGCGAGCGCGACCTGCTGCGCGGCCGGATCGATCTCGTCGACGAAGCGGCCGATCGCGTTCGCCAGCGGCGGCTCGGTCAGCAACGTCGCGAGGCGTCGCAGTGCCGCTTCGTGTTCGCCGTCGGCCTCGGTCCACGAGGTGCGCACGCCGGATTCGCGGGCGGCCTTGACCAGATAGTCGCCGAGCCGGCCGGCGTCGATCGGCCACGCACCGGCCGCGGTCTGCAACACCAGCAGCTCGGCCGCCGGCCCGGTCGCCGGGTCGTCGATCGCCGGTCGCCAACGCTCGACCAGCTCGACCCATCGGTCACCGAACTCGGCGAGCACGACGAGCCGCGCCCGCACGTCCTCGGATCGTTTCGTGTCGTGGGTCGACCCCGTGAGCAGGGTCGCCGGCCACCGCTCGGCGACGTCTGCGTTACGGGCGTGGAACGCGGCGACGGGCAACGTCCACGTCGCAGGATCGCCGCCGACCTCGTTGTGCGCGGCCAGCCGGAACCACCGGTACAGGGCGCGGTCCTCGCCACCCTTGGCCAGCGCCGGACCGGTCAGCTGCTGCCAGCGGCGCGCGGTCTCCCCGCCGGCGAGGAGAGCCGTAACGAGCGCCGCCAACGCGCGGCGCAGCTCGGGCTCGCCGCGGCGGCCGGCCGCTGCCGCGGCGCGGCGCACGACCTCGACATCGTCACCGCGATCGCCATCGTCGGCGCGGGCAGCGCCACCGGCATCGATCGCGTCCGCGACGAGGTAGGTGCGGTATCGCCCGAGCTCGACCGTCACCGCCGAGATCGCCGCGCGCAGCTCGTCAAGGCCGACGCCCGGGATCTCCCTCGCCGCGGTCCACGCGACGCGGTCGAGGTCGGGTCGCAGCTCGTGGGCGAGCACGTCGCGGATGCCTTCGCGCTCGTGGTCGTGATAGCCGAGCGCATCACCGGTCGTCCGCTCCCACAGCGCGGTCAGGACCCGCTCGCCGGCCGGATTGGTGAAGAGGTGATCGACCGCGCGGATCCACTCGTAGCCGGTGGTGCCGTCGACCGGCCATGTCGCCGGGAGGTGCTCGTCGCCGACGACGATCTTCTCGACGCCGATCCACCGGTCGTCGCCGACCGCCGCCCGCAGCGTGTGCAGGTACGCGAACGGGTCGGCCAGCCCGTCGACGTGGTCGACGCGCACACCGTCGAGCAGGCCGGCCGCCACCAGATCGGTCACGATCGCGTGCACCGCGTCAGCGACGGCGGGCACCTCGGGTCGGATGGCGACCAGGTCGTCGATCGTGAAGAAGCGGCGCACGTTGCGATCCGGCCCCCGCCAGTGCTGCAGCCGATACCGCTGCCGGGCGAGGATCGCCGCGACCGGCTGCTCCGCAGCGGGTGACTTCCCGACCGGGTCGTCGGTGCGCAGCGGGAAGCGCAGCTCGTGGTAGCGCAGCTCGTCGCCGTCGATCCGCAGCTCGCCGGCGGCGATCACGTCCTCGAGCGGCAAACCGAGCACGGGCGCGATCACCCGACCGTCGGCCTGGTCCCAGTCGACGTCGAACCAGTCGGCGGCTGGTCCGGCCCGCCCGTCTCGCAGCGTCGACCACCACCACGGGTTGCGGTGCGGCTGGGCGGTCGACACGTGGTTCGGCACGATGTCGACGATGATCCCGAGTCCGAGCGCCTGTGCCGCACGGGCGAGGCGATGCAGGCCGGCGCGGCCCCCGAGCTCGTCGCGTACCGTTGCGGGATCGACCACGTCGTACCCGTGCGTGCTGCCGGTGACCGCCTCGGCGACCGGCGACAGGTAGACGTGGCTGATCCCGATGCGCACCAGGTCGGCAAGGATCGCCGAGACGGCATCGAACCCGAACGTCGGGGTGAGCTGGATGCGGTACGTGGCGATCAACGGGCGAACGAACCGGCGCGTCACTTGCGATGCTTGGTGAACCGCTCGACGTCGGATCGATGGCCGGCGACGACGATCAGGTCGCTCGGGGCGAGCACGGTGGAGCGCTCGGCGTACGTGAACTGCCCGCCCGCCGGCTTGACGCAGACGACGGTGACCTTGTAGTTCGCCCGCAGGTCCGACTCGAACAGCGGGATGCCGACGAACGGCTCGGGCGTGGTCAGCTCGGCGATGACGAAGTCGTCGTCGAGTGCGAAATACTCGAGCATCTGCCCGGTCACGAGGTGGGCGACGCGGTTGCCCATCTCCGCCTCGGGGAACACGACGTGATGCGCTCCGACCCGCTGCAGGATCCGCCCGTGAGGGTTGGTGATCGCCTTGGCCCAGATGTTCCTGATGCCGAGATCGACCAGGGCGGTCGTCGTCAGCACGCTCGACTCGACATCGGTGCCGATGCACACGACGGCGGTCACTGCGTCGGCGACGCCGATCTGGCGCAGCGTGCGCTCGCTGGTCGTGTCGGCCTGCACCACGTGGGTGAGGGTGCCGCTGTGCTCCTGGACGCGCTCCTCGGTGAAGTCGACGCCGAGGACCTCGTGACCCATTTCGACCAGCGTGTTGGCCAGCGCCGAGCCGAACCGGCCGAGCCCGATCACGACGATCTCCCCCTCGTGTTCGACGTGCGCGTTGGTCAGGCCCCCGAGCATGTTGTGGATGATCCTGTCCGTCGCCATCGACTCCCTCTCCTCCCGGCTGGGCGAACGTTACGTCCCTCAGCCGATGATCGGTCGTTCCTCGGCGAAACGGTACGACCGGGTGCGTTGGCGCATAGCGAGAGCGGCGACCATCGTGACCGGGCCGACCCGTCCGGCGAGCATCACGAACACGAGCAGCAGCTGGCCGGCGGCGGGGAGCGCACCGGTGATCCCGGTCGACAGGCCGACCGTCCCGAACGCCGAGGTCGCCTCGAACAGCGTGCTCTGGAGGTCGAAGCTCGAGATCGTGGTCAGCAGCACCGCCGTGCTGAACACCAGCCCGACCGAGAGCAGCGCGACCGTCATCGCCTGGCGTGCGGCGGCGTTGGGGATCCGCCGGCGGAACACGTTGATGTCGGTGTCACCGCGCACCTCGGACCACATGGCGAAGAACAGGATGGCGAACGTGGTCACCTTGATCCCGCCGCTGGTCGACGCCGGCCCGGCACCGATGAACATCAGCCCGGTCGTGATCAGCAGCGTCGGTTCGCGCATCGCACCGATGTCGATCGTGTTGAACCCGGCCGTGCGCGGGGTGACCCCCTGGAACCAGGCCGCCTGGAGCTTGTCCAAGACATCCATCGAACCGAGCGTCGCCGGGTTGGTCCACTCGAACATGAGCACCGACGCCGGGCCGACGACGAGCAGCGCGGCCGTAGCGAGCAGCGTGATGCGGGTGTGCAGGCTCCAGCGCCGAGCGGGCACGCGGCGCCGGAACTCGACGAGGATCGGGAACCCGAGCCCGCCGACGATGAACGCAAACGTCACCGGGAACACGACGAAGGGATTGGTGGCGAACCGGGTCAGGCTGTCGGCGAACAGCGTGATGCCCGCGTTGTTGAACCCGGACACGGCGTTGAACACGGCGTTGTAGGCCGCCGATGCGACGCCGGTGCCATCGGTGCGCAGGAGCGGGACGAACAGCACGACCGCGACCGAGATCTCCACGGCCACGGTGATCTTGGCGATCGCACCGATCAGCGACCGCAGCTCGCCCATGTCGACCGCGCCGATCTCGGCCTGGGCGAGGATCCGTTGGCGGAGCCCGACCCGGCGGGCGGTGACCAGCGCGAGCACCGACCCGACGGTCATGATCCCGAACCCGCCGATCTGGATGAGCGCGAGCAGTACGAGCTCGCCGAACAGCGAGAAGATCGTCACGTCGACCGTGCTCAGCCCGGTCACCGTGCTCGCCGATGTCGACGAGAACAGCGAGGCTCGCCAGCCGGGGTGGGCGACCCCGGGGTCGACGGCGAACGGGAGCCGCAGCAGCAGCGTGCCGAGCAGGATCAGCAGCACGAACCCGCCGACGACCAGCTGGGCCGGATTGCGAGTGGCGCCCACGATCCGGCCGATGACCACGGACCGGCAGGCTAGTGCCACGGCCGCACCGGTGCGCGACGTTCCGTCGAACGGCCTCGCCCGTCCGGGAAGCCGCGGCTGCCCAGCCGTTGCGGGGCGAGGATCGCAACCCGACGATCGTCCGGGTGGGCGGACGGTCAGCGAGGCGCGTGGTTGGCGATGAACGCGTCGATCGATCGGCGCGCCAGATCCTCGTCGACGGCCTCGCCGGCCATGAAGCACTTGAAGAACAGCGCGCCGACCAGCCCGGCCATCGCCAGGTCGACGTCGATGTCGTCGCGCAGGTCACCGGCATCGACCGCAGCCCCGACGATCGTGCGGAACTTCCCGCGCGCTTCGGCGATCAGGTCGTCGCGCACTGCGGCAACCGTCCGGTCGTGCCGGGCGCGCTCGATCATCGTGGCGATCGCGCGGGTGCGCTCCTCGTCCCCCAGATCGGCGACGATGTCGTCGAGCATCCGCCCGAGATCGGTGCGCAGGTCGCCGGTGAGCTCGGCGGGGAGCGGCTTGCCCATCACCTCGATCGTCGCCCGCAGCAGTTCCCCCCTGGTCGGGAAGTGCTTGTAGACCGTGGTCCGGCTGACGTTCGCCGCCGAAGCCACCTGGGCGTGGCTCACCGCGTCGGGTCCGTCGGCGATCAGGAGGTCGTAGGCCGCGGCCAGCACCGCGGCGCGCGTCCGCTCGACCCGCGGGTCGCCGGCCGGGGTGGTCGGGGAGTGGTCGGTGAGGGCCATGGTCAGGTTTCGCTCGTGTCGCTCGACACACTGGCCGATGATCACTTGCAATTCCGTAGCCTAGTGGTCAAACTGTCCACTACTGAACACTTTGTCCATCTACTCTCCTCAAGCCGGTGGACATCCCGACCCGACCAACCCCTCAGGATCCCGCCATGTCGACCACCACCCCTCCCGCACCATCATCGGTTCCCTCACCGCCTGCCGCGCGGGACGGCGGTCGGTACACGGCGTCCGAGCGGCAGCTCGCCGAGCGATCACCGTGGGCCCGGCTCGGATCGTTCGCGTTCCGCCGCCGGTGGTTGGTGCTCGGTGCGTGGATCGCCGTCCTCGTCGCCGTGTTCGGTGCGGTGGGGACGGTGGGGACGTCGACCGACAGCTCGTTCGAGAGCCCCGATTCGGAATCCCAGCTCGGGTTCGAGGTGTTGGAGGCCAACTTCGGGGGGTCCGGCAGCTTCCTGTCGGGATCGATCGTGTTCCGGGCCGCCCAGGGGGTCGCCGCCCCCGAGGTCGCGGCGGCGATGGAACCGCTCTTCGCCGAGATCGGCGCCATCGAGGAGGTGTCGTTGACCAGCCCCTACAGCCCCGACGGGGACGCGCAGGGCCTGGTCTCGCCCGACGGGACAATCGCCTACGCCCGGATCGACATCGCCAACGGGACCGAGGAGGTCAGAGCGTCGGAGATCGGGGTCGAGGTCAACACCGCGATCGGGCAACTCGCGGCCGTCGACGGTCTGCAGGTGGAGGTCGGCGGCGCAGCGCTCGCCGAGTTCGAGCCACCACAGACCGAGTTGATCGGCCTCGCGTTCGCCGTCGTCATCTTGATCCTCGCGTTCGGGTCGGTGCTGGCGATGGGGCTCCCGATCGGCGTGGCGCTGTTCGGCGTCGGGATCGGCGTCGGCCTGATCACGCTGCTGACCCACGTACTGTCGATCCCGGACTTCGCAACGACGCTCGGCGCGATGATCGGGATCGGCGTCGGCATCGACTACGCGCTGTTCATCGTCACGAGGTACCGCGAGGGGACCAAGGCCGGCATGTCGCCGCACCTGGCGACGATGACCGCGCTCGACACCGCCGGCCGGGCGGTCGTCTTCGCCGGCCTGACCGTCGTCATCTCGCTGCTCGGGATGTACGTGATCGGGCTGGCGTTCATCAGCGGCCTGGCGACCGGTGCCGCGCTGACCGTGGCGGTCACGATGTTGGCCTCGATCACCCTGCTCCCGGCGCTGATCGGGTTTGCGCAACAACGCGTCGAGGTCACCCGTTGGCGCGGTCTGATCGCCGCCGGATTCGTCGCGCTCTTCCTGCTCGGCCTCGGCCTGCGGATCGAGATGCTGGCCGCGGTGTCGCTGGTGCTGGCTGTGGCGACGATCGTCCTGTCGTTCGTCGTGCCCGGGCTGCGGGCGGCGCTCCCACCGAGGCGTGAGAAGCCGCTGCGCGACACGTTGCCGTACCGCTGGAGCCGCTTCGTGCAGCGCCGTCCCTGGCCCGTCGCGATCGGCGTCGCGGTGCTGCTGATCGCGATCGCGCTGCCGGTGTTCTCGCTGCGCCTCGGGTTCAGCGACGAGAGCACGTACTCCGAGGACACGACCACTCGGCAGGCCTACGACCTGCTCGCCGAGGGGTTCGGCCCCGGCAGCAACGGACCGCTGATCCTGGTGTCGGAGGTCAGCGGCCCCGACGATCTCGCCGCGGCGCAGCGACTGGTCGCGGCCCTTGCCGCCGATCCCGGCATCAGCCAGGCGCTCGGTCCGCAGCCGAGCCCGAACGGGCAGGCGATCCAGATCTTCGTGATCCCGGCGACCGGCCCACAGGACGAGGCGACGACCACCCTCGTCAGGACGATCCGCGCCGACATCGTGCCGGCGGCCACGGCCGGTTCGGGCCTCGACGTCAAGGTCACCGGCTCGACCGCGGCGAGCGTCGACTTCACCGACTACCTGGGCGAGCGCATCCCGTACTTCTTCGTCGCCGTGCTCACGTTGTCGTTCCTCCTCTTGATGATGGTGTTCCGCTCCGTCCTCGTGCCACTCAAGGCGGTCATCATGAACCTGCTGTCGATCGGTGGTGCCTACGGCATCGTCGTCGCCGTGTTCCAGTGGGGGTGGGGCATCGACCTGTTCGGCACGGCCAGCGGCCCGATCGAACCGTTCCTGCCGATGATGCTGTTCGCCATCGTCTTCGGCCTCTCGATGGACTACGAGGTGTTCCTCCTCTCGCGGGTCAAGGAGGAGTACGACCGGAGCGGTGACCCGGTCAACTCCGTTGCCGACGGGCTCGCCTCGACGGCGCGGGTGATCACCGCCGCGGCGGCGATCATGGTCGTCGTCTTCGGCAGCTTCGTGCTCGAGGACAACCGGATCATCAAGATGTTCGGACTCGGCCTCGCCAGCGCGGTGTTCCTCGACGCCACGCTGGTCCGGATGCTCCTCGTGCCGGCGACGATGGAGCTGCTCGGCGCGCGCAACTGGTGGCTGCCGAAGTGGCTCGACCGGATCCTGCCGACCCTCCACGTCGAGGGCAGCGACGTCCACGTCGGCGCCTCGCCCGATGCCGCCGCGGAGCCCGACGACGCGTCCGAGCTCGTCGGCTCGTCGTCCTGACCCGACGGCCCCGTCGTCCCGGTCGGCTGCGACGGTCGTCGTCGTAGGTCGTCGACGCGCTCGTTCACCCGCCGGCCCGGCCGCCGATCCAGCGCGCGACCGCGTCGAGTGCTTCGGGGTCGGCCAGCGAATCGCGGGAGACGACGTCGGCGGCGCGGGCGCCGAGCAGCATCCGCTTCAACGGGACCTCGAGCTTCTTGCCAGACAGCGTCCGCGGGACGGCCGGGATCGGTTCGATGACGTCGGGGACGTGTCGAGGCGACAGCTCGGTGCGCAGCGCGCTGCGGATTCGGTCGCGCAGCGCGCCGTCGAGGGCTCGTCCCGTTGCGAGTGCGACGAGCAGGATCAGCTCGCCGGGTCCGCCCTCGGCGTCCTCGAGGTGGATCACGACGCTGTCGGCCACCTCGTCGAGCCCCTCGACGACGGTGTAGAAGTCGCTCGTGCCGAGCCGCACGCCACCGCGGTTGAGCGTGGCATCCGAGCGGCCGCTGATCTGGCAGGCACCGTCGGGGAAGAACGTGATCCAGTCGCCGTGATGCCAGACGCCCGGGAAGGTCGAGTAGTACGTGGCGCGTAGCCGCTGGCCGGATTCGTCGCCCCACAGTCCGACGGGCATCGAAGGCATCGGCGAGGTGATGACGAGCTCGCCGGTCTCACCCGGATCACACACCGCCCCCGAGCCGTCGAACGCCTGCACGTCGCAGCCGAGCATGCGGGTCGTGATCTCGCCGGCGCGCACCGGTTCAGTGGGTGTCGGGCCGACGAACGCGGTGCACACGTCGGTGCCGCCGCTCATCGAGCCGGGCTGGACGTGCGGGCCGACGGCGTCGTGGATCCACTCGAAGCCGGCGGGGGGCAACGGCGCGCCCGTCGAGCCGACGTGGCGCAGCCGGGACAGGTCCAACTCGCTGCCGGGTCGCAGCCCTGCTTTCCGGCACGCCATGACGAACGGCGCGCTCACGCCGAACACGTCGATCCGCTCGTCGGCGGCCAGGCGCCACAGCTCGAGCAGGTCGGGTGCCGCGGGGTCGCCGTCGAACAGCACGATCGTCGAACCGGCCAGCAGCCCCGACACGACGAAGTTCCACATCATCCACCCGGTCGTGGTGAACCACGTGAACCGCTCGCCCGGCTTGAGGTCGTAGTGCAGCCGCAGGGCCTTGGTGTGTTCCAGGACCATGCCGCCGTGGCCGTGGACGATCGGCTTCGGCAGCCCGGTCGTGCCCGACGAGAACAAGATGTAGAGCGGGTGCGCGAACGCGACCGGGGTGAACTCGACCGAGCCGGGCGAGGCGAGCAGAGGCGTCCAGTCGTCGTGACCCGCCGGGTCGAGGTATCCGATGCGCACGACGTGGCGGAGCGACGGGAGCGCGTCGACGATCTCCTCGACGTGGGTGGCGCGCTCGATCGCCCGGTCGCCGTATCGGTAGCCGTCGACGGCGAACAGCACGCTCGGCTCGATCTGGGACCATCGGTCGACGACGGCCCGGGTGCCGAACTCGGGTGCGCACGATGACCACACCGCACCGATGCTCGCCGTGGCCAGGAACGCGATCAGCGTCTCGGGGATGTTCGGCGCGTACGCGGCGACCCGATCGCCGGGTCCGACGCCGCGCTCGAGCAGCGAACGCGCGCACTGGCCAACCTGGCGCTGCAGCTGCCGCCATGTCAGCTCGATCCGCGGCCGTGACTGCGAGCGGGCGACGACGGCCACTTCATCGGGCGCGACGATGGCCCGGCCGAGGGCGTGCTCGGCGTAGTTGAGGGTGCCGCCGGGGAACCACTCGGTGCCAGGCATGGCCGTCCCGCCGATCGCCCGATCCGGCTCGTCGTGCCAGCGCACGCCGGACCAGTCGGCGAACGCCGACCAGAACCCGTCGAGGTCGCGCAGCGACCAGGCGAGCAGGTCGGGGTAGGTTCCGCAGCCCGGCCCGCCCAGGAGTCGCACGTGCGTCGCGAACGAGGCGAGGTCGGAGGCCGCCCAGGCGTCGGGGGAGGGCGCCCAGATCAGGCGCCCCCGGTCGATCGCGCTCATCGCCGCGCTCCGGCGGCCCGGTCGCTGACGACGAGGTCGGCGGCCGTGCGGTGCAACGACCTGTGCAGCGCCAGCTTTGTCTCGGTGCGGCGGATGCCGGGCAGCTCGAGCACATGTGCGAGCACATGGTGGAGGTGCTCGTTGGAGCGGGCGACGATGCGCAGGTGCAGGTCGCCGGGACCCGTGATCGCGTACACCTCGAGCACCTCGGGGATCTCGCTCAGCCCGGCGACGATCGCGTCGCCGCTGCCCTGGGCGATCTCCAGGGTCGTGAAGGCCAAGACGCCGTAGCCGGCGGCGGCGGCATCGACATCGGGTCCGTAGCCGGTGACCACGCCGGCGTCGTGCAGGCGGCCGAGCCGGGCCTGGACCGTGCCTCGGGCGACATCGAGCCGGCGCGCCATCTCGATCACCGGCAGGTTCGGTTCCGCCCGCATCAAACCGATCAGCCGGGCGTCGAGGGCGTCGATGTCGGTCAACGTGATCACCGCGCGCCCGCTTGGAGCGCCTTCAGCTGTGCAATCTGCTCAATGAGAACGGACACTGTTGACATCATGTCGCGGATGTCGAACATTGTCCAGAAGTTCTGCACATCGGAGGCCAGGATCACATGACCATGCTCGACACCACGACGACCTCGCCGGCGGCCCGCCTGAAGGGCTGGGACTCGATCGAGTTCTACGTCGGCAACGCCCGCGCCACCGCCGGGTTCCTGACCGCCGGGTTCGGATTCCGGGTCACCGCGTACGCCGGCCCCGAGACCGGGCGCGACGACATCGCCTCGTACCTGCTGGAACAGGGCGACATCCGTCTCGTCGTGACCGCGGGATTGACGCCGGACTCGCACATCTGGAACCACGTTCGTCAACACGGCGATGGCGCACAAGACCTGGCGTTCGTCGTCGACGACGCGACGGCGACCTACGAGGCGGCGCTCGCCCGCGGCGCGACGTCGGCGCGCGAGCCCTACGAGCTCACCGACGAGCACGGCACCCTTCGACTCGCAGCGATCGGTACCTACGGCGAGACCAAGCACACCTTCGTCGACCGTCGCGACTACCACGGGTACTACTGCCCGGGCTACGTCACGGCCGGCCTCCCGCCCGAGCCGGCCGGTCCTTCAGTCGGCCTCGATCGGATCGACCACGTCGTCGGCAACGTCGAGGACGGCCGGCTCGATCACTGGGTGTCGTTCTACGAGGACGTGTTGGGGTTCTTCCAGCTCCGCCACTTCGACGAGCACCAGATCTCGACGGAGTACTCCGCGCTTCGGTCGACGGTGGTGTCGAACGGGGCAGGGGTCACGATGCCGCTGAACGAGCCTGCCCCGGGTCCGCGCCGCAGCCAGATCCAGGAGTACCTCGACACGTATCGCGGGCCGGGCGTGCAGCACATCGCGTTCGGCACCGGCGACATCGTCCAGGCGATCTCCGGCCTGCGCTCGCGCGGCATCCGGTTCCTCGAAGCGAACGAGGAGTACTTCCGCGACGTGACCGATCGGCTCGGCTTCCTCGACGTCCCCTGGGACGCGATCGAGCGGCTCGGCATCCTCGTCGACCACGAGTCCGACGGCCACCTGCTGCAGCTGTTCACCGAGCCGATCACCGACCGGCCGACCGTGTTCTTCGAGATCATCCAGCGCGGTGGGGCCAGCGGCTTCGGCGAGGGCAACTTCAAGGCGCTGTTCGAATCGATCGAGCGCGAGCAGGACAAGCGGGGCAACCTGTGACCTCCCGTTCGCCTCGCGATCGTGCGCGCGGGGCCGACGATTGTCGCGACGCAAACGTGGGGTGCCGGGGGGTGACCTCCCGTTTGCGTCGCGATCGTGCGCCGCGGGGCCGACGATTGTCGCGACGCAAACCTGGGGTGCCGGGGGTGACCGGTCGGCCGCGTCCGGCGATCGCTGCGATGGCGGCCTATTCGCCCGGGCGGACGGCGGCCGCCGCGGCGGCGGATCACGGCGTTCCCGACGCCGTCAAGATGGCCTCGAACGAGCTCCCGTTCGGCCCGCTGCCGTCGGTCGCCGCGGCGATCACCGACGGGATCGACGGCGTCGCCGAGTACGCCGACGCTCGCTCGACCGACCTACGCCGGGCGCTCGCCGCGGCGCACGGCCTCGCGGCGACCGAGGTCACGATCGGCGCCGGCTCGAACAGCCTCCTGCAGCAGCTGGTGCTCGCCTACGTCGGGGTCGGCGAGCCGGTGGCGATGTGCTGGCCGTCGTTCGAGGCGTATCCCGCGTTCGCCGGGTTGGTCGAGGCGGAGCAGATCCTCGTTCCACTCCGCCGGCAGACCTTCGACCTGCCGGCGCTCGCCGCGGCGATCACGCCGGCGACGAAGCTGGTCTTCGTCAGCAACCCCAACAACCCGACCGGGACGGTCGTCGGCACCGACGAGGTCGTCGGGTTCCTCGAGACGGTTGCGCCGGGCTGCCTCGTCGTCCTCGACGAGGCGTACCACGAGTTCGTCACCGATCCCGGCGTTCGCGACTCGGTCGGCCTCCTCGATCGGTTCCCGAACTTGGTCATCACCCGGACGTTCTCCAAAGCGCACGGCCTCGCCGGGCTGCGGGTCGGGTACGCATTCGGTCATCCCGACGTGATCGCCAACGTCGACCGGACCCAGATCCCGTTCGCCGTCAACGCCCTCGGCCAGCGGGCTGCGCTGGCCAGCCTCCGCGCAATCGACGAGATGCGGGCGCGGGTGGCGGAGGTCGTCGTCGAGCGCATCCGGGTCGCGTCCCACCTCGCGGCACTCGGCTGGGCGGTGCCGGAGCCCCAGGGCAACTTCGTCTGGCTCGCAGCCGGCGACGACGCCACGCAGCTCGGTCTGGCCCTGGAGCGACGCGGCATCGTCGCCCGCACGTTTGCCGGCGTCGGTGTGCGGGTGACGACCGCCGATCCGGCGAGCAACGACCGGTTCCTCGCTGCGTTCGAGGCGGTCGCCGGGCAGCTCGACCGCGCGCGGTGGACGATCGATGCCCGACCGCTGTCCCGATCGGCACCGTCGAGTGGTTGATGTCGCCGGCGCCGCGGACGGGACAGCGCCGGCCTGTTGGGTCGACGTCCCCGACGGCTCGCCGTTCCCGTTGCACAACCTCCCGTTCGGGATCGGCCGGCGGCCCGACGGCACGGTCGGTGGGTTCGTCGCGATCGGCGACGACGCGCTCGACCTCGACGACGCGATCGGCACCGGCTTCCTCGACGGCACCGCGGTCGAGCACGGCACGGTCGACCGCGATCGCCGCCTCAACGCACTGCTCGGCCGCGGTCGAGGCGCGGTCGAGGCGGTGCGCCGCCGGCTGATCGAGCTGTTCACCGACCCGGCGGTCGAAGCGCAGCTGCGCCCATCGATCAGTCCGCAGCGCGAGATCGAGATGCTCGTCCCGGTGACGGTCGGCGACTACGCCGACTTCTACTCGTCGCTGCACCATGCGACGAACCTCGGCCGGCTCTTCCGGCCGAGCGCCGACCCGCTCCCGCCCAACTGGCGGCACCTGCCGGTCGGCTACCACGGACGGTCCGGGACGATCGTCCCGACCGGTTCGGAGATCCCGCGCCCGAGCGGGCTGCGGCTGGTCGACGGCGAGCCGACGTTCGGACCGACCGAATCGCTCGACATCGAGCTCGAGGTCGGCGCCGTGATCGGGAGCGGATCGCCCCGCGGCGCGTCGATCCCGGCGGATGCAGCCGAGGACCACATCGCCGGGCTTTGCCTGGTCAACGACTGGTCGGCCCGCGACATCCAGGCGTTCGAGTACCAGCCGCTCGGCCCGTTCCTCGGCAAGAGCTTCGCGACGTCGGTCTCGCCGTGGATCGTCACGCTCGAGGCGCTCGCACCGTTCCGCGTCGAACCGCCGGCGCAGGACCCGCCGGTCGCCGCCTACCTCCGCACGACCGGTGCCACCGCGTTCGATCTCCACCTCGAGGTCGCGCTCGAAACGGCGGCGATGCGCGAGCGCGGAATCGCACCGGTCACGATCAGCCGGACCCGGTTCGGCGACATGTACTGGACGCCCGCGCAGCAGCTGGCCCACCTCACGGTCAACGGGGCGAGTGTCGCTCCGGGCGATCTGCTCGCGTCGGGCACGGTTTCCGGACCCGACCCGGGCTCGGAAGGCAGCCTGATCGAGCTGTGCCGCGGTGGCGAGCGGCCGATCTCGTTGCCCGACGGTTCGGCGCGTGCGTTTCTCCACGATGGCGATCGGGTGGCGTTGCGGGGCTGGGCCGGCTCCGACCCCGCGACCCGTATCGGTCTGGGTGAAGTGACCGGCACGATCGTGGCCCGGTCGAACCGAGAGGAGTGCTGATGCCGTACTACCGACACGTCGGCGACGTGCCCCGCAAGCGGCACACGTTCCACCGCGGTCCCGACGGATCGAGGTACGCAGAGGAGTTGGTCGGCCAGGCCGGATTCTCGTCATCGTCGGCGTTGCTCTACCACCGGTACTCGCCGTCGGCGATCATTGCGATCGAGCCGGTCGAGCGGGCTGCGGCCGTGGCGACCCCCGATCGACCGCTCACCCCGCGCCACGTCCGCACGCCGCTCATCGCGACGTCGGCGGGCGACGTCGTCGGCGGGCGGACCACACTCCTGGCCAACGCCGACGTCGACATCGCCTGGGTCTCGACCGACCGTGACAGCGGGCTCTACCGCAACGCGATCGGCGACGAGTTGGCGTACGTGCAACACGGCGCGGCCAGGCTCGACTCGGTGTTCGGCGTGATCGATGTCGGCCCCGGCGACTACGTCGTCGTGCCTGCAGGCGTCACCCACCGCTGGCGCGTGGTCGGTGACGATCCGCTCGGCCTGCTCGTCGTCGCGAGCTCCGGCCACGTCGCCCCGCCCAGCCGCTACCTGTCGCCGCACGGCCAGTTCCTCGAGCACTCGCCGTACTGCGAGCGCGACCAGCGCGGCCCGACCGAGCCGTTGATCGAGGAGGGGTCCGAGGTACCGGTGCTCGTGCGCGATCGCGGTGGCTGGAGCCGGCACGTGCACGCTCACCACCCCTTCGACGTCGTCGGCTGGGACGGCTCGCTGTACCCCTGGGCGTTCAACATCGCCGACTTCGAACCGATCGTCGGCAGCATCCACCAGCCACCCCCGGTGCACCAGACCTTCGAGCTACCCGGGGCGGTGGTCTGCTCGTTCGTCCCCCGCCCGTTCGACTTCCACCCCGGCGCGGTCAAGGTGCCGTACCACCATTCCAACACCGACTCCGACGAAGTCCTGTTCTACTCGGCGGGGGACTTCATGAGTCGGGCGGGGTCCGGGATCGCCGTCGGCTCGATCTCGTTCCATCCTGCCGGTTTCGTGCACGGCCCTCAGCCGGGCAGCGTCGAGGCGAGCATCGATGCGGCGCGGACCGAGGAGGTCGCGGTGATGATCGACACGTTCGCCCCCCTCGGTGTCACCGACGAGGCCCGGGCCGTCTCCGACGAGGCCTACCCCTTCACCTGGTCCCGCTGAGCCCACCTCTCTTTCGAGATGTCGTGCGATGTCTTCGCTCAGCGCGAGGTGACCGTGCGATCGTCGCCGGGGGTGGGGACGAGGCGGGACTGGAACCAGGAGGCGGCGAGATCGGCGGCGGCGGCGAGCGTGCCAGGCTCCTCGAAGAGGTGCGTGGCGCCGGGGACGACGGCCAGGTGGACCTCACTGCGCATCGCCCCTGCCGCCTGGCGATTGAGCGCAAGGACCGAGGTATCGGCGCCGCCGACGATCAGCAGCGTCGGCGCCCGCACGGCCCCCAGGTGCGGTCCGGCGAGGTCGGGGCGGCCGCCGCGCGAGACGATCGCGTCGACGCCGGCGTCGCGGTCGGTCGCGGCTTGAAGCGCGGCGGCGGCCCCGGTGCTCGCACCGAAGTAACCGAGCGGCAGGTCGGCGGCCTCCGGCTGCGCGCGCAGCCAGCGGGTCGCTCCGAGCAGGCGGCGAGCGAGCAGATCGATGTCGAACACGTTGGCGCGGTCGGCGGCCTCAGCGCTGGTCAGCAGGTCGAAGAGCAGCGTGCCGATCCGCCGTTCGTTGAGCGCAGCCGCGACCTGCTGGTTGCGGGGGCTGTGGCGGCTGCTCCCGCTGCCGTGGACGAAGAGCACGACGCCGAGCGGATCGTCGGGAATCGTGAGGTGCCCGCCAACCTCGACCGCGTCCGTCCGGATCGTCACGTCGCGGTCGACCGGACGTCGGCCCGCGACGACGCGTGGCCGGTCGCCGGACGAGCGGGCCAGGCAGGTGAGCACCTCCTCGTCGGTCGTCGCGTCGAAATCGCGGTAGAAGCGCCCGATCGCCCGGAAGGGTGCGGGCGTGGCGGCGGCGATCCGCTCGTCGGCGACGTCGGCGAGCTCGCGGTCCCACCCTGGTGGCGCAACCGGTGTCGCGAGCACGATGTGGGCCGCTCCCTCGGCGCGCGCGACCAGGCAGGCCGCCCGCGCGGTCGCTCCGGTCGCGATGCCGTCGTCGACGACGACGACCACCCGGCCGCGAAGCGGGACCCGCGCGCTCGACGGCCGGTAGCGCGCCGCCCGCCGCTCCAGCTCGGCACGCTCGCGCTCCTCGACGCGGCGGAACTCCTCGCGGCTGACGCCGGCCTGGTGTACGAGGTCGTCGGTGACGACCCGGACACCGTCTTCGCCGATCGCTCCCATCGCCAGCTCCGGTTGCCACGGCAGTCCGAGCTTGCGGACGACGATCACGTCGAGCGGCGCGCCGAGTGCGTCGGCGACCTCGGCGGCGACCGGGATGCCGCCGCGCGGCAGGCCGACGATCACCGGATCGCGACCGCGCAGGTGCATGAGGTGCGTCGCGAGCTGCCGGCCCGCCGCCCCACGGTCGGCATACGGAAGCGTGGTACCCATCCCCTCGTCCCTCCTGACGGTCGTCCTCCTCGTCCTTCCGCTTCCACCCAAGCACTGCGCCCTCGGGGCGTCCAGGGCCGGAGGGCCGCGAGACGTGGCGAGGAATCGGCGCGCCGGGCGTCCGGTCAGCGCGGGCGGAGGACGACGTAGCCGTCGAGCTCGGTGAGCCGCGGCGATGTGGGCGGCGCGGGGAGCGGCAGGCCGAGTTGTCCGGCGCGGACCTCGCCGATCCAGCGATCGTGCTGGTACTCGTGGTTGACGATCATCGTGAGCAGTCCGGCGGCGACCACCGCGAGCTGGTTCGGCGCGCCGACGTTGCCGCTCCCGATGTCGGTCATCCGGACGCGAACGCGCTCCGCGACGGCGGTGCGGTACCCGATCAGGCGGTCGCGCCCGGGGAGCGACCCGCGTTCGGGCTCGGGGGTCGCGCTGTCCATCAGCGCGTCGAGTTCGGGGTCGAGGCGCGGCTCGGCAGCGGTGAGGTTGCGGACCATGAAGTGAGCGACCGCGGCCTGGTGGCCGAGATGCCACCCGATCGCGCTCGCCGCCTCGTGAGGCCTCCAGGTCAGCTCGTCGGTATCGAGATCGCGCCAGAGTGCGTCGGTGTAGGCCCGCGCCCGGTCGTACTCCTCCAAGAGCTCGTCGATCGCGGCGCCGGTCGTCATGGCGTCAGGCTGGCACGTACCGGCGGGTCGAGCGAGACATCGTGTCAGACGAGGCGGGTGCGGCGGCTATCGATCACACCGGTGTCGAAGCCGGCCGAGTGGAGCCCGCCGGCGAACCGGGCGTGCTCGATCTTGAGGCAACGGTTCTGGACGACGTCGAGCCCTGCGCGGGCGGCGGCGGCCGCCGCGGCCGGGTGTTCGAGTCCGAGCTGGAACCAGATCGCGGGCGCCCCGCGAGCGATCGCCTCGTCGGTCACCGACGGGATGTCGTCGACGCGCCGGAACACGTCGACGAGATCGGGCGTCTCGGGTACGTCGGCCAGCGAGGCGTACACCGGCCGGTCCATGATCCGCGACTCGTGCGGGTTGACGAAGAACACCGTCCAATCGGTTTCCCCGAGCAGGTACGTCGCGACGAAGTGGCTGGGCCGGCTGGGGTCCGCCGACATGCCGACGATCGCCACCGATCGGGTGCGCCGGATCAGGGTGAGCCGGTCGCCCACCCGCTCGAGGAGCGCCATCAGCACCCGGCCTCGCGCGCCGCGTGCAACGCCTGGTCGAGGTCGGCACAGATGTCCTCGGCGTCTTCCAGGCCGACCGAGATCCGCACGAGGTCGGCGGTGATCCCGGCGGCGGTGAGCGCCTCCTCGGAGAGCTGCCGGTGGGTGGTCGACGCCGGATGGATGACCAGCGTCCGGGCGTCGCCGATATTGGCGAGGTGGCTCGCGATGCGGACCGCCTCGATGAACCGTGCTCCGGCTTCGCGCCCGCCGGCGACGCCGAAGGAGAACACCGCACCCGGACCGTCCGGCAGGTAGCGCCGGGCGCGCTCGTACCAGGGTGACTCGGGGAGCCCGCTGTACGCGACCCACTCGACGAGGTCGTGGTCGGCGAGGAATCGGGCGACCGTGGCGGCATTCTCGACGTGCTGGCGCATCCGCAGGGCGAGCGTCTCCAGACCCATCAGGAACAAGAACGCGTTGAACGGCGTCATCGTCGCGCCGATGTCGCGCAGCTGCTCGGATCGGAGCCGGGTGAGGAACCCGTACTCGCCGAAGTTCCCCCACCAGCTCAGCCCGCCGTAGGCGGCGACCGGTTCGGTCATCAGCGGGAACCGACCGTTGCCCCACGGGAACGTGCCGGACTCGACGATCGCGCCGCCGATCGACGTGCCGTGGCCGCCGATGAACTTGGTCACCGAGTGCAGGACGATGTCGGCCCCGTGCTCGATCGGACGGCACAGGAACGGCGTCGCCATCGTCGAGTCGACGACGAGTGGGATGCCGTGGTCGTGGGCGACCGCGGCGATTCCGGCGAGGTCGGGGATCATGCCCGACGGGTTGGCGATCGTCTCGACGTACACCGCTCTGGTCGCCGGCGTGATCGCCGCGGCGACGGCGTCGGGCTCGGGCTCGGGGAGGAACGTCGTCTCGACGCCGAACCGGGCGAGTGTGACCTCGAGCAGCGTGCGTGTCCCGCCGTACAGCTGGGCGCTGGCGACGAGATGGTCGCCGGCGCCGGCGAGCGCGGCGAGGGCGAGGAACTCGGCGGCTTGTCCGCTCGACGTGCCGATCGCGCCGATCCCGCCTTCGAGCGAGGCGATGCGTTCCTCGAAGGCGGCGACGGTCGGGTTGGAGATCCGGCTGTAGATGTTGCCGTACGTCTGCAGCGCGAACAGGTCGGCCGCTTCCGCCGCGTCGGCGAAGACGTAGGACGACGTCTGGTAGATCGGCACGGCGCGGGCGCCCGTCGCCGGGTCGGGGCGGCCGCCGGCGTGGACCGCACGCGTGCGGAACCCGGGCTCGCGCTCGTCGGTCATCCCGCCAGTGTGGCCGCTCGACGGGCCGATCGGGCACGCCTTCGACGCCGACCGCTGCCGACCGCGCCGGTGCACCGGCCGGCGCGATGCCCTACCGTCTGGTCGTCACTGTCGCTCGACCAGGAGGACGCTCGATGACGCCACCAGGAGGATCCCCACCAATAGGAACGACCGCCGGCGGGGTCGAGCTGCGCATGTTCTCCGCCAAGGCGTACGAGCGCGCCAGCTTCGACGCGGCGAACGAGCCGCATGGGTTGAAGATCGTGCCGCTCGACATGCGGCTCGGTCCCGAGACCGCTGAGCTGGCCGCCGGTGCACCAGTCGTGTCGGTCTTCGTCAACGACGACGTGTCACGGCCGGTGATCGAGCGGCTGGCGTCGGCGGGGACGTCGTGCATCGCACTGCGCTGTGCCGGCTTCAACAACGTCGACCTGGCCGCCGCGGCCGAGCTCGGGATGCGCGTCGTGCGCGTGCCGGCGTACTCGCCCAACGCCGTCGCCGAGCACACGCTCGCGCTGATCCTCGCGCTCAACCGGAACATCCACCGGGCCTACAACCGGGTCCGCGACGGCAACTTCTCCCTCGACGGCCTCGTCGGCTTCGACCTCGCCGGCAAGACGGCGGGGGTGATCGGCACGGGTCGGATCGGCATGATCGTGGCCCGCCTGCTGTGGCACCTGCGCTGCAACGTGCTGGCGGTCGACATGTACCCGAACGATCACCTGGTCGAATTGGGCGTCGACTACGTCGACCTCGACCGGCTGTTCGCCGAGAGCGACATCGTGACCCTCAACTGCCCGTTGACCGCGGAGACGTATCACCTGATCGATGCTGATGCCATCGCGGCGATGAAGCCGGGGGTGATGATCGTCAACAGTGGGCGTGGCCCGCTGATCGACACCTCGGCCGTGGTCGCGGGGTTGAAGTCCGGGCAGGTCGGTTCGCTCGCGCTCGACGTCTACGAGGAGGAGGGCTCGCTGTTCTTCCAGGACCGCAGCGACGAGATCATCGACGACGACGTGTTCGCCCGCCTGCTCACATTCCCCAACGTGTTGATCACCGCCCACCAGGCGTTCCTCACCGAGGAGGCGCTCCGGGCGATCGCCGAGACCACACTCGCCAACGTCGCCGCCGTCCTGGCAGGGCAGCCGTGCGACAACGAGGTGTTCGCCGACGACCGGTGAGTCGGCACGGTCGCGATGCGGCCGTGCCGACCCGGCGTCATCGGGTCGGCACGTGCATCCCGAACCATTCGGCGAGCGTCGTGTCCCACCGGTCGGGGGCGACCTCGGTGACCGTCTCAGCCCCGGCGCGGACCACCTTCAACCGGCCGTCGCGCAGCGTCACTCGATCGGGTCCGCCGTCGAGCAGGCGGGTGGCGAACGGAACCGAACTCCAGCGCAGGCCGGGGTCGGTCTGCATCGACGCGGAGATCGCGGCGAAGTCGTCCAACCGGTGCGAGACCCGCTTGAACCGGTAGCGGGCGTCCGGGATCCCGTCGACGTGCTTGGCCAGCGTCGTGCCCTGAGGACTCGGGAGCAGTTCGTAGATGCCGTCGCCGCCATCCTGGGGACCTGCTCGGTTGAGGGCCAGCGGTGTGATGAAGCTCTCCCCGAACCCGACATCGGCGAGGTAGGGCTCGTCGAGCGCGACCTCGAGCGCGAGGTGGGAGATCACCGTGTTCGGGCCGTCGAGCAGCACGGCTGCGCCGAGCATGATCACCGGGAAGCCGAGGGCGTCGAGCAGCGCGGCGAAGGCCCCGTTGAGCTCGAAGCACCAGCCGCCACGGCCCCGCTCGACGATCTTGTCGATCGCCCGCTGCTGATCGAGGGTGACGCCGGACCCGAAGACGATGTCGAGGTTCTCGAACGGCACCGCGGTCAGATGTGCCCGGTGCAACGCAGTCAGCCCGGCGAGGTCGAGCGACGGTGGTCGCGCCAGCCCGATCCGGGCGAGGTAGCGCTCGACGTCGACGGCCACCACCGAAAGTGTAGGAGCCCTCCCGTCGCCCGTGTCCGACGTCGCGGCCGACGGACCGCGGCGACTCCTGGCCCGCGATGGGCCAGGGGGTGGGGATAGGTTGCGGCGATGCGCGGCTTCGGAACCAGACTCCCGGCGATCCTCTTGGGGCTGGCGGCGCTCGGCGCGGCCTGCGGGAGCAGCCCCGGCACGACAACCGATGCGCCCGGGGTGTCGGGTGCTCCCGAGAACACGACCGGTGCGACGCTGTCCGACCTCGAGAACGAGGCGAACCAGGCAGCGGGCCGCCGTGCCGCCGCCGAATCGTTCTGGCGCGGCGCGCTCGACCAGTGCAACGCGATGATGACCTCGAACGGCGGCGTCGCGTTCTTCGACGGTTCCGCCGACGACCCGACCGTCGGTGTCGACATCGGCGACGAGATGTCGCCCGACGTGTTCCAGGTCGTCGACACCCAGGGCGTCGAGCTGCTCGTCGACGTTGGTCGCGGCGTCGTGACCGGTCCGGACGGGTCCACCGGGATCATGCCCCGGCCCTATGTGTTCGTCTGCCCGGAGGACCTGTTCGTCGGGACGTTCGACGAGGACGGGATGGAGGACGAGGCCGCGCCCCCGACCGATGACGGGTCGGGCGAGTCAGGATCGGGCGAGGACGGATCGGGCGAGGACCCCGGCGACGAACCGGCCGGGCCGGCGGCCGGAGCAGCCTTCTTCCAGGGAGCGCTCTCCGCGTGCAACGCCTACAGCCTCGACGTCAACGGGTTCGCGCCCTTCGACGGCTCGGCGTCCGACCCGACGGTCGGGGTCACGTTCGACGACGAGGTGTCGCCGGGCGTGTTCCGGGTGGTCGACGCCGACGGCGTCGTGCTGCTGGTCGACCTGGTCGCCGGGGTGGTGACCGGGGCGGACGGCGCCGATGGAGTGATGCCACGGCCCTACGCGTTCTGGTGCCCGCCCGAGGCGTTCCCCGGCACCCTCGACGAGGGGTCCGGCGACGAGGGCTCGGGCGACGGGGAGGGGTTCGCCGAGGTCGCGCTCGAAGCGGACGGGCTCGGCGTGGTCGATTTCGGCACCGACCCGGAGACGACCGTCGCCACGCTGTCGGACTTGCTCGGCGCGCCGGCCGGCGACACCGGCTGGATCGAGCCGTTCTCGGTGTGGGGCACGTGCCCGGTCAGCTCGCTGCGCGTCGTGACCTGGGGGAACCTCGACGTCCTGCTGACGCAGTCGACCGAGACGTACGCGCTCTCGCCGGGCACGCCGCACTTCTTCAACTGGCGGACCCCGGCGCTTTCGGGATCCGGCAGCGACGTGCTTCGCACGCCAGCGGGCATCGGGATCGGCTCGACGGTCGCCGACCTGGGCGCGGCGTACGGCGCAGACGCCCCGCTCGAGTTCAACGACGTCTACGAGTCCTGGGACTTCTACCTCGACGACGGCAGCGCGGCCGGGCTGTCCGGCGTCGCCAGCGGGTCCGAGCCGGGCGACACGGTCACCTTCATGCAGGCCGGCGTCACCTGCGGCGACTGAACTCCCCGGGATCGTGTCACCGAAGCCGTTCGAGGTCGTGGTGTTCGGTCACACAGATCGGAGGGCGTCTGTGCGACCGAAGCCGTTCGAGGTCGTGGTGTTCGGTCACACAGATCGGGACGGGGCGGTCAGGGCGGCCTGCCCGAGCCGGTCGTGGCCCTGGATCTCGTCAGGTGACGACGACCTTGGTGCCGATCGTGGCGAAGCCCCACATGAACTGGGCGTCGAGGTTGTGCTGGCGCTGGCAGCCGCCCGAGAGTCGGGTGCCCAGCTCGTCGGTGGTCATGTACGGCGAGTTGTCCTCGACGTGGAGCGGGATCGCGTGGAACCCGATCGCCCCGATGTCGGTCTTGAGCCAGCGGATCATGTTGGGCAGCCAGGCCTTGCCGTTCCAGGCGGTCGACATCTCCGAGCGGCTGTACACCTCGTGCGTGCCAGGGATCTCGTTGCTGTACTTGCTGCCCGACACCAGCCACGACCGAATGATCTCGCCGTTCTCGCCGACCGCCCACACCCGCTGGCCGGCACGGTCGTACACGACCCGGCGGCCGGATCCCGAGTTCTCGGGGAGCGGTGGTGCATCGTCGCCGGCCGACGCGACCGGGGACAGCTTGACGCCCCACAGGTCGACCGCGCCCGGTGGCGGCGGTGGCGTGCGGGTGACCAGCGACTCCTCGTCGGGCCAGATGTCGAGCTCGATCGCGCTCTCCCGCCCGACGACACCGTCGACGTACAGGTCGTGCTTGGTCTGGTAGGCCATCACGGCATCGGCGGTCGATTGCCCGAACTCGCCGTCGACCGCTCCGTCGAAGAACCCCTGGGTGGCCAGCGCCCGCTGCAGGCACTTCACCCCGTCGCCGGAGGAGCCGAGGCGCACCGACAGCGCGCCGATCGTGCAACCGCCGTCGGCACGGTCGGTCTCGAGCGGCTCCTCGCCCTCGGCCGCGTTCTGGCCGAGCTCGTCGCCCTCGAGATCGGGGAGGCCGGTGAGCTGGACGTCGATCTGGTCGCTGAGCGGCGGCGCGGTCGTGGGGGGTGCCGAGGCGATCGCATCGGCGCCTCCGTCTCCCGAGGTGACGACGATTCCGATCACCGCCGCGCCGAGGACGGCGGCGGTCGCCAAGGCCAGCCCGACCTGACGCCGCTGGTGCTCGGGTGGGGCGCTCCCGGCAGCTTGCGGCAACAACGTCGGGGAGTCGACCATACGGGCTCCGATGATATCGACTTGCCGCTGCTGGCCCGAGTTGCTTCGCGAACTTTCCTCTCGTTCCGACATGCGGAACGGTTCCGCGATGCAGCACGCACCGTGCGATGGTGCACACTAGATTCGGTTCGATCTCGGGCGTCGCAGTGCGCGCGCCCACCCAGTGATCCACGAGCGTGATCAGGAGCAGTGATGAGGGTGCGCACCGGCCAGCAGCAGTCGACCGGCGGTGGTCTGCCGCGGCTGACCACCCCGCTCGTTCGCGACGGCGGCGAACTGCGCGAGGCGACCTGGGCTGAGGCGCTCGACCGCGCCGCGGTCGGTCTGACCCGCGCTCGGGACTCGATCCGGTCGGGGCGCAACCGAACGCGTTCGGCATGTTCTCGTGCTCCAAGGCGACCAACGAGGTCAACTACTTCGCCCAGAAGTTCGCTCGGGCGGTGATGGGGTCGAACAACATCGATTCCTGCAACCGGACTTGACACGCTCCTTCCGTCGTCGGTCTGGCGACAGTGTTCGGAGCGGGAGGCGGCACCGTCTCCTACGCGGAGATCGACGAAGCCGACGTGATCGTCCTCTGGGGCTCGAACGCGCGCGAGGCCCACCCGATCTTCTTCCACCACCTGATGAAGGGCCTCGACAACGGCGCCCGGATGTACTGCGTCGATCCCCGCCGCACGTCATCGGCGAAGTTCGCCGACGTGTGGCTGGGCATCGACGTCGGCACCGACATCGCGCTGGCGAACGCGCTCGCCCGCGAGATCATCCATGCCGGGCTGACCGACGAGTCGTTCATCGCCCACTCGACGCAGGGCTTCGAGCGGTTCGCCGCCTCGGTCGAGCCGTACACACTCGATGCGGCGGCGGAGATCACCGGGGTCCCCGCCGACGCGATCGAGGAGCTGGCCCATGCCTATGCGACCGGCGGCAAGTCGCAGATCCTGTGGACGCTCGGCATCACCGAGCACCACAACGCGGTCGACAACGTGCTCGCCCTGTGCAACCTCGCCCTGCTGACCGGCCATGTCGGCCGGTGGGGTTCGGGCCTCGTGCCGTTGCGGGGGCAGAACAACGTCCAGGGCGGCGGTGACATGGGTGCGCTGCCCAACAAGTTCCCCGGGTTCCAGGACGTCGACGACCCGGAGGCGCGGACCCGGTTCGAGGCGGTGTACGGCGTGCCCCTCAACCCGGAGCCGGGCATCCACCTGACGCTGATGTTCGAGGCGATGGACCGCGGCGAGCTGACCGCGGCCTACGTCGTCGGCGAGAACCCGGCCGATTCCGAGGCCGATGTCGAACACGCCCGGGCACTGCTCTGCGGGCTCGACACGCTCGTCGTGCAGGACATCTTCCTCACCCGGACCGCCGAGCTCGCCGATGTGGTGTTCCCGGCATCGGTCGCCTGGGCCGAGTCGGAGGGCACGGTCACGAGCAGCGAGCGCCGGGTGCAACGGGTCCGCGCCGCGGTCCAACCGCCGGGCCAGGCGCGCCACGACATCGACATCATGGCCGACCTCGCCAGGCGGATGGGCGTCGACCTCGGCGCGCCGACCCCGGAGGAGCTGTGGGACGAGCTGCGCTCGCTGTCGCCGCTCCACGCGGGGATGACCTGGGAGCGGCTGGAGGCAACGGGTGGGCTCCAGTGGCCGTGCCCGTCGGAGGATCATCCCGGCAGCCCGTTCCTCCACGGCTGGCTGTGGGAGGACGACCTCGGTGGTCACGACCCGGCGCCGTTCTCGGTCGTCGAGCATGCAGGTCCCAAGGAGGAGCTGACCGAGCGCTTCCCGCTGCGGCTGACCACGGGACGATCGCTCGACTCGTACAACACCGGCGTGCAGTCGGGCGGCTACGACTCGCCGATCCGGTACGGCGACGCCCTCGACGTGAACCCGCTCGACGCCGAGCGGCTGGGCATCGCCGACGGCGAACGGGTGCTCGTCTCGTCCCCGCGAGGATCGGTCGAGATCAACGTCCGCATCCAGCCCGACATCCCCGTCGGCCTGACCTTCACCACGTTCCACTTCCCCGATCTCGTCGACGTCAACGTCTTGACCAACGACGCGTGGGACCCGCGCTCGGGCACCTCGGAGTTCAAGGCGGCGTCGATCCGCATCGACCGACTCGGGGCGGTCAGCCCGCGTGCCGGCGCGGCGGCCGGAGACTGAGCGAGGGAGCCGATGGTCGACCTTCACCTCACCGTCGATCGATCGACCGCCGCCGAACGGGCGGCGGTCGACGCCGTGATCGGGGTCGGTGACGCGGTCGTCGTGCGCGAGACCGAGCGCCTCGTGCGAGGTGGAACCGCGCGGCGCCACGGGCAGCGCCACCTGCTGCTGCCCGGGCTGCACGCCCTGCAGCGAGAGATCGGCTGGATCAGCCCCGGGGGGCTCAACCACCTGTGCGACCTCCTGCAGGTGCCACCCGCAGAGGCCTACGGGGTGGCGACGTTCTACGACCTCTTCCGGACCGACGACCCGGGCCACGCGTCGTCGGTGGTCCACGTCTGCGTCGACACCGCCTGCCGCGTGCGCGGCGGGCAGGCGCTCGCCGCCGAGCTCGAGGGGGAGGGTCGCCCGGTCCACCGTGGGCCGTGCCTGGGGCAGTGCGAGCGGGCCCCCGCCCGGTTCGTCCAGGGTCGTGCCGAGCCCGACCACGTACCGGCCGACGAGCCGACGATCGCCGAGCCCGGCTCGTACCGGTTGCCCCAGTACGGATCCCCCGAGCTCCGCCTGCTGCGCCGCATCGGGCGCGCCGACCCGACCTCGCTCGAGTCCTATCGCGAGCACGGCGGCTACACCGCGCTCGGCGACCGCGCTGCGGCTCGGAGCGGACGCGGTGATCGAGGAGATCCGGTCCGCCGGGCTGTCCGGTCGGGGTGGCGCCGCGTTCCCGACGGCGGTCAAGTGGCGTGGCGTCGCCGACCAGCCGGCAGGCCCGAAACACGTCGTCGCCAACGCCGACGAATCCGAGCCGGGCACGTTCAAGGACCGGATCGTGATGGAGCAGGACCCGTTCGCCGTCGTCGAGTCGCTGACGATCGCCGGCCTGACGGTCGGGGCCGAGCACGGTTGGGTCTACGTCCGCGGCGAGTACCCGCTGGCGACCGCCCGGTTGGTCGGCGCGATCGAACAGGCGCAGGCCGCCGGCCTGCTCGGCGACGATGTCGCCGGATCGGGCCGCCGGTTCGATGTCGAGATCCGCCGCGGCGCCGGCGCCTACATCTGCGGTGAGGAGACCGCGCTGTTCAACTCGATCGAGGGCTTCCGCGGCGAGCCGCGCAACAAGCCACCGTTCCCGACGACGCACGGGCTGTTCGGTCGCCCAACCGTGGTCAACAACCCCGAGACGTTGCTCAACGTGCTCGACATCTTGGAGGCCGGCGCCGAGGAGTACCGGTCGCTCGGCACCGAAGGGTCGACCGGCCACCGGCTGTTCTGCCTGTCCGGTCACGTGGCGGTGCCAGGGCTGTACGAGGCGCCGTTCGGCATCACGCTGGGCGAGCTGATCGACCTCGCCGGCGGAGCGACCGGCACGACGCGTGCCGTCCTGCTCGGCGGCGCCGCCGGCTTCTTCGTCGGTCCGGAGCGGCTCGACCTGCGGTTGAGCATCGAGGACACGCGATCGGCGGGGGTCAGCCTCGGCTCGGGCGTCGTCACCCTGTTCGACGAGACGGTCGACTTCGCCGACCTCGTCGCCCGCATCGCCGAGTTCTTCCGCGACGAGTCGTGCGGGCAGTGCGTCCCGTGCCGGGTCGGGACGGTGCGCCAGCACGAGGTCCTCGTCGAGATGCGCCGGACCGGAACGCTGGCGTCCGATCGCCGCACGCTGATCGACGACATCGCGGCGGCGATGGCCGACGCCTCGATCTGCGGCCTGGGCCACACCGCGGCCGGCGCGGTCCGGTCGGCGATCCGCCTCGGCCTGATCGGCGGCACGCCATGACGCTCCGCCGTCCCTCCGTGGCGGGGGATGGGCGGGGAAATCTGGGTGACCGAACGGGTCCGAATCGCGCGTGTTCGGTCACACAAACGGGGAGGGTGAGATGACGGACGACGCGGTGGCGGTGACGGTCGACGGGCGGGAGGTCGAGGTGCCGGTCGGCTCGACGATCCTCGACGCCTGCGAAGCGTCGGGGATCGACACGCCGACGATCTGCTTCGCCGAGAACCTGACCCCGGTCAACGCCTGCCGAGTGTGCGTCGTCGAGCTCGAAGGCTCCCGCACGCTGGTGCCGGCGTGCTCGCGGCCCGCCGAGGTGGGGATGGTCGTCCGTACCGACTCCGAGCGGGTGCGCCACAGCCGACGGATGGTGCTCGAGTTCCTCGGCACCAGCGTCGACCTGACGCAGGCGCCGCACCTCGCGGACTGGTCGCAGCGCTACGGCGCCGACCTCGGGCGCTACCCGGCCGGCCACGAGCGGATCGACGAGCCGGTCAAGGTCCAGGACCGCCTGTACGTCCGCGACTACGACAAGTGCGTCCTCTGCTACAAGTGCGTCGAGGCGTGCGGCGACGACGCGCAACACACGTTCGCCATCGCCGTCGCCGGCCGCGGGTTCGACAGCCGGATCTCGACCGAGTTCGACGTCACCCTCCCCGATTCGGCGTGCGTCTACTGCGGGAACTGCATCGGCGTCTGCCCGACCAACGCCCTGCAGTTCACCACCGAGTTCGAGCTGCGCGCCGCAGGGGAATGGAAGCCCGAAGAGCAGACCGTGACGACGACGGTGTGCTCGTACTGCGGGGTCGGCTGCAACCTCGAGCTCCACGTCCAGGACAACGAGATCGTCAAGGTCACCTCGCCCGCCGACCACGAGGTGACCAGCGGCCATCTGTGCGTCAAGGGCCGCTTCGGCTGGGCCTACGTCGCCGGCGCCGACACGTGACCGCCTGACGCCCGACCACCGCCATCGCGAACGGCGTGGTCCGAGTCCACGTGTTGCGAGTTCACCGGCCAGACTTGGCCGCGATGGACTTCGACCTGCCGCCCGACGACCACTCGGCACGCAAGGCCGTCAGGGACTGGATCGCCGAGCACCCGGACCCGACCGGCAAGGAGCTGGCCGAGGCCGGGTACGTCGTGCCGCACTGGCCGCCGCCGTGGGGGCTGGACGCCGGCCCGCTCGAGCAGCTGGCGATCGACGACGAGTTGCACGCCGCGGGCATCAGGCGGCCGAACAACCAGATCGGCATCGGCTGGGCGGCCCCGACGATCTTCCTCGCCGGGACGCCCGAGCAACACGAGCGGTACCTGCCGAAAATCTTCAGCGGCGAGGAGTTCTGGTGCCAGCTCTTCTCCGAGCCGGACGCCGGGTCCGACCTCGCCAACCTCGCCACCCGGGCGGTCCGCGATGGCGACGAGTACGTGATCAACGGGTCGAAGATCTGGTCGAGCGGGGCGCACCACGCCCAGCTCGGCATCCTGATCGCCCGCACCGACCCCGACCTCCCCAAGCACAAGGGCATCTCCTACTTCGTCTGCCCGATGGATGCCCCTGGGTTGTCGATGAGCCCGATCGTCGACATGACGACCGCCCACTCGTTCAACCAGGTGTTCTTCGACAACGTCCGGATCCCGGCAACGATGCGGATCGGCGCCGAGGGTGACGGCTGGCGGCTCGCCAAGGTCACGCTCTCCAACGAGCGGGTATCGCTGTCGTCCGCAGGGTCGATGTGGGGCGTCGGCCCGTCGGCGGAGCAGTTGCTCGACCTCGTCCGCGCGTCCGGCGGGCTCACCGATCCGATCCTGCGCGACCGGGCCGCCGCCGTGCACATCGAGGCCGAGCTCCTCCGCCTCAACCGGATGCGCAGCCTCAGCGCCACGCTCCAGGGCAAGACCCCAGGGGCGGAGGCGTCGATCCAGAAGATCATGGCCGACGACCACGGCCAGCACGTGCTCGCGCTCGCCAAGGACCTCGCCGGCGCGAACGGCATGTTGACCGGTTCGGGGCCGGCGGGGGAGGTCCCGCTGGCGATGCGCGGCGGACCGACCGAGGTCAACTTCGGCCGGGGTCCCGACAGCCAGTTCCCCGACGTCGACCCGATCTGGCACTACGGCTACCTGTTCCACCCGGCGCTGACCCTCGGGGGCGGTACGTTCGCCGTCCAGCGCAACATCGTCGCCGAGCAGGTGCTCGGGCTGCCGCGGGAGCCCAACGTCGAGCGGGGGATGACGTGGTCCGAGGCGCGCCGGCGGACCGTCTGACCGTTCGGCGGCCCGGGGGCTACTGTTGCCCGCCGTGAGCGCCACGACGGAGGAACGGCTGGGATTCGGGATCGACATCGGCGGCACCGGGATGAAGGCCGCGGTCGTCGATCTCGGCACCGGCGAGCTGCGCTCCGATCGCTACCGGATCGACACGCCCCAGCCGGCGACGCCCGACGCGATGGCCGAGGTGCTGCGCGAGTTGATCCGCCATCACGGCTGGAACGGGTCGGTCGGTTGCGCGTTCCCGGCGGTCGTGCGCGAGGGCGTGGTCGGGTCGGCGGCCAACATCGACAAGTCCTGGATCGACGTCGATGCCGATGCCCTGTTCTCGGCGGCGAGCGGACTCGATGTGCACATGATCAACGATGCCGACGCGGCAGGTGTGGCCGAGATGCGCTTCGGCGCGGGGAGCGGCCGCTCGGGTGTCGTGATGATGCTGACGTTCGGAACGGGCATCGGCTCGGGCCTGTTCACCGACGGGGTACTCGTGCCGAACACCGAGCTCGGCCACCTCGAGCTCGACGGGTTCGACGCGGAGAGCAGGGCGGCCGCCAGTGCCCGCGAGCGCGAGGGGCTGAGCTGGAAGGAGTGGGCCGGCCGGGTCGAGCACTACCTGCGCCACGTCGAGGCGTTGTTCTCCCCGTCGCTGTTCATCGTTGGTGGCGGGGCGAGCAAGAAGCCCGATCGATGGCTGCCGAGGATCGACATCGCCACCGAGATCGTGCCGGCTCAGATGGCGAACAACGCCGGCATCGTCGGGGCCGCGCTCATTTCCCCATGACCCGTTCTGCCGCCAGGCTGGCCAGCCGTTCGCGTTCGGCCCGGTGGGTTCGGTACCAGATCACACCCATCGTGATCGCGGTGAGCGGGATCACGAGGAACAGCACGATCGTGCTGTAGGAGTCCCGCCCGCTGTACCCGCCGGCGTCGACGACGAGCCAGCCGATGTAGAGCAGGTAGAACGCGAAGAAGACGATGCCCTCCCAGCGTTGCAGCACGTTGCCGACCACGAAGATCGGCAGGCAGGCGACGGCGACGGCGATCATCACCGGCAGGTCGACCTGCAGCGCCGAGTCGGGGATCGGCAGCGCCGTCGGCGACACGGTGGCGGTGATGCCGAGGACGGCGAGCAGGTTGAACAGGTTCGACCCGATCGCGTTGCCGACGGCGAGGTCGCGCTGCCCGCGCATGGCGGCGACGATCGTGGTGGCGACCTCGGGGAGCGACGTCCCGACGGCGACGACGGTGAGCCCGATCAGCAGGTCGCTCACACCGAGGTCGGTGGCGATATCGCTGGCGCCGGTGACCAGGCCCTGCGCGCCGAGCACGAGGCAGCCGAGACCGCCGGTGAGCACCATCGCGTCGAACCAGGCGGAGTGGGCGTGGAGCTTGTCGGGCGCGAGGGCTTCTTCGTACTCGAGCTCGACGGCGGTGATCGTGCCCCGCCGCGCGGCGACGACGGTCCACGACACGTAGACGATCAGCCCGGCGACCAGTATGAGGCCCTCGCTTCGTCCGAGATCGCCGTCGAGGGCGAACAGCAGGAACAGGACCGATGCGCCGATCATCAGCGGCACGTCGATCCGCACGATCCGCTGGTGGACGACGAGCGCTCCGCCGACCGTTGCGGCCAGTCCCAGCGCGAGCAGGACGTTCGCGATGTTCGAGCCGATCACGTTGCCGATGGCGATCGAACCGGCATCGTCGTTGCCCCGGAGCACGTCGCCGACGCTGACGGCGAGCTCGGGTGCGCTCGTGCCGAAGGCGACGACGGTCAGGCCGATCACGACATTGGAGAGGCCGGTCCGGGCCGCGAGGCGGGCCGCGCCGCGCACCAGCCACTCGGCGCCGATGACGAGGAGCACGATTCCCACCAGCACGGAAACGACGGCGATCGGGCTCATGTTGTTGGAGGAGGTTACGGCTGCCCGCCGGTGCCACCACCACGGTGGGTTCGAGCCGCGCGGTCGGAGAGTCGCGAGCGCCATGCCGTGTTCTCGCCGATCACCCCGGCGCGATCGGCGATGATCTCGTTGAGCTCGCCGCCGATCAGGAGCACGAGGCAGACCACCCAGAACCACGTCATCCCGAGCAGCAGCGCGCCCGCGATCCCGACGATCTCGTTGCCGCCGCCGGCGATCCGGACGTACCAGCCGTACCCGACCGAGACGACGAGCCAGCCGACAGCGCTCAGCACTGCACCGGGGACGTCGTACCGCCAGGGCGTGTGGTGGTTGGGTCCGAGGTGAAAAGGGTCGCCGCCCAGACGACGAGGACGACCAGGGCCACCGCGACCCGCAGCACCACCGGCACGCCGACCGACCGCGACCAGGTCCACAGGACCGTCGAGACCGCGACGGTGCCGAGCGTGCCCAGGGCGAGTCCGAGCGAGGCCAGGCGGAGCCGGAGGAACCCGCGCGATTCCTCGACGTCGTATACCGCGTCGAGCGCCCGGATCAGCCCGGCGAAGCCGCGGGTGATCGTGATCACGGCGAGCAGCACCGAGATCGAGAACAGGCCGGCCTTGTTCTGGTCGAAGACGCCGTCGATCGCCGCCCGCAACTCGTCGGCCTCGCTGGTGAACACCCGATCGACGAACTCGAGCGTGACCCGCCGCAGCTCGGCGGTCAGCTCGTCGCCGGCCAGGGAGAGCGCGGCCAGGCCGGCGAGGAGTGCGGCCGGCAGGCTGAGCAGCAACCAGAACGCGACGCTGGCGGCGGCGTCGACCGCCCCGTCGTCGTGTAGCTCACCGACGACCTCGCGCACCGTGCCGACGAACCGCTTCCGGCGCGTCGGGGTGGTCGTTTCGCCGGGGTTCATCCGGCGCCGGAGTGTAGGCGGGCACTCCGCCGACCGCGCCGGACGCTCAGCGCCGGGCGATCCGGCGGGCCAGCTCGGCGCGGTACTCGGCCGCCCGGCGCAGCTTGAGGTGCTCGTACCCGCGCACTCGATCGGGCAGCTCGGCGATCACCGTCGACTCGGGCAGGTTCGCGGTGTCCAACCCGCGGCACAGTCGCTCGACCGCGTCGATGTACTCGGGGATCATCGCCCGCTCGACGCTGCGGACCTCGGCCCAGCGGAACGGATCGGCGAGCGTGCCGCGCACCCGCCTCGACGCCCGCAGGGCGCGTAGCGCCGGTGCCGCGCTGCGGCGCAAGCGGAGCTTGCGTTCGAGGCCGAGCGACCGCAGCATCGGGGGGTGGAGGAGGTAGGTCACAGCGGTGCCCGCCCCGCCGACGGCCTGGTACCCCCGCATCGCTTCGTCGGCGAGCAGGAGCCGGGCGACCTCGTATTCGTCCTTGTAGGCCATCAGCTTGAACAGGTTGCGGGCCACTGCGGCGGCGAAGGCGGTCGACTCCGGGTCGGCGCGGCGCTCCGCCCCGCGCGCCGTGTCGACCACCGATCGGAACCGTCGCGGCGTACGAAGCCGACTGGTACTCGACCAGTTCGTCGGCCAAGCGGTCGACCAATTCGTCGAGCGTCTCCGGCGGGGTGGTCGGCGCCAAGCCGGCCGCCCGTTCGACCGCTTCGCGATCGTCGACCCAGGCCCGTCCCCACGTGAACGCGGCGATGTTCTTGCGAACCGCGACGCCGTTGAGCTCGATCGCCCGTTGCACGTCGTCGACCGGGATCGGTACCGCCCCCGACTGCACCGCCGCACCGAGCAAGAGCACGTTGGCGGTCGTCGTCGATCCGAGCAGGCCGTCGGCGAGCCCCGCCGCGTCGAGGAACCGGTTGTCGGCCACGCGGCTGACCTGGCCGACGCGCTCGATCAGCGAGGCGCCGGTCGGCAGCGCCAGACCCGGGTCGGTCACCATCGCCCCGGTGGGGACGGCATCGGTCGAGGCGATCACGACCGTCCGCTCGGGTTGGGCGCCCAGCAGGTTCGAGTCGCTGGCGCCGACCAGGAGGTCGAACGCGAGGATGCTGTCGACGCCGGCTGCGCTGGCGTGGTTCGTCGCCGGTGCGGTCGCGGTGGCGATGCGGACGTCGCTGACGACCGGACCCGCCTTCTGCGAGAGCCCGGTCTGGTCGAGTCCGCGCACCTGCCGGCCGGCGAGCATCGCCGCGGTCCCGAGGATCTGGCTGACCGTGACCACGCCGGTCCCACCGATCCCGGTGAAGCGGACCGTGAACTCGTCGGGGTCGACCAGCGGTGCGTGTGGATCGTCGACGAGGGTCGGCGGGTCCGGCAGCTGCCGATCATCGGCGGTCGAGGGATCGACCGTGACGGTGGCGAACGCCGGGCAGTCGCCCTGCATGCACGACAGGTCGAAGTTGCAGCTCGTCTGGTCGATGCGGGTCTTGCGCCCGTACGGCGTGTCGATCGGCTGCACCGAGAGACAGTTGCTCTTGTCGCCGCAGTCACCGCACCCCTCGCAGACCCGCTCGTTGATCACCACCCGGAAGCCCGGCACCGGGACGTTGCCGCGCGAACGACCCCGCCGCTTCTCCGCCGCGCACTCCTGGTCGTGGATCAGTACGGTCACGCCGGGGATCGCGGCGAGCGCCCGCTGGGCGTCGCCGAGACGGCTGCGATCCCAGATGTCGACGCCGGCCGGGAAGTCGTTGGGGTCGTGGCGATCGGGGTCGTCGCTGGTCACGATCACCCGCTGCACCCCTTCGAGGAGCAGGACCTTGGCCACGTCGTGCACCGGCATCTGTCCCTGCGGGTCCTGGCCGCCGGTCATCGCCACCGTGCCGTTGTAGAGCAGCTTGTAGGTGATGTCGACGCCGGCGGCGACCGTGGCCCGGATCGCCAGCGATCCGGAGTGGAAGTACGTCCCGTCGCCGAGGTTCTGAACCAGATGGTCGCGCTCGACGAACGGCGAGATCCCGATCCACTGTGCCCCCTCACCGCCCATCTGGGTGAGGCCGACGACGTCGCCGACGCGATCGGGATCCATCATCGCGACCATCGCGTGGCAGCCGATACCGCCGCCGACGAGTGTGCCCGGCTCGGCGCGGGTGCTCGCGTTGTGCGGGCAGCCCGAGCAGTAGAACGGCGTGCGGTTGACGGTCAGCGCGATCCGCGGACGCGGCGGCTCGACGATCTCGTCGAGCGGGCGGAGGCGGTCGGCCAGCCGCCGCCGAAGCCGGGCGTGGAGCGGCGCGAGGAGCTTGTCGACGTCGAGCATCCCGTCGCCGCGCACGAGGGTGACGCCGTACTCGTCGTGCCGCCCGACGACTCGTGGGTGGTGGGAGCCGTCGTACAGCGCGCCCTTGACCAGGCCTTCCAGCGTCGGGTTCTTCTCCTCGACGACGAGCACCTCCTCGAGCCCGGACCCGAACTCGCGCACCTGCTCGGGGTCGAGGGGGACGGGCATGAGCAGCTGGAACAGCCGGACCCCCGCCGATCGCAGGTCGTCGTCTGACCGGAAGCCCAGCACCGACAGCGCCTCGCGCAGCTCGTGGTACGTGTGGCCGCAGGCGGCGATGCCGATCCAGTCGTCGTCGGTGCGCACGACGACCCGGTTCAGCTGGTTGTCGACGCCGTAGCGGCGGGCGAGCACCGAGCGAACCTCCTGGAACTCGCGCTCCATGTCGAGCGTGTACGGCGTGAGCAACCGGCCGTTCGGGACCGGTTGGAACGGCTTGCCATCGACCTCGACCACCGGGGCGGACGGCCGCACGCGGTCGGGGTGCACGTCGACCGTGCCCGTCCCGTCGGCGACGGCGGTGACGAGCTTGATCCCGGCCCACAGCCCGCACGTGCGCGAGAGGGCGACCGCGTGCCGGCCGAGGTCGAGGGCCTCCTGGACGTCGCCCGGGAACAGGATCGGCATGTGCAGGTCGACCATCGTGGCGTCGCTGGACGAGGGCACGGTCGAGGACTTCGCCGCGGGGTCGTCGCCGACGATCGCGACGACCCCGCCGTGCATCGACGTCCCGGCGAACACCGCGTGGCGGATCGCATCGCTGCTCCTGTCGAACCCTGGACCCTTGCCGTACCAGATCCCGACCACCCCGTCGTACCGCGCGTCGTCGAGGGTCATCGCCAACTGGCTCCCCATCACCGCGGTCGCGGCCAGTTCCTCGTTGACCCCGGGGACGACGACGATCGGGAGGTCGGCCACCGTCGCCGCAGCACGTTGGAGCTCCTCGGTGTACGTACCGAGCGGCGACCCCTGGTACCCGGAGGCGAACGCGGCGGTGTTCAGTCCGAGTCGTCGGTCGATCCGTAGCTGATCGCCCGGCAGCCGGGCGAGCGCCTGGACGCCGGACAGGAAGACGGTCCCCTCCTCCAGTCGGAAGCGGTCGATCAGTTCGTACGGCGTCGTCGCCACCCGGTTCCCTCTTTCCTCGTCGTTCCCCGGACGGACGTCGATGCCCGCCGGGAAGCGGCAGGTCCAGTTGTATCGCATCTCCGGTGACCGGTCGAACGACAGGTCCCCGGTCGGCGGCGCGATCGTCCGTAGCCTGCGCGCTCCGCCGTGACACGATGGGCGCGTGATCGTCGTCGCCGGTGAAGCCCTCGTCGACCTCGTCATCGAACCCGACGGCGCGGTGACGGCGGCGCTCGGGGGTGCACCGTTCAACACGGCGCGGGCTGCGGCCCGGCTGGGCGCGGCCGTCGAGTTCGTCGGCGCGCTCTCCGACGACCGGTTCGGGTCGCTGCTGCGCGACCGGCTGCTCGCCGACGGCGTGGGCGTCGACCACGCCCCGGGCACCGCACGGCCGACGACGCTCGCCGCCGCCGAAGTCGACGACGACGGCGCGGCGCAGTACCGGTTCTACATCGACGGCACGTCGGCTCCGCTGCTCACGGCGGCGGACGTCGCCGCGCTCCCGGCCGATCCGGCGGTGTTGTTCACCGGCGGGCTCGCGCTCGTCCTCGAGCCGATGGCCGAGACGGTGGTCGATCTGGCCGAAGCGCTGTCGCCGACGACCGCGGTGATCGTCGACGTGAACTGCCGGCCGCGGGTGATCGCCGATCGGGACCGCTATGTCGGACGCGTCAGCCGACTGCTCGCCCGCACCGACATCGTCAAGCTCAGCGACGAGGACCTCGCGTACCTGCTCCCTGGCGTCGATGCCGTCGCGGCATCGAACCGGCTGCTCGACGGTGGTCCGTCGGCGGTGGTGGTCACCGGCGGCGCTCGTGCGACCCGGATCACGACCGCGGCGGGCTCGCGCGAGATACCGGTCACCGCGCTCGCCGGTCCGGTCGTCGACACGATCGGGGCGGGCGACACGTTCGGCGGTGGCCTGGTCGCCGCCTGGGTCGCCCAGGACGGCCGGCGCGAGCTGTTGCGCGCCGACGGTGCACTCGACGGGTTGTCGCGGGCCGTCGCCGCAGCGCACGAAGCGGCAGCGGTCGTCGTGACCCGGCGGGGTGCCGATCCGCCGTGGCGCGACGAGCTGCCCGACGCGTGGGGCCGGTGACGCCGGCCGGATCGCGATGAACGACGGTCGGCGCTTCCTGCTCGGCCTGACCGGGCCGCCCGGGGCGGGCAAGTCGACGCTCGCCGCGGCGCTCGTCGCCGCGCTCGGACCCGAGGCGATCGCGGTCCCGATGGACGGGTTCCATCGTCGCCAGGCCGAGCTGATCGACCTGGGCCGCGCCGGGCGCAAGGGGGCGCCCGACACGTTCGACGTCGATGCGTACGTCGCTCGGCTGGCGCGCCTCGGAGCCGACGCCGATCACCCGATCGCGGTGCCTGCGTTCGATCGGGAGCGAGACGACCCCGTGCCCGACGCGATCGTCGTGCTGCGGTCGCACCGGATCGTCGTCACCGAGGGCAACTACCTGCTCCTCGGGTCGGGCGGTTGGGAGCGTGTACGGCCGCTGCTCGACCGGTGTTGGTTCGTCGACGCGGATCCGGCGCAGCGGGTCGAGCGGCTGATCGCCCGCCACGTGGCGTTCGGCCGCTCCCCGGCCGACGCCGAGGAGTGGGTCAGGCGCTCCGACGAGGCGAACGCTCGGTTGGTCGACGCGACTCGGGGTCGGGCCGATCTGACCGTCGGCGCGGCCGATCCGGTCACCGCTCTCGCCGCCCGGGTCCGCCGAGCGGCCGGCCGATGAGGCGGTGGCGATCGCCGCCCGGTGGCGCTCGCCGGGCGGCGGGCGACGCTCGATCACACCAGGTAGTGGCGGACGGCGAGCCGCTCGGCGGAATCGTCACCGGGGACCGGGAGCTGGGCGATGACGCGCAGGTTCGGCCACTCGTTCGGTGTGAGCTGCTGATACTCGAACGTCAGCTCGCCCGCCGCCGGGTGGGCGAACCGGCGGAGCCGTGTCTCGAATCCCGAGACGTCGTGCTCGGGCCACCACGCCGCGAAGTCCCGGCTCTCCTCGACGAGCAGGTCGATCAACTCCCTCATCGCCGCGTCGTGGCGCACCGCCGACGTCGCCGACCGGAACTCGGCAAGGGCCTGGCGGGCGTGGATGTCCCAGTCGACGATCAGGTGCCGCGTGGCGGGGTCGGCGAACAGTACCCAGAGCAGGTTCCGCCGGGGTGGCTCGATCTGCTCGATGTTCGGGTACAGCCGCGCCTGGGCCGTGTTCCAGGCGACGAACTCCCAGTGCGGACCGAGCACGTAGGCGGGTGCCGGCATCAGCGCGTCGAGCAGGCGGACCAGCGCGCTCGGCGCCTCGGTCGGGGCATCGACGCCGGCGGTGCCGGGATCGGTCAGCGCGAGCAGGTGGTCCTGGCCGGCGTCGTCCAACAGCAGCGCCCGGCCGATCGCCCGCAGCACGTCGTCGGAGGCGTTGATCCGGCGGCCCTGCTCCAGCCACGTGTACCAGGTGACCGACACGCCGGCGAGCAGCGCGACCTCCTCCCGGCGTAGCCCTGGGGTGCGGCGGCCGCGACCGACGGGCAGCCCGACCTGCTCGGGTCGGGTCGTCGCGCGACGCGCCCGCAGGAAGTCGGCCAGCTCCTGGCGGTGGTCGGGGGCGGTCGTCACCACACCAGTCAAGCAATCGCCACGGGGTGTGGTCGACCGTTCGACGCCGGGAGCCTGGTGGCAGCGGTGATCGTCAGGGGGTGAACGGCCGGCACGGTTGGCCACGGAGGCTGTCACACGCCGGGTACTCCGGGGGAACGTCGATCCCCGGAACGACCGGCAGCACGATCTTCGAGGCCGTGTCGCCCCCGATCGCGAGGTCGACCCGTTCCCCGCCGGCGATCGTCTCGAACAGCCAGACCGCGCGGTTGCCGCCCGGGGCATCGACGGTCAACCGGATCCGCGAACCGGCGCGGAAGACGTGCGCGAACGGGAAGACCTCGACACGGGCGAGCACCGGCTCGTCCTGCGGGACGAACTGGGTGTCGGCCTGCAGGTGGGTCTGGACCGGTCGCACCTCGGTCGACAGCGCCTCGTCGATCGCCCGGTGGCTGGCGCGCAGCCAGCCCGATTGCACGTAGACCTCCTGGCCGTCGGGACGGATCTCGGTGAGCGTCACCTCGAGGTCGGTGTCGCCGAGTGTCGACGTGACCCAGAGGTCGGCCGATCCGGAGCCGATCATCATCAGCGTGTCGGCCAGTGGGGCAGACGTGAACGTCGCCGCGGTCCCCGGCGCGCTCGGTTGCCAGTCCCACTCGACGTCGGTCCTCCACAGATCGCTGGAGTTGCCGTCCCAGAAGGTCGCCGGGCCGCCGTCGGGCAGCGCCAGGTACGAGGCGGTCGTCGTCGCCGTCGGGGCGTCGTCGAGCAGGTCGCCGCCCGGGCCGAGGTACCACGTCGTCGGCGTCGTGCCGGGGATCGGCCACTCGTCGAACGCCTCGACGAACCGGGGGAGTGGCGCGAGCGGTTCCTGCCCCTCGGCGGCCCCCTCCTCGAACAGCACCTCGATCGGTGGTTCGGACTCGAACGCGGCGAGCGCGTCCTCGAAGGTCATCCCGGCGAAGCGGTCGGCCGGGTACTCGACCGGACCCGTGCCGTAGAGGCCGCCCGCGAGGATGCTCGTGATCCCCGCCGTCTCGGCGACGCGCGTGGACCTGCCGTGCGACATACAGGTCGAGGAACTCCTTGAACCGCGGGTAGACGCCGGGACCGATCGACTCGGTGTGCAGGCCGTTGACGAGCGACGCGTAGAGGTGCTCGGTGCCGGTGAACCGGTCGAGCATCGTCGCGAAGCGGCCTCCGGTCTGCTCGTCCTGCCAGGCGCCGGCCACGAACGTCGGCACCGTGATCCGGTCGACGAACAGTCGGGGCGCGATGTCGTCGCCGAGCGCCGCCTCGTAGTACGGCGTGTCCCGGATCTCCTGGACGAGGTCGGGGTTCTGGAGGCGGAGATGCTGGTTCGCCTCGCACTCTGCGTCGCCGTCGGCGATCCGTGCCGCCGCCCACTCCTGGCCGGCGGGCCGCGCTTCGTCCTGGCGTGACTGGGTCCACTCGACGGCGAAGCCCGTGTTGAGGATCCCGCCCGGGTAGAGGGTCGAGTTGTAGCTATCGTCGGTGACCGACAACGGGGTGATCGCCGCCAGGCTCGGCGGCTGCGTCTGGGCGACGAAGAGTTGGCTGATGCCGGGGTAGGACACGCCGACCATCCCGACCCGGTTGTCCAGCACCCACGGCTGGGCGGCGACGGCCTCGATCACGTCGTAGCCGTCGGTGCTCTGGGTGTACTCGAAGTAGCGGAACGAGCCGCCGCTGCACCCGGTGCCGCGGATGTTGACGCCGACGTAGGCGTAGCCGAGCGCGCTGAACAGGTCCTTGAAGCCCGCAGCGTCCGGGTCGCTCGGTGTGTAGCCCGAGTACTCGACCACGGTGGGGTACGGGCCGTCCTCGGCCGGGCCGGGCAGCAAGACGTTGGCGGAGAGCGTCGTGCCGTCGCGGGTGGTCACGTAGCCGAAGCCGGGCGCCGGCAGGCGTTGCTCGGCGTAGAACGCGGGTGGCGGGTGTTCGTCGCGTGCCGAGATCGTGAACGGGCCGTCGCGCGAGCCGTCGGATTCGACGAAGTACAGCTGGTCGGGATCGACGTCACGGAAGAGAAGCGAGCCGAAGTCGTCGGCAGTCCCCGACGCCACGGTCACGATCTCGGGCGGGTCCTCGGAGTTGTCGTCGGGCTGCGACGCCGAGCGCAGCGTGAGCTCGAGCCCGGGTTCTGCGCCGAGCACGGCCAACTGCTCGACGCCGGGGCGGAACTCTGCCGAGCGCAGCGGTGGGAGGTCGGAGAGGTCGAGGATCGCCGGCCGGTTGTCGCTGGCTCGCGAGGTGGTCGGTTGAGGGTCGGGCGCAACGGTCGTGACCTCGCCAACCGATGCCGTCGACCCGCCCTCGGTCCCGTCATTGGCCGAGCACGACGCAATGAGCACCGAGCCGCACACCACTCGCGCGATCAGTTGCCGTCTCATCACCCCATCCTTGCCGAGGAGGCCACTGCGACCGGCGTCGGTCGGGCGATACCGTTGCCGGCGTGACGATCCCCGACGCCGACCGGTTCGATCTCGACGCGATGCTCGGCGACCTGCGCACGCTCGTCGAGATCGAGTCACCTTCCCACGACGTCGAGGCGCTCACCCGCTCAGCGGAGGCGTTGGCGGCGATGATCGAGCGGCACCTCGGTGGCCAGGCGAAGCTGATCGACAGCCTCGCCGGTCCGCACGTCGCATGGTCGGGCGGAGGTACGCCCCGGGTGCTGCTCCTCGGCCATCACGACACCGTGTTCCCGACCGGGACCGTGGCCCGGCGCCCGTTCGCCGTCAGCAGCGGGCGGGCGACGGGACCGGGGGTGTTCGACATGCTCGGCGGGATCGTGCAGGCGCTCCACGGGCTGGCCGCCCTCGACGACACGTCGGGCGTCGAGCTGTTGTTCAGCGCCGACGAGGAGGTCGGGTCGCACGCCTCGCGTGAACTGATCGAGGACCGAGCCCGAGCGTGTGGCGCCGTGCTGGTGCTCGAACCCGCGGGCGACGGGGGTGCGCTGAAGACCGGGCGCAAGGGGTGCGGCACGTTCGAGGTCGTGGTCCACGGGCGGGCCGCGCACGCCGGGCTCGAACCGGAGAAGGGGATCAACGCGCTGATCGAGGCATCGCACCAGGTCCTCGTGATCGACGCGCTCGGCCGGCCGGAGGTCGGTACGACGGTGACCCCCACGGTCGCCACCGCCGGTACCGCCGACAACGTCGTGCCGGCCGAGGCCCGCATCCGTGTCGACGTTCGTGTCGAATCCGCCGACGAGAAGGAACGCATCGAGACCGCGATGCACGCGCTGGTCCCGCACGTCGAGCACGCCGAGCTGTCGGTGTCGGGCACGATCAACCGCCCGCCGATGCCCGAGTCGGCCTCGACCGACCTGTTCCCGCTCGCCGAGCGGGTGGTGCCGGGCATTCGCGGGCATGCAGTCGGTGGAGGCAGCGACGGCAACTTCACCGCGGCGATCGGCGTCCCGACGCTCGACGGGCTCGGCGCGGTCGGCGGCGGGGCGCACGCCGACCACGAGTTCGTGATGGTCGACACGATGCCCGAGCGCGCCCGCCTCGTCGCCGGCCTGGTCGCCACGATCTGCTCGACCTGACCAACGACCCCCCGTTGCGTTGCGATGGTGAGCGTCTGGGTCGCCGGCCGCGCGATACGAGCGGGGAAGGTGGCGGGCGCTGACGGGGTCAGGCGTCGAGGTTGGTCATCACGTGCTTGATGCGGGTGTAGTCCTCGAGGCCGTACATCGACAGGTCCTTGCCGTACCCGGAGTGCTTGAACCCGCCGTGGGGCATCTCGGCGACGACCGGGATGTGGGTGTTGATCCACACGCAGCCGAAGTCGAGGCGCTTGGCCATACGCATCGCCCGGCCGTGGTCCGTGGTCCACACCGACGACGCCAGCCCGTACTCGACGCCGTTGGCCCAGCGCGATCGCCTCGTCCTCGTCGGCGAAGCGCTGGACGGTGATCACCGGTCCGAAGATCTCGTGCTGGATCATCTCGTCGTCCTGGCGCAGCCCGCTGATCACCGTCGGCTCGTAGAAGTAGCCGCGGTCGCCGACCCGATGCCCGCCGGTGACGATCGGCGGCGTGGTCGGGCGCGCGATCGACCATGCCGCTGACGCGATCGAGCTGGTTCGGGTTGTTGAGCGGACCGTAGAGCACGTTCGTCGTTGCGCGGCGGGCCGGTCACGGTGTGGCGGGCCGTCTCGGCCAGCGCTGCGACGAACTCGTCGTGGACGCCGGCGCAGCGAGCACGCGTGTCGCAGCAGTGCAGTCCTGCCCGGCGTTGAAGTACCCGGCGACGGCGATCGCCTTCGACGGCCGCAGCGATGTCGGCATCGTCGAACACGACGACCGGCGCCTTGCCGCCCAGCTCGAGGTGGACCCGCTTGAGCGAGTCGGCCGCCGACCTCGCCACCTCCATCCCCGCCCGCACCGAACCGGTGACCGACACGATCTGCGGGATCTGGTGCGCGACGAGGCTGCGTCCGGTGTCGCGATCGCCGCAGATCACGTTGAAGACGCCGGGCGGCAGGAACTCCGCGGCGATCTCGGCGAGCAGCACGGTCGTGAGCGGTGTCGTGTCCGACGGCTTGAGCACGACGGTGTTGCCGGCCGCGAGGGCCGGAGCGAACTTCCACACCGCCATCATCATCGGGTAGTTCCACGGCGTGACCTGGGCACACACGCCGATCGGCTCGCGGCGGATCATCGACGTGTGACCCCGCAGGTACTCGCCCGACGACTTGCCCTCGAGGCATCGAGCGGCGCCGGCGAAGAACCGGATCTGGTCGACCATCGGAGGGATCTCCTCGTCGGCGGTCAGCCCGATCGGCTTGCCGGTGTTCTGCGACTCGGCTGCGACGAGCTCGTCGGACCGAGCCTCGATCGCATCGGCGATGCGCAGCAGGGCGAGGCTGCGCTCGGACGGCGTGGCGTCGCGCCAGTCCTCGAACGCCGCGGCCGCCGCCCGGCAGGCGCGGTCGACGTCCTCGTCACCGGAGACCGGCGCCGTGCCGAACGGTTCGCCCGTCGACGGATCGACCAGGTCGGCGGTGCGTCCGTCGGCCGCGGGTCGGTGCGTCCCGTCGATGAAGTTGTGCAGCGTGCTTTCCATGGCGGCCTTCTTCCTCTGTTGACGATGAGCGTTGCTGTCGGGAGTAGGCGACGGATCGGGTACGCACGGCGCGCACCTCGGTTCACCTGTCGGGAGCGGGATCGAGGGCCTCGGTGACGTCGCCGGCGGCGAGTGTGCCGACGTTGCGATAGAGGTCGAGCTTGGCCCGGGTGTCGGTGATGTCGAGGTTGCGCATCGTGAGCTGTCCGATCCGGTCGAGCGGGCCGAACGCTGCGTCCTCGACGCGCTCCATCGACAGCCGTTCGGGCTGGTAGGTCAGGTCCGGCCCGGTCGTGTCGAGGATCGAGTAGTCGTCGCCGCGCCGCAGGCGCAGCGTGACCTCGCCGGTGATCGCCGAGCCGACCCAGCGAAGCAACGGCTCGCGCAGCATCAGGCTCTGCGGGTCGAACCACCGGCCCTCGTACAGCAGGCGACCGAGCCGGCGGCCCATCGTGCGGTAGTTCTCGAGCGTGTTCTCGTTGTGGATCGCCGTCACCAGCCGCTCGTAGCAGACGTGCAGGAGCGCCAGCGCCGGAGCTTCGTAGATCCCACGGCTCTTGGCCTCGATGATCCGGTTCTCGATCTGATCGCTCATCCCGAGCCCGTGGCGCCCACCGATCGTGTTCGCCTCGAGCACGAGGTCGACCGGCGACTCGAACGTCGCGCCGTTGATCTCGACCGGCCAACCCTCCTCGAACCTGACCCGGACGTCCTCGGCCTCGATCTCGACCGCCGGGTCCCAGTGCGCGACGCCCATGATCGGCGAGACGATTTCCATGCTGGTCGACAGCTCCTCGAGCGCCTTGGCCTCGTGCGTGGCCCCCCAGATGTTGGCGTCGGTCGAGTACGCCTTCTCGGTCGGATCGCGGTACGGCAGGCCGCGGGCGACGAGGAACTCGCTCATCCCCTGCCGGCCGCCGAGTTGGTCGACGAACAACGGGTCGAGCCAGGGCTTGTAGATGCGCAGCGCGGGATTGACCAGGAGGCCGTAGCGGTAGAACCGCTCGATGTCGTTGCCCTTGTAGGTCGAGCCGTCGCCCCAGACGTCGACGCCGTCGTCGTGCATCGCCCGCACGAGCAGCGTGCCCGTCACCGCCCGACCGAGCGGCGTCGTGTTGAAGTAGGTCCTGCCGGCGGTCGTGATGTGGAAGGCGCCGCACTGCACCGCGATCAATCCCTCGCGCACCAGCTCGTCGCGGCAGTCGACCAGCCGAGCCGCTTCGGCGCCGTAGATCTTGGCGCGCTCGGGGACCGAGGCGAGGTCGGGCTCGTCGCACTGGCCGAGGTCGGCGGTGTAGGTGTAGGGGATCGCTCCCCGCTCGCGCATCCAGGCGACTGCCGCGGAGGTGTCGAGCCCTCCGGAGAACGCGATCCCGACCCGCTCGCCGACCGGGAGGGACATCAGGACCTTGGCGTTGGAGGTTGCGTCGGGCATACCCGGACGACGCTACCCGGCGCCCGGCGGACCGCCCGGGGAGGGTCGCTGCTCAGCGTCGGCAGGGTCGGGGGCCGGTCGATCGGCTCGCTGGATCCGATACCGGCCGCCGAACGACGCGGCGGACACGAGTGCCAGCGCCCCGGCGATCGCCAACTCGGTCACCGCCAGCCCGACCGAGCGTGACACGTCGAACCCGGCGATCACGGCGATCACGGCCGAGCCGGCGAGCGACACCCAGGGCACGATGCGCAGGTTGTACACCGCCAACAACGCGATGCCGACGGCGATCACGAACGGGATGATCCTGATCGGCACCGGCTGCGGGTCGGCCCGCGGGCCGAGCCACCAGGTGGCGATGCCGATCTCCTCACTGGCCTTCCAGACCCCGGCGAAGGCGAAGAAGGCGGCCGACCAAGCGATCGCGACCATGATCTGCCAGGCGGTGGTGAGCTGCCCGGCCCGCCGGGCCACCATCGGCGGGGCCGAGCCGGCCGGCACCGAGTCCGCGGCGGGCTGGCCGTCCGGGTCAGGCGGGGCGAGTGGGACGGGGGGCGGTGCGAGCTCCGTCGGTTCTCGGGCGTCCGTCACGACCGGAACTGTACGCGGCCGTGGCCGCAACGCCGCGGCGGCTACCCTGCCGCACGCATGCTCGCCGCCGAACAGCACCGCAGCGATCCGTTCGAGAAGCTGTCGATCTTCTACCCGATGTACAACGAGGAGGTCTACGTCGCGCGGGCGCTGCAAGCCGGTCGCCGTGCCTGCGAGCGCCTGATCGCATCCGGCGACATCGCCGACTACGAGCTGATCGTCGTCGACGATGCCTCGACCGATGCCACCGGGGTGCTGGCCGACGAGTTCGCCGCCGCCGACCCACGCGTGCGCGTGGTCCACCATCAGCGCAACCGCAAGCTCGGCGGGGCGATGAAGACCGGGTTCGCCGCTGCGACCGGCGACCTGATCCTGTACACCGACGCGGACCTCCCGTTCGACATGGCCGAGCTGCCCCGAGCGGTCCGACTGATGCGCGACTACGGCGCGGACATCGTCAGCGCCTACCGCTTCGATCGGACGGGTGAGGGGTACATCCGCATCCTCTACACCTTCGTGTACAACCTGCTGATCCGTACGCTGTTCGGCGTCAAGGCCCGGGACATCAACTTCGCGTTCAAGCTGTGCCGTGCGGAGATCTTCGAGCACGTCGAGCTGAAGAGCGAGGGTTCGTTCATCGACGCCGAACTCGTGATCAGAGCGACACGGCTCGGCTACGAGATGCTGCAGTTCGGGGTCGACTACTTCCCGCGCACGCGGGGCGTCTCGACGCTGAGCTCGACGGGAGTGATCCTGACGATCCTGCGCGAGATGCGCGAGCTGCGCGGCGACCTCGACGGGATCCAGCCGGTCGTCTCGCGCGACTGAGCCCCGACCGGACCCGCCTCCGTCCCGCTTCCGTCTCGTCCACGGCGCGCTGCGGGCACCCCGGCCGCTGTTCGTTGCGACGCAGACGGGCCGGCAGCGGGAAGAAACGACCTCGAAACCCGGGCGCGGCGCGCGTCCCGTCGAGCGGCCCCCGTTGATAGCGTGCGACGAACTCCCACGTGCCAGAAACCGCCCTGTGAACGACCGACGACCGCCATCTCTCCCAGCTGCACGCTGGCTGCCCGCGGCGGCGGCGGCCGGCATTCTCGGCACGGTCGTGCTCGCCGGTGTGGCGCTCGGCGGCGGCTCGTCGCCGTCGGCTCAGGTCGCGGTCCCGGTCGAGTCGACGGTTCCGGCACTGACCGTCCCCGAGTCGATTCCCGAGGCGACGGCCACCGTCGCGACGACGGCACCGGTCACGAAGGTGCCGCTCGAGCGAACGCTCTCCAAGGGCCTCGCCGGCGACGACGTCGCCCAGCGTCCAGGAGCGACTGACCGAGCTCGGCTTCGTGCCCGGTCCGGCCGACGGGATCTACGGCGACCAGACGGTCAAGGCGGTGTGGGCGTACGAGAAGCTCGTGCTCGGCGAGCCGAGCTCGTCGCCGACTGGCCGGGTCACGCCCGAGATGTGGGACGCGATGCAGGACCCGTTCGTCGATCCAGCCCCGCCGACCGAACGCGACGCCCGAACCACACCGAGGTCTACCTGCCCGAGCAGGTGCTCGCCGTCTTCCACGACGACCGCCCGGTGATGATCACCCACATGTCGAGTGGCACCGGCGAGGAGTGGTGCGAAGAGGTCACGATCAGCCCCGGCGAGTACGACAACCGCGACCCGGACGGCGAACCGCTCGTGCGCGGCGAGTGCGGCGTGTCGCATCACGCCGGGCGGCGTCTTCTCGTTCGACCGCAAGGTCGAGGGCATCCGCCAGAGCGCGCTCGGCGGCATGTGGAACCCGAACTACTTCAACTACGGCATCGCCATCCACGGCGCGCTGAACGTGCCGCTGTACCCGGCCTCGCACGGCTGCATCCGCATCCCGCTGAACATCTCCGAGGACCTGCAGGACCTGGTCAGCGTCGGCGACCAGGTCTACGTGTGGGACGGCGTGAAGGAGCCCGAGTCGTACGGCGCGCAGCCGCCGACGGTTCAACTGGATCGACCCGAACTACGAGACGACGACGACGTCGAGCACGACGACGACCAGCGAGCCGTCGTCGACCACCACGCCGGCGACGACACCGGCGAGCACTGCGCCGCCCCCGACCTCGCCGCCGGCGACGACGACGACCGCGCCGCCACCGACGACCACGACGACCACCACGACCACCACGACCGACCACGCCGCCGCCTCGGCGGGAGAACCCGACGACGGCTGAGCGTGGCACGTCCGCCAGCAGGCGCGAGGCCCGGCTCCGGTGCGTCCGTCCTACTGCGGGGTCGCCGTTGCGTCGTATGGTGACGGCGTGAGCGAGCCGGACCGTCAGCACGACGAGGCGTACGACGAGTTCGGCCTGTTCGACGAGAACATCGCCGAGTTCGGCCTCGACGTCACCGACGTTCCCTCCGTCGGGCGCATCGGGTCGGCCGGCGAGGCGGGTGGTCCCGCGTCGAGCGGTCTGCGTTGGGGCGATGCGCACCCCGAGGTCGTCTTCGTCCACGGTGGCGCCCAGAACGCCCACACGTGGGACACGGTCGCCCTGGCCCTCGGCCGGCCCGCCCTGGCGGTCGACCTGCCCGGCCACGGCCAGTCCGGCTGGCGCGACGACGGCGTGTACACACCCCAGCAACTGGCCGACGACATCGCGGGGATGGTCGCCCTCCACGCCGGCACCGCCCGCGCCGTGGTCGGGATGTCGCTCGGCGGGTTGGCGTCGATGGAGCTGGCGATCCGCCACCCCGAGCTGGTCCGGTCGCTGGTGATGGTCGACATCACCCCGGGTGTCAACGCCGAGAAGGCCAAGGCGGTGATCGACTTCGTCGACGGTCCGCAGACGTTCGCCAGCTTCGACGAACTGCTCGCCCGGACGATCGAGTTCAACCCGACGCGCTCGGAGTCGTCGCTGCGGCGGGGCATCCTGCACAACGCCCGCCGTCTCGACGACGGGTCGTGGCAGTGGCGCTACGACCGACGGGGCCACGCCCGCTCCACCGCCGACGGCGAGCCGGACGCGGCCCGACCGTCGCTGTGGGACGACTTCGGCTCGGTCGCCTGCCCGTTGCTGCTCGTGCGCGGCGGGACGTCACCGGTGGTCGACGACGACGACGTCGCCGAGGCGCGGCGTCGTCAGCCGCGACTCGACGTCCACGTCGTCGATGGTGCCGGCCACAGCGTGCAGGGCGATCGCCCGGTCGAACTCGCGGCGGTCATCGCTGGATGGCTGGATCGCCTCGGGTGACTCTGCTGCGTTGAGTCCGCCCTTGCCACGACCACTGACCGGTGCGACGGGGGCGGGTCGGCCGACGAGGTGAGCGAGGTCACCGATCGAGCGGGCAGGCATCGAGACCGCCGAGCACGCCCGCGCGAAATGCGTCGGTCTTCTCGAACGCGGACCCGATCACGTTGTCGTCACTGCCGACGTCACCGATCAGGATGATGGTCTGGATCGCTTCGGTCAGATCGCCGGGCGAGACCGTCACCGTGCGCCCCTCGGCTCGCGGCTCGGTCGGCAGGCCGTCGGAGCCGGGGATGACCGTCTCGACCCAGGCCCCGACGAGGCAGTCGCTCAGCAGCGCTCGTTCCTCGCCGCGCAGCGACGAGTCGATCGAGCGCTCTGCACCGCGTCGGCCCACGCGATCCCGAGCACGTAGCCGACGGCGAAGTCGCCGATCTCGTCGTAGACCTGCTCGGCGCGCGGTTCGTTCAGGTACACGACGCTGCGAGTCGAGGCACAGCACCGCCCCCAGTTCGAACTGACCGGTTGGGTCGGCGCAGTCGACCTCGCTCTTCGACGCGGCCGCCCGGAGGGTCAGGGAGCCGAAGTCGCCGAACGTCGCCTGCAGCTCGACGTCCCAGTAGAGGTTGAGGTCGTCGGGGAGGAACCCGAGGAGCTCGTTCTCCCCGAACCCGAACGTGGCGTCGCCTCCGGTACGCGACGCTCGTCGAGGTCGCGGAACTGGTTCGGTGTCAGCGGCAGCGGGTCGTCGATCAGCTCGGCGCAGCGCCCCTCGCCGTCCCGGAACCCGACCTGGAACGCCCCGACCCGGTCGAAGCCCGAACCGTGTCCTCCGGCCGTCAGCTGGTTGACGCCGAGCGGGTCCTCGACGTTGATCATCGCGATCAAGCCCGGAACGGACGTCGCGATCGGTGAAGCTGATCCCCGGAGCGTCGTCGCGGTTGACCCGACCGGCCCAGGCGCCGGCGAAGCAGTCGGCCTGCTGCTCGGTCATCACGGTCGGCAGGTTGCGGTTCAACGCGCCGGAGCGCTGCTGGATCGCGTGACCGAATTCGTGGGCGAGCACGATCCCGATCGTCGCCGGGCCGAAGTCGGCGGCGAGCGTGAAGAGCAGCCCGTCGCTGCCGTCGTCGTAGACCATGAAGTCGCCCAGCCCGCAGTAGAAGGCGACGAACTCGCTGGACGTCGTCGTAGGTCGTGCGCGGTGTCCCGCACCCCGGGATGTCGTCCGGGCGTTCGGGGTATGCCGCGTAGACGTCGCCGGCGAGTGGCTCGAACGGTCTCGCCGTAGACCGCGCGGGTACGCCGTCGGCCCACCAAGCGTTGAGGTCGGTCAGCGCGGCGAGCAGGAAGTCGTCGTAGGCGCGTGCCGGCTTCTCAGGGCCGAAGTCGATCGCGTCGGCCTCGAAGTCGAGGGGCACCGTCGGCGGGGGCGTGGTCGGGACCGGGTCCGGGTCGGTGCTGCCGGGGTCGGTGCTGCCCGGGTCGGGGCTGCCCGGGTCGGTGGGATCGGGCGTGGGGACCGGCTCGAACACCGGCGTGTCGGGAGACGAGGAGATCTGGTCGGCCGACTGCGTGCGCGACACCGGCGCTCACCGCAGCACGACGCTGCGAGCATCGCCATGCCGACGGCAAGCACGGTGAGGCGTCGCGATCCCACGAGGTCGACTCTATGGGGCTCCCGGACGATCCCGGCCGCGCTCGGATCACGGCTCTTTCCGAGTTCTCACCTTCGAACTTCGCGTGCGGGCGCTCGGAGTGCGATTCGGGTCCATGACGTGCCCGTGCTACCTTGCCCCGAAGCCGGCAGCGATCTGAGGGGGTTTCAGCATGGCATTGCTCGAAGTGAACGACATCTCGGTGCAGGTTCGGTGGCATCGTCGCGCTCAGCGATCTCTCCTTCGACATCGAGGAGGGGCAGATCTGCGGCCTGATCGGGCCGAACGGTGCTGGCAAGACCACGATGTTCAACGTCGTCAGCCGGATCTACGACCCGAGCGGCGGCACGGTGCGGTTCAACGGCGAGGACCTGCTCGCCCTCCAGCCCCACCAGATCGCCAAGGTCGGGGTCTTCCGCACGTTCCAGAACCTCGCGCTGTGGCCGAACATGGCGGTGATCGAGAACGTGATGGCCGGCGCGCACACGCGGAGCAAGCAGAACTTCCTCACCGGCGATGCTCAACATCGGTCGCAAGAAGGAGGAGGCGGCGCTCAAGCTGGAGGCGTTCGAGATCCTCGCCGACCTCGGCCTCGCCGATGTCGCGTTCAAGCAGTGCGCCGGGCTGCCGTACGGCACGCTGAAGCGGATCGAGCTGGCCCGGTGCCTCATCGGCCGGCCGAAGCTGCTGATGCTCGACGAGCCGGCGACCGGGCTGACCCACAGTGAGGTCGACGAGTTGTCGGAGGTGATCCACAAGATCCGCACCGGATACGACCTGACGATCCTGCTCGTCGAGCACCACATGGGGCTCGTGATGGGCATCTCCGAGAACGTCGTCGTGCTCGACTTCGGCCGCAAGATCGCCGAGGGCTCCCCGGCGCAGGTGCAGGAGGACCCAGCGGTGATCGAGGCCTACCTCGGGACGCCCGCATGACCGCCGAGGGCAAGGTCCTCGAGGTCAGCGACCTCCACGGCGGCTACGGGCCAGATCCAGGTGCTGCACGGCCTCGACTTCCACGTCGGCGATCGGCGAGGTGGTCGTCATCCTCGGCGCGAACGGCGCCGGGCAAGACCACCACGCTGCGCGCCGTGTCGGGCATGATCGAGACCACCGGCAGCATCAAGCTCCGCGGCGAGGAGATCGGCAGCCACCGGGCGGCCGACATCGTGCGACTCGGCGTCGCCCACGTGCCGCAGGGTCGGGGCACGTTGCCGGAGCTCTCGGTCGAGGACAACCTGCGCGTCGGCGCCTACATCCGCAAGGACGACGAGGTCGAGGCCGACATGGCGAAGTGGTACGAGGTCTACCCCGTGCTCTACGACCGCCGAGACCAGCGGGCGGGCAGCCTCTCGGGTGGCGAGCAGCAGATGCTCGCCGTGTCGCGGGCGCTGATGTCCCGGCCCGAGTCTGCTGCTGCTCGACGAGCCGTCGCTGGGGCTCGCACCGATGATCGTGCAGGACCTGTTCCAGCGATTTCGCAGACATCAACAAGGAGACGGGCACGACGATGCTGGTCGTCGAGCAGAACGCCCAACTCGCACTCGGCATCGCCGACCGCGGGTACGTGCTCGAGTCGGGTCGCATCTCGCTCGAGGGTCCCGCCGACGAGCTGATGAACGACGACGCCATCCGCAAGGCCTACCTGGGAGTCTGACCCAATGGACATGGAACTCTTCCTCAACCGAGTGTTCGACGGCCTGTCGAACGGGTCGACCTACGCACTGATCGCCATGGCGCTCGTGATGATCTTCAAGGCGACGACGCTGATCAACTTCGCCCAGGGTGAGATGCGCGATGTTCGGCGCGTTCATCGTGCTGGTGCTCGCCACCGAGCGGGGTGTGCCGATGTGGGTCGCAGTGTTTCGTCGGGATGGTGATCTCGGCCGTGCTCGCCGCAGGCATCGAGCGAACCCTGATCCGACCGTTCGACCCGGCCGATCATCTGCCGCTCGTGATCATCACGCTCGGCCTGTTCCTCGCGTTCGGCGTCGCTCGCCGGCATCATCTGGCGCTTCGACCCCCGTAAGTTCCCCGAGCTCTTTCCGTCCGGGCAAGGCGTTGACGATCGGCAGCGCCACGCTGAGCTGGTACACGGTCGGCGTGGTGATGACCGTGGTCGTCACCGTGGGACTGCTCACGGTGCTGCTCAACAAGACCAAGATCGGCCTGGCGTTCCGGGCGGTGTCGTCGAACCTCGAGTCGAGCCAGCTCGTCGGCATCCGCGTCGGCCCGACCCTCCAGTTCGGCTGGGCGATCGCCGCCGCGGTCGGCACGCTCGGCGCCTGTGTGTTCGTCGCCGACCCGATCCGCCAGCTCGACCCCTTCGTCATGGTCCGGGTGCTGATCTTCGCCGCGTCGGCCGCGGCGCTCGGCGGCCTCGACAGCCTCTGGGGGGCGATCATCGGCGGCATCGCTGATCGGCGCGGTCCAGAGCATCCTGGTGCCGTACACCCCGATCCCGAACGAGCTCAGCCTCGCGGCCGCCGTGGTCGTGCTGATGATCGTGCTGCTGTTCAAACCGTCCGGCCTGTTCGGCACCCCACCGGTGGAACGGGTCTAGGGGGACACGATGGCCACCACGCTTCCTCGTCCAGGGCACTCCGGCGTACCGCAACTACAAGCTGATCGCCTGGGGGCTGTTCCTGCTGTTCCTCGTGCTGATCGCCTTCGCCTACGCCGACACCGGCCAGATCGACGATCCTCGGCAACAAGTACTCGCTGAGCATCCCGCGGATCAACAAGGCGATCTCGTTCTCGGTCGCGATCCTCGGCCTGCAGGTCGTCGTCGGCTACACCGGCCAGCTCTCGCTCGGCCAGAGCTTCTTCTTCGGGACCGGCGCCTACCTCGCGGCGTGGCTCGTCGCCGATCACACACTGGTCGTGGCTCTCGACGCTGATCGTGATCATCCCGGTGTGCTTCGTGCTCGGGTTGCTGCTCGGCATCCCGGCCCTGCGGATCAAGGGGTTGTACCTCGCGCTCGTCACGTTGGGCCTCGCGGCCGTGTTCCCGTCGATCGTGCAACTCGAGCAGCTCGAGACGTACACCGCCGGTGCAGCCGGCAAGACGACCGACTCCGACCTCGTCGCTCCGGGCTGGCTCCCGATCGACGGCATCGCCGATGCACTCCAGGGCATCCCGTTCATCGGCGAGTACTTCGGCGATGGTGACCTGTCGAGCAAGGAGGCCGACCGCGTCTGGATGTTCATCCTGTTCGTCGTGATGATCGGCGTGCTGGTGCTCCTGATCTCGCAACCTGCTCACGCAGCCGACCCGGTCGAGCGATCCGGGCGATTCGCGACAACGAGACGAGCGCTGCCGTGTCGGGCGTCAATCTCGCGCTGTACAAGACGATCGCCGTTCGGGATCTCGACTGCGATCGGCGGGATCGGCGGCATGATCTACGTCGCCGAGCTCGGGATCGCCTCGCCGGGCGACTTCACCCAGCTGCTGTCGATCCTGTTCATCGTCGGCCTCGTTATCGGCGGCGTCGGGACGAACTCCGGTGCGGTCCTCGGCGGGCTGATCATCGCATTCGTCCCCGACTGGTCGTCGTCGACCGAGGAGTTCCCCGGCGTTCCCGAGCGGTGGCTCCAGGGTCCGACCGGCACGCTGATCATGGGCGTGCTGCTGATCGCGCTGATGTTCTTCCTGCCCGGCGGCATCGTCGCCGGCGTACGCAAGTTGAAGGCGCGCTACTTCGTGCTGGTCCCGGCGGTTCCCGAGGGCTTCGTGCCTCCGGAACCGCCGACCCCGCCGGGCGACCAGTCGTCGGCTACGGTCGGTGCCGACGTCGGGCCGGACAGCGCTCCGACCTGAGATCTCGGGCGCTGGGCGCGCCCGACCACGAGCTGACCAATCAGCACCACACACACTTGAGGGGAGAACATGCGAGCTTCACGCACATGGAAGCGCACCGTCGCAGTGATCATGGCCGGAGGCCTGGTCGTCGCGGCGTGCGGGAGTGACGACAACGGAGGGAGCGCCGACACCGGTGCACCGGCCACCGATGCACCGGCTGCGACCGATGCGATGACCGAGGAAACGGACGCACCGGTCGAGACCGATGCGATGACCGAGGAGACCGACGCACCGGTCGAGACCGACGCAGCCGGCAGCGGCGAGGCGCTGCGCGCTCGAAGGTGACGTCGAGATCGCCGCCGGCACCACGTTGAACCTCGACGAGTGCCCGGACGACTGGAGTGCGACCACCGGTGTCGACGGTGACGAGATCCGTCTCGGGCAGTCGCTTCCGCAGTCGGGTGCGCTCGCCGCGTTCGGCGCCATCGGCGACGGCATGGAGTTCTACTTCGACTACCTCAACGACACCGATCCGATCGACGGCAAGCAGATCGTGCTCGTCAAGCGTGACGACGGGTACGAGGCCGGCCGCGCGGTGGCGAACATCGAGGAGATGATCGATACCGAGGACATCTTCGCCTTCGTGCACCTCATCGGTACGCCGATCAACTTCGCAGCTCGTCCGATCACCGACGAGGCCTGCGTGCCACAGCTGTTCAACAGCTCCGGCTTCCCGTTCTGGGGCGACCCGGCGAACTACCCGTGGACGGTCGGCAACATCTTGAACTACGTCACCGAGACGGAGATCTGGTGTAACGCGATCGTCGACGAGTTCGGTGAGGGGGCCTCGGTCGCCGCGCTGATCATGAACAACGACTTCGGCAAGACCTACCAGCAGACGCTGCAGAAGTGCGCCGACGAGGTGGCAGATCACCATCGCCGGCGAAGAGCTCCACGACCCGGCCGCCGCCGACGTGACCAACGAGATGACGACGTTGATCGCCACGGACGCCGACGTGTTCGTCGCCGGAACCACGGCGGCGTTCTGCCCGCAGACGGTCGGCGCCGTCGCCGGCTCCGAATGGCGTCCGCGGTTCTTCATGTCGTACACCTGCAACAACCTGTCGAGCTTCTTCGACGCCGGTTCAGGACGCTGGCGGGCACGCTCGCCGACGATGGGGCCGGCGTCCGCATGACCAACTCGAACAAGGTCTGCGGTGACCCGGTGTACGACGACGATCCGGCGATCGAGCGAGATCGAAGCAGGTGCTCGCCGAGTACGGCGACGTCACGTGCGCCGACGGCTCGTACTCGACCGGCGTCCTCTACGGCCAGTTCGTCGACGACGTCCTGCGTTCGGCAGCGGCGCTGCCGGGTGGCCTCAACCGGGTCAACCTGATGACCGCGGTGTGGAACGCCGACACGACGAACGGCACGCTGCTCGGCGGCACCCTCAAGCTGGACGGCGTCAACGACGCCTACTGGACCGAGGCAGCCCAGATCCAGGAAGTCCAGGTCGTCGATGGCGCGCTCGACCTTCGTGCGGCATCGGTGATGTCGTCGACTTCGAAGGCCAGGGCGGCTCCTACCAGAGCTGATCCCAGCACCTCGATCAGCCGGCTCCCGCTCGTCGGTAGCCGGCTGATCATCGGGTGAGAACTGCACCGGCCGGCGGCTCCTCGGAGCCGCCGGCCGGTGCGCGTCAGGGGGTGGGTGCTCGCCGGCGGCGATGTCGCTCAGCCGCCGATGTTGATGCACTCGATCAGTGCGCTCTGGGCCTCGTCGGGCAGCACGCCGCTCTCGCCGACGGCGGCGAGGTCGATGGAGTCGAACGCATCGCGGACGCACTGCTCGTCGAAGTCGATGCCCTGATCCCGCAGGGCGGCGATCTGCTCGTCGATGAGCGATCCGATGTCGACGCACGTGAACAGGTCCTCGGTGAGGGCCACGCCCTCCGGCGACAGGTCGGCATCGCCGATGTCGGCGCCGTCGGGGAGGTCGAGGGCCTTCTTCGCGTCCTCGTCGCTCAAATCGGAGATCACGCGCTTGACGCACGCTTCGTCGATGTCGACGCTCTGGTCCTTCGCGTCCTTGATGAGCGCGTCGGCCACCTTGTCCTGGTCGCTTCCACCGCCACCGCAGGCGGTGAAGACGAGTGCGGCGACGCTCGCCGCGAGGATGGACTTCTTCATGAGGTTCGGTCTCCTTGTTCAGGTTCGCTGGTCGGTACCGGATACTGGCACCTGGGCGGGGGGTCGGGCTGGGATTCGATGCCCTGGTCATCGCGGCCGGGCCGCCCGGAGCACCGCCGTTCGGGCGGGCGGCTCAGGGGAAGCGGCTGACGTTGACCGTGTACTCGTTCGATCCGGTGATCTCGACGCTGAACTCCCACGACCTGGCCTGGTCGTCGACCGCCGTGCAGGCGAACGTCGTACCGATGTCGCGACGTTCGGGCTCCTGGCAGGTGGCGGTGGTGAACGTGGCGCCGGTCGCGTCGCGGAGGCCCTGGTTGCCGAGGATGAAGTCCTGGGCGTCCTTCTTGAAGTCGCCCGACGTGGTGAAGCACCCGGCGAGCAGCAGCACCGAACCACAGAGCACGATCGCGGGGCGCACGCCGGCGACGGTAGTTCAGGTCCGAACCGCGGTCGCGGCACGTCGAGTCGTGCGGATGCGGTCCGACATCACCGCGATCAGGGCGACCCAGACGAAGGCGAAGCCGATGAGCCGGTCGAGCGGCATCGGCTCGCCGTACAGCAGCCAACCCAGCCCGAAGTTGATCACCGGCACGAGCAGGTTGAGCGGCCCGAGCAGGGTGAACGGGACGATCTTCGCCGCGTGGGCGAACAGCATCAGCGGGACGGCGGTGACGACGCCGGTCCCGAGGACGAACACCCACTCGGTGGCGTCGGCTGCCTGCACGACGCTGTCGGCCCGACCGCTGAGCGCGACGAGCAGGACGATCGCCGGCAGCAGCGTGAGCAGCGTCTCGCCCGCCAGCCCGTCGACCGGTCCGAGATCGATGCGCCGCTTGCTGAGCCCGTACAGGCTCCAGGATGCTGCGAGGACCAGCGCGATCCACGGTGGCCGGCCGTAGGAGATGGTCAGGATGACGACAGCGATCGCCGCGCAGGCGAAGGCGAACCGCTGCGCCCGGGTCGGCTCCTCGTGGAGGACGTACACGCCGATCGCCATCGTCGCCAGCGGCGCCATGAAGTAGCCGAGTGCGGTCTCGATCACCCGGTCGTTGACCACCGCCCACACGTAGCTGCCCCAGTTGATGGTGAGCAGCAGCGCGGCGACCGTCAACCGGCGCAGAACGGCGCCGTCGCGGAACGCCCCGGCGATCACCGGCCACGTCCCCCTGGCGGTGGTGATGCCGGCCATCACGATCGCCGCGCACACCATCCGCCAGCCGATCAGCTCGAGCGCACCGAAAGCGGCGAGCTGTTTCCAGTAGATGGTGAGGAACCCCCACAGCAGGTACGCCAGCAGCCCGACCTGCACGCCGCGAGCGACGGCTCGGCCCGCATCGTCGGCCGCCGGCGCAGGCGCCGTGCTCCGGGCGTGACGCATCGCCGCAGGCTACGCCCTCCCACCCCACCTCCCGCCCCCCGCCCATCCCGTTTGTGTGACCGAAGACGTCGGATGTCGCGATGTTCGGTCACACGGATTCCGGGCGGTTTGTTTGACCGAAGACGGTGGATGTCGCGATGTTCGGTCACACGAATCGTGGGCCCGCCGGTTTGTGTGACCGAAGACGTCGGATGTCGCGATGTTCGGTCACACAAACCGTTGGGGGGTGGGGGTGCGGGAGGTGGGTGTGGGATCGTGTGGGGGTGGACGTGAACGTGAGCGAGCGGCCGAGCGCGGACGCTGCGGCGTGGCTGGCCCGCCGTGTGGAGGAGGCGGTGCGGCAGCGCGGTGTCGCGCTGCTCGCGGTCAGCGGCGGGAGCACGGCGCCACCGATGCTGGCTGCGCTGGTCGCCGAGGACCTGCCGTGGGAGCGGGTGACCGTCTGGCAGGTCGACGAGCGGGTCGCTCCCGACGGTCACCCCGACCGCAACGCCGGCCAACTCCATGATCTGCCGTGCCGGATCCGGTCGATGCCGGTGACCGCTCGAGATCTGCGGGCGGCCGCCCGGCGATACGCCGCCGGTCTGCCCGATCGCCTCGATGTCGTCCACCTCGGGCTCGGCGCGGACGGGCACACCGCCTCGTGGCCGCCGGCGGAACCGTCGATCGGCGCCAGCGGCCGCCCGGTCGAGGTGACCGGCGAGTTCCACGGGCGGCGGAGGATGACGCTGACCCCACGCGTCGTGAACGCCGCGCGCTCCCGGCTCGTCCTCACGACGGGTCAGGGCAAGGCGGAGATGGTCGAGCGTTGGGTCCGCGGCGACCGGACGATCCCGATCGCTCGGGTGCGCCGGGCGAACACGGCGATCTTCCTCGACCCGGCGGCGGCCCGGCGCCTCCCGCGGTAGGTTCGCGACGATGGACGTGCTGATGGAGCTCGCGGCGACACCCCGGCCCGGCGACCTGCGGGCGCTGTTTGCATCCGACCCGTCCCGCGCCGACCGCTACCTCGTCACGGTGGGCGGGCTACGGATCGACTACTCCAAGCACCGCATCGACGACGTGGTGCTCGGCGCGCTGATCGATGCGGCCCGCCGCAGCGGCGTCGAGGCCCGTCGCGACGCGATGTTCGCCGGCGAGCACATCAACGTCACCGAGGATCGGGCGGTCGGCCACGTCGCGCTGCGCGTCCCGGCCGGCGGCGAGTTCCTCGTCGACGGTCGCAACGTGGTGCCCGACGTGCACGAGGTGCTCGACCGGATGGCGGCCTTCGCCGATCGCGTCCGAGCCGACGACCGCATCACCCACGTGGTCAACCTCGGCATCGGTGGGTCCGACCTCGGCCCGGCGATGGTCTACCGAGCGCTGCGCCCGTTCCGGCACGATCGGATCCGATGCTCGTTCGTCTCCAATGTGGACGGTGCCGACATCGCTGCCGTGCTCGCCGACTCCGACCCGGCGTCGACACTGTTCATCGTCGCGTCGAAGACGTTCGGGACGATCGAGACGCTGACCAACGCGCGGACGGCCCGGGCCTGGCTCGTCGACGCGCTCGGCGACGGCGCGGTCGCCGACCATTTCGTCGCCGTGTCGACCAATGCCGAGCGGGTCGCCGACTTCGGGATCGACACCGCCAACATGTTCGGGTTCTGGGACTGGGTCGGTGGCCGGTACTCGGTCGACTCGGCGATCGGCCTCTCGGTGATGATCGCGATCGGCCCCGAGCGCTTCCGCGAACTGCTCGACGGCTTCCACGCCCTGGACGAGCACTTCCGCACCGCACCGCTCGAGCGCAACGCCCCGGTCCTGCTGGCGATGATCGGCATCTGGTACGCGAACGTGCTCGGGTACGACACGAAGGCGGTGCTGCCGTACGCCAACGACCTCGACCGTTTCCCGGCCTACCTCCAGCAGCTCGACATGGAGTCGAACGGCAAGTCGGTCCGACTCGACGGTTCCCCGGTCGCCGGCGACACCGGTCCGATCGTCTGGGGCGAGCCCGGCACCAACGGGCAGCACGCGTTCTATCAACTCCTCCACCAGGGGACGCGGGTGGTGCCGGTCGATTTCATCGGGTTCGCCCGGGCTGCGCATCCGTACCAGGAGCACCACGACCTGCTGATGGCGAACCTGTTCGCCCAGGCCGAGGCGCTGGCGTTCGGGCGCACGGACGCGGTCGAGCCGTACCGCAGCTTCGACGGCAATCGGCCGAGCACGATGATCCTCGCCGATCGGCTGTCGCCGTCGGTGTTGGGCCAATTGATCGCGCTCTACGAGCACGTCGTCCACGTCCAGGGCACGGTGTGGGGCGTCGACAGCTACGACCAGTGGGGCGTCGAACTCGGTAAGGAGTTGGCCAACGTGATCACCCCCGAACTGACCGGCGCGCCGGTGCCGTCGGCGCACGACACGTCGACCAACGCCTCGATCGCCTGGTACCGCGCCAACCGCTGACGTCGTGCTCGAGCGCTGCGGCGCGTCGGTCTGGCATGATCCGGTGACGGCCGGCTGCCCGCCGCCGGCCCAGAGGTCGAGGAGGCAACGGGGATGACGATCGAACGGGTCGGAGTCGTGGGGTGCGGACAGATGGGGGCGGGTATCGCCGAGGTGTGTGCCCGCGCCGGGCTGCACACCGTCGTCCACGAGGTCGATGCAGCGAGTGCCGAGCGGGCGCGCGACCGGCTCGCGGCATCCTTCGACCGAGCGGTCGCCCGCGGTCGGATGATCGAGGACGAGCGTGCGGCGAGCACGGCCCGGTTGGTGTTCACGACCGACCTCGGCGAGATGGCGGATCGTCAGCTCGTCATCGAGGCGGTCGTCGAGGACGAGCGGCTCAAGACCGAGGTGTTCTCGGCGCTCGACGGGATCGTCGAGGACGACGACGCGATCCTCGCCAGCAACACCAGCTCGATCCCGATCATGAAGCTCGGCATCGCCACCGCCCGTCCGGAGCACGTGGTCGGCATCCACTTCTTCAACCCGGTGCCGGTGCTGAAGCTCGTCGAGTTGGTGACCAGCCTGATGACCTCCGCCGACACGCTGGACCGGGCCAGGACGTTTGCCACCGAGCGTCTGGGCAAGCTCGTGATCCGCAGCCAGGATCGAGCGGGTTTCGTGGTCAACGCGCTGCTGATCCCGTACCTGCTCTCCGCGATCCGGATGCTCGAGTCGGGGTTCGCCACCGCCGACGACATCGACCACGGCATGGTCGAGGGCTGCAACCACCCGATGGGGCCACTCCATCTGACCGACCTGATCGGGCTGGACACGACGCTGGCCGTCGCCCAGTCGATGTACGAGGAGTTCAAGGAGCCGCTCTATGCGCCACCGCCGATGCTGTCGCGGATGGTCGAGGCGGGGCTGCTCGGCCGTAAGTCCGGTCGCGGCTTCTACGACTACCGACCGACGTGATCGGGCGTGCCGGCGCGAGTCCCTTCGGTCGGGCGGAGGCATGGGCGGGTGGGCCGGACACGGTGCCGCTCCTACGATGATCGCCCTATGGCCGACCGCGTCGAGCGCCTGACCAACCTGCTCGCGCTGCTGCTCGAGACGGCGCAGCCTCTGAGCCTCGTGCAGATCGCCGGTGAGCTGGACGGGCAGTACCCCGACGACCACGGCGCCCGGCGGGCGGCGTTCGAGCGCGACAAGGCGGCCCTGCGCGACATCGGGGTTCCGATCGAGACCGAGATGGTGACCGGCGGCCCGTACGCCGGCCAGACGAGGTACCGGATCGACCGGGCCACCTACGAGCTCGACGATCTCGATCTCGACGACGACGAGATGCGTGCGTTGCAGGTCGCCGTCGCCGCCGTGCGGACCGGGTCGACCTCGGGTCAGGATGCGATCTGGAAGCTCGGCGGCGCGGTCGGCGGCGAGCAACCCCCGGTGTCCGCCGTGCTTCCGGATCGTCCCGAGCTCCCGGTGATCCGCGCCGCGGTTGCCGCCCGGTCGTCGATCGCGTTCTCCTACCGCAACCAGCCTCGACGGCTCGACCCGTGGGGTGTGCTCCTGCGCGGGGGGTTCTGGTACGTGGTCGGTCACGACCACGACCGCGAGTCGCAGCGGACGTTCCGCGTCGACCGGTTCGACGGTGGGGCGGGCGCGATCACGGTCGGACCGCCGGGGTCGTTCCGCCGTCCGGAGTCGTTCGATCCCCGCAACGCGTTCCCCACCGACCCCAAGCAGATCGGCCACGCACCCGACGACGGCGTCGAGGCCCGGGTCCTGATCGACGCCGTCCGGGCCGGGGCGGTCGAGCGGGAACTGGGCTCGGAACGGGTCGTCGCCCGCCACGAGAACGGCGACATCGAGGTCGTCGTGCCGGCGACGAACCTCGAGGCGTTCCGCTCGTGGGTGCTGGGCTTGCTCGAGCACGCCGTCGTCATCGACCCGCCCGAGGTGCGGGACGCGATCGTCGACTGGTTGCGGGGCGTGGCCCGGGTCGGCTCGTGAGCCCGCAACGCAACGCCCCGGCCAGGCTGCAGCGGCTGCTGGTGATGCTGCCGTGGCTGATGGAGGCCGGCGAGGTGCCGCTCGCCGAGGTCGCGACCCGCTTCGACATGTCCGAGGCCGACGTGACGCGCGATCTCGAGCTCGTGGCGATGTGCGGCCTGCCGCCGTACGTCGACGAGATGGTCGACGTCTTCGTCGACGACGGTGTCGTGTTCGTCGGCGTGCCACGCCTGTTCACCCGCCCGCTCCGCCTGACCGCCCCCGAGGGCTTCGCGTTGCTCGCGTCGGCGCGCGCCGCGATGGAGCTCCCGGGAGCCGACCCGCAGGGTCCGCTCGCGCGCGGCCTCGACAAGTTGGCCCACCTGCTCGGTCGGGCGGGGCTGCCGGCTGCCGACGACGGCAGCGACGACACGGCCGGGGTGGTCGTCGACCTCGCCCGCCCCCCGCTGACCGACGACATCGCGGCGGCCGCCGCCGACGCCGCCGAACTGTCGATCTCGTACTACGTGCCCGCCCGCGACGACGTCACCGAGCGGACGATCGTTCCGCGCCACGTCTTCACCGACGGTGGGAACTGGTACGTGCGTCGCCGACGACGACCGTTCCGGCGAGCTGCGCACATTCCGGCTCGATCGCATCGAGTCGGTTCGCCCGACCGGCCGCACCGTGCCGAGCGATGGTCCGGTCCGGGCGCCCGATCGCTTCTTCGACGAGCGGGACCTGCCGCGCATCACCCTGCGGCTGGCTCCCGCCGCTCGCTGGATCATCGAGCAATATCCGGTCGATCGGGTGACCGAGCTGGGCGACGGCGACGCCGAGGTGACGCTGCCAGTCGCCAGCGAGCGTTGGCTGAGCCGCCTGCTCATCCGACTGGGGCCGGGTGCCGATGTGTTGACGCCGGGCCCTGCGCTCGACCGGGCGACCGAGCTCGCGGCGACCGTGCTCGCCCGCTACGAGCTCGACGCTCGCCCGCGGTCGTAGAACGGTCGGAGCTGCTCGCGTTCGGTGATCTGGTGGGCCTGCAGCAGGTGCGGGAGCACCGCCGCGGTCGCAGCCGCGTCGGCGAGCGCGTCGTGGGGCCGGACCAGGTCGACGCCGTAGCGGTCGCAGAGGTCGGCGAGCCGGTGCGAGCGCGCCCGCTCGGGATCGAGCCGGCGCGACATCCGCAGCGTGCACAGCCTGGTCTCGAGCGCGGTTCGCAGCGGGTCGGTGCGGGCGCGGTGACGCGACGCACGCAGGAGGAACTCACCGTCGAAGCTGGCGTTGTGAGCGGTGAACACCGCACCGTCGAGGCGGGCGGCGAACTCGTCGAGCACGTCGTCGAGGCGCGGTGCTCCCGCGAGCATCGGGCGGGTGATGCCGTGGACCTCGGTCGGTCCGACCCGGGAGAACGGCCACCGCAGCCGCACGAGGGTCGACCACTGGTCGACCACATGGCCGTCGCCCTCGACGGTGACCAACCCGACCTGGAGGATGCGGTGCCGCCGTGCCGAGAAGCCCGATGTCTCGATGTCGACGACGGCGAACCGCGGCAGTGTCACGGCTTCACCATAGACAGCCGGTGTCACCGTCGGCCCGGCCCGCCGGGCGCCGGCCACCGCTGCGCGCGCTCAGCGGGGCGGCGATGACGCCGTACGGGCGCGGATCCCGATCGGGGCGGCGATGGTGAATCCGGCGAGGTGCCGGTCCTCCTCGGACTCGCCGCCCCAGTAGCCGTACTCATGGTTGTCGCGTGCGTACTGTTGGCAGGCTTCGCGCACGACGCAGCCGGCGCAGAGCAGGGCCGCTCGCGCTTCGCGCCGGTGCCGGGCCTGGGGGCGCTCGGCGCGCCGGGGGAAGAACAGCTCGGTGCGACCCTTGCAGGCGGCGTGTTCGCGCCAGTCCCCGATGATCACCTCTACGGGCTCGTACACCTCGGCGATGGCCATCTCTGCTCCTCGTCCTCGAAAGGAGCGACGGGGGCCGGGAGGGGTTGGCGCCCCGTCGCTCGGATTTAACACTAAATGATTTCGGCGGCGTGGGCAAGGGTCAATCCGTACGGGCGGAGGCGTTCGGCCGACGCTGCGTGGCGACGCGAGCGCGCCGGGCGCGGAGCGGTCGGCGTTACAGGAGTTCGGCGGCCAGGCTGGCGACGTCGCTGCGCTCGCAGGACGTGAGCGTGATGTGCCCGAAGCAGCGCTGCCCGGCGAACGCCGACGACAGCACGCTGAGGGCGTTGTTGGACTCGCCGAGATACGGCGCATCGATCTGGCTCGTGTCGCCGGTGAACACGACCTTGCTGCCCTCGCCGACCCGGGTCAGGATCGTGCGCAGCGTGGTCGGTTCGAGGTTCTGCGCCTCGTCGATCAGGACGAGTTGGCGGTGCAACGACCGACCGCGCAGGAACGTGACCGATTCCAGCGAGAGCTGGCCGCGGCTCGTCAGTTCCTCGATCAGGTTGCCCGCGTCATGACTGCTGCCGAGGTCGGTCAGGGCGACGATCGCATCGTGGATCGCCGACATCCACGGGTCGAGCTTCTCGTCGAGCCCACCGGGCAGGAACCCGACGTCGGCCCGCCCGACCGGGACGAGCGGGCGATAGACGGCGAGCCGCTCGTACCGGCGGCGCTCGACGACCTGCTCCAGGCCGGCGGCGATGGCGAGCAGGGTCTTGCCCGTTCCGGCCCGCCCGTCGAGGGCGATCACCGAGATGTCCGGGTCGAGGAGCAATTCGAGCGCGAACCGCTGCTCCTTGCTGCGCGGGCGCAGCCCCCATGGTTCAGGTGTCGCGTGCGTCAGCAGCACGAACTCGTCGCCGACCACCCGCACGAGGGCCGACTGCGATCCGGCGCGCAGGACCGCGAACTCGTTCTCGGCTGGCCGGTCGCCGTCGCCGGGCACCACGGCGTCGATCGAGATCCCCCCGGCGGCGTAGAGGCAGTCGATCGCCTCGTAGGGCGCCTCGATCGACGTCCAGCCGACGGCCGGCCGCGCGCGATCGGAGCGGGTGAGACGGTGCTCTGCGGCGGGGACGCCGAGGTGTGCGGCCTTGATGCGCAGGGCCGCGTCGTTGCTGACCATCGTGGTCGGGCCGAAGTCGGACTGGCCGATCGCCGCCCCGATGATCCGGTTGTCCGGCACGCTCGGGTCGAGGCCGTGCTCGACGAGGAGATGCTTGCGGATGTTGTTGATCTCGATCTGCAGCGTCGTCCCGCCGCAACCGGTGGGGACGGGGGCTGCGAGCGACCCGCCGTGTTGCACCCGCAACTCCTCGAGCGTGCGCAGCGCCGTGCGCGCCGCCCGCCCGACGTCGTCACTGCGGCTCTTGAGGCCGTCGAGTTCCTCGACGACCGTGAGCGGGATCACGATGTCGGCGCCGACGAACTCGAGAACGCACGTCGGGTCGGAGATCAGCACGGAGGTGTCGAGTACCAGCCGGGTGCGCTGCCCTCCTTCGGTGCGATCGGACCCGCCTGGCGTGATGCCGGTGGTCGGTTCGTCGGTCGAAGGAAGCAGGTCGGTCACCATCACTCCTCGGCGGTCTCCCGCGGAATCGGCTCGAATCGAGTTCCATTACCCAACGACGGCATTGATAGCCGAGCGTCCGCGCGCCGTGGTGGATGGTCGCCCGACGACTCTGCGGCACGACAAGCCCCTCGGTCGGCGATGACGAGGAAGATCGGGACGGCGGCGCGGGTCGGCCGGCCGAGGCGGCCATGATGGGTCCGTGGGTGCAGCAGCCTCGGACCCCTCGTGCCCGTTCTGCGGGATCATCGCCGGCCGCGTCGCCGCCGACATCGTGTTCGACGACGACGTCGCGGTCGCGTTCCTCGATCGCTCGCCGCTGTTCCCCGGTCACACGCTCGTCGTTCCTACCAACCACGTGGTGACGCTCGGCGAGCAGGCGGATGCCGACATCGGACCGTTCTGGCAACGGGTGGCACACATCAGCCGATCGTTGCCAGAAGTGCTCGGCGCCCAAGGGACGTTCGTCGCCAACAACAACGTGGTCAGCCAGAGCGTCGCCCACCTCCACGTGCACGTGGTCCCCAGGGTGAAAGGCGACGGACTGCGCGGCTTCTTCTGGCCGCGGACCAAGTACGCCGACGGCGAATCGGCGGCCATCGCGAGGCGCCTCAGGGTCGAGTTCGAGCCGTTCCGTCCGTGACGGGGCGGCCGAGGTGAATTGCCGCCCATCTCGGTCGTTGCAAGTGCAACATCTTCGATCCTTGAACGCCGTACGTCGCGGTCAGTCTCATGGTCCCGTTGCGCCGCACCTGCGGCGTGGCGGTGTCCTGTCCGTACGGCTACGCGGCGGACTGGCCACCGATCACGACAATCCGAAAGAGGAACTCAATGGCAACCAAGGCAGAGATGATCAGCGACGTCGCTGAGGCAGCCGGTGTCTCGAAGGCTGAGGCCGAGGCGACGCTCGGCGCGTTCTTCGACTACGTCGTCGCCACGACGATGAAGGGCGACAAGGTCGCGTGGGCGGGCTTCGGTTCGTTCAGTACGACCGAACGCAAAGCCCGCACGGGCCGGAACCCGCAGACCGGTGAGCCCGTCGACATCGCCGCATCGACCGCGATGAAGTTCTCGGCCAGCTCCGCGCTCAAGGCCACCCTGAACGGAAAGTGACCCGATGAACGGAACCAAGAAGGCACCTGCGAAGAAGGCACCTGCGAAGAAGGCACCTGCGAAGAAGGCACCGGCCAAGAAGGCACCAGCCAAGAAGGCACCAGCCAAGAAGGCACCAGCCAAGAAGGCACCAGCGAAGAAGGCACCAGCGAAGAAGGCACCGGCGAAGAAGGCACCGGCCAAGAAGGCACCGGCCAAGAAGGCACCGGCCAAGAAGGCACCGGCCAAGAAGGCGCCAGCGAAGAAGGCGCCGGCGAAGAAGGCGCCAGCGAAGAAGGCGCCAGCGAAGAAGGCGCCAGCGAAGAAGGCGCCAGCGAAGAAGGCGCCAGCGAAGAAGGCGCCGGCGAAGAAGGCACCGGCGAAGAAGGCGCCAGCGAAGAAGGCGCCAGCGAAGAAGGCACCGGCCAAGAAGGCGCCTGCGAAGAAGGCACCGGCCACGACGGCCTCGCCGAGGCGGGCCGTTCCGAAGCGGCGGTAGCTGCGGGTGTCGCCCGCACGATCCGAGACGGTTGGCTCGGGCGGCTCTGCGGAGCCTCCCGAGCCCCGTTCGTTCGGTGGCCGCGCGCCGACGACCGACCCGCCCGGCGCAGCGAGCGAACCATCAGGTCACAGGTCGGGGATGAGCTTGAACACCTCGGCGGCGTCGAAGTCGAACGGTGCGCCGAGCGTGGCGAGTCTGGCTCTGATGCGGTCCCGGAACACGGCGAGCTGGTCGTCGTCGGTCGCCCGCATCGTCGACTCGAACTGGCTCACGTGCGCCTCGAGCGCGGAGAGCTTGGCATCGACGAAGTCGCTGACGTCCTCGGCGTGGTCGGGCTCGTCGGCTTCCCACAGGAGCAGCGCGTCCGGCCGGTGATGAGCGATGCCGTGGTCGCGGTCGAAGTGGGGGTCGCGTGCGGCGACGATGCCCTCACACGCGAGCAGCCCGGCGTTGCGGTGGTCGGGATGGAGTCGGTAGCGCTTCCAGGGATCGTGACCGAGCACGACGGCGGGGCGCAACTCCCGGATGACGAGCGCGACGGCCGATCGAACGTCGAGCGTGCTGCGGAGCTCGCCGTCGACGTGACCGAGGAACCGCACCTCGCCCGCGCTCTCGCCGGCGAGCCGGCGAGCCGCCTCGCGCTGTTCGTCCTCGCGACGCCGCGCAAGCGCCACGATGTCCGCGTCGGGATCCCAGGTGCCCTTGGACCCGTCGGTGCAGATCAGGTGATGGACGGTGCAACCGGCAGCGGCCCACTTCGCGAGCAACCCACCGCAGCCGAACTCGACGTCGTCGGGATGCGCACCGATCGCCAGCGCCGACCGCGGCGGCTCCATGTTGCGGCTGAACGCCGACGCGGTCAGCGAGAGCGGCGGTTGACCTGGTTCGTTTGCAGCCATGGCGGGAGGACCTCTCTGATCAAGGGGTGGCGTAGGTCGCGCGGGGTGTCGACGTCGAGCGAAAGGTCGCGATCGACCCGGTGCTCGACGGGAACGGTGCGGTGGGCGATCGCCTGCGCGAGGTGACGGGAGAACGACCCGGCGCCGTAATCGGCCCGGATCGGGGTCGCGACCGGGAACGACATCACGTTCGTACCGTCGCCGCGACGGTCCGGTACGAGGACGATCCGGCCGGTGGTCGCGATCGCCGCGAGCGGTGCCGGTCGGGCGAGATCGGCGTGGGCGATCACGACATGGTCGAACCCGCCCTCGACGATCTGGCCGACACCGTCGTCGACCGCCCCGTTCAGCCCGCGCCCGGGAGCCCAGACCACCGCTGCGCCCCGGCGCTCGGCCCAGGCACGGACGCCGGGGTCGTCACAGGCGACGAACACCGGGAGTTCGGCGACCGCATCGAGCACGCGCTCGGCCATCCACGCCGCAAACCGTACCCGTTCGTCGTCGTCGAGGACATCGGCCAGCCGGCCCTTCGCCTCCTCGAAGCGCTTGACCGGGATCAAGACGGCGGCGTCCACCGGGCCAATGTATGCATCGATGCGCCCGATCGGCATGACCGGCGCTCGACGGTACCGTGACCTGATGTCGAGACGGGACGCGACCACCGGGGCCGGGTCGAGGTCGGCCGACCGCTCCGAGCCGCCACCCTCCGACCAGCCGTCCCGGGACCAGGCACCGGCCGGAGGGATCACGGTCGGCGTCGTCGGCCGGCCGGTCCGCGCCACGGTCTCGCCGTGGGGTGACGTCACGCCATGGGCGACCGGTGCGCCGTCGTCGGCCGGTGACCCCCCGACGCTGGCGTGGTACGTCGCCGCCGACGATCGGTGGCACGAGCCACGCGCAGAGGTGACGGTACGCCAGCGGCGGGTCGGGGGCACCGCGGTCGTCGAGACCCGCCTGCGGGTTCCCGACGGCGATGCGGTCCAGCGGGTGTGGTCGGTGGCCGATGGTGGCGGGCTGACCGTCATCGAGGTGGCCAACGACTCGCCGCTCGCCTTCGCCGTGGCGTTCGCCGGTGCGCCCGTGCTCACGTCGAGGCGGCCGGCGGACGTCCCGGTCCGCGGCATCGACCTCCCTGGCGACGCGGTCGTCATGCCGGTCGGTCACCGGTCGTCGGTTCGGGTCGGGCTTGCGGTCGATGCGGTGTCGGGGGCGTTGCGATCTGGCGAGCTCGGTCCGGTTGCCGGCGCCGACGCCGTCGAGCGGGGCTGGCTGGCCACGACCGGTCGTGCCAGCCGGCTGGAGCTCCCGGACCCGACGCTGGTCGATTCGGTCGTCGCCGCTCGCTGCGACCTTCTGCTCGACGGCCCGGTCGACGCGGGCGACGACCCGGGCGGGTTCCTGCTCGACGTCGCCGAGCTCGTCCGGCTGGGTGACGATGCCGACGCGTGGCTCCCCGAGGTCGTCGCGCCGGCCGAGTCGGTCGCCAGGCAGAACGGTGCCGACGTGGCGGCCGCGCTGCGGTCGGCGCTGCGGGTCGCTCGTGCGGCAGGCGATCGGCGGGCGGCCGGCGACCTCGACCGCCTGATCGAGCGGCGCGGCGACCGGTCACCGGCGCCGGGCAGGCCGTTCGCCGAGATCGAGCGGGGGCGGTGCGCCGGGCGCTTCGTCCACGACGTCGAGACACTCCTCGTCGCCGGCGGCGAGCTGCTCCCGACCGGGTTCCCGACGCAGTGGCTCGGGCACGACTTCGCAGTCCATGGCGTCCCGACCGGGCCGGGCGGTTCGGTGTCGTTCGCCATCCGCTGGCACGGCGAACGGCCGGCGGTCTTGTGGGAGCAGCAGGGCGAGCCGGTCGTGCTCTGCGCCCCGGTCGTCGGGCCGGGCTGGTCGACGTCGGCCCGCTCCGGTGAGGCCTTGTGGGCGCCGGTCGTTCGCCGTCCGCGCAGCGCGCTGCGGGTCACCTCGCTCTGAGCCGACCGTTCGCGCTCCGCGTCCTGCGCCCCGTGCTCCTCCGGCCCGTCGCGGCGTTCGCCTCGCCGGTGGGAGCGTGTCTCGTCGCTCCGGAGCGTCGGCCGTCCAGGCCGCGGGTGAACAACGGTCACGCAGGTCACCGGTGCGATCGTGAACAATCTGCGAACGACCGATCGGGCGGCCGACGTACCGGCCGCCTCGGGCTCCGGGTCTCGTAGCCTGTCGCGATGACCGTGACCAATGACGCGCTCGACGATCTCCGGCTCACCGAGTGGACGAGCTGCGGGGGATGCGCTGCCAAGTGGGGTGCCGCGTTGCTCAAGGATCTCGTCGCCGACTTCCCGCTGCCGACCGATCCCACGCTCCTGGTCGGGCTGGCGCCGTTCGACGATGCCGCGATCTACCGCGTCACCGACGACGTCGCGCTCGTGTCGACGACCGACTTCTTCCCACCCCTGGTCGATCACCCCGCCGACTTCGGCGCGATCGCCGCGGCCAACGCCTGCAGCGACGTCTTCGCCATGGGGGGCCGGGTGGCGGTGGCGATCAACATCGCCGCGTTCCCCGAGCACTTCCCGCCCGACGCGATCGTCGCCATCTTCGAGGCGGCCGCACAGGTCGTCGACGAAGCGGGCGGCTCGATCGCCGGCGGCCACACGATCCGCAACCCGGAGCCGATCTTCGGCCTCGCCGTCCAGGGTGTCGTCCATCCCGATCGCATCTTCCGCAAGTCCGGTGCCGTCCCCGGCGATGTGTTGCTGCTGTCCAAGCCGATCGGGACCGGCCTCGCGCTCGCCCACGGCACCGCCGACGAGCGGGCAGCAGCGATCGTCGGGATGCGCCGGCTCAATCGCCGGGCGGCCGAACTGCTCTCGACGCTCGACGGTGCCGTGCACGCCGTCACCGACGTGACGGGCTACGGCCTGGCCGGCCACAGCTGGGAGATGGCCGATCGCAGCGGGGTGCGGGCGATCGTCGAGACATCGGGGCTCCTCGCCTATCCCGGCGCGTCCCGCATCGCCGACGCCGGCCATCGCACCGGTGGGGACATCCGCAACCGCGACTATCTCGCCGGACACCTCGACTCGACCGCACCCGCCGGCGCCGAGGCGCTGTGCTTCGATCCGCAGACATCGGGTGGGCTGCTGGTGGCGATCGATCCTGCGGCAGCGGCCGACCTCGTCGGCGACCAATGGTGGCGGGTCGGCGAGATCGCCGCCGGCGATCCCCGGCTCGTGCTTCGCTGACGGTCTGACCGTTCGGGGTTACCCGGCGGCGATGTCCGGATCGTGGTGTGTCGAGGGGTCGGACGGGTCGGGGAAGCCGCCGGAGCACCGAAGGCCCGCCGCAGCGGGGCACGTGCCAGACTGATCGGCGATGACCGTCACGCACGCGCGCCGTCCCTCGCGCCCCGTGAGGGTGTCCAAGAAGCGGGCGCCGACGCGGGCGATCGAGCAGGAACTGTGGGCGCGAGGGCACGAGGTCGTCGTCGGCGTCGACGAGGTCGGCCGCGGTTCGTGGGCCGGTCCGCTGATGGTCGGGGCGGCGGTGCTCCCCCGGGACCGCCGGGTCAACGGGGTCCGCGACTCCAAGTTGTTGAGCGAGGCGGAGCGGGAGGCGCTGTTCGACCGCATCGCCGAGTGGTGCGACGCCTGGGCGGTCGGCGCCGCGAGCCAGCAGGAGTGCGACGAGCTCGGCATGTCGGCGGCGCAGAAGCTCGCCGCTCGACGGGCGATCGCCGGGCTGGGCATCACCGCCGACGTCGCGGTGACCGACGGCCGGTGGGACTTCGTGTCGCCGGCGGTGCCGCACGTCGAGCTGGCGGTCAAGGCCGACCTGCGCTGCCTCAGCGTCGCCGCGGCGAGCATCCTCGCCAAGGTCGTCCGCGACCGCGAGATGCGGCGGGTCTCCGAGGATTACCCGCACTGGTCGTTCGACACCAACAAGGGCTATCCGTGCCCGGTCCACAAGGCGGCGTTGCTCGGCTACGGGCCGTCGGCGATCCACCGCCGGACGTGGGTCTTCATGGACCACTACAACCCGTGGACCGCCGTCAAGCGCGTCCCTCCCGCCGGCCAGCTCCCCCTCTTCTGACCTCACGGTGAGTTCCGGCGTGGGCGGGTCCGTGCTGTGGGCGCGCCCCGACCCGACTCCGCGCTGATGCCCGACGTGCCGAGGCGGCGATCTCCGAGCTCGCCCCAGCTACGGTCGGCGACGTGATCCGCGTCCACGTCGACACCGGTCGACACCGCCTCGACGACCCGGCGTATGCCCGGGCCTGCCGGCGCCGGCTCGAGGAGGCGGGAGCCCTGGTCCTGCGCGGCTTCTTCACGCCCCACGCGATCGACCGCGTGCTCGGCGAGACCGCGCACCGAGCGGGTGACGCCTACTACGCGTCGTCGAGTCACAACGTCTACCTCACCCCGGTCGATCCCGATCTCGGCCCGACCCACCCGTACAACCGGCAGGTCGTGAGCAGCAAGGGCCTGATCGCCGACGACCAGATCCCGGGCGATTCGCCGCTGCGCAGCGTGTACGGCGACGCGGCGTTCGGCAGCTTCCTCGCTGCGGTCCTCGGCGTCGACGAGGTCCATCCCTACGCCGACCGCCTGTCGTCGATCAACGTCCACTTCGCGGCGGCCGGCCAGGAACTGGGCTGGCACTTCGACAACTCCTCGTTCGCGGTCACCGCGCTGTTCCAGGCACCCGTTGCCGGCGGCGTGTTCGAGTACGTCGCCGACGTGCGCGACGCCGACGGTGGCGACATGGGCTTCGCCCGGGTCGGCGCGGTGCTCGACGGCGACGAAATCGTCCGTCGGCTGGAGTTCGCGCCCGGCGACCTCGTCGTGTTCCGCGGGCGCGATTCGCTCCATCGCGTCACCCCGACCGAGGGCGATGTCACCCGCATCCTCGTCGTGTTCGCCTACAACGACCGGCCCGGCGTCGCGCTCTCCGACTCTGCGCTGGCCACGTTCTACGGCCGCACGTCCTGAAGGCGGCGCCGACGTGTGGCCAGGATGGCCGTCACCCTGGGGTCCTGATGCTCGCCGCGCTGTCCGGCGTGTGGCACCGAACAGCGCAGCCAGCCGGCGAGGCAAGCGCCGAGCCGCAGGACGCGGCCTGCGAGATCTCGTGTCACACGAACGTCGACGCGACGATGACCGCAACGCCTGCCGCGACGACCAGGCCGGCGACGATGCGGACGGCGACGACGTCCCAGGTCGCGCGGTCGAGGTCGGCGGTGTGGCCGCGCCGGTCGAGCGCCGGCCTGGCCTCGGCCAGCCGGTCGGCCCGGACGAACGAGACCATCCCGGCGAGGATGAGCACCGACCCGACGGTGAGTGCGATCAGCATGTTTATCTCCTCCCGCGCCCCTGGTTCCTCCCCCCAGCTCCAGCGTCGGCGACGGAGCGGCGCCCGGCCAGGGCCGATCGACCCGTCGGGGGTCGGCTCAGCCGAGCGCGTCGGCGGAGGCGCGGAGCCAGTCGGCAACGGCCTGGGGGTCGCTCAGACGGTGGGTCGCGGCGGTCGGGCCGGGGCCGACCTTGATCGCGATGTCGTGCGGGCCCAGCGCGCGGAACGCATCTTCGTCGGTCACGTCATCGCCGACGTAGACCGTCGATGCCGGATGGTGGTGGTCGCGCAGCAGGGCGATCGCCCGGCTCTTGCTCGCCGGGCGGGCGAAGAGCTCGAGGACCTCGCTGCCCGGCGTCGCCTTGACCCCTTCGAGTCGCGCGACCTCGGCCTGCAGCCGGTCGAGGGCATCCCGACCGTGCGGGTCGGCGACCTCGCGCACGTGCAGGACGACGCTCAGCGGCTTGCGCTCGACCCATGCGCCGTGCCCGGCGGTCGTCGCAGCCTGCCGCGCGAGGTGATGAAGCAGGTTGTAGCGGCTCTGCTCGCGGCCGTCGAGTGCAGGCGACGGCTCGCCTCGGATCTCGCCGCCGTGACCTCCGATCACGGTGAGCGAGGCGGAGAACCCGAACTGGTCGAGGCCGGCCAGCGATCGACCGGACACGACCGCCACCTCGACACCGGCGACCGAGTCGAGCCGGTCGAGCAGCTCGGCGATCCCGGGGGAGAGTCGGGCGTCGTCGGCGTGGGCGACGATCGGGGCGAGGACACCGTCGACGTCGAGGCCGATCACGAGCGGCCGGGGCAGCGAGGCGACCAGCGCGGCGAGCGCGGTCGGGTCCTCGAACCGGGGCTCGGTCACTCGACACCGCCGGCTCGGGCGAGCGCGGCGAGGAACCGGTCGGCCCACCCCTGCACGTCGCTCTTGCGAATCTGGTCGCGCAGCGCCGCCATGCGCGCCCGCCGCTCGTGACGGTGCATCTCGACCGCGGTGACGATCGACTGCTGGAGCGCGTGGTCGTCGTGGGGGTTGACCAGCACGGCGTCGGTCAACTCGTCGGCGGCGCCGGCGAACTCCGACAACACGAGCACGCCGTCGCCGTCGATGTGGGCCGCCGCGAACTCTTTGGCGACGAGGTTCATCCCGTCGCGGAACGGCGTGACGAGCATGACGTCGCCGGCCCGGTACAGCGCGACCAGCTCGTCGTACGGCAACGTCTGGTACAGGTAGTGGATGACCGGGAGGCCGATCCGGCTGTACCTGCCGTTGATCGCCCCGACGAGGCGTTCGATCTCGTGCCGTTCGTCCTGGTAGTGCTCGACCGCCTCACGGGTCGGGGTCGCCACCTGGACCATGATGTGACGTTCGGGATCGAGGCGGCCCGATTCGAGGAGCGCGGCGAAGGCTCGCAGTCGCAGCCCGATGCCCTTGGTGTAGTCGAGCCGGTCGACCCCGAGCAGGATCACCTCCGGGTCGCCCAGCCGGGTCCGGATCTGGCTGGTCCGCTGGCGGGCGGCACGGCCGGCTGCGATCTCCTCGATCTCGGCGACGTCGATCGAGATCGGGAACACGCCGAGCTGCGTGTGGTGGGTGGGGTTCTCGATGACGTCGTCGAACTCGTCGCGCTCGAGGAACTGGCGAGCGCAGGACGCGAAGTTCGCGGCGTTCATCGGACGCTGGAACCCGAGGAGATCGCAACCGAGCAGCCCCTCGATGATCTCGTTGCGCCAGGGGAGCCGGGAGAACAGCTCGAGCGGTGGGAACGGGATGTGCAGGAAGAAGCCGATCGTGACGTCGCTGCGCAGCTCGCGCAACATCGCGGGGACGAGCTGGAGCTGGTAGTCGTGGACCCACACCATCGCGCCGGGCGGCGCGACGTCGGCCAGCTTCCCGGCGAAGCGCTCGTTGACCGCGACGTAGGCGTCCCATTGGTCGACGTCGTAGGTCGATTCGCGCAGGGCGTCGTGGTACAGCGGCCACAGGCCGTCGTTGGAGAACCCCTCGTAGTACAGCTCGACCTCGTCCCGGCTGATCGGCACCGGCTGGAGGTCGACGCCGTCGACGGCGAACGGCTCGGCGTCGTCGTCGGCGTTACCCGTCCAGCCGACCCAGGTGCCACCGGTCGCCCGCAACATCGGCAGCAGGGCGCGCACCAACCCGCCCGGGCTCGCCGTCCACCCCTCCTCGGTGCGCATCACCGGGAGCCGGTTCGCTGCGACAACGATCGGCGGGGTCCCGTCCCTCGGGCTCGGATCGTCGCTCATGGGTTTAGGTTGACAGGCGGTCGAGGGCCTGTCCCAGGTCGTTGGTCAGATCGTGGGCGTCCTCGATCCCCACCGACAGCCTGACCAGGTTGTCCGGCACCTCGAGCGGGGAACCGGCCGCCGAGGCGTGGGTCATCGCGCCGGGGTGTTCGATCAGGCTCTCGACCGCACCGAGCGACTCGGCGAGGGTGAACACCTCGGTCGAGTCGGCGACGCGCATCGCCGCGTCGCGGCCGGCCTTGACCGTGAACGACACCATCCCGCCGAAGTCGCGCATCTGCTTGGCGGCTGCGGCGTGACCGGGGTGGTCGGGGAGCTGGGGGTACAGCACACGCTCGACCGCCGGATGCCCGACCAGCAGGTCGACGACCGCCCTGGCGTTCTCGCAGTGGCGGTCCATGCGCACGGCGAGCGTCTTCACGCCGCGCAGCACGAGGTAGCAATCGAACGGCGCCGGAACCGCCCCCGCCGCGTTCTGGGTGAAGCGCAACCGCTCCGCCACGTCGTCGTCGTTCGTCGCGAGGAACCCGCCGACCACGTCGCTGTGGCCGCCGAGGTACTTGGTCGCCGAGTGGACGACGACGTCGGCGCCGAGCGTGACCGGCTGCTGCAGATAGGGCGTGGCGAACGTGTTGTCGACGACGACGAGGGCGCCCCGCTCGTGGGCGATCGTCGCGATCGCTTCGATGTCGAAGCAGGTCAGCAGCGGGTTGGTCGGCGTCTCGAGCCAGATCATCCCCGTGTCGTCGGGCCAGTTCGCCCGGAGCGCGTCGAGGTCGGTCAGGTCGACCGCCGTCCACGGGAACCCGAGCGGGCTCCACACCTTGGCGATCAGCCGGAACGTGCCGCCGTAGGCGTCGTTGCCGAGCAGGATCCGCTGACCGGGGCGCAGGAGGCGAAGCACGTTGTCCTCGGCGGCGAGCCCGCTGGCGAAGGCCAGGCCGTGCCGCGCCATCTCGAGCGAGGCGACCTGGGCCTCGAGCGCCGAGCGCGTCGGGTTGCCCGAGCGCGAGTACTCGAACCCCTTGTGCCCGCCGACGCCGTCCTGGGCGAACGTCGTCGACAGCGAGATCGGGGTGACGACCGCGCCGGTCGTCGGCTCGGGCTCCTGCCCGACGTGGATCGCCCGGGTCGAGAACCCCTGGAAGCCGCTGTCCTGGTCGCGGTCCCGATCGGTGTCACCCATTGGCGCGCTCGACGGTCGCCGCGGCGACGGCGCTGAAGTACGACAGCACGTCGGTCCGGGTGAGCACGCTCAGTGGGCGGCCACCGGAGAGCACGAGCAACGCCGGCGCCGTCTCGAGCATCTCGATCGCCAGCTCGAGCCGTTGCCCGACGCCGATCGTCGGCAGCTTGGCGCTCATCACCTTCTCGACCGCGGTGCTCATCACGCCGGGATCGCGGTGGATCGCCTCCATCAACTCGAGCTCGTCGACCGAGCCCGACACCTCGGCGGCAGCGAACGGCGGCGTGTTCTTGCACACCGGGAGCTGGCTGACGCCGGTCGAGCGCATCAGGTCGATCGCCTCGCTCACCGTCTGGGTCGGGTTGACGTACAGCAGGTTCTCGATCGACGCGTTGCGCGTGTCGAGCACGGCGCCGACGCACTGGTCGCACTCCTTGAGGAACCCGTAGTTGGCCATCCAGGCGTCGTTGAAGACGCGCGACAGGTACCCGCGGCCGGAGTCGGGGTTGAACACGACCACGATGTCGTCGGGGTCGGCCCGCTTGGCGACCTGGATCGCCGCAGCGACGACCATCCCACCCGAGCCGCCGATCAGGATGCCCTCGGTCTCGCTGACGTAGCGAGCGGTGAGGAAGCTCTCCTCGTCGCTGATCGCGATGATCTCGTCGAGCAGGTCGGGCTCCCACGCCGCGGGGAAGAAATCCTCGCCGACGCCCTCGACGAGGTACGGCCGGCCCGACCCGCCCGAGAACACCGACCCCTCCGGATCGGCGGCGATGATCTTGATGTCGGGATTCATCGACTTCAGGTAGCGGGCGACACCGGTGATCGAGCCGCACGTGCCGGCGCCGGCGACGAAGTGGGTGACCCGGCCGGCGGTCTGGCGCCAGATCTCCGGGCCGGTGGTCTTGACGTGGGCGACCGGGTTGTGCGGGTTCTCGTACTGGTTCGGCCGGAACGCGCCGAGCTCGCCGGTCAGGCGTTCGGCAACCGAGTAGTAGCTCTGCGGGTCATCGGGCTCGACGGCCACCGGGCACACGACGACCTGCGCACCGTACGCTTTGAGCAGGTCGATCTTCTCCGGTGCGACCTTGTCGGTCATCACGAAGACGCACGTGTAGCCGCGCTGCGCAGCGACGATCGCCAGCCCGACGCCGGTGTTGCCGCTCGTCGGCTCGACGATCGTGCCGCCGGGGAGCAACTCGCCGCTCGCCTCGGCGGCGAGGATCATCTCCAGCGCCGGGCGGTCCTTCGACGACCCGCCGGGGTTGGTGACCTCGTGCTTCATCGCCAGCGTGCACTCGATGCCCTGGTCCTCGCTGACACGCTTCATCCGCACCAGCGGAGTGTTGCCGATGAGGTCGATCACCGACTCGGCGATCTCGGTCCCCTCGAGCTTCGGGTTCGTCATGGGTCCACGGTACCCCTCGGTCGGCGCCCGGGCCAGGGCCGAGCCGGAGTTCAGCCGCCGCGCATCCGGTTCAGCATCCGACCGACCGGGCCTGGTGACGACTCCGCGGTCTCGGCGGGGAGCAAATGCGGTGCTTGCTCCCGCAGGAGCGCGACGAGATCATCGGCCGACGGGTTGACCAACCCGGTGTCGCCGACGACCACCGTCGGCACGGTCTCGTTGCCGCGGGCGAATCCGCGAACGATGGCGGCATCGGCCGGATCGTCCCAGATGTTGTGCTCGACCCGCTCGATCCCGAGCCGGTCGAGCTTGCGGCGCAGCATCGAGCAGAATCCGCAGCCGGGCCGCCAGTAGAGATCGACCTGCGTCGGCATCGGAGCGTCGCTCATGGCACCACGCTACGGAGCTTCGGCCTCGTCACCGCCTCGATCGCCCCGAGTTTCGTGGCGCTGACGGCCGCGGTGCCTGGTGGGTCCGGACAACCCTGTGCGATCATCTCCCGATGAGCGGGTCGGTCGAGCGCCGGGAAGGAGTCGGTTCCGTCGCTCGACGACTCGATCGGTTCACGGCGCCGGTCGCCCGGTTGGTGGCACGTCGCCCCGGGCTCGGCTTCGGGTGCGCGGCATTCGTCCTGATGGCGGCCTGGGGGGTCCTCCTCCCGTTGTTCGCCGGCCCGGACGAGAACAGCAACTACATCCGAGCTGCCGCGGTGATCCGTGGTGAGTTCGTCGGTGGCGACCTGCCGCCGGGGCTGGTCGACAACTACTTCCGAACGACGGTCGACATCGATCCTCAGTTCGGTGCTGCGAACCTGATCCCGTTCTGCTTCGCACCGATGCGCGAGGTACCGGCGTGCAACACGCCACTCGACACCGCCCCGATCGTGGACGATCCGCCGTTCACGCATCAGGGCCGATACCCGCCGGCCGCGTTCGTCGTGCCGGGAATCGGCACCCTGGTCGGACCCACCGACATGTCGGTCCGGTGGGGCCGACTGGCGAACTCGGCGGTCGTCGCGACGTTGCTCGGGCTGGCCGCGGCCCGTCTCGCCCGCTCGGCGATCGAGCTCGGCGTCCTCCTGGTCGCGTTCGCGCCGGGCGTGCAGTTCTCCGGTGCTGTCATCAACCCGAGCGGGGTGGAGATCGCGGCTGCCATCGCGGTGTGGGTCTACCTGCCGGCGGCCCTGAAGGGCCGGCGGGGGACGTGGACGCGTCGGGACGACGTCGCGCTCGCGGTGGCATCGGTCGCGTTGATCAGTGCGCGACCCGTCGGCATCGCGGTGTTCGCCATCGTCGCGGCGTGCTGCATGGTCGCGGTCCCCGGCAACCCCGTGACCACGTTGCTGCGCCGGGCGCCGATCACGATCGCTTCGGCGGCAGTCACGTCGCTGGCGATGCTCGCGTGGTACGTCGTCGTGTTCGATGTGCACCTCGATGACGGCGTCGCAGACGGTGTGGACGCGCTGAGTCGCGCCGGCGCGCTCGAGCGGTCGGTGGGCCACGTCACCGAGCTGGTCGGCATGCACGTCGGCAACTTCGGCTGGCTCGAGGTGCCGGCGCCGCGCGCCGTCGTGTGGTTCTTCCTCGTCCTGATCAGCGCCATGGTCGTCGTGTCGTGGAGCGGGCTGACCGGGCGCGAGCGCCTGGCGGTCGTCGCGCTCGGTCTCGCCACGTTCGCGTTCAGCGTCTACCTCGATCTTCGCTTCTACTCCCTGCTCAGGCTCTTCGGCACGCAGGGCCGTCATCTCTCACCGCTGATCGTGGGCGTCCCGCTCCTGTTGGCGCATCGATGGCATCCGAGTCGATCGGCGCGGTGGCTCATCGCTGCTTCGTGGGTCGCCGCGGTGTTCGCCTCGGGACTGTTCGCGCTTCGCCGCTATGCGGTTGGCGAGGTGGCGGGCAACTTCCTCGACCTGTTCACCGACCCGATCTGGTCGCCGCCGTTCGGGGTCCCCGTCGTGCTGATCGCGCTGTTCCTCGCGACCCTCGGTGTGGCGCTGGTGGGTACCGTCGATCTGACCGGCGGCGCTGCCGCGCCCGGTCGGGAGCCGCGGGTCGCGGCGCCGTCCGATGCCGTCGATCGGGTCGTCACCGCCGGTCAGGTGGACTGAATCGCCTCGATGCGACCTGCGAGGTGTCTGCGATCCGCGGCGTTCTCGCTCAGTTCGAAAGCCCGTCGAAACGCCAGCGTCGCGTCGTCAGGCCGGTCGAGGCGCACGAGGAGCTCGGCGCGCGAGCTGTGGAAGTGCGGGTAGTCGGCGAGGTCGGTGTCGAGGTCGTCGGCGGACGCGATCGCGTCGATCGCCGCGAGGCCGGCAGCAGGGCCGTCGGCGTGGGACACAGCGATCGCCCGGTTGAGGGCGATCACCGCAGTGGGCCGCCGCTTCAGCAGGATGTCGTACAGCTTGACGACGCCGAGCCAATCGGTGTCGTCGAACGACGGCGCCGAGGTGTGGAGCGCGGCGACGGCGGCCTGCAACTGGTAGGTCCCGATCGACCCCTGGGCGTGCGCCTTGGCGAGCAGCCCGAGGCCCCGTGCGATCTTGTCCCGGTCCCACGCCCGCCGATCCTGATCGGCGAGCAGTACCGGGTTCCCGTCGGCGTCGGTGCGCGTCGAGCGGCGGGCGTCGGTCAGGAGCAGCAGGGCGAGCAGGCCGGTCACCTCCGGGTCGTCGGGAACGAGGCCGTGCAGGAGCTCTGCCAGCCAGATCGCCTCGTCGCACAGATCGCCGCGTACGAGCGCGGCGGCGGTCGCGCTCGTGTGCCCCTCGGTGAAGATCGAGTAGATCACCCCGCACACGGCCGGCAGCCGTTCGACGAGGGTGTCGAGGTCGTTGACGCCGAGCGGGATGCCGGCGCCTCTGATCTTCGTCTTCGATCGGGTGATGCGCCGCGTCATGGTCGGCTCGGAGACGAAGAACGCCTTGGCGATCTGAGCGGTCGACAGCCCGGCGACGACGCGCAGCGTGAGCGCGATCTGCGCGTCGGGAGCGAGCGCGGGATGGCAGCAGCCGAGGAGCAGCGCGAGCTGGTCGTCGACCAGCTCGTGCTCGGCGCGACCCGAGCCAAGGCGGGCGCGGGCCTCGAGTTCGGGGAGCCGGTCCCGGTAGCGAGCCGATCGTCGGGCTCGGTCGATCGCCTTGCGGCGGGCGGTCGTCAGCAGCCAGGCCCCGGGGCGCTCGGGCATGCCGTCGGCCTCCCATCGTGTGGCAGCCTCGATGAACGCCTCCTGCGCGACGTCCTCGGCCAGGTCGAGGTCGCGCACGTCGCGCACGAGGGTCGCGACCAGCCGCGGCCACTCGGTCCGGAAGACGTCGGTGACACCGGATCGTTCGATCATTCCGCGGCGTGCTGGTCAGCAGCCGTCCGGACCGCTCACATCCCGGGGAGCTCGAGGAGCGGGCGGACCTCGGTCGAGCCGTATCGCGAGCTCGGGATCCGCGCCGCCCAATCGAGCGCGACGTCGAGGTCCTCGACATCGATCAGGTAGAACCCGCCGAGCACCTCCTTGGTCTCGGCGAACGGGCCGTCGGTCGTCACCGTCTTGCCGTCGCGCACGCGGACCGTGGTCGCCGTCTCCTGGCCTTGCAGCGGTTCCCCGGCGACGAACGCCCCGGCCGCGTGCAGGGCCTCGGTGTAGGCGAACCACTCCTGCATCTCGGCGGCCTGCTCGGGAGAGCCGGGCGTCGGGCCGGCGTCGTCGGGACTGTAGATCAGGATCGCGTACTTCATGGTCGGGTCTCCTCCCGGGTGTGCGTGTCGCTGTGTGCCGGACGTGCGTGCCGGACGTGAAGACGACGAACGGCGGGTGCCGGATCGGACGGTGTCGGCGAGAATGTTGCCATGGTCGGCGACGGAGCGATGACGTGACCCCGGCCGGCTTCGTCGAACGCGTCGCGGTGGCGGTCGACAGCGAGGTGGTCGCCGCGGTGCGGGTCGGCGGCGGGGACGTCGCCGAATCGTTCCGGATCGCGCTCGCCGACGGCAGGACCGTGTTCGCCAAGACCCACCTCGCGCCGCCGCCCGGGTTCTTCCAGACCGAGGCTGCAGGTCTGGCCTGGTTGCGAGCACCGGGCGTCGTCGATGTTCCGGAGGTGCTCGCCGTCGAGGACGGGTTGCTCGTGCTGGAGTGGATCGCAGAGGGACGGCCGTTCGCGACAACCGAGGCGCAGCTCGGCCGGGCGCTCGCCGAGCTCCATCTCAGCGGCGCACCGTGCTTCGGGCGCGAGGATGGTCGACCGACCGGGAGCCGGCGCCTTCCCAACGATCCGTGCACCTCCTGGGCCGAGTTCTACGCGGTCGGCCGGCTCGTCCCGCTCGCCCGCCTGTGGCGCGATGCGGCGCTGCCGCCGGCGACCGCCGACCGGCTGGAGCGGGTCGCCGACCGGTTGGTCGAGATCGGTGGCCCGCCCGAGCCCCCGGCCCGGCTGCACGGCGACCTGTGGGCCGGCAACCGCCTCGTCGACGCACGCGGCCGGAGCTGGTTGATCGACCCGGCGGCACACGGCGGCCACCGCGAGTTCGACCTGGCGATGATGCGACTGTTCGGGGGCTTCGGGGCGGACTGCCACGAGGCGTACGCGCAGTGCCATCCGCTCGACTCGGGGTGGCCGGGTCGCGTACCGCTCCACCAGCTCGCACCGCTCGCCGTCCACGCGATCAAGTTCGGCGGCGGCTACGTCGGCGCGACCGAGCGGGCGCTCGATGCGTGCGACCGCTTGTGACCCTCGGCCGGTGCGCAGCCGGGTCCGACGAAGTTCGGCGTCAGGGTCGTGCGATTGCGACGACGCGCCCCGAGCGAGCCACCGGCGGAGCGGAGTCGTCAACGACGATGGGGGCGAGGGCGTACTGGAGGTTGGTGCTCCAGGGCTCGGCGATCTCGACCGTCCCGAAGCCGGCGTCGCGCAGCAGCCCGTCGAGCGCTGCGATGTTGGGACCGAACCAGTTGCTCCCGTCGTTGTTGAACGAGGCGTCGGGGTAGTAGGCCAGCGCAGGGACCTCGACGTCGAGCAGGTCGACCGCTGTCTCGATGATCGCCATCCCCCCGGTGACGCTCCGGACGCGCTTGAGGTAGCCGAGCGGGTCGGGCGAGTGGTACAGCACCCCGTAGAACAGCACGACGTCGAAGGTGCCGCCGACCGCTTCGGGCGAGAGCTCCTCGACGGTGATCGTCTGCGACTCGACCGAACTCCCCAGGACCTCGCAGGCGAGCTCGAAGTTCCGGCGGGCGTCCCCGCCCGGCCAGGTCCAGGCCACCCCGTCGGTCGCCAGCACGCGGGCGGCGCCACGCCGCTCTGCCTCGAAGGAGAACACGCCGTCGTAGGCGCCGATGTCGATGACCGTCTTGCCGGTGAGATCGTCCGGGAGACCCATGTGCGGGAACTTGGCAGCGGTGTCCTCATAGCCGGGGGTGACGACGCCGTTGCCGAGGTCGATCGTGTGGAACCAGTTCCGCGTCGCCACCTCGGCACGGAGTTCCTCGGGCGTCCAGGTCCGCGGTGCTTGTGCGCTGTCGCTCATGGAGCCCTTGCTTAGCATCCGCGACCGAAGAAAACCGTAGAACTGCCCGAAATGTCGCGTCAGGATGGTGCCGGCCGCGCGGACCGGCGGACGCTCCGGGGCTGCCCGCACCCTCCCGTCGGACACATGCCGCCCGGATTGCTCCGGGCGCGACGACCTGCGGACAACTCGGGGGAGGCTGGCAGACTGGTGCGGTGAACCCGAGCGCCGACACGTCCCTCCATCTCGATCGCCTCGACCGGGTTCGGTCGGCGATGGCCGAGCAGGGGATCGACACGCTGCTCGTGTCGGTCGGCCACGATCTGCCCTACCTCACCGGATACACGGCGATGCCGCTGGAACGGTTGACGATGCTCGTCGTCCCCCGCGATGGCACGGCCACGATGGTCGTCCCGGCGCTGGAGGCACCGCGGGTCGTCGAGCAGCCGGGCGTGTTCGACCTGCTCCCGTGGGGCGAGACCGAGGATCCGATCGCCCTGGTCGGCAAGCTGGCGGCCGGATCGCGCCACGTGGCGGTCGGCGACCAGATGTGGGCGCGGTTCCTCGTCGAGCTGCTGCCCCAGCTTCCCGCGACCGAGTACCGGCGCGCCGTCGACGTCGTCGGCCCGTTGCGGTCGGTGAAGGATCGCGCCGAGGTCGACGCGCTGGCGGCGGCCGGTGCTGCGGTCGATCGCATCGCCGGCGAGCTCCAGCGCGGCGAGATCCCGCTGGTCGGTCGGACCGAGGCGGAGGTGTCCGCCGAGCTGGGGAGGCGGATCCTCGCCGAGGGCCACGAGCTGGTCAACTTCGCCATCGTCGCCGCCGGCGAGAACGCGGCGAGCCCCCACCACCACGCCGGCGATCGGGTGATCGCCGAGGGCGAGATCGTGCTGTGTGACTTCGGCGGCACGATGGCCGGCTACTGCTCCGACACGACGCGCTGTGTGTACACCGGCGACATCCCCGCCGAGCTGGCCGAGGCCTACGCGGTCCTGCTCGACGCGCAGCAGGCGGCGGTCGCCGCCGCCACGGTCGGCACGCCGTGCGAAGACGTCGATCGTGCCGCCCGCAGCATCATCGCTGCGGCCGGCTACGGCGACCACTTCATCCACCGCACCGGCCACGGCATCGGGATGGAAGCTCACGAGGACCCCTACATCGTCGAGGGCAACGCCTCGCCGCTCGTCTCCGGGTACGCGTTCAGCATCGAGCCGGGGATCTACATCCCGGGCCGGTGGGGGATGCGGCTCGAGGACATCGTCGTCGCCACCGAGACCGGCCCCCGGCCGGTCAACCGGTCCGACCACGATCTGATCAGCGTGTGAGCGCCTGAACGATCGCGGAGTGGCTCAGCTCGTGGCGAACTTGGTCTCGTCGGGGATGTCGCTCAGCGCGGTCAGCTCGATGATCAGGTCGTTGCCCTCGTAGCGGGCGAGCGGTCCGGAGTCGAGCGCGCAGTACGACCTGGTGATCCCCGACAGCGGGATGTCGACGCACGTGACACGCTGGCCGGCCAGTTCGCTGGTGTAGCCTCTGGTGTCGCCGATGCGCCGGTTGGCGTCGACCCGCAGGCGGGTCGCCATGCTCGCCGCGTAGAACTCGTGGGTCACCCCGATGTCGCTCACGGTGGCGTCGTTGATCGAGGCCTGGCACTCCGCCGCTGCGAGGTCGCACGTCGCGTCGGTGCCGTTGCCGATCACGAACCGGACGTCGTTGATCGTGATCGAACGTCGGCCGTCGTCGGCCTGGACCACGATCGCCTGCGATTCGACGTTGCCGAATCGCGTCGTCACGTCGTACTCGGCGGTGAACCGGGCGACCGGCGCGGCATCGAGCAGTTCGAGCACGGCGTCGGTGGCGGGGTCGCCGGTGCTCGTCGGCGCCGGTCGATCGTCGTCGAAGCTGGGCCGCTCGCCGGTCATGCACGCGGTCAGGGTCGCCGCGAGTCCGAGCGCAAGGAGGGGGCGGCCGATCGTCATCGCCCGACCAGGCTACGGTCCGAGTTGCCGGAGATCGGCGCAGTGCCGCAGGACACAGCACCGTCGATCGCCGGGTTCGCAACGCGCCGGGGCGCACGGCGAAGCGGTGGCGTTACCCTCCCGGACGTGATCGGTCGATGATCCGCCTCGACGCCGCCACCGTGCTGCTGCAGTGGGCGACCGGCGGGATGTTCTTCTGCTGGTTCACGACGCGCCGGCGCGTGGCAGGGCTGGGGTACGGCTGGTTGCTGCGCGGCGTGTACGCCTGCTTCGCCGTCACCGCCCTGCTCGTCGGGATGCGCTTCGGGAGCGTCCCGGTGCGAGAGGTGTCGTCGGCCGGCGTCGCGCTCGGCGTGCGTCGCGGGACTGCTCGTCTCGATCCGGCTCCGCGCCGTCGGCGTCTCAGGCCAGCATGCCGTGCACGACCGGCGCTCAGCACGGGTGGCGGCGATGACCGGGATCGATCGGCAGGCCGACGTCGTCGCGGCCGCCCACCGCTCCGAGCGGGCAGCGCGAGTTCCCCCCGGTGCTCGACCTCGTACCGGTGGCGATCGGACTGGTCGGCCTCCTCGCCGCCGCCGTCGATGCGGGCGGGAACACCACGGTCGCGATCCTCCGGACCGTGATCGGCGCCGCCTTCATCGGCGCGATCAGCGATGCGATGTTGCTCGGGCACTGGTACCTGGTCCAGCCCGGACTGCCGCGGGGCCTGCTCAACGAGCTCGTCGGCGCGCTGGCCGTGCTGTGGCCGATCGAGGTGGCGGCGCTGCTGCTGCCGACCGGGATGGTCAGCGTGTGGACCGGCGCGGTCGACGACGGTTGGGGCGGCTTGCTCGGCTGGATGTGGGCGGCGTGTGCGGTCACGACGATCGTGCTGGTGTTCGTCACCCGGGCGGCGCTCAAGGAGCGGTACTACTCGGCGGTGATGGCCGCCACCGGGTTGCTGTACCTGGCGATCCTCACCGGCTTCGGCACCGACATCGTCGCCCGCGCCGTCCTGTCGTGACGGCGCGCCCGATGGCGCGGCGAGCAGTGGCGCCGCCTGGCCCGCCACGCACCCGTCGTGTGACAAACTTCGCCCATGCCCAGACCGGTATGGAGTGGCACGATCTCGTTCGGACTCGTCGCGATCCCGGTCAAGCTGTTCCACGCGGTCCGCAAGCAGAGCATCTCGTTCAACCAGCTCGACGAACGCAACGGCGCCCGCATCCGGTACCGCAAGGTCAACGCCGAGACCGGTGAGGAGGTCGGCGACGACCACATCGTCAGGGCCTACGAGATCTCCAAGGGCCGCTACATCACGATCGAACCGGACGAGCTCGAGCCGTTCATCCCCGCAGCGACCAAGTCGGTCGATCTCGAGGAGTTCGTCGACCTCGTCGAGATCGACCCGGTCTACTTCGACACCGCGTACCACGTCGCGCCCGACGCCAACCCGAAGCCGTACGTGCTGCTGGCGCGGGCGATGGAGGCGAGCGGCAAGGTTGCGATCGGACGGTTCGTGATGCGCAACAAGCAGTACACCGCGGCGATCCGGGCCGAGGACGGTCGGCTCGTCATGTCGTCGCTCGTCTATGCCGACGAGGTCGTCGACGCCGCCGAGATCGACGAGCTGCGCGGCCTCGACGACGTCGAGGTCAGCGACAAGGAGGTGGCGATGGCCGAGTCGCTCGTCGAGTCACTGACCGCCGAGTTCGTGCCGGTCAAGTACCACGACGAGTACCGCGAGCAGGTGATGGCGCTGATCCAGATGAAGGCCGACGGCGAGGCCTTCCAGGCGCCCGAGGCCCCGTCCGAGAAGCCGAAGGTCGTCGACATCATGGCCGCACTCGAGGCGAGCGTCGCCGCCGCCAAGGAGGCGCGCTCGCGCCATCCGTCCGACGTGGCGACGAAGAAGGCGATCTCCGCATCGTCGGCGACGTCGAAGGCGGCCGACACGGGGGCCAGGTCCGGGGCCAAGAAGGCGGTGGCAAAGAAGACGGGGGCCAGGTCCGGGGCCAAGAAGGCCGCGGCGAAGCCGACGGCGGGCAAGACGGTGGCGAAGACGGCGGCGAAGGCCCGCAAGTCGGCCTAGCGCGCTCGACCAGCCGATGGCGTCACCGGTCGAGGTCGAGATCGAGGGGCGGACGGTTCGCCTGACCAACCTCGACAAGGTCCTGTACCCGTCGGGGTTCACCAAGGCGGAGGTCGTCGACTACCACGCTCGCATCTCGCCGTGGGTCATCCCGCACCTCACCGGGCGGTGTCTCACGTTCCGGCGGTATCCCGACGGGACCGATCACCAGGGGTTCTTCGAGAAGCGCTGCCCGAGCCATCGGCCCGATTGGGTGCCGGTCGCCCTCGGGCCGGGTGACCGCCGTGGCGGCATCGAGTACTGCCGCATCGAGGAGCCGGCGGCGATGGTGTGGGCGGCCAACCTGGCGGCGATCGAACTCCATGCGCCGATGGCGATGGCGTCGGCGCTCGCCACGCCGCGCGCCCTCGTGTTCGATCTCGACCCTGGACCGTCGACCTCGATCGTCGAGTGTTGCCAGGTCGCGCTCGGCGTGCGCGGGGTGCTCGCCGCAGTCGACCTCGACGGGTGGTGCAAGACCTCCGGTTCGAAGGGGCTCCAGGTGTACGTGCCCCTCAACACGGCCGGCGCCACCCACGAGGCCGCAGCGGACTTCGCGCTCGCCGTCGGCCAGGTGATGGAGCGCCAACTGCCGGGCCGGGTGACGACGGTGATGGCGAAGTCCGCACGTCCGGGCAAGATCTTCGTCGACTGGAGCCAGAACGCGCACCACAAGACGACGATCGCGCCCTACTCGTTGCGCGCCCGGCCGACGCCGACCGTGTCGACACCGGTGACGTGGGACGAGGTCGACGATGCGGCGGCTGGACGGGCGACCCTGTCGTTCGAGGCGCCCGAGGTGCTCGATCGCGTCGATCGCCTCGGCGATCTGTTCGCGCCGGTCCTCAGTGTCGAGCAGTCCCTGCCGACCGCCCGCTGACCAGGCCGTCGACGGGAGGCGGGCGTCGGCGTTCGGGCGGTCGGACGGGCTCGAACGGCCGGTCCACCTCCGCCCGGTGTCGGGCCTCGGGCGGCTGGCCCGACCGCCGGCACCTCCACGCGGGTCGGGTGCCACCTCGCGCGGTCGCGGGGCGGTCATCATGGAGCGGTGACACCGCGTCGCACCCGCTCCGGCGGCCGCACCATCTTCCTGCTCGCGCTCGGTGCGCTGGCCGCGGCGACCACAGCGTCCTGCTCGAGCGCTGCGGCCGACGAGCGTGCCGCGCCGGCGAGCGCATCATCGGCTGCGCCGTCCCCGACCTCGGTCGCGGGGTCAGGCGACGTGCGTCCCGTCGAGCGAACCGATGGCGACGTGCTCGACGGCGCGAACCCGACCGTGGCCTCGGCGGGAGCGCCGATGACGATCCCGATCATCCCGGCCCGCGAGGCGCCGTCGATGGCTGACGACATCGCCGATCCGATTGCCGACGAGGTCGCCGACTCGATTGGCGACGAGATCGGGGGCGACGAACCGACGTTCGAGGTCGTGCCGCTCCAGCCACTCGACCTCGATGCCGCTCGCTTCGCCGTCGACGACGCCGGCATCGGTGGCGCACCCGCCGGCACGCAGCCGGTCGACGCCGCATCGACGGCTCCGACCGCCCCCGGCCCGACCGGGTGGGCGGGCTTCGACGCCGCGCTGGAGGACGCGCTCCTCCGCAACGGCAACACCGCGGTGTCGGTCGCCGTGTCGATCGGGGGAGACGTCGTGCACACCGCAGCCTTCGGGCGGCGGACGCTCGACCGTGCCGAGGCCGCTGAGCCCGGTGATCGGTTCCGCATCGCCAGCATCTCCAAGACGCTGACCTCCATCGCCGTGCTGCAACTCGTCGAGGATGGCGTGGTCGCGCTCGACGAGCCAGTCGGCGGCCGCGTGGCGTCTTCGCTCGGGATCGCCGATCCGGCCGCTCGCGTCGATGCGATCACCGTTCGCCAACTGCTCACGCATACCTCTGGCTTCGGCAAGTACGACGGCGTGTTCTTCCGCGGTCAGGCGACCGACTGCCGGGACGCGGCGACGATCGGCCTGCGCAGCCCGTTGAGTGGCTCGCCGGGCGGGTCGTACCGCTACAGCAACATGAACTACTGCGTCGCCGGTCTGCTGCTCGAGGCGTTGACCGGACGGTCCTACGAGTCGGTCGTGTACGAGCAGGTGTTGACCCCGCTCGGCCGCTCGGGCCTGCGGCTGTCGCCGACGTTCGACCCCGGCCCCGGCGAGATCCAGCACCCGACCACGCCGGGGCGCAACTACATGGAAACCCTGGCCGCTGCCGGTGGCTGGCTCGCCTCGCCGGAAGACCTGGTGATCGTCGTCGACTCGCTCGACCTGTCGACGCCGGGCTGGAAGCCGCTCGAGCTCGAGACGTTGCTGGCGATGCAGACGCCGGTCAACGGGCAGTTCGGCCAGCGCGGTTACGGGATGGGCCTGATCCTGTACGGACCGGGACGGTACGGCCACACCGGCACGATCGAGAGCACCCACGCGATGGTGCAGAACCGCGGCGACGGGGTGATCTGGGCGGTCACGGTCAGCGGGCCGTACCCGGACAGCACGCCCCAACTCGAACCGATCATCAACCGGGCCTTCCTCGCCGGGGGCTTCATCGCCGGTTGATCCCGTGCTGCAGTGAGTTCCAGGGCGGAGGCTCGCGCCGGATCTCACCGGTGGTCAGGATGGGAGGATGGCTGGGATGGGTGATCGGCCGGTCCCGCTGACCGTGATCGGGGGCTACCTCGGTGCGGGCAAGACGACGATGCTCAACCGGCTGCTCGCCGAACCCGGCGGGCGCCGCCTGGGCGTCGTCGTCAACGACTTCGGCGAGCTGGCGATCGACGCCCTACTCCTCGGCGCGGCGGGCGTGGGCGACATCGTCAGCCTGCCCAACGGCTGCGTGTGCTGCACGCTGGGTGCCGACCTCCGCCAGACGTTGGTGGCGATGCTCGCCGGCCCGACCCCTCCCGACCAGATCGTGATCGAGGTCAGCGGCGTCGCCGACCCGGCGGCGACCGCAGCGTGGGGGACCGTGCCGCCGTTCGCTCCCGGTGGGGTGATCGTCCTCGCTGCCGCCGACGCGGTCCGCCGGCAGGCCGACGATCGCTACGTCGGCGGGGAGGTGCGCCGGCAGCTCGCAGGCGCCGACCTCGTCGTCGTCACCAAACCCGACCTGGTCATCGCCCGAGATCGCCAGGACGTCGAGGCGTGGTGCGCGCGGGTCGCCGGTGGCGCACCGGTCGTGTGCGCCGAGCGGGGGTCGCCGCCGATCGACGTCGTTCTCGGCCAGCGGCCCGCCGACGTTGCCGACGGCGTCCGCCCGGTGAGCCACGAGGACGACTACGTGCGCCTGGCCTGGTCGTCGTCGTGCGCGACGTCGGTGGCGGCGCTGCGCCGCGTGCTCGATGAGCTGCCGGTCGGCGTCCTGCGGATGAAGGGGTTCGTGGCCGTCGAATCCGGCGCGATGGTGGGGATCGATGTCGTCGGCCGGACGCGGGAGATCCGTTCGGTCGACGCGGTGGGCCGCTCGACCTCGGCGGTGGTGGCGATCGGACATCGCGCGACCTTCGACCCGGTCGATCTGCGGCGTCGTCTCGACGTGCTGGGTGTCGGGTTGCGGGGCTGAGGTCGCCGAGACGTGCGACCCGGCCGCGGGCCGGCGCGGACCGCACGTCAGGACGGGTGGGCGGCCTCGAACGAGACGCCGCCGACGACGGTCCCCCACACGGCGATGTCGCGGATCGCCATCGGGTCGACGGCCAGCGGATCGTCTTCGAGCACCGTGAAGTCGGCGGCCTTGCCGCACTCGATCGAGCCGAACTCGCCGTCGAGGTGGAGCTGGTACGCCGAGCCGAGGGTCACCGCCCGCAGCGCCGAGTACGGCGAGATCCGCTCGTGCGCACCGAGCACCCTCCCGGACGGGGTGACCCGGTTGACCGCGCACCACATCGTGTGCAGGTGGCCGAGCGGGGTGACGTTGGCATCGCTGTGCAGGGAGAACGACACCCCTTCCCGCTCGGCGGTCGCGCACGCCTCCATCCGCCGCGCCCGTTCGGGGCCGACGGTCAGGTCGTGATGCTCGTCGCCCCAGTACCAGAGGTGGTTGGCGAAGATGTTGGCGCACATGCCGAGCTTGGCCATCCGCCGGTACTGGGCGGCGGTCGTCAGTTGGCAATGCTGCAGGGTGTGCCGGTGGTCGAGCCACGCGGACTCCCGCACGAGCTGCTCGACGGTGTCGATCCAGAGGTCGATCGTCAGGTCGCCGTTGCAGTGGGCGTGGATGTTGATCTGGCGCTCGTGGAACGGCCGGCACATCTCGAGCAGCTGGTCGGGTGGCGTCATCCACTGACCCTGGTCGGTGCCGGTGTAGTAGCCGGGCCAGTCCATCTTTGCGGTCCACCCCTGGATCGATCCGTCGAGGATCACCTTGAGCCCGGCCGTGCGCAGCTTGTCGGTGTCGGCCCGGGCGAGCGCCAGGAGCTCGTCGGCTGCGTCGGCCCAGTCGGCCGTCCCGGGCGGCAGCGCCGCTCGGTGCCGCTGAAGGAGCCGGGCCGGGTAGTCCGGTCGGTTGACCACGTCCTGGAACAGCCGTTGGGTCGCGGGGTTGGCCAGCCCGAACGACGCCAGGTCGACCAGCGTCGTGATGCCCTGGTTGGCGCAGATCCGCCCGAGCGCCTCGATCGACGCCGGGTCGGTCAGCGCCTTGATGATCACCTCGACCCCGGACGCGGCGAGCGCGATCGCCGGCATCTCCTGGAGCTCGCCGGTCGGCTCACCATCGGGGTCCTTGGCGACGCCCGGCGTCGCGGTGTCGCAGGTGATCCCGTGCCGCTCGAGCATCGCCGTGTTGACGGTGGCGAGATGGGCGCTGGCGTGGAACACGAAGATCGGCCGCTCGGTCGACGCGCGATCGAGGTGCTCGCGGGTGAGGCGGGCCTCGTCGCGGAAATAGATCGGGTCGAACCCGCCAACGACGATCGGTTCGCTCGATCCAGCGGTTTTCGCGTCCAGCGATCGCAGTCGCTCGAGCAACTCGTCGTAGGTCCGCAGCCCGGAGGTGACCCCGCCGTCGACCCGATGCCGGTCGAACCAGCCCACGTAGGGCAGCCGTGAGAACGCGCCTTCGAGCGTGTGGGCGTGGGCCTCGATCATCCCTGGCACGATCACGAGATCGGCAAATCGACGGTCGACGGTGTGCGGCCCCCACGAGGTGCACTCGTCGAGCGATCCGGCGGCGAGCACGCGACCGTCGCGCACCGCGACCGCCTCGACCGCCGGCTGCCCCGGGTCCATCGTGACCACCCTGCGGGCCGGAAACACCGTGATCTCGCTCACCGCGGGACGGTAGCTCGGCGAGGAAGTGCCGAACGGCCCGTGGCGCCGACGTCACGGCGCGCCATCATGCAGGTATGGCCTCCGAGGAGTCGCGTCAGCGCGCGCCCGGGGTGTTGCGGGCGGTCGACCTTGCGGACGGGCGGCGACTGACCGTGCGCCGGGCGACGCACGCGGATGTGGACGCGGCCTACGAGCTCTACGGTCGGTTGTCGCCGCGCGACCTGCACCGGCGGTTCTTCACCGCCCGCATGCCGACGCGCGAGCTCGTCGAGCAGTGGGTGTCACCGGACCGCAAGGGGGTCGCGCTCGTCGCCGAGGTCACCGAGGGGGCCGACCGGACGCTCGTCGGCGAGGCCGGCTACGCGGTGCTCCCCGACGGCGACGGCGAGCTGGCGATCACCATCGACCCGGAATGGCGGGGCTGGCTGGGTTCGTGGTTGCTCGATGCCCTGGTCGACGATGCCGCCGATCGCGGCGTGCCCAACCTGCACGCCGACGTGTTGTTGCTCAACCGGCCAATGGTCGCGATGCTTCGCCACCGAGGCTCGGCGACGGTCGAGCACCCGGACCTCGGCCAGGTCCGCCTGGTGATCGGGACGGCGGGCCGGACGCCGGGCTGGGCCCCGCGGCGGACCCGCCCGCGCCTGTTGGTCGAGGGGGTCAAGGGGTTCTGGTGGGGCGAGCAGCTCGCCCGCGACGCCGGCTTCGACGTGAGGATCTGTGCCGGGCCGGGCGGTGTGGCCGAGCGGTGCCCGCTGCTGCGCGGCGAGCGGTGCCCGCTGGTCGACGGCGCCGACGCGGTCCTGGCCGGCTTCCGTCCCGACGAGCCGTTCGGCGGCGAGATCGTCGGCCGCGCCCGATGTGCGTACCCCGGCCTCACGATCGTGGTGCCCGACGACGAGTTCGAAGTCGCCGAGTCGGCCGTCGCCCTGATCGACGAGCTCGCCGAACGGGTGGGCGACGCCGCCGGCCAGACCGGGACGGGCGGTCGATCGGAGGCAGCCGAGGCACACCGCTCGGGCCAGGCCTCGGCCGATTCGCCGGCGTAGCGAGCACCCGCCCGGTCGCCCGTGCTCGGCTGATTGCCCACGCTTGCCTGGTCCCGCGCTCGTCTGGTCGCCCGTGCTGCCTGGTCCCGCTTGCCTGCGGCTGCCGGTGGACCGCGTACGCGGGCTCGGGGCTACGGTTTGCCGATGGCTACCGTCATGTGCGAGCGGATCACGCCTGCGCTCGGCGCGCAGGTGGTCGGCGTCGACTTGCGGACGCTCGACGAGTCGAGCAGCCAGCAGCTCTACGACGCGCTGATCGCCCACCAGATGATCGTCATCGACGGGGCGGACCTCGACCTCGCTGCCCACGTCGCGCTCGCCCGCTGCCTCGGCGACCTCGCGGCGCGGCACCACAGCTACGTCACCCACCCGGACCACGACGACGTGGTCGTGCTCGACTGGCTCCCCGGCTCGAAGCCCGACGCTGCCGAATGGCACGCCGACCTGACGTTCCGACCCGAGCCGGCCTTCGCCACGGTGCTCCAGGCGGTCGTCGTCCCCCCGGTCGGCGGCGACACGCTCTGGGCGAGCATGTACTCGGTGCACGACTCGCTCGACCCCGGGCTGCGTTCCGACCTGGAGCAGCTCCGCGCGGTCCACGACCCCGGTGCCTTTCGCACCGGGGCGTACGCCAGCGGCGGCGACGAGGGCATCACCGCCATGCTGAGCGCAGCCGGCTCGGCGGTTCATCCCGTGATCGCCCACCATCCGGTCACCGGCCGGCCGTATCTCAACGTGAGCGAAGCGTTCACCCGGTGGATCATCGGGCTGAGCGCGCCGGAGAGCAACCGCATCCTGACGATGCTGTTCGACACGATCAACCGGCCCGATCACCACGTCCGCGTCCGGTGGCGGGCCGGCATGATCGCCATCTGGGACAACCGAGCCACACAGCACTACGCCGTCGCGGACTACCCGAACCACCGCCGCGTGATGCATCGCGTCGTCGTCGCGACCGACCGCCGCCTCGCCGCGACATCGCCCGGACGGAGCCCAGCCCCCGCCGACCGTTGACACCTGGTGTCTGACACCGGTTGTCAACGGTCGTGGGAGACTGGAGGGATGGGTGCGCTGAACGAAGCGGGTCGACCGGTCGAGGACGTGCTGGCGGAGCTCGCGGAGAAGCGGTCGGGTGACGTTCGCTGGCGGGACGGCAAGACGTTCGGGATGGTCTACGACGGAGGGCCGACGGTGCACGAGGTCGCCGAGCGGGCAGCCCGCCTGTACCTCCACGAGAACGCGCTCAACACCCAGGCGTTCCCGTCGCTCGGGCAGATCCAGCGCGAGGTCGTCGGCTGGACCTCGTCGCTGCTCCACGGCGACCGGCTCCCCGAGGGCCGAGCGGCGGGCTTCCTCACCAGTGGCGGTACCGAGTCGATCCTGTGCGGTGTCCTCGCCGCCCGCGAGCGGGCCGCGGCCGAGCGAGGGATCACCGAGCCAGAGATCGTGCTCGCCGAGTCGGCGCACGCCGCGTTCCACAAGGCGGCGCACAACTTCGGGCTCACCGTACGCCGGGCGCCGGTGCGCGCCGACTGGTCTGCCGATGTCGAGGCGATGGCCGGCCTCGTCGGGCCGAACACGGTGCTGGTCGTCGGCTCGGCGCCGCAGTATCCGCAAGGCGTGCAGGACGACATCCCGGCGATCGCCGAGCTCGCCTCGTCGGTGGGGGCGAACTGCCACGTCGACGCGTGCATGGGTGGATTCGTGCTGCCGTTCGCCGAGCGGCTCGGCCGCGAGGTGGCGCCGTGGGACTTCCGGGTCGAGGGCGTCACGACGATCTCGGCCGACATCCACAAACTCGGGTACGCGCCGAAGGGCGTGTCGGTGATCCTGCACCACAGCGCGGCGTCGCGGACGTACCAGACGTTCGTGTTCGACGGCTGGCTCGGGGGGTTCTACGCGTCGCCCAACATGCAGGGCACGCGGTCCGGGCTTCCGATGGCGTGTGCGTGGGCGGTGATGTCGCACCTCGGGATCGAGGGGTACGTCGACCTGACCCGGCAGACGCTGGAGAACGCGGACCGGTTGCGCGCCGGCATCGCCGCGATCGACGGCGTCCGCGTGCTCGGCGACGGCCGTTTCCACCTCGTGGCGATGGCCTCCGATCCGGCGTTCACGCCCGAGATCGACATGTTCGCGCTCGGCGACGCGCTGCTCGCCCGGGGGTGGTACCACGACCGCCAGGGGCCACCGGACAACCTGCACTCGACGGTCAGCAACACCAACACCGGCGTGATCGATGACTACCTGGTCGATCTCGGCGAGTGCGTTGCGTCGGTGGCCGGGACCCGCGCCGCCGACCGCTCGACGACCTACGCCACCCTGGAGTGACCGCGCCGGTCGGCCGGGACCTGTGCCGTCGCCGGCTCGATGATCGACGCCGCCCTGGAGTGACCGCGCCGGCTGGGCGGTGCGTCGCCGGCGGGTTTCTTGCGCGGTGGACGATTCGGGACTTTGTTCCGTCGTCGTCGGCGACCCGACGTGTCACGATCGATGGATATGGCCCCCTCAGCATGCCTTGATGGAAACGAAGCCGCTGCCCGCGTGGCGTACAAGCTCTCCGAAGTCGTGGCGATCTACCCGATCACCCCCGCGTCGCCGATGGGTGAGCACGCCGACGCCTGGTCGGCCGCATCGCAGCCGAACGTGTGGGGAGCCGTCCCCGACATCCTCGAGATGCAGTCCGAAGCCGGTGCGGCCGGCACGCTGCACGGCGCGCTCCAGACCGGTGCGCTCGGGACGACGTTCACCGCGTCGCAGGGTCTGCTGCTGATGCTGCCGAACATGTTCAAGATCGCCGGCGAGCTGACGCCGACCGTGATCCACGTCGCCGCCCGCTCCCTGGCCACCCACGCCCTGTCGATCTTCGGCGACCACAGCGACGTCATGGCCGCGAGGACGACCGGGTTCGCGATGCTCTGCGCCAGTTCGGTCCAGGAGGCCCAGGACTTCGCCGCCGTCGCCCACGCCGCCACGCTCCGCTCGCGGGTGCCGTTCCTGCACTTCTTCGACGGGTTCCGGACCTCGCACGAGGTCAACCGGATCGAACTGCTCGATGACAACGCGTTGCGCGCTCTGTGCCGGGAGGACGACATCGCGGCCCACAAGCTGCGCCGGCTCCGCCCGACCGCCCCGGTGGTTCGGGGCACCGCGCAGAACCCGGACGTCTTCTTCCAGGCCGCGAAGCGGCCAACAACTTCCACGACGCAGTGCCGGGCATCGTCGGTGAGGTGTTCGCTGATCTGGCTGCCGAGACGGGGCGCCGGTACTCGGTCGCCGACTACGAGGGGGCCCACGACGCCGAGCGGGTCGTCGTGATGATGGGGTCCGGAGCGGGCGCGGTCGGGGAGGCAGTCGCCCGGCTCGTCGCCGAGGGGGAGAAGGTCGGCCTGCTCACGATCCGCCTGTTCCGCCCATTCCCGACCGAGGCGGTCCTCGCCGCGTTGCCCGACACCGTGCGATCGATCGCCGTGCTCGACCGCACCAAGGAGCCTGGCTCGGTCGGGGAGCCGCTGCTTCAGGACATCGTGACCGTGCTCGCCGACGGCGGCCGCGGCGACGTCCGGGTGATCGGTGGCCGCTACGGGCTCGGCTCCAAGGAGTTCACGCCGGCGATGGCCAAAGCGGTGTTCGACGAGGCGGCGTCGGCGACGCCGAAGCGGCGGTTCACGGTCGGCATCGTCGACGATGTCACACACCTCAGCCTCGACGTCGACGACGAATGGACGATCGACAGCGGTGGCCGGTCGGCGGTGTTCTACGCCCTCGGCAGCGACGGCACGGTCGGCGCGAACAAGGCGTCGGTCAAGATCCTCGGCTCACGACCGGACACCTACGCCCAGGGGTACTTCGTCTACGACTCGAAGAAGTCCGGTTCGATGACGGTCTCGCACCTGCGGTTCGGGTCCGAGCCGATCCGGTCGACCTATCTCGTGCAACGTGCCGACCTCGTCGCGTGCCACCAGTTCGGCCTGCTCGACCGGTTCGACGTGATCGGCAGCGCCAAACCCGGCGCGACGTTCCTGCTCAACTCGCCGTATCCCGCCGACGAGGTGTGGGAGCACCTGCCGCCCGTGGTCCAGCGGGGGATCGTCGAACGGGGCCTGCGCGTGTTCGTCATCGACGCCGCGCGCGATCGCCCGCGAGGAGGGCCTGGCCGGGCGCATCAACACGATCATGCAGCCGTGCTACTTCGCGCTGGCCGATGTGATGCCGGCCGACGAGGCGATCGCCGAGATCAAGGCGTCGGTCGAGTCCGCGTACGGGCGCCGCGGGTCGCTGATCGTCGATCGGAACAACGCGGCGATCGACCGGGCGCTGAGCGAGCTCGCCGAGGTGCCGGTGCCGAGCGAGGTCCCGGTTGTCGCACCGCTGGAGGAGGCCTCCGCCGTCGCCGAGTCGGACTTCGTGCAGCGGGTGACGATGGCGATGATCGCCGGCCTGGGCGACCTCCTCCCGGTGTCGGCGATGCCGATCGACGGGTCGTTCCCGACCGGGACGACCAGGCTCGAGAAGCGCAAGCTGGCCGCCGAGATCCCGGTCTGGGAACCCGACATCTGCATCGACTGCGGCAAGTGTGCGATCGTCTGCCCGCACGCGACCATCCGCATGAAGGCCTACCCGGCCGAGGCGCTCGACGGGGCACCCGACGGCTTCCTGACCAAGACGTTCCGCTCGCGCGAGCTGCTGGATCATCACCTGACGATCCAGGTCGCGCCCGACGACTGCACCGGATGCGGCGTCTGCGTCGACGTGTGCCCGGCCCACGACAAGTCCGAGGTCAAGCGCAAGGCGATCAACATGCGCCCGGCGCTCGAGCACCGCGACGTCGAGCGCGACCGGTGGGACTACTTCCTCGCGATCCCCGAGCTCGACCGTGCTGCGTTCACCCACTCGACGGTCAAGAACTCCCAGCTCCTCGAGCCGCTGTTCGAGTTCTCCGGCGCCTGCTCAGGCTGTGGCGAGACGCCGTACATCAAGTTGTTGACCCAGCTGTTCGGCGACCGGCTGGTGATCGCCAACGCCACCGGGTGCTCGTCGATCTACGGCGGCAACCTGCCGACGACGCCCTACTCCGCCGAACGCCGCCGGCCTCGGGCCGGCGTGGTCGAACTCGCTGTTCGAGGACAACGCCGAGTTCGGGCTCGGAATGCGGCTCGGCATCGAGCACCACCAGCGCGACGCCCGCCGACTGCTGCTCGAGCTGCGCGACCTCATCGGTTCCGACCTCGTCGGCCGGCTGCTCGCCAACTCGAGCCCGACCGAGGACGCGATCGCCATTCAGCGGGGGCTCGTGGGCGAGCTGCGCGCCGCGCTGTCCGGGATCGACGACGCCAGGGCCGGCTGGCTCGACACGATCGCCGACGAGCTGGTCCGCACCAGCACGTGGATCGTCGGTGGCGACGGGTGGGCCTACGACATCGGCTTCGGCGGGGTCGACCACGTCCTCGGCAGCGGCCGCAACGTCAACCTGCTCGTGCTCGACACCGAGGTGTACTCCAACACCGGCGGCCAGGCATCGAAGGCGACCCCGCTCGGGGCCGTCGCCAAGTTCGCCACCGCCGGCAAGGCGACCGGCAAGAAGGACCTCGGTGCGGTCGCCCGACGCTACGGCAACGTCTACGTCGCTCAGGTCGCGATCGGCGGGTCGGACATCCAGACGGTCAAGGCGCTCCAGGAGGCCGACGAGTGGGATGGCCCGTCACTGGTGATCGCCTACTCGACGTGCATCGCCCACGGCATCGACATGGAGACGTCGATGAGCCATCAGAAGGAGGCGGTCAAGTCCGGGTACTGGCCGCTCTACCGGTACCGCCCGACCGAGGACGAGCACGAGCAGCCGTTCCAGCTCGACTCGTCGCCGCCGACGATCCCGTTGCGCGAGTTCGCGCTGAAAGAGGCGCGGTACGCAATGCTCGCCCGTTCCGATCCCGAGCGGGCGAACATGCTGCTCGACCTGGCGCAGGCCGACATCACCGAACGCTGGCACTACTACGAGCAACTGGCTTCGCTCGAACGCCAGGTTCCCCATTCCGAAGGCGTGCACGTGGAGGTGTCGTCCGATGACTGATCTACACACCACCTACCTCGGCCTGCCGCTCCGCTCGCCGCTCGTCGCCTCCGCCGGCCCGTACACCGGCGACCTCGACCGCCTCGCCGAACTGGAGCAGGCCGGCGCCGCGGCGGTCGTGCTTCCCTCGCTGTTCGAGGAGCAGATCGAGCACGAGACGAGCGAGATCGACCGGCTGTTCTCCCAGCACCGGGACAGCTTCGGTGAGGCGATGACGTTCCTGCCCGAGCTCGACGACTACAACACCGGTGTCGACACGTACCTGGCGCTCGTCGCGGCGGCCAAGCTGCGGGTCGACGTGCCGGTGATCGCCAGCCTCAACGGCACCAACATCGGCGGGTGGATCAAGTACGCCCGCCTGCTCGAGGACGCGGGTGCGGACGCGATCGAGCTCAACCTGTACGAGATCGCTGCCGACCCGGCGATGTCGAGCGCGACGCTCGAGTCCGAGCAGCACGAGCTGGTCGCCCTCGTCGTCGAGGAGACCCACCTGCCGGTGGCGGTGAAGATCTCGCCGTTCTACACCACGCTGGCCTCGTTCGTCGTCGGGTTGCAGCAGGCCGGGGCGCAGGGCGTCGTGATGTTCAACCGCTTCTACCTGCCCGACCTCGACCTCGAGACGCTCGACGTGCTGCCGCGCATCGCCCTGAGCACGCCCGAGGAGGTGCGCCTGCCGCTGCGCTGGACCGGCATCATCCGGCCCCACGTCACGATGTCGATCGCCTGCTCGACCGGCGTCCACAGCGGTGACGACGTCGCCAAGCTGATCCTCTCCGGCGCGGACGTCACGATGACGACGTCGTCGTTGCTGCGAAACGGACCCGGCCACCTGCGGACGATCGAGGAGGGGTTGGTCGACTGGATGACCGAGCACGAGTACGAGTCGGTCAGCCAGATGCGCGGCGCGGTGGCGATCGACGCCGTCGCCGACCCCGAGGCCTACGAGCGTGCCAACTACATCGGCAACCTCGCCAGCTACACCAGCCGATTCCTCGACGCCAACCCGATCGGCCTCCGCACGCGTTGACCCCGGGTGTCTGACACCCGGGGTCAACGGGTCAGTCGTCGTGGGGGAACGACTCGATGACGCCCCAGGCGTCGTCGACGAGGTGGTTGGCGAGGTCGTGGAGAGCTCTGGCCGCAGCCAGCTCCTCGCCGACCTGGGGCACCTTCGGATCGTCCGGGTTGCGGCGCGAGCGGCCGTGGCCGCTCAGCGCGTGGTCGCCGGCATCGAGGTGGACGACCATGTCGCAGTGGTCGTCGTCCTCCTGGGTCTCGAAGGTCAGCTTCCAGCGGTGCGGTTGCAGTGCGTTCATGCATCCATTGTCGAGGGGACCGGTCATCGTCGAGCAGGGCCGAACGACCGCGCGGGCCGGCGCCGGGCGCGTCAGTGGATCTGCTTGTCGCGGCCTTCCCAGAACGGCTGGCGGAGCTTGAACTTCTGCAGCTTGCCGGTCGCGGTGCGGGCGAGCTCGGTACGGAACTCGACACGCTTGGGGCACTTGTAGCCGGCGAGGCGCTGCTTGGCCCAGGCGATCACGTCGTCCTCGGTCAGCGCGCTGCCCGGTGCCGTCACCACGAGGGCGGTCACCAGCTCGCCCCACTTCTCGTCGGGGATGCCGATCACCGCGACCTCGGTGACGTCGGGATGCTGGAAGATCGCGTCCTCGACCTCGATCGACGACACGTTCTCGCCCCCGGAGATGATCACGTCCTTCTTGCGATCGGAGATGTTCACGTAGTGGTCGTCGTCGACGAAGCCACCGTCGCCGGTGTGGAAGAACCCGTCGCGGATCGCCGCGGCGGTTGCGTCGGGCTGGTCCCAGTAGCCGTCCATGATCATGTTGCCGCGGGCCAGGATCTCGCCGCCCTCGTCGACCGCCACGGTGCACCCGACGACCGGTGCGCCTGCCCGGTTGAGCTTGACCGCCCGCTCGGCGGGGGAGAGGTCGTCCAGTTCGGCGCGGGAGCGGTTCATCGTCAGCAGCGGCGTCGTCTCGGTCAGCCCGTAGATCTGCACGAACTCCCAGCCGAGCTCGGTCTCGGTGCGCTCGATCGTGCGGGTCGGCGGCGGCGCGCCGGCGACGACGATGCGGACCCGGCCCCGCCCGGGGATCTCGCCCTTCCACTCGGCGGCGGCATCGAGCACCGCGTTGAGCACCGCCGGCGCGCCGCACATCAGCGTGACGCCGTGCCGCTCGACCCGCCGCAGGATCTCGTGGCCGTCGACCTTGCGCAGGATGATGTGCCTGGCGCCCATCCCGGTGACCGCGTACAGCATCCCCCATCCGTTGCAGTGGAACTGGGGGAGGGTGTGCAAGTAGACGTCGCGATCGGTCACGCCCATGTGCCAGCCGAACACGGTGGCGTTGAGCCAGATGTTGCGGTGCGTGAGCTGGACGCCCTTCGGCCGGGCGGTCGTGCCCGACGTGTAGTTGATCGTGGCGGTGGCGTCCTCGTCGGCCGCCCACGGTTTCGGCTCGACGTCGTACCTCATCAGCGCGTCGGTGCCTTCGCCGATCGTCATCTTGAACTCGGCGTCGACCTTGGCCAGGGTGTCCTCCAGCTCCGGGTCGACGAACAGGATCCGGGCACCGGAGTGCTCGACGATGTACTGCACCTCGTCGGCGACGAGGCGGAAGTTGATCGGCACGAGGACCCGACCTGCCCCGGACACGCCGAAGAACGCGGTGAGCAGGCGGGCCGAGTTGGGCGTGTCCATCGCCACCCGTTCGCCGTACCCGATCCCCATCTCGTCGAGCGCCGCCGACATCGCCTTCGCCCGCCGGGCCATCTCCCGGTAGGTGACCTCACCCCACGACGGAGCGGGCTGGTCGGGTTCGTCGACGAAGGCCACCCGGTCGGGGTAGACCAGCTCGGCGCGGCGGAGGAAGTCGTTGGTGGTGAGGGCGACCTTCATGCCGCCGACTGTATGCGAGAGCGCTCAGCCGGTTCGCCCCGGCGCCACGAGTGGCCACGGGCGGTTGCGTTCCATCGTCAGCGCGAGGTCGAGCAGCAGCGGCTCGCTGTGATGGCGCCCGACGATCTGCAACCCGATCGGCAAGCCGTCGAGTTGCCCGGCGGGTACAGAGATCGCCGGGTTGCCGTGCAGGTTCGCCGGAAACGTCAGCAGGCCGTTGTTGCCCGCCCCCTTCTCCGCCCGCACCCCGCCGAAGGTGTCGGGCAGCGGGCCGTCGGCGGCGAAGGCCACATCGGGGTTGCTCGCCGTGATCACGAAGTCGACCCCGCCCGCGGCGCTGTCGAAGATCCGGGCCATCGCCTGGTTCAGCTCCATCCGCCGTCGCTCGATCCTGGCGCGGGCCTCGGCGCCGTAGCGCCCGGCGGTGCGCTCGAGGCCCATGCGGATCTCGGGGGTGAGCTGGTCGGCGCAGTCCGGCCAGCGGTCGGCAAGCTCCGCGGCGATCGAGATCATCCCGCTGATCGACCACGCCGCGCCCATCCGCGGGAGGTGCGTGTCGACGCCGTCCACCCGTGCGAGCCCGACGTCGGCGATCAGCGCGGTCGCCGCCTCGTCGAGCAGCTCCCACATCACCGGTGAGACGGTGGCACCACCCCAGTCGGCGACGATGGTCACCCGCGCGCCGCGCAGCTCGTCGACGTGGGCGCCGAGACCGGCCTCCCAACCCTCGACCCTGGGCAGGCTGAGCGGATCGGTCGGATCGTGACCGTTGGCGACGTCGAACCAGCGGGCGGTGTCGCGCACCGACCGGCTGAGGCAGCCGTGGTTGACCGTCAGATTGCCGTACTCCGCGCGCGGTCCGAGCGGGATCCGCCCGAACGTCGCCTTCAGCCCGACCAGGCCGCAGAACCCGGCCGGGATGCGGATCGATCCGCCGCCGTCACCGCCGGTCGCGAGTGCGAACAACCCACCGGCGACGCCGGCAGCAGAGCCACCCGACGACCCGCCCGGTGTCCGACCGTGTTGCCACGGGTTGTGGGTCGTGCCGTGGAGCACGGTGCGGGTGACGTTGACGCCCCCGAACTCGCTCGCCGTCGTCTGCGCGGCGTGCACGGCGCCACCACGATCACGGATGCGCGCCGGGTTGGTGTTCGTGTACGTGCCGATCCGGTCGCGGAACGGCACCGACGCGTCCGTGTCGGGCCATCCGGCGACGTGATCGAGTTCCTTCACGCCGATCGGGACGCCGCCGAAGGGCCGGCTGACGTCGGCCCTTCGGGCGGCGTCGAGCGCCTGGTCGCGATCGGTGAAGCACACCGCGTTGAGGTCGCTCGCATCGATCGAGTCGAACGTCGCCTGCAACTCCTCGACCGGCGACCGGTCGCCGCGACGGAACGCGTCGACCAGTCCGATCGCGTCACCGGTCCAAGTGTCGATCGACGTGTCCATCGACGCCGACGGTACCCGCGCCACCGCCGGGCGACCGCAGCTCGGCGACCGCGGTCACCGCAGGGCAGCTCAGGCGGCCGTGTCGCGGCGGGGCGGAAGGCGGTGGAGGTTGTCGTCGTGAGCGGCCTGGCGCTCGGCCAGCAACTGGCGGATCTCGGCGACGTGGCGGAGCCCGCGTTCACGGGTCGCCCGGCTGAGCCGGAAGCGGGCGTGGACGTTGGAGGCCGGCAGGAGCGTCAGCTGCTCGCCGGCGTCGCCGCGGGGATCGCGGTCGTGTCGGGGGGTGGCTGCATTCGTCATACCTCCATGATGAACGAGGGGTGTCACAGCGAAGATCTCGGGTCCGGCCGACGAGGAAACCCCTGCTCAGCGCATACAAGTCGCTGGGGGCGTCACCCGAGGGCCATCAGGGCGATGCCCCCGACGACCCCCACGATGCCGAGCAACTGGCGGGCGTTGAGCGTGTCGTCGTCGAACCCGGCGGCCAGCGTCGCGGTCACCACCGGGTACATCGACGCGGCGACGGCGACCTCGCCGAGCGACCCGCGGCGGGTGCCGGAGATGAACGCCATGATCGCCAGTCCCCCGAAGCACCCGGATGCCAGCATCACGGGCCGAACGCGGGCGGTGACGAGCACCGGCAGGCGGCGGTGAACCGCCAGTCCGGCGAGCATCACGAAGGCGACGAGACGCTGGACGAACGGGGTCCACGCGCCCCCGGTAGCTGACGCCTCCCCGAGCATGACGAACGCAACACCGACCATCAGGGCCGATGCGGCGGCGAGCTTGGCCCCGCGGCCCCGCCGGCCGACCAGCGATGGGGTGAACGTGATCACCACGATGCTCGCCACCGCCAGCAGCGCTCCGGCGAAGGAGACCGGCGACGGGACGTTGCCCAACACGAGGTCCCAACCGAGCGGGATCAGCGACGAGCCGAGGGCGACGATCGGGCCGGCGAATGCCGCCGACGAGATCGACATGCTCTCGTACAGCAGCGCGAGCGCGAACCCGATCAGCAGCCCGGACCCGGCACCGAGGACGACGTCACGAGCGCCGAACTCGCTCGACACCAGGGCGAAGAAGACGGCGGTCGTCGCCGTGCCGGCGAGCATCGCGGTCGCGGTCGCGCTCACCGCGTTCGCCCGCCGGGTGCCGTAGCGACCGAGGAAGTCGGTCACGCCGATCAGCACCGACGCGAGCGCACCGAACAGGATCGCCACGAGGGCTCAGAAGGGGGCTGGATAGTCGTCGAGGGTGGCGTAGATCGTCTTGAGCTGGGTGAAGTGCTCGATCGTCGCCAGCCCGTTCTCCCGGCCGACACCCGACTGCTTGTACCCACCGAACGGCACCTCGGGCGGGGTGACGTTGTAGTCGTTGATCCAGACCGAACCGGCCTGCAGGGCGTTGGCCACTCGGTGCGCCCGGGCGAAGTCCTTGGTGAAGACCGCGCCGGACAACCCGTAGTCGGTGGCGTTGGCGCGGGCGACCACCTCGTCCTCGGTGTCGAACGGGAGCACGGCCATCAACGGGCCGAAGACCTCCTCCTTGACGAACTGCATGTCGTCGTCGCAGTCGGCGAAGATCGCCGGCGTCACGAAGTTGCCGTCGGCCAGCGCCGGGTCGTCGGGAACCCGCCCGCCGCAGAGGTGGCGGGCACCGCTGGCCATCGCGATCGCCATGTACGCCATCACCCGCCCGTGGTGTTCGCGGCTGATCAGCGGGCCGAGCACGACCGACCGGTCGAAGGGGTCACCGATCTTCATCGCCTCGGCACGCGGGGCGAGGCGCTCGACGACCTCGTCGTAGATCCCGCGCTGCACGAACACGCGGGTCCCGTTGCTGCAGACCTGCCCCGCCGAGTAGAAGTTGGCCGCGAGCGCGACGTTGACCACGTTGTCGACGCCCGCGTCGTCGAAGGCGATGATCGGGCTCTTCCCGCCGAGCTCGAGTGTGACCTCCTTCAGCGTCGACGCCGCGTCGGCCATCACGAGCTTGCCGGTGCCGACCTCACCGGTCAGCGAGATCTTGTCGATTCCCGGATGGCGGGACAGCATCTGGCCGACCCGGTGGTCGCCCTGCACGACGTTGAACACGCCGGCGGGCACGCCGGCGTCGCGGTACGTCTCCGCAAGCCGCAGCGCGGTCAGCGGGGTCAGCTCGGCCGGCTTGAACACGAAGGCGTTGCCGCAGGCCAGCGCCGGAGCCGACTTCCACATCGCGATCTGCATCGGATAGTTCCACGCGCCGATGCCGGCGCACACGCCGAGCGGCTCCCGCCGGACGATTGCGAACGACGTCGGCGGCAGGTCGATGTGGTCGCCGTGCAGCATCTGCGCGAGCCCGGCGTAGTACTCGATCACGTCGGCACCGGTGGCGATGTCGATCTCCAGCGTCTCCGACAGCGGCTTGCCGGTGTCGAGCGTCTCGAGGTGGGCCAATTCGTCGTTGCGGGCGCGGAGGAGATCGGCGGCCCGTCGCAGGATGCGACCGCGCTCGACCGCTGGCATCGTCGACCAGGCCTCGAATCCGGACCGGGCGGCGGCGACCGCGCGGTCGACATCGCTCTCGCTCGCTTGTTCCACCACGGCGATCACCCGGTTCGTCGCCGGGTTGACCGTGTCGAACGTCTCGCCCGAGGTGGCGTCGACGAACTCGCCGCCGATGAAGAGTCGCTGTGTCGGGAGGGTCGTGTCGGCGTGTATCGGCTCGGTCATGGTGCTGCCTGGTCGGTCGATCGGATGGAGTCGGCGGGATCGGCGGTCGCTGACCGTGCACCCGACGGCAGTCTGCCATCGACGCGGGCCATCAGCCTCGGCCGCCGCGCTCGGCCAGGCGGCGAAGCGACTCGGCGAGTTCGGGGCTCAGCGCGTCGGGTGGCATCCGCCACGCCCAGTTGCCGGTGGTCGTCGATGGCACGTTCATCCGCGCCCGGGAGTCGAGCACGAGCAGGTCCTGCATCGGGAACACGACGGCGACCGCGGGTGATGACATCGCCGCTTCGATGAACGACCACACCGCTCGCCCAGTGTCGGCGTCGGCAGGGACCTGGTACGCGCGTGCGACCTCGTCCCTGGTCGAGGCGTCGAGCGACGACCACCACGAGGCGATCGTGTCGTTGTCGTGGGTTCCGGTGTAGACGACGCAGTCCTCGGTCCAGGCGGTGGGGAGATGCGGGTTGTCGGGCAGGCCGTCGAAGCCGAACTGGACGACGCGCATGCCGGGCAGGTGGTTGGCGGTTCGCAGGAGGTGGACGTCGTCGTCCAGGGTCCCGAGGTCCTCCGCGACGAAGGGCATGTCGGGGAACGCGGCGCGGACCGCGTCGAGGAAGTCCTGGCCCGGCCCATCGACCCAGCGGCCGCTCAGCGCGTCACGCGCGTCGGCAGCCGATTCCCAGTACGCGCTCAGTGCGCGAAAGTGGTCGATGCGTACGACGTCGCTCAGCTCGAGCGACCGCCGGAGGCGCGAGATCCACCACCGGTAGCCGTCCGCCGCCATGACGTCCCACCGGTAGAGCGGGTTCTTCCAGAGCTGGCCGGTCGCGCTGAAGTAGTCGGGCGGCACCCCGGACTGGGTGACCATCCGGCCGGCGTCGTCGAGGTCGAACTGCGCTTGGTGCAGCCAGACGTCAGCGGAGTCGTCGGCGACGTAGATCGGGAGGTCGCCGAGGATCCGGATCCCGCGTGCGCCCGCCGCGGCCCGGACCGCCTGCCACTGGACCTCGAAGAAGTACATGACCGCTTCCCACCGAGAGATCGTCTCGGCGAGCTCTCGGCGTGAACGCTCGATCGCCTCGGGGACGCGCCGGCGGATCGGGTCGGGCCACTCCCACCAGGCCGCGCCGGCGTGCTGTTCCCTGAGGGCGAAGAAGTGGCAGGTCGGCGTGAGCCAGTCGGCGCTCGTCCGGTAGGCCTCGAAGCCGGGCCTCCACGGATGATCGCGCAGGCCGAGGAACCGGTCCGCCGCCGCCGACAGCAGCGGGCGCTTCCGGGCGCGGAGCGCCTGGTAGGGGACCGTGGCATCGGTGACGCGGTCGGGGAGCCCGGTGTGGTCGAGCAGGCCGGCCGCCACGAGACCATCGAGGTCGATCAGCCACGGGTTGCCGGCGAACGCCGACGGGCTGAAGTACGGCGACTCGTCGTTGCCGTTGATCGTCAACGGGAGGACCTGCCAGAGCGTCGCTCCGGCCGACGCCAGCCACGAGAGGTACTCGACGGCGGCGGCGCCGAGGGTGCCGATGTCGTCGCGCCCGGGGAGCGACGACGGGTGGAGCAGCACGCCGTGCGCGCGCGACGGGAACGGGTCCGATCCGGACATGGCTCAGATCGTGCCAGGCCGGTGACGTGCGCACCAGCATCGCGTGGGCGGGGACCGCTCGATCCCTCCCGGCTACCGCGGTCTCGGTGTCGTTGGTCCCGGCGTCCGGCACCGGCGGCGCCGAGACCGTAGGCGTCAGCCCGTCGCCAGCGCGGGTGAGTCGATCGCCAGACAGGCGTCCTCGAAGGCGGCCTTCAGCTCGGCGTGCTCCTCGTGCAGGCTGAGGTGGCAGGTGACGATCCGGTCCCTCCCATCGACCCACCGTGCGATCTGCAGGTCGGTCCAGCCGAAGTGGTAGGTCTCGAGCACGGCACCGTTGTCGTCGACCTCGTCCCTGACGATCTCGAACTCCTCCGGGTTCCGGTACGACGCGGAAAAGGGCCTGCTCGACCGCCGCTGCCCACTCCGCGGAGGTGCGCGGCTCGCAGACACCAGCGCACTGCAGGCTCACCAGGTACGACGGCGGGTACGGATCGAAGCCGCTGCCGACCGGCGCCTGGAACTTCCACTCCAGGAACTCGTGCGGCTCCCACCCGACCGGGATCGGGGCGACGAGGCCTTCCTCCAACTCGACCTCCTCGAACGCCACCGACGGCGCAGCGACCGTGGTTTCGCCAGGGGTGGCGGACTCGGCGGGTGTGTTGGTGCCTCCCGGGGCATCGGTGTCGGCGACGGCGGTGTCACCCGGGGAGGCGGTCGGGCCGGCGTCATCGCCGCCGCTCCCACCACAGCCGCCGACGGCGAGCGCAATGCTCGTACACACGACCAGTGACCACTTCATGAGCCTGACCTCCTCGGAAGACGAACCTCGTGATCGGCGTCCATCTGCCCACCACCGACGCACAGCCGATAGGGCCGCTCGTCATGGTCTCCCGTCACGTTCATCCGTGGCGACCGCCGCTGACGTTCATCGTGCTCGGTCAGCTGGCGCGGCCGCCTCGCGGGTGATCACACCGACAGCGGGAGGCCCGCCTCGGTGCTGGCGTCGGAGGTTGCGGCGGGCGGGGGGAGCGGCCGCTCGTCGGCGGAGTCGGCCGGCGATCGCCGGCCGCGTGCTCCGAGGACGATCAGGACGACGGCGGTGATCGTCACCAGGCCGCCGGCGACGAGCAGGGTGATCGCGATCGGCATCAGCGCGCCGGACCGTGCGGCGACCTGGACGTCGGCGGTGACGGTCGGCGAGCCGTCGGCGTTCATCACGACGACCGCCCAGCGGCCGCCTTGGGCTGCCCACTCCAGTTCCTGGACGCCATCGCCGGCCGCACTCGCCGACCAGAAGTCCTGATCGAGCGGTGGTGCGATCGAGCGGGTGCCGGTGACGGTCCGGTAGCGCGGTGTCCGCCCGTCGACCTCGACGATCTCGGCGTAGGCCGCATCCCGGAGGTACCGCTCGACGTCGTCGGCCCGGGCGATGCCGACGAACACGACGTCGGTCGAGCGGGCGCCGTCCACGCGCAGCCGGACGTCGACATCGAGCCAATCGAGCAGCCAGTCCGCGTCGCCCGTGTCGCCGTCGAGCCAGAGCTCGGTCGCCGCGATCGCGACGTCCTCGGTCTCCAGCCGGTCGAGCGTGAACTCGAAGTAGCCGTCGTCGTCGGTGACGGCGAGTTGGCCGAGGGCGGCAAACCCACCGCCGGCCGTCATCCCGAGACCGGGAAGCAAGAGCAGGCAGCCGATCACGATCGCCACGATGTGGCCGGCGTGGCGCGTCCGGCGAGCCGGGTGCGGTGCTGGACCCGGTGCCGTCGCCGGCGGCGGCGGCTCGGGCGGGGGGAACGTGTTGGGGGCGGAGTTCGTGTCCATACCGTCATCGTCCTCCTCGGCGGCCCCGATGTCATGGCGGTGGCCCGGTGTTCACCAGCTGGGGGAAACCCCACCATCGACGCTGCTCGGCCGGACTCGCTCGGGGGCCGGGCGTTACGACGTCGATGCAGTCATCGTCGTGTCCGTCGGCACCGTCCCTCGCGAGGAACAGGGGCTGGCCCCCTTCGACCAGATCACCGCCGGTGATCGGGACGCCGGGTTCTGTGTCTGCTGATCGATGATGCCGTGCGCCTGCACGTCGAAGAGGAACGGCGTGCCCTGCTTCTCGCCGAACAGGGTCGACACGTCGACGATGCCCGAGCTCTCCCCGTTTCCGGCGTCGCCGAAGCCCCGGTCGAAGGCCATCGTCGGGTTGGGAAGCGAGCAGTCGAGCACGACACCGCGGGTGATGTCGGCGATCCGCTCGACGTGCGTGCCGTTGCTCTTCATCCGGACGATGCCCGCCTCGTTCCGGTTGGCGGCGCCGGCGCCGAACGGGGGCTCACCGGCGAGGGTGTCGAACTCCGCACGGTCCTCCTGGATGTAGAGCCGGCCGTCGTCGGCCCAGTCGAGGTTGTCGGGGGAGCGCAGCCGGCGGTTCGGGTCGGCGCCACCGTCGTCACCGTCGTCGACGATCTTCGGGTCGGCCTTCAGGTTCTTGAAGTCGGTCGTGATCGCGTAGATCGTGCCGAACGGGTCCACGCCGCCGACGTAGGTGTCGACACCGGTCGAGGCGATAACCGTCTCGTTGCCCTTGCTCGGGTTGGTGGCGACGTCCTCGGGACGGGAGAACCCGAACGCCCCGACGGCCTGTTCCTGCAACCACAGGTTGCCCTGCGCCCGGGTAGCCGTTACTCGTCGCAGCCGGTTGCGCCGGTCTCCGAGGGCGTCCCGGTCGGGCCGCTGTCGATCGCCACCCATGTGCCCTTCGGCTTGCCGCTGCCGTTGAAGTCCGTCGGACTCGTGGCGCCGTCGTCGGCGACCCACAGGTCCCCGTGATGGCGCCGCCGATCGTCGCGCGCCAGCGGATCTCGGAGCTGCCCCGGTCTGCCGCCGCCCTCACAGCCGAGCACGTGTCGGCTGACCGTCCGATGACGCTACGAGGTGTAGAACTGCTCGACAGCGACGACCGAACCGCCGCTCACCTCGACGAACGTGGCAAAGTCGGAGAAGGTGTAGCCGGCCGGTGCGTCGGCAGCGGGTGCGGCACCGCTGACGAGGCGGGCGAACTCAGCGGCGCTGACATCGGCGCGCGTCGGGTCGTCGAGGTCACCGGTTGCGACCGTGACGACGGCGGTCGGCGCCAGGTCGACGCTCGCGCTCGGTTCGTCGAGCGTGCCGAAGCCCGACGCGCAGTCGACGGTCGGCTCGTCGGGAACTCCGTTGCCGTCGCAGGCGAACCACTGACCGAGCGTGAAGGTCACCGTCGTGCCGTCGGAGTTGGTGTCCTGTGCGTAGTACACGCCGTCAGCGAGCGGGGTGGTGACCTGGTCGGTGCGGTCGTTGCTCAACGCCAGGTCGACCGTCGCCGGCCCGTACCCACCGCTCGCCGCGGCGCCGACGTCGCTCCGGATCGGCGTCGTCGTGCCGCTCGCCGTCGGGATCGACGCACCGGCGGGCAGGTTGATCACGTCGCCCTGCAGGATCAGGTGATCGGACCCGTCGGGCCACGCATTCGCCGCGACGAGCTCGTCGAGCGCCACCCCGGCGCGTTCCGCGATACCGGAGAGCGTGTCGCCGGAGACGATCGTGTAGGTGAGCACCGCCGGTTCGGTCGCCACCGTTTCGGGTGCGGGCTCCGACGACGGGACCGAACTCGTCGATTCGGGCGAGATCGTCGACGTCACCGCCGATGACCCGTCGCTGCCGCAGCCGGCAAGGAGCCCGATCGCCAGCAGCGTCGGCACCACCCCACGAGACCGGAGATGGCGGCGGGATCGGCGTCTCGACACCGGCGAAGTATGGCACGGTGATTCCCGGCGTCACGCGGCCGAGCGTCCGCCCGCGCCATCGTCCGATTGTCCGGTCTTTTCCCCGGATCGGGAACCAGGGACGGCCTGCGGGCGACCGAACACGCATGAACGCACACACGATCAATGCCCTGTTCGTCGGGATCGGACTCGCGGCCGCCTCCGTCCTCGCGGCGTGCGGCAGCGACAGCTCCAGCTCCGACAGCACCGTTGCCGTGGTCGAGGGGGTGCCGCTGTCGATCGCGGACCCGTGGTCGCGCGAGCCGGCCGAGGGCCAGGAGATGACCGCGGTGTACGGGGTGATCTCCAACAGCACCGATCGGACGCTGCGCATCGTCGGGGCGTCGAGCCCGTCCGCCGACCGCGCCGAACTGCACGAGACGACCGCCGCCGACGACGGCACGATGACGATGCAGCAGCGCGAGGACGGCTTCGTCGTGCCGCCGCAGGGGGAGCTCGTGCTCGAGCCGGGCGGCGCGCACATCATGCTGTTCGGCATCGACCCGGCGACCTACACCTCGCCGGTCGAGGTCACGCTCGAGACCGACATCCAAGACACGTTCACGTTCGAGGCCGAGGTCCGCGCGATCGGTGGCTGATCGCCGGCGATCAGGTGCGGCCGACCGACGGATCGACCTCCGGCGCGTGAGCCTCGGCGCCGGGCGTCATCGCTCCGACGGGGTCGATGTCGGCACAGCGCGGCGCCAGCGGGCGGCGGGGTCCTGGCCGTAGAACAGGCGGAGCTCGCGGTACAGCGCAGGCTCGTGCTCGCACAGCTCGAGCGGGCGGTTGAAGAACACCTCGGTGGCGACGGCGAAGAACTCGGCGGGGTTCGTGCCGGCGTAGGGGCGGAGCACCGGCGAGCCCTCGGCTCGCACGGCGTCGTAGGCGGTGGTGCACACCTCGACCCAGCGCTGCCTCGCCGCGTCGTCCTCGAGCGGCGGCGTCCCGTCGGTGACCCCGTCGAGCATGTCGAGCTGGTGGGCGAACTCGTGGTAGACGACGTTCTCCCCGCCGTCGGGGAAGCGAGCGCCCCGACGGGCCGCAGCCCACGACAGCACGACTGGCCCGCGATACTGCGCCTGGCCGAGGAGGTAGCGCGGTGCCGACGAGAACGTGCCCGCACCGGTCGGGTGTGTGCCTCGCAGGCGCACGGTCGAGGGGTGGACGATCACCGACGACACGTGGTCGTAGCCGTCGAGGTCGAGCCCGAGGAGCAGCATCGACGCCTGGGCCGAGATCAGGATCTTGATCGGCTCGGTCAGCTCGAAGCCGTTCGCCGCCTCCCAGCGGGTGTCGTGGAAGAAGCGGGCGACGAGTGACTCCATCCGCACCTCCTCGTCGGCCGTGAGCATCGACCAGTGCCGGAAGTTGGCGACCAGGATCGGGCGCCACGCCGCGGAGAACTCCGGCTGGGCCGGCAGCAGCCAGGAACGCAGCCGGGTCAGCACGGGCGCCTCGCCGATCCCACTCGCTCAGGCCAGGACGTCGACCGCGTGCTGGCTGATCGCCGGCGCGGGCGGGCCGGCCTTGACCGCCGGCGGGATCTGGTCGGGGCCGCCGAAGTACTCCGCGAGGCGGCGCTCGGCATCGTCGCCGAACAGGATCTCGGCCACCTCGCGCAGCCCGGCTGATTCCCGGATGTCGTCGTCGTGCACGACCATGTCGATCTTCGACCGGCGGCGCATGAAGTCCTCCAGCTTGGTGACCATTTCGGAGTGCGCAGCCGAGTGCAACTCGACGCGCAGGTAGTCGGCCGACCCCATGATGTCCTCGGCCATCGCCGGATCCTCACGGATCGCTTCGAGCATGGCGAACGCCCTGCGTCCGTAGCGGCGCCACAGGCGATCGGACAGCGGCTCGGTCTCGGGCTTGACCCGGTACCGGTCGAGCTTCATCAGCCGGGCCTGGCGGTAGAACTCCTTGCGCGTCGCCTTCGCCGGCTCGCCGTACCAGTTGTGGAGGTCCTTCTCGAGCGGGATCCCCAGGTCCTCGATCTCCGCCGCGACCTCCTCGCCGACGTTGAGGCAGTCGGTGAGCTTGCCACCGAAGATCGTGACGACCCGCTGCCGGTGGTCGACCTCGACCGCGTGCTTCCGGCTGAGCTTGGTCCAGTCGACGTCGGTCTGGTCGCTGCCGCTCGCCGCGACGACCAGCGGTCGTACGCCGCAGCGCTCGGCGATCACGTCCTTGCGGGTCAGCGGCTCGTCGAGGTCCATCCGGGCGTTGATCTGCTCGAGGAGGAACGAGATGTCGTCCTCGGTGACCTCGGTGAACGGGGTGTCGACCCTGGTGTCGGTCGTGCCGATCACCGACCGGCGACCCATCGGGATCACGTAGAACAGCCGCTGCGTGTCGTCGAAGAACGCGAGCACCTTGTCGTGGTGCCTGGTCGTCAGTCGGGGGACGACGAGGTGGATGCCCTTCGAATAGACGATGCGGTGGTCGGTGGAGAGCCCCCACTGCTGGTTCAACTCGTCGACGAACGGTCCGGCGGCGTTGACGATCGTCCGCGCCGACGTGGTGAACTCCTCGCCGGTGTCGACGTCGCGCAGCCGTGCCTCCCAGCGGTCGCCGTCGCGGCGGGCAGCGAACAGTTCGACGTAGTTCGCGGCGGCCGCGCCGGCCTCGATCGCGGAGCGGACGAACGAGAAGACGAACCGGCAGTCGTTGTCGATCAAGATGCCGTCGCGGTACTCGATGCCGCCGCGCACCCGGGCGGTGTTGATCGCCGGTTCCTCGCGCTCGATCGTGTCCCGGCTGAGCACGCGCGGGTAGCGCGTGCCGAACTGGCCGATCAACCAGTACCCGAGCGCGCCGAGGCCGGCGAACCACGGCGGGTACGGGCCGGCCTCGTCGAGCGCGGCGTAGAAGCCGATCTGCTCGATGTTGTCCGGGTAGGCCTTCATCAACCGGTTGCGCGACCGGCACAGCTTCCACACCAGGTAGAACTCGTAGTTCTCGAGGTACTTGAACCCTCCCCAGATCAGGTTCGACGACGCCTGGCTGGTGAAGCTGGCGAAGTCACCCCGGTCGATCAAGGCGACCGACGCGCCGCGTCCGGCGAGCGAGGCGGCGGTCACCGCGCCGTTGATCCCGCCACCGACGATCAGCGTGTCGAACAGCCCGTCGCGCATCCGGGCGAGGTGGGTCTCACGCAGTGCCATTCCCCCATGGTCGCACGGAATCGCCCCGGTCCCAACGGCGACGAGCGGCGATTTCGGGGGATCGGTCCCGGCGGCGGGGCGTCGGGGTGCGATCCCGCACGGGACAGGCCGAGCGAACCGTCGGTGCGACTCAGGCCGAGTTGACGAGCAGCACCGAAGCGATGACGCTCGCCGCGCCGACCGCGAGGGGCGCGGCGTAGCTGGCCCACCTCGGGTATGGCCTGTAGGCCGGTGCGAGCATCACCGCGCCGCAGAGTCCGCCGGCGACCGCGCCGCCGAGATGCCCCCCGATCGCGATGCCGGGGATGAAGAACGTGAGGAACAAGTTGAGCAGCAGGACCGTGCCGATGCCGGTGTTGAACGGGTTGACCCCCTGGCGCCACAGGCCGACGGCGGCCGCCGCCATCAGCCCGAACACGGCGCCCGATGCGCCGGCCGCGATGGCGCTGGAGCCGAACAGGACGACGCCGAACGAACCCCCGAGCAACGACGCGAAGTACAGCAGGAGGAACCGCACCCGGCCGAGCGGCCGCTCGAGCATCGGCCCGAGGACGTACAGGAAGTACATGTTGAGGCCGAGGTGCAGGATCCCGTAGTGCAGGAAACCCGAGGTGACCAACCGGTACCAGCCGCCCGGCTCGGTGAAGAAGCTCTCGCCTCCGCCGCGGTATTCGATCGGGACGGCGAGGATGTCCCGGCTGAGCCCCAGGTTGAGATGGGCGTCGGTCACCGCGCCCGCCATCGAGCCCAGGTCGCGGATCCACAGCAGGACGCCGACGAACACGGCCACGTTGGCGACGATCAGCGACAGGGTGACCAGGTTGGGCTGGCCGGCGCTCCAGAACTTCGCCCTGGTCTTGATGTCGGGCCGGGACGCCTTGGCACAGTCGACGCAGTGGCTGCCGACCGTCGCCTGCACGAGGCACGACGGGCAGGCGGGCTTGCCGCACCGCGTGCAGCGCCGCCCCGCGATGCGATCGGGATGGCGGTAGCACGTCATCGCCGTGCCGGCGGGGGCGGTGGGCGGTCCTGCCGGCTGGGGGAGGCCCGACCGCGGCGCGCCGTGGGGTCCACGCGGGGAGGGGGGCGGCGGCAGCGGCACGGCTCTCAGGCTACCGACGCGACCCGACGTCGCCCGATCGGCAAGCGTGAACGATCGGGGAACGCGTTCAGTAGGCGGTGCTGGCGACGAACCGGTCGGCGGGGGCGGCTTCGCCGAGCAGGTTGCCCTGGACGTAGTCGCACCCTGCAGCCCGCAGTCGCCGGAGCTGCTCGATGCCGCTGACCCGTTCGGCGATCACCTGCATGTCGAGCGCGTGGGCGAGGAGCACGAGCGCCCGCACCAGTCGCGTGTCGGTCTCCGACGAGCCCGACGGCAGCGCGAACGAACCGTCGAGTTTGAGGAGGTCGGCGCCGACATCGGTGAGGATCGAGAGCGCGTTCGCGCCGGTGCCGAAGTTGTCGATCGCCATCCGCACGCCCGTCCGCCGCAGCGCCCGCACGCTGCGTTCGACGTTGACATCCCGGTTGAGCAGCGCGGTCTCCCGGGCTTCGAGCACGAGCTGATCGGGCCGCAGGCGGTGTTGGCGGAGCTGAGTCAGGATGAAGTTGACGAACGACGCGTGCGCCAGCTGGGTCCGTGCGACGTTGACGTGCACGGCGAAGCCGGTGTCGACCAGCTGCTGGTCGATCCAGATCCGGGCATCGGCGAGCGCTCGATCGATGACGAGTTCGCCGAGGGCGACGATCGACCCGGATTCCTCGGCGATCGACACGAACGTCGCCGGGTCGACGCGGCCTTGCGTCGGGTGGCTCCAGCGCACGAGCGCCTCGGCGCCGACTGCGGTCTGCGTCACCGACGAGAACACCGGCTGGTACTCGATGTCGATCGATCGCTCGGCGATCGCCCGGGCCAGCGCGGCGGCCAGCTCGGTGCGCTCGCGGGCGGTCGAACGCATCTGTGCCGTGAAGAGCAGGCAGCGACCGCGGCCGGTGTGCTTGGCCTCGTACATCGCCGTGTCGGCGTTGCTGATCAGCATCGATGCCGCGTCGTCGTCGGACAGGGTGAGCGCGTCGAGATCGGAAAGAGCGACCCCGATGCTGACCGAGAACTCCAGGTCGAGGTCCCGGATCCGCAGGCGGCCGGTCAGCGCGCGCCGCATCCGCTCGGCGAGGTCGAGCGCCGTGACCGCGTCGGGCATCGACCGGCAGACGACCAGGAACTCGTCGCCGCCGATCCGGGCGACGCGATCGTCGGGACGGACCGCCTTGGCCAGCCGGCGCCCGGTCGACACGAGGAGGCGATCACCGATGTCGTGACCGAGCGCATCGTTGACGTACTTGAGCCGGTCGAGGTCGACGAAGAACGCGGCGACGTGGCCGGCCCTGCCGCGCTGGCCGCGCACCGACTCGGCGAGGACCCCGATGATCTGGCGTCGGTTGGCGAGGCCGGTCAGCGGATCGTGCGTCGCACGGTGCCGCAACTCGGCAGCCTCCCGGCGGGCGACGGTCACGTCGTGGGCCATGACCGCGACGAACCCGCCGCCGTCCATCGCCGGGTCGTGATGGACCGTCACCGTCGCCCGGAAGACATGGTCGTCGCCGGTGCGCGAGGTGTGGTCGAAGTCGCCGTGCCACGTGCCGCCGTTCGGGTCGTCGAACAGGTGCTGTGGGGCGTGGTCGAGGAACGATCGCATCAGCGCGTGGGCTGCACCCCCCGGGCGGAGGTCGTCGTCGCTCTCGGCCCCGAGCAGCGTCATCCCCGCCGAGGTGATCGTGTGCAGCTCACCGTCGAGGCCGAGGATCAGCACCGCCGACCGATCGGCGTCGAGGAGGCGGCGGATCGCCACCGGGAGCTCGAAGGGCGCGCGGTCCGCGCCATCCTCCGCCGCGGCATGCTCGCCGCGCTCGGCTGCGGACGCGGCGAGGCCGGGCGAGGGGAGCGTCGTCTGGTTGTCGCTGTCGTCGAGCTGCACGACGGGTCCTTTGTCGGCTTCTTCGGGCGACCGGCCCGCGTCAGCGACGATAGGTCCCGGTCAGGCCGGCGGACCCGATCGCGACGTCTTCGATGAACTCGAGCAGGCTCGCTGCTGATGTTCCATCGGCAAGTTCGTTCTGCTGGTTGAGCGCGTAGACGGTCAGCCGGTAGACGTGAGCTTCGTCGCCCTCCGGCGGGCAGGGTCCGTCGTAGCCGACCGAACCGAACGAGTTGACCGCCTGCACCGAGCCGAGTGGCACGTCGCCCTCGAGCACCGTGATGTCGTTCGGGTCGATCCCCGCGACGACCCAGTGCACGAACGGGCTGTCGCCGTCGAGCGCACTGTCGTCGACCAGCGCGATCGCAACCTCGACCGTCCCGGCCGGTGGGGACAGCCAGCTCACCGCCGGCGAGATGTTCTCGCCGTCGCAGGTGTAGATCGCGTCGATCGCCGCGCCTTGCTGCCACGGGGCGAACGCCTGGAACGCTTGGGGAGTCGTGTTCGCGTCGTCGATCGGGAGCGACGGTGGCCCCTCGGGGACGACCGGTACGGCCTCGAGGGGCACCGACGCCAGCGTCTCGGGCGGTGGCACCGTCGTCGTGAACGCCACGGCCGGCTCGCTGAGCGTCTTGCCGTCACCGGTGTCGCACGCGGCCAGTGCGGGTCCAGCGGCGGCCACCACGACGGCGGCGACGACCGTTGCGCGGCGCCTGCGTCGGCGGGCGAGTGGCCGTTCGGGGCGGTGGGCGGGCATCGCTGCGGAGCGTACGGCATGGTCTCGGCTCCGCTCGGTAGCCTGCGACGGGTGTCCGACGATCGCCTGACGCTCCTCACCGTGCACGCCCATCCCGACGACGAGGCCTCCAAGGGTGCGCCGACGCTGGCGAAGTACCACGCCGAGGGGGTCCGCACCGTGCTCGTGTGTTGCACCGGCGGCGAGGAGGGCGATCTGCAGAACCCGTCGTTGCGCGAGGAGGGCCAGCCGTTCCACGGGCTGACCCCGGAGCAAGAGAAGGCCAAGGTCGCGTCGATGCGCCACGCGGAGCTGGCAGCGTCGGCGGAGATCATCGGCTTCGACGAGGTCGTGATGCTCGGCTACCGGGATTCGGGGATGGCCGAGGCAGCGTCGAACGAGCATCCGGACTGCTTCCACCGCGCCGACCTCGACGAGGCGACCGGCCGGCTGGTCGCTGTGATCCGGCGGACAAGACCCCAGGTGATCATCACCTACGGCGACGACCAGAAGGGCTACCCGCATCCGGACCACCTTCGGGTGCACGACATCTCGGTCCTGGCCTTCGACCGGGCCGGCGACCCGGACTGGTACCCCGAGCTCGGCGAGGCGTTCGCGCCGTCGAAGCTGTACTACTCGGTGTGGGCCAAGGCCCGCATTCTCGCCGTCCACGAGGCGATGCTGCGCCTGCGCGGCGAGTCGCCGTTCGACCAGGAGTGGCTCGACCGGCCGGGCCAGGATCACCGGATCACGACCCGGGTCGACGTGTCCGACTACCTGTGGGCGCGCACCGGTGCGCTCCGCGCCCATGCCACCCAGGTCGATCCGAGCGCCGGGTGGTGGTTCGGGTTGTCCGACGACGAGTTGGCCGAGATCTACCCGTGGGAGGACTGGATTCTCGCCCGGTCGATCTGCGGGCCGATCCCCGACGAGGACGGCGAGCACGACCTGTTCGACTGCCTCCGCCCGGGAGCTGCGCTGTGAGCGTCCAGTACCGGGTGATCGTCGCCAAGAAGGACGAGCGGGTCGAGGGACCCGACGGCGCCGGGATCGTGATCACCGTGCCGCTCGACGATGCAGCGAGCGCCGATTTCGATCCGACCGTCGCCTACATGCGCGGCACGCTCAAGGCGACCGGCCATACCGGGCGGATCCTGGAACTGCTCGAATCCGGCGACGCCGCGGCCGCGATCGGCCGCCTGGTCGAGATCGCCTGAACCGCACCGGCCGGCACCGAAGCGGGGTTGGCGGCCCGCTCGGTCGCCTGCACCGGCCACCCGACGCCGACCGTGGCCCGGCGGTTCAGGCGGCGCGCATCACGTCGCGCAGACTGCGAAATCCGATCAGTGTCGCGCCGCTGGCGTCGAGGCGTTCGGCCAGGTTGTCGCTGGTGACGAGCGCGAGGTCGGCGATCCACCCCTCGGCGTCGGCGCTGACCGCGCGGACCTCCGGCGTGTCGATCGCCGGCTGGACGTGGATCTCGGTGACGCCGGGCCGGAGGGACTGGATCGCGTCGTGGACGCGGGCCAGGCTGCCGGCTCGCCAGTCGTGGTCGAAGTGGTCGGGGAACACGACCCCCTCGTCACGGGCGAGGGTCCGGAACGGGAACCCCGCCTGCTCGGCCGAGATCGTCGACGGGAGCCGGATCGGAAGCCGGAACTCGACGGCCAGTTCGAGGTAGACGTCGAAGAACTCCGGGCGCAGCGTGATCGCCGACAGGTGGGGCGTGAGGTGCGAGACGTCGATGCCCCAGCTGATCGCCCGCTCGATCTGCGCCCGCAGCTCGCGCAGCACCTCGTCGTGGTCGGCGTGCTCCCAGAGGTCCTCCAGCGTGCGCGGGAACCCGACCTCGCCTGACTGCAGCGACGGCGCGTACGTGATCGGTCCCCACCGGTAGAACTCGTGCTCCGCGTTGAGCGTGAGGTGGACGCCGAGGTCCTCGTCCGCGGTCGCCATGTGCGCCGCTTCGCGGGCCCACGGGGCGGGCACCATCAACGACGCGCAGGTGGCGACGCCCTTGCGCAGTGCCCGGTAGACGCCGACGTTCGCCGCATGGCACGAGCCGAGATCATCGCAGGACAGGATCACCAACCGGTGCTCGGGTGAGTGACCGAGTCGTTCGGCCAGCGAGGTCGCGTTCGTCACCGCCGCGACGCTATCCCCCGCACGCAGCCCACAGACCGGCGTCGGCGGACTCGGCGGCCTGCGCCGCCTCGACGAACAGATCGGCGAAGGTCGTGTTCGGCTGGATCGACAGCGGCGTCGCATACCCCTGGCGCACCAACTCGTAGTTGACGAACACGCCGTCGTCGGCGCGGTACACGTAGCCGAGGAGCCGTCCGTAGTCGTCGCGGTTGACCGTGTCACGCTCGATCCGGACAGCAGTGCCGATCGGCAGGAGTTGCGTGACGAAGTCGGTCGCCTCCGGGCCGTAGCACTCGATCGGGGTGTCGGGTCGTTTCGTCTCGGGGGTGTCGACACCGATCAGCCGGACCCGTTCCTCCCGGCCGCCGATCACGAGGTCGACCGTGTCGCCGTCCACGATGGCGGAGACCACGGCGTTCGGCTCCAGCGCGTTCGCCTCGACGGTCGTGGCCGTGGTGGCCGTGGTGGCCGTCGGTGCGCCGCGGTCGCACCCACCGATCACCGACGCCGCGAGCGCCATGCCGAGCGCACCGATCCGTCTCACTCCGTCTGTCTACCGCCGTTCGTGAGCGAGCCGCAGGACGGGCGTGCGCACCGTCGTCACAGCATCCGGCGGGCGGGTGGGACGCCCGTGATCTCCTCGATCACCTGCTGGGCCTCGCGCTTGCGGTCCTCGGTGACGAAGATGCGCGCCATCGGCTCGCGCGAGTACATCGTGAGGTGCAGCCCGAAGTCCTCGGTCATCACCGCCGGGATGCCTTCGTCGACGAGCACGTCGGTGATCATCCGCGCCTGCCATTGCGGGAGCCACGCCGCCTCGACGGTCCGATCGGGGTTGGGCGGATCGGGTTCGTGCTTGCCGAACACCCAGTGCCACGCGCCGCGCAACGTCACCATCGTCGAGCGCCCTGTCGCATGTCTCGGCTCGGGGTCTGACGCATGAACGGACCGTACGGCGAGCGCGTCCCTATTGTCCACGTCAGGTGGGGGTCAGTAGTGTCGCAAGCACACGACCGGTGCGAGCGCACCGGCACCGCGCCGACCCTTGGGGGGAACAGATGGCCAACATCGTCAAGGCCGCGTTGCTGCAGACCGACTGGACCGGCGACAAGGAGTCGATGATCGTCAAGCACGAGGACGCGGCCCGCGAGGCTGCGTCACAGGGTGCGCAGGTGATCTGCTTCCAGGAGCTTTTCTACGGGCCGTACTTCTGCCAGGTCCAAGACGCCGCGTACTACGACTACACCGAGTACATCCCCGACGGTCCGACGACCGAGCGGTTCCGGGCGCTCGCCGCGGAGCTGCAGATGGTGATGGTGCTCCCGATGTACGAGATCGAGCAGCCGGGCGTGTACTACAACACCGCTGCGGTGATCGATGCCGACGGCACGTACCTCGGCAAGTTCCGCAAGCAGCACATCCCGCAGGTCAAGGGGTTCTGGGAGAAGTTCTACTTCCGCCCCGGCAACGGCGGCTACCCGGTGTTCGACACGGCGGTCGGCAAGGTCGGCGTGTACATCTGCTACGACCGCCACTTCCCCGAAGGCTGGAGGATCCTCGGCCTGAACGGCGCCGAGATCGTGTTCAACCCGTCGGCGACGCACCGTGGGCTCTCGGAGTACCTGTGGAGCATCGAGCAGCCGGCGGCGGCGGTGGCCAACATGTACTACGTCGGAGCGATCAACCGGGTCGGGATCGAGCCGCTCGGCGACAACGACTTCTACGGCCAGAGCTACTTCGTCGACCCGCGGGGCAGCTACGTCGGCGACAAGGGCGATCCGTACCAGCCGGAACTGATCGTCCGCGAGCTCGACATGGACCGGATCAAGGAGGTCCGCGACGGGTGGGCGTTCTACCGCGACCGCCGGCCGGACGCGTACGACGAGATCGTGCAAGGCTGACCATGCGCGGTTCGGGGTCAGGCACCGAACCGACCACACAACAGACCACCGAACAGACCACCGAACAGACCACCGACATGGAGGACTGAGATGGCAACGACACTGATCCAGAACGGGACGATCGTCTCCGCCGTCGGCCGGCGTGACGGCGACGTGTTGATCGACGGGGAGTCGATCGTCGCGATCCTCGCGCCCGGGCAGGCAGCCGCGCTCGGCATCGGCGCCGACGTGTTGATCGACGCCTCCGGCAAGTACGTCGTGCCGGGCGGGGTCGACGTGCACACCCATATGCAGTTGCCCTTCGGGGGAACCGAGGCGTCGGACACGTTCGAGACCGGCACGATTGCCGCCGCCTGGGGTGGGGTGACCACGATCGTCGACTTCGCCGTGCAGAACACCGACACCAGCGTGCACGAACGGCTCGCGGAGTGGCACGAGAAGGCGGCCGGGAACTGCGCGATCGACTACGGCTTCCACCAGATCATCGGCGGGGTCGACGAGGAGTCGCTGAAGGCGATGACCTACCTGGTCGACAACGAGGGGATCACCAGCTTCAAGCTGTTCATGGCCTACCCGGGCGTGCTGTACTCCGACGACGGCCAGATCCTGCGGGCGATGCAGAACGCGTCGGAGTCGGGCGCGATGGTCATGATGCACGCCGAGAACGGCATCGCCATCGACGTGCTGGTGGCCCAGGCGGTGGCGCGCGGCGACACCGACCCGAGGTTCCACTCCCTCACCCGGCCTGCCGAGCTGGAGGAGGAGGCGACGCACCGGGCGATCCAGCTCGCCAAGGTCGCCGGCAACGTCCCGCTCTACATCGTGCACATGTCGGCATCGGGGGCGCTCGAGCAGGTCGCCGCTGCCCAGCACGCCGGGCTCAACGTGTTCGCCGAGACCTGCCCGCAGTACCTCTACCTGACCCTGGAGGACCAGCTCGCGCAACCGGGCTTCGAGGGCGCGAAGTGGGTCTGCTCGACGCCGTTGCGGACCAAGCACGAGCATCACCAGAGCGATCTGTGGAAAGGGCTCCGGCTCAACGAGTTGGCGGTCGTCTCGACCGACCACTGCCCGTTCTGCTTCAAGGACCAAAAAGAGCTCGGCCGGGGCGACTTCTCCAAGATCCCGAACGGGATCGGCGGCGTGGAGCACCGGATGGAACTGATCTACCAGGGTGTCGTCACCGGTGAGATCAGCCTCGAACGCTGGGTCGAGACGTGCTGCACGACGCCGGCGCGAATGTTCGGGCTCGACAAGAAGGGCGTGATCGAACCGGGCGCCGATGCCGACATCTTGATCTGGGACCCGAACGCCAGGACGCGGATCGGGGTGAACGACAAGCACCACATGAACATGGACCACTCTGCCTACGAGGGCTTCGAGGTCGATGGCAAGGTCGACACCGTCCTCAGCCGCGGCACGGTCGTCGTCGAGAACGACACGTTCACCGGCCGTCCCGGGCACGGCCGCTTCGTCAAGCGCGGCCTGAGCAACTATCTGCACTGATCATCCACCACCAACGCCAGCAACCGGGTTGTGCCGCACGGCCGAGCGCAGCCAGCGAGGGAAGCGCCAGCGACGAGCTGGACCCGAGCGAGGAGAACCAACGGGCCGACGAACGAGGGCAATCGTGAACAGGATCTCGCATTGGATCGACGGCAGGATCGTCGAGTCGACATCGGGTGTCACGTCGCCCGTGTTCAACCCTGCGACGGGTGAGCAGACGGGTGAGGTCGGCCTGGCGTCGGTCGCCGAGGTCGACGCCGCGATCGCCGCAGCCAAGGCGGCATTCCCCGCGTGGCGGGCGACGTCGTTGTCCAAGCGCGCCGAGGTGATGTTCCGACTGCGCGAGCTGGTCGACGCCAACCGCAAGGAGCTGGCGTCGATACTGTCGGCCGAGCACGGCAAGGTGCTCTCCGACGCGATGGGCGAGGTCGCCCGGGGCCTGGAGAACATCGAATACGCCTGCGGCATCCCCCAACTCCTGAAGGGCGACTACTCCGAGCAGGCTGCCGGCGGCATCGACGTCTACTCGATCCGCCAGCCGCTCGGCGTCGTCGCCGGGATCACGCCGTTCAACTTCCCGGCGATGGTGCCGATGTGGATGTTCGCCAACGCGCTCGCCTGCGGCAACACGTTCGTCCTCAAGCCGAGTGAGAAGGACCCGTCGGTCAACCTGTTCGTCGGCGAGTTGCTCGCCCAGGCCGGGTTGCCCGCCGGGTGCTTCAACGTCGTCCAGGGCGACAAGGTCGCGGTCGATCGCCTGCTCGAACACCGCGACGTCGAGGCGATCAGCTTCGTCGGCTCGACGCCGATCGCCAGGTACATCTACGAGACGGGGACCCGAAACGGCAAGCGGATCCAGGCGCTCGGTGGGGCGAAGAACCACATGCTCGTCCTGCCCGACGCCGACCTCGACATGGCCGCCGACGCTGCGGTCGGCGCCGCGTACGGCTCGGCGGGGGAGCGGTGCATGGCGATCAGCGTCGTCCTCGCCGCCGACGCGATCGCCGACGACCTGGTCGGCAAGATCGCCGAGCGCATCCCGCAGGTCAAGGTGGGCCCGGGCAACGAGCCGGGTAACGAGATGGGTCCGCTGATCACCGCCGAGCATCGCGACCGGGTCAGGTCGTACATCGACAACGCCCCCGGCGAGGGGGCGACGATCGTCGTCGACGGCCGCGACGGTCTGCCCGCCGAGGGCTACTTCGTCAACCCGACGCTGCTCGACGACGTCACGATCGACATGGCCTGCTACACCGACGAGATCTTCGGCCCGGTGCTCTCGGTCGTGCGGGTGTCGGGCTACCAGGAGGGCTTGGAGACGATCAACGCCAACCCCTACGCCAACGGCACGGCGATCTTCACCCGCGATGGCGGCGCAGCCCGAGACTTCCAGTTCGCGGTCCAGGTCGGCATGGTCGGCGTCAACGTGCCGATCCCGGTCCCGGTGAGCTACTACAGCTTCGGCGGCTGGAAGGCGAGCCTGTTCGGCGACAGCCACATGTACGGACCCGAGGGTGTCAACTTCTACACCCGCGGCAAAGTGGTCACCAGCCGCTGGCCGGATCCGAGCACCAGCTCGATCGATCTCGGATTCCCCGAGACGCGATGAGTGTTACACCTGGTGTGTGACACCAGGTGTCAACAGGAGGGACGAACGATGGACATCGGAGTGGTACTCCAGACAACCCCGCCGGCGTCGCGGGTCATCGATCTCGCGAAGCGGGCCGAGACGTACGGGTTCAGCCACGTCTGGACCTTCGACTCACACATCCTGTGGGAGGAGCCGTACGTCATCTACTCCAAGATCCTCGACGAGACCCGCAACGTGGTCGTCGGCCCGATGGTCACCAACCCGGCGACCCGCGATTGGACGGTCACGGCATCGACCTACGCCACGCTGAACGAGATGTACGGCAACCGCACGGTGTGCGGGATCGGCCGCGGCGACTCGGCGGTGCGGGTGACCAACGGCAAGCCGACCACGCTCGCCACGATGCGCGAGTCGATCGGGGTCATCCGCGGGCTCGCCAGCGGCGAGAGCGTGGAGTACAACGGGTCGACGATCAGGCTGCCGTGGGCCTCGAAGAGTCGCCTCGAGGTGTGGGGCGCCGGGTACGGACCCAAGGCGCTCCAGCTGATCGGGGAGACGTGCGACGGGTTCATCCTCCAACTCGCCGACGTGTCGATCGCCGAGTGGACGATCGGGTCGGTCAGGGCGGCCGCCGTCGACGCGGGGCGCGATCCCGCCGACATCACGATCTGCGTTGCCGCGCCGGCCTACGTCGGCGGGGACGATACGGCGTCGATGGCGGCCATGCGCGACCAGGTGCGGTGGTTCGGCGGGATGGTCGGCAACCACGTCGCTGACATCGTCGCCCGCTACGGCGAGTCGGCGCCCGTCCCCGCAGCGCTCACCGACTACATCAAGGACCGCCAGGAATACGACTACAACCAGCACGGCCAGGCCGGAAACGTGCACACCGCGTTCGTTCCCGACGAGATCATCGACCGCTTCTGCATCCTCGGCCCGGTCGCCTCGCACATCGAGCGGCTCGAGGAACTGAAGGCGTTGGGCGTCGATCAGTTCGCCGTCTACCTGCAGCACGACGCCAAGGACCACACGCTCCAGCAGTACGGCGAGCACGTCGTCCCCGCGATGCACGAGCACGGACTCGCCAAGACGTGATCGGCCGGTTGCCGCACTCCGCCTCGCCGACCTGCGATCGACATCGGTCGACCACGACCCGGCCATGATCGGTCGGGGGGCGCGGCGAGCGGCGATGTTCGTGCTCGCGCTCGCCTGCGTCGCCGTCGCCTGGGAGCTGTACAAGGCGATCGGCCCCGAGGACGGCGGCGACGTCTTCGGCTACCCCCTGCTGCCGCGCACGAGCGACCGGGCGATGCCCCACATCTCCGCGATGTTCGAGCGGCTGTTCGACCCTGAGGTGCGGGGTCGGGACACGCCGATCTGGCTGGCCGTGCTCGGCTATTCCTGGTACACGTTCCGGATGGCGCTCGTCGGTCTCGTGATCGGCGCGACGTTCGGCGTCGCGATCGCCGTGGTGATGGCGAGGTTCAGGGTCCTCGAGCGAGGCTTGCTGCCGTACGTGATCGCCTCCCAGACCGTCCCGCTGATCGCGCTCGCCCCGCAGGTCGCCGCGCTCGGCGGGAACTGGGACCTCCCCAAGTGGATGTGGGTCGCGACGCTCGGCGCGTTCCTCGCGTTCTTCCCGGTGTCGATCGCCACGCTGCGAGGCCTGAACAACGCACCGCCGGCGGCGCTCGAGCTGATGGACAGCTACGCCGCCGGTTGGTGGCGCACGCTGACCAAGCTGCGGTTCCCCGCCGCCGTCCCGACGATGGTCCCCGGCTTCAAGCTGGCCGCAACCGCGTCGATCATCGGCGTCATCGTGTCGGAGATCTCGACCGGCGTGCGCGGCGTCGGTTTCGCCGCGCTGACCTACGGCCAGCGAGCGACGAGCGATCCGCCGCAGGTCTACGCCGCCGTGTTCGGCGCCGCCGCGCTCGGGCTCGCGATGTACGGGTTGGTCGTACTCGCCGAGGTGGTGGCGATGCGCCGACGCCCGCCCGAGGCGATGTCATGAGTCGGTCGGACGCCACTCGGTCGGCGGTGGCCGACGGCGCGGCCGTCGTCGTCGATCGGGCATCGATGGTGTTCAACGTCGGCAAGCACCACCAGGTCGACGCGGTGCACGACATCGACCTGACGGTCGAGCGCGGCGACTTCGTGTCGCTGATCGGCCCATCGGGTTGCGGGAAGTCGACGCTGTTGCGGCTGATCGCCAACCTGCTGACGCCGACGGCCGGCTCGGTCGTCGTCAACGGCAAGCCCGCCGCGCAGGCTCGGCTCGACCAGGACTACGGGATGGCGTTCCAGCAGTCGGGGCTCTTCGAGTGGAGGACGGTCGAGAAGAACATCGAGCTGCCGCTCGAGCTCAAGGGCTGGGACCGCAAGCGGCGTGCCGAGCGAGCGCAGGAGATGCTCGAACTGGTCAAGCTGCCCGATCGTGGCACGGCGATGCCGTGGCAGCTGTCCGGTGGCCAGCAGCAGCGGATCGCGATCGCCAGGGCGCTCGCCGCCCATCCCCCGTTGCTGCTGATGGACGAGCCCTTCGGCGCGCTCGACGAGATGACCCGCGAGCACATGCAGAGCGAACTGCTCCAGATCTGCGCGACGACCGGGACGACGGTCGTGTTCGTGACGCACTCGATCCCCGAAGCGGTGTTCTTGTCGAGCCGGGTCGTCGTCATGTCCGTCGGGCCGGGCCGCATCACCGCGGTGGTCGACGTCGACCTCGGCGTCGAGCGCGACGACGGCACCCGCGAGGACGACACGTTCTACGGGAAGATCACCGAGGTCCGCGAGGCGCTGCGCGGCGCCGAGCTCGGCGCCGCGCAGCGCGGGATCGAGGATCGATGAGCATCGGTTCGGTCGCCCACGCGGTCGGCCCGGCGCTGCTCGTCGGGCTGGTCTTCCTCGGAACGTGGGAGTTCGTCGTCTGGGTGTACGACATCCAGACGTTCCTGCTCCCGGCGCCGTCGGCGATCTGGTCGGCGCTGCTCGACCGCTCCGGCGACGTCTGGGACGCGACGTTCCAGACCGGCGTCAACGCGTTCTACGGCCTGATCGGCGGGGTGGTGCTCGGCGTGGTGTTCGCCTTCGTGCTGATGCGCTTCCGGTTCCTCGACGAGATGGTTACCCCGCTGGCGATCGCCCTCAACGCGATCCCGATCATCGTCCTCGTCCCCGTGCTCAACAACATGTTCTCGTCGACGACGTCGACGCCGCGCCGTACGATGGTGATGCTGATCGTGTTCTTCATCGTGCTGGTCAACGTCGCCAAGGGCCTGCGCCAGGTCAGCGCCACGCACATCGAGCTGATGCGGTCGTACGCCGCATCACCCACGCAGATCCTGTACAAGGTTCGCGTCCCGAACGCCGTGCCCTACCTGTTCACCGCGCTCAAGATCGCCGCCCCGATCTCGGTGATCACCGCGTTCGTCGCCGAGTACTTCGGCGGCCCCCAGAACGGGCTGGGCTACGGCATCACGTCGAGCGCGGCCATCTCGCGCAACGATGCGATGTGGGCGTACGTCGTCGGGGCCTGCGCGCTCGGGCTCACGTTCTTCCTGATTTCCGTTGGTTTGGAGCGAACCACCGGGCGAGAGCAACACCAGCAACACCGACACACAACAGGGGGCACAGCCCCAGGGGGAGCAACAACATGACAAGGAAACGATGCACGATGTTGGCGGCGGGCGCGGTAGCGCTGACGCTCGTCGCGGCGGCGTGTGGCAGCGACAGCAGCGAACCGGCGGCGACCGACGCGCCGGCAGCCACCGACGCCATGACCGACGACACCACCACCGACGACGGGATGGCCGACACGACCGAGTGCGAGCAGCTCGACGAGGTCAGCCTCCAGCTGCAGTGGTTCACTCAGGCCCAGTTCGCCGGCTACTACGCGGCGCAGGAGAAGGGGTTCTACGAGGACCGGTGCCTCGATGTGAGCATCGTCGAGGGCGGCGTCGAGATCGTGCCGCAGACCCAGCTCGCCAACGGCGACGTCGACTTCGCGCTGGCCTGGGTGCCCAAGGCGCTCGCCAGCCGTGAGGCCGGTGCCGACATCGTCAACATCGGTCAGATCTTCCAGCGTTCCGGAACGCTCCAGGTCAGCTTCGTCGACAAGGACATCACGACGCCGGCCGACTTCGCGGGCAAGACGATCGGCAACTGGGGCTTCGGCAACGAGTACGAGGTCTTCGCCGCGATCGGCCAGGCCGGGCTCGACCCGGCGTCCGACGTCACGCTCGTCGGCCAGCAGTTCGACATGAACGCGCTGCTCGACGGCTCGATCGACGCCGCCGAGGCGATGACCTACAACGAGTACGCCCAAGTGCTGGAGGCGGAGAACGCCGACACCGGCGAGCTCTACCAGCCCGAGGACTTCAACGTGATCAACTACGAAGAGGTCGGCGTCGGCATGCTGCAGGACGCGATCTGGGCCTCGGGTGAGCGGCTGGCCGACCCCGAGTACCGCGACCTCGCCGTCCGGTTCGTCGCCGGGTCGATGGAGGGCTGGGCGTACTGCCGCGACAACGTCGAGGAGTGCCGCGACATCGTCGTCTCCAAGGGCTCGACGCTCGGTGCCAGCCACCAGCTCTGGCAGATGAACGAGGTCAACAAGCTGATCTGGCCGTCGCCGGACGGCATCGGTCTGATCGACCAGGCAGCCTGGGATCGCACGGTGAACATCAGCTTGGAGACGCCGAACCTGGACGGCGCGACCGTCCTGACGGCGCCGCCCGACGAGGAGGCATTCGACAACAGCATCGTCCAGGAGGCGTGGGCGTTGCTCGCCGGGATGGAGGGCCTCGACCTGTTCGGTCTCGACTATGCACCGATCACGGTCACGCTGAACCCCGGCGGGGAGTGAACCACCCGGTGGGCCGGCCGGGCACGTCGCCCGGTCGGCCCACCGTCGGCGCACCGCGCTGCGGTGCTGCCCGGGCTACGGTTCCCGCATGGTTGAACGCAGGGCTTCGAGGAAACTGATCGTTGCGATGGTGGGTCTGGCTGCGCTCGGCGCGGCCTGCGGCAGCGACGGAGGCGGTGACGGCGGCGCTGCGAGCGGCGGTTCGGTCGACTCCGGTCCCGTCGACACCGGCTCGGTCGACGACTGGTGCGCGATCCTGCCGCTGGCGACGGAAGGCGACGCGATCTTCGAATCGATCGCTACCGCAACGCCCGAGGAGCTCGAGGCCGGCATGGACCGGATCGGCGAGATCGTCCCGCAACTCGTCGCCGCCGCACCATCGGAGGTCGCCGCCGATGTCGAGTACCTGGCGCAGTACACGACCGACCTGCGCAGCGCGTTCGAGGCGTCGGATTACAGCCTCTTCGACACCGACGTGTCGTTCATCGACCAGGTGCGCAACGATCAGGTCCAGGTCAATCTCGACGAGTACAGCGTGCTGGCGTGCGGCGAGACGTTCGGCGACGACGACCGGGGTACGGCCGGCGGTACCGTCGACTCCGTCGAGGACGGCGCGTTCGATCCGTCGGGCGGCACGATCCGCGATCAGTTCGTCGGGTTGTTCACCCAGCTCGGCTTCACCGCTGCCGAGGCAGAGTGCCTCGCCGACAACGTCGATCCCAGCGACCAGGGCGTGCTCGACGGCGACGTCGAGGCGATCCTGGCGCTGCTGGCGGACTGCGACATCCCGCCGTCGCGCCTCGAGGAACTCGACGGCTGATCGTGGCGTCGCGCTTCGACGCCGTCCTCTTCGACGCCGGCGGCGTCCTGGTCCTGCCCGACCCGACCGTGCTCGGGCCGCTGCTCGCGTACTACGGGGGCGACCCGTCGATCGAACGTCACCGGCGTGCCCACTACGCAGCGATGAAGGCGAAGTCCGACGAGGGTTCGCCGGAATCCGACTGGACCGGATACGACGCGGCATACGTCACGAGTGTCGGCGTCGGCGCGGATGAGGCCGTCGAGGCCGCCGACGTGCTCGGCCAGACGCGTCACGCGGTGCTCTGGCGGTGGCCGATCGTCGAGTCGAGAGCGGCGATGGTGTCGATGGCGGCGGCGAATCTCCCGATGGGGGTCATCTCCAATGCCAGCGGGCAGATCGCAGGGATCCTGGCGCGAGCGATGTGCCAGGTCGGACCCGGACCCCATGTCGAGATGCGCTGCATCATCGACAGCCAGGTGGTCGGAGTCGCCAAACCGGACCCGGCCGTCTTCGACTTCGCGCTGTCGCACTTCGGCGAGTTCCCTCGGTCGCGAATCGCCTATGTCGGCGACTCGGTGACGATGGACGTCGCAACGTCGGCCGCCGCCGGGCTGCACCCGATCCTGATCGACCCCTACGACGACCACGCCGGGGCGTCGTTCGAACGGATCGGGTCTGTCGCCGATCTGGCCGCCGAGCTCAGCGGCTGACCGTCGACAGCACGGCATCGGGATCGAGCCAAGTCCTCGATCGGCGCTCCGGTGCCTCGCACCGAACAGATCAGCTCTCAGCGGAACCGGACGATCTGCTGACGGATCTGGGCGAGCAGACCGCGGCGGCGCGCCCACACCCAGCGCAGCGTCGTCGGGCTCAGCGCGCTGCGGGGACCGAGGTACAGATCGGCGTTGGCCAGTGAGGAGATGATCCGGACCAGCTTCCATTGGGGTACGTCGTGGGTGAAGCGGTAACGGCCCGAAACGCCGAGCGTCTGGATGCCGAACGGTGTGGAGAACGCCTGGTACAGCGGTTGGGAGTTGACCTGAAGATCACACTCGCTCGGCGCGCGACCGTCGTCACGCCGCAGCTCGCAGCGCTGGAAGTCGAGCACCGCGCAGACCCCGAGATCGGCGATGTGGGCCGTGATCGTGCCGAGACGGCGGTACACGGGACGGACGGTCCGCGATCGCCAGCGCGCCGTGCGGTCGGCGAACGCGGCCTGGCACGACGCAAGCTCGGTGCTGGTGAGTTGCTCGAGCGCCCGCCCGTGCGTTGCCGGAACATCGGCACGCCGAGCCTCCGCGTTCCGGTCGGCGTCCCGGTCGGCGTCGCGGTCGAACAGCCGGGCGAGGGGAACGGCGCCCGCCTGGGGTGCCTGCAGCGTGCAACCGAGCCCGGCCGACTCGAGGAACTCCTTGGCGTCGAGCGCGGAATTGAGGTGCTCGTTCAGCGCCTCGTTGTCGGGCTGGCAGAAGTACATGAAGCTGGCGAAGGGCACGGTGACCGCGGCACCGAGCCAGCGGTGGTGATCGGCCATCTTCTGCAGGACGGCGAGGCCCTGGCGTTCGAGCCGGACCCGGTCGAGGTAGCCGTCGAACCCGGCGATCGAGAACTGGTTGAAGAGGACCGGGAACGAGCCGAAGCGGTTGCGGATGATCCGGCAATCGGTCTCGTTCAGCTCGACATCGTTCACGTCGAGCAGCGCGTTCTCGCCACCGACGATGACGCCGAGTGCAGAGTCGAGCTGGCGGTGGGCATACACGAACACCTCGAGCTCGTCGTCCAGTCGTGTCGGGACGAGGTGGTCGAGAGTCCTCGCGTTCGTGTATCCGATCGCCGCCAGCGCCTCGAACACCTTCGGGGAGTTGGTCCTCTGGAACAGGACCTGGACCCGCGCCGGGTCCACCATGTCGGCGATGAGGCGCAGGCTGGGCAGGTGCAGGTGATCCGGATGCTCGTGGGAGATCCAGAGGTGGGTCACCGACGAGAAGTCGAGCGAACCGAGATCGGGCTCGGGGTCGAGTCGCCACCCGTCGTTGAATACCGTGCCGACCAACCACGGGTCGCAGAGCACGTCGGAGTGGGTCGAAACGATCCTGATGCAGGCATGGCTGATCAACCCCACCTGCAACTCGTCCCGGCTGCTCGTCACCGGCCCAGGACCATAGCCGTTGCCGCGACCCGACCCCCGGCCGCGACCGAGGGTCTCAGGCGGCCTGGTTGGCGGCGATCAGCTGGCGGGCGATCACCTTCAGGCACAGCGTCTCGTCGGCGCCCTCGAAGATCGACAGCACGCGGGCATCGACGAACAGGCGGCTGACCGGGAACTCCTCGGCGTAGCCCATGCCGCCGTGGATCTGCATCGCCTCGCGGGTGACCCACTCGGCCGCCTTGCAGACGTAGGCCTTGACCATCGAGGCCTCCATCGCGCCCTGGCCCTTGGCCATCAGCGTGGCGACGGCGAGAGAGAACTGCCGTCCGGCCTGAGTCAGCACCGCCATCCGGCCGAGCTTGGCCCTGGTCAACTGGTAGTCGAGGATCGGCGCGCCGAAGACCTTGCGGTGCTCGGCGTAGTCGAGGGCTTGTTCGTACGCCGCCTGCATCACGCCGACGGCGCGGGCCGCGGTCTGCAACCGCCCGTTCTCGAAACCGGCCATCTGGTAGTAGAACCCTCGGCCCTTGCCCTGCTCGCCGCCGATCAGGTTCTCCGCAGGGACCCACCAGTCCTCCAGGGCGATCTCGTAGGAGTGCATGCCGCGGTAACCGATCGTGTCGATCGGCCGGCCTTCCATCCTGCCGGTGCGGGTCGCGCCGTCGACGTCGATCGCGTCCTGGTTGAGCACGAAGCCGTGGGCGTCACCACGCGGCTTGGGCACGATGAACAGCGACAGGCCGCGATGGGTCTTGGTGCGGTCGGGGTCGGTGCGGGCGAGCAGCGTGAGGGCGTCGGCGCGGGCGCCGAACGTGCACCACGTCTTGACGCCGTTGATCACGTAGCCGGGCTCGCCGTCGGGTCCCGGTGCCTCGGTGGCGGTGACCTTGATGCCCGCCACGTCGCTGCCGAAGTCCGGTTCGGTCACCGCGACGGCCGGCATGATCTCGGCGGTCGCCAGCAGCGGCAGCCACTTCCGCTTCTGCTCCTCGGTTCCGCCCTTGACCAGCGCCCGGGTCAGGATCTCTGGCCGGGTGATCAGCGAGCCACCGATCCCGAGGCTCGCCTTGGACAGCTGCTCGGTGGCGGCGACCATGGCGATGTACTCCTCGTCGCCCCCCTCGCCGAACCCGCCGTACTCCGACGGCACGCTGAGGCCGAACGCCCCGAGCTCGGCCAGCCCGGCGACGATCTCCTCGGGGACGTCGTCGTTGGCGCGGTGGACGTGCTCGGCGTGCGGTGCGATCACGTTCTGGGCGAACGCGCCGAACGTGTCGGCCACCATCTCCATGTCGTCGCTGAGGTGACTCGGCCCCGGTTGGTCGGCGAGGGAAGCGAGGAATTCGGGCGCCCGGAAGCGGACCATGAACCCGTGGGCGTCGGCGAGCGGATCGCGCTCGACGCCCCAGTCCTGCTCGCGACCGAGCAGGCGCGTCGACAGCTCGTGCACCATGTCGGCGGTGAACGCACACGTGATCCTCGCCTCGACCTCTCCCTTGCCGCCGTAGTCGATCAGCGACTTGGCGGTGGCGACCGCTGCTGCGCCGTGGGCGAGGTCGTACGCCAGGACCTGGTGGGTGTCGGGACCGCCGTCGAGGGAAGCGAGGTGGCGAACGGCTCGGCCGACCACGCGGTCGGCCAGGTCGATCGCGTCGGCGGCGGCGGGAAGATCGGGCGCGGTCATGCTCCGAGATTACCGATCGGTAACCACCGTGGCCCGCTCCAGGCCGCGTGCCAGGATGTGACACGTGGCAACGATCTGTGTCTACTGCGGTTCGAGCTCCGGACGGCCGCCGGCGTTCCGGCACTCGGCGGCGGAGCTCGGGGCGGCGCTCGCCGAAGCCGGGCACGGCCTCGTGTACGGCGGTGGCCACGTCGGCCTGATGGGAGTGGTCGCCGACGCGGTCCTCGCCGGCGGTGGAGCGGTGACCGGGGTGATGACCGAGCAGCTCGTCGGTGCCGAGATCGCCCACACCTCGCTGACCAGGCTCGAGATCGTGCCGAGCATGCACGCGCGCAAGGCGCGGATGATCGAGTTGGCCGACGGCGTCGTCGTGCTGCCCGGTGGGTTCGGGACGCTCGACGAGGCGTTCGAGGTGCTGACGTGGAACCAGCTCGGCCTCGCCCGCTCGCCGGTCGTGTTCCTCGACATCGACGGCTACTTCGGGCCGCTGTTCGACTTCGTCCGTGGTGCGGTGTCTGCGGGCTTCGTCAGCGACCTCCACGGCGACCTCGTGCAGCGCGCCGACGCACCGCTCGATGCCGTTCGGCTCGCCGCCGAGCCGGCCGCCGGGTTCGCCCCGAAATGGCTCGGCTGACGAGTTCGGGAAGGGCCGACTGGCATGATGTGGCCCGTGCGATGTTCGGGCGACACCGGAGCTGAGGGCGGTCGTTGAGCACCGATACCGCACCTGCCGTCGCACCGCCGGCGCGCCGAACGCTCGAGTATCAGCCAGCGCTCGACGGCCTGCGCGGCGTCGCGGTCGCCGGGGTGGTCGCGTTCCACCTCGGTCACCTCAGGGGCGGCTTCCTTGGCGTCGATCTCTTCTTCACGCTCTCGGGCTACCTGATCACGCGCCTGTTGCTGCTCGAGCACGAGTCGACCGGGCGCGTCGCCCGGGGCGCGTTCTGGACCCGGCGGGCCTGGCGCCTGCTGCCCGCGCTGTACCTGCTGCTCGGGTCGCTCGCCGTGTACGCCGCGCTGTTCGCCCGCCCGGACGAGCTCGAGGGCATCCGCGGACCCGGCCTCGCCTCGCTGCTGTACGTCGCCAACTGGTGGCTGCTCTGGAACGGCGGCGGGTACTGGGACATCTTCGCCGCACCCTCCCCGCTCGAGCACATGTGGAGCCTGGCGATCGAGGAGCAGTTCTACATCGTCTGGCCCGTGTTGTTCGTCGTCGCCTTGGGCGCTCGCCGCAACGTCGGCCGGCTCCTCACCGTCACGATCGCCCTCGGCGCGGCGTCGACCGTCCTGCTCGCCGTGCTCGCCGGGAGCGACGTGTCGCGCGCGTATTTCGGTTCGTTCGCCCGCTCGAGCTCGATCCTGGTCGGTGCGGCGTTGGCGATCGTCGTCCACCGGGGCGACGCGTGGCTCGGCGCGGCCGCACGATCGAGGGCCGCCCCATGGGTGGCGGCGGCGGCCGCCGGCCTGCTCGCCTGGTCGTGGATCTCGATCGACGGCGCCATCGACCTCGGCTGGTACCGGGGCGGTTTCCTCGTGCACGCACTCGCCGTGGCGGTGATCATCGCCGTGCTGACCTACCGACCGAACGGCCGGGCGACCGGCGTCTTGTCGTTGGGGCCGATCAGGGGACTCGGCATCGTGTCGTACGGCTTCTACCTCTGGCACTGGCCGGTGATCGTCATCCTCGACCGCGACCGGACCGGGTTGGACGGGGTCGCGCTCTTGCTCGTGCGGCTGGGCGTCGCGCTCGGCGCCACGCTGGCGTCGTTCTTCCTGATCGAACGGCCGGCCCGGCACGTGCTGGCCAAACGAGTGTCCCCGCTCGTCGTGTTCCCGATCGCTGCCGCCGTGCTCGCCGTCGCGCTCGTGGCGGCGACCGTCCCGCCCCCGGTCCGCCCGGTGATCGGGGCCGCGCCCGCGCCGTCGCCCACCGCCGCGCCGGCGACCGCCGGATCGGTGGCGGCCGACCCCGACGCCGACGCCGACCCCGCCGCCGACCCTGCGGTCGGCACGACCGTCGCCGGGGCCGACGGCGGCGCAGGATCGGCTCAGGTCATCGAACCGGCCGCTCCCGTGCCGAGCGCGTCGGAAACGGTGACGACCGTCCCGGCGACTGACCCCCCGGCCGAGGCCGAGCCGGTGGGGCTGGTGCGGACGATCCCGACCGACGTCCCCACCCTGCGTACGCCGACCGTCGACGATCCGCTGCGCGTGCTGCTCGTCGGCGATTCGTACCTGTACGACGCGGTGCCCGGGATGCTCGCCGCGATGGAGGCCGACGGTGTCGTGGCGCCGATCGACGGGTCGAGGCTCGGCTTCACGATCACCGACGACCGTTGGGAGGACACGCTGACCGGGTTCGTCGCCGACCACCGGCCCGAGCTGGTCATCGCGATGTGGGCGCGGTTCGACGCCAAGTGGCTCGAGACCAACGATCCCGCCGAGTACCAGGCGCGGCTCGATCGGGCGGTCGAGATCCTGACCGCCGACGGCGCGCTCCTCGCGTTCGTCGGGCTCGCACCGTCGCTCACCGATGGTCTCGATCCCGTCCCGATGGACCGTGACATCAACAGGTTCTTCGAGGCGATCCCGAGCGCGCCATCCGGGCCGGGCCTTCTATGTCGACCCCGATCCGATCGTCGCACCCGACGGCACCCCCGACCGGTGGATCGACACGCCGGCGGGGCCGCTCCTGGTGCGCAAGGTCGACGGGAGCCACTACTGCGGTGACGGCTCGGCCCGGTTCGGTCTGGCGGTCGGCGAGCTCCTCGCCGCGGTCGCCGGGGTCCCTCCGGCCGATCCCGCCGCGTGGTGGGCCGGTGAGTGGCGCACCGAGCCGCGTTACGACGATCCGCCCGGCGCCTGCGCCTGATCCCCGGTCGACACGCCGGTCCGAGCGGCTGCGGCATCGGTCGCGGCACCGTGGCCGATGCGGGCCAGCGAGCCCTGCGCCAGCGCGACGACGCCGATCGCCGCGAGCACGACGATGCTCGGCTCGGCCGTGCTCCGGAACCGCTGGTTGCCGTAGCTGACGATCGTCGTGACCAGAACGGCGGCGAGCGGGACGAGCAGCGGCCACACCTCGCGGTGCGCCCGGCGATGCACGAAGGTGCCGATGGCGGCGAGCGGTGCGAGGACGATCCACGCGTACCAGCCGGCCCAGAGCCAGTCGTAGTCACGGCCTTCCAGGCTCTCGAAGAACAGGTTGACGCGGATGTCCCACACGCCGAACGTGCGGCCGATCCGCGCAGCGACCACCGCCGGCAACTCGTCGGCGTGGGCCTGCACGTAGTCGATTCCCGCCGCCCGGCGGTCGGCGTTGGCGTCGGTCTCGGAGACCACGGCGTAGTCGACACCCTCGACGCAGTCGAAGCGCCACCCGCCGATCTGGACGCCGTGGTAGACCGCGTCGCAGTTGGCGCCCGCCAACATCGTCCCGCTGTTGTTGGTCAGCGGGAGGAAGTGATCGAGCGCCACCGCGTTGCGCACCGTCCACACCCCGAGCAGCAACATCGTGCCCGCCGACGCGACGAGCGCAGTGCGCGCCCATGCCCTTCTGTCGCCGGGCGTGCGGGTCGCCGGCACGACGAGCAGCGGCACGAGGAGCAGCGCCTCGGATCGGGTCAGCGCGGCCAACCCGAGCGCAGCGCTCGCCAGCACCCACCAGCGGAGCCGGTCGTCGGCGTCTGCGGATCGGGCGCGGACGACGCCGAGCAACGTGGTCGCGACCAGCAGGACGTACGGACCCTCGCTCAGCAGCGACCCGTCGAACACGACGAGCTGTGGGTACACCGCGGCGATCATCGCCGCGGTCACCCCGACCGTCCGGCCGCCGACCGCCTCGGCGAGCAGCGCGATCACGACGATGGTCACCCCGCCGAGCAGCGCGCCGGCCAAGCGCTGTTGGGTCGGCCCGTCGATCCCGACGAGGTCGAGCGCGGCGAGCAGGAACGGGTACACCGGCGGGAACTCGGCGGTCGGTATCACCAGGCCCTGGTCGAGGTACTCGTTCGGGCGGATGTAGCCGCGGCCGGCGGCGAGCACCTGGCCGAGGCGGTGGAACGTGCGGGGGTCGCTGACCGCGACGCCCGGAGCCCAGCGGTTGTCGAGCACGTACCAGCAGCGCAGCGCCACGCCGGTGACCGCGGCCGCGAGCGTCAGGATCCAGAAGCGCCGGACGGGCATGGTGGGGCAGTCTTGCACCGGCGCGCCGCGGGCTCGCGTTTCGCCTGCCCGACGTGCGTCCAGCGCGCCCCGGCCCGGTCCGGACGGCGCGTCCCGGCCGCGTCCAGGGCGCGAACCCGAGCGGTTAACGTCGCCCGACATGCGCCGGATGTGGGCCACGATGGGGGTCGTCGCGGTGCTCGCGTCGTCGTGTACGCAGCGCTCGGTGTCGACCGTCGAATCGGAGCGCTCCGACACGATCCCTGCGGTCGCCGACGACACGATCCCCGACGACACGATCCCCGAGGACACGGTCCCCGAGGACACGGTCCCCGACGACACGGTCCCCGACGACGGCACCGACCCAGCGCCGGGCGGCACCCTCGGGTGGTCGCCGTGCGACCGGCCGGTCGTCGTCGGCCAGCTGGACTGCGCGACGCTCCAGGTGCCCCTCGATCACACCCAGCCCGACGGCGAGACGATCGACATCGCGCTCGCCCGGTCGCCGGCGACCGATCCCGACCGGCGGATCGGTTCGCTCGTCTTCAACCCCGGCGGCCCCGGTGGGTCCGGCGTCGACTTTCTCGCGTCGGCGGCGCCGTTGATCCCGTCGGAGGTCGCCGCCCGGTTCGACCTGGTCGGTTTCGATCCGCGCGGCGTCGGCGCGAGCTCCGCGGTCGACTGTGACATCGCGATCGACGACAACATCGACCTGCTCGCACCGGGCGACGATGCCGGATGGGCCGCACTGGTCGAGGAGGCCGAGGCCCTCCCCGCCAGCTGCCCGGCCGGAGCGCTCGAGCTGGCCGAGTACGTGGGCACGAACAACGCGGCTCGCGACCTCGACCTGCTCCGCGAGGCGCTCGGCGACGAGCAGCTGTCGTACGTCGGGTTCTCGTACGGGACGCGCCTCGGCGCCACGTACGCCGAGCTGTTCCCCGAACGCGTCAGGGCGCTCGTGCTCGACGGTGCCGTCAGGCCGACGACCGATTTCGCCGCACTCGATCTCGAACAGGCCGCCGGGTTCGACCGGGCGCTGGAGAGCTTCGCCACCGCCTGCGACGCCGACGAGGACTGCCTGCTCCAGGAGCTCGGCCCCACGCTCGACGTGATCGCCGGGTTGGAGCGGGAGATCGACGAGGTCGGCGCCTTCGAGACCGACGACCCGGCACGCGTCCTGACCCCCGGCGAGCTGTCCCTCGGCATCGCATCGGCGCTCTACAGCCAGCAGGCGTGGCCGTTCCTCGCTCAGGCGCTCTACCTCGCCGAGACGCAGGCCGACGGATCGCTGCTCCAGGTGCTGGGCGACTCCCTCGTCGGGCGGCGCCCGGACGGCACGTACGACAACTCCCAGGAGGCCAACCGCTTCATCAACTGCGCCGACGACCCGGATCGCCCCTCGGTCGACGTCGTCAGGGAACGCGGCGACGCGGCGGCGGCGACCTCGAGGTACTTCGCCGACTTCCTGCGCGCGTCGACCGGGTGCATCGGCACCCCCGACCCCATCGACCCGCTCGTCGTCGGCCCGGCTGCCGGAGCCGCCCCGATCCTCGTGATCGGCAACACCGGCGACCCGGCCACCCCGTACGAGTGGTCGGTGGCGATGGCCGACAGCCTCGAGTCGGGCGTGCTGTACACCGTCGAGGCGCAGGGCCACACGGCCTACACCTCGATCGACTGCGTCGAATCGGTCGTCAACGCCTACCTGATCGATCTGGTCGTGCCGACTGCCGGCTCGTCGTGCAACGACACCAGCTCGGCCGACTACTTCCTGCCGGCGGGGGAGGGTGAGATCGACCTGCTCCTCGCGGTCTTCGACTGCCTGCGCGACAACGGGGCCGACATCCCGGAGTTGACCGCCGCCGACGTGCTCGCCGACCCGTCCGGCGAGCAACTCGTCGAGCTGTTCGACTTCGAGGATCCGGCGTTCCTCGACGCGGCGTTTGCCTGTACTGCCGAGCTGGATGCGCTCTCCGGCCTGTGAGCGTGCCGGCGCGGCGTCTCCACAGGGAGGCCGCGTTGTCCCCAAGATGCCCACACCGAACGCACACCGTTGACCGGATAATTCACAGCGTTCACCCTCTGGTGACCCACAGGCAACGTCGTTCATGATGGTCGCATGGCCCGTCGAGTTCGCCCGAGTCGCTTCCACCGCCACCACGGCGCGGTGCAGCCAACGGATCGAGCCGAGCTCGAAGCAGCAGGGTGGCGCACCACGCTCGAGTACCGGGAGAACCACGTGCGCGGGCGCGACGGCCGGTTGACCCATCTGCAGATCGTGTGGCACGCGGAGGCCGAGCGTGACCGCGAGGGTGGTCCGGCGGTCGTGACGGCGACCGCCTCGACCGTCGACAAGGTCTGGTCCCGGCTGCGCACGAGCGCCGACCTCGCGGGCATCCGCACGCGATCCGGCGACATCACGCCGCGGGCGGCTTCGTCCGCCCCCCGCTGACGCCCTGAGCAGGGAACTTCGGAGAACCTTGAGGAATTGCTTGCGCGCTGGCGACTGACACTGGTGTAATTACGTGCCCGACACCACGAGACCCCACACCGCAAGATGTGGTGGTCGGGCCGGGGGTGGACCACGAGATCTGGTGGTTCAGCGGCCTCGAGGCAACAGCCGACGGGGCCGGACGAGCAAGCGACGACGGAGCGACGAGGAGTAGCCGGTGACACTGATTGACGATGGCGTTGGGACAGCGGCCACCCGCGAACCGGCCACGACCGAACCGCCGGCACCGACGCTCACCGACACCTCGCGCACCCAGAGCGACGGCGCCAGGGAGGCGGCGAGCGCGACGGTCAGCGCGGCCGTGATGCGGGTCAAGAAGCGCAACGGCACCCTCGAGCCGGTCGACCTCAACAAGATCGTCAATGCGATCGCCCGCGCCTCGGAAGGGTTGCTCGGCGTCGACCCGATGCGCGTCGCCACGCGGACGATCTCGGCGCTCGCCGACGGTGCGAGCACCCGCGAGCTCGACGATCTCTCGATCCGGACCGCCGCCGGGCTGATCGTCGAGGAGCCGAACTACTCGAGACTCGCCTCGCGCCTGCTCGCCACCGTGATCGACAAGGAAGTGCGCAACCAGAACATCCCGTGGTTCTCCGAGTCGATCAAGGCCGGGCACGACGAGGGCCTGGTCGCCGACCACGTGCTCGACTTCGTCGAGGAGAACGCTCCGGCGCTCAACGCGGCGATCAACTCCGACCGCGATCGGCAGTTCGAGTTCTTCGGCCTGCGTACGGTCTACGACCGTTACCTGCTGCGCCACCCCCAGCGGCGCGACGTCATCGAGACCCCGCAGTACTTCTTCTTGCGCGTCGCCTGCGGCCTGGCGACCGACGTCGACGAAGCGATCGCGTTCTACGACCTGATGTCGTCGCTGGCCTACCTCCCGTCGAGCCCAACGCTGTTCAACTCGGGCACCACCCACAGCCAGATGTCGAGCTGCTACCTGCTCGACTCCCCCGAGGACAGCCTCGAGGGGATCTACAAGCGCTACACCGACATCGCCCGGTTGTCGAAGTTCGCCGGCGGCATCGGCGTGGCGTGGCACCGGATCCGTTCCAAGGGCAGCCTGATCGCCGGCACGAACGGGTTGTCCAACGGCATCGTGCCGTGGCTGCGCACGCTCGACTCGTCGGTCGCCGCGGTCAACCAGGGCGGACGCCGCAAGGGAGCGGCGTGCGTCTACCTCGAGTCGTGGCACGCCGACATCGAGGACTTCCTCGAACTGCGCGACAACACCGGCGACCATGCCCGCCGGACGCACAACCTGAACATCGCCAACTGGGTGCCGGACCTGTTCATGCAGCGGGTCGAGAAGGACTGGCAGTGGTCGCTGTTCGATCCGAAGAAAGTGCCGCACCTCACCGACCTCTACGGCGCGGACTTCGACCGCGAGTACCAGCGGGCCGAGGAACAAGGCCTGTTCGAAAAGCAGGTGTCGGCCCGCCAGCTCTACTCACGGATGATGCGCACGCTCGCCCAGACCGGCAACGGCTGGATGACGTTCAAGGACGCCTCCAACCTGAAGTGCAACCAGACCGGCGGGGTCAACGCCGACGGCAGCCCGCGCGTCGTGCACCTGTCCAACCTGTGTACCGAGATCCTCGAGATCACCGATCAGGCCAACACCGCGGTGTGCAACCTCGGCTCGCTCAACCTCGGCTCCTACGTCGGTGCCGACGGCGAGTTCGATTTCGCCAAGCTCGGGCGGGTTGTTCGCCAGGTCGTCCCGTTCCTCGATCGGGTGATCGACATCAACTACTACCCGACGCCCGAGGCCGCGAACTCCAACCACACGTGGCGCCCGGTCGGCCTCGGCCTGATGGGCCTGCAGGACGTCTTCTTCAAGCGCGGCCTGCCGTTCGACTCGCCCGAGGCCCAGGAGTTGTCGCAGCGGATCAGCGCCCACATCTACTTCCATGCGCTGTGGGCCTCGACCGAGCTCGCCGAGCAGCACGGGCCGCACGAGGCGTTCGACAGCACCCGGGCTGCGTCGGGTCAGCTGCAGTTCGACATGTGGGGGACCGAGCCGCCCGCCGAGCTGGACTGGGACGAGCTGCGGGGCCGCATCGGCGAGCACGGGCTGCGCAACAGCCTGCTGATCGCGATCGCCCCGACCGCAACGATCGCGTCGATCGCCGGCTGCTACGAGTGCATCGAACCGCAGGTCTCGAACCTGTTCAAGCGCGAGACGCTCTCGGGCGAGTTCATGCAGATCAACCGCCATCTCGTCCGCGAGCTGCAGTCTCGCGGCTTGTGGGACGAGCAGATGATCTCCGACGTCAAGAAGGCCGAGGGTTCGGTGCAGGGCATCGAGCGCATCCCGATCGAGCTGCGCGAGGTGTACCGGACGGCGTGGGAGATCCCCCAGCGGGCGCTGATCGACATGGCCGCCGACCGCGGGGCCTTCATCGACCAGAGTCAGTCGCTCAACCTGTTCATGGAGACGCCGACGATCGGCAAGCTGTCGTCGATGTACCTGCACGCATGGAAGCGGGGGCTGAAGACCACCTACTACCTGCGCAGCCGGGCGGCGACGAGGATCAACAAGGCAACGGTGAGCGCTGCGATCAGCGGTGGGCCTGCTCCCGAACCGGGCGGCGGACCCGGCGGTGGCGGCGGTGGTGCTGCACCCGAGGCGGAGACGACGACCTACACCGACGAGGAGGCCATCGCGTGCAGCCTCGAGAACCCCGAATCATGTGAGGCGTGCGACTGATGGCACTCATCGACCCGATCACCGTTCCCGACACCGACACCCGCCCGCCCGAAGGCTTCCATGGCCTCGGTGCCGACGCACCGGCATCGGCACCGCTGGCGCGACCGACCAACATCCTCGACCCGGGCTTCGACCTGACGCTTCGGCCGATGCGCTACCCGGTCTTCTACGACATGTACCGGGACGCGATCAAGAACACCTGGACCGTCGACGAGATCGACTTCTCCGACGACCTGGTCGATCTCGATCGCAAGCTGATGCCGGCCGAGAAGCATCTCGTGTCGCGGTTGGTCGCGTTCTTCGCCACCGGCGACTCGATCGTGTCCAACAACCTGGTGCTCAACCTGTACCAGCACATCAACGCGCCCGAGGCGCGGATGTACCTGTCTCGACAGCTCTACGAGGAAGCGCTGCACGTCCAGTTCTACCTGACGCTGCTCGACAACTACATCCCGGACCTGCACGAGCGCGAGGCGGCGTTCGCAGCGATCAACAACATCCCGTCGATCAAGTCCAAAGCCGAGTTCTGCTTCAAGTGGATGGACTCGATCGAGGCGCTCGATCGGCTGGAGACGCCCGAGCAACGCAAGCGGTTCCTCCTCAACCTGATCTGCTTCGCCACGTGCATCGAGGGGTTGTTCTTCTTCGCCGCGTTCGCCTACGTCTACTTCCTTCGCTCGAAGGGTCTGCTCAACGGGCTCGCCGACGGAACGAACTGGGTGTTCCGTGACGAGTCCTGCCACATGAACTTCGCCCTCGAGGTCGTGGCCACGGTGCGCGCCGAGCAGCCCGAGCTGTTCGACGACCAGCTCGAGGCCGACATCCGCCAGATGCTGAACGACGCGGTCGACTGTGAGGTCGAGTTCGCCGCCGACGTGCTCGGCGAAGGGGTGCCGGGCATGAGCCTCGCCGACACCCGTACGTACCTCGAGTACGTCGCCGACCTGCGGCTCGGTCAACTCGGGTACCAGATCGAGTACGGGGCCAAGAACCCGTTCTCGTTCATGGAGCTGCAGGACGTGCAGGGCCTGTCGAACTTCTTCGAGCGGACGGTGTCGAGCTACCAGACCGGCGTCGAAGGCGACGTCTCCTTCGACGAGGAGTTCTGACCCCCCGCCCGCCGACCGTCTGCGTCGCGAGATCGGCGCGCACGGCGCTCACGATCGCGACGCAAACGGTGGGACGTGTGTCACGGTGCGGGGCAAACCCTTCGGCCTCCGAACGCACGAGGCACTCGGTACCGTGACGCCGATGGAAGCGACGAGTGCTGACTGGCTGCTGAGCGCTCACGTGGCGATCGTCGCTGGCAAGGGCGGCGTCGGATCGTCGACGGTGGCCGCGGCGTATGCGCTGGCCGCCGCCCAGCGCGGGGCCGACGTGCTGTTCGTCGCCGTCGACGGTCGGCCGGGGATGGGTCCGCTGCTCGGCGGTGACGAACTCGGCGATCGCGACCGCCTGCTCCAACGGGTCGCGGGCGGCGGTCGGGTGCGAGGCCGGACGATCCCGGCCGAGCAGGCGTTCAGCGACTACCTCGAGTTGAAGGGCGTCGGCGGGCTCCTGCGCCGGGCGGCGACCGCGGCGTCGCTGCCGATGATCGCCGCTGCCACACCGGGCCTCGAACACCTGCTCGTGCTCGGGATGGTCAAGCAGCTCGAGCTGGAGCGGACCGCCGACCTCATCGTGGTCGACGCCCCCCCGGCGGGACACGCTGCGCCGTTCCTGCGGTCGGCGGGCGGGCTGTCCGACGTGGTCAAGTCGGGTCCCGTGCTCGAGCAGGCCGAAGAGGTCGGCGAGATGCTCGGCGACCCGCAACGGTCGCGGGCGATGCTGGTCACGCTTCCAGAGGAGACCCCGGTCAACGAGGTGATCGAGCTGGCGGCCGACCTCGCCGACGGGGTGGGGATGGCGTTCCTGCCGCTCGTCGTCAACGGATGCTGGGCCGACCGCCCCGGTCTGGCGAAGACCCCGGCGATGGCCGCCCGCTCGCACCAGACCAAGCTGACCACCGCCGCCAAGGACGCACTCGAATCGGCGGCGGGATTCGGCCGCATCCGCCTCGCGCAGCAGGACCAACAGCTGACCCGGCTGCGCGACTCGCTCGATCTGCCGATCATCAAGCTCCCACGCCTCGCGACGACCGAACTCGGCCCGGACGAGCTCCCGATCCTCGCCGCCGCGCTGGCTGGGGAAGCGCCGTGAGCCGGTCCGCTGCGGCGAGCGCGGCGTCGCTGAGCGACGCGGTCACCCGGGCCGACCTCCTCGTGACTTGCGGACCCGGCGGCGTCGGCAAGACGACGACCGCCGCCGCGCTCGGCGTCGCCGCGGCCCGGTCGGGCCGCCGGACCGTCGTCGTGACGGTCGACCCGGCGCGCCGGCTCGCTGACGCGCTCGGGCTCGAGGAGGGGGCGGCGGCCAACGACCCGCACCTCGTGACCGGGGTGACGAAGCGATCGAGCGACGGCGCGCTGTGGGCGCTGATGCTCGATGCCGAGACGACGTTCGATCGTCTGGTGCACGAACAGGCGGGGAGCGAGCGGCAGGCCGAGGCGGTGCTCAGGAACCCGGTCTACCGGGCGATCTCCGGGTCGCTCGCCGGCGCCCAGGAGTACATGGCGATCGAGCGGCTGCACCAGCTGTACACGAGCGGCGATTGGGACCTCGTCATCGTCGACACGCCGCCGTCGCGGCACGCGATCGACCTCCTCGAGGCACCGGACCGGCTGATCCGGTTCCTGTCCCATCCGGTGTACCGCACGCTGACGGTCGGCCAGCGGGCGTTCGCCCGCGTCACCAACGCCGCGGCGGGGGCGTTCCTGTGGGCGGTGCGGCGGCTCGCCGGCCCGCAGATCGTCGAGGACACGATCGAGTTCTTCCGTTCGCTCTCGAACATCGAACCCGGTCTGCGCCGGCGGGCCAAGGAGGTCTCCGAGCTCCTGCACTCCGACGCGGCGACGTTCGTAGTGGTGTGCAGTCCGCGCGCCGAGGCGATGACCGAGGCCGAGCACCTGGTCGAGGCCTTGGGTGACCGCGGGTACCCCTTCGGCGGTGTCGTGGTCAACCTGATCCATCCGCTGCCGGAGCCGCTCGCTCCAGCCGACGCCGCAGCGCTCGCCGGACTCGAACCCGGCCCGCTCGCAGACCACGTCGACTGGCACGCGGAGCTCACCGAGATCGCCGAGGCCGAGCGCGAGGAGCTCGCCGTGCTGCGGGCGATGGCCGGCGACGTGCCGTTCGTCGAGCTGCCGGTGCTCGACACCGACATCCACGATGTCCCCGGGCTCGCCGGGCTCGCCGAGCGGCTGATGGGTCGCCCACCCGGCGGGTGACCCGCTCCACGACGGTGCGGGCCGCCCGAATCGTGGGTTGCGGGGTTGCCGAACGGTCGTGGCGCCGCGACCGGTGACCGCACGACGCAGCCGGCCGTGCCGGTCGGACGGCTACGCGAACTCGTGCGTCGCGTCCGACGAAGCGCCGGCCCGCTGCGGCCAGCAGCAGCGATGGGCGAGGTAGGTCGCGCCGACCACGATCAACACGTCGCCGATGCTGAAGACGTTGGCCAGCGGCCAACCCTGCGGGATGGCGAAGACATCGCCGAGGACGAGGAGATGGGCGTCGTCGAGCACGCTCGAGTTCTCGAACCCCGCACCGTCGGCCACGGCAAGGCCCGCTCGGCTCCAGGCTCCGGCGCTCGCCGGCATCACGCCCTCGTTGGCGACGATCGCGGCGACGTTGCACCCCGCACCGAGGGCGATCAGGGGGACACCGGGCACCCGCCGGTTGAGCCAGAGGAACCCGAAGGCCAACGCGTACCCCGCAACGTGCACCGAGCGGGCGATCGGCGCGGCGATCACCGAGCCGAGGACTTCGACGACGAGGGTCTGGGTGATCAACGCGATCCAGATCAACGAGACGCGGTACAGCTCCAGACCCGCGAGCGCCCGGAGACGACCCCCGACCAGCTTGACGCTCGCGACGCCGCACAGCGTCGCCACGACGACGATCATCCGACCGGCACCTGCACGTGGGTGGGAACGAGGGCGGGCAGGGCATCGGCAGCCCGTCGACCGTCGGTGCGATCGAGCGACTCGTCGTCGAGCTTGCGCCGGAGGAGCTCGATCGGGATCGGCTTCGAGATGAAGAATCCCTGTGCGACGTCGCAGGAGGCGGCCCGCAGGCGGGCGAAGGTCTCGGCGTCCTCGACGCCTTCGGCGACGATCTCCAAACCGAGCCGGTGGGCCAGTTCGATCACGGTCCACACGATCTGTGCGTCGCGCTCGTCGGCCCGGATCCCGGAGATGAAGGATCGGTCGATCTTGATCCGGTCGACCGGGAGGTCGCGGAGCGTGGCGAACGACGAGTAGCCCGTTCCGAAGTCGTCGATCGAGATGCGCACGCCCGCGTGCCTGAGTGCGTCGATCGCCAACACGGTCCGCTCCGGCTGCCGGGCGATCGCGCTCTCGGTGATCTCGAGCTCGAGCCGGTCACTCGACGCCCCGACGTTGCGGAGCACCTCGAGTGTCCTTCCCGCGAAGTGCCGATCCTCGAGGTTGCGGGCCGACACGTTGATGGCGACCGTGATGTCGTGCTCGAGGCTGCCGATCTCGCGCAGCGCCCGCTCGATCACGAGATCGGTCAGCGGTCCGATCAGGTCGGTCTGCTCGGCCAGGGCGACGAAGTCGTCGGGCTGGATGCGTCCGAGGCGGGGATGGTCCCAGCGGATCAGCGCTTCGACCCCGTTGATCGTTCCCGACCTGAGGTCGACCTGCGGCTGGTAGTCGATGGCGAACTGCTCTTGCTCGATGGCCGCGGAGAGGTCACTGAGCAGGGCGACCCGACCGCAGTCGCGCGTCGACCCGACGACTTGGTACAACTCGACACACGACCGTTGACGCTTGGCCCGGTACATGGCGACGTCGGCGGAGTGCAGGAGCTGGCTCGGTGTCACGCCGTGATCGGGGAAGAGGGCGACGCCGATGCTCGAACCGGTCGTCAGGGGGAACCCGTTGACGACGAGGGGGATCTGCAGCGCTTCGTGGAGGATGGTCACGAGTTCGAGGGCGTCATCCGGCTCGACATCGCGGATGAAGATGGCGAACTCGTCGCCGCCGAGCCGGGCGACCGTCGCGCTGGCGGGCAGCGCTCCGGTGATCCGCCGGGCGAAGGTCACCAGCACCTCGTCGCCCGTCTGGTGACCGAGTCGGTCGTTGATCTCCTTGAACCGATCGAGGTCGAGGATCGCGACCACTCCCTCGCCCGTCCCGTCCTCGGTGAACGCAGCGAGCTCGTGCCCGAACGCACGACGGTTGAGGACCTGGGTCAGGGGGTCGTGACTCGCGTCGTGGGCTCGTTGCAGGGCGAGACGCGCCGTCTGGAACACGAGGAACGTCGCCGTGCCGATCAACGGCAGCATCAACATGCTGTACCGCAGGCTGATGACGAGGATCGGGGCGAGGGCGAGCATCGCCGCATCGGCGGAGATGGTCAGCACGAACTCGTCGCGCAGCATGACGAGGAAGGGCTTGCCTTCGATCAGGGAGAGCAGGTAGCAGATCAGCACGCCGTTGATGGCGAACACGAGCGTGCCGCTGACGATGAGAGCGAGTCCCCACGAGAACGGCATCGTCACGTGCTCGAAGAGCGGGCCGCGGATTCCGAAGGCGACGATGACGAGCCCGCCGACCGCCAACGACAACGAGATCTGGGCGGTGTTGAACACGATCTTGCGCAGCGCCCGGCCGGCGGCGACGTCGGCGATCACCGTCGTCAATGCCATCACGACGACGGCGACCGTCGGGCTACCGAGCAGGACGAGGGCGAAGGCGAACGACCAACTCGGGGTGACGACCCCGCCATCGCCGAAGCGCAGCCAGGTCGTCGCCTTGACCTCGGAGGCGAGCAACAGCGTCGCCACGACGACGAACACCGCCCAGTCGACGCCGCCGTGCTCGCGGCCGTACTCGATCTTGGCGAGGAGGGCGGTGATCGCGACCGACATCAACGCGGTGAGCGCGATGAAGCGGTTGACGGCGGCGCCCGAGCGGACGGACCCGACGTCAGGATCGGAGTTGGGGAGCATTGCCATGGTGGTGCCTGCGGCCGGACCGCTCGACGCCGGCCGGACGGTTCAACCCGTCCGGCCGGCACCGTCGGATCACGCGGTCAGTACCACTTCCGCGGCGCGCCGGTTCGCGGCGATCAACGCCACGACGGTGCTCGCCGCCGTTGCGGCACGGTAGGCCGGGGAGGCCACGCGCCATTTGATGGATGCCTTGAGCTTGCTCATGGCTCCGTCTCCTTCCGCCCGCTGACGCGGACAAGCCGGTTGACCGGTGTCCGGCGGACACCCGTCACACCCGGAGGTGCACAAGGGGGATCGGGCCGTTCGGCGGCCCATGCGACTCAAGCTTCGCTCAAGTGTTCTTCAAGCTCCGGCACCGGCGGCGACCGAGGACGCATTGTCCACCGGGCAACCGGAATCCTTGGTAGGAAGTTGGAGTGACCGACGGCGCCGCAGGGGCCTTTGACGAGACAGCGGAGATGTCTCGTGACCCGCTGCCCACCGGCGAGCTCCCGGCGATCGAGCGGATCGGCCCGCCCCGTAAGCGCCGGATCCGCCCGGTTCGCATCACGGTGAAGACGTTCCTGCTCGTCGCGGTCGCCTACTTCCTGCTTCCGGGCGTCGTCAGCGGGTTCCGCAAAGCGGCCGAGGCGATCCGCGACGTCAACCCGCTGCTGATCGCGCTCGGCTTCCTGCTGCAGATCGTCGCGCTGTTCTTCTATTCGCTGCTGACGCGGGCGGCGCTCGGGACGGTCGGCGACTCGTTGTCGGCGATGCGGCTCTTCCGGATCCAGCTCAGCACGAAGGCGTTGTCGAACATCGTGCCGGGAGGCAATGCGGCCGGCTCGGCGCTCGGGTACCGGCTGCTCACGTTGTCCGGGATCAGCGGCCCCCACGCCGGGTTCGCGCTGGCGACCGCCGGGATCGGTTCTGCGGTGGTCCTCAACGTGATCTTCTGGACGGGGTTGATCGTGTCGATCCCGGTCCGGGGCGTGAACCCCGGGTACGGAGCGGCGGCGCTGGTCGGCGTCATCATCATCGGCATCGCGGCGGGGCTGGTCTTCGGCATCATGGAGGGTCAGGGTCGGGCCGAACGGGTGGTGCGCTACTTGGCCCGCAAGTTCGGCGTCGACGAGGAGAAGTTCGCCGCCGCCCTGCGCCAGATCGGCGAGCGGCTCGACGAGTTGGTGAGCAACCGCCAGTTGCTCAAGCGCGTGGTGTTCTGGGCATCGGCGAACTGGCTGGTCGACGCGCTGTCGCTGTGGGTGTTCATCAGGGCGTTCGGGGAGACGCTCGACCCCGACGCTCTGATCGTCGCGTTCGGCCTCGCCAACATCCTCGCCGCACTTCCGATCCTGCCCGGCGGCCTCGGCGTCGTCGAGGGCACCTATGTGACGGCGTTGGTCGGGTTCGGCATGCCGCGCAGCGTCGCGGTGACCGCGACCGCGGCCTACCGTTCCGCGCAGTACCTCTTCCCGATCTTTCTCGGCGCGGTCGCGTACGCGTCGCTGCGGGTCGGGCCGTGGAGCATCGAGAAGCGCGATCGGCTCGGCAACCTGCGCGACCTCGCCCGCGTCGAAACCGAGCGCGGCGAATCCAAGATCGACTTCGCGCTGCGGTTCGATCCACACGTGCTCACCGTGACCGGCAAGCCCGAGGCCACCGGGTCGGGCGAGGCCGTCGACGGTGACGCGCCAGGATCAGCCGACGGTGACGTCGCCGTGAACGTGGGCGACGACGACGGCGCACCCGGCCGCGGAGCGGGCAATGGGTGGGTCCCGGTGGCCGACCGCGACGGCGAGGCCGACGGCGGCGGCGACCCCGGCGGCGACGGCCGGGGCGCCTGAGCATTGGTCCGACCCGTGGCGGGCGGATACGTTCGCCACCATGACGATCCACGAGCGACCCTTCGGGAGGTACCTGGAGGACTTCACCCCCGGCGACGTCCTGCGCCACTGGCCCGGCAAGACGATCACCGAGTACGACGACCACCTGTTCTGCATGATCACGATGAACCACCACCCGCTGCACACGAACGACTGGTTCGCCGCCCAGTCGGTACAGGGTCGCAACGTGGTCGTCGGGAACCTGGTCTACAGCCTCGTGCTCGGCATGAGCGTCCCCGACGTGTCGGGTGCGGCGATCGCCAACCTCGAGGTCGAGACGCTGCAGCACAAGTACCCCACGTTCCACGGTGACACGATCCACGCCGAGACCCGCGTGCTCGAGGTCAACGAGTCCAGGTCCAAGCCCGACCGCGGGGTGGTCACGGTCGAGACCAAGGGGTTCAACCAGGACGGACAGGAGGTCTGCTACTTCCGGCGCAAGGTCCTGATCTGGAAGCGTGACCAGGCCCCACAGCGCCGCCGGCCGTACGACGGCATCGACGTCTGGGCCGACTGACGAGCGAATCACCGCTCGCGGAGATGGCGTGATCGACGCCGGGGCGGTCCTGGCCTGGGGGATGCCGAGACTGCGCGACCTGCCGTGGCGGCAGACCCGGGATCCGTGGCCGATCCTGGTCGCCGAGGTGATGCTCCAGCAGACGCAGGCCCGGCGGGTGATCCCGAAGTGGGAGTCGTTCGTCGAGGCGTACCCCACGCCGGCCGCCTGCGCCGCGGCACCGCTCGGTGACATCCTGCGGAGCTGGCAGGGGCTCGGGTACCCGCGGCGGGCGCGCAACCTGCGGGCGACCGCCGGCGTCGTCGTCGGTCGACATCGGGGCCAGCTCCCGGCCGACCTCGACGCGCTGGTCGCCCTCCCCGGGATCGGGCCGTACACCGCACGGGCGGTCCTGGCGTTCGCCTTCGAGCGCGATGTCGCGGTCGTCGACACCAACATCGCCCGGATCCTGGCCCGGACGGTGGGGGAGCGGCTGACGCCGAAACGGGTCCAGTCCGCGGCCGACCGGCTCGTGCCCCTCGGGGAGGGCTGGGCCTGGAACCAGGTGTTGATCGATCTCGGGGCGACGGTGTGCCGACCGTCGCCGCACTGTGACCGCTGCCCGATCGCCGCGGGGTGTGTGTGGCACCGCGGTGGGCATCCCGTGCCGGACCCCGCCGAGCGATCGGCCGGCGTCAGCGGTCGCCAAGCCCCCTATGAGGGCAGCGCACGCCAGGCCAGGGGTCGGGCGCTCGCCGCGCTCGGCCAGGGCGCGCGGCCGGTCTCCGAGTTCGATCGGGCGATCGTCGCCGGGCTCGTCGCCGATGGGTTGGTCGCCGTCGAGGGCGAGCTGCTCACCCTGCCCGAGTGACACCACGGTCCGCGAGTGCGGTGAGGCCCGCGAGCCGGGACGGGTCGGGAAGCCTCGCCGCTCATCGCCCGCTCGCGGTTTGCTCCCGACGTCGTGGCGGCGCGTACCGTTTGGGCGTGCGCCCTCCCAAAGACTTCTTCCGGCCGCTCGCCGTCGGGGCACCCGAGCCCGTGCGCGAGATCCCGTTCCGACCGAGCCGGGTGATCCACTTCTTCCCGTCGTCGAGCGAGAAGATGCGGGCCAAGGTGCCCGACATCGCACCGACGGTCGACATCTTGCTCGCCAACCTGGAAGACGGCGTGCAGGCCGACCAGAAGGAGGCGGCCCGCGCCGGCCTGGTCGAGGTGGCGCGCACCACCGACTTCGGCGACACGCAGTTCTGGACGCGGGTCAACAGCCTCGACTCCCCCTGGGGGCTCGACGACCTGACCGCGGCCGTGCTCGAAGCCGGTGATGCCTTGGACGTGATCATGGTCCCCAAGGTCGAGGGTCCCGAGGACATCCACTACGTCGATCGCCTGCTCGCCCAGCTCGAGGCGAAGGCCGGGCTCTCTCGGCCGATCCTCCTGCATGCGATCCTCGAAACCGCGCGCGGCGTTGCCAACGTCGAGGAGATCTGCGGCGCGTCACCTCGCATGCAGGGGCTCTCGCTCGGTCCGGCCGACCTGGCGGCGAACCGCCGGATGAAGACCACGCGGGTCGGCGGTGGTCATCCGGGCTACCTGGTCCGTGAGGACCCGGTGGGCGACGACGCCGACGCGCCGCGTGCGATCCACCAGCAGGATCTCTGGCACTACACGATCTCCCGCATGGTCGACGCCTGCGTCACGCACGGCATCCTGCCGTTCTACGGGCCGTTCGGCGACATCGCGGACACCGTCGCCTGCGAGGACCAGTTCCGCAACGCCTACCTGCTCGGCTGCGTCGGCGCGTGGAGCCTCCACCCGGTCCAGATCGGGATCGCCAAGAAGGTCTTCAGTCCCGATCCGGCCGACGTCGCCCACGCGCTGGCGGTGATCGAGGCGCTGGGTGACGGGACCGGCGCGGTCATGCTCAACGGCAAGATGGAGGACGACGCGTCGGTCAAGCAGTGCCACGTCGTGGTCGACCTCGCCCGCCAACTCGCCGACCGCGATCCCGAGCTCGCCGCGAGCTACGGCCTCTGAGCGACCCCACCAGGAAGGAACCGTTCCGATGACGACCGACGACCTCCGCCCCCGCCGCTCGGTGCTGTACATGCCCGCCGCCAACGAGCGGGCGCTCGAGAAGGCGAAGACGATTCCTGCCGACGCGATCATCTTCGACCTGGAAGATGCGGTCGCGCCCGAGGCCAAGGCCGAAGCGAGGGAGCGCGCCGCCGAGGCGGTGCGCTCGGGCGAGTACGGCAGGCGGGAGCTGACGATCCGGTGCAACGGGCTCGACACCGCATGGGGGACCGACGACCTCGCCGTCGCCGCAGCCGCCGGGCCGTCAGCGGTCGTGATCCCCAAGGTCGACCACGTCGAGCACGTCAAGGCGATCTCCGCCAAGCTCGACAAGGCCGGCGCCACCGGTGCTGCGATCTGGGCGATGATCGAGACGCCGGCCGCGATCTTCCACGTGCGCGAGATCGCTGCCCATCCGCGGGTCGCCGTGCTGGTGATGGGGACCAACGATCTCGCCAAGGAACTGCACTCGCCGATCGTGCCGGGCCGCCATCCGCTGGTGCCGCACCTCGCCACGGCGCTGCTCGCTGCACGCGAGGCGCGCAAGGTGATTCTCGACGGGGTCTACAACGACGTGCGCGACCCCGACGGCTTCGCTGCCGAATGCCGGCAGGGGATGGAGATGGGCTTCGACGGCAAGACCTTGATCCATCCGAGTCAGGTCGGCCCGGCCAACGACATCTGGGCGCCGTCGGCCGACGAGATCGAGTACTCCGAGCGTGTGATCGCGGCGTTCGAGGAGGCGGTCGCCGACGGGCGAGGGGTGGTCACCGTCGACGGCAGGATGATCGAGAACCTCCACGTCGACAACGCCCGCCGCGTGCTGGCGGTCGCTGCGGCGATCGAGTCAGCCCGGTCCTGAGCCGGCCGATCGAGCGAGGCGCTCGGCCCGCGGCGTGCCCGAGGCCGGTGAGGCGGAGTCGGCTGATCGCCTCGATCACGAGGCGTAGGCGACGCACTGCGCGACGTCGTCGGCCGTGCCGAGGGGTCCGCTGCCGTCGCGGCAGGGTGTGCTATGTCTATCCACCAGAGGTCACCACACCTGGTGACGACAGGAGGGAAGTCATGATCAAGGCGCTGTTGGCATTCGCGGTCGTGTTCCTCGTGGCCACGTTCCCCGCGACCTGGCTGCTGATGCTGTTCTTCGGCAACATCGGCGTCCTGCTCAGCTACTGGGGAACGCTCCCGCTCGGCATCCTCGCCTCCGCGCTGATCGGCGGCGCCTCGGCGACCAGCACGTATCCCTGACGCCCGGCGTGCGCGGCGTGCCGCCGGCCACCGATCGATTCAGAACTGAGCGACTGCTTCGGTGGTCTCGCCGTCGGCATCCGCCGCGGTGATCGACAGCAGATCGAGCTCGCCGCAGAACCGGACGCCGATCCAGGCATCGGCCGCGCCCACGACCGCCGCGCACAGCGCACCGCCCTCGACCTCGACGCGGACCAGCCCGTCACCGGACACGCGGACCCGGCCCTCGCTCGGCTCGGCCGGGTCGACCTGGACGTCGACGCTGGTGATGGTCGGTCGTCGGTCGGCGTCGGTCACGATCGCCGTCGGCAGCACGTCCCGGTACTCGATCGGCTGATCGTCGGTCTCGGCGAACACGAACGTGACCAGCACCAGGACGACGACCGCCCCGATGACGGTCCCCGCGACGTGCCACCGGCGCGACGGTGGCACCTCGAGATGGTCCTGCTCGCCGCGGGTCGACTCCCACCAGTGGTAGGTCGAGTCGGACGGGTCGCGGCCCGCTCGGGAAGCGCCGAGCCGCAACTCAGCCGGGTCCGGTGACCGCGGCGACGATCGCCTCGAATGCCGCGTCGGCGTAAGCGATCATCTCCTCGTCGGTGCGGTCCTGGATCGGGTGCGGGGTGAACACCCGCGGCACGGACGCGAAGCCGAGCGCCGTCGACTGCGCGACCGCCGCATCGACGAATTGCTCGGAGGCGACGAACATCCCCGCGACGCCGCGCAGCTCGAGCTCGTTGATGTCGTGCACACTGCACGACGTGCAGCTTCCTCAATCGGCGAGCGCCTCGATCACCACCTGGCACTCGGTGGCGATCTCGTGGCGCAGGTCGACCGGCGCCGGCTTGGCGAAGGTCGGCTTGCGGTAGCGCTTGACGTTCGCCCCGATGTCGGTGAGCCGTTGCTCGATGCGGTTCAGGAAGACGTCGCCGCGTGGCTTGGAGATGTCGAGCAGGCCGACCGTCAGCCCGCCGAGCGACTCGGGGCGGGGGAGCGGCTGCCGTTCGGCGACGCTGCGCTCGCCGGTCGGATCGAGAATCGTGCGGGTCATCGGATGCTCCTTGGCTCGCCGCTCAGTATGTCACCGCGCGTGTGACCGGCTGCGACCCGACCTCGCCGTTCACCCAGCCGCCGATGATCTCGGAGAACAGCCCTGCGCCACCGCCGGCGTAGGCCAGCATCAGCCCGCCGGGCCGGAACTTGGGCAGCGCCGGAGCCTCCCCGAACGCCTCGGGGACGCCCTCTGCGATGCCGCCGGCACCGCGCACCAACTCGGCGCCGGGCCGGTTCAGGTGCTCGCTGATGCCGTCGACGATCCGGGCGCGATCCCAGTCGGCGTCGGCGAACACCCTCGCGTGCTCGGGTCCGATCACGACGATCGCGTCGAACGCCATGATCAGCTTCGGGTGGTGGAGCGCCTGGAGGTTCGCGGCGAGCGAGCGGGCCAACGAGTCGGGCTCGCGGGAGAGCTGGTCGACGACGCAGCGCGGACCCTCGCCGGCGAAGACGGTCAGCGCGTCGACCCCGGGTGCGATCCCGTGCTCGCCGGCCAGCGTGCCGAACGGCGACTCGGCGTCGTTCTCGGCGAAGCAGAATCCGACCTTGCCGGGGCTGCCGTGCGTCGCCCGGTCGACCTCGCCGGGTCGGCCGCCGCCGACATTGCGCACGACGAGCTGCAAGGCCCGCCCGATGGTCGAGTTGGCGCGGCTGCCCTGACCGAGCGCGTTGCCGCCCGAGTTCATCCCGATCGCCCGCGTACCCGGGCCGCTGCACACGACGACCGGTCCGACCGGCATGGTCGTCGCCAGCAGCCCGTGCATGTTGAACTCGTCGTTGCAGGCCGCCTCGACAGCGGTCAGCACCCACGGCAGGTACTCCGGGAGGCAGCCGGCCATCACCGCGGCGATCGCCACCTTCTCCACCGTCACTTCGACGAGGTCCGGGGGCACGGTTGCCACGACATCGGACGGAGCGCGTGAGGTTCCCCCCAGCATGCGCATCACCCGCTCCTCGGTCGGTGGGACGACCGGGAGGCCGTCGCTCCAGCCGCGGGCGAACATCATCTCGATGTCGTCCTCGGCGTCGGCCACGTCGATCCGCCGAGAGGCGAGCACCGACGCCCCGAACCGCACCCGGAGCCGGTCGACGAGGTCCGGGTCGACCGACATCGAGCCGCAGCCGGGCCGCATCTCCGGCAGGCCCTCACCCAGTCCTCGGTGGCCGGTCAGCCGCTCCCACTCCGGCCGGAGCCAGCCGACGGTCCGCTCGACCTCGCAGCCGCCCTCGACCCTGATCAGCGTCGGGACGGTTTCGACCTGGTGGTGCCAGCTGACCGCGAGGTCGGCGTCGTGGATCGCCGGTGGGGATCCGGGGAAGCCCGGGTCGTCCTGCGTGTAGACCGTCAGCGGTCCGAGCCGCGAGAGCTGCTCGAGGACGGGCACGATCGTGCGGCACGTCTCGCACTCCTCCTTGACGACGACGACGAGCCCGTCGGTGAGCGGTGGTGCGATGGTCGGTTGGTTCATGCGAGGAACTCCAGGATTCGGTGGTTGACCGTGTCCGGTGCTTCGAGGTGGAGGAAGTGCCCGACGCCGTCGAACACCTCGATCGTGACGTTGGGCGCCACCATCGTGCGGGCGAGCTCGGCGACCTCGGCGCCGATTCCTCCGTCGGTCGTGCCGTGGAGGTACAGCGTCGGCTGGCGTGGCACGACCAACGTCGCGGCCTGCGCGTCGCCGAGTTCGGGTTTCGTGCCGACGCCTCCGAGCGCCGCCCGGTAGTACCCGAGGGCCGCAGCGAGGTTGGCGGGCTCGCCCAGGGCCGATTTCGCTGCGACCAGGTCGTCGGTCGCGTCGTAGCCCGGAGACCAGTCGGCCCAGAGCATGTCGATGAACGCCAGGTCGTCGGCAGGGACGACGAGGTCGGCGAGCCCGTGCTGGAAGAAGAACATGTACCAGCTGCGCTTCAGTTGCACGCTGTTGGTCAGGAATGCCTGGCCGAGCGCGCCGCCCGGGGGGACCGCCAGCCCGACGACCTTCGCCCACCGTTCGGGCGCGTGGTTCGCCGCGCCGTACACGATCGGCGCCCCCCAGTCGTGGCCGACGAGCACCGCCCGCCCGTCGCCGGCGAAGTGCTCGTGCAGACCGGTGACGTCGATCACCGATGCCGCGGTCTGCACGCGACCGTCGGCCGGGACCTCGCTCGGGGCGTACCCGCGCAGGTACGGCGCGACGGCCCGGAAGCCGGCATCGTCGAGCGCCGGAATCAGGTGGCGCCACGTGGTCGCGCTATCGGGAAAGCCGTGCACGCAGATCACCAGCGGGCGATCGGTGTCGGCGATCGACGCCGACGTCCGGCAGGCGAGGTCGATGTCGCCGATGGTGACCGTCAGAGGCGAGTCGGAACGCATCCTCGGAACGTAGCCGGGTGCCCGCCAGCGATTGCGACGCACGTCACCGCACCGGCTTGCACGGCGGACGTCCGGAAGCCCTAAGTTCTTGTGATCGGGGATACATCGGGAATTTCGGCCTGCGGTGGCTTCGCGGTCACGTTCCACGGCGTGCGCGGATCGACGCCCTGTCACGGGTCCGAGATCGTCCGCTACGGGGGGAACACGTCGTGCGTGTCGGTCAGCGTTCCCGGTCACGATCCGATCCTGTTCGATCTCGGCACCGGACTCCGGTACTTCGGTGCGCAGCATGCAGGCGACCTGCCGTTCCGCGGGAGCTGCCTGCTCAGCCATCTGCACTGGGATCACATCCAGGGCCTGCCGTTCTTCACGCCGCTGCTGCAGGACGGTGCCAAGGTGGACGTGTATGCGCCCGCGCAACCCGGTGGCATCACCGTCGAGCAGGTCTTCGCCGAGACGATCAAGCCACCGCTGTTCCCGATCCACTACGGGCTGTTGCCCGGCAACGTGCACTTCCACGAGATCGTCGACGGCGAGTTCGACATCGGCGAGGTGCGGGTGACCGTCCGTGCGATCCCCCACATCGGGCACACGCTCGGATACCGGTTGACATGGCGGGGTGCGTCGGTCGCCTACCTCAGCGATCACCAGATGCCGCAGGACGGCTCGCTCAGCGCCACGCCCGGCGCGATCGAGCTGTGTGCCGGCGCCGACCTCGTGATCCACGATGCCCAGTACACCGTTGCCGAGTTCGAGCGCAAGCGGGACTGGGGCCACTGCACGGTCGACTACGCGGTCTGGCTCGCCGCCGAGGCGGGGGCTCGCCGGCTGGCGCTGTTCCACCACGACCCGACGCACGAGGACGACGTGATGGACACGATCAGCCGGCACGCGGTGGCCTGCGGGCGCACTCGTGGCATCGACGTGTTCCCGGCCCGCGAGGGCCTCTGTGTCGCCGTCGGTTCGTGACCGCGTCGAACGTCGCGGTCGTCGCCTCGATCCTGCTCGGGATCGCCTTCGTCGTCGCCGGCGGATCGAAGCTGGCCGCCGGCCCCGGATGGCGCGACCAGGCGCGCGGGATGGGGGCACCGTCGTGGGTCGTGCCGATCCTGCCGTGGGTCGAGCTCGTCGTCGGGGCCTTGCTGGTGACGCAGGTCGCACGGGTCCCGGCGGCCATCGTCGGCGGCGCGCTCTTGCTCGCGTTCTCCACGTTGATCGCGGTCCGGCTGGCGCAGGGCCGCCGCCCGTCGTGCGCCTGCTTCGGCGCGTGGTCGACGAAACCGATCGGCCCGCTCGACCTCGCCCGCAACGCCGCCTTCCTCGCCCTCGCCGCCCTCTGCCTCCTCTGATCCGTTCAGGCGGCGTCAGACGGTGGCGAGCAGGAAGGCGAGGGTGCGGGCTTCGTCGCGCCAGGCCTCGTAGCGCCCGGTCGGGCCGCCGTGGCCGGCATCCATCTCGGTGCGCAGCAAGATCGGAGCGTCGCCGGCCTGCATCGTGCGCAGGCGGGCCGCCCACTTCGCCGGCTCGTGCACGCTGACCCGCGGGTCGGTCAGCCCGGCGGTGAGGTACATCGCCGGGTAGGCCGCGGGTCCGGTGTTGTCGTACGGCGAGTACGACTCGATACAACTCGCCAGCGGCTCCGAGCGCGGGTCGCCCCACTCCTCCCACTCGGTGACGGTCAGCGGCAGCGACGGGTCGCTCATCGTCGACACGACGTCGACGAAGGGGACCTCGGCGACCACGGCCGCGAACAGCTCTGGGCGCCGGGTGGCGCAGGCTCCGACCAGCAACCCGCCGGCGGAACCACCGCGGATCGCGAGCCGGTCCGCCGCGACGACCGCCTCCGCGACGAGGTGTTCGGCGCAGGCGATCATGTCGGAGAACGTGTTCGGCTTGGCGAGCAGCTTGCCGTCGAGGTACCACTGCCGGCCGAGTTCGCCGCCGCCGCGAGGGTGGGCGAGCGCGAAGACGAACCCGCGGTCGAGCAGCGACAGCCTGGCGACCGAGAACCACGGTGCCAGCGCCGCCTCGTAGGCGCCGTACCCGTACAGCACACCGGGGGCAGACCCGTCGAGTGCCGTGTCCCGTCGGCGGACGAGATCGACCGGAACGCGCGTCCCGTCGCCGGCGGTCGCCCACACCCGCTCCGAGGTGTACGCGCCGAGGTCGACGTTCGGGGTCGGCACGCGGCGGAGCAAGGTCCGCTCGCCGGTCGTGACGTGCTGGTCGTAGATCGTCGGTGGCGTCGTCATCGACTGCGTCGCGAACCGGACGACATCGGTCGACCACTCCGGGTTGGCCGACAGGTCGACGTCGTGCGGCTCGGCGGACACGTCGACGGCTCGTGGCTCCCCGTCGAGGCCGAGCACCCGCAGCCGCGGCTGTGCTGCGGACCATTCGTGGATCACAGCGAAACGCTCGAACGACTCGAAGCCGGTGATCCGCCGCCCGGCTTCGTGTGCGATCAGCTCCGACCACGCCGACGGATCGGTCCACTCGGCGTCGACCGGCGCAGCGAGGACGCGAAAGTCGACCGCGTCCTCGTTGGTGTGCATCACGAGCCGGTCGTCCCAGTGGTCGACGCTGTACTCGATGTCGTCACGCCGCGGCAGCACCGTCGTCGGCTGCCCGGTCGGTTCGTCGCTGCGAAGGAGTTGCACCTCGCTGCTCGTGCGGCTCCCCGCGTGGATCACGGTCCAGTCGCCCGACCGCGTGGTTCCGATCGCGAGGAAGAACCGCTCGTCGGGCTCCTCGGTGACCAGGACGTCCGGGCCACCGGCGCCGACCAGGTGACGCCAGACCTGGTACGGCCGTTCCTGCTCGTCGGGGCGGACGTAGAACAACCAGTCGCCGCCCGCCGACCAGGCGACCCCCGCGTTCGACGTGCCGACGATCTCGTCGTCGAGGTCGATCCCGGAGGCGAGGTCGCGGATCCGCAGCGTGTACCGCTCGTCACCCGTCGTGTCCGCGGACCAGGCGACCATCGTGTGATCGGCCGTGACGTCGAACGCGCCGAGGTCGAAGTACTCGTGGCCGTCGGCCTCGACGTTCTCGTCGAGCAGCAGATCGTCGGTCGCCGACTCGCGCGTGCGGCCGCGGTGGTGCGTCGGATAGCTGCGGCCCTCCTCGGTGCGGGTCACGTACCACCATCCGCCGTGGGGCACCGGGACCGACATGTCGGTCTCCTGCACGCGTGAGCGGATCTCCTCGAAGATCGTCTCGATCGTGGCGTCGTGGTGCGCGAACCAGGCGGTGGCGTAGTCGTTCTCGGCCCGCAGGTAGTCGTGGAACGCCGGGTCGGCGGTGTCGCGCATCCAGGCGAACGGGTCGTCGACGTCGCCGGTCGGTCGTGACCACGTGTGCGCCCGTTGCGGAGCCGCGGGCGGAGGGGGTGTGACGTCGGGCGGAGGAGGGGGTGTCGGTTGGCTCACGGTCAGGTCAATGTAGGCCGGTGGCGCTACCGTTCGGTCCCGTCATGCGCGTGTGGATCGATCAGGACCTCTGTACGGGCGACGGGATCTGTGTCGACCACTGCCCCGACGTCTTCGTCCAACTCGAGGACGGGATCGCGTACGTCGCCGAGGGTGGCCGCCCGCTCAACGACCCCGGCAGCTCCGGCAGCCTCGCCTGGGTGCCCGGCCGCCACGTCGATTCGGTGATCCACGCCGCCGACGCGTGCCCGGGTGAGTGCATCTTCATCGAGATCGACCGACCCGCGTCCGACCTCGTCGACCTCGACGTCGTCGACGGCGCCGCGGCCTGACCGTCGGCGGCGGACGAGCACGAGCAGCGACGCGCCGGCCACCAGCAGGCCGACGACGACACCGCCGCCGACGAGCAACCGATCGCGTCCCGTGTCGTCGGCGCCGACCAGCACCGCCTGCGCTTGCGTCGCCAGCTCCCGGGCCGTTCCGGTGTCGCCCGACTCGAGCGCAGCGCTGGCCGCGTCGAGCGTTGCGGACACGTCGGTGTTCAGCAGGCCGATCCGGCTGAGCAGGTCGTCGGTGCGCGACTCGTCGTCGATCGCTGCGGCGACGGCGTCGAGCGCGTCGAGCTGATCGAGGCCGATGTCGAGCGCATCGCCGAAGTCCTCGACGGCGTCGTCGTACACGACGCTGCCGAGCGCGGGCAACGTGACGCCGACCTGCTCGCTGCGCAGTGCGATCTCGCCCTGCAGGTCGACGAGTTCGGTGCCGGCGACGAGCTGCCGGTCGAGGATGCCGAGCGGTTCGTCATAGCCGTCGAGCGCCTCGGCGAACGGCTCGGCTGCGAGATCCGGCGGCGTCACGCCGGTCAGCGCGGCGACCGCGCCGACCTCGGCGCGGCGGTCGAGGACCTCCCTGGCCTCGGCCATCCCATCGGTGGCCTCGTCGAAGTCCCAGCCGTCCATGTCGCGCCGGATCGCTCGGGGCACCGCCCAGGGGACGGCCTCGGCGGCGAAGTCGTCGTAGGCGCTGCGCGCTGCGGCCCGGTCGTCGAGCCGCTCGTGTAGCCGGGGATCGAGGACGTGGTCGCGGAACAGCCGGTCGACCACGCTCGACCCCCCGACGATCTCGAACAGGTCGTAGGCCCGCTGCCAATCGATCGGGTCGGCGTTCGACGTCCCCCCGTCCTCGGGGTCGCCGTACAGGAGCGTCGACGGAGGGGTGGCGAGCGCGTCGCGCATCGCGTCGAACCCGATGTCGTCGACGATCGCATCGACGACGAACCAGGACGTCGGGTAGGCGAAGTCCTCCACCTCCTCGGATCCGAAGTCGAAGGCGGTCCACTCCTGGAGCGGGATGCGGATCGGATCGGCGATGTCGATCGGTCGAGGCTCGCGCGCGTTGCCCCCGTCGCGGCGCACCATCTCGACCGCGTACGTCTCGGCGAAGCCTTCGCTGAGCCACCGCTCGGCGAAGAAGTTGCCGTTGAACCACGCATGGGAGAGCTCGTGGAACACCGTGTCGGAGTCGAGTTCCTCGCCGACGGCGATCTCCGAGGCCCGGTCGTCGAACCATCCCGCGTACCCCGAGAACGCCGGCTCGACCGTCTCGCGGATCGCCAGCTCGTCGTCGACCGGCCACGCCGACCCGATCAGCTCCTCGAGTCGCGGGACCCCGACCTCGAGGTGGTCCGCGGTGAACGTCGCCCACTCCTCGTCGCCCGGCCACGATTGGACGACGAACGCCGCGTCGCCGACGGTCACGGGGGTCGAGATCAACCGGTCGTCGTTGCTGACCGAGATCAACGCGCTCGAAGTTCTCGTCGAGGCCGGCCGCGGTGTAGGTCACCGTGCCGAGGTCGTCGGCGGAGTTGCGAACGAACCCCTCGACGTCGGAGAACTCGTCGAGGGTGTAGCCGGCGGGCAGCACGACGTTGATCGTGACGTCGCCGGTGTCACCGCCGCCGAAGGCGACCAGCGAGCTGTAGGCCGCGTTCGATCGCCAGGGGATCTCGCTGCGCGGCGGCAACCCGCGATGGTCGTAGGTGACCGTGATCGTGTTCGATTCGCCCGAGAACAACCTGCCGGGGAGGCTGAACTCGTAGACCGCGAACGCGTCGGTCGACGGGTCCGAGATCAGCTCGCCGTCGAGCAGCCCCCCGCCCGACGAGCGGGCCTCGATGTTCTCCGCGCCGGCCGGAACGACGACCCCGTAGGCGTCGAAGTAGCGCTGGCGAATGGTGTTGCCCTCGCGCTGGTCGGTGGTGGCGTTGCGCAGGGAGATCGTCACTTCGACCCGGACGAAACCGGCGTCGGGATCGATGCGGTAGGTGTTGACGCTCGACTCGGCGAGGCCGTTGCCGTCGCTCTGGGCTGCCACCGGATTCGAGGCGATCGACGCGACACCGAGGGCGAGGGCACACGCACAGGACCGGGACGCGAGCCGCCACCGCATGACGGCCAGCCTACGCATGGGTTCTCGGCGTCTGGCGGCGATCTCCGCCCCGACGTTCCCGATCGACCTCGGAATTGTTACTATGGCGATAGTGCAAATTCCCCAGCCGGCCCGCACGCCGGGCCACTCGAACCGAGGACCGCGATGACCAGCTTCGATCTCGACCTGACCAAGTACGACCTCGGATGGAGCGACGAGGTCGAGTACGCCTTCACACCTGAGAAGGGGATCAACCCGAGCGTGGTCGAGCAGATCTCGTGGTGGAAGGGTGAGCCGCGCTGGATGACCCAGCTCCGCCAGCGATCGCTGCGCTTGTTCGAGAAGAAGCCGATGGCCGAGTGGTTCGCGGTCAACATGCCCGACATCGACTTCCAGGACATCTACTACTACCTGCGCCCGGCCGGCGCGCAGGTCGACGAGTGGGACGAGCTCCCCGAAGAGATGATGCGCACGTACGAAAAGCTCGGCATCCCCGAAGCCGAGCGCCAGTACCTGTCCGGCGTCACCGCGCAGTACGAGTCCGAGGTCGTGTACCACAAGAACCGTGACGACCTGGCCGAGCAGGGGATCCTGTTCTGCGACATGGACACGGCGCTGCGCGAGTACCCCGACCTGGTGAAGCAGTACTTCGGCACGATCATCCCGCCGGGCGACAACAAGTTCGCCGCGCTCAACACCTCGGTCTGGTCCGGCGGATCGTTCATCTACGTCCCGCCCGGCGTCGAGGTCGAGATGCCGCTCCAGGCGTACTTCCGGATCAACGCGGAGAACGCCGGCCAATTCGAGCGCACGCTGATCATCGCCGACGAGGGGTCCAAGGTGCACTACATCGAGGGCTGCTCGGCGCCGGTGTACACCAGCGACTCGCTGCACTCCGCCGTCGTCGAGATCGTCGTCAAGCCCCACGCTCGCGTCACCTACACCACGATCCAGAACTGGTCGCCGAACGTCTACAACCTGGTCACCAAGCGGGCGCGGGTCGAGGCCTTCGGCCACATGGAGTGGATCGACGGCAACATCGGCTCCAAGCTGACGATGAAGTACCCGTCGGTGTACCTCGTCGGTGAGGGCGCCACGGGCGAGGTGCTCTCGGTGGCGTACGCCGGCGAGGGCCAGCATCAGGACGCCGGCGCCAAGATGGTCCACGCCGCCCCGAACACGAGCTCCAAGATCGTGTCGAAGTCGATCTCCAAGGATGGCGGGATCACGACGTACCGGGGGTTGGTGCGAGTCGACGAGGGTGCCCACGGCTGCAAGAGTCACGTCGAGTGCGACGCCCTGATCCTCGACGAGGACTCGGTGTCCAAGACGTTGCCGTACATGGAGGTCGGCGAGCGCGACGCCCAGATCGGGCACGAGGCGACCGTCTCCAAGATCGCCGACGAGCAGCTCTTCTACCTGATGAGTCGTGGTCTGTCCGAGGAGCAGGCGATGGGCATGATCGTCAACGGCTTCATCGAGCCGATCACCAAGACGCTGCCGATGGAGTACGCGGTCGAGTGGTCGCGCCTGATCGAACTGCAGATGGAGGGTTCGGTCGGCTGACCCCAGGGACCCGACGAGCGCGATCCGGGCGCGGAGTCCGGGTGAGGGTGAGCGTGAGGGCGACGACGGCCGCGGGTACGATTCGGGCCCATGCCGATGCGGACGGAGTGCAAGAACTTCGAATCACGGTCGTACCCGAACGGCGACACGGTACGCAAGTGCAACCTCGATCTCGCTCCGGAGGCACCGTGGCGCTGCCCGGAGAACTGCCCCGGCTACGAGCGCCGGCTGGCGGACGCAGCGTGGACGCACGGCACCCTCTCACCGCCGGCGACACCGCCTGAGCCCGCCGGTCTCGACGACGGCACGGCGGCGGCCCTGCTCGACGAGGCCGAAGACATCGTCAATGCCGCCGGAGCCCAGCTGCGCGCCGAGCTCGAGGCCGAGCAGGCGGCGAACCGGCGCGGCCTGATCAAGCGGATCTTCGGGCGCAAGCGCTGACCTCCGGGCCGCGCGGGACCGGCCGGGCCTGCGTGACCGAACACGTTTGGGGTCGATCCGTTCGGTCACCCGAAGCGGTCGGAGGCCGGCGGGTGGGTGCGGCGACGGGGTGAGGGAGAACGGACGGAGCTCCGGAGGAATTTCTCCTATCTGGATAGTAGAATTTAGGTCGTGTCTGCGTTCTCCCCCGATGTGGCGCGCGAGTTCACCGGTGCGTGGCCCGATCTCCGGGTTGCGGCCGCCGAGCGTTTCGCCGCCGCTGCTCTGCCCACCCCCGACGAGGAGATCTGGCGCTACAGCCGGATCGACCAGCTCGATCTCGACCGGTTCGCGCCGGCGCTGAGCGTCACCGACGTCAAGGCGCCCGACGGCGTCGTCGTCGACGCCGAGCCCGAGCTCTTCGCCGGCGAGACCCCCGACGTGTTCGCCGAGCTCAACCGGGCCTTCATGTCGCCGGTGGTGATCCACGTCCCGGCCGGCAGCACCGTCGCCGAGCCGATCGTCGTCACCCACGAGGTCAGCGGCGACGGCACGGCCGTGTTCCCCCGGCTGGTGATCGATGCCGGCGCCGACAGCGAGGTCACCGTCGTCGAGCGCTTCGTCGCCGCACCCGGTGCCGAGGACGATCGGGCACTGGTCGTGCCGGTCCTCCAGGTGTTGGCCCGCCAGGCGGCGCGCGTGAAGTACCTGGCGGTCAACGAGGTCGGCCCGAACACGTGGCAGGTCGGCAACCAGCAGGCGGTCGGCGAGCGTGACTCCTCGACCCTGCTCGCGACGGTCACCCTCGGCGGCGACTATGTGCGGGCGCGCACCGAGGCCCGGCTCACCGGCCGCGGCGCGAGCACCAGGCAGGTGGCGCTGTACTTCGCCGGCGGCGAGCAGATGCACGATTTCCGTACGATCCAGGACCACGACGCGCCGAACACCAACAGCGACCTGCTGTTCAAGGGCGCGGTGCAGGACCATGCGGCGAGCGTGTACACCGGCCTGATCAAGATCCGCGAGCACGCCGGGGGCACGGTCGCCTTCCAGACCAACCGCAACCTGACGTTGTCGGAGGGCGCGTGGGCCGAGAGCGTTCCCAACCTCGACATCCAGACCAACGACGTCAAGTGCAGCCACGCGTCGACGATCGGCCCGATCGACGAGGAGCAGCGGTTCTACCTGGAGAGCAGGGGCGTCCGCCCCGAGGTGGCCGAGCGGCTGGTCGTACTCGGGTTCTTCGAGGAGGTCATCTCCCAGCTCCCCGCCGGTGACGTGATCGACGATCTGCGGCGCCGTGTCGCCAACAAGCTCGACCTCTCCTCGACGGAGGTGGCCGCATGAGCGCCGTGTTTCCCCTCAGCGACCTCGCCGACGGGTCGGTCCGCCGGGTCGACCTCGACGGCGTTCCGGTCGCCGTCGTGCGTGTCGGCGAGGGCGTGTACGCGATCTCCGACGTGTGCAGCCACGCCAACGTGTCGCTGTCCGACGGCGAGGTCTGGTGCGACGAGCTCGAGCTGGAATGCCCGAAGCACGGCAGCGCGTTCAGCCTGGTCACCGGCGAGCCGAGCACGCTGCCGGCGACCCAGCCGGTCGCCGTGTACGACGCGCGCGTCGTCGACGGCCAGGTGGTGGTGCAGTCGATCGACGGTGCCGACCGCGGAGGGGCGTCATGAGCACGCTCACGATCAGCGGCCTGCGGGCATCGGTCGCCGGCAAGGAGATCCTTCGCGGGATCGACCTGTCGGTGTCGTCGGGCGAGGTCCACGCCGTGATGGGTCCCAACGGTGCGGGCAAGAGCACGGTCGCCGGCGTGGTGATGGGCAAGCCCGGGTACGAGGTGACCGGCGGGTCGATCACCCTCGACGGCGTCGACGTGCTGTCGCTCGCGCCCTGGGAGCGAGCTGCGGCAGGCCTGCACCTGATCATGCAGTACCCGACCGAGGTGCCCGGCGTCATGCTCGATGACGTGCTCGCCGAGGCGCTGGCGACCCGCGGTCGGCCGGTCGACGACCTCGACGGCCTGCTGCGCGACGAGGCCGCGCGCATCGGGTTCGAGGAGCGCCTCCTCCACCGGGCGCTCAACGTCGACCTGTCCGGCGGCGAGAAGAAGCGCAACGAGACGCTTCAGATGGCGGTGCTTCGGCCGAAGATCGCCATCCTCGACGAGCTCGACTCCGGGCTCGACATCGACGCGCTGCGCGACTGCGCCCGCCGGGTCGAGGCGATGAGCAACGACGGCGTGGAGCCGCTCGGGGTGCTGGCGATCACCCACTACACCCGGTTGCTCCAGGAACTGCGGCCCGACCACGTGCACATCCTCGCCAGCGGGCGGATCGTCGAGAGCGGCGGCCCCGAACTGGCCGACGTGCTCGAGCGAGACGGCTACACCGCCTTCGCCGCCGACGCGCTCGACGAACCGGCGGTCGAGCCGGCGGTCCAGCGGCCGAGCTCGCTCGACGACCTGTTCTCGATGTAGCCCGGCACCGTGCCACGTCGCGGACCGGGCGTGGACCCCGTGATGCCGACGATCACGCCGCGCACCACCATCGTGCGCACCACCACCACCTCCACGACCTCCGCCTCACCGTCGGCGGCGATCGCCGGGGCGCGCGAAACCAGTTCACGATCGCCGGGCACGTCATCACGATCGCCCGAACCGCAGCGCGATCGCACCCCGCCGGGTGCGTTCCGACGGTGCCCCGAGCCGTAACGTCGCAACCATGTCGTGGGACGAGCGAGACGGCCGGCTCGAGCGGGAGTTCGTGTTCGGCGACTTCACCGAGGCCTTCGCCTTCATGACCCGGGTGGCGTTCGTCGCCGAGCGCCTCGGCCACCATCCCGAATGGTCGAACTCCTACAACCGGGTGACGATCGGGTTGACCACCCACGACGCGGGGAACACGGTCACCGACAACGACCGGGCGCTGGCCGCGGCGATCGATGAACTCGTCGGCTGACGTCGGCGAACGGTCCGAGCACCCGAGCCCCGCCGCTGCGGACCACGGCCGGTTTCCCGGCGGGCGGGTCGTCGCCGGATGCTTCCTGGTGCTCATGTTCAGCGCCGGTCTCGCGTTCTACGGGCTGGCGGTCTACCTCAACGCGCTGAGCAATGAGCGGGGGTGGCCGCTGGGCCAGATCTCGCTGGGGACGACGATCTTCTTCATCGTCAGCGGCGCGACCGGGCTGGCGGTCGCGCGGCTGATCGCGGTGTACGACGTGCGCCTGGTGATGATCGGCGGGGCGGCCGTCGCCGGCGGGGCGCTGGCCGTGCTCGGGCAGGTCGAGCAGCAGTGGCAGCTCTACGCCGTCTACGCGGTGTTCGCCGTCGGCTTCTCGGCGTGCGGGCTGGTCCCCGCGACGACCGTCGTCACGCGCTGGTTCCACGTCCGTCGCTCGGTCGCCCTGTCGGTGGCGTCGACCGGGCTGTCGGTCGGTGGGATCGTGTTGACGCCGGTCGCCAAACGACTGATCGACGACAACGGCCTTGCCGCGTCGACGCCGTGGCTGGGGCTGGTGCTCGTCGCCGGCATCGTGCCGGTGACGTGGTTCCTGGTCCGGCCGGACCCCGAGCGCGAGGGATGGGAACCCGACGGCCAGCGCCTGGCGGTCGGTGCGCGGGCCGCCGGGCCGACCGGGATCGTGTTCGACGAGGCGGTCCGGAGCCGCTTCTACCGCGCCGTCACCTACGGCTACATCCTCGCGCTCGGCTCGCAGGTCGGCGGCATCCAGCAACTCGTCAAACTGGTCGAGGAGCGGACCGATGCCTCGACCGCGCAGTTCGCGATCACCGCCGTCGCCGCGACCTCGGTCGTCGCCCGCCTGATCGGCGGCGCGCGTCGTCCGCTTCGTGCCGATGACCGCGTTCACGGTGGTCGTCGCCGGGATGCAGGCGGCGGCCCTCCTCTTCCTCGCCGTCGCCGAGTCGACGGTGACCATCTTCCTCTCGATCGTGCTGTTCGGGATGACGATCGGCAACCTGTTGATGCTCCAGCCGCTGCTGATCGCCGAGCGATTCGGGGTGCGCGATTACCCGCGCATCTTCGGTCGATCACAGTTCGTCACCGTGTTCGGCGTTGCGGGCGGGCCGCTGCTGCTCGGCTGGCTGTACGACGTGTCCGGGTCGTACCGCGTGCCCTACCTCGCAGCCTCGGCCTGCTGTGTCGTCGGCGTCGGCGTGATCGCCATGGCCGGCCCGGCTACCGTCGACGCCGATGACCGACGATGAGGCCGGGATCCACCGGAACGTGCAGCGGGTGATCGCCGCCGGCGCTGCGCTCGGGATCGACGTCGTACCGCGGACGTTCCCGGCGGGCACCAAGACCGCCCAGGACGCGGCCGATGCGATCGGGTGCGGCGTCGGCCAGATCGTGAAGAGCCTGATCTTCGCGGTCGACGGGGAGTTGGTGATGGCGTACGTCAGCGGGGCCAACCAGCTCGACGAGTCCAAGCTCGCTGCAGCGGCCGGTGGGCGCCGGTGCTCGCGGGTCGATGCCGATGCCGTGCGCACGGCGACCGGCTACCCGATCGGCGGTGTGCCCCCATTCGGCCACACCGAGCAGCTCCGCGTGTTCGTCGACCCCGACCTGTTGGTCTACGACGAGGTGTGGGCGGCGGCCGGGACCTGGCACGACGTGTTCCCCCTGTCGCCCGGGGAGTTGGTGGCGGCGAGCGGTGGTACGACGACCGACCTCCGGCGGTAGCGCCGAGCGGTCAGTCCTTCAGCTCGAGCGAGCCGAGCCGGGTCGACGATCGCCTGCAGCTCCTCGTCGCTCCCATGAACTGGCGAGTGAGCGACGGGAACACGAATCCCTTCGGGAACCGGTCCGGCACCACCTGCGGCAGTCGGCGAACCCCTCGACCTCCGGGCCGCCGGCCGAGGCGGCGAGCCGGAAGACCCTGGTGAGCAGCGCCGCCTCCCCCTCGTCGAGGTGCGCCTCAGCGCGTCGCCGAGCTGCGGAACAGCTCCGGGTCGATCGTGACGAAGGTCGCGTGGGCCCGGGTGTGGGTGGTTCGCTCGCCGTGTTCGTCGGCGCTGGTCAGCTCGCCGGTCATGGAGATCTTGCGTCGCTCGCGACCCGACATCCGCACGCGGCATTCGAGCGGCACGTGGAGCGGCACACCCCGCTCGTAGCGGATCGTCAGCTCGCCGGTGAACGCCGGCTCGCCGTGCAACGTCAGCACGAAGCCGAAGACGTCGTCGAACAACGCCGAGATGATCCCTCCGTGACTGCGGCCCGGCGCGCCCTCGTGCGCGGCCCGCAACGTGAGGTGTGCGACGACCTCGTCGCCGTCGCGGACGACGCGCACGTCGAGCCCGTACGGCGACGCTCGCCCCGACACCGGGCGCTCGTCGAAGCTGAACATCTCCTCGCCGTCCGCCGGCGGGGACCCCAGTCGCCGGTCGGTCGTTCGATCACGCGATCGCGGACCGCGCCCTCGGCGAGCCGCGCGGTCCAGGCCTCGAGCGCGTCGCTGAGCGCGTCGATCTCCTCGACCGATTCCTCGTGGCCGACCAGTGCGTGGCCGAGATCGCGGATCGCCCGGCCGGCCCGGGCGCGGGCGTCGGCCAGGTCGGGTGGGAACGGCGAGTGCGTCGATGCCGGACCCGAGACGCTGCGGGCCGCGTGGGCGGGCGGGGTGGCGACCGGATCGGTCACAGCCGGCCGGCCCCGGTCAGGCCGGCTCGCCGGCGCCGGCGGTGTCGAGGGCCTGGGCCAGCGTGTTCCAGCCGAGGACCGCGCACTTGATCCGGACCGGGAACTTGACGACGCCCTGGAGCGCCTCGAGGTCGCCGAGGGAGATGTCGTCATCGCCGGGCTGGAGCTCGTAGCCCTCGATCGACATCATCGTCTTGAAGCGGCGGAGCAGGGCCCTGGCCTCGCTCACGGGCCTGCCGACCACCGCCTGGCTCATCATCGACGCGGAGCTCTGGGAGATCGAGCAGCCCTGACCGGCGATCTTGATGTCGTCGACGACCGCATCGTCGCCGTCGCCCGACACGACGAGGTACACGGTGATCTCGTCGCCGCAGAGCGGGTTGTGGCCGTCGGCGCGCACCGCCGGCGGCGTCTCGAGCTCACCCCGGTTGCGTGGCGTCCGGTAGTGATCGAGGATGATCTCGCGGTAGAGGTCTTCAAGTCCGGGCATCGGTCACGTCTCGCATCAGAAGCCGAAGATATCGGCAGCTCCGTCCAGACCTTCGACGAGGGTGTCGACGTCGCCGGTGTCGTTGTACAGGTAGAGGCTGGCGCGGGTGGTGGCGTTGACGCCGAGCGTCTTCATCAGCGGCTTGGCGCAGTGGTGCCCGGCGCGGACGCAGACGTTGCGCTGGTCGAGCACCTGGCTCACGTCGTGGGGGTGGAGGTCGCGGAACGTGAAGCTGATCACGCCGCCGCGGACCTCGATGTCGTCGGGGCCGTAGATCGTGATGTCGTCGCCGAAGCGGTCGTCCAGCGCGTCGAGGGCGTACCGCGTCAGCTCCATCTCGTGGCGGCGCACCTCGGTCATCCCGAGCCCGTCGAGGAAGTCGATCGCCGCATGCAGGCCGACCGCCTCGACGATCGGTGGCGTGCCGGCCTCGAACTTCGCCGGGACCGGCGCCGTCGTGAACCCCTGGAAGGTGACCGTGTCGATCATGTTGCCGCCGCCGAGGAAGGGTGGCATGGCGTCGAGGATCTCCATCCGGCCCCAGAGCATCCCGATGCCCGACGGGCCACACATCTTGTGGCTCGAGAACGCGACCAGATCGGCGTCCCATGCCTGGACGTCGGTCGGGTTGTGGGGGACGTACTGGCAGGCGTCGACGACGGCGAGCGCACCGACGTCGTGGGCGGCGCGGCACAGCCGGGCGATCGGCGGGATCGTGCCGAGCACGTTGCTCATCGCCGTGAACGACAGGACCTTGGCTCGGTCGAGGAGGCGGTCGAGGTCGGTGAGGTCGAGGCACCCGTCGGGGGTGAGCGGGATCCACCGCAGCTCGATGCCGCGCTCGGCGGCCAGCATCTGCCACGGCACGATGTTGGCGTGGTGCTCCATCTCGGTCAGGACGACCACATCGCCGGCGCCGAGGTTCGCCCGGCCCCAGGCCATCGCGATCAGGTTGATCGACTCGGTCGCGTTCTTGGTGAAGATCACCTCGTCGGCCGACGGCGCGTTGACGAACCGGGCGACCGCGGCGCGAGCGCCCTCGTAGGCCTCGGTCGCCTCGCCGGCCAGCCGGTACGAGCTGCGGTTGATCGGCGCGTACGAGTGCTCGAGGAAGCTGCTCATCGCGTCGATCACGACGCGCGGCTTCTGCGACGTGTTGCCCGAGTCGAGGTAGACGATCGGCGCGCCGTCGATCTCGCGCGCCAGGAGCGGGAACTCCTTGCGGACCGTGGCGACGTCGAGGGCCATCAGGATCCCGCCGTCGCTCCCGCCTTGAACGCGTCGTAGCCGTCGCGCTCGAGTTGGGCGACCAGTTCCATGCCCCCGCTGGCGACGATCCGGCCGTCGACCAGGATGTGGACGTGGTCGGGCGTGACCTCGTCGAGCAGGCGCTGGTAGTGGGTGATGAGGACGACGCCCATCGCGGGGCGCTCGGCGCGCACCTCGCGGATCCCCTGGGCGACGATGCGCAGCGCGTCGATGTCGAGGCCCGAGTCGGTCTCGTCGAGGATCGCCAGCTCGGGTTCGAGGATGGCCATCTGCATGATCTCGTTGCGTTTCTTCTCGCCCCCGGAGAACCCCTCGTTGAGGTAGCGGTCGACGAAGGAGGAGTCCATGCCGAGCCGCTTCATCCACTCCATGGTGGCGAGCCTCAGCTCGAGCACCGAGAGGTCGACGCCCTTGCGCGCCGACAACGCCTGGCGGAGGAACTGGATCACCGAGACGCCGGCGATCTCCTGCGGGTACTGGAAGGCGAGGAACATGCCGGCCTTGGCCCGTTCGTCGGCGGGCCAGGCGGTGACGTCGTCGCCGCGGAACCGGACCGAGCCGGCGGTGACCTCGTACTCCGGCGAGCCCATCAGCGTGCTCCCGAGCGTCGACTTCCCCGACCCGTTCGGCCCCATGATCGCGTGCACCTCGCCGGCGCCGACGACGAGATCGAGTCCGCGCAGGATCTCGCCGTGGTCGCCCTCGGCGGGCCGGGCGTGCAGGTCGTCGACTCGGAACAGCGTGTCGGTCACGGCATCGAGTCTAGGGAGGTGTCCGGCGAATTTGTACTACCACCGTAGTGCAAATTCGATTCGTCGGCGTGGGCGGTTCCGTGCCCCGTTTGGTGCCTGACCCCCAACCGGGGTCAGCGGGCGCGCTCGATGTGGCGGGCGACGAGGTTCTCCAGGGCCTCCTGGCGGCCACTGCTGCGATCGATGTCGGCGGTCCGCTCCATCGTGCGGTCGTGGAGGGCCTTGAGCGACGTCTCGCCGGCCATGATCGTCGTACCGAGCTCGCCGTTCCATCCGGCGTAGCGCGCGGCGCGGTTGGCGTCGAGCTCGCCCGATTCGATGATGCTCGCAGCGGCGAGCAGGGCACGGGCCATCGTGTCCATCCCGCCGATGTGGGCGTGGAACAGGTCGTTGCGGTCGATCGACTGCCGGCGCAGCTTGGAATCGAAGTTCAGCCCGCCGGTGCTGAAGCCCCCGGCGCGCAGGATCTCGAGCATGCCGAGCGTCATCTGCTCGACCGACACCGGGAAGCGGTCGACGTCCCAGCCGAGCCGATCGTCGCCGGCGTTGGCGTCGATCGAGCCGAAGATCCCGGCGGCGACGGCGGCAGCGATCTCGTGGTGGAAGTCGTGCCCGGACAGCGTGGCGTGGTTGACCTCGATGTTGACCTTGACGTCGTCGGCCAGGTCGTACTTCTGGAGGAAGGCGTGCACGGCGGCGACGTCGTAGTCGTACTGGTGCTTGGTCGGCTCGAACGGCTTGGGCTCGATCAGGATCGTGCCGTCGAAGCCGATCGCGTGCTTGTGCTCGACGACCATCGAGAAGAACCGGCCGAGCTGGTCGAGCTCGCGCGCGACGTCGGTGTTGAGCAGCGTCTCGTACCCCTCGCGCCCGCCCCACAGCACGTAGTTGGCGCCGCCGAGTCGGTGCGTGGCCTCCATGCAGTGCGCGACCTGCGCCGCGGCCCAGGCGAACGCCTCGGGGTCCGGATTGGTCGCGGCGCCGGCCTGGAACCGGGGGTGCGAGAAGAGGTTGGCCGTGCCCCACAGCAGCTTGACTCCGGTGCGCTCCATGTGCCCCGCCGCGTAGTCGACCATCTCGTCGAAGTGGCGTGCGGATTCGGCGTAGGTCGTGCCCTCCGGGGCGATGTCGACGTCGTGGAAGCAGAAGAACGGCGCGCCCAGCTTGGAGACGAACTCGAAGGCGGCGTCCATCTTCATCCGCGCCGCGGCGATCGGATCGAGGTCCCTGCCCTGGTTCGGGTGCCAGGGCCGGTCGAGCGTGCCGGCACCGAAGATGTCGAAGCCGTCCCAGGCGAAGGAGTGCCAGTAGCAGACGGCGAACCGGAGATGATCGGCCATCGACCGCCCCGCGACGACGCGGTCGGTGTCGTACCAGCGGAACGCCAGCGGGTTGTCCGAGTCAGGGCCTTCGTAGGCGATCCGGTCGACGTCGGCGAAGAACGGTGCGGTCATACCGTGACTGTATTCCGACCGCGACGCGCTTCCCGCCCGGCCGGCCCGGGGCTCCGGCGACCGAGCGGGTACCGGGGGCGGCTCAGCCGCCCGAGTCGCGGAGGTCTTCCTTCCAGGCCCGGAAGCGGTCGTGGGTCGCCCCGCTCGGGCCGGTCCCCGTCGCGGAGCCGTCCGCGAACAGCCGCAGCGTGAACGAGCGCGCGAGATCGTCGTGGTGGGCGGCCCAGTACCGCGCGTCGCCGTGTTTGGCCGGCCCGGCCCGCCACAGCAGCCACGGCCCGATCCGCCGCTTGTAGTCGGCGACCGGCCGGCCGGGGAGGTCGTCGCCGAGCGAGAGCAGGCTCGCCGGCGCCTCGACCCAGGCCGTCGCCGGGATGTTGCGGTCGCGGATCGGTGTCGGCGGGAGGTCGATCGTGTGCACCGGCGTGTCGTCGGCCGGGCGCTGGTCGTAGCGCATCGCAGCGGGCGGGGCTACCAGCCGCGCTCGATCCATTCCTCGAGGTGGGGGCGCTCGGTGCCGATCGTGGTGTCGAGGCCGTGACCGGGCAACACGATCGTCTCGTCGGGGAACGCGAACAGCTTGTCGGTGATCGAGCGGATGATCGTCCCGAAGTCGGCGTCGTCGAAGTGCGTCGCCCCCGGACCGCCCGGGAACAGCGTGTCGCCGGTGAACAGCAGCGGCGTCCCCTCCAGGCTGAACGAGATCGAGCCCGGGGTGTGGCCGGGGTTGTGGATCGCGTGGAGGCGCAGGTGCCCGACCTCGATCACCTCGGCGTCGTCGAGGAACACGTCGTAGCCGACATCGGCCAGCTTCGGCGCATCGAGGGCGGTGACCGCCACCTCGTAGCCGGCCTCGCGCATCGCCGGGACCGCCTGGATGTGGTCCCAGTGGCCGTGGGTTTCGAGCACTCGCTTCACGCCGAGCCGCTGGCACAGCGCGAGGAGCTGCTCGTGCTCGTTGGCCGCGTCGAGCAGCACCGCCTCACCGCTCGCCCGGCACCGGACGACGAAGACGTTGTTCTCGTACGGACCGACGACGACCTTGTGGACCTCGACATCGGCGTTCGACCAGTGCAGGGTCTCAGCGACGCTCATCTCCGCAGTCTGGCAGCGGGCATCGGCGTTCGCACGGAGCGACCACGGTCCGGCGCCGGTCAGGCGCCGGTCAGGCGGCCGACGAGCGGACTCGCTCGCCGCAGCCCGATCGCCCTGCCGACGGGCGAGTAGGCGGCGATGCAGTACAGCGCGCGCACACCGTCGCGCCAGCCGATCTTCTTGCCCTCCTCGTAGGTCCGGCCGTGGTAGCTGATCCCGACCTCGTAGACCCGGCAGCGCAGCGCGGCGACCTTGGCGGTGATCTCGGGCTCGAACCCGAAGCGATCCTCCTCGATCGTGATCTGGGCGAGGATCTCGCTGCGGAACGCCTTGTAGCACGTCTCCATGTCGGAGAGGTTGAGGTTCGTCGCCATGTTCGACGCCAGCGTCAGGAGCCGATTGCCGAGCGAGTGCCAGAAATAGAGGATGCGGTGCGCCTCGCTCCCGCTGAACCGTGACCCGTAGACGACGTCGGCGTTGCCCTGGAGGAGCGGCGCGATCATCTTGGCGTACTCGTCGGGGTCGTACTCGAGGTCGGCATCCTGCACGATGGCGAACGGCCGGTCGACCTCGGCGAACCCTCGCCGCAGTGCGGCGCCCTTGCCGCGGTTCTGCGGCTGGGCGAGCACGGCCAGGCGGGGGTCGGTGCACGCCCGCAGCCGTTCGAGCGTGGCGTCGGTCGAGGCGTCGTCGACGGCGATGACCTGCCCGACCAGGGGATTGCGCAGCACCCGCTCGAGGATCGTCGAGACCGTGTCCTGCTCGTTGAAGCAAGGGATCACGACCGACAGGCAGCCGTGTTCGTCAGGGCTACCGGCGTCCACGCGGCGACACGATACTGGTGCGCCGGCGGTCCCGCGTCCCGGGATCACGAGCTGATCACGTCGAACCCGAGCGCCAGCGCGGTCGCGATGTGCGCCGGGTCGAACGTCAGGAACGCCACCGGCGGCGGCAGGCGCTGGGCTGCCGCGAGGTGGAGTGCGTCGGTCAGGCGGATCGGCCATGCCCGAGCCAGGCGGGCCGCTTCGTCGAGGCACGCCTGGTCGACGGGGACCACGTGGAGGTGGTCCCACGTGAGCCGGATGGCGTCCTCGAGATCGGCGCGCAGGATCGGGTCGTCGGTGAGCCGGTCGATCGCCGGCAGCGCCTCGGTCAGCGCCATCGCCGACGCCGCCCAGACGGCGTGCACGCCGAGTGCGTCGAGCACGATCGAGCGCTGCTCGCCGACGATGCCGAGCGCGAGCAGGGCACTGGTGTCGAGCGCCAATGCCGCCTCGGCGGCACCCGGCGGGCCGCCTTCGTGCGGCGCCCGCGGCGAGGGTCCGCCGGGCATCACCCGCGGAACTCGCGGAGGGCCTGGTCGACGCGTACGCCGGCCCACACCGGAACCGCTTCGGGGGCCCGCCAGGGGCTGGTCCGGCGCGGCGCGACGATCGCGCCGGTCCCGATCAACCGGTCGAGGTCCGGCGCCGAGGCGTCGAGCGGTCCGAGTTGGGCGACCGGCCGCCCCGCCGACGTGACGATCGTCCGCTCGCCCGCCTCCGCTCGGCGGACCGCCTCGGCCAACTCGGCGCGCAGGGCGCGCACACCCGTCGTCCGGCCGGTCGACCGTCCGGCGACGGGGGAGTCGAACTTCGCCAGCCGATGAGTGTCCACATGTGTACACAACCAGATTGGCGGGTCCCGGCGCAAGCGCGCCAAGATCGCGGTATGAACTTTGCCTTCACCGAAGAACAAGAAGAACTGCGCAAGACCGTCCGCGCCTTCCTCGAGTCGAAGAGCTCCGAGGAGGCGGTGCGCGAGCTGATGGAGACCGAGCAGGGCTACGACGAGGCCGTGTGGGCGCAGATGGCCGAGCAGATGGGCCTCCAGGGGTTGCACATCCCCGAGGAGTACGGCGGTTCGGGTTACAGCTACATCGAGCTCGGGATCGTGCTCGAGGAGATGGGCCGGGCGCTGCTGTGTGCGCCGTTCTTCTCCAGCGTCGTCCTGGCCGCCAACACCTTGATCCAGTCGGGCGACGACGACGCCAAGCAGTCCTATCTCCCCGGCATCGCCTCGGGCGAGACGATCGCCACGCTGGCGTTCACCGAGCCGTCTGGCAAGTGGGACGAGTCCGGGATCACGATGGAGGCCACGGCGTCCGGTGACGGCTACACGCTGACCGGCGACAAGTCGTTCGTGCTCGACGGTCACATCGCCGACCTGATCATCGTCGCCGCACGCACCGCAGCCGGCACGAGCCTGTTCGCCGTCGACGGCGACGCGCGCCGGACTGACCCGCACGGCGCTGTCGACGATGGACCAGACCCGCAAGCAGGCCAAGCTGACGTTCGACAACACGCCGGCGACGCTGATCGGCACCGAGGGCGCCGGGTGGGACGTGCTGTCGACCGTGCTCGACCTCGCAGCGGTCGGCCTCGCCGCGGAGCAGGTCGGCGGCGCGCAGTTCGTGCTCGACATGGCGGTCGAGTACGCCAAGGTCCGGGTGCAGTTCGGCCGTCCGATCGGCTCGTTCCAGGCGATCAAGCACAAGTGCGCCGACATGCTGCTCGAGGTCGAGTCGGCGAAGTCGGCGGCGTACTACGGCATGTGGTGCGCGAGCGAGATGAACGACGAGCTCGCCTCGACCGCATCGCTCGCCAAGGCGTACTGCTCCGAGGCGTACTTCCACGCCACGGCCGAGAACATCCAGATCCACGGCGGAATCGGTTTCACCTGGGAGCACCCGGCGCACCTCTACTTCAAGCGCGCCAAGAGCTCCGAGCTGCTGTTCGGCGACCCGACCTACCATCGCGAGCTGCTCGCCCAGCGCATCGGGATCTGAGCGCGACGGCGCTCATAGGATGGCGCCGTGGAGCCGATCACGATCGTTCTCGCCGTCATCGCGGCACTGGTCACGTTCGTGATCGCGGCCGTCGCGGTCGGTCGCGAGGCGCACCGCCTCGACGCGGTCGCGCCGCGTGCGGTCTACCGACTCGACGAGGCGGTCGACTTCGTCAGCGATCGTCTGCCGCCCGAGAGTCAGGCCCGGTTGACGCCGGCCGAGGTCGAGCAGTTGCTCGTCTCCCACATGCAGTGGCTCCACGCCCAGGGACTGCAACCGGCCGACGTGATCGACCGTCCGCAGGACATCGACGAGACCGTCGTGATCAACGAGGACGCGCTCACCGCCTACCTCCTCGGCGAGGCCGACCGTCTCGGCATCGACCTCCTCGACGACGTCGATGCCTACAACGTCGTCGACGCCCATCTCGCCTACTTCGACGCGATCGGAGCGGTCGGCCCCCAGGTCCCGTTCGACGACGTCATCGAGTGACGCCACCTGCCATGCTCTGCCCATGGGCAGCACCACCTCCAAGGAGCGTACGGTCGCCGCACTCGGCGAGGTCTGGGCGAGCATCGGCGACCTGCTGACGACGATGGACGGCGCCGACTGGCACCGGCCGTCGCCGTTGCCGGGCTGGGACGTCCAGGACAACGTCGCGCACGTCATCGGCACCGAGCTCATGCTGCTCGGCCACGATGCGCCCCCCGTCGTTGCGGTGGGCGGAGCCCACGTCCGCAACGACATCGGTGCGTTCAACGAGGCGTGGGTGGCCAGCATGCGCGACCTCACGCCGGCGGCGATGATCGCGCGGTTCGGCGAGGTCACCGACCGTCGGCGTCGCGCCCTGGGCGCGATGACCCACGGCGAGTGGGACGCCGACGCCCTCACCCCGGCCGGTCCGTCGACGTACGGCCGGTTCATGCAGATCCGGGTGTTCGACTGCTGGTTGCACGAGCAGGACATCCGCGACGCGATCGGCCGCCCGGGTCACGAGTCGGGGCTCGCCGTCGACGTGACGCTCGACGAGATGACCACCGCCCTCGGCTACGTGATCGGCAAGCGGGCAGGGGTCGCGGCGGGGCACGGCGTGACGTTCGCGCTGACCGACGCGGGAGCGCTCGTGCGCCGCATCGACGTCGAAGTCGGCGACCGGGCGCGCGTCGTGCCCGAGCTGACCGCCCCCGCCACGGTGACGCTGACGATGCCGGTCGGCGTGATGACCAGGCTCGCCGCCGGGCGCACCGCGCTCGACGAGGTGCGCGAGCGAATCACGGTCGACGGTGACGCTGCGACCGCCGACGCGGTGCTCGGCAATCTCGCCTACACGATCTGAGAAGGTGTCTCGCCCGCCGCGCCCGCGGCTCGCTCGCGTCCGAGCGCCGGGTTCGGTGGGCTCGCCGCTCGACCGCTGGCGGATTCCCGAATCGACGAGACACGACCGCCGCCGGTGCACTATTCTCTCCGTCACCAGAGAGAGGAGGTGGTCCAGCACATGCCAGACAATCAGTACGGGACCCTGGAGGTGGTTGGCCGCTAGGCCGACGGGCTGGACCGCCTGGCGAATTCACGCCAACCCCCGCCAATCCTCGTCGCCGCAACTGGTCCCAGCGGTGTTCGGAGGGGTCGACGACCCCGACGTTCGAGACGGGATTGGTCCCAACAGTCGTGCGGTGCCGGTGCGCCCCTGACGGTTCGTCCGCAGGTGGTGCGCCGGCATCGTCGCGTTCGGGGCCGTGCCGGGGAGCCGTCCCGTCACGCCGGCGGCGTGGCGCTGCGGTCGGCGTACCGGTGTCGACTACCTTGGGCGGGCGATGGAACGGCATCCCAAGTTCGAGCACAGTCGATTTCTCGGCGACAAGCGGACGCAGCTCGTCTACGACCTCGACGACTGGGACGACGCCTCGGTCGTCGCCGAGTTCGTCGATGCGGGCGTCGCGCTCAGCTTCGCTCCCGACACGCTCCCCGAGGCACGAAATCGCGGGTACACCCTCGCCACGCCCGGGAAGATGCGGATCAAGCGCGCCGCACGTGCCTGAGCCAGCGGATGGTGCCGGCTCGGGGATGAACGACCGGTTCACGTCGAACGGGCTGTCGCTCGCCTGCCACATCGCCCGGCCGCCCGCCGACGTGCGCGCCGGCCCCGGTGTGATTCTCTGTCACGGCTTTCCGATCGGCCCGCTCGACGCCCGCCGGTCAGCCGGGACGTTCCCCCAACTGGTCGACCGTTCAGCGCGCGAGCTCGGGTGCGTCGCGATGGCCTTCAACTTCCGCGGCTGTGGCGTGAGCGAGGGCGACTTCTCGCTCCAGGGGTGGGTCGCCGACCTGCGCAACGCGATCTCGCACCTCGTCGCGGTCAGCTCGGTCGACAGCGTGATCCTGGTCGGGACGAACACGGGTGGATCGATCGCGATCTGTGTTGGCGCCGACGATCCGCGGGTCGCCGCCGCGGCGCTGCTCAGCCCCCGCGCCGACTTCGACGATTGGGCCGCGCACCCTCGGCGGTTCCTCGAGCACGCCCGCGAGATCGGGGCGATCCACGACCGGCGCTTCCCGGTCTCGATCGACGAGTGGGCGCGCGAGTTCCACCGATTCCGTCCAGTCGGTGCGGCGCAGCGGTTCGCCCCGCGGCCGCTCCTCGTCATGCACGGCGACGAGGACGACAGCGTGCCGGTCTCCGATGCGCGCCAGTTGGTCAACGCCCACGGAAGCGCCGAGCTCAGCCTCTTCACCGGTGCCGGCCACCGCCTGCGGCACGACCCCCGCGCGGTGGCTGTGCTGCTCGGTTGGCTCGACCGCATCCGCTCCCTGCCCAGCATCCCGGGGGTCGAACCACCGACCTGACCGCCCGACCACCGTTCCTCTGGAGTTCGTGCGCTCGAAGGAACAGCGCACGATGTGCGCAGACCTGATCAGGCGATCGGCGTGTGGGATCGGTGCCAGCGGTAGGCGGACTCGACGATCTCGTCGAGCCCGTACCGGGAGCGCCAGCCGAGGGTCGACTCGGCGAAGGCGGGATCGGCGAACGTGGCGACCGGATCGCCCGCCCGGCGACCGGCGATCTCGTGGGGGACCTCCATACCGGCCGACGAGGCGACCGCGTCGAGCACCTCGAGCACCGACGACCCGACGCCCGTGCCGACGTTGACCGCAACCGTGTCGCCGCCCGCCGCGAGGTAATCGAGCGCGCGGACGTGAGCGTCGGCGAGATCGACGACGTGGATGTAATCGCGGATGCAGGTGCCGTCCGGCGTGTCGTAGTCGGCGCCGTAGACCTGGAGGGTGCGGTCGCCGAGGAGCAGCGCCTTGAGCGCCAGCGGGATGAGGTTCTGCGAATCGGCCCAGTCCTCGCCGATGCTCCCGTCGAAGCTGGCGCCAGCGGCGTTGAAGTACCGCAGGCTCACCGATCGCATGGCCCCGATCTGCCCGTACCAGTGGAGGATGCGCTCGACCATCGCCTTGGTCTCCGCGTACACGCTCTCGGGTCGGATCGGTGCCGCCTCGTCGACCGGCACCCGGTCGGGGGTGCCGTAGACCGAGCACGACGAGGAGAACACGAATTGATCGGCGCCCTGCGCGCGGCACGCATCGATCAGATCGGCCGAGCCGGCGACGTTGTTGCGGAAATACCGGTGCGGTTGCTCCATCGACTCGCCGACCGCCTTGTAGGCGGCGAAGTGGACGACCTGGGTGACGCCGTACTCCCGGCACGTCGCCCTGACGAGTTCGCCGTCGGCCACGTCGCCGACGACGAGCGGCGCGTCGCCGACGGCGTCGCGGCTGCCGAACTCGAGCGAGTCGAGCACGACGACGTCGCGTCCCGCTTCCCGCAGCGCACGGACGGTATGGGATCCGATGTAGCCCGCACCCCCGGTGACGAGAATCATGATGTGCGCCTCCTCCGACGACCTGCGAGCGGGCCAGCGTAGCCGTGCCGCCCGGCCGGCGATCGCGGCGCGGCCCACCCCCGACCGGTGCGTGCCGCGCCGCTACGCTACGGGCGGTCATGATCGTGCTCGAAGATGAGTCGGTGGCGAACGTGCCCGACGAGAACGGGCGACGGACCGTCCGGCAGTGGGCCGCGACCGCGGTGCTCGGCGTGCTGTTCCTCCTCGTGACACAAGGACCCGTCTACTGGGTCCGGCTCGAGGTGGCGCCGTTCTCGGGTTCGTTCGTGCAGGACCGCTGGATCCAGAACGTCTTCGTCACGTCGACCGCCGTCGTGCTCGCGCTCGCCCTGCCGGGCGTTCGGGTGCTGGTCCGCGACCGGCTCGTGACCGTTGCGTTCGTCGCGTTCCTCGGCACCATGGTCGTGTCGAGCTTCTGGTCGGTGGCGGTGCCGGTCACGGCTCAACAGTCGACGATGCTGGCGCTCAGCACCGCCGCCGCCGTGTTCGCCGGCGCCTACGTGCGGCGCTTCGACGCGCTGGTCGCCCTGTGGCTGGCGATGCAGGTCGGGATCGGGATCAGCCTCTTCGCCTGGTGGCGGGACTGGCCGCTGGCACTGAGCCGGTACGGCGACCTCGCCGGCATCTACCTCAACAAGAACTCGTTCGGCCCGGTGGCGGTCATCGGTGCGGCGTCATCGGTCGCCGTGGTCCTTGCAGCCCGGTCGTGGACCCGGTGGGTCCTCGTGCCGCTCGGTGTGGCGTGCGCTGTCGTCGACGCGTACGCATGGGTGCGGTCCAGCTCGTTCACGCCGCTGCTCTCGCTGGTGATCGCGGTCACCGTCACCGTGCTGCTCAGCCTCTTCGTGCCCGGTCGTCGAGTCCGCGTCAGGCGAGCCGTCGGGTTGGTCGCGGCGGTCGCGAGCGTGGCGCTCGCTGCCGCTGCCGTCGCCAGCCGCGACCGGTTCAACGAACTGCTGGACCGCCCGAGCTTGTTGACCGGCCGTCCGACGATCTGGGACGTGGTGCTCGAGTATGCCGCCGAGCGCCCGATCGCCGGATGGGGGCTGTACGCGGTGTGGGAGAAGCCGAACATCATCGAGAGCCTGCAGGCGAGGGGGAGCGGAATCGTCTTCGATGCCCACTCCGGCTATCTGGAGGTGTTGGTCGGCGTCGGGATCGTCGGGCTGGTGTCGCTCGTCGTGCTGGTGCTCGTCGCGTTGGCCCGAGTGGGTGCGGTGATGTGGCGGGCGCCGAGCGTGCTGTCGGCTTGGTCGGTCGGCGTCGTCGTCTTCACCGTCGCGGCCAACTTCTTCGAGAGCTTCGTCTGGCCGAACCTCCTGGTGTGGATGTTGCTGTGTGTGGCGACGGGGCAGGCGGTCGCCGTGCGCCTCCGGCTGAGCGGCCCGACCGGCGACGATGTCGACGTGCCATCGATCGGGTCCGACGCGCCACCGCTCGAGCCCGAGATCGATCGCGACACGCCGCCGGTCGGACTCCTGATCCAGACCGTGTCCGACGACTTCGATGCCTTCGACTTCTCGTTCGACGATGACGGTGAGTGGGGCGACACCGGCGACGGCGAGTCCGGTGACGAGATCGCGGTCGCACCGTGACCGGGGCCGACCACACGCCGACCGGTGCACCCGACACCGGCGAGCTGCTCGACCTGATCGAGCGGCTCGACGCCGACAACGAGCGGCTGCGGCTGCGCGTGCTCGAGGTGATGGAGTGGATGGAGGACGCCGTCACCGCCCAGGTCGCCGCCGAGCAGGAGCTGGCGATCTGCCGGCAGCACGCGGCCGAGCTGGCCGCCGAGCTCGCGGCGATCCGCAACACGCGGTCGTGGCGCCTGCTCGCTCGACCCAGGCAGGTCTACGGGCGGATCCGCCGGCTGCGGCGCACCGGTGCGGGCCGATGATCGACGACGTGCCGGTGTTCGTTCCCGTGCGCGATCGCGTGACGTCGCTGCGCAGCCTCGTCGCTTGGCTCGAGCGCGCCGGCCACGAGGAGATCTGGCTGGTCGACAACGCATCGACGTACCCGCCGCTCGTCGAGTACCTGGCGACGACGCCGCACCATGTCGTCCACCTCGACCGCAATCTCGGCCACCGTTCGCCGTGGCTGTCGGGCACCGTGCAACGCGCCGCCGGAGGGCGTCACGTCGTGATCAGCGATCCCGACGTCGTGCCCGACGAGGCATGCCCGCTCGACGCCGTGGCCCACTTCCGCGACGTCCTCGATCGCTTCCCGGACGTCGACAAGGTCGGCTTCGGGCTCCGGATCGACGATCTGCCGACCGGGTATCCCCTGGCCGACGCCGTTCGCCGCTGGGAGGCGAGGTTCTGGCGCGAGGAGGTCGAACCGGGGCTGTTCCGCGCCGACATCGACACCACGTTCGCGCTGTATCGGCCACTCGACCGGCGCCACCGCGAGGATCGCGCGCTGCGCACCGGACCGCCCTACGTCGCGCGGCACGTCCCGTGGTACACCGACCCTGCGGCGCTGTCCGACGAGGATCGCTACTACCGTCGACATGCCGACGCGTCCACGGCCAACTGGGACCGCGACGAGCTCCCGCGGTGGAAGCAGCGCTGGCTCGACCAGCAAGCCGAGACCTGAGCCGCGCCCGCCAGGCGCCGGTCAGACCTCCTCGGCGAAGCGGGGTCCCAGCCGCAGGAACACCGCCCACCCGAGCACGAGTGAGATCGCAGCCGTCGCCGTGATGCCGGCCATCGTCGTCAGACCGGGTGCCGCGCCGTCGTAGAGCAGGCGGCGGAAGACCTTGGCGAACCCGTCCATCGGATTGAGCTTGAGCACCTGGACGACCCAGTCCGGGATCTGCGGGTTGTCGACGACCAGGCTGGGGGGGTAGATGATCGGCGTGGCGAAGAACCACACCTGGATGGCGATCGCCCAGAGGTACGACATGTCGCGGAAGTAGACCGCCAGCGCGCTCAGGGCGAGCGCGAACCCGGCGCCGAACACGGCGAGCAGCACGCCGGTGAGCACGACGAGCGGGAGCCACGGGAGCAGCGGGCTGCCCGCGACGAGCAGGATGACGACGACGAGCGTCATCTCGATCGCGAACTGGACGCAGGCGTGCAGCACGTTGGCGAAGACGAGCACCTCGCGCGGGAACGCGACGCGGCGCACCAGCCCGGCGTTGCCGGTGATCGAGCCCAGCCCGAGGTTGCAGATCAGGGCGAAGAAGTTCCACGGGATGAGACCGCAGACGAGCCAGAGGGCGAAGTTGTCGAGCCCGCTCGGAACGCCGATCGGCGACGGGCTGTCGAAGATGACGCCGAAGACGAACCAGTAGATCGCCACGGTCGCCGCCGGGTTGAGCATCGACCAGGTCCACCCGAGGAACGACCGCCGGTACTTCGTGCGCAGCTCGCGCAGGGTGAAGTTCCACAGGAGCTCTCGGTTGCTGACAACGCTCATCACGGCACTCATAACGCAGCCTGCGGAGGCTATCCCCGCCGCCGGTGGGTGCGGCGGGAACCGCCGTGCCGGGCACTCGTGGGCCTGGCACTCCGATTCGGAATTTCGGCGCGATGTGGCCGCATTCGGCTGCGGATCGGTCAAACTGGGGACCCCATGCCCGCAAACGCCGTCGTCGTCGAGAACCTCTGGAAGAACTTCCGGCTCTACCAGGAGAAGAACCAGTACCTCAAGGCGACCGTCCTCAAGGGCCGACGTGCCCGCTACGAGGAGTTCTGGGCGCTGAAGGGCATCGACTTCGAGGTCGCCGCCGGCCAGACGTTCGGCATCATCGGCGCCAACGGCTCCGGCAAGAGCACGCTGCTCAAGTGCCTCGCGGGGATCCTCCGGCCCGACCGCGGCCAGATCGGCTACGAGGGGCGGCTGTCGGCCCTGCTCGAGCTCGGCGCAGGCTTCCACATCGAGCTGAGCGGGCGCGAGAACGTGTACCTCAACGGCGCAATCCTCGGGCTGAGCAAGCGCGAGATCGACCGTCGCTTCGACGACATCGTGTCGTTCGCCGGGCTCGAGGAGTTCATCGACTCGCCGGTCAAGAACTATTCGTCGGGCATGTTCGTGCGGCTCGGATTCGCCGTCGCGGCCCACGTCGAGCCCGACGTGCTGCTGATCGACGAGGTGCTCTCGGTCGGCGACGAGGTCTTCCAGCGCCGGTGCGCGGAGAAGATCGAGGAGTTCCGTCGCGACGGCCGGACGATCATCTTCGTCAGCCACGGGCTCGGCCAGGTCGAGCAGCTCTGCGAGCTTGCGGCGTGGATCGATCACGGTGTCCTGGTCGAGCTCGGACCGGCGTCGGACGTGATCAGCCACTACCGCGGCGACAGCCACGAGGACGTGCGCGTCGATGTCGATCAGGGCACCCGCTGGGGGAGCCAGGAAGTCGAGATCACCGCGGCCGGCTTCGTCGACGAGCAGGGGCAACCGGTGTCGCTCCTGACCACGCTCGAACCCGCTCGGCTACGGCTGGAGTACGACGCGCATCAGCCCCTCCAGGACGTGGTGATCGGCTTCCGTCTCGACACGCTGAACGGCTACCTGGTGTGGGGCACGAGCTCCCGGCTGGCGCGCAAGTCGATGGGCACGATCCGCGGCAAGGGTGCCGTCGAGCTGGAGCTCGAGCAGCTCCCGCTGCTCGAGGGTGTGTACCACCTGTCGGTGTCGGTGACCGACCAGGCCGAGGTTCACGAATACGACCACTGGGAGCGCGCCGCGCGGTTCGAGGTCCGTCAGTTCGCCACGAACGACGCCGGGCTGATCCACTTGCCGGTCACCTGGCGGCTCCACAGCTCTGTCCAACAGGGCTGAGGATGCCCGAGCCGCGCTCGACCGAATCGCCGGCCGACAGGACCGGAACGCACACCGAGACGGTGGAGACGACTGCCGCATCCGCCCCCATCGTCGACATCGAGCAGGCGCCGGATCCCGACGTCGCCATCGTCATCGTCACGTACGGGACGGGGAGCATCGTGGTCGATGCCCTTGCGTCGGTGGCCGAGCACACCGGGCCGGCATTCGAGGTGGTGGTGGTCGACAACCCGACTGAGGGGAGGGCGCCGACGTCGGAGCTGCTTCGGGAGCGGACCTCGGGTGTCCGGCTCGTCGTCCCGGACCGTAATCTGGGCTTCGGGGGCGGGAATGCGGCCGGTGTCGCGCACACGACCGCCGAGCTGATCTGCTTTCTCAACCCCGATGTGATCGTCGTCGACGGTTGGCTCGAGCCGTTGGTCGCCGCCCTCGACGACCCGGCGGTCGGGATCGCCGGGCCGGTCCTGCTCAACACCGACGGGACGATCCAGGAGGCGGGCCGGGTGGTCTACGCCGACGGCTGGACCGGCGCCGTCGCCGGTCGCGACCTGCTCACCGGCGACGCGTCGCAGCTCTTCAGCCGCGACGTCGACTACGTGTCCGCCGCCTGCTGGGTCGTCCGCCGCGGCGAACACCTCGCACGGGGCGGATTCGACGACCGATACCACCCGGCTTTCTTCGAAGACGTCGACTACGCGCTGCGCGTCGAGTCCGAGGGGCAGCGGACCCGCCTGGTCGTCGACGTCCCGGTCGTGCACGAGCACGGCGGTGGCGGAGCGGGTCGGGATGCCACCCCCTTCGAGCCGCACGCTCGGTTCTGCGCAGCGTGGACGGTCGAGCTCGCCGCCCGATCACCCTGCCCCGGCTCCGACGCCGAAGCGCGGCAGGCCCGCGATCGCCTGGCTGACGAGCGCCTGGCGCTCGTCGATCGGGCGGGATCGCGGCGCGCCGCACGGCGCGGGCTGGCCGAGGCGGCGCGTCATGCCCGGGTGCACCCCCGCGACCGGGTCGTGTTCGTCACGCCGGTCGCTCGTGGGCTGGCCCTCGACGCGGCGCGGCGCGCCGGGGTCGAGGTCGTCGTGGGTGAGGTCGAGTCGGTGCTCGCCGAACGCAGCGACGAGCTCACCGCCCGGCGCGACGTCGTCGCGCCGCCGACGTTGATGCGGCGCGATGTGCGCCAGCGGTGGTTGGCGATCGTCGGCCTGTCGGTGCTGCTCGCCCTGGGCGCGCTGCTCACCCTGGTCGGGGCGGCACGACGCAGCGTCGTGCCGGCCTCGGCGGCCGGTGGCGAGGGCCGGGGCCGAGCCTGGCACCTTCGGCGATCGCGCTCGCGGCGGTCGCGTTGACGATGGCCGCGCATCAGCTCGGCTCCATCACGCGACGCGGGACCCTTGCGGTGACCCGCGCCCATTGACAGGATCATCGACGATGTGGAACGGACGAACGCTGGCAGTGGTACTGCCGACCTACAACGAGGCCGGCAGCATCGCCGCGTGCATCGACGAGTTCGACGCGCTCGGCATCGTCGACGACATCGTCGTCGTCAACAACAACGCCCATCCCGACACCTCGCCGGCGGTCGCTGCGACGGTCGCCAGGGAGGTGTTCGAAGCCGAGCAGGGCTACGGCGCCGCGATTCGCAGGGGCCTGCGCGAGACCGCGACCGCCGAGCTCGTGTGCATCTGCGAACCCGACGGCACGTTCGACCCGCGCGACCTCCTGAAGCTGTTGCCGTTCACCAGCGATGTCGAAGTCGCGTTCGGATCGCGAACGGTCCAGACGTTCATCCTCAGCGGGGCGAACATGGGGTGGTTCCTGCGGTGGGGGAACTGGGCGGTCGCCAAGCTGACCGAGGTCCTGTTCAACACCGTGTACCTGTCCGACGTCGGCTGCACGTTCCGCGTCCTCAGCCGCGCTGCGGTCGACGATCTGGAGCCGCATCTCACCACGACCGGATCGACGTTCGGGTACGAGCTGATGCTGCTCGCCTGCCGGCGCCGGGTTCCCCTCGTCCAGATCCCGGTCAAGTACCGGGAGCGGGTCGGGGAGAGCTCGGTGACCGGCAGCCGGACGGAAGCGGTCCGGCTCGGACTGCAGATGATCGGGATGTGTCTCCGCCATCGCGTCGCCTGCGACCGCCCAGGGACCGGGTCGGCACACCGTCGCCTCGGTAAGCTCCGCGAATGGCATCACTGAGGGGCGTCGCCGCACGGCTGCGGGGCGACCGCGTCAACCAGCTCGCCCAGGACGTTGCCGCGCTGCGCGAGTTGGCGCTCCAGATGAACCACGTCGTGCACCATCATGCGGCGATCGCTGCGTCGACCAGGGATGCGCTGGTCGCAACCAACCGTACGCTCGCGACCCTCGATCAGCGGCTGGCCCGGCAGCTCACGCTGGCCGAGGAGCAGCGCAACGTGCTGTGGGCCCTCAACCACGACGTGCGGAGCGGTGCCGAAGGTGCGCTCCCGCTGTTCCTCGGCTACACCGAGCGACTCCGCCTCGATACCGAAACGGCGATCGCCGCGGCGCAGGTGATCGAGCGGCAACTCGCCTTGCTCGAGGATCTCGTCGCCGCGAACGAGGCGGCCGGCGCAGGCACGCCGTGAACCCGGCGGCGGCGCCGCTGCTGGTCGACGTGCGCCCGCTCGACCACCCGACCGCGCGCGACCGGGGGATCGGCCGGTACATCGCCGGGCTCCTCGGCGGTCTCGCCGCGATCGGTGCGCCGGCGATCGGTCTCTACGGGGGCGATCGCGACGCGCAGCGGGCCCGAATCGCGGCACCGGGACTCGAACTCCGTCCGTGGGGCCGGCGCACGATCCGCGACACCGCCGGCCCGGCGACGTGGTACCTCGCCACCCAGCTCATGCTCCATCCCGTCGTGCTCGACCCGATCCCGTCGGTCGTCACCGGCGCTCGGCTCCCGGTCGCCGCGGTGATGTACGACGTGATCCCGTACCGCAGGGCCGAGCAGTACCAGCGGGCGCCGAGCGCGAGCGTGCTCGCGCGGATCCGCGCCTCGCTCGCGCTGGACCGTCGATGGCATGCTCGCCATCTCCCGATTCTCGGCGGTGACCGCTGCCGAGGAGCTGCGGTTCCCACTCGATCGGATCCGGGTGATCGGCGCCGGCGTCGACGGACGGTTCGTGCCCCCGTCGGTCCGCTCGCTCCCGAGTCCCGAGCGTGTCCTGGAGGGTGTGGGCGGACCGTATGTCGTCGCCGTCACCGGTGCCGACGTACACAAGAACACCGAGGGGCTGCTCCGGGCGTGGGCCGAGCTCGATCCGGCCGTCGGCCGGTCGACCACGCTGGTGATCGCCACCGCCGCTCCGAGCGCGGTGCTGGAGCGGTGGCGCCGGTTGGCCGCCGACGTGGGGGTCGCATCGTCGGTCGTGTTCACCGGCTGGGTCTCCGACGACGAGATGGTCGCCCTCCTCCAGCGAGCCCGCCTGGCGATCCTGCCGTCGTTCGACGAGGGGTTCGGCCTGCCCGTTGTCGAAGCGGCGGCGTGCGGCTGCCCTGCGATCTGCTCGGACGCCTCCTCGCTCACCGAGGTGCTCGACGAGCCCGCAGCCCGGTTCGACCCGAACCGGGCTGACTCGATCGCCAGAGCGATCGAGCGCGGCCTGACCGACGACGACCACCGTGCGGTGCTCGCGGCCGCGGCGGCCCGGGCCGTCGAGCGCTTCACCTGGGAGCGGGTCGCCACCGACACGCTGGCGGCACTCGCCGAGCTGGGTTCGCGGTGGGCGGGGCCGGTCCGCTCGCTGCCGCGCCGGCTCGCGCTGGCGGGTCCCGAGGACCCGACGGCGGGCGGTGTCGACCAGGCCGACTCCCTCGCCGGCTTGGCAACGGCGGTGCGCCGGACCCCGTCCGCGCCGCGCGTCGATCTGCTCGTCGACCGCTCCGGCGAGTCCGCTCCGGTGGGGGCGACCCCTGGCCGGTACCCGGTTCGTGCGCTCGGGCGCTATCTGCCGCCCTGGGACTTCGATGACGTGGTCGCCCGCATCGGCCCCGCGCCGCTCCACCAGGCGACCGTGGAGATCGCCGGTACGGTGTCCTGCCACGTGTGGCTCCACGCCGGCGACGACACGGCGAGCGGGGTCGATCTGGCCCGCGCCCGGTCGATCATCGTGGCCGATGACCGCACCGCGGAGGCGATCCGGGCAGCATGTCCGGACGGGCCGCCGATCCTCGTACTCCCCGATGCGGGACAGGGCCGTCCCGCGGGCTCGGCGGCGTGGACCGTCGACGACGTCGCAGCGGCGCTCGTCGCGTGGCTGGACGATGTCGGCCAACTCCCAGCCGATACGATTCGTCGGCCCGGAATCGAGTCGCCATGACCAGCGAGTACGCCGACCGATCAGTACCGCCGCACCCGTCGTGCGGGCACCACACCATCTGATGACCGACAACGCACCCACCCCCCAGTCGCCGCTCCCGATCGTGCGGGTCGTCGTGCTCAACTACGACGGTGGGCAGATGACGATGGACTGCCTGGACTCGCTGCTGGCGACCGATTGGCCGGCGGACCGACTCGACGTCGTCCTGGTCGACAACGGATCGCTCGACGACGTGGCGCACCGCGTCTCGTCCGAGCAGTGCTACCGCGCGGTCAGGTTGCTCGAGCCGCTCGCCAACCTCGGCTTCGCCGGCGGCTGCAACCTCGGGATGGCCGCGCCCGGCGCGTACGACTACGTCGCGCTTCTCAACAACGACACGACGGTCGACCCCGGTTGGTTGCGGGCGCTGGTGGCGGTCGCCGAGGACTGCGCAGACCTCGGCGCGGTCAGTGCCAAGATGCTGTTCTCCGAGCGGTTCCACGGCGTCGATCTCGCGGTCACGCCGGTGACGCGGCTCGCCGTCAACGACGCCCGCTCACTGGGCGTCCGGGTCACCGGCGTGCGTCTCGACGGTGCCCGGGTCGACGAGCGCCTCCGCTTCGACGAGTGGTTCTACGATGCCGAGCCACCGCAGGTGGAGGCCGGTGAGGAGTTCGCCCGCTGGTCGTCCGGTACCGGATCGCTGCGTATCGTCGCCGACGGCGGGGCGCCATCGACGATCGCTGTCCGGCTCTCGTGCCCGGCGCCGCGCCGGGTGTCGGTCCGCTCCGAGGCCGAAGTGCGCACGGTCGACATCGGGTCGGACGCGACCTGGGTGGAGGTCGCCGTCCCGCCCGAACCGTTCGACGTGATCAACAACGTCGGGTCCAACCTGTTCACCGGCGGGTTCGGCGGGGATCGCGGGTTCCTCGAGGCCGACCGGGGCCAGTACGCCGAGCCGGCCGATGTCTTCGCCTGGTGTGGCGGCGCCGTGCTGCTGCGCCGGGCCTACCTCGACGATGTGGGTTGTTTCGACGAGCGCTTCTTCCTCTACTACGAGGACACCGACCTCGCCTGGCGCGGCCGGCTGCGCGGGTGGCGGTACCGGTATGCGCCGGGCGCGATCGTCCGTCACCGCCACGGTGCGTCGGCCGGACCGGGTTCGCCGGTGTTCGCCCACTACACCGAGCGCAACCGGCTGCTGACCCTCGCCAAGAACGCACCGGCCGGGCTGGCCTGGCGGGCCGGCCTCGGCGAGCTCCGCCGCTGTGCTCGCTCGTTCCTCGTCAACTACGTGCGCCGCCCGCTGACCCTGCGACGACCCGACCGACGGGACTTCGCCCACCGTTGGGGCGTCGCCAGCGGGTACCTGACAGCATTGCCCGGAACGCTTGCGGCCCGCTGGACCGCCCGACCGCTCGTGGCCCGGCGGGAGCTGATGGCGTGGGAGGTCGACAAGTGGCAGCCCGCGCCCGTTGCGCCGGACGCGATCGACCCGGCCGCGGATCTGCGTCCGACCGCTGCCCACTTCGGCGACGGCGAGGTGGACGTGGTGCACCGGTGAGCGAGCGCCTGCAGATCGGGGTCTACGACCTGTACTGGGCCACGCTGGGCGGTGGCGAGCAGGTCGACGGGAGCATCGCGGCCGCGCTCGCCTCGGACCACGACGTGACGCTGCTCGGCCCGACGCCGGTCGACGCGGAGGCCACGCAGGCGCGGTTGGGGATCGACCTCGCCTCCTGCTCGTACCAGCGGGTCACCGACGACGACGAGGCCAGCGAGGCGAGCGCCGACTTCGACGTCTTCGTCAACGGGACGTACCGCAGCTATGCGGCGAATCGGGCACCGCTCGGTTACTACTACGTCCACTTTCCCCGGCCGCCGCGCACCCTTCGCGAGCGCGTCCGCCACCGGGCCGGCGTCGGCGGGGTCAAACTGCTCTCCTTCCCGCCCACGCTGCCCCACCGGCTCGGCGAGATCCAGGCGGCCTTCGATCGCCGTGTCGAGCGGCTCGAGTTCGTCCACACGTACCGGCGGTTCCTGGCGAACTCGATGTTCACGTCGTCGTGGACGCGCCGGCTGTGGGGCGTCGAAGCCGACGTCTTGTACCCACCGGTCCGGGCCGAGGTCGCCCCCGGTGCCAAGCGCCCCTTGATCCTCGTGCTCGGCAGGTTCTTCGACCCGTCGTACGGTCACAGCAAGAAGCAGATGGAATTGCTCGACACGTTCGCCGGACTCCATCGCGACGGCGAGCTCGACGGTTGGGAGCTGGCGCTCGTCGGCGGGTGCGACGCCGCCAACCGTGAGTTCGTGTTGGCGATCAAGCGGGCGGCGCGCGGACTGCCGGTCAGCGTGCACGTCAACGCCCCGGGCGAGACGGTCCAACGGTTGCTCGGCGAGGCGTCGATCTACTGGCACGCAGCCGGGTTCGGCGAGGACGAGCAACGGCATCCCGAGCGGTTCGAGCATTTCGGGATCGCGGTCGTCGAGGCGATGGCCGCCGGTGCGGTCCCGGTCGTCTACGGCCGGGCGGGGCCGGTCGAGATCGTGCGACCCGGCCTCGATGGCCTGCACTGGGACACACTCGAACAGCTCGCGGCGCGCGACGACCGAGCTCGCCGCCGATCCCGATCGGCGCTCGGCGCTGGCCGCCTCGGCGATCGATCGCGCCACCACGTACTCCGCGGCGAGGTTCGAGCGCGAACGTGCGCGCGATCGTCGATGGTGATGCGCCGGAGATCGACTGGCCGGCCGCCCGCTCGGTCAGGTGATGTAGCCCATCACGTCGACGATGATGTGGGTGACGCCCCGATCGTTGTAGACCTCGATCGCACCGTCCGGCCCTAGCTTGAGCATCGCCAGGTTCGGTACGGTCTGGCCCACCGCGAAGTTCAGGTTGGACACGGTCGGTCGTGGAGTGCCGGTCGGGTAGAGGGTGAAGAAGCCACCCCAGTTCGAACCGGTGGCCGTGACGTTGACGATCACCGCCTTGGCGTTGTTCGGGACGCCGGCCCGCCCGCGGAGTTGCAGCGTGCGGGTCTCGCCCGGATCGAGCCAGCGCCACTCGGTGCCCACGCCGGTCCGGCTGTCGATCGAGCGGACCGGGTCGACGGTCGTGACCGCGCCGCCGTAGGGGCCGAAGCTCCCCATCACGTCGACGATCAGGTGGGTACCGCTGAGCCCGGCGTGCAGCCCGATCTTGCCGTCGACGCCGACCTTCACGACGGCCAGGTTGGCCCGCACGCCGTGTGTCGTGCCGTTGACGTTCGATGCGACCGGGACGGGACTGCCCTTCGGGAAGGCGGTGATGTAGCTGCCGTCCTGGTCGGGATCGACGGAGGTGAGGTTGACCACGACGCTCTCGGCGTTGGCCGGGATGCCCGCCACCCCGGCGACCTTGAGATACCGGGTCTCCCAGGGTCGGAACCGGGTCGCCGGCCCGCCCAGCCCGATCCGGCTGTCCAGCAGCCGGGCCGGTGCGACGCCCTCGAATCCGGTGCCGTCGTCGTACCGGCCGGCGGTCCCGAACCATCCGGCGATGTCGGCGATGACGTGTGTCGGTCCGTACGAGTTGGTGATGCGGATCTTGCCGCCGGCGCCGACGCGGGCGAGGACCATGTTCGGCGCCGCGTCGGGGCCGTCGACGTTGAGGTTGGACGTGGCGGGAAGCCCGCTGAAGCTCGCCTGGTCGTCGAACACGTTGCCGACGCGGGCCGGTTTGGGCACGACCGACAGGAATCCGCTGCCGGGGGCGCCGACCGCGGTGACGTTGAGCAAGACGGCGGATACGCCGCTCTCGGGGACACCGAACCTGCCGGTGACCTTGAGCTCGTGGTTGTCCGCCTCGGCCCGCCGGAAGATCGGGTTCGGTTCCTGGAGGCTGCCGTCGCCCGTGCGGACCGCACCGCTCGTGATCCCGAGTCCGACCCTCGTGTCGAGGATGCGGGTCGGCGTGAGGGGGTAGAACTCGCCGGGCACAGCGGGCGGCGATCCGGCGGACTGGGTGCACATCTCGAAGCCGAAGCACACCGCGTCGAGGTCGATCGTCGGGACCGCTCCCGGTGAGATCGGGGTCCAGACGATCGCGAGCCGGTTGGTGGCGGTGTCGGTCACGTACAGGATGTACCAGCCGGGCCAGCCCACACTGCCGGTCCACTTGTCGCCAACGCTTCGCCCGGTGGCGAACGCGCCGTACTGGACGATGCCGTTGCTCTGCAACGGCGCCGGAGGATCGGGGAAGACGGTCGGGACCTGGAAGGTGTCGACGTTCACCCGGCCCTCGGTGATCGGCGTCGAGGAGATGATGTCGCCGTCGATCCGGAACGCTCCACCCTGACCGAGCACGGGCATCCGTATCTGGCCGAGGTTGCCGCCCGACGCGGGCGCCTCGATGTGGACGCCGCCGACGTCGGCCCACGGGCTGTAGTGGCCGCACGCCCCGGGGTACATCTCGAAGCGGGCCTTCTGGAGCGCTCCGCGGCCGGGGATGTAGCTCGGCACCGATGACGTGCCTTCGAGTTGGCCGGCCGAGTTCCAGCCGAGCGTCGGCTCGTTGCCGGCCGTACAGGTCCGGACGTCGTACTGCGCGTCGCCGATGCCGTCGGGGTAGACGGCGTCGATGCCGATCCGGCCCTCGACCGGCGAGACGACCGTCATCGTGTACCACGCGGCAGAAACCGGCGAACTCGGCAGCTGGAGGGCGGTGGAGGTGGCGATCAGCGCTGCGGCGGTCAGCAGGATGGAGCGGCGTGTGGCCATGGTGAGGGTCTCCCTGGTCGGACCGAGCGTTGTGTCCCCGTTATCGGCCGTTGCTGCTCTGACCTTGAGCGACGGGGCGCTTCCCCGTCGGCGGGCCGGACCTCCAGGCGCGCCACCCGACGCCATGATGGCACGGCGACCCCGCGCGAGTGGGGTCAGGCACCGATGAGCACACCAAACAGCGAACCAGACAGCGAACCAGACAGCGCACCCCGAGACAGCGCACCGGAGACGGAAGCACCGGGGTCAGGCACCGAACCGCGCAGCCCGGTCAGGGCTCGACGTCGGCTGCGGGTCGTCAGGCCGGGTGGGGCTCAGCCGGTGGCCCGGTCCTGCTTGTCCCGCTTGGCGGCCTTCTGCGCCTTCTTCCACTGCCGAACCTTGTCGAGGGCCTCGGGGCCGTCGATGTCGGCGACCGATCGCGGGACGTCGTCGCCGAAGACGCCGGCCGCCTCGCGCCAGCCGTCGGGGGCGACGCCGATGCGCTTGGCGAGCAGCGCGATGAAGATCTTCGTCTTCTCGTCGCCGTACCCGGGCAGCGCCCGCAGCCGGGCCGCCAGTTCCGCGCCGTCGGTCACGCCCTTCCAGACGTTCGCACCGTCACCGTCGTACTCCTCGGTCAGCACGACGCAGAGTTGGTGCACGCGGCGTCCCATCGAAGCCGGGAACCGGTGGATCGCCGGCTTCTGCGCGCAGACGGCGACGAACTCCTCGGGGTCGGTCGCGGCGATCGTGCGGGCGTCGAGGTGACCGAGGCGTTCGGAGAGCGTCTGCGGGCCGGCGAAGGCCCACTCCATCGGCACCTGCTGGTCGAGGAGCATCCCGATCAGCAGCGCCGTGCCGTTCTGGTTGAGCAGCCGGTCGGCGTCGTGGTCGCCGGTGATGTAGAGGGTCGGCATGCGTTTCACGCTATCCGCACCCGCACGGGTGGTCAGCGTCGTTGGCCGACGACGAGCATCTGGCCGGCGAGGGGCCGATACCGCAGCCCGATCGACCGCGGGCCCCGGAGGTAGAGCGGCACGAGGCGGTGGCCGAAGGAGAGCTTCGACCTCATCGTGAGCGGGAGGAACCTCGGCTCGACGTGGACGACGTCGAGCCCGTGGGCGGCGACGGCATCGGCCAGGGAGCGATCGGTCCAGATCGTCCGGTGGGTGTAGTCGTCGAAGTATCTGCGGGGGGCGATCCGGAAGTTCGGCTGCACGAGGAGCAGGTGGCCGCCCGGCCGGAGCACCCGCACCGTGTCGTCCAGCAGCGCGTGGATCGTGTCGTGCTCGAGGTGTTCGAGGAAGTTGCTGGCGAACACCGTCGCGAACTCGGCGTCGCCGAAGCGGGACAGGTCGCTGGCATCGCCGACGATCGCCTCGACACCGGGGGCGGCGTGGTCCTCGATGGCGGGGCTGACGTCGATCGCCACACGGCGTGACGATCGGATGTGATTGGCGAAATCGGCGTACCCGGCGGCGAGGTCCAGGGTCGCGCCGCCTGCGTCGACCCACGGTTGGAGGTAGGCGCAGACGTGCCGCCACACCTCCGCCCGGGCCGGGTCGGGGGTGTAGCGGGTGGCGTAGTACGCACCGGCTTCCGATCGATCCGGGTCGATTCGGTCTGCAGTAGCGCCGGCCATGACCGCACGCTACTGCCGTGACTCGGAACGTTCGAGGTGTCGACGCCGGCCGGGACATCGCCGACGTGTGCGGTCAGGACATCGGCGGCAGGGCGCGCCGGACCCGGTGGGCGCTTCGGTCGCCGGCCGAGATTCTTCGGTCGTTCTTGAAAGTGGCCCGCCGGTGGTCGCTCTGGACGGTGACAACCACTTCACGAAGGGAACCGCCATGAACCTCACCACCCGCCAACTCCGTACCGCTCTCGCCGGGACCGTCGCCGTGGCGACGCTCGCCGGCGCTGCGGTGTTCGTCGCCACCGCCGGGGGCGACGACGGGTCGGCCTCCGCCGACGCACCTGCCGCGTCCGACGCCCCAACCACCGACGCCGGCTCCGGGTCGCCGGGGCTGCCGCCGGGGGCACTCGCGCCCGACGCGATCACCGGGGCTCCCGACGCACGCCCGGTTGCGTCCGAGGAGGGGCCGGGCATCACCGCCGTGGCCGATGCGGGCATCACCGAGCCGGAGGTGTTCGTCGACGAGCCGGCCCTGCCCGGCGAGCCGGGCGTGATCGAGGGCCTGGACCTGCCGGTCGATCCCTCGCCGCGCGCCGAGCGGACCCATGAGGCGGTCGCGCTGGAACCCGTTCCCAAGGCCCCGCCGACCGCGCCAGCCGCTCCGGCATCGACCGACCTGGTCGACGGTGAACCCGGCGATCCGCCCGGCCCCGGGTTCCCGGCCCCCGGCGGTTTCCAGGTCACCCCCTCATCGGGGCTCGGCGGCCTCAGCAGCAACTTCAGCGGGTGCGCCGTGCAGTGCGTCGAGCACGCCATCCTCACCCCGAACCTGCAGACCCCGAACCTCGGTCTCGAGGTGCAGATGAAGGTGCCGGCCCGGATCGACATCACGCTGACCAACGAGGACACCGGCGACACTCGCTCGTTCACGAGCGGCACGTTCAAGACGCAGTGGACGACGACGTTGTCGCCGCTCGACGCGGCGACGCCGTATCACCTCCGGTTCGAGGCGTTCGACCAGCAGAACCAGAAGCAGGTCTACACCCACGAGTTCGTCACGACGACGCCGCTCGACCTGCCCGACCAGATCGCCGGGAACGAGGCCGGCTGTGGGCTCCAGTGCGTCACCGTCGGTGACGTCGAGACGACCGATCGCTTCGATGTCGTCGAGGTGCATGTCGAGACGAACACGCCGGCCGTGCTCCGCGCCTACGTGTCGACCAGCGCGCCGGGATGGGTCGGGGACGCGCCGTTGATGCCGGCCGAATCGGAGGTCGCGGTGCCCGCGGGCCTGGCGACCGACTGGACCTTCGCGGTCGACGGCCTGGCCGCCGATACGACGTACCACGTCGTGGTCAAGGCAACCGACGCCGACGATCAGACCGCGTTCGCTCTCGGGGAGTTCCACACCGACGACGAGCCGCCCGCCGACGTTCGGGTCACGTTCCAGCAGGTCTTCGTCCAGTGGGACGGCGATCCGCACTGGGGAGGGCTCGACCGTGGCGAGCTGAGCTTCGCCTGGGGGTTCGACGGCCAGGCGATCGGCACACGCGCCGAGGAGAAGATGGACGGTGGCACGTACTTCGACCTGACGAGCCACAACGAGCAGTGGTTCGCCATCGATCGCGACGGTGGGACGCTGCCGAACGTCATGGTCCGCGGGAGCGAGCGGGACTGGGACGCCGATTTCGGCGAGTTCTGCGCCACCGGCAACGGGATCCCCAGCGCGCCGATCCACCTCGACGACTGCGACACCAAGACCAACGTCGCCCAGACGGGCAACCTGACGCTCGCCGACATCGAGGCGCTGCCATACTGCACGTCGATCGGCTTCGAGGGTGCCGGCATCCACGATCGATGCGCCCAGGTCTTCACCCCGGACATGGGCGACGACTACGCCAAGTTCGAGGTCATCGTCTCGTTCTGGATCCTGTGACCGGCGGCCCGATCCCGGTGCCCCCGTCCGCTCGCCGGTCGGGGGCACCGTCGCGCCGTAGCTCTGTGTGACCGAAAGGTCGAGGATCGCGGCGTTCGGTCACGCAAACGGAAATCGAGCGTTCGCTCCGGAATCTGTGTGACCGAAGATGTCGAGGTTCGCGGCGTTCGGTCACGCAAACGGGAGCTCGGCGTCCGCTCCGTCAGGCGTGGGAGGGATCGGGGGCGTCGGGGTCGATGCCGTAGCGGGCGATCGCGTCCTCGACCGTCGCTGCGTCGACCTTGCCGTCGGCGAGGAGCCCGGAGAGCACCCCGACGACCACGTGGCCGGTGTCGACCTCGAAGAACCGGCGCAGCGCCTCGCGCGTGTCGGAGCGGCCCATCCCGTCGGTGCCGAGCGCGGTGAAGGTCCGGCCGGGGAGGAAGCGCCGGACCTGATCGGGCACCGCGGCCATGAAGTCGGACACCGCGGTGATCGGACCCTGGGAGCCGGCGAGGAGCTGTGCCACCCGCGGGACGCGGGCCTCCTGCGACGGGTGCAGCCGGTTCCAGCGCTCCGCCGCCGTCGCCTCGTCGCGCAGCGCCTTGTACGACGTCGCCGACCACAGCTCGGCGGCGACGCCGTAGTGCTCGGCCAGCTCGGTCGCCGCCTGGCGTGCTGCGGTGTGCGCCGAGCCGGAGAAGAGGATCGTCGCCTGGTGCGTGCCACCTTCGGGCGCCTCCGCGAAGCGGTACAGCCCCTCGACGATCGCCTCTGCGAGCCCCGGCGTGTCGGGCATCGGCGGCATCTCGTAGTTCTCGTTGTACAGCGTGATGTAGTAGAAGACGTCGGTCTCCTCGGGTGGCCCGTCGCCGTACATCCGCTTCATCCCGGCCTCGACGATCGCCCCGACCTCGTAGGCGAACGCCGGGTCGTAGGCCTGCACGGGGGGCACGGTCGACGCCAGGACGAGGCTGTGGCCGTCCTGGTGTTGGAGGCCCTCGCCGAGCAACGTCGTGCGGCCCGCCGTGGCGGCCATCAGGAACCCGCGGGCGCGGATGTCGGCCGCCTGCCAGATGAGGTCGCCCACCCGTTGGAAGCCGAACATCGAGTAGAAGGTGTAGAAGGGGATCATCGGCACGCCGCGCGTGGCGTACGCGGTGCCGGCGGCGATGAAGCTGGCCATCGAGCCGGCCTCGGTGATGCCCTCCTCGAGGATCTGGCCCTTCGCCGATTCGGAGTATGAGAGCAGCAAGTCGTGGTCGACCGGCTCGTACTTCTGGCCTTGGGCGGCGTAGATGTTCAACTCGCGGAACAGCGCGTCCATGCCGAACGTGCGGGCCTCGTCGGGGATGATCGGCACGACGCGGCCGCCGATCTGCTCGTCGCGGCACAGGCCGCGCAGCAGGCGGGTGAAGCCCATCGTGGTCGACACCTCCTGGCCGCTGGACCCGCTGCGCAACTCGGCGAAGGGCTTGTCGTCCGGTTGGCCGAGTGGCCGGCGGGCCTTGGTCGTACGCCTGGGGATCGAGCCGTCGAGTGCCTTGCGGCGCTCCATCATGTACTGGTACTCGATCGAGTCGGCCGCAGGTCGGAAGTAGGGCGGGTGGTCGCCGTCGAACGCATGGTCGGGGATCTCGTCGTGGAGGTACAGCCGATCGCGCAGGTCGATCAGCTGGTCCTTGGTCATCTTCTTGATCTGGTGCGTCGCGTTGCGGCCCTCGAAGCCCTTGCCGAGTGTCCAGCCCTTGATCGTCTTGCACAGGATGACCGTGGGCCGGCCGGAGCCGAGGTTCTCGGTCGCCGCCTTGTACGCGGCATACAGCTTGCGGTAGTCGTGCCCGCCGCGCGGCAGGTTGCGAAGGTCGTCGTCGGACAGGTGGGCGACCATCTGCCGCAGCCGTTCGTCGGGGCCGAAGAAGTTGTCGCGGATGTAGTCGCCACCCTCGACCGCGTACCGCTGGAACTCGCCGTCGACGGTCTCGTTCATCTTGTTGAGCAACGCGCCGTCCTTGTCCTGCGCGAGCAGCTCGTCCCACTTCGAGCCCCAGATCACCTTGATCACGTTCCAGCCCGCACCGCGGAACGTCGCCTCGAGCTCCTGGATCACCTTGCCGTTGCCGCGCACCGGTCCGTCGAGCCGCTGCAGGTTGCAGTTGATGACGAACACGAGGTTGTCGAGTTGCTCGCGCGACGCCAGCGAGATCGCCCCCAGCGTCTCGGGCTCGTCGCACTCGCCATCGCCGAGGAACGCCCACACGCGGCTGGTGCTCGTGTCGTCGATCTCACGATTGAGCAGGTAGCGGTTGAAGCGGGCGTGGTAGAGCGCGGTGATCGGGCCGAGCCCCATCGACACGGTCGGGAACTCCCAGAAGTCGGGCATCAACCGTGGGTGTGGGTACGACGACAGGCCGCGCCCGCCGCGCCCGATCTCCCGGCGAAAGTGGTCGAGGTCGTCCTCGGTCAGGCGACCCTCGAGGTAGGCGCGGGCGTAGACACCCGGAGCGGCATGGCCCTGGAAGTACACGTGGTCGCCCGGGGTGCCGTCGTCCTTGCCGCGGAAGAAGTGGTTGAACCCGATCTCGTAGAGCGAGGCGGAGCTGGCGAACGTCGACAGGTGGCCCCCGATGCCCTCGGCGGCCTTGTTCGCGTTCACGACCATCATCGCCGCGTTCCAACGGATGAACCGGCGGATGCGGCGCTCGATGTGCTCGTCGCCCGGGAACCACGGTTCCTCCTCGCGCGGGATCGTGTTGACGTACGGCGTCGACACGGTCGCCGGGAACGACACCTGGGTCTGGTTGGCGCGCTGCATCAGGCGCGACAGCAGGTACCGGGCGCGGGTCTTGCCGTGGGTGTCGACGACCGCATCGAGGCTGTCCAACCACTCCTCGGTCTCGAGGGGGTCGATGTCGGGCAGCTGATGAACGTGGCCGTCGAAGATCATGGCGGCCATTCTCGCAGTGTTACCGGCTGGTACGCACCGGCAGGCCGAGAACCGCGTCGGCGTCGCCCCCGGTCAGGTGTCTCGAGTTGGTCATGGTGTCCACCAGCCGGTGATGTCGAGGAGGGTGTGGGTGGTGGGGTTGGCGTAGATGCAGAGTTGGCCGGTGGCGGAGACGGCGGTGGTGAGGGAGTTGGCGAGGGTGTGGCCGGCGGTGGCGTTGACGGCGGAGGTGTTGGGTCGGGTGGGGCAGGCGAAGGCGGTGAGGTAGCCGTTGGTGAGGGGGCCGACTTCGGTGATGGTGCCGGTGACGGCGGCGGCGTCGGGTGGGGTGACGGTGATGTCGAGGGTTTGGTCGTTGCCGTGGATGGGGGTCCAGCCGCCGATGGTGTTGCGGGTGTCGAGCATGCGGGTGGGGGTGACCGGGGTGAAGGAGAGCCCGTCGGGGCCGAAGGTGGCGGTGAGGTCGACGATGACGTCGGCGGGGGTGGAGGTGGTGATGCAGATGGTGTGGTCGGGTGAGGTGGTGATGTAGGTGGCGCCGGCGACGGCTTCGGCGGGTCCGAAGTTGACGTTGGAGACGGTGGCGGCGGTGCCGCAGGGGACGGCGGTGAGGAAGCCCGAGGCGGTGGCGTGGTCGACGGTGAGGTTGACGGCCACCGCGGTGGCGTCGGGTGGGGTGGGCACGATCAGGGTGTCGGTGAGCAGGCCGGGTTGTGTCCGGGTGTCGGCGATGCGGGCCTGGGTGGGTCGTGGGGTGAGTTTGGAGCCGCCGTCGGCGACGAACGCGCCTTGGAGGTCGACGACGATGTCGGTGTCGCTGCTGGTGTAGATGCAGACGTTGTCGTTGGTGCCGAGCGGGGTGACCGCCATCGCGGCGCGGTCGGTGCTGGCGGTGTAGTTGACGGTGGAGGCGTTGGTGGCGGTGCCGCAGGGTCCGGCGGTGAGGTAGCCGTCGGCGAGGGCGCGGGTGGCGGTGACGGTGATCGCGACCGCGGACGCTCCGGGTGGGAGCCTGTTGCCGAAGTCGATGGTGAGGGTGCTGCCGGCGGGTTGCCGGCCGGGGCGGGTGTCGGCGATCCGGGCCGGGATCAGCGGGAGGTAGGTGCTGGGGTCGGTGGTCGGGGTCGGCAGGGTGGCGTCGCCGCCGACTCGCACCGAGCGGGTCAGGTCGTGGGTGAACGCGGTGGCGATCGCCATCGACCGTTGCTGGTAGCCGGCGGTGGTGAGGTGGACCCCGTCGCTGGAGGTGTAGCCGCCGGTGGCCATCTCGGTCGGCCAGTCCCAACTGAACAGGTCGTTGCGTTCGCTGGCGAGTTGGGTGAGGGCGCTGTTCCAGGTGTCGGCCCACGCCGTGTTCGCTGCGGTCTGGGTGATCTGGGGCCACCACACCCGATGGCCCGGCCCGATCTCGTCGAGCAGGGCGATCATCCGCGCCCTGGCGCATCCGGGGTCGGTCTGGCACACCGCGGAGTCGTTGAGCCCGACATTGACGATCACGTTCGGAGCGTCCCAGCCCCCGGCCCGCCACCCGCGCAGCCACCAGGCGGCGTCGTCGTCGGTCACCGCCGCGCCCGCTTGCAGATCCGGGTCTCCCCGGAACTTGACCGGACCCCACCCCGACTCCACCAACCGATCCGGCAACGTCGGACCCGACACCCCCGACCCTCGCACCACCGAATCACCGATCACCGACACCGCACCCAACGGACCCGACGATCCCACCCCGAAATCCCGCACGCCGGCGTTCTCGACCGCCTCGGCGATCAGCCGGGCGTAGAGCGCGGCACCGGTGGTGTTGAGGTGGATGGCGTCGTAGGTGATGCCGGACCGGTCGGCGTTGGCGGCCCAGTCGACCAGGATCAGCTCCGGGTGGCGTTGGACCGCGGCCCGTAGATGGCGGTTGACGTCGGGGAAGTACCAGTAGTACGGCTGGATCTGGTTCCACGCCGATTGCGAGATGTACTGCGGCTTCACCTCCCGGAGGGTCACCCAGTAGATGTGCTTGGCCCCGTGGGCGGTGAGGTACGCGATGATCTGGTCGACCGAGTCGTCGAAGAGCTGGGTGTTGAAGAACTCGAAGTTGTACCCGACCGCCATCACCACGTGGTCGCCGATCAGGTACGAGTTGGGGATGATCTGCTTCTGGAGTGCCTTGTGGGTGAACAACGCCGGCTCGCCGCGGGTGTTGACCTCCCAGTCGGCGGGGAACGCCTTCGGCAGTGCGTTCTTGGCGCCGAGGCCCACCGAGTCGGTGAACAGCGTCACGCGGTGCTCGGGCGGTGCGGCATTGACGACGTCGGGGGCCGGTGAGGCGAGCGCGGCGGTCGCCGCGCCGACCACCGCGGTGACGAGGATCGCCCATGGGCGACGGTGTCTCGAGTTGGTCATGGTGTCCACCAGCCGGTGATGTCGAGGAGGGTGTGGGTGGTGGGGTTGGCGTAGATGCAGAGTTGGCCGGTGGCGGAGACGGCGGTGGTGAGGGAGTTGGCGAGGGTGTGGCCGGCGGTGGCGTTGACGGCGGAGGTGTTGGGTCGGGTGGGGCAGGCGAAGGCGGTGAGGTAGCCGTTGGTGAGGGGGCCGACTTCGGTGATGGTGCCGGTGACGGCGGCGGCGTCGGGTGGGGTGACGGTGATGTCGAGGGTTTGGTCGTTGCCGTGGATGGGGGTCCAGCCGCCGATGGTGTTGCGGGTGTCGAGCATGCGGGTGGGGGTGACCGGGGTGAAGGAGAGCCCGTCGGGGCCGAAGGTGGCGGTGAGGTCGACGATGACGTCGGCGGGGGTGGAGGTGGTGATGCAGATGGTGTGGTCGGGTGAGGTGGTGATGTAGGTGGCGCCGGCGACGGCTTCGGCGGGTCCGAAGTTGACGTTGGAGACGGTGGCGGCGGTGCCGCAGGGGACGGCGGTGAGGAAGCCCGAGGCGGTGGCGTGGTCGACGGTGAGGTTGACGGCCACCGCGGTGGCGTCGGGTGGGGTGGGCACGATCAGGGTGTCGGTGAGCAGGCCGGGTTGTGTCCGGGTGTCGGCGATGCGGGCCTGGGTGGGTCGTGGGGTGAGTTTGGAGCCGCCGTCGGCGACGAACGCGCCTTGGAGGTCGACGACGATGTCGGTGTCGCTGCTGGTGTAGATGCAGACGTCGTCGTTGGTGCCGAGCGGGGTGACCGCCATCGCGGCGCGGTCGGTGCTGGCGGTGTAGTTGACGGTGGAGGCGTTGGTGGCGGTGCCGCAGGGTCCGGCGGTGAGGTAGCCGTCGGCGAGGGCGCGGGTGGCGGTGACGGTGATCGCGACCGCGGACGCTCCGGGTGGGAGCCTGTTGCCGAAGTCGATGGTGAGGGTGCTGCCGGCGGGTTGCCGGCCGGGGCGGGTGTCGGCGATCCGGGCCGGGATCAGCGGGAGGTAGGTGCTGGGGTCGGTGGTCGGGGTCGGCAGGGTGGCGTCGCCGCCGACTCGCACCGAGCGGGTCAGGTCGTGGGTGAACGCGGTGGCGATCGCCATCGACCGTTGCTGGTAGCCGGCGGTGGTGAGGTGGACCCCGTCGCTGGAGGTGTAGCCGCCGGTGGCCATCTCGGTCGGCCAGTCCCAACTGAACAGGTCGTTGCGTTCGCTGGCGAGTTGGGTGAGGGCGCTGTTCCAGGTGTCGGCCCACGCCGTGTTCGCTGCGGTCTGGGTGATCTGGGGCCACCACACCCGATGGCCCGGCCCGATCTCGTCGAGCAGGGCGATCATCCGCGCCCTGGCGCATCCGGGGTCGGTCTGGCACACCGCGGAGTCGTTGAGCCCGACATTGACGATCACGTTCGGAGCGTCCCAGCCCCCGGCCCGCCACCCGCGCAGCCACCAGGCGGCGTCGTCGTCGGTCACCGCCGCGCCCGCTTGCAGATCCGGGTCTCCCCGGAACTTGACCGGACCCCACCCCGACTCCACCAACCGATCCGGCAACGTCGGACCCGACACCCCCGACCCTCGCACCACCGAATCACCGATCACCGACACCGCACCCAACGGACCCGACGATCCCACCCCGAAATCCCGCACGCCGCGGTCGAGGGTGAACTGCTCGGCCATCCGCAGCGAGCGCTTGGCGTAGCTTGCGACCGAGAGGTGGATGTTGTCGGGGCTGGAGTAGCCGCCGGTCGCCAGCTCGGTCGGCCAGTCCCAGAGGTAGACGTCGGGCCGCTCGGCGGCGATCTGGTCGAGCGCCGCATTCCACGTCGTCGCCCACGCGGTCTGGGAGACCGACTGGGTGACCTTCGGCCACCAGATCCGATGGCCGGGGCCGACCGTGTCGAGGAACTGCTCGATGCGCGTGCGGGCGCACGCGAGATTGGTCCGGCACAGCCCGGAGTCGTTGGCGCCGATGTTGACGATCAGGTCCTGCGGATCCCACCCGCCGGCTCGCCAGTTCTCGATCCGCCAGCCGGCGGAGTTGCTGGACGATCCGACCGGGCCGGCGAGGAGCCCGACGGTGGCGCGGAAGCGGATCGGCCCCCAACCCTGCTCGACCAGTCGGTCGGGCAGGGTGGGCTGGATGCTGCCCCACAGCCCGGAGCCCAGCAGCACCGAGTCGCCGATCACGGTCACCGGCCCGAGCGGGCCGGCGGTCGACAGGCGGATCTCGCAACCGAGCGCGTTGCACGGCAGGGCTGCGTCGGCGTTGCCGTCGGGGTCGGACGCGGCGACAGCGACGATCAGGAGCGGCAGCGCCACCAGCGCCGCCAGGATCGCCCCGGCAGGTCGAGTCGCCCGCTGTCGTCGGCCAGGGGGCATCGTGGGATCCACCGGCGCCGAGTGTACGGCGCGCTGCGGGCTCGGCCCAGCATCGTCCGTGCCGCGTTCGTGCTCACGAAGCGGCACACTGGCCCGCTGATGAGTGATCGGATCGTCGTCTACACCGATGGTGCCTGCAGCGGGAACCCGGGTCCGGGAGGGTGGGGGTGGGCCGTCGCGCCCGGCGGGCACCCATCGGGCTCGGGCGGCGAGCCGCGGACGACCAACCAGCGCATGGAGATCTTCGCCGTGCTCGACGCGCTGCGCACGCTGCGCGGCGCCGGGTCCGAGCCGACGATCGAGGTCGTGTCGGACTCGACCTACGTCGTCAACTGCTTCCGCGACCGGTGGTGGGAGCGGTGGGAGCGCAACGGGTGGAAGAACTCCAAGCGCCAGCCGGTGGCCAACGCCGATCTCTGGAGGCCCCTGATCGAGCAGGTCCGGGCGGGCGACGTGACGTTCCGCTGGGTCAAGGGCCACAGCGGCGACCCGATGAACGACCTGGTCGACGCGCTGGCGGTCGCTGCGGTGCCGTCCTGACGGGCGATCTCGCCGGGTGCGCGGGGCGAGCCGGGCGCACGGCCGGCGCGTCGACGGGCCTCAAGCGGGCGGGCCGACCTGCCGACAAGATCATCGTGCTGGGTAGTCGCGCGCGACATTCAATGTTACGGTTTCGTGACATGCGTCGAGTCGTCCGGCGAAGCGGGGTGTTGGCGACCCTCGCCGTCGCCGCCTCGCTGCTGCCCCTCCCCGGCGCCGCCACCCCGGGCGCGCAGGCCGCCCCCGACGACATCGTCGCCGTCGTGATCGAAGGCGTCGGCCACGGCCACGGGCGCGGGATGAGCCAGTGGGGGGCCTACGGGTGGGCGGTCGACCAGGGCAAGTCCTGGGGCTGGATCCTCGACCACTACTACGGGGGGACCGAGGCCGCCTCCGTCGGGGTCGGGGAGCGGGTCCGTGTCCGGCTGCTCGGCAAGGACGGTTCGTCGACGCTCGGCGTGATATCTCGGGGACCCGGTGTGACGTGGGGCAACAGCACGTCGACGTCGATGTATGCCGAGGAGATCGCCCCCGACGTGTTCGACGTCTACTCCTCGACGGCGATCACCTGCCCGGGCACCGCGACCCTCACCGTCCCCGACGGGCCGCTGTCGACCGCGACCCCCGGGCCCAACGGCGACGTCGAGCGGATGCAGCGCTTCCTCGACGTGTATCACGACAGCGCGATCGCCGTCGACGGGTACTTCGGCCCGCAGACCAGGTCGATCCTCACCGCGTGGCAAGTCGCGCAGTCGCTGCCCGCCAACGGGATCTGGGATCTCGACGATGCGGCGCGGGCGAGGGCGATCATCGCCGGTGCCCAGGGCGGCGCGGGCTGGGCCAAGATCGGGTCGGCGGTCGCGGGGCCGATCGTGTTCACCTCCTCCAACGGTGAGTCCTCGTCGGCCCAGCCGGGGGACGTGCTCGGCGTCTGCGGTTCGGGCGGCTCGGTGGTCCACTATCGCGGTCGGGTCGAGCTCTGGCACACATCGAGTGGGAACCGGGTCGTCAACGACGTGAAGGTCGAGGACTACCTGCGCGGGGTCGTCTCCAAGGAGATCTCCGCCAGCTGGGCCGATGCGGGCGGCGGCGCCGGCGTCAACGCCGTGCGCGCCCAGGCGGTTGCCGCACGCTCGTTCGGGTTGCAGCAGAACCGCTACTCGTACGCCGCCACCTGTGACTCGACCTCGTGCCAGGTCTACGGCGGGGCGGCGAAGCGCGCCAGCGCGGTCGGTTCGGTGACGGCGGTCGAGGACACCCGGACCGACGCAGCGATCGCCGCCACCGCCGGCGTCGTCCGGCGCTGGCCGGCCGGACATCCCCTGGCCGGGCAGATCGTGTCGACGGAGTTCTCGGCGTCGAACGGCCCGCGCACCGCGGGCGGGAGCTTCCCGGCCGTCGACGACGTGCCCGGCGACGGCACGTCGAAGAACCCCAATCACCGCTGGACCCGGATCCTCGACGCCGACACGCTCGCCGCCCAGTACGGGCTGGGCCGGCTCACCGGCGCGTCGATGGTCGAGGCGGCCAGCTCCACCTACCAGCAGTTCGACGGCATCTGGTTCAACGACATCGTGCTCACCGGCACGAGCGGGACGTATCGCAAGCAGGCCTGGGACTTCCGTGGCAGCCAGGGGCTGCCCTCGCCCGGGTTCACCGTGCGGGTCGTGACCCGAGACACGATGCCGACCTCGGTCGGCATGATCGGCGACTCGGTCGGCGCGAGCATCGCTGGAACGGGATCCTCCGAGCTCGACCGGTTGATCGACGGCACGTTCGCAGCGACGACGATCGACGTCGTCGCCGGCCGCTGCACGACCAACGTCGCCTGCATCGGGACGAGTGGCGTCGAGGCGGCGGCCGCACTCCCGGCGAACCTCGACCTCGTCGTCGTCGAGCTCGGCTACAACGACTGGCCGGCGACGTTCGCCGCCGACATCGACGCGATGATGGGCGCGCTCGCCCTGCGCGGCGCCCGACAGGTGGCGTGGGTCAACATGGCCGACATTCGACAGGTCGGCGGATCGTCGTACTATGCCGCCGCGAACCAGGCGCTCCAGGCGGCGACCTCCCGGTGGCCGAACCTGACGATCCTCGACTGGGACGCGGCAAGCGACACCGCCGAACGCTCCCGCTGGTTCTCCGACGGCGTCCACCTGACCACGACCGGGCAGGCCGAGTTCGCGCTCTGGCTCCGGGCGCAGATGGTCGGCGGCGCATCTGTCGCGTCGCACTGGTTGTCGCCGCCCAAGCGGATCACGCTGCCGGTCACCGGCGTCGAGTTGCAGGCGCCGGGCGGAGGGGCGGTCGCCGTGCCGGCCGACGCCCGCGCCGTCGCGCTGAACATCACCGGTGTCGGCCCGGTGGCGCCGGGTTGGGCGACGGTCTGGCCGTGCGCCAGTCCCCGGCCGGAGACGTCGAACCTGAACTTCGCCACCGGGGACGTGGTGGCCAACAGCGTGATCGCCCCGGTCGGCCCCGACGGCACCGTCTGCTTCTACTCGTCGGCTGGCACCGATCTGCTCGTCGACATCGCTGGCTGGTTCCCAGGGGGGCTCGGCTCGACGTTCGTGCAGATGACGCCGCACCGCGTCGTCGACACCCGGACCGGGATCGGCGCGCCGGCCGTCCCCGTGGCCCCGGCGTCGCCGCTGCGGATCCGCCTGGGTGGCGCGACGGTGCCCCAGCCCGGCGGTGGATCGGTCACGATCCCCGCCGATGCGTCGGCGGTGGCGATCAACCTGACCGCCCTCCGGAGCTCGTCGGCCGGGTTCGCCACGGTATGGCCGTGCGCGTCGCCGCAGCCGCTCGCCTCGCACCTCAACTACACAGCGGGCGACACCGTCCCGAACACGGTCGTCGCGCCGCTCGACGGCAACGGGGAGCTGTGCGTCTACGTCTCCGCCGCGGCCGACGTGCTGGTCGACGTCGCCGGATGGTTCCCGGCCGGTGCCGCGGGCTCCGGGTTCGAGGCGGCGATCCCGAACCGGATCGTCGACACCCGTGGGAGCGACCGGGTCGGGTCCTCGACCCCGCTCGTCGTCCCGATCCGCGGGCGGGCGGTCCAGACCGCCGGCGGGCCGGTGACCGTGCCGGTCACGGCATCGGCGGTGGCGATCAACCTCACGATCGTCGGCCCGCTCGGTGCGGGGTACGCCACGGTCTGGCCGTGCGGCGCGCCACGCCCGGAGGCGTCGAACGTCAACTACGTCACCGGCGACGTCGTGGCGAACGGTGTGATCGCCCCGATCGGCCAGGACGGCTCGATCTGCGTGTACACCTACGCCGACGCCCACGTGCTCATCGACGTGAACGGCTGGTTCGCCGGCGGCGAGACGCCGTCGTTCGTCGGCGCGATCCCCGAACGCCTGGTCGACACCCGCCTCCGGATCGGCCCCGGCCCCGCCTGAACCGCCCGCCCTGGCGTCTCGGTGTCGCGAGTGTCGGTGTCTCGGTGTCGCGAACGCCTCGGTGTCGCGAGTGTCGGATCGTGGGACGGTCGGCGCCGAGAGTTGGTCCGCCGTTCGGGGACGGCATAGCTTCGCTCGCATGGACATCAGCGGTGCAAGTGCAATCGTCACGGGTGGGGCGTCGGGCATCGGAGCGGCGACGGCGCGGCTCCTCGCCGAGCGGGGGGCGAAGGTCGTCATCGCCGACCTCCAGGAGGACAAGGGCACCGAGCTCGCCGACGAGATCGGTGGAGCGTTCTGCAAGGTCGACGTCACCAAGACCGACGACATCGTCGAGGCGGTCGAGATGGCGAGGTCGATGGGTCCGGTGCGCGTGCTCGTCAACTCGGCGGGCATCGGGTGGGCACAGCGCACGGTCGGCAAGGACGGCACGCTCGAGTCGGCGGCCGACCTCGACGCGTTCAAGAAGGTGGTCGCCATCAACCTGATCGGCACGTTCGACTGCATTCGCGTGGTCGGCACGGCGATCAGCACGACCGAGCCGATGGACGACGGCGAGCGCGGCGCGATCGTCAACATCGCGTCCGTCGCGGCGTTCGACGGCCAGATCGGCCAGGCGAGCTACTCGGCATCCAAGGGTGGGGTCGTCGGCATGACCCTGCCGATCGCCCGCGACCTGTCGGCGATCGGGATCCGCGTCAACACCGTCGCCCCCGGCCTGATCGACACCCCGATCTACGGCGAGGGGGAGGCGAGCGAAGCGTTCAAGGAGAACCTCCAGAAGGGTGTGCTGTTCCCCAAGCGCCTCGGCCATCAGAGCGAGCTGGCCTCGATGGTCGTCGAGTGCGTCACCAACAGCTACATGAACGGCGAGACGATCCGCGTCGACGGCGGCATCCGCATGCCGCCGAAGTGAGGCCGCGCCCACCGGGAACAGCGGCGACGCCTCCGGGGTTGCAGCCCGCATGAAAGCTGTCTACAACGGAACCGTGATCGCCGAGAGCGACGCCACCGTCGTCGTCGAGGGAAACCACTACTTCCCACCCCACTCCGTGAACACCGAGTACCTGACGCCGACCGAGCACACGACGGTCTGCCCGTGGAAGGGCGTGTCGTCGTATTACGACATCACCGTCGACGGTCAGACCGCGGCCAACGCCGCGTGGTACTACCCGTCGCCCAAGGAGAAGGCGGCCGAGATCAAGGACCACGTCGCCTTCTACCCGGTCGTCACCGTCTCCGCCTGACGGCGCACGCTCCGGTCGCCAACGGGGCCGGACCGGGAGATCGGCTACGTTGGCCCGCTGGCAACGTAGGGAGCGCAGCGATGGGTACGTAAGCACTCCGCCAGGCGCTGACCGCCGGGCGCGCTCGAACGCGATTCACGTCGCACGGATCGGGTGCACGGATCAGGTCGTGTAGTCGGCGTTGAAGCGGACGTAGGTGTCGCTGAGGTCGCAGCCCCACACCGTCGCCTCGGCGTCGCCGTTGCCCAGGCCGATGTGGATCAGCACGTCGGGGCCGCGCATGTATGCCGAGAGCGCGGCGAGTTCGTCGTCGCCGAGCAGCCGGGGGTAGACCTCGGTCGTCCCGAAACGGATCACGACATCGGTCTGATCGATGTCGGTGTCGTCGCTGCACTTGCCGATCGCCATCGCCACACGGCCCCAGTTCGGGTCGCCGCCGTGCACCGCGGTCTTGACCAGCGGCGAGTTGACGACCGCCTTGGCCACCCGCTTGGCCTGCGCCGCGTCACGGGCGCCGTCGACGCGGACCTCGATCAGCGAGTTGGCGCCTTCGCCGTCGCGGGCGATCTGCTTGGTCAGGTCGACCGCGACGGCGTACAGGGCCTCCTCGAACGCCGCCGGATCGACCGGGCCGGCCTCGCCCGACGCCATCAGGACCGAGGAGTCGCTCGTCGACGTGTCGGTGTCGATGCTCACGCAGTTGAACGTGCGGTCGACGACCCGCCGGAACACGGCGTCGAGGTCGGCGGCCCGCACCTCGGCGTCGGTGAACAGCAGCGAGATGTGGGTGGCCATGTCGGGTTCGATCATGCCGACACCCTTGGCCATGCCGACGATGCGTGCGTCGCTGCCGCGGACCGTCGCTTCGGCGAGCTTGGGCGTGGTGTCGGTGGTCATCATCCCGACCGCTGGGCCGGTCGCGTCGTCGGAGTCGAACCGGGTCGGCAGGGTGGCGACGCCGGCGCGGACGCGGTCCATCGGGTAGCGGCGGCCGATCACGCCGGTCGAGGTGATCACGATGTCACCGGGATCGGCGCCGAGTCGCTCGGCCACACCGTGGGCGAGCTCGATCGCATCGGCGTGGCCCCGTTCACCGGTCGCGACGTTGGAGTTCTTCGACACGACGACGACCGCCCTGGCCCGGCCGTCGGCGACGTTGGCCCGGCTGATGGAGACGCTCGCGCCGGCGAACCGGCTGCGGGTGAAGACCGCCGCCACCGGGACCGAGCGCTCGGCGGCGACGACGACGAAGTCGTCGGTGTCGTCCTTGATCCCGATGTTGGCGACGTAGCTGTGGAAGCCGCTCGGCAGGCGGGTCATCGGCGGTGCCACGTCGTGCGCACGGTCAGGCGATCGCCTGCGCCTGCTCGCTGCGCAAGCCGTCGGCGATCGCTTCGAAGATCGAGGCCAGCGCGTCGACCTGATCGGCATCGAGGTGATCGAAGATGTGCCGTCGGACGCTGGCGACGTGGTACGGCGCGGTCCGTTCGAGCAGCCGGCGACCGTCGTCGGTGAGCACGGCCATCATCACCCTGCGGTCGGCCTTGGAGCCCTCTCGCTCGACATGGCCGGCGGCGACGAGGCCGTCGAGCCGGCGGGTCAGCCCGCTCGGGCTGAGCTGGAGCAGGTCGGCGAGGTCGCACATGCGCATCGCCCGTTGCTCGGCCTCGGACAGGTACACCAGGACCTGGTAGTCGCCGAGGGTGAGGCCGTGCTCGGCCAGGTCGCGCTCGAGCGCGGCGGTCAGGTCGGAATAGGTCTCGATGTAGGTACGCCACGCCCGCATCTCGGCGGGGGTCAGCCACTCGGCGTCCATGTGGACAACGATACCGGCGCTCAGCCGGCCGGAGCAGGGCCGTCCGTCCCTTGGAAGTGGTCGACGAGGCGCTGCAGTGTCGCCTCGAGCGACCGCGCGTTGCGCTTGGGATAGCCCGCGAGCTGCAGCACCCACGGCGCGTGGCTCCGGCCCCAGTCGAACTCCTCGGTCACCTCGGTGCCGCCCTCGACCTCCCGCAGGCGGTAGCGCCACACGTGGCCCCCCAGATGCCGCCAGGCGATCAGTGCGGGCTCGTCGAACTCGACCACCTCGTTGGTGATCCGGTACGGCACGCCGAACCGCATCCGCATCCCGAACTTCGAACCGAGGGCCAGCCGCTCGGGCGCCTCCTCCTGGGACGAGCGCACGGTGCCCGAGCCGTCGAAGGTGGCGTGGGCCGCCGGATCGGCGAGCAGGTCGAAGATGGCCTGGGCGGGAGCAGGGACCACCCGACTCCGCGATTCGATGCGCTGATCTCCGGCGGTGTCGTTCGTTGCCATGCCTCACGATCCCACACGATCGAGCGTTGGATCGACTTCACCGGCGGTCGACCCGGCGCAGGCGGCGAGTCGGGAGGTCGGTCAGCGGCCGGACGCCGGCGAACGGAGGATCGTCAGGTCGGACCCTCGGCCGCCCCGACACCGAGGCGCTCGGCGACCGCAGCGGCACACCGGCGGCCGGAGTACAGCGCGCCCTGCGACGATGCGGTGTCGCGGTGGTCGCCGCAGACGAAGACGCCGTCGGCGAGCGCGACAGGACGCTTCGGGCGGAACGGCGGTCGCTGGCGGGGTTGGCCGTGCTCGATGCGATACGAGGCGAGGTGCTCCCAACCATCGACCTGCGGACCCCACCACGAACGGAGCTGGACCCGGGTGTCGTCCTCGATCGTCGGGCCGACGTGTCCGGGTAGCGAAGCGACGACGAGATGGCGTCCTGCCGGCGCGTACGACGGGGCGATGTTCGACATGACGGCGACGTTGAGCACCGGGCCGCGGCCCGTTCCGTCGAGCACGACCAGTCGGGCATCGGTCGGAGGCTCGTCGGCGGAGAAATAGACGCAGCCGACCGCCTTGGACTCGACCGGTGCGAGCCCGAGCAGGTTCGCCGCTGCCGGACCCTCGGTGGCGACGACGACGGCGGGCGCGCTGATCCGCTCACCGTCGACGACGACGTGGTCGGGCGCGACCGACGACACCCGGCGGCCGAACTCGATCGTGCCGGCGGGGAGCCCGGCTGCGAGCTGGTCGGGGATCGCCTGCATGCCGGCAGCGGGCACCGCGAAGTCACCGTCGGCGAGCATGCGGAAGATCACGTCGAACGTCCTGCGCGTGTCGAGCAGTTCGGGGTCGAGCTGGATGCCGCCGACCAGCGGCCGGAAGAAGCGCTGCACGATCCGTTCCGAGAACCCCGCCGCGCGCAACGCGTCGATCGTCGAGACGTCCTCGCCCTGCAGGAGCATCGCCGGGTGTGCGCGCCGGAGCCGGCGCCGGAGCAGGGCGATGCGCAGCTTGTCGAACACCGAGCCGATCGGCGCGGTCGCCGTCTGCAGCGTCGTCAGCGGTCGGCGGAACGGATCGCTCACCACCGACCCCGCGCCCTCGCGCCAGACGAGCGCGCCGGGCTCGAAGGCGTGCAGGTCGAGTGCCGCCAGGTCGAGTTGGCGGTGGAGCTCGGGGTACGCGGTCAGCGCGACCTGGAACCCGCGGTCGAGGGTGAAGCCGTCGACCCGATCGCTGCGGACTCGCCCGCCCGGGCCGTCGCCCGCCTCGAACACCCGAACCGCGACGCCGCGCCGGTGCAGCAGGCGGGCGCACGACAGTCCGGCCAGGCCGGCACCGACGATGGCGACGGGGGCACCGGTCACTTGCCGAGCAGCGACCGCAGCGCGGTGTCGAGATCGGGGTGCTCGAACGAGAACCCCTCGTCGTCGAGCAGCACGCGCGGCAGCACCCGCTGCCCGGTGAAGAGCAGGTTCTCGGCCAACTCCCCGCCGAGGACGAGCTTGGGTCCGAACTTGGGGATGGGGAGGAACGTCGGCCGGGAGAGCACGCTCCCGAGCGTGTCGGCGAACTCCGCGTTGGTCACCGGATGGGGTGCGGTCAGGTTGACCGGTCCCGCGTGGTCAGCGGTCAGCAGGTGGACGATCGCCGCGACCTCGTCGTCGATCGAGATCCAGCTCTGCCATTGGTCGCCGCCGGCCATCTTGCCGCCGAGCCCGAGCTTGAACAGCGGGAGCTGCTTCTTCAGGGCGCCACCGTGCGGGGAGAGCACGATGCCGGTTCGGAGGAACGCCACGCGCACCCCCGCCGCGGCGGCGACGCCGGTCGCCTCCTCCCACTTCACGCACAGGTCGGCGAGAAACCCCTCGCCGGGAGCCGACGACTCGTCGAGCTCCTCGCTGCCGCGGGCGCCGTAGTAGCCGATCGCCGAGCCCGACAGCAGTACTCGCGGGCCGTCGGCGCTGGCGGCGATCGCCTCGGACAGCAGCGCGGTGCCCCTGGTCCGGCTCTCGACCAGCTCCCGCTTGTAGTCGTCGGTCCAGCGGTGGTCGCCGATGCCTGCACCGGCGAGGTGCACGACCGCGTCGATGCCCGAGAGGTCGGCCGGGTCGAGCCGGCACTCCGCCGGTGACCAACCGATCTCGTCGGAGGTCGGGGCATGGCGGACAACGGGGACCGGGGTGTGGCCGGCCGATGCGAGCTCGGCGCGCAGCGCCGTCCCGATCAGTCCCGACGCACCGGTGATGGCGATTCGCATGGTCGCCAGGGTACGGCCGAACGCGTCACGGGCGGTCGGTCGAGCCGACCGTGACGCGTCAGACGCTCTCGGAGATGATCTGATCGAGGAGCGCGCCGTTGACCGCTCCGGCCACCGTCTCGGTCGAGCCGTCGGTCTTGACGATCACCAACGCGGGTTGGAAGGCGACGTCGAAGCGGGAGTACACGCTGCCGGGGTCATCGCTGAGCTGGGGGAACGTCAGGCCGTGCCGGTCGATGAACCCTTGGAAGCTCTCGTCGCTCCCGGTCCAGGCCACACCGACGAAGTTGGCGATCCCGGCGAATCGGTTGGCTGCCTCCTCGACCGAGGGGGCTTCGCGGTTGCAGGTGCTTCAAGTGGGCGCCCAGAACCAGAACACGGTGGGCTTGCCGGCGAGCGTGGCGACGTCGAGTTCACCGCCGCCGACCAGCGGAGCGGAGAACTGCAGCGCCGCAGGGACGACGACCGGTTCGGCGGTGTCGCTTCCGTCGGTCGCCGGCGCGGCGGCCGGGGGAGCGGCGTCGACGGCGGTGGTCTCGGCAGGTGCGGCGGGCGGCTCGGACGCTGCGGGCGCGGCCTGGTTCGAGGACGATCCACACGCGGTCGCCAGCATCGTCAGCCCGACCAGGGCGGCGGCGGTGCGCGTGAAGTTCACTCGGCGAACCGTACCGGTCACGCCGACGAAGGGGATCCGGGTCCGGCGTTGTTTCCGGGTTCTTCACCGGCGCCGTCCGTAGGGGCTCGCCGGTACCCGCCCGTAGGGTGATTGGCCGTGAAGACCCGCACGCTGCTGTTGATGTCGGTCGGTCTGGCGCTGGCGATCCTGGTCGCCGGCGGGGTCCTGCTGCTCCAGCTGTCGACCCAGGCCGACACCGTGCCGGTCGGCGTCGTCGGCGAACCCGCGCGGCTTGGCGACGTGACCGTGACCGTCGGCGCTGCGGTCGAGGCCGGCGACGTGCTCGGCGTCGAGATCGAGGTCGGCGGGGTCGACGATCTCGACGGGCCGCAGGACTTCCGCCTCGTCACCGGCGACCAGCGCCTCGAGCCGATCGCCGCCCCCGCCGAGGGGCGATGCGCGGCGTTCACCGTCGAGCCGCAGGCCTGCCGACTGGACTTCGACGTCAGCTTGGCCGCGTCGACGAGCCGGGTGCTCGTGATGCGCCGCGGCGACGATCAGCGCACCTGGACGCTCGACGGTTGACCGCCGGACGGGCCGGCCACCCGGCTGGTGGCCGAACGCGCACGCCCGGCCGGCCCCTACGACTGCCCGTTCCTCGCCGTCGGCACCCTGCAGGACTGCGCGGCCGGCATCTTCACGACCGGCGCTGACGACGGCGACGTCATCGCACCCGACACCGAGTTCCGCTTCGGCGGGGCGCAGTGGCAGGTCGCCGGTGCGGTCGCCGAGGTGCGTCCCAACCACTTCACCCAGATCGGCACGGGGGGTCGACCGGGAGAGCGGGCGGATCAGCGACGGCGGCGCGTACGGGTCGGTGCCCTGGCTGGACCTGGAGGACGGGTACCGCGCGTGCCTGGTGATCGAAGCCGACTCGGGGGCCGGTGGCCAGCTCGCCGAGCTGCTCTACGACGTGATCGACGAGGTCGTTGCCGCCGGTTGACGCTCGACTCGACGTGCCTTCGGCACCCCGCCACACGACGACCTCGCTGGGCGTGGGTCCGGGGCTCACCCGATGACGACGCGCCGATCGGGCGCTACGGTGGCGGGCGATGAGTGACCACTTCGACCTCGTAGTCATCGGTGGCGGACCCGGTGGCTACTCGGGTGCGCTGTACGGAGCATCGGCCGGCTTGAAGGTCGCGCTCGTCGAGAAGGACGCGCTCGGCGGGACGTGCCTGAACCGGGGCTGCATCCCTGCCAAGGCGTTCCTCGAGACGGCCGCGGTGAAGCGGCACGTCGACCATTCGTCCGACTTCGGGATCGACTCGGGCTCCGCGTCGGTCGACTTCGCCCGGACGCAGCAGCGCAAGCAGGGCATCGTCGCCGGCCTGGTCGGCGGGATCGCCGCGATGTGCAAGCAACGCAAGGTCGAGGTGTTCAGCGGCGTCGGTTCACTGGCCGCCGGCAAGACGGTCCACGTGTCGATGAACGACGGGTCGTCAGCGACGATCACCGGCGACTTCGTGATGCTCGCGTCCGGTTCGGTGCCACGGCTGATCCCCAACTTCGAGCGCGGCGGCCCGATCATGACCAGCGACGAGGTGCTCGACCTCGACGTGGTCCCGCCGCGCGTCGCGGTGATCGGGGGTGGCGCGATCGGGTGCGAGTTCGCCTCGACGTTCGCCGACCTCGGATCCGAGGTGACGATCCTCGAGGGGCTGCCGAAGATCCTGCCAGGCCTCGACGCCGACCTCGCCAAGGTCGTCGAGCGTTCGTTCAAGAAGAAGCAGATCGCGATCCGCACCGGGGTGATGGTCAACGGCCACACGCCCAACGGGTCCGGCGGCACGACCGTGCACTTCGGCGACGGCGAGTCGGTCGAGGTCGACGCGGTCGTCGTGTCGGTCGGGCGTCGTCCGTTCGCCGACCAACTCGGGCTCGACGGCACCGGGGTCGTCGTCGACGGCCGGGGCTTCGTCGAGGTCGACGAGTACTGCCGGACCGGCGAGCCGGGGGTGTACGCGGTCGGCGACCTGATCGACACTCCGCAGCTGGCGCACGTCGGGTACGCCGAGGCGATCCTCGTCGTCAAGGACCTGCTCGGCGAATCGCCGATGCCGGTGATGTACGACCGGGTGCCGTGGGCGATCTACTGCCATCCCGAAGTCGCCTGGGCCGGTCCGGGCGAGCAGGACGCGCGCGACGCCGGTCACGACGTCGTCGTCTCCAAGCACCCGTTCAAGTTCAACAGCCGGGCGCAGATCCTGGGCGAGACCGAAGGGCTCGTCAAGGTGATCGCCAAGCGGCGCGCGGACGGCTCGGCAGGGCAGGTGCTCGGCGTGCACATGGTCGGCCCCTGGGTCACCGAGCAGCTCAGCGGCGGGTACCTCGCCGTGAACTGGGAGGCGTCGGTCGACGAGATCGCCGACTTCATCCAACCCCATCCGAGTCTGTCGGAGCTGTTCGGCGAGACCGTGCTGGCGATGACCGGCCGCAGCTTCAACGGGTAATCCGCCCCACTCCGATCGACCACCTCACAAGGACCACGCAGCACATGGCAGACGTCACGCTCCCGCAACTCGGTGAAACCGTCACCGAGGGGACGATCACCCAATGGTTCAAGAACGTCGGCGACACCGTCGCCGAGGACGAGCCGCTCTTCGAGGTGTCGACCGACAAGGTCGACACCGAGGTGCCCTCGCCGGTCGCCGGCGTCGTGACCGAGATCCGGGTCCAGGAAGGCGACACGGTCGACGTCGGCGTCGTCGTCGCCGTCGTCGGTGATGCGGGCGCCGCGCCGGCTGCCGCGCCCGCGTCGCCACCGGCGTCGGAGCCGGCCACCGCCGCGGCCGCGGCACCGGCCCCCGAGGCCGCTCCGCCGCCTCCCGAAGCGCCCGCTTCCGCGCCCGCCGCCCCGGCGCCGGAGCCGGCTGCCGTGCCCGCCGCGGCACCGCCGACCGCGACGGCGACCGGCGGTGACCGGCGGCTGCTCTCGCCGGTCGTGCGCCGGCTGGTCAACGAGCACGGGCTCGACCCCGATCAGATCCCCGGGACCGGACCCGGCGGGCGGATCACCCGCGACGACGTCCTCGACCACATCGACGCGACCGGTGCCACCCGGCAGGCGGCGCCGGCCGCCGCCGCTCCCGCGCCGGCGGCCACGCCGACCCCCGCCGCGGCACCTGCGCCCGCTGCGGCGCCGGCTGCCGCCGCACCGGCGGCACCGACGGCCGCTCCCGCCCTCCGCATCGGCGAGCGCGACACGCCGATCAAGCTCTCCAAGATCCGCAAGCTCACCGGGCAGCACATGGTGATGAGCAAGGCGACCAGCCCCCATGCGTTCAGCGTGGTCGAGGTCGACTTCGCCAACGTCGATGTCGTCCGCCGGGCGGTCAAGGCGGAGTGGAAGGCGACCCACGGGTTCTCGCTCACGTACCTCCCGTTCATCGCCCGGGCGATCATCGACGGGCTGCGCGAGTTCCCCCACCTCAACGCGAGCGTCGGCGAGAACGACCTGATCGTCCACAACTACGTCGACCTCGGCATCGCCGTCGACCTCGACTACGAGGGACTGCTCGCCCCGCTCGTGCGCGACGCGGAGACGAAGCGGTTGGCGGCGATCGCCACCGAGATCGCCGATCTCGCCGATCGGGCGCGGGCGCGCAAGCTGAGCCCCGACGAGATCGCCGGCGGGACGTTCACGATCTCCAACAACGGCTCGGCGGGGTCGGTGCTCACGATGCCGATCATCAACCAGCCGCAGGTCGCGATCGTCTCCACCGACGCGATCGTCCGCAAGCCGGTGGTCACCTCCGGTCCCGACGGCGGCGAGGCGATCGCCATCCATCCGGTCGGCAACCTGGCGATGAGCTGGGACCATCGGGCCTTCGACGGCGCCTACGCCGCACGGTTCCTCCTCCGGGTCAAGCAGATCCTCGAGACCAAGGACTGGCAGACGGAGCTCTGAAGCGATGGCTCGATCGCCGCGCCCCCGCGGCTCGCTCGCGTCGGGCTCGTCGCCGACGCTTTCCCAGCCGGCCGGGAGCCGACGTCGGCACACCGGGCCGGCCGTCGTGGCCGGACGTGCACGTCTGACCGGCTCGCCCGGTTCGACGACCGCGGCCGCGGGCGAGCCGGCAGGGGCGGCGCGGTGAGCCGTGCGCCGTTGCGCGTGCGGTGGCTCGGGCGGGTGCCGTACCGCGAGGCCCTGGCGGTGCAGACCGCGCTGTTCGAGCACGGAGCGGGACAACACCTCCTCCTGCTCGAGCACCCACACGTCTTCACCCACGGTCGGCGGGCCGACCTGGCGACGAACCTGCGGTGCGATCCCGGTGCGGTCGGGGCCGAGCTGGTGCCGGTCGACCGCGGCGGCGACATCACGTACCACGGCCCCGGTCAGCTCGTCGGGTACCCGATCCTCAACCTGGCCAACCGCCTCGGCGCGACCGCCCATGTCTGCGGTGTCGAGGGGCTGGTCATCGACGCGCTCGCCGAGCTGGGGGTCCCCAACGCCGGCCGGCTCGCCGGGTACGCCGGCGTGTGGCTCGACCCCGACGGTCCGCGGGCGCGCAAGATCTGCGCGATCGGCGTGCGCTTGAAGCACGGCCGGACGATGCACGGCTTCGCGCTCAACGTGTCGACCGACCTGGCGTACATGCGCGAGCACATCGTGCCGTGCGGGATCGGCGACAAGCCGGTCACGTCGCTCGTCGAGGAGGGGATCGACGTGTCGCTGCGCGACGTCGCGGACGTCGTCGGCCGCCTCGCCGCCCGACGCTGGAGCGCTGGGTCGATCGAGCGCCAGGACGTCGCGTGGAGGCACCCGGTCGACGGGCGCGACCTGGCTGCGTTCTCGCGCGGCGCCGGCCCCGGCGAGCCGATCGGGCCGGCGTCGCGCGCCGCCGATCGGCTCGAAGCCGCCGGCGTGACCGGTGGGCTGACGATCGAGACCCGCAAACCGGCCTGGCTGCGC